>CAWIPQ010000012.1:0-97895 GCA_963838045.1 uncultured Verrucomicrobiae bacterium | reverse complement strand
CTACGATGAGCCATGTCAAGGCTCAAAAGCACATCATCCAAGATCAATAATCGCGGATATGTGCTCCCGTCTGCCCGCCTTGGCGGAATGCTTTCTGACAATCCGGCGAGGTATAAACATAGACCAACCGCAGTGAGTCGCGCTTCGTTAAGAAATTCCGATGCATTTTTCAGCGGATCTCGCCCTCGATCAATTAATTTGAGCTGTATTGAGCCCACCGAAAACTTTCCTCGACGGGCTCTTGAGCTATATCTTGCTCCCCTAATCCATTGGAGAACCAGCATCATCAACAGATTGAAGGCTTTCAGCAACTCGTTGGCCCGCGATTGTACCTTTTCCAGAAAAGCCTCCAAGGAATCGTTGAATCGTTTAATGCTTTCTTCAACCTGATCAACCTCATGACGCCGGGCGTAAGTCCGCGTAGAATTTGTCTTCGCGGCGGCAGTGATGTTCGCCCAAGCCTGCCCAAAGGTTTCTACTGATCCCAAAGTTCGCGGACACCTTGAAACGATTTCTTCGACGAGAGGTAGAAATACTTCTGATGCCTCCGCTTTTTCGATTTGCGCGATCTTTCGAACAACGCGGTAATCCAACCAGCCACACGACCTTGCCATGTCGATAAACTCGCGATGTGCCACATCGCGCTGCGTTGGGTTCCAAACGAGCGGATCTATCGCTGGGTCATCGAACCTGAGGGTCGCGCGCGATCGGTTCGTGGAGGCTGAGTGAAGCGATATTTGTACCGTCGAACGCGTTCGCCGTGGTTTTGTAATCGAGAAAATCGCGAATCGCTTTGCCGAAAGAAGATTTACCGCTGCCGTTCTCACCAAACAGCAAAAGGTTCCGTCCTTTCCCGAGTGGCTTGCCAGCCCCATCGTGACGCGCCAACTGAAACGCAATCGGAACCGGAAAAGCTCGGTAGCCACAGACTTGCACCGCGGCGAGGCGAAGCTCCGAAGCCACTGCCGTCATACTGCCGCAGCAGCTTTCTCGGTAACGTCGAGCGAGCCGAGATCAAAGAGAGCCGCGCGAAGCGGCGAGTTAATATCCGCTGCACCCTCGAGACTGTTCCGAACATTCGAAAGCTCGGTGGCATTACGAACCGACGTTATAGAAGGCAACCGCGCCTCTTTCGTAGAGCGAAAAAATCAAGATTGCGTGCGCGAATTTCGTCAGGCGTATAAAGTTGGCGGACTAGCGCGTCATTAATGTTCTCCAGAAACTCTAACAGCACGGTATCGCGGGCGGTGTATTGCTCCGGGGTGCGATTGAAAATAGCGTTTCAGCGCGAGGATGAGATCACAACCTGCACAACTGATTCCTGCTGTTTGGCAGGCACGTCGGGGATCGGGAGTTTTTTCCAATCGTCTGGATAGAGTTGAACATTACTTCGCCGGTTTCGCCGCAAATAATCCCGAGCGACACGTGAGTTCATAGCGCCTAACAAGTATTTCATCTCAAATCGTCGACTAGCAGCTTCCAGTTGTTGACGCTGCGGTAAATCAGCCCGTGGCGGTTTCTCACCTCGATAACGAGCGATTTTCTTAATTGAGTTGTTGCGAACGCCCTCCAGAGAATGCCAAGGAACAAAAGCTATCAAGGAATCATTGTGGTACACATTCGTGTCGTCGAACGCGCAGCGGATGTTTTCTCCGCATACTTTAACCGCCATAATTTTCTCAGGGGCAGCGTACAGTTTCCGGAAACGTCTGCCGCGCGAACAAAGCTGGCGCCCGCTCGGTGCCCCATTCTAACCATCGCGATTGGATGTATACGTAAGGAAAGACGTCTTTGGCGTCGATGTATGGCTTTGGATGACGTTTGTCTCGACTTTTGGATACCACATCGGTCAGACGAAGGCTCCCTTGGCGACTGTTTCATCACTGCCCGGCCGCAATCCATAACTTATGTAACAGATATCCGGAAGTCTGACCGCAGGTATGGCGAACGAAAAGCTAGACGCAGACTCTGGAAAAAATGCGCGATATGTTGCCTTGTCTGCTCGTCGGTCGGTAACACTGTTACTTCTCCAAACGTTTCGTGATGAACGCGACGTTCGGGCTTCCAGTTTGCGCCGTCTGCACGCTGGAAGAAATAGATAATGTTTCGAACAGCAGCGTCGAAAATTTGGACATTGCTGCAAAAGTCGAGGCGAAGTATGCGGGCGTGCTTGAGAAACCAGTTCTGCGGCTTCTGCGCATATTTGGAATGACTGAACGCATCCGAGACAATCATGGTCCTAACACCTCCAGGACGTAGCAGCTTGTAGCTCCGCTCAATGAACGGAACGAATAGGTCCCACTTTTCCCATAATGTCTGGTCCTGGGCGCTCGCCAGAATTTGCTGACGTTGGTAGCGATTCCATTCGCTTTGCTTGTCGGCCCGGACATACGGCGGATTGCCGATAGTTATGTCGAATCCCGCCTCGGAAGTTGCATAGGGCGTTAACTCGTCGATTGCGATCGCGCTGAAGCTCCCGCCGAGAGTTGTCGTCGCGGGCTGAACTGATTTCCCCACCGAGACGCCAAACATCGATTCGGGATCGAAGTAATCTGCCCGGTGGTCACCGTGATACGGGTCCCAGGACGCAACGGCAGAAGCAAGATGCTTCGCGGTGCTGCCGCCAATGCCTTCGATAAATTCACTTAGTTCGCGTCGGAGTTTGCGGTCAGCTACCTTGCAGGCGTCTTTCTCCTTCTTGGTTTCAGCGAAAAAGAAACGTGATCGCACTTCGAGCAGAGCGCGTTCTTTAGGTTCGATTTGGTGTTGAAATAATTCCCAATCCTTCGGCCGGCGTAGTCCGATCAACGAGTTCGCACACACAAACTTAACCTCTAGGTTAGGCAGCGGACGTACATGCGCATCCTGCTGTTCGATGACCAAGGAAAGAAAGAAGCGAAGCTTACAAATTTGAATCGCAGTTGGTTGAATATCGACGCCGTGAATGCAGTCTTTGATGAGTTCCAGTTTTCGGCTGTAATCAAACGACTCGCCTTCAAAAACCGCCGTTGCTTTCTCGCGCATCTCGGGAGGCAACGCTTGAAGTTTTATCGCCTTCCAATGCTCGTTATTCGGATCGAGTTTCCGCAACACGTGGACGAGTAACTGGAGCAAGCCCATGGGGAAAGCGCCCGATCCGCACGCCGGGTCTAGGATTCGGAGTTGCCCGATTAATCCGACAATTCGTTGAGCTTCTCGCTTCAATCGGTGCGACGGCTCGGCTTCAGATACAAGTTCACGCAACTTTTCTTCCAAACTCTCGTCTGATTGGCTTTTTGCGAGCGCCCCAAGCAAGAAGCGGACAAGCGCTTCCTCAACCATGTAATGAACGATTTCACGAGGAGTGTAGTAAGAACCAGTGGATTTGCGTGCTACGGTGCCACTTTCAGGGTTCACCGCTGCGAGGAGGTTCTCGAACGTTCGACCCAATAACTCTGGATCGAGCGCGATGTCCTGTTCTAAAGGTGTGTTCTCTTCGATCGTGAACTTGTAATCGCGAAAAATGTTTAGAAGACCTCGCGCTTTGGGCGCGGATGCTTCGCCTAACAATTCCGCGATTTCGGGCACACGGCGTTCGTCGCCGAAAAAAAGAAAATCAGGAACCAGCGGTTGCTTTAATGGAACGTCAGAGAATCCATCGACGCGGATCTCGGCTTTGAGGTCGTTGTCTTCACTCGGGAATTCATCCAGGTTTTCGAACAACCCACCGTTCAGAAACGGAATGCCCTTGTACAATTCCTCTACAGGCGCCTTTTCGACGAAGAGATTGACGTGCCGGAAATAACGTTGGTCGCCGTAATGTTTGTTACGGCCCTTGTAAGAACGGGCTGATCGAAACTGCCGCTCGTTAACAGGTGTCGCAAGTGTCGCGAAAAAGAGATTTTGCAGAATCGCTTTGTAATAGCGGCCACGCTGATCGCTGTCGGCATCAATTGCTCGCCAATCACGGAGCAGAGCTTCAATCCGCCGAGGCTCGAATAGGTCGCCATGAAGCAAGCCTTTCTCGCGCAGAAACCAACAAAAGATAAGGCGGGTGAGTAAACGAATGAGCGCCTCGGAATCCCGTTTATCGGAATCCTTTGTAGCGCCCGCCGGGAACTGCGCGTGAAGACGTGCCCAATAGAACCAGTTCCGCACTTCAACAAAGAAGCGTTTGTTAAGCGACTGAATATCGAGCGTTTCCTGCCACGCTCTGTGAAGCGCGACGAAATTAGTGAAGGCGTACTTTCTCTGAAGCACAGCGAAAGAAAGATCGAACAAGATTTCGATATGAGCGCGGTGCGGATTGGCGAACCGAATATCTTTGATGAGCGTGACTTTTTCGAGGACATCCCTGGATTCATCCCGCTTGTGGAGTCGGCGATTGATGACGGAAACAGTGAGGGTATCGCCGTGGCGAAACAGAAGTATGACCGGCATTTTAAAAAGGCGATTCACAGCGCGCGTGATTCCGGAAAGCTGGGTACGTGTGTAGCGGGCCTTCTCTAGATGTGAAGTTTCAGGACATTGTTCATGCGAGGAAGAGCTGAGAGATTGCGGCTGTGCATCCTCATCTTCAACCCTCACCTCGACATGAACGTTCATCATAATGCCCGACTTACCCCGCGTGGTCGAGAGGCCGTTGTGCGCCGCATTACCGATGATCATCTCCCGGCCAAGCTCGTCGCGGCGGAGGCTGGCGTCTCCGAGCGCACGGTGCGCAAATGGCTCGCCCGCTTCCGCGCGCACGGCAGCGTCGGCCTGCGTGATCGCTCTTCGCGACCGCACAAAAGCCCAAAGCAGACGCCGCCCGCACAGGTCGCCGTGGTCCTCTCTCTGCGCCGGCTGCGCCTGCCAGGCTTCCAGATCGCGCGCCAGTGCGGGCTCTCCAAGGCGACGGTCTCGCGGATCCTGCGCCACCACGCTCTCCACCGCCTTGCGCTGCTGGAGCCTCCTCCGCCCGTGCACCGCTACCAACGAGCGACACCCGGTGAGCTCCTCCACTTCGATATCAAAAAGCTCGCTCGCATCGAGCGGCCCAGCCACCGCGTCACCGGCAACCGCCGCGACGAAGTCCGCGGCGCAGGCTGGGAATACGTCCATGTCGCTATCGACGATGCTTCCCGTATCGCCTTCGCCCGCATCATGCCCGATGAAGGTCAGCACAGTGCCATCAAATTCCTTCATGCCGCGCTGGCTTACTTCCGCTCCCTGGGCATCGAGGTCCAAAGCATCATGACCGACAATGGCGCCTGCTACATCTCTAAACTCCTGGCTCAAGCTTGCCGCGCGGCTGGACTGCGCCATCTCTTCACCCGCCCCTATACCCCCCGCACTAACGGCAAGGCCGAGCGCTTCATCCAGACCTCCTTGCGCGAATGGGCCTACGCCCGCTCTTACCAGCACTCCACCGTGCGCGCTGCGCATTTGCTCTCCTTCTTGCATCACTACAACTGGCACCGACCTCACTCCGCTCTCGACCACCACCCGCCCATCTCAAAACTCAACTTGAGCATGAACAACCTCTTGAGCCTTCACATCTAAAGAGTGCCCCCACTGGCTGAGGCTGCGAGGAGCAGGGTTTGATCGGTTACTAAAGCGCTATTAATCGCCTCCAAACGTTTTCTTCAGCCAATCTCCGAACTGGCGAAACATCAGCTGCAGATAAGCGCCGGGCGATTCTTTGAAAAGTTCAATGATGCGCGGGCTCAGGTCTTGCACCGGGTCATCAATCGTGCCGGATAGATGGACGTTCGTCCATAGATAGCCATTCGAGTGCCGGTTAAATACTTCTTCAGGATTCGGGAGCCAATCCAGATATTCACGCGTGAGCCCCAGGTTCAGGGTGCCCCTGAGACGAGCAGCCGTTGATAGAAATTTCGCCGTCGATCCGGAATTTACCTTGCTCTTCGATGATAATGTCCGTGATGTCGATCTCCGGATAATGCCACGCAACTTTGAGCGAACATTCATTCAGATCGAGACGTTCGAAAGACCTTTTCCGGGAAAGTTCAGCCAGCTTTTGCAACAGCGGAACATCATCGATTCGACCGTCTCGAATGCGCAACGATCCTTCGCCGGAGGAGGTTTCAAGCTTCGGATCTTTTCCCGTCCAGTGAAGGTCTCCTGAAGCGTTGCCGGTCAGACTTCGTCCCCATTCCGCGGGAAGCCAGGGCCGAATTGCCACGCGATCGTAGCTTGCTTTGACGTCGACACTTTTGTCCTCGCCGAGCCCCGCTTTTCCCTGAACTCGAACGCTTCCGTCTCCGGCCGAATCGGATGCGAGATCGAGATCATACAGCGTCAACAACTTTTTCGTGATCAGGACGTGTACGCGGCGAAGATCAAGATCGGGAATTAGCGCCATTTTCAGTTTGCCGCCCGTTGCAACGTAATCGAAATCGCGCCCGTGCGGGGTGATGAGCAGCTGTGTTTCAAAAAAACCCGCGCGCTCGCCGCGAAATCGCCACGTGATGTTGGCGTTGTCCGACTCGATCTTCTCCAGGTAAACTCTGTTCGGCAAAAAAATCGCGAACCACGGCTTGGCTGGTACCGGTTCAGCAGTCGGTTCGTAAATTTGAATCTCGACGTCGCCCGATTGCACGCGCACATCGGTAAATCGCCATTGTCGCAGCAAGACGCCTAACGGATCGAATACCGCGGTAATGCCGTGAGCATCGAGTGACTTCATCGCCTTTTGACCGTTGTTCGCTTCAAGACGGTCGCTTTGCGCGGTTAATGCGCCGATTCGTCGGATCGGGGCGTAATGGCTGGCAGGAAAATGCAGTCCTTTGGCTGTCTCCTGCTCCATGGCTACGCGAAAAGCGTCGCTCTCGATGTAGCGCGTGAACGCCGGACCGTGGAAAACGGCCACGCTGACGGCGGCCGCCACCAGCAGAAAAATCGCAATCGCTGCGGCGAGGATCAGCAGTTTCCTTCGCAAGGTGAGAACGGACCTAATGACGAATGTCGAATGACGAAATCCGAATCAGTGACTGATGACAAAGTGCGAAGCTAGAACTCCTCCCATAGATCGCACTGTCATGTCCGCCGCGGCGGATTCGTCCTGTGGCGAATTGAGCGAAGCGAAACATCTCTGGCGATTTCTACGTTCAGAATTAATCAGAGATTGAACTCGTTCATCTCCCGATTCACTCGCCGCTACCCTGCGCGGCTTGGCAGTCCATGTCGCTCGCCCCGCTCGCTCCATTCTTCGCTGCGCTCAGAATGACGTTTGTGGGGCGATTTTTGGTTTTGCTCGATTCGGGCTTTGTCGTTCCTTCGTCATTCGTCACTCGGATTTCGTCATTTGGTTCATCCCAAGCTGCGCAAAGAGAAACGCATAAATGTCGGCCAATTGTTTGATGCGCTCACTCAAAGCGGTGCCGATCCCGTGGCCGGCGCTTGTGCTGGTTCGTAGGAGGATCGGGTTTTGCGATTTGTTTGCCGCCAGCAATCGCGCCGTCATTTTGCGCGAGTGATAAGGTGCGACGCGCCCATCGTTCGCGCCGGTCATCATCAACACCGCCGGATATTTCGTTCCATCGACCACATGATGATACGGCGAATAGGCGTAAAGCGCCTTGAATTGGTCCGGATCTTTCACTGTGCCGAACTCGGTTACGTTGAAAGCGCCATTCGGCGCAAGTTCCACGCGAAGCATGTCGTAAATTCCGACCGACGAAACCACTGCGCGGAACAAATCAGGATGCTGCGTGATCATCGCGCCCATCAGGAGACCGCCGTTGCTTCCACCCTGGACCGCGAGTTTTTCCGGGCGCGTATATTTTTCTTTGATCAAGTATTCGGCGGCGGCCGCGAAATCATCGAACACGTTTTGCTTTTTCGTGAGGTTACCGGCCTTGTGCCACTCTTCGCCGTACTCGCCACCACCGCGAATATTTGCCACCACATACACGCCGCCGCGGTCGAACCAAAGTCTTCTGGTAAAATCAAAATTCGGCGACATGCTGATTCCGTATCCGCCATAGCCGTACAGCAGCGTCGGATTCTTCCCGTCGCGTTTCGTTCCTTTCCTGCAAAGAATGTTGAGCGGAATTTTTGTGCCGTCTTTTGAAGTGGCGAACTCGCGAGTTACTTCGATGTCAGCAAATGAAACTGGGGAAGTGCTGCGCAGGGCAGTCTTGGCAGGCTCGGTTTTATTCTTCGAACACTGAAACCACGCCACCGGCTCCGTGTAACTGACGTTCCTGAACAAAAGTGCGCCGTCGTCCGTGGCGACCATTTCCTGCACCGCCGATATCGCCGGGATCGGAATGATCGTTTCGCCTTTACCGTTCAGACCAAAACGCCGGATTTGAGAAGGACCGCCGAGCAAATCGCCAACGTAGAGGGTCTCACTGGTCGGGACGATTTGCTCGATCACGGCTTGCCCGGTCGGAACGATCTCAACAGCCTTTTTCAAATCGGGCGTGTCGAGCGGCAGCCGGAGGATTTTACCGCGCGGCGCGTTCGCGCGTGAAAGCAGATAAAGCGCATTGTCCCGACCGAGCCGCGCGAGTTTTATCTGGTCGCTGAATTGCGTGATCTGCTTCCAGGTTCCGTCTGGCCCGAGCAGATAATGGGCGAAATCCCCGCCGTCGCCGTTCGCAACAGTCGCGAGAAGGTATTTGCCGTCATGAGATGCCTGCAGCGCAATCTCGGCGATGCGTGGGAAGTCCTTGCCGATCGAATAAGTGTCCTTTGTGTCAGGCGTGCCGAGTTTATGAAAATAAATCTGCTGATAAAAATTTAGATCAGACCTCCGGTCGCTCGCCTTTTCGCGGAAACCGTGTGTAATACACTCCAGTGCCATCGGCGTTCCATGCGGCACTGCCGCCTGCTGTGGGATATTGCACATGTGCAATCGTGTCCGGCAGCGCCTTGCCCGTTGCGGTCTCGTAAAAGTGCAGTGTGCCGTCTTCGCTGCCGCCTTTGGAAAGTGAGACAGCTAAATATTTGCCATCGAGCGATGGCACGAACCAATCGATCGCAGTAGTGCCTTTGGCGTCGAGCACATTTGGATCGATCACAACCTTTTCCGATTTGAGATTGTCGGCCGAAGCGAGAGTCACAAGTAAGGGCTGTTGCTTTGGCGGCTGGAATTTCATTGCGAACAAAATTCCCGGGCGCGATACGAGCGAAAAATAGCTCGGCGAAGTTTTCGCGTACCATTCTTTCAGTTGTTTCTCGATCGCCGCTCGATCCGGCAAGCTGTCGAGGTATTTGCGTGTCCGCTGGTTCTGCGCGTCGGACCACGCCTTTACCTGCGAGTCCTCATCGTTTTCCAGCCATTGATAAGGATCTTCCACGCTCACGCCGTGGTATTCCGTGGAGACAGGTTTCTGTGGAGTGTCGGGTGTGCGTTCGGCTAAAATTGCACTGCTGAGCGCCAGCACACTGGCCGCTGCCACTAGATACTGAAAAACATTCGTTCTCATGAGGATGAGAAAAGACGCGTGCGCGTTACCTGCAACACCGGTTTGCTAACGCTTTACCGTAGCAGCCGACGCCGTGGAACCAGCCGCGTACTTTGGATCTTTTACCTGTTTGCGGATTGCTGCGTACAATTTCTTTATGGCCGTCAGGCTGGCGTGATTAGCGATGAATGCCGGGATAACACCACCGGTGTCAGAGTAAATGGAGTACGTGGCGCGCGTTTTTGTCGGTCCATCCGGCTCAAGCAACCAGGTGCCATTGCAAACCTTTAAGCGGACGACCCCTTTTTGTTCGGCGGGTCCCATTTCGTTCGCCGTCTTCCATTGACTGAGATATGTCAGGCCTTTCGGGCCGGGCCACGACTTTTTCGAGACGCGCAGCGTGTAGTCGCGGTCCTCAACAATCTTCGGTGAGAGCCGTTGATAACCGATCACCGAGTCGCCTTCGTCTTTAATGAGCCGGCATTCCAATGTGTAAGGCATGAACTTTGGGTAATTCTCGAAGTCATCGATGACAGCGTGCACGGCGCAGGTGGGAGCGTCAATCGGACCGGTTGCCTTGAATTCCTTCAGCCCCGAATCCGGGTGCGGGCGGCTGTAGATGATGACTTCTTTCGTGTCGGTCGCGAGTGTCCAGCCATCTTTCGGGTTGGCCGCGCTGGAAAAGTCGCCGGCAAATATGTTCGATCCGGAAAAGAGCAGGATCGATCCCAACGCCGGGAGCACGCGGCAGAGCATCCGGCGATGATACACGGTTTCCCCTATTTGACCATGTTTTCTTTGAGGATCGTTTGTTTATGCACGCTTGCAGCAGAGAGCCGTCAAACCGCCAAAATGCGAACGCCGTGCGACTTGTTAAAAAGATTAAAAAGGTTACAGGAGTTACAAAATCCGGGCGCGTCGTGATGGTGTAAACGCTTCAACGATTTGACCCGACGAAGCCATGAGCCCGCAACCTACTGTCCTGATCGTCGATGACGAGAAGCATACTCGTGACGGGTTGCGCCGTTTACTCGAGAACGATTACGACGTGTACGTCGCCGCGGACATCGCGGGCGCGATGGACGTGCTCGAGCGCGAGCACGTGGACCTGCTCCTCACCGATCTTCGCCTGAGCAATGAAGACGGTATGGTCCTGATCGATCGCGCACTGAAAATGCCGCGTCCTCCGGTCTGCATGATGATGACTGCATACGGCTCGGTTGACGTCGCGGTGGAGGCGATGAAACGCGGCGCTTACGATTTTGTCACCAAGCCATTGAATCTCGACAAGGTCGAACTGCTGATCGCGCGCGCCGTGCAAAGCCGCAAACTCGAGCAGGAAAATCGCGCGCTCAGGGAGCAAGTGGACGAACGTTACGGGCTCGAAAATCTTTGGGGCGACTCGTCGGCCTTGCATGAGGTGCTCGAGACGATCAAACAAGTGGCACCGTCGTCGGCAAATGTGCTGATCGAAGGCGAGAGCGGAACCGGCAAGGAGCTGGCCGCGCACGCCATCCATAACTTAAGCCGGCGCAACAAAGCGAAATTCGTTGCTGTGCATTGCGCTGCGCTTTCGCCACAGCTTCTCGAGAGCGAATTGTTTGGTCACGAAAAAGGCGCATTCACCGGCGCGCACGAACGCCGCATCGGCCGATTCGAGCAGGCGAACGGCGGCACGATTTTCCTGGACGAAATCGCAGAGATCGATCCAAGCACGCAGGTGAAACTGCTGCGCGTCATCAGCGAACAACGCGCATTCGAGCGGGTCGGCGGGAATCAAACATTGCATGCCGACGTGCGTCTGATCGCAGCGACGAACAAAAATCTCGAACAACTCGTGCGCGAAGGAAAATTCCGGGACGACCTCTATTTTCGGCTGAATGTTGTGCGAATTGTGATGCCGCCGTTGCGCGAGCGGAAAGAAGATATCCCGATTCTCGTTCGCGGGTTTCTGCGCCATTTTTGCAAGCAAAACGATAAACCGCTTCTCGAACTCGAGCCGGAAGCGATGGACGCGCTGCTTGCGTACGATTGGCCCGGCAATATTCGCGAACTGCGGACCGCAATCGAGCATGGCGTCGTCATGACAACTGGAAAACAAATTACGTTACGCGATCTGCCCATGGCGGTGCGTCAGGCGGCAACAACCAAATTGCCCGGCGGCGTCTCACCGACCGAGGCATTTGGCGAAAAAAGCAGCCCACTCGATCTGCACGAGACCGAACGACGATTAATCGCTCAGGCGCTTGCGGCCACAAACGGCAACGTAACCGCCGCAGCAAAAAAGCTGGGCATCAGCCGCCGCACGCTTCATCGGAAAATCAACGAGATGAATCTGGCCAAAAAACCGGCAGAAAAATGAGGTAAATCGTCACTGCCCTGCCGGTCGGCTCGCTGAAAGCGCACCGGCGCATGTACAATAGTCGCTGTTGGTATCGAGAATCCTTGCCGGTGTTCCGGTTCGATGTTCTCGAACTCGCCTCGATGAGGCGCTCGATTCGGCGATTCTCGCCATGAAGATACTTCAAACCTCCGGCCAGTACCATCCACGGCTTTTGCTGACTGCTAGCGCCATCTACGCGTGCGATCTTCTCCGATAGCGAGCTTCTTGGATAAGCTGCTTGAGCGTGCATCCGTTCCAGTGCGGCAATAGCTTTTGCCTTGCGAAAGAGAGGTTGGAGAATTTCGAACGTTGTTTTCGAAACTTCCATGCACTACGCCGCGATTCGGCAGCAACTGAAGAGAGCTGGCGCGCCCTTGCTGCCAACGACGTGAGGTTCCAAAACTTTCCCGTTTACGAAACAGCCGTAGAGCGTTTCAATTAGGGCCGTGACCGAGCAGAAGAAAATTTTCGGAACAGACGGCGTTCGTGGCGTGGCGAACGTGGAGCCGGTGACGGCTGAAACCGCGCTGAAACTTGGCCGCGCTGCGGCTTATGTCTTCGCGCAAATGAATCCGCGCAGGACGCCTGACGGCGCCCGTCCCAAAATTGTTCTGGGCAAAGATACGCGTCTTTCCGGTTACATGTTGGAAAACGCGCTGGTGGCTGGTATCACTTCACTTGGCGTAGATGTGCTGGTGATTGGACCATTGCCTACGCCGGGTGTTGCGTACATCACGCGATCGCTCCGCGCAGATGCCGGCATCGTCCTTTCCGCTTCGCATAACGCTTACCAGGATAACGGCATCAAATTTTTCCGTCATGATGGTTACAAGCTCGATGACCAGATCGAGGAGAAAATCGAAAATCTCGTTTTCACCGGGGAAATTGATTCGATCCGGCCGACCGCCAACAACATTGGCCGGGCGACGCGTATCGATGATGCGCTTGGCCGTTACGTGGAATTCGCGAAGGCGAGTTTTCCCAAGGGAATTTCGCTTGAGGAAATGCGCGTCGCTGTCGATGTGGCAAACGGCGCCGCTTACAAATCGACGCCATGTGTTTTGAGCGAGCTGGGCGCGGACATTGCCGTGGCGCACGACGAGCCCAATGGGATGAACATTAACGACAGTTGCGGCAGCATGCATCCGGAGGAGATCCAGCGCATCGTGGAGGTCAGCGGCGCTGATGTGGGCATTACCCATGACGGCGATGCGGATCGTGTTCTTCTTTGCGACGAGGACGGCGAAATTGTCGACGGGGACGAAATCCTGGCGATTGCGGCCCTGGATCTTTTGGAGTCCGGCGAACTGGAGCAAAACACTGTGGTAGCGACTGTGATGAGCAATTTCGGTTTGGATGAAACACTCGCGGCGCGCGGAGGCAGAGTAGTCCGAGCGAAAGTCGGCGATCGTTATGTCATTGAAGAGATGGTGCGCCAGAAACTTAATCTCGGCGGGGAGCAAAGCGGACATGTCATTTTCCGTGACTTCACCACCACCGGCGATGGCATCATCACCGCACTCCAGATTTTGCGCATCATGCACAAAACCGGCCAGCCACTGAGCAAGCTCAAGACCTGCCTGCAAAAATATCCGCAGGCCCAGCGCAATTTAGCTGTGAAAGAAAAGCGTCCCCTGACGGAACTTGATTCTGTGATGAAGTTGGTGACAGAGGCCGAGAAAGAGTTGTCCGGAAAAGGCCGTGTGCTCCTGCGTTATTCAGGCACGGAGCCGACGATCCGTCTGTTGATCGAAGGACGCGAGTTTACCATGATCGATAAGCAGGCAGATCGAATTGCGGATGCGATTCAAAGCGCGATCGGAGCATAATGAATCCTGTCATTCCGAGCGCAGTCGAGAATGGAGCGGCTGGGGCAAGCCGCGACATGGACGGGCAGGCCGCAGGCTGAGCGACCGGGAAGTGAGAGAATCAAATCCGGACGCGAAAACGAAAAGCTGCTACCGCGGGATCCCTCGACTTCGCTGTCGCTCCGCTCAGGATGACAGCCGTTTAAGTTATGACCTTGTCCCGGATCATCGAAGCGCTCCTGTTCAGCGCGCAAAAGCCGCTCTGCATTCGTGAAATCACGGGCGCAGTGCGAGACGCAGAAGACGATCAGGCAAACAGTGCGCCTAACGAGTTTGCGCGTGTGAAAGATGCGGAAGTTGCCGCCGCCCTCGAACAACTAAAAGTGGAATACATTCAGCAGGAACGCGCATTTCAACTGATCGAAAAAGCAGAAGGCTGGCAACTCGCCACCGATCCGGGCTTTGCGACCTGGGTGCGACAGCTTTTCCCCGCGCCGAAGCCGGCACGATTAAGCGCGCCTGCGCTGGAAACCCTCGCGATCATCGCTTATCGCCAGCCAATCACGCGCGCCGACGTGGAAGCCGTGCGCGGCGTGAACATTGACGGCGTGCTGCAAACATTAATGGAACGCGGCTTGGTCAAAATCGCCGGACGCGCCGAAATTCCAGGCCGGCCGCTCCTTTACGAAACGACACAATTTTTCCTGGATCATTTTGGCCTGCGCAACCTCGACGAATTGCCAAATGTCGAAGAACTGCGAAAACGAGATTTGCCTGCGGCACGACCATCTGTAGCCGACGTCGGTGATGCCGCTCAGCCGGGGTCATCTGCCTCCGCTAAAGCGACCGCGGACACATCGACGCAAACACCAACTTCCGAATAGGTGCACATGTGGGTTCCGGGGAGCAGAGGCCGCTGGCCTGAAGTTCGCGGCATTCATTCATTCCGTTTTCGAACATGCATTCGGCAAGCTGCCGAATGCGACAGGCTGGCAGCCTGTGCTCCCCGGAACGCGATGCGGCCGCGATATCTGATTGCAGTTTTTGTCCTGTGCGCAACACCGGCTGCATTTGCTGCGATCCAGGTCGCGGATTGCGCGCGTGCGGCAAAATATTCTGAGAGTAAACGTGGCAACGCGATGCTGGTCCTGCAAAACGGTCGGACGGTCTTCGAGCACTACGCCAATGGAGGGTCGGCGAGTCAACGATGGCCCATCTTCAGCGGGACGAAAAGCTTTTGGGGAATCGCCGCACTGGTGGCTGTTCACGATGGGCTGTTCAGACTCGACGACCCCGTGTCTGACACCATCACGGAATGGAAGACAGATTCTCGTAAATCACGGATCACCATCCGTCAGTTGCTAAACCAGAGCGACGGGATTGACGGCGCATCGCGTCTTCAACGTCCCACCATTCGAGACCGGAACACGATGGCCATTCAATTGCCTTTGCTTGCCAATCCCGGTACGGCTTTCATTTATGGTCCGAGTCATCTCCAGATTTTTTCCGAGCTGTTGCGCCGGAAACTGAGAGGGCGCAGCGTAATTAGTTACTTCGAAGCACACGTATCGAAGCGACTGGGACTTGATCATCTTAACTACAAAAAAGACGCGCGCGGCAATCCCCTGCCTGCAACCGGCTTTGAATTAACTGCGCGGGAATGGGCGCGATTGGGCGAGCTCATTGTGGGGAACGGCAAATACCATGGCCGCCAAATTGTGCCGGCAAATTTGTTGCGAGAAGCGTTTACAGGCTCGCAGGCAAATCCCGCATACGGACTCACCTTCTGGTTAAATCAGGCGGCGCCAAATGGACGCGAGGCCGACATGGAACGACTGCTCGATTTGCCCTGGGAAAGCGCCGATTGGCGAAACGTCTGTTTTTGCCAGGATGCGCCTTCCGACATGGTGGTAGCGCTCGGCTCGCACTACGAGCGGCTGTTCATTATCCCGTCGTTGAAAGCGATCATTGTCCGGCAAGGTTCGAGCGCCAACTTTTCCGATGCGCACTTTCTACGGTTGATACTGGGGCGATCTTCGTAACCCCTCAAATGCCATCTGTCATTCCGAGACGAAGTCGAGGAATCCCGTTGCGATAGTTTACGCTTCTGCCACGAGATCACTCGACTCCCCCCAGCGGCTGCGGGATCCACTCGGGATGACAATCGCTGCGAGCATTGTTTGACTTGCTCATTCGTCTGGCAAACGATCAGCTGTTATGAATCAACATTCAGAGGACGAACAGGCGCTCACCAGAATTCAGCACGAATGGGCGGAAGCGCGAGTCAAAGGTGACAGTTCGTACACGCGGCGGCTTGAGGCCGAAGATTGCACAATTGTCTGGCCGGACGGCAGAATCGTAAACAAAAGCGCCGACTTGCAAACGATGACCGGCGACATCCTTTTCAGCGAATTCAAAATTGACAATGTTCGGGTGCGTTTGTACGGCGACACCGGGGTGGTTGTGGGCGAAGGCACCATCAAGGCGCGGAAAGCAACACAAGATCTTCTCGACGGGAAATTTGTCTGGACCGACACATTTGTAAGACAAAGTGGCGCATGGAAGGTAGTCGCATCCCAGATAACTCCGGTCTTGGAAAAGTAAACGTCCCCCGTTATGCATAGTTGTTTATGAACAAATTTGCGATCGGTTGCGGCGTGCTCATAGCCATTCTGCTCTTCGTGGTTGTAGTTGCTGCGATCGCGATTGGCGGCAGTTACAATCGTCTCGTTCGCCTGCAACAGGCCGTCGATCAAAGCTGGGCGCAGGTGCAAAACGTCTATCAACGTCGCGCGGATCTGATCCCGAATCTCGTGAACACAGTGTCGGGCGCGGCCAATTTCGAGAAATCGACCCTCGTCGAAGTAACCAACGCGCGCGCCAGCGTCGGTCGTGTGCAGGCGCAAATCGATCCGAACAAAGCGCCGACAGACGCGGCCCAGTTGGCGAAGTTTCAAGCGGCGCAAGGCGAACTGAGCAATGCGCTGTCGCGTTTATTGGTCGTGGTGGAGCGCTATCCAGATATCAAGGCCAACCAGAACTTTCTCAGTTTGCAGGCGCAATTGGAAGGAACCGAAAATCGAATCTCGGTCGAGCGCGGCAACTTCAACAAAACAGTGCAGGACTACAACGTGGCGGTGCGCAGTTTCCCGACAAATTTGATTGCGGGGATGCTTGGTTTTCCGCAGAAACCATTTTTTGCTGCGCAACCGGGCGCGGAAAAGCCGCCTCCGGTGCAGTTTAATTTTAACTCGCCCGCCCCGGCGGCGCCGGCAGCAACGCCATAGACGCCGCGAATGATCGCGGACTCAGCAGGGAGCGCAAATTCCGGGGAGCGCACGCGGCTCGCGTGCTGGTTTTGGCGGCTCGCCAAAACAATCTTTTGGGTCTTCAAGGTTCACGAAAGCGGGCCGCTTTCGCCAGCACGCGGGCCGCATGCGCTCCCCGGAACGCTGCGTTCCGCTGTTGTGGGACTTTGCGTTGTCCTTATCTCGCACTCCTTCGCTGCGGAAGTGATCCCACCGAAACCGGATCGCTACTTCAACGATTACGCCGGCGTCGTTTCAAAGGAAGCCGCTTCTCGCTTTAATGAGCAGCTCGCGCAATTCGAGCGGGATACTTCCGATCAAGTCGTGGTTGCTGTTTTTCAAAAAATGCAGACCGACTCCGACATTGCCGATTACACCCAGCGCATCGCGCAGTCGTGGGGCGTCGGGCAAAAGGATCGTCGCAACGGCGCAGTGCTCTTTGTGTTCACACAGGACCGCAAAATGTTTATTCAGGTCGGGTACGGCTTGGAAGGAGCATTGCCGGATGCGACTGCGTTCGATATCACCGAGCGTCACATCAAACCGCTTTTTCGGGCTGGCAATTATGAGGCTGGCCTCGCGACAGGAATCGACCTGATCTGCAAAGCGATCCGTGGCGAGTACAAAGGAACTGGAAAAACTGTGGCAGAACGAAAGAGCGGCGGAGGATTTTCAGGTGTCTTGCCATTCATCATATTTATCATCGTTCTAATTGTTATTTCCCGGGTAATCCGAAAACTTGGCGGTTACGGCTATTCATCACGAGGGGGCGGCCCGATATTTATCCCGAGCGGAGGTGGCTGGTCGTCCGGTAGCGGCGGTAGCGGAGGAGGATTCAGCGGGTTTAGCGGTGGCGGCGGCAGTTTCGGTGGAGGCGGCGCGGGATCGAGTTGGTAACAAATGCGCACGCGCGAATTCCTCAGCAAACTGGAGCACGACCGGATCATTGAAGCGATTCGCGAAGCGGAATCCATGACCTCGGGTGAGATCCGCGTTTTGATCCAGCGCGGCAACTTGAAGAGTGATCCCCTCGTTGCGGCACAGAGCAAGTTTCGTCGGCTCGGGATGCATAAGACGCGCGAGCGCAACGCGGTGCTGATTTTCGTCGCACCACGCGCGCATAAGTTTGCGGTGGTTGGCGACCGCGCGATCCACGAGATATGTGGCGCTGAATTGTGGCAGCGAATTGTCGAAGGAATGCGGGCTCGTTTTCTAAACCAGAAGTTTAGCGAAGCGCTTGTTGAAGCGGTTCACGATGTCGGCAGCGCCCTGGCCACTCATTTTCCGAAGAGATCGAGAGACGAAAACGAATTGCCGGATGACGTGATCGAGAGCTAACCGTTTTCATTAACACCCGCCTTCAGGCAGGTGTAACGCCGGGCCCCCATAGGACCAGCCGTTTTAACGGCTTCGAACCAGTCAGAAAAGCCGTTGAAACGGCTTTTACGTACACGCAGGCAGAAGCACCGGTCTGAAGACCGGTGTTAATGACACTCGACGTTGACTGGCCACAGCCAACCAGCGGGTTGCAAAACTGCGAATTTGGTCTTTATTCCAAGCTTCGCAGCGAGTTTTTGAAATTACGCCGTTGGTCCCTGGGTCTTCGTCGCTGGACGTGAGACCGCACTCGCCAGGGGAAACCCGGTGAAGAAATTGCAGATTTAAGATTGTAGATTTTCGACTGTTAAGAGAGCCAAGGCGTCTTTCTCGTTTCAAATCGTAAATCGGCAATCGACAATCTGAAATTAATATATGCCTATTCGTTACGGTCGTTTTGAAATGCCGAAAACTCTTACGAAAGAAGAGAGCACGGCCACAGATACCTATGCAAAGTTTACAGCCGAGCCCTTCGAGGCCGGCTATGGTCACACCATCGGTAACTCCCTCCGGCGCGTATTGCTTTCCTCGCTCGAAGGTGCTGCGATCACCGCGGTGAAAATTACCGGGGCACAGCATGAATTCGCCACGCTGCCGGGAGTGGTCGAGGACGTGACCGACATCGTTCTCAATCTTAAGAAAGTGAAATTCAAGCTGGACGGCCAGGACCACGAGCCAAAGAAGCTGTCGCTCAACGTAAACAAAGAGGGCGAAGTCACTGCCGGCGAGATCCAGACCATTCAGGGATTTGAAGTACTGAATCCAAAGCAGATGATCTGCACTCTGGATCGAAAGCACAAATTCGATGCCGAGCTTGAGGTGCGCGTCGGCCGCGGATTTGCCACCGGAGAGGAAAACAAACGCCCGGATCAATCCATCGGGCTGATTCCCATCGACTCCATCTTTTCACCTGTCACGCGCGTGAAGTATGCGGTGGAAAACACCCGTGTCGGTCAACGCACCGACTACGATAAACTTATCCTCGAAGTCTGGACAGATGGTCGCCTGACCCCGGATGATGCGTTGCTCCAGGCATCCGCCATTTTGCGACATCACCTCGATGTATTCGTGCATTATGACGAGGAAGTGATTGAATTCGATCAGACACCAGCGGGCGTGAGCGAGGAAAATCTGAAGCTCAAAAAGCTGCTGAACATGAGCGTGAACGAGATCGAGCTGAGCGTGCGCGCGGCCAATTGCTTGAACAATGCAAATATCACCACTGTTGGTCAGCTAGCCCAAAAGACCGAGGCCGAAATGTTGAAGTATCGGAACTTCGGCAAGAAATCGCTTAACGAGATCAAGGACAAACTGCAACAGCTTCAGTTGGGCCTTGGGATGAAGTTCGAGCCGGGCTTGATCGAGTTGCCCGTGAGTGGCGAGAGCGCTGTGCCGAACGTTGTGCCTGCTGGCCAAGAGTAAACGACTGTGCCAAAATCGCCTTTCGCCTGATATGAGACATCAAAAGAAGACGATCAAGCTGGGGCGTACCGCTGAGCATCGACGGGCGTTACTCGCCAATCAGGTCTGCGCTCTAATCCAACATCAGCGAATTAAGACAACGTTGGCCAAGGCGAAAGCGGTTCGTCCGCTCGCCGAAAGAATGGTGACACTCGGTAAGAACGGCTCCATTCACGCGCGTCGCACCGCCCTTGCCGTGCTGCGCCAAAAAAATGCGGTGAGAAAATTGTTCGACGATATCGCGCAACGATCCGCCGAGCGGAACGGCGGTTACACCCGCATCGTCAAACTCGGTGCGCGCAGAAGCGATTCTGCCAGAATGGCGTTTATCGAGTGGGTGGACACAGAGCAGATCGTCGAAGAAAAGCCTGCCAAGGAAAAGAAAGCCAAACGCAAGGAACCGGAAGCGAAGCCGCAGCAAGAAGTGCCCGAAGCGGAACAGCCCGAGCAACAGGAGCCGAAGTCTGAAGCCGCCCCTGCGACCGAAGAGAAACCGGCCGAATCGCCAGCCGAAGAACCGAAGCCGAAAAAACGACGATGGTTCTCGCGAAAATCAGATCAAAGCTAATCTTGGATTGAATTGTATCGTCGTGAAACCGGCGGTTGATTTCGGTCGAGTAATCGCTGGCTAGCCGGATGCCAGCTTTTCGTCGCCCGGTAAAGTAAGGTATCCGGCCCTTATGCATCGAGGGTGGCAAGATCTGCGAGATCCTGTGGTCGGCCGACTGCACGCTTGTTTCGGATTAAAGCGTTCCTGTCGAGGACAAAAACAGGGATGCCGTCCAAGTCTGCCGAAATCCTGGTCTCAAAAGCTTCATCACTCGATACACCGCTAATACTCGTGAGCAGATCGATTCGGTTCGGGGCTCGTCCAAGTTGAATCATCTGCTCGGGTTCGAGGAAATCAGTTTCCTTGAAACCAGACTGGGTGAATCCAAACTGATCCAGAAGACCAAGAAGTCGCCGCACGTTATCTGGTCTTGACCGAATGAGAATGTCCAAGTCACCGGTGTAACGGGGGCGCCCATGAAACGCCAGGCACTGCGCGCCGACGATGACGTAATCAACGCCTCGGGAGTTTAACAATTCGAGAAATTCTCTCCAGTCTTTGCTCAGGGCCATGATTGAGGAGTTCCACCAAAATCTGCAAACGCTCGTTGCCGGTCAGTTTTTTATAAAAATTGCGGTCTGCTTTTTCAGCCTCAGCGAAAGTGCGAAATTTCTTTGCGCTCTTTTCCACGACTCAAGTATAGACTTGGCAGCGACGTATTCCGAGCGATTTTGAAAATCCCAATCAAATTGAAGCTTGTCATTCTGAGCGCAGCGAAGAAATCTCTGGTTGTTCGGTCATTCCGAGCGAAGCAGAGCGCAGTCGAGGGATCCCGTCGAATAGCCTTAAAATTGCGCAATGGGATGTCTCGACTTCGCTCCACATGACAGGAATGACACCTAATCCGTATCTCTTCATCATCATTTTCATTGGCGTGGCATTGCTTTTTCCGCTGGGACCGCTGGCGCTCGCCTGGTTGTGGCGGCGATTTTTCCAACCGTCAAAGCCCGGGCCGGATAAGAGTTCCACGTACGAATGCGGAGTGGAATCGATTGGCGACGCGCAAATCCAGTTCCATGCGCAGTATTATCTGTATGCCATTATCTTTTTAGTCTTCGACGTCGAAGCTGTGTTTCTCGTACCGTTTGCCGTAGCCTTTACGGGTCTGCCGGTAGCAGCGTTTATTGCGGTGCTCGTTTTTCTTCTGCTTCTGATCGAGGGACTCGTCTGGGCTTGGGGCAAGGGATGTCTGCGATGGCAGCACTAGCGCTCTCACGCGCTGGTTAAAACAGTTAGAAAGGTTACATTGTTACAAAGGTGGATGCGCATCCTGGCATTGTAACCATGTAACGCTTTAACTTTGTAACTGATCCATGAGCCAAATCGACGAACAACTGCGGAGCGAGCTGCAACGCCAGGGAATCTGGGTCACTTCGATGCAGGACCTTTACAATTGGGGACGCAGGAATTCGATATGGCCGCTCCAATTTGGATTGGCCTGTTGCGCCATCGAAATGATAGCCACAGCGGCCTCGCGCTACGACATCGCGCGGTTTGGCGGCGAAGTCTTCCGGCCCTCGCCGCGCCAGGCTGATCTGATGATTGTTGCTGGAACGGTCACCAAAAAAATGGCGCCGCAAATCGTGCGTCTTTACAATCAGATGGCCGACCCGAAATACGTGATCGCCATGGGCGCGTGCGCGATTTCCGGCGGCCCCTTCAAACAAGGCTACAACGTACTTAAAGGAATCGACCGTTATATTCCGGTTGACGTTTATATTCCCGGATGCCCACCGCGTCCGGAGGCTCTCCTGCATGCGTTCATGGAACTGCAGCGCAAAATCGATGGCCAAAAACTCACCGGCACCGATAAGGCGGAATTTCTGAAGCGCGAACAGCCGAGCGAGTTCCCCGTACCGAAGTTTGGCGAACATGATCTGGAGCCACCGGCGAATCCCGACGTTTTTGATCCGGCGACAATCGAGCGATGATTCTCACTTTGTCATTCCGAGTGGAGCGAAGCGGAGTCGAGGAATCCCGTGGCGGAACCTTGAGGCAATACTTCGGGATCCCTCGACTTCGCTCGGGATGACAGCTTTTTCGTCATGGAATCGTTAGACGCAATCAAATCCCGGGTCGAAGCGGCGGTGCCCGGTGCGAAGATCGAAATTGTGCAAAACGGCAGCCCGTCCCAGCAGAATTCGCTATTGATCAATAGCGAGTGCGCCGTTGCAATCGCAAGATTCTTGCGCGTCGATCCGGCGCTGTGCCTCGATTTTTGTTCTAACATGACAGGGGTCGATTGGCTGGACCGCACCGTGAAGAATACGACCAAAGTAAAAAAGCTCATTGATGGCGCCGAAAAGGAAATCGTCGAAACGACCGAGGAAAAAATCCCCGGTTACCTCGAAGCGGTTTATCACCTTTACTCAATCACGCATAAGCACGGTCCGGTGATTATTAGAATGCGGACAAGGGATCGCGAAGCAGGCGCACACCTGCCTTCGCTGACGCCGATCTGGCGGAGCGCGGAATTTCAGGAGCGCGAAGTTTTCGATCTGTATGGGGTCCATTTCGATGGTCATCCCGATCTGCGTCGCATTTTGATGTGGGACGAGTTCGAAGACTATCCGATGCGCAAAGATTACCGCGAACCGGACGATTACGAATGGGAGCCTACGCCGCATGACGCGGTGCTGGAGAAAGCGAAGCAGCATTATCCGCCGCGACCAACCGAAGAGGAATTAAAACCTTCCTGAATCTGTCATGTTGAGCGAAGCGAAATATCTCTGGCCATTTTGGGGCATCCAAGACCTCACGAACAATCGGAGATCCTTCGTCGTCTTCGCGACTCAGGATGACAATTAAAATGAGCGCCACGGTCGAAACACTTGAAGCAATGGAGCGCCCGCCAGTGACGATGACTTCGCGGCTCGAAGGCGAATTGCTCGAAGTGTCGATGGGACCGCAGCATCCCTCCACGCACGGCGTATTTCGGATGAATGTCGCGCTCGAGGGCGAAGTCGTTCGCAAGCTCAAACCGGTCTTCGGTTATCTGCATCGTAACCACGAGAAAATCGGCGAGAACACGAGCTATCTCGGCTCGATGCCGTACACCGACCGGCTCGATTATTTTTGCTCGATGACCAACAACTGGGCGTACGCGCTCAGCGTGGAGAAACTTGCCGGAATCGAAGTGCCCGAGCGCGCCGAGTATCTGCGCGTTATTCTCGCTGAACTGACCCGGCTGCAGAATCACGCGTCACTGCTTGGGCTTTCTACTGAGCGACATGGGCGCGTGGGGCACGCCGCTCATGTACGCGTTCCGCGAGCGCGAGAAAATTCTCGATCTTTTCGAGTCGTTAGCCGGTTCGCGGATGATGTGCGACTACATGCGCTTCGGCGGCTGCCGTGTGGACGCCAGCGAGGAGTGGCTCGCCCAAGCGAAACAGATTGTCGATCGTTTCCCGAAGTTTCTCGACGAATTCGAGGAACTCATTCTCGGTAACGAAATCGTCATCGGCCGCACCCAAAATGTCGGCAAAATTTCCGCCGAACTGGCGATTAACGCAGGCATCACCGGCCCGATGCTGCGCGCGTGCGGCGTGAATTACGACATTCGGAAAGTGGATGGCTACGGGTTTTATCCGCGTTTCAAATTCCGATTCCGCTTGGGGAGCACGGCGACACGTACGATCGATTGATGATGCGCGCGCTGGAGATGCGCGAGAGCGTGGAGATTCTTGAAACAAGCGTTCGCGCAGATTCAACCGGCGCCCATTGTGAATCCAAAAGGTCAAACTGCGCGCGTTTCGTCCACCGGTCGGGCGAAGCGTACGGACGCATTGAAGCGCCAAAGGGTGAGCTTGGATTTTATCTGATCAGCGACGGCAGCCCAAATCCCTATCGTTACCGCGTTCGCCCGACAAGTTTCATCAATCTCACGATTCTCGAAGACATGTGCCTCGGTCATACCGTTGCCGACGTAATGGTAATTCTCGGGAGCATCGATATTGTTATGGGAGAAGTGGATCGATGATTGGTACAGGCATACTCAAGGGAATGGCCGTTACGGCGCGAAATTTTGTCGGGAGCTATTTCGAGAAGGAACGCCTGATCACGGTGCAGTATCCCGAGGAGCGGATTCCGTTGCCGGAGAACTATCGGAATTTCCCGTTTCTAATTTACGATGGTGACGATACGCACGCCGGTCTGCGATGCGTGGCCTGCAAGATTTGCGAAAAGGAATGTCCACCCCAGTGCATCTACATCGTCAAGAGTGACGATCGAAAACCCGATTACATGGGCAAACCGCAGTTTTACCCGAAGATCTTCGACATCGACATCTCCGTGTGCATGAGTTGCCAGATTTGCGTCGAGGTCTGTCCCTTCGAGGCGATCAAGATGGACAAGGATTTCGAGCTCAGTAAACGGGAGCGGTTCGATTCGCTTCTGTTTCGCAAACAGCAGCTTTCCAAATCGAACGAGTATTATCACAAGATTCACCCAGTCGAAGCCGAAGCCGTAGATAAAAATCTGGCAGACGCAGCGGCCGCCGCTGAAGCGAAGAAAAAAGCTGCTGCCGAAGCAGCGGCAAAAGCCGCAGCCGCGAAAGCGGCCGCAGCTGCGCAGCCTTCAGCGTCACCAGCCGGAAAGACGCCGACTACATCCTAGAAGCTCGCGACGGTATCGGTCCGCGGACCGGACTGCCGCTCCTTGAAATCGGCGATCGAAAATCTACAATCGGAAATCTCCTGCCGGGGTGGCGGAATTGGCAGACGCGCCAGACTTAGGATCTGGTGGAGAAATCCGTAGGGGTTCGAGTCCCCTCCCTGGCACTTTCGCAACGCAGTGAACGCCCAACGTTCAATTACATGAACTGTTATTTCGGGCGCGTGCGCCGCGCTGTGCCAAAGATGCGATCTTAGTCGGTCCGATCTTGGACAACACCGGCAAAAGAGTGGTGCTTTCCGGAGCCACTATGAACGCTATGCCGATGAACTTCAGTGACGGATTATCTGATGGTGTCTTCGGCCTCGATCACGCGGAATCGGATCGCCACCAAAATTGCAATAATGCTTGTGAATGGCGTTTGCTCAATCTCCGCCAAGATTAGGTGGCGTTGAACTTGCCCGGGAAGAGATGGTTCCGAGGGTGACAGCTTTTAGCGTTGCGGTCTTCTCATTCGGCCGCACCAAGTCGTATTTGAAGACCGTTATGGTCTTGTCTGGTGCGGAGACGCCGCTTACCAGCAGGTTGGCGCCAGTGGTAGTGCTGGTGGTGGCGACGCGGACGCCGGAGTCTCCTCCGAACGGTGTGAAGCTAAAGGCTTCGGTGAATTGGGTGGTTTGACTGTGTTCCACTGGTCCATGCAGATACAGTGCCGGGCCACCTTGGAGCGCTGAACCGCTCGAATAGACCTTCACCTCGCCCGGGTCCGTCAATTGACCGACCACGATTCGCTTGGCCCCGCCCAGCTGAGCATAAAGCCAACCAGTCGCCAATGAGACGCCGCCGCGATACTCGGTGCCGAATGGCCTGAAATCCGCAGTCATGACTGGCGGCCCGGTCGGTGGTGTCCGCGGGAGGGCATGAAGCTGGTCGCCCGTGCCGCCGAGAGTCGAATGATCGAGGGGCGTAAAGAGCGGATATGCAAAGACCTTCACCTTCGCTGGGCTGCCCGGACCTGGAGCTGTCACGATGCTGTTGCGTCCGGTCGTAAAATCGACAAAGCCGGAGGCAACACTCACACCGGAGCGATCGTCGGGATAAGGGCTGAATGTTGAGAAAAGGGCCGGTGGCGCCGACGACTTATAGCTAAATATTTTGACCTCACTGGGAATGCCAGGCCCCGAACCGACGATGATGTTGTCGGCGGTCGTGCCATCGATCTGCGCCGAGGTGACGCTGACACCGCCGCGTGCGTCGGGCCCGAAGGCGTCAAACCGCGTCAATTCCGTCTTGAACGCTGGATCGCCGCCAGCTGCCTTGCCCGAATATACAACGACTTGCGAAGCGTAGTCCTTTCCGGCACCCACGAGCAGGTCATAGATGCCGTCGCCGTTGACGTCGCCCATGGCGGCGCTCGGGGTTCCCTCAAAGCCGGGGAAAGGCGTCACGGTAGCGACGAGCCGGTCGCCGTTGCCATCGTATACATTCACTACGGCTGCGTGGCCCGGGGATCCGGGAACAGCGACCGCATACGTTGAGACGGCGGGGATGATATTCACGAGCAGCATGAGGCCGTTGTCTTCGTGGTTGAGGCGATGGCAGTGCATCACGAACAGCCCGATGTAATCCTCGAACTTGCTCCGTATAGACAACTCGGCCGGAACGCCCACATCTTCACCCACGATCAACGTCGGACGCGGAAGTTCGGCGGTGTCCGCGTACCACATTCCCGGGCCGGTCTCGAGACCGGTTGTAGGATCGAAATAGCGGGTGACTTGAAAGTCGTTGACGTGAACGTGAATCGGATGGGAGTCGTTGTTGCGGTTGGAAAAGGTCCACTCTTCGATGGAATCGAGCCGTGGCTGCAACACAGGAGCATTGGGGAACCCCTGGCCATTGAAAGCGTAGACGAAGGCCTTGGGGTCGTTCTTGCTCGCAAGATCATTGAGAAACCCCCCGGTGACATCCAACTTCCGTTCGAAGTCCGGCGTGACCCGGGAAATATCCGTGAACCCGGTATGGGCATGCAGCGGCTGCCCCTCGACGAACGGCGTTGTGCTCCCTTTGCCGCCTGAAGGCACGGCTCTAGCCAGGACCTGTGTCGGAAAAACGAAAAACCCGTCGTCGTGGCTCACAGCGGACGGCAGAACGCTAACGACGCCGAGCGTAGCTGGAGGATTGTCGCTGCCGTTGTTTGTGTAAAGAATTCCCAGCTGGCTGATGGTGCGCGCACCAGTCCCTATGGGTGGCATTTCGAGGATCAAGTCTCCGGTCTCGGGCATCGTCACCGCAATGGCGTAGCGGGTCGCAGGGGGAATCAACAATCGCGTTCCCCCATACGTGACGGGATAACGAACAAAGGGGCTTGGATTCCCGTCTTCTCCTAGGATGGCGATTTTGGGGTGTTTGCCCGTCGCGGTCTCGGTGAGTTGCACGTACATGTAGGCCATGTCGCTCACGTTTGACAACACCCAGATCTCCGTCTGCCCAGGCTTGCTGTTGATGACCGGCTCGAACTGCCCGTTGACGGTAAACTGCACGTCGCGCTGATAATCCGGCAGCGACCGATCGACCGGTACGTCCTTGCCTGGTCCACCGGGCGTTGCTCTGAACCCAAGCAAATTGCTCGGCATGAACTGAAAGCGTCCGCGGTTGTTGTTAACCCCCAGGGGACCCGCCCACCAGACAGTCACGAACTCCGTGCCTTTCCTGGACTGCGCGAAATTGACAGGAGTAAGCAACGGACGATACGTGCCCTTTGCGAGTGCATCGCCTTTGGGCGGTTCGAGCGTGCTGACGTATTGAGGCCAATTCGGATTGCGAAGCTCCGCGAGACCTCCCTTGCGGTCGAACACATAGTTGTACTGCAGCACCATGTTCCGAATCGGGATGTGGTTCTGCGTGACCAGCGGAAGATTGCCATCGAGTCGACCGACCGCAAGCAGGCCGACCAACCCGTAATACGTTTGCGGCGAAGTGAGACCGTGAAGATGCGGGTGATACCAGTACGCGCCTTCGGGATGGTCGGGGCGGATATCGTAGACGTAAGTGTTCGACAAGCCGGCACCGATGTGCAGCATGACGTTGTCGGAGTTTCCTTTAGGGCTGATGCGCAAGCCATGGGTGTGAAGGTTTATGGGAGCTTGGGTCAGCTGTGGGGGATAGAGCGGCACTTCGCCTCCCTTTGGGGTGAATGCGGGATCGTAATAGTCTCGAATCGTCAGGCCGCTGAGAGCGTTCTGATAATGGATGATCAGCTTGTCGCCGGGATATACTTGTAAAGTCGGCCCGGGATAGAGATTATCTCCTTTCGTTTGTCCGTCCGAGGGTACACCGCGGATCACTTCATAGGCATAGACAAGGAAGTCCTCGACGGGCTTTTTCACAGTGTCGAGACTCGCGTGACCCTGATGCGCTCTGAGCGTCACCTCGAGAACACCGTTTCTGCTCGCAAGCGTTACGGGCTCTTTGAACTGAGGTCGAATGGATGGATCGAACCCAGGGTTGGCGCTTTCGGCCAATTGTGGTGACATGAACGACGTCATCCCGAGCAGGAATATTACCTTTAACGAGGCGCCAAACGCGCACCGCTTCACGTTAAGCGAAAACAAACCAGTCATGGCGTTTCATCTCCCAGTCATGTGGCGAGTTGGCGACCGGCGCCGACCGCTCGACACGTCGCATCTCAAAACGACTCAGTCAAACTCTCAGCTTTGAAGCCTCACACATTGTTCGACAGCGCCACTTAAATTTGAGTTATCAATTTAGCCGGGGTGGCGAAATTGGCAGACGCGGCAGACTTAGGATCTGGTGGAGAAATCCGTAGGGGTTCGAGTCCACTCGGCGCTTATGTTAATTCCGAATGGAATCTCCAGCTGCAAAGCATCGACCTTTTGAGGCGTGTGCAATTCCAGCAACAACTTAAGAAGATTTTCCGCGAAAAAATTAAGACTTTCCCCGATACGGTGTCCGGCGTAAGATGCTGACCGGTTTGGCCGGCAGCGGCCGGCAATTGGGACTCGCAGGAAGTGCAATCTATGCAGCTCAAGACTAAGGAAATTCCCGCCATCGAGCGACGCGTAACAAACTCCCGGATTTTTGCGTACACACGCTGGGACGCCATCCCTGTTGTGGCAGCTCTTCTGCACTGCTCCTACTTCTTCGGCATGTTCTATCTTTTCACACGCGTGCCGCTCTGGGTGATGCTCATTCTCGGGTTTATTTATTCGGTCAGCATTTCGTGGAACATCAATGGCATTTCCCATAACTTTATTCACAATCCCTATTTCCGTTCACCGATACTGAATCGTCTGTTCAGCATCCTGGAATCAATCACGATTGGTTTCGGCCAGGTTTTCTACGAGTGTATCCACCTGCAGCACCACAAGGGAAACGCGGACCGGCCCGATCAGCAGGGTGAGACGATCGATTGGATTTCGATTTATAAGCATGGTCATGACGGTGAAGCAGAGCACCCGTTGAAATACACCTTTGTCAGTTTTTTTCGTGAGGATCCAAAGACCGTCTTCAAGGAACTGAAACGCAAAAGTCCACGTGAGGCATTTTGGGGCGTGTTCGAATTGGTATGCTTTGTCGGCACGTTTGTTATTCTCGGAATCCTTAATTGGCATTACATTTGTTTCCTCCTGCCCTTTTGGTATTTTGGCCACTCCCTCTCTTATCTGAATGGCTACTATCGACATTACGGCGGCAATCCAGACCGGCCCATCGCCTGGGGTGTGAGCACTTACGGGAAGCTCTATAACTGGACGTGGTTTTATAACGGCTACCATGCAGAACATCATTTCCGCCCAAAGGTGCATTGGACGCGGATGCAGGTTTTACGCGCCCAGATTCTTGAGCAACAGCGCGCCGCTGGCGTGCGGGTGATCAAGCCTCCGCACGCGCTCGGTTTTCTTGACCGTAATTTGTCGCGCGCTAACCGAGCGCGCGAGAATCAGGAATTACATTCCGAGCCGGCTGCGTAGCAACTGCAAGCTCTCACTTGCGTTGCAACTCAAAACGCAATCATTACGCCGGCTGCAACCGTAATCTTTTACCACTGCATGGATCAGAGACCTCGGATTCAAGGACGTAAAGCCCTGCTGAACCGAATCAACGATCCAGAACCCTCACTCAAAGCGAGAATACCGAACCCATGAAACGAATACATGTCACGTCGCTCCTGAGATTCGCATTTACTGCGGCCTTCGCCTCAACGGCGGAAGCGCAGCAAATCGATCGCACCGTCCTGCCCATTAAAGAACCCACTTACCCTGAGTCTACTGTGCTCGATGCCAGGGATGCGAAAGCGCCACCGCGTTTCGAGGTGAAGGCGCCTGAAAAAGCGCCCAATGTTGTCATCGTCTTGCTTGATGATGTGGGTTTTGCCGCCTCGAACGCTTTTGGCGGCCCCATCAAGATGCCGACGCTGGATAAGCTGGCTGCAGCTGGTCTGCGGTACAACCGTTTTCACACGACCGCCCTGTGCTCGCCCACGCGCACCGCTCTGCTAACGGGTCGCAATCACCATGTGAATAATGCAGGAGCTATCATGGAGCTGGCTACTGCTTTTCCGGGTAACACCGGAATTCGTCCTAACAGCGTGGCACCGTTGGCTGAAATGCTTCGATTGAATGGGTATAGCACTGCGGCTTTTGGCAAGTATCACGAAACGCCGCCTTGGGAAGTTTCAGTTTCAGGTCCTTACGATCGCTGGCCCACCCATTCCGGCTTTGACAAGTTCTATGGTTTTATCGGTGGTGAAACCAATCAATGGGCCCCGGCAATCTTTGATGGAACTGTGAGGGTCGAAGCACCCCATGATCCGAAATACCATTTCACGGTCGATATGACCAATCAAGCAATCAACTGGATACAGGCGCAACACTCTCTTACTCCCAATAAACCTTTCTACGTCTACTTTTCCACCGGCGCGTGCCATGCGCCGCATCATGTTCCCCAGGAATGGGCTGACAAATATAAAGGCAGGTTCAATGAGGGATGGGATAAGCAGAGAGAAGAAATCTTCGCGAAGCAGAAAGAGATGGGGATCATTCCGCAAGCTGCCCAGCTGACACCTCGTCCCAAGGAAATTCCTGCGTGGGACACCATGAATGCAGATCAGAAAAGACTCCTGGCGCGACAGATGGAAGTGTTCGCTGGTTTTGCTGAACAAACGGATTACGAAGTGGGCAGATTGGTTCAATCACTCCAGGATATGGGTGCGCTGGATAACACTCTGTTTATTTACATTGTGGGGGACAACGGCTCCAGCGCCGAGGGAGGACCTGAAGGAACATATAACGAGATGATGGCCTTAAACGGCATTGTCGGTAATGCTTCTCAAATGATGAATCACATAGATGACTGGGGAAGTCCGAATACTTTCCCGCACTATGCGATTGGCTGGGCACATGCTCTGGACACTCCTTTCCAATGGACCAAGCAGGTTGCTTCTCATTGGGGAGGTACACGGAATGGAATGGTAATGCATTGGCCGGAACGAATTAAAGCCAGGGGTGAGATCCGGTCACAGTTTAGTCACGTAGTAGATATAGCCCCAACTGTGCTCGAGGCGGTGGGGTTGCCTTTTCCAAAGGTGGTCAATGGCACGGAGCAACTTCCGTTCGATGGGCCGTCGATGGTTTATACCTTTGATGATGCAAAAGCCAGGGATCGCCATACGACGCAATACTTCGAGATGTTTGGTAACCGCGCGATTTACCATGATGGCTGGGTAGCATGCACCCGTCATTCCATCCCCTGGCTAATGACCAAGCTCCCGCCACTGAAAGATGACGTGTGGGAGCTATATAACGTGGATCAAGATTTTAGTGAGGCGAACAATCTTGCCGCCAAAAACCCCGGGAAACTCAAGGAAATGCAGGACCTCTTCATGAAGACCGCGGAGAAATACCATGTCCTGCCGATTGACGATCGCAGGTCCGAGCGATTTGATGCTGCCATAGCAGGGAGACCCGATCTAATGGGCAGCCGCACTTCACTCACAGTTTATCCGGGTATGATCGGCTTAATGGAAAACGCCTTTATTAACACAAAGAACCGCTCTTTTAGTCTAACAGCGGATGTAGAGTTGCCGGATAGGACTGCGGACGGGGTTATCATTTGCCAGGCAGGTCGCTTTGGCGGGTGGACTCTTTATATGAAAGCAGGCAAGCTTCATCACGAATATAACTACTTTGGGCTGGAACATACTAACATTGCGTCTTCCAATCCCATTCCTGCTGGAAAACATACGATTAAATACGATTTTATGTTTGATGGTGGTAAACCGGGAGCCGGCGGGCAATCCGTTCTGTACGTCGATGGGCAAAAAGTCGCTGAAGGGAAAATACCAAAGACGCAGCCATATGCCTATTCAGCCGATGAAGGTGTTGATGTAGGGATGGATAATGAGACGCCGGTGTCGAGCGATTATAAAGAAAGGGACAATAAGTTTACCGGAGCGATAAAGAAAATTACAGTCGACGTAAAGCCTCTTAACCTTAGTGTCCAGGATAAGAAAAAGATCGGAGACCAGGAAGATGTGAAAGAAATCGCTGAGGATTAATTGAGATACCGTAGGTTGCCTGCATATGTCGTTGTTTTCATTGAGTGGAGGGGAGGCCGTCTCGGAAACACTGAGATGTGTTCTAAAAAACAAGCTCGCTGGAAAGCTTCTTGTGGTTTTCCTTATTCTTGATGGCGACATCGCTCATGCGGAGAAACCCGCGTCGTCAGCATTTACCGCGACGATACCCAACAAAACCGGCCCGCCCCGCCATTCGACACAAGGCATGGTATGGATTCCGGGCGGCGAATTTTCCATGGGCGCGGCTGTTGCCGGCGAAGGAAGTCATGCAATGCCAATGTCCTCCAATGACTCGCAACCGGTGCACCGCGTTTACGTTGACGGTTTTTGGATGGATGCGACGCCCGTGACCAACGCGCAGTTTGAGAAGTTCGTGGCGGCGACCGGTTACGTTACAATTGCTGAACGCACGCCAACGAAAGAGGAATTCCCTACGGCGCCCGAGGAAAATCTCGTCGCCGGGTCAGTCGTGTTTGCGCCGACGGACCACGAAGTCCCGCTCAACAATCATTATCAATGGTGGAGCTACGTGAAAGGCGCGAACTGGCGTCACCCGTTCGGTCCGCAAAGCGATATCAAAGGGAAAGACAATTATCCGGTGGTGCATATCGCGTACCCCGACGCGCAGGCGTACGCCAAGTGGGCGGGCAAACGTTTGCCCACTGAAGCGGAGTTCGAATTTGCTGCGCGCGGTGGTCTATCAGGAAAAACCTACGTATGGGGCGATGAATTTCGTCCCGGCGGGAAATGGATGGCCAACACCTGGCAGGGAAAATTCCCGGTCAAAGATGCGGGCGAAGACGGGTTCGCCGGGATTGCGCCGGTGAAATCGTTTCCTCCAAATGGCCACGGGCTTTACGACATGTCCGGAAACGTTTGGGAATGGTGCAACGATTGGTATCGCCCTGATTATTATGCGGCGCTCGCAGATAAGGGCGGCGTGACGCGCAATCCGCAAGGGCCCGATTCGCCGTTTGATCCGGCCGAGCCTGGCGAAAAGAAGCGCGTCCATCGCGGCGGCTCGTTTCTTTGCAACGACCAGTTTTGTTCGCGCTACATCGTGGGAACGCGCGGCAAAGGGGAAGTCAACACGGGCACGAACCATCTCGGTTTTCGCTGCGTAAAATCCGCTTCGGATTCGGCGACAAAATAAACCTGCGAGAGGTTCTTGCCATTTTTGCTTCCATGCTCACCGTTTTTGCGGTATAACGAAGGGGCGTGGAGGCGTTCAAGGGTACGCAGATTGCAGCGTCGCCTCACTTCCCGCGATGACAGATCACAGCAAAGGATTCCCATCGAAAAGCAACAAGATCCATCAAACCAAAACCATGAAAATACAAAAAACTAGCTCAAACATCCTGATAATCCTCGCGGCTGCGGCTGCCGCCCTCTTTGTGGCGGGCTGCGCCAGTGTGGGATCAGGCAACACCACGGCTTTGCTCAGCGCCTCAGGTTTTCGCGTGCGCACGCCGCAAACTCCGAAGCAACAGCAAATGTATGCCGCTTTGCCACCCGTACAAGGTGGAGCGTGCCACCGTTAACGGACATGTTTTTTACGTGTATAAAGACCAGAACGCAGGCGTCGCATACATCGGCCGTGAGCCAGAATACCAGCAGTACAAACAACTCTGCATTCAGCAGCAGATTGCGTCGGACTATTACATGGCCGCACAAATGGACACCGTTTATGCTCGCGGCTGGTATGGAGCATGGGGACCCCGCGCGTTTTTGTGGTGACGTTGATGTCAGGGTAGCAAGAGGCCTGCTTTTCAACTCGAACCGCACCAAACTCTATAGCAGCAAGCAGAGATAACGGGACTGCTCTGTTATCTCAGCTACCTTCTGTTTTGATCCGATATTTATGAAAACAGGGTCAAGAATCGCGACGCTCGTCGCAGCCGCGTTGGCGGTTGCAGGTGCGACCGTCGTTGCCCAGAGCGGCCGTGATCCGTTGCCATCCTGGAACGACACTGCGGCTAAGAGAGCCATCATCGATTTTGTCGGCAAGGTAACAAAGGAAGGGTCACCGGACTTTGTTAAGCCTGAGGATCGAATCGCGACCTTCGATAACGATGGGACACTCTGGGTTGAGCAGCCGATCTACACACAGGTTACGTTTGCAATCGATGAGGTTGTTGCCATGGCGCCGCAGCATCCGGAGTGGCGCGAAAAGGAGCCTTTTAAGTCGATCCTGACGCGCGATCGCGAAGCGATGCTGAATTTTAGTATCCAGAATTTCGAAAAAGTTGTCGCGGTTACGCACAGCGGGATGACGGTTCAACAGTTCCAGGAAACTGTTAAGAAATGGCTGGCCGAAGCGAAGCAACCTCGTTTCAAACGACTCTATACCGAATGTGTTTACCAACCGATGCTTGAGTTGATGCAATGCCTGCGGGACAACAAGTTCAAGGTCTATATCGTCACGGGAGGCGGACAAGAGTTTGTGCGGGCGTTTGCCGGGCCGACTTACGGCGTGCCGCCTGAGCAGGTCGTTGGCAGCATGGGTAAGGTGAAATACGAATATAACAAGGAAGGTAAACCTGAGCTGATCAAACTGCCTGAAGTGCTGTTGATCGACGACAAGACTGGGAAACCCGAAGGGATCAACATGGTTATCGGTCGTCGGCCGCAAGCGGCGTTCGGCAATTCCACCGGTGACCAGCAGATGCTCGAATACACCGGTGCAGGCGATGGCGCGAGACTGATGATGCTTGTTCATCATAATGATGCGAAGCGCGAGTACGCCTATGGCGTTGGCTCAAAGATCGGAACATTTAGCGACGCGCTGATGGCTGAGGCGAAGAAGAAAGGCTGGATCGTCATCAGCATGAAAGACGATTGGAAAACCATCTTTCCACCAGCGAAACGTTAACCAACACTCAACTAAATGTGATTGCTGGGTTCGGATTGCCTCAAGGCGAGCTTTACTGATTCATCATCTGATCACTCCTTGTCGCTCAGCAGCTATGCAAATCACAAAACCAAATCGAGCGGCGCATACCTACAGGCAACTGTTATGCGCGTCTCCAGCGAAAGTGTTCCCGCTCCTCTGCCCGGTGCGAGAAGCCGAATGGACAGATGGATGGTCACCGGAATTAGTCGTTAGCGAATCCGGTGTTGCTGAGCGCGACTGTGTCTTTATCACGCCGGATCAGGCGGGGACCGCCTTCTGGTATATCACTCGTTACGAGCGGGAAGCGTTATTCATCGAAATGCTGAAGATTGTGCCAGGCCTGACAGCTTGCCGGCTGAACATTCAGCTTTCCGAAGACGGCGAAGGTTGCATTGCGGATGTCTCCTACATGCACACCAGCCTTGGCCCGGCGGGCGATGAGTTCGTGGCTAAATTCACTGCGGAGTACTATCAAAAGTTCATGCAAGCTTGGGAGAAGGCATTGAACCATTTTTTAACGACCGGCCGTTTGCTTCCCGATGAGCCGACCGTTTAATCAGGCAATGCAGCAAGTGGCCACGATCAAATTGCTGCGAGAATTCACTCTGAAGCGAGTGCTTATTCGTAGCCAAGACTTCGACACGGCGAGTTGACCAAAAAGGCAACGATTTAGCTCGCTGCGCTCCACGAATTCAGGTATCCGTTGATCCTTAAGGAGAAAGATTGGAACGGATCACAAACTCAAAACCCTGACGAACCATGAGACACAGAGCCCTAAGACTATTTACCGTATTAATTTGCTGCCTGGCGATGCCACTGGTCGCTTCTGGAGGCAAAAACAATAAGAAAAAACAGGGGCACCAACAACAGCAAGCCCAGCGTCAAGGACAGTCTGGAGGAAAACATCAAAACGCGGGCAACTTGAACAAGGGAAAGAAGGTTAACCAGGGCAATAAGGGTAAGGAGGGCTTCAATAACCCGAACAATCAGAACCTCACGAACCAGGGCAAGAAGGCGAATAAGGGAAAGCAGGGTTTCAACAATCCAAACAACCAAAACTTCGCGAACAAAGGCAAGAAGGGAAATAAGGGGAACAACAACTTCAATAACGCGAACAATCAAAACTTCGCAAACAAGGGGAAGAAAGGAAACAAGGGAAAGTGGCAGGCGAAGCATTATAAGCTTTCGAATAATCCCAACCCGAAGATCCAGAGTGTAAAGTTCCAAAAGAACTATCACATTCATGGCGCCCAGAACTGGAAGGGCTCCAATTATGCCGTTTTCAGGAATTACAACTCCGAATGGCAGGATCGGAGCTGGTGGAACCGCCATTACAACCGCGTCGTTTTTATCGGAGGCGGCTGGTATGCCTGGAACGGGGGCTGGTGGTACCCGGCCTGGGGCTACAACCCGGCCCAGGCCTATTATCCTTACAATGGTCCGATCTATGCCTATCGTGGTTTGCCGCCGGACCAGGTGATCGCCAATGTGCAGGCCGAATTGCAACAGCAAGGTTATTATCGGGGCGACGTAGACGGATTGCTCGGTCCCCTCACACGAGAGGCTTTAATTGGCTATCAAAACACCCAGGGGCTGGCCCCGACAGGCTCGATTGATCAGCCGACATTGTCCTCGCTGGGAATGTCGTAGGTAAAAATTACAACAGCCGCCCGTGAAATGGATTCGCGGCGGCTTTTTTGTCGCCTGAGGCGGCGCTCGCTCAGACCGCATCGTCGAATACTGACAAGCGAGGTCTGGCGCCGCGATCTGAGATACCCGATGAAAGACATCGGAGTGAATCAAACCAACCGGAGCTTCGTATTTAACTTAATGCGATGCTACACATGAAAAATCAATCTGCACTCCATTGCCCGGATTATTCGCGCCGACGGCGAGGGTCTTCCAGTCTTTTACCGCGAGCGCATCGACCTAGGTCGGTTGCTTCCCCGCCATCGTGAGAATGGAGCCGTTGCGATAAATCGTGTCTGCCGTCTGGGCGAAGGTGTGATTAAACGTTAAGGCGCAGAGCAAATGAGGCGTATCGATTAACTCGAATCAAAAGACAAAACAAATCGTGTTCAGAACGAGACTCGAACTATTCCTATCACAGGACTGAAACTACATGATGCGCCTCTATCGCCTGCGCGCCCAAATCCCGAACGGTAAATGGAAGTTTCCCGAAGCCGAGCTACAATTAAGCCTTTTCGAAGATGAAATAGCTCAGAAAGGAAACCGTAAACAGCGATGAAACCGCCGCCCGATGTCGAGTTTCACGAAGACATTCGGCTGCTTGTTTACAGGCCGCGCGGTCTACTGCACGAGGCGTCCGTTGACAAAATTGTCAAAATTGTCGGAGACCTGGAAGCTAGATCAAAAGAACCTTTCAATCGATTCTTTGATACCCTCGGTCACGATGAGGTTGAGCTGAATTTCCGATACGTAATTCACATTTCTCTCCATCGAGTCATCTCCTACGACGATCGTCCACCGGTGAAATCAGCGATTCTGGCGACAGATTCCACCGTCATCCATTATTGCCAGTTACGGCGAACGCACCGGTCATCACCGTCATGTCAATGGCCAGGCCGTAAAACGAATTTCTCCAGGTGCCTTCGGCCGTAGCTGTATTCAAAACCACATACACGAGCGCAAACGTAAGGAGAAATTCAGCAACGAGCGCCAGGCCAACGTGCGGGGCCAATCCCAGTAACCGCAGCATCGGCCCGGAGGAATTTCGTGACCGCGACCGCAGCAACCGCTGCCGCCAAGAAATTGCGCACTCCAATAAGGCTCAACATCAGCAGGTTTGAATTTGCCGCAAATCAGCTTCAAGTCTGGGTCGCCAGAATTTTACCGAACATGCAAGTCGAGCTAAGTCTGTGGCACCTGCTGAATCGACGGAACTACGAGCTCGTACCAGCGCTTCGAATAAATGCAGGCCCGACAGACCGAAAGCATCACAGGCACTTCTACGAGCACGCCGACGACGGTGGCAAGCGCAGCAGGACTCGTTGGGCCGAAGAGCGTGATCGCAACCGCCACGGCTAACTCGAAGAAATTGCTCGCCCCGATCAATGCACCGGGTGTTGCCACACTGTGCCGCACTTTGAACAAGCGCATCAGCAAATAGGTGAGAGCAGAGTTAAAATAGACCTGGATCGAGATTGGTATCGCCAGCAGCACAACGGACAGCCAGTTCGTAACGATGTTCTCCGCTTGAAAAGCAAAAATCAGAACCAGCGTTGCAAGCAAAGCAGTGATCGTTACGGGGCGGAATCTGGGCAGAAATACCGAATCGAACCACGCTATGCCCCTCGCCTTGATAAGCGCCGTCCGGGTCAGCCATCCGGCGGCCAACGGAATGACGATGAAAACCAGCACCGAGATTAACAGCACGTTGCCGGGAATATGAACTCCGCTGACGCCAACGAGAAACATTACGATTGGCGCAAAGGCGAACACCATGATGAGGTCATTTATCGCCACCTGCGCTAGGGTGTAAGGCCCATCGCCGTCGGTGAGATAGCTCCAAACGAAAACCATCGCCGTGCACGGCGCCGCCGCGAGGATGATCAAGCCTGCAATGTAATTGCTCGCTGTTTGCGCGTCGAAGAGGCCGAGCCAGCCCGAGAAAATAACCTTCACGAATACCAACCCCAGCAGCGCCATACTGAAAGGCTTGACCAGCCAGTTAACGAACAGGGTTATGAACAAACCCTTTGGCCGGGTAAACACACTGGTGATTCCGCCGAAATCGATCTTCAGCATCATCGGGTAAATCATCAACCAGATCAGAACAGCGATGGCGATGTTGACGTGCGAATCGCGGCCAAATTCCCAATGCGCCAACGCCGTGGTGACGTCCGGTACGAGCTTGCCGAAAACAAGTCCTACTGCCATGCAAAGCAGGACCCAGAGGGATAGATTGCGCTCGAAGAAATCGAGCCGTTTCGGCGTGTTTGCGGTGCTCATAATGCAGCTGTCAACCGCACCTCCCTAAGGCGCACAGGGCGGCTGAGCGCAGGGCAACGCGCCAGGTCCTTCTTCGAGCAAGCCGTGCTGCAACGCGACTTTTCTTTATTCCAGCTACTTGGTGTTATCGCCAACTTACGGGTTACGAAAATCATGCCACAGCCTTTCTCGCTGACGGATTCCGAGTGTCGCAGATCAAGTCCACACAGCGGAAGAATTCGAGCAGGCATGGACAGCGTAAACGATAAAATTGATTCAGCCCACGCTTCTCTACCTCCACCAGGCCGACGGCCTTCATCACCGAGAGATGCTTGGATACTGTGGAGATGTCTGCCGAAACTGCATCGGTCAATTCGTTGACACATTTTTCGCCCCCGGTGAGCATCTCGGCGATAAGCACACGGGACGGATGACCAAGGGCTTTGATTACCGCAGCACGGCGACTGGTGCGGGACTTTCTCGAGTTCGTTTTCATCAACTACTTGGTATTTATGCCAAATAGTGTCTCGCATCAACTCATTTTTCAGCCAGGCTGTCGGGTTACTCCGCGAATCCAATCCAACCGCAGAACTCCTCCGGAATCCCCTTTCAGCTCAGGTGCCGTCACCTCACCTCATCCGAGATTCAGTGTTCAGACTGACAAGGGCGACTGCGCGGCGATCGACGCCAGCGCTCTTAAAAATGAGGCGTTTCGCCATCAGTCAACGCTAAGGCGTCTTGTAAGGCGGCTCCTCCGTTGGGATAGGTTCCACCTGCGCCGGCGGATTGATCAGGTTGAAGACCACAGCCGCAAGCACAGCTGCGGCGAACTCCGCCACCAGGTACATCCATATGTTGCTCCAGCTGACCATGTCCATCGCCGAAATAGCGACTGCAATGGCGGGATTGAAGGCGCCGCCGGAGATATCTCCGACCGCAAACGCACCCACCATCACCGTCATGCCGATAGCGAGACCGTAAAAAGAGTTACCCGACGTTCCCTCTGCGGTTGCCGCGTTCAAGACCACGTAGACGAGCGCGAAGGTGAAGAGAAACTCAGCCACCAAAGCGGGTCCCATCTTTGGCACGAGCGGAGTGACGCCAACACCCGCCCGAAGAAACTTAGTGACGATGACGGCAGCCAGGAGGCCGGCGATGACCTGGGCAATCATGTAAGGCAGCACGTCGGCTGCTTTTACCCGCCCGCGAATCAGCACGCCGAGGGTAACCGCCGGGTTGTAATGCCCCCCAGAGATATGACCGCCGGCGTAGACCATCACCATCAGCACCGCACCAACGGCCAGCGGCGCTATGACCCCGGAGCCGGCACCGATTCCGGTGCAGCCAATCGTTAAAATGAAAAAGAAAGTTCCGATGAATTCCGCGATGTATTTATTCATAAGCTAATTCTTGTTAAGCAACTGATGGTTAGAAAGGCAAGATGAGTTAGCAATTGGACTTTGGTCGTACCGGCAGTGAGAAAACGCCAAACGTCGAATGCCTTCGTTAGATCGCCGAGCCCGGCTCTGGTTTGGAAAACAATCGGCCGATCATTCCGCCGACGATCGAGCCCGCTATGCCGAGTAGCGTAGTCGTTATGAAACCGAGGTGCTGCCCACCTGGCATAATGCCGCGTGCGATCAACCCGATAATGAAGCCGACAATGATGTACCAGATAATATGTAGCATAGTGTAGCATAGATTCGGTTTGGTTAGGCTGTAGAGGGTAACATATTGGTCGAGGCGATGTCGATTTTTCACCGCAACATTGGCAACACCGGTTTCAGAAATTACGGATCCCCATTCACGATGTAACATTTCAGCGATTCATTTGCGTTTTCGTAGTTGGAGGCACCGTACCTTTACGATACCTCGCCAGTTTCGCGTAGAGCCAGATCATGAATTGCGCTGCAAGCGCATAAGCGGCGATGGCCGGGAGTGCTTTCTGGCTACGGAAATACGTGCCGGAAAGAAGCAGAGCGAGGCCAACGTGACGATTCACATTGCAGACCACGAGTGTCTTAGTCATCACTGTTGCAGGGGTAAGAATGGCAAAACTCGCGGCAATGCAGCCCACTGCGAGCAGCAGCACGGCAATGACTACCCACGGACTGATCTCCGTTAGTGACGGTCCCATTTTCACGAGCAGGACAACCAATGTCACCATCAGCAAGCCGTTCCCGATCATGTTGAGTGTACTCCGTATTTTTGACGAGAACGCTGGCGCGAAATACATCAACGCCACGCCGATGAGCAGTGGGACGAACTGCTGCTGCGCAATAACCGCCAACACCTTAAGCGGTGACACCCAGATATTACGCCCGTAAAGCCACCCCGCCGCGCAGACGAGCAGCGGAATCATGATAGGAGTGAGAAACGCCCCCCAAAGTTGATAGCTGGCAGCCAGCTCCATGTCGAAGCCACGCTTCGCCACGACGCGAGTCATGAGCGGCGCACCTGGCGCGACCGCGATTAGGAACAAACCGATCAACGCCCCGCGATCCAGTCGCAGCAAACTCGCAAGCGCAAGCGCGAGGATCGGTGGAACAATGAATGTTGCTGCCAGCAGCTTCACCCAAGTCGCAAGGGTAAGGCGCCGCCAATTCGCCAGGAATTGAGTCCAATTCAGGCTCATGCCGATGGAGACCATCAACAGCAGGACGGTGCTTGGAAGAAGGAGCTTCATGGCATCGGAGGCATGTGAGATTACGCGACAATCGGACGTCGGTCTTACGTCGGTGCGGCCTCGCAGATGCCTTCACCGCGGGAGCATGGCTGTCCGCACAACGGCAAATAGGAAAACCGCCGCAGCAAAAGCGAACGCGACGACACGCACTCTGCGCTGCTCGAACTTTCCCGAGGCACTGGCGAAGAAAAGCACCGTGGCAAACAAAACAGTGTTCGCGAGGTACTGACCGGAAACGCTGCCGGCGTTGCGTGCTTCCTGCAGGCTGTTTGCAGCCTTAGCATTGGCCTCGGCGGCCTCACGCGTTCCCCGCACTTCGTAGAGTTTCGGCACAAAAGGATGCGGATCGGCGTTCGGATTTTCAAAAGGTCTTTCGGCCAGCCATGCGTCGTAAGCCTTGCGCACATCGGGTGGAAAACGTTCGACGTAAAAACTCACCAGCTTCTCGTTGCCCGCCTGTTGCGCCGCGAGCAGTTGCATGAACATCGCGGTGTGAATCGTTGCCTGCTGCATCCCTTGCATCGTTAGCAGACCCGCCCGGCGCTCCAGCGCGTTAAATTCATTCATCAGACGATTGGCTTTTCGCGTCCACGCCGCTGATTGATACGAGCACCACGCCGTGCTGAGTGTCGCGAGCGCCATAAGCAAGGCCGTGACCGGCTCAACCCATCTCTTTTTTTCCTGTGGCTCCCGATTTGGCGAACCCGCCGGATCAGATCGCATTTTCACGCACTCAGATTTGCTTCATTATCGTCCATGCGTTGAAGAATATTTTTGCTCACTATAACGAAGAAGAATGCCGTCGAGAGCCCGCACATCAGAATGCCAGTCAATCCCTCGACTGGCCCGAATAGTCGCCATTCTTTTGGCAGCACCAAGTCCCCGTAACCGATGGTGGCGTAGGTAACACCGGAAAAATAAAACGACGACTCTGCGTCGGGCAGACATTTATGCCACCAGAAAAACAGCGCCCAGACAGCGATCTCAATGAAGTGAATGACAATCAAGAACCACGCGATGCGAATCAACAGCCATGCAATTGGCCAGAAGCGTGTATCCGGCCGCGCGCTGGATTGCAACACGTGGCTTAACACCATTCCGAGGCCCATGGCGTGAATTATCACGGTTACCGCAACCAGGCCCGAGCCGATTAAAAGGTTAGTGATCATCGCGGTGTTAAGTGTTCTCATGGCTATTGATTGGAGGTTTTCTGAAAATCTTCGATCGCGTCTGCGACGGACGTGAAACGGTTCACCTGCCAACCATGTTCCTCTATTCACCTCCGTTGCGCAGCCGGTCGCGAACGGAAGAACGAGCTTCGACCGCTTGGAACCGGATGCGCCAGCTGCCTCGATTCATCCGCCATGTCGGCAAGAGCGTGAGCGCTTTGCAAGTCCATGCGCGGCGACGCGGAAAGATCGAGGACAACCAATCTTCGGTGGCGTCGGTTCAGCGTGCACGCGCTTCAGAATCGATTCGCAGACATGGTCCACGTTGAAGTACACGAGGCCCGATTCCGGCCGAAAGATCAGGGCACCGGGAATGAGTTCGTTGTCCGGATGACGTTCGCATATCCGAGAAGCGGCGAGTGCCGGGAATGCGCCCGAGAAATGCCACGTGCGGTCTGGAAGCACGTTCGCAGCAATTGCACCAGCGAAATGATTGCGCCAATCATCACGCCGCGAAGCAGGCCAGAACCGAGAACGCCGAGAATGGCTGCCATCGCCACCACGAACTCAGGGCGGTCGCCGCGCCAGAGCTGTTTGAGTGCTGTCGACGCTTGAACAAACCTATCACCGCCGACGAGCACGACGGCTGCGAGTACCGGCTGCGGGAGCGCAGCTTAATAGGCCGGAAAGAAAGAACGACGACTAAAATCATCAGCAGGGCCGCAACGAGTCCCGAGAGCGGTGTGCGCGCACCACCGCTTTCATTCACGAGAGATTGCGACATCCCGCCGCTGATTGGAAAGCCGTGGCCAAGCCCTGCCATGACATTTGAAGCCGGCAATGCCGAGAAATTCCTGGTTGGGTCAAACGATCGCCGTGTTTAGCGGTGAACATTCGACCGATGGCCGCGGTTTCCACGGCGCCGAGAAGAAAACAAGCCAACGCCAGCGGAAGCAGTTCGTTGAGATCGTGACCAGTAAACGGCTGGCAGCCCGAATCGGCGGCATCCCTTGCGGGACCTGGCCCAGCAGTTTTACGCCGACGCTGCCGAACGAATGGTCGAAGCAGCGACAATGCCGCCGATGACTACGAACAGCGCCACCGGTTTGTTTTTTAGGAAAATCTTTCCCAAAATAAGCACAGCCAGCGCGTCCGCCGACAAGAGTGACGCTGTGTTTGTTTCGTGCAGATGCTAGAAGAAATGGCCGCTGCGTTCCCAAAAATCTCCATGTGCGCCTTGGAAGCCAAAGAGCTTCGGCAATTGCGTGCTGGCGAGAAAGAGAGCGACTCCGCACTTGAAGCCCGTCATCACACTTTCGGAAATGAAATTTACGATGACCCCTGCTCTGGCGAGCCACGCGATGAAACGCGAGCACGCCACAAGCAAAGCCGTGCCCGCGGCCAGCGCGCCAAATCGCGTTGTGTCACCACCGGCGATATCGCCGAGCGACGCTCCCACAAGCAATGAGATAGCGGAAGTAACAGTGACAACTGTGTGCCGCGAACTACAAAACAACCAAAAGACAAGCCCACGAGAACAGACAGGCATAAAGTCCAGCTTCGGGCGGCAGATTGGCAAGCGATGCATCTGCCAGCCCGGCGGGAAGTAGATATGCGGCGAGCGTAACGCCGGCGAAAATATCCGCGCGCAACCAGCTTAGGTTCATAGGCGCGCAGCCACCTGAGAGCTGGAATCATTCGTGCGAGCGACGGTCATCCATTGCGCCATAGCTCCGTGCGCGCTCGACATCGGCCTAACGCCGCGGTTTTTGCGGTGGCGCTCCTGTATCCTGCGGCCCATGCCCGAGCCGCTTCCAAAGGATTGCCATCTTTTTGGCGCTCTATCCAGGCCTTGAGTCCCGCTTCATCAACGGGCAGGTCGAGAACGTGCGGCTGGCCGAACAATTTCCCAAAGGTCTCCATTATTTGCGTTGTGGTGGAGAAGACGATCTCGTCCATCGCTTCCGGCTTGCCCTGGCAGGCGTAGGCATTGAAATCGACCCAGCGTCCATCGGGGCGGAGCACGAACATTCGTTCTTTTCGGTAACGGATCGCGGGGCGCGACGCCGGTTTGCGTCACCAGATAAGGACCGCGTTCGACCGCCGGAGCCGAGATTCAAGATGTGAGTATCGCGATAGTCATTGGTAATCCTTCGCATTCGCTGTCCCGCTATGGCTTGTTCACTGCTTTGAAACGGCAAGTGTTAAGCTCATTTCGGCGCGCCAGTTCCCGCGAAATCACCGCCGAGGGCCAGATACAGATTCACGCGTTCGCGGAGGCGGGATGCGCGGACTTGCGTGAATTGAACTTTCGCGGCGAGGTTTTCCCCGGTGAGACGCAAGACGGTGAACATGTCGATCTGGCCCTGTTCGAGCTGCTGCCTGCCGAACTTGACCGAATCGGCACTGCTCGAAACTGCGTCGCCGAGCGCGCCTTCGCGTTTGCGGAGATAGTAATCGCCGGCCAGACGCATCTTCCACCTCTCCGAACGCGCGCAACGCAGAGCCGACGTAACTTGCGGCGGCGGCTTTTTGCTCGGCGGTGCGGAGATCTTGGGCAGCCTTGAGTTCACCGCCAAAGAAAATCGGTTGCGTGATCCCACCGGCAAAACTCCAGACGAGGGCATCGAGCGTGCCGACCGAGTCGAGTGCCGCGGTTCCGAGCCCGCTGGTGGCGCTGAGCACAAAGCGCGGCAGGCGCGCCGTGCGCGCCTCGTTCACCCGGTGAAAAGCAGCGGCGAAGCGGCGCTCGCTGGCGATGAGGTCCGGCCGGCGTTCGAGAATTTGCGCAGGCAAACCGGCGGGCACCGCCCTCGGTTGGCCGGGGAAGGAACGTCGCACATCAAATCTGCCGGCAGGGTAGCGACTGGTCACGACCTCAATCGCGCGAATCGTCTGCGCCCGCGCTGCCTGTGCGGCGTAGAGTGCATCCTCGGCGGCGGCGGTGCGCGACTTGATCTGCGACACGTCGAAGTCGCTCGCGAAGCCCTGCTGTTTGCGCGCGTCGGTGAGTTTCGAATACTCCTGGTAGATATCGAGTGTCTCCTGTGCGTTAGCTTCCTGTTGCGCGGCCTCGATGGTAGAGAAGTACGCGCGCGCCACGGCAGCGGCCAGCGATTGCCGGGCAAATTCGTAGTCGGCTTCCAGCGCGGCGCTTTCAGCCTTGGCGGCAGCTTTTTTCGAGCGAATGCGCCCCCACACGTCGGCCTCCCATGCAGCGCCGGCGGCGATGCCATATACCCAACGCTGTGATGATTAATCCATGCTGGTGTCGAGTCCGGCGCCGCCGCTGTCCTCCGTTCCCGAGCCCCCGAAGCTCGGCGGATTGATGTCGCGACCGAGGTCGCCACTAAGTTCCTGTCCCTGGCGCTCGCCCAGTCCCTTCATCGCGATCCGCGGGTAGAGCGATGATGCGGCAATGCGCACAGCAGCGCGCGATGCTTCCACGCGGGCGGCGGCGGCCTTGAGATCGGGATTCCGCTCCACGGCGTCCGCAACGAGCGCGGTCAGCTCCGGGTCGCCGAAATTGCGGATCCAGTTCGGCACCACGGCGCCGCTGCGATGCGGGCCGGCCCAGCTTCCCGGGATCTTCGCGCGAGCCGACTCAGGCATGATGTCAGCGCCAAAGGGCGGATTTTTCAGAGCGCAGCCCGCAAGCACGAGGCTGCTGGCGGTAACAAGAAGCAGGGTGCGACGCCGAGCGTTCATCTTTTGATCCTAGTGAGCGCCGAAGAGAGCGGAGAGATGTTTGATGACGAACCAGTCGAACTTGGCCGCAATGCGGACGATCACCCGACGGAGGATCTGGATCGCCGTCATATCGTTCGTGTAGATCGCTCCCTGACCGCGGGCGCCAGCGGCGAGGAAGACGTCTTTATCCTTCCCTCTGTGACGAGCCGCACTGCGATGCGCTGTTCGGGCGCCGACACGGGCGCGGTGTTGGGCAGGTTGCCGTTGATCGGCAACTGGCCTTGTGCCGTCGCCCAAAGGATGGAATCCACCTTGCACTTGATGATGCGGCCCGGATACACCTTCATGAAGATTTCCGCCTCATCGCCGGGTTCGACGTAGCGCAGTTCGTTTTGCCGGTAAAATGCCAGCAGCCACGGATCGTCCTCCTGGATGAAGCTCATCACCGGCATTGTCGCGAACTGGGTCGCGCGCACGCCGGGTTGCAGGGAAAGATTGGCTACGCGACCGTTGGCGGGAGCGACGTGGACGCAGCCTTCGAGGTCGAATTTCGCATTGATAAGGTCCGCTTCGGACTTGGCGATCTGCGCTCTGGCCTGCGATTCCGTGGCGTCGGCGGCGAGGAATTCGCTTTCGAGATTTCCAAGATCGGACTTTGCGCCTGCTCAAGGTCGGCCCGCTTCCCGGCCCCGGTCGCGGCGAGTGCCGTGAATTGCTCGACCCGCTTTTTCGCCAGGTCAATCCGCGGAGTCAAAGCGGCTTTTTTGTTCGCGGCATTGTTGAGTTGATCCTTCGCTCCCTGCAGCGTGGCCTCGGCGGCTCTTACCGCCGCCTCGAAGGGCACCGGGTCGATCTTGAAAAGCACTTCGCCTTTCTTGATCGGCCGGTTTGGTTGAATCGGCACCTCGGTCACCTGACCGGTTATGCGCGGAACGATCGGGATGACATAATTCATCGCCCGCACGTCCTCAGTTGCGGGCGCGGCGATGTTCAGAAGGAGGAAAAGAGCCATCATTGCCACGATCGGCAGCGTGATGGTAATGACCGCGGCGGTAAAGTTCCAGGGCAGCCACTTGAATTTAAAGAAAATGAGCCAGACGAAGAACCCGTAGATGCCAAGCAGGATGACTTCCATTACGCCTTCCCTCCTTTAATCTCCGCTTCGAGTTCCACGACGCGGGCGCGGAGTTGTTCGACTTCACTGGCAGCGGATTTTTCCTCATCCGGTTTTCCGTGCGATTGATCGACATCCGTGCCGTACGCCATCTTGTGCAAAACGGGCTTTGTGTAGGCCCAAAGCCATGCGAACGGCCAGAGCAGTCCGCCGAAGCAAAGCGAGAGCAGACAGAGGCACTTGATAGCTCCGAGTTGCGGATGATGTCGCTTTTCGGCAATCTTTTCCGGGAGAATGTGGACCAGCAGGAAGACCGCGATCAAGACGGGCGGGACGATGATAAACGCGAACCATGCAATGACGCCCGCCACTGTATCGAGCGTCTCACCGTGGAGGAACGAGGCGTGGGCGTGCGACGGTAGTGCCAGGAACGTTAAAGCAACGAACAGAACGAAGCGTCTGCTATGAGGCTGGCGCGACTTGGCGTGGGAGCGGATGAGTGAGTCTTTTGGTTTCATGGTTTATCAACTCGCGATTTCAGTGTTGTACATCTTCATCGATGTCTTTGTCCAGAAATGCGCGCGAACGAAGATCATTGTATTCGTTGCCCCGCCGCTTCGCTGCACAGTGTTTGTATCCGACGACATCATGGTCCTACGCGGCGAATCATCGCAGTTATTTTCAACAAAAATCTATTGGACTTTCGTCGTACTCGCTCGCTCACGTCTGCACGATTGCCCCGTGCACGTTAGCCGGATCGGATATGCTGGTGGTCGAGCATGCCCCCGCACAAGTGCTGTCGATTGAAACGCAGGAGCTCGGTGGCAACGTGATCCACACGCAGTTAGCTTTTCATCCGCGCGCAACAACGAAGCGCCTTCCATCGCCGTGGACGTGCGTCTGCAGCAGAAGGAATTTTATATTTTGATGGCCCTCAATTTGCGGATACGAAGCGCGGAAAGCAGCCCCTTCCACCAACTACTGTTGTTGAGTTTAGAAGTAAGGCCGGCGTAGCGAAAGATGGTGCGCCGGCTGCGAATATCTATGCAGATCGTGCGCTCATAAGTTTCAAAGAAATGCCAAATACCCCCGTGTATCCCGACCACCAGGCGGTCGAGGTCGCGAGTAGGGAAATCGGCCGTCTTCTCGTGAAGCGAGCCGCCCTCATAAATGACTTCGAGAGTGGTCAGAACTCTGTGCTCCTCGACGTCGTCGAGTTTGACAGATTCATCTGGGAACTGGACTAGAATCGCCGTCATTGCTCATCCTTTCAGTTGAATCACTGGATTCATATGGTTCTTCCCAGCTGCGAGCTGGTTAGTGTCCAGGAGTTCCGTGAGGCGCACCTCATAAGCATCACACATGGGGGATTCGCCATTTGACTGGACCCATTCGGGATGTTGGATCCGGAGCTCGTGGTGAATCTGTTGCAGGAGCTGGGTATACGTGCGGATTTGGTGAGGCAGCATCGGCTTGGAGAAAGGTTCAGCTCTGGCGCCGCACGGTTTCTCTAACTTGCCTTTCCGGTGAGTTTGCTCTCTTCTAAGACTAACGAATTTCATAAACGCCTTTCATTTGGGTTGACTGCTTCCGAATCGGCGTGGAACGAGGAATCGTCCTCACGAGGCGCTTTGAACAGCCGCCTCGCTTCGGTCGACTCGGGGCTCCAGGTGAATCTGGAGATCGCGCTAAGCGGTGTCTCAGCGAAGGTTAAGCCCCCTCAGATCGAGCCTTTCAGCTCGGCCGAAAGTGCGTTGGGACGTCGGGTGACGTGATCAGAGAGCATCTAACAGTACTTCCCGACAGCCGCACATTAGACCTTAGTCCTATGCCTTTTGGGACATCAGGCTGCTTTGAGCATCGAGGTTACGAAGTGGGCCAGCGCAGCGATAAACGCAGCACCCCTCTGATCTCCGTTGCGCTGCCATTCGGTCGGCTGTGGTAACGGCGCACCGAACGCAACTAGCGACGCAATCGACTACGCGAAGCATAGTAGTCAATCATGTCGGGCGGTGATCTGAGTTTACGATGAAGCGGGCAACGTGATTGAAGCGCACGAGCACGTTCGCGATTTCAAAGAGTGGTGATCATGCATTAAGCGAGTGAAACGGTTACTAACGCGTCGGTTGAAAAACGCCTATTTCTCATCCAGAAACGACACAGCCCCCGTATCGAGGCTATAATAACCACCGATCACACGCACGTCACCGGAATCGACTTTTGCCTTGAGGATTGGCGTGGATGAACGCAGCGCTCGCACGACGTCTTTAACGTTCGCCTTTATTGTCGCTTCGAGATCAGCTTTCGCCGTGGCCTCGACGGCTGGCTGAATGGCTGTGACCAGCGATTGGATATGACCGGAAGCCTTGCTCTTGGCGGCAATAGTTTCTCTCGCCGCTTTCACTGCGCCGCAGCTCTGATGCCCAAGCACGACGATCAAACCAACTCCCAAATGATCGACCGAGTATTCGATGCTTCCCAAGCCGTGATCGTCGATCACGTTGCCAGCCACGCGGACGACGAATAAATCGCCGAGTCCCTGGTCAAATACGATCTCAGGCGGTACACGCGAATCGGAACAACTAAGAATGGTGGCAAACGGATATTGGCTCTTTGCCAGTTCCGCTCGCCGCTCTGTCGTCTGACCGGGATGCTGCAGATTGCCGCCGGCATAACGGCCATTACCCTCCTTGAGCTTGGAGATTGCCTCGGCGGGAGCTACGGTCGGCTGCTCTGGATGGCCGGGATCAGCCGCAAGGCCGAAGGGGCTCCTGGCAAGGAAGCTGACTGCGAGAAAACAACATACAAGTAATTTTTTCGTCATAACTGATTTAGGCGCTCTTAGTGAGTCGAGTCAATTCGGAATAGGGCATCCTGGTCGGTCTAACAGACCTGTACCTGATCGCCATCCTGGTTGAGGCCGCTCTTCGTTCAGGAAAAGCTCCCAAGTCTGTCGACGACCTCCTGCGGGCTAAAACGAAAGTCATGTTCGAGTTGCCACACCGCGTGTGGAACCTCTTTCAGGTCTTCTTTCTTCTATTTATCGTAGTGTGCGGGTTCGCAAACATGTACATCAAGCAGGGCGGGGTTGTTTATCAAGGTCCAACTTTGGCTGTTCAACATGCAACTTCCGATCAGCCAGCGAAGCCTAATCCGCCATTGGTCGGTCGGCTCGATGCCGTATACTTCAGTATGGTAACGACCGCCACTTTGGGATACGGCGATTTCGTGCCGGCAACCGAACAGGCACGAAAGCTGGTGATCTGGGAGCTGGCAACCGATCTGTTGTTGCTAGTTGGGATCTTTTCATTGTTGATCTCTCGTCTTGCAGATTTTTGAACAGAGTTCTGGCTACACCACCAGGTCTAAAGCAGCTGGGCCGTTACAAAGGGGAAATTGCCGTGAGCAAATCGGGGAATTCAGACCAGCGCCCTCGCCTAAACCCGCGATAGAACCCACAAATTGATTCAAGTTACACAAACGCAGTTAGCTTTCATCCACATGCGCAACAAAACGCTTTCCGTCGCCGCGATGTGCGTCTGCAATTCAGATCGTTCACCGGTTGGAATCGTTCGCTGAGATACCGCCCCAAACTGAAACCAGCTTTGCTGAGATTGTTGGCAATCATTGCGCTGGACTTCATCTTGCGCTGCGCGTCGCTCCTCTCAGTAGAAGAGCATGGATGAGCTTTACCGTCCGCGTGAGCGAGGCGAAAATTTTCTCGAAGCCCGGCGACCCAGTGGCACTTTATCAAGATGGAGAGTGACTAACAAATATAAGATCAGCGCCATCGACTCAGAGCAGACCTTCGATGGGCAGCCAACTCAGCACCTGAGCCATGATGCGGTTGCAAAGACTGGCGTCGGGCTCGGAGTTGTAGCGCACCTGCTTGTCACCCTCCCGCGTTACCCATGTGAGGCGATTGCGGTCAAGTTTCACGTGATACGCGTTACGGTCCAGATCGCGTTCGGTCGTTTCTGGCAGACGCTTCGCCAGCGCCAAACAGTTGAAGAGAACACCCATCTCCGTGTTCAGTTTGCTCGAGCGCGGATCGAGATTGTAGGAGCCGATAAAGCCGATCCGGCGGTCGAAGGCGAATGTCTTCGCATGCAAGCCCGCACTGCCCGATCCGCCTGGTCCGTGGAAGCTGCCTGCTCGCCGCTCGTGTAGGGCGCCTGCGGTCGGCTTAATCTCATACAGTTCTACGCCGGCTTCGAGGAGCGGCTTGCGGTAGAGCTGGTATTTGGAGTGAACCATCACCCCGTCCGTTGATGCCAGCGAATTGGTGATTACAACCACGCGCACGCCGCGCTGGTGCACGCCCGCCAGGAGCTCGACGCCCTGCTTGCCGGGCACGAAGTAAGGCGAGACCAGGAATAGCTCCCGTTTTGTTTTGCCGACGACGTCGCGTAGCTGCGGCGCGAGATGCGTCTCAATCCTGGCAGCGGAGGTGGCCACCTTGTCCGGATGGTCGCTCACGATCACGGCCCGCCCCCAGAAATAGGAAACATTTCGGCTCCGGAGATGCCGGGCAAATTCACTGTCGCGCACGGTCTCTGCGTAGGCAGAACGCTCCGCGGTCGTGCGATATTCAGTGAGTGCCGCCCGCTTCGCAGCGAATTGCTCGGGCGTCGTGTTCTGTCGCGCAAGAGCGGCCATCGGAATCGAAGACTGGTTATTCCAATAAAGGTCGAATTCGTTGGACACCTGCTTGACCACCGGCCCGATGACCACCACATCGAGATCGGCATAGTTTATCGCCTCGTTAGCTCCGAAATATTCATCGCCGATATTGCGGCCGCCTACGATGGCGACCTGCCCGTCGGCAGTGAGGGACTTGTTGTGCATTCGCCGGTTTATGCGTCCTAAGTCGGCAATCATACCGAGCAACCGGGGCGAGCGCAGGACCACGGGGTTGAACATCCGCACCTCGATGTTTGGATGACTATCAATGGCCAGTAGGACTGCGTCGGATGGCGCCGTGCCGAGATCGTCGAGCAAGAGGCGCACACGCACGCCGCGGTCGGCCGCGCGCAATAGATGCCGGAGAAGGACCTTGCCTGTCATGTCCCTATTCCAGATGAAATACTGCACATCGAGGCTGCGTTGAGCCGCATCCGCCAGGGCTAGCCGCGCCGCCAGTGCGTCACGTCCGTCCGCAAGTGGGTGGAGACCTGACTGGCCCGAATGCGCCACGAGCCGAGGCCGCACCGCCCTCGCCAGGGCAGTGCGCCCGTTGTCTGTCATGGCGGTGGAAGCCGTGCGCTCGCCATCCTTCGGGAGACCGCCGCATGCACCGAGTGAAAGCGCGACAGCCAGGCACGAGAGTTTTTTAGCCGCAACTATCCTACCGCGACGAAGTAGACGACGAGGCGCACGATGGCGAATGCCGAATGATTCGGCATAAAGCGCATCGTGCAACCTTTTCAATCGCTTTTCTCCAGGACGGAGCAACGCGCAAGTCGCGACACCGTTCTGGGTCAAAGTGAATTTCGCCGGGACAACCCCGTGTCTAACGTTAAAGACACTCGTTCCATCTGCGTCGTCGTCTTTCGCGCCACTAGAAGATCGCGCTGGTGTTCTGGTCGGCGGTTACGCCCCGATCAATCCAATCCCAGGACCTTGACTGTGGCCGTCGGTGCCTTACCGAGGATCTTATACTGGATCTTCGTCCATGTGAGGCGCCCTTTGCGTCCCGGAGCATCCGTCGGAGCTGTCTGTCCTCCTGCCTTTACGGTTCCGACCGCGTTGAGCGTCGTGTCGGGGCGATTGTCCCAGCCAAGGACGACCTTTAGGATCTGAACGTCAGCACCCTCGACAGCGAGCCTTACCTGTTTGACGTCTTTCTTCCATCGACCCCCTTGGGACTTAATCTCCGCGCTGGAATCGGCGGACTTGAGCGTCTGTTCGCCCATCACAAACCACTGATCAGCAGCTATGGCGCTGCCCCCCAGTAGGATGACGGACGTTGCGGCAACGCAGAACGCTGCCAGATTATGGATCTTTATTTTCATATTACTTTACTCCTTTTCTCGATCATTCTAAGGCCTACCAGTCGTGAAGATATAGGACCTTGGTCTTATCCTAACGAATCGACTACGCAAAGTTTCTCAGCCGTTCACATCAAGCTGCCTTCTCCAAAAAGACAGGCTCGATCACCGGGCGCTTCAAAAAACATCTGGCGATTTCGCCGATCCCCTTGCCGTCTGTAAAAGGGCCGTGCCGCTACGCTTTCAACGCCAGCTTCACACGCCAAACCGTCGACACACCTTTACCGGCGATCTTCGCGGCATTGTGGATCGAATGCCCACCCTTCAACAAATGCACTATGGCTCACAATGCCCAAATGGACCGTAACCCGGCACCGTGTGCCGTTCCCTATGCGCCCATGGGGGTCAGGTTGTAGCAGCGCGCCAGGTCGTTGATACTTGCGCGCAAAGCAGTCCAGAGGCGTTGTGCCTGGCCGTCATTACTCCCCTTCCCCACCACCTGATTAACGCGGCGCGCGCTGTCCATGACCTGCTCCATTTGCACTTTGGTCTCCAGATAATTCGCCGTTGCATCGAACTTGCGCCGCAGACGGTTTGTCGTGCGATTCAGATCGTCCATGGCATTCTGAAGGTCGTCTTTTGATTGCTTGCCTTGATCCTTGGCTTGATCCTTCCGGGCATCTTTGTTCGCGGAATTTGCACCCTGGCCGCGCTTTGCTGCTCCGCTGCTCTTCGCGCCGCTCTTCGCCGATCCGGCCTGATCCTTGGCGTTTTCCCCGCGGCTGGTGAGATACTTCTCGAAATCATCCACGCCGTTTTCCACTTTGCGGATGCGGTCGCCCACCTGAGCCTTGTTAAATGGAGTTGTCTCGGCAAACGTGATTGTGAAAAAGCTGACAGCGGAAAAGATCGCTGTGCAACAAAGTAAAGTTCGTATTCTCAAGCGCATATTTGAACCTCCTGATAAAAGTTAACTTAATCGAAGACATTTTTACCAGCACGGCTGAGAACCGTATATGGGACCTTAGTCCTACTTCCGGCTGTCGGCACTGCTGGCAAAATCATCGTTGATTACGTTATCCGATGCCTCGACGCACTTTCGGCCGGCGCGAAACGCCGGCTGAAAGGCTTAACCTTCGCTGAGACATCGCTTGCGCGATCTCCAGATTCAACTGGAGCCCCGAGTCACCTGAAGCGAGGCCGTTGTTGAAAGCGCCCCGTGAAGATGGTTCCTCGTTCCGCGCGGATTTGGAGCAGTCAACCCAAATAAAACAGATCGGCTTATGAAATTCGTAGCGCTCAGAACAGAGCGTACTCACCCACCGGGCCATTACATAAGCCATTAGAAACGGAGATACGTCATGACAAAATCAACCCTGACCCTTACGCAAAGCGGACTGCTGGCTGTGTTGCTCCAACGCCAGCGCTACAAAGTATTCCAGTTGGCCCGACGTAGTGCGCACCGCAAGCGTGTGCGTGCCGCTCTTTGGAATACCCTCACTTGGTCACGGCGGCCAAAGCTGGTCGACGGACCCACCCCACACTTGAATCTTCACCAGGCCAATTCCCATGTCTCACCACACGCACCACACCGAACTCCGGCAACAGATTCACAACGACCTCCCAATCCAACACCCCGAATGGGTCGAGCCGAATGGCGAATCCTTGATGTGCCTCATGGAACTCCTCGATAGTTTAACGCAAATGGGGATCCAACGAGTCTATCGCTACTCCTCATCGCGCCTTCGAACAGGAACTAAACTCAATCGACACCGTGGCGGTGTATTACGTCCGGCGGTAAATTGAAACTTCCGGCGCAAGTCCTGCCTTACGCGTTGTTGGTATTCGCAGCGCTCGCGCTCGCGTCACCATGCCAGGCGCAGCACCGGCGCACTAATGGGCAGCACAGTTCTACACCGCAAGAGGCGTTGGATAAGAGGCAGGACGCTTTTCAAGCAGAGAAGGCAAAAGGAGTGCATGCTAGCTACCAGTGGGAGCTCAGTGGTCCCAATGGAGGCGAATGGTGGTTGATCGTAAATGATGGAACGTACAAAACGGGCAGGGGAAAAATTCACAGTCCTAATGTCACGTTCGTAGCAAACGATGAAGATTGGGTTGCCATGTCAAATAAAACCCTCAACGTCTCGTTAGCCTACCTGACTGGCCGCTTAAAGATTCAAGGCAGCCACAGGTTGGTAAAAGAATTAGACAAGATTTTTCCTTAAACTTGGAACGATCTGTAGCAACGGCGCCTCTTTCGATTCTGCGATTGCGGACCAATCGAGGCGCAGGCATTTCGCGACCGCGCGAACGAGTCGTCTGGCTGAGTGCCACTCCCCATTGGGCTTCATTTCGGGACTGACTGGCCGAGTCACGCCTGGCGAGTTTTCGGAGGATGAAAGTCACTACCCCGGCAAAACCTGCTTCTCACGCCCGTCCCGGCGTGTTAAGATCAGCCCATCACAGTTTTCTTGTGCACCAGAACGATCACGCTTGGGCGGCCGGTCTCTTTGTATGGGGGGCGCCGCGGGCGAATGCTGCGACGGGGGTAGCGGCAACGCGGCCGCCCGACAGTGTGTTACGGTTGCGTCACATCGGGAAAGTGCGGCTCGCGCCGTTCTTTCTGGCCGCCGCGACAGCTGCCGCAGTCGCGTTCCTCGACACGAGCAACTCGGCGGCGGCGGAACCGAAGCGTGTTCTCCTTGTTCATTCCTTTAGCAGTGCCGCGCCGCCATTCACGGTCGAGTCCATGGCATTCGAGACTGAGTTGGTCGCGAAGATGGGTGATCGCGTCGATCTCGACGAAGTCTCGCTCGACATGGCGCGGTATGCCGACCGCGATATGCAGGAGGCGATAGTTGATTATTTGCAAAAGCGACAGGCCAAATGGCAGCCCGACCTCGTCGTGCCGATCGGAGCACCCGCATCCCTCTTTGTTGCAAACTATCGCAACCGGCTTTTTCCGGAAACGCCCATCGTGTACGCCTCAGCCGATCGGAGGTTACTGCCGCCGAGTGCGTTGGAGAAGAACGCGGCCTACATCGGGCAGGTATATGACATTCCCGGGATGCTTGAAGACATGCTGCAAATTGCGCCTGCAACAAAAAACATCGCGGTCGTAATCGGTGCGACGCCGCTCGAGCATCTTTGGCAGGAGGTCTTCCAAAAGGCAGCCGAGCCACTCGCAAATCGAATTAACTTCACCTATTACAGCGACCTTTCCTTTGATCAAATGCTGCAGCGGTCTGCCAAACTGCCACCAGACTCCTATATTTTCGTGCTCCTCCTATTGCGTGATGCCTCTGGTGTCACACACAATGCCGACGAGGCACTGCAACGTCTCCATCAGGTCGCAAATGCGCCCATCAACTCCATCTTTAATCATCAACTGGGCATGGGGATTGTAGGCGGACGTCTTTATCAGGGCGATCGTGTCGGAAAGGTGGCGGCGGACGTCGCCATTCGCATCTTGCGCGGTGAACCAGCTTCGAGTTTTCCCCCAACGCTGATCAACCGTCTGCCTCCGCGTTACGACTGGCGCGAGCTTCAGCGATGGAAGATCGATGAAAAGCTCTTGCCGCCTGGAAGCACGGTCTTGTTCCGCGAGCCGACAGTTTGGGAACGCTATCGGACGTGGATCATAGCCGGTGTTTCGATTTTTATTCTGGAAGGGCTGCTTCTCGTCGGTTTGCTGGCCAATCTCGTGAAACGCCGCCGGGCGGAGCGTTCCTTAAGTGAGAGCGAGAAGCGTTTTCAGACCATGGCTGACGCCGCGCCAGTCCTGATCTGGATGTCGGGCGAAGACAAGCTATGCACCTTCTTCAACAAAGCATGGCTTGAGTTTACTGGACGAAGCATGGAGCAGGAACTTGGTAACGGCTGGAGTGCAGGTGTCCATCCAGATGACCTTGAGGAATGTTTGCATACCTATAACAGCGCATTCGATTCGCGAAAGCCTTTCGTAATGCAATATCGCCTGAAGCGACACGACGGAGAATATGGTTGGGTAACTGACCAAGGAGTACCGCGTTATGGACCGCGCGCCAATTTCCGCGGCTACGTCGGTGCCTGCGTGGACATCACTGATTTACTGAAGAAGGAATCGGCGCTCCTTGAGAGCGAAGAGCGCATCGCGCTGGCAACTGAGGCAGCGCACGTAGGAGTCTGGGAACTGGATACGGTAACTAACGAGTTGTGGGTTTCGGATAAGGTGCGTGAGCTATTTCGTTTTGATCACGACGAGGAGATCACTTATCCAATGTTTCAAGCGCGCTTGCATCCGGACGATCGTTCCATGCGTGACGCAACCATTAAACAAGCCATTCAAAGCAAAGGCGGCTACGATATTCACTTTCGCCTTCTCCTACCTGACGGCGAAGTGCGTTGGATTAGTGGCCGCGCGCGTTACGTCGATTATGGTCATGGGCAGTCAGCTCGACTGCTCAGCGTAGCTATCGATGTGACCGAGCGCAAGGAGGCGGAAGAGGAGGCACGCCGTCATCGCGAACAGATTAATTTGATTAGTCGCGTCAGCTTAGTCGGTGAGATGACTGCCTCTCTCGCACATGAACTGACCCAGCCGCTCTCGGGCATCGTCAGCAATGCGACTGCTGGAATGCGGTTTATCGACAGGGGTAAGGAAGACCCTGCAACGTTGCGCGAGATCCTGGTCGATGTGGAGGCAGACGCGCACCGCGCCCACGATATCATCCGCAACGTGCGTAACACAATTAAGAAAGGCGATCCTGTGTGGCGCCAGGTAAATCTGAATGAGCTGGTCACTAATGTGGCGCATCTCGTCAAGCCTGATGCAGTGGCCTATTCCTGCGAGATAGAACCATCGCTGGACAAGGACTTGCCACTGATCGAGGCAGATCCGTTTCAGATTCAGCAGGTCCTGGTGAACCTGATCAGTAATGCCCTTGATGCCATGGGGCAGACACCACCAGACCGACGAAAGGTAGAGATTAGCACGGCTGGCAATGGCGACAACGAAGTGCGCTTGAGCGTTCGCGATCATGGCACAGGCATTCGCGCCGAAGTACACGAACGCTTGTTCGACCAATTTTTTACCACCAAGGAGCAGGGGCTGGGAATGGGATTGGCCATTGTGCGCTCCATCGTAGAATCTCATGGCGGTAGAATCGTCGCCGAAAACGTTGCCGATGGCGGAGCCCGCTTTCATTTTACCTTGCCGGTGACGAAGCCATCGGGTTAGCCCTTGGCGCATTACTTATTCCGGCAATAGAAAACTGTTATGTCTGACAATTCAAAACCTTTGCCGGCTTCCAGGATTATTCCCGGGCCGGCGTCACCTGCGGCACTATTCCGCTCATAATCTGGTTGCCTGGCAACCACAAGGTGTATTGGATGATCAGCTGCTGGACGAGATTGGTGTATGGCTCTGTGATATCGAACAAGCCTCATGCGCCGTCAAAGAGATTCGTTGATTTCAGTCGATTAACGAGCGTGGCAATTCGCACGAAGCATGTTTTTCATTTTGCGCGGAAAGCGGGCGGAGCAAGTCGCCGGCGGAACGCCGGTGAAGTCGGCCTTGTTCAGCGAAGATTGGGTCGGTTTTGGCATCGCCCTCCTCTACGAAAGTCTGATGAAGGAAACGCCGATCGATGCGCGCGCATTTCGCGACCGCGCGACGGCAGCCGTCTGGCTCGATGTGCCAGCGGAGATTTTGAAACTCGAAGAATAAGACCGGAGCCTTCCCATTAGGCGTCATTTCGGCCACCCGGATCATCTGACCTCATGGCCTCTCTGCGCGCTGGTAGGTCACGTTCGTAAAACGGTCTCATGGTCATGTTACTTCGTTGCCCGCAGTCTCGTGAAGTTGGTGCAAAGATCTGGCCTGCCGTCGACCCAGAGCATAAGACCAAGGTCTCATTTCCATTTGCCTGACTGACGCTGTCTAATTCGGCAGCGTTCCTCAAATATATGAACAAGACAACTGGAACAAACCTGGCGCCCGACTCTTCTCCCATTACGTCCGCGGAGATATGTTATATCGTTGACGACGATCCATCAATGCGCAAAGCCATCAGTCGCCTGCTCGAATTGGAGGGATTCAAGGTACGTGCCTTTGGCGATCCAGAGGATTTTCTTAATGAAATGGCGACAAATCACATGCGACTTGTTGTCCTGGATATCTGGATGGAACGAATGACGGGAATGGAATTACTAGCGCACCTGTGTGCGAGATCACCCGAGACTCGCGTGATTTTCATGACGGGCCATGAGGATCGCGCTGCCGAGGCCACCGTGATGCGGGCTGGTGCCTCTGCTTTTTTCATCAAGCCTTTAGACAACGAAAAATTCATCGCTGCCGTTCGCGACGCACTTAAGCAACCGTAGAGATTAGGTGGAAGAGTGCGCCTCGCGTGCCTGCCGAAACTGTGCAAGACCTAAGAAGTCTAACTTAACTAGTGGCGCAAAATATTGCGTCCCATATGCGATTCCGGTTCCGCTAAATCCAGCATGCCAATCCTCGAGAAGACAATTCGCGTTGCCGCCATTGCGCTTGCCGTGATTTTCATCGCCCTGAGCCTCTTCGGCATCTTCGGCTCGTGGTTGCTTGATCGCAAGGTCACCGACGTCGCGCTGAAGGTATTTGGTCTCATCGAGACCGGCAGTCGGAGTGGTCGATGCCGGAGTGGGGCGGGTGGACGACCTCATCGCGACGAGTCGGACGGAAGTGCGGCAGGCCTCCGAGACCATCACCGCCGCGGGCGCACAGGCGCAGGCGAACAGCCCCGTGCTCAATGCACTGAACGAGCGCCTGGAGACGAGTCTGGCGCCACGCATCGCGCAGATGCAGCAGGTGCTGGCTCCTGTGCGGGATGCGGTGGGGACCGTCGCCAACGCGGTAAGCTTAGTGAACTCGTTACCGATGATGGCTGACCGCGCTCCGCGGCTCGCGGCATTGGATGACGCCTTTAACCGGCTCCAAGATCTCTCCGCGGATGCGACGCAACTGCGCGGGACACTGCGAGCACTGGTGGTGGCGCAAAACAACGACGTCACCGCTGAGACCGTCGCCACGCTCAACCGACTCACGCAGCGCATCGACACCCGGCTGGGTGATGTGCAGGCAAATGTTCAAGCGGTGCGTGCGGACGTGGCGGCGTTGCAGGTCCGGATGGACAAGCGAAAGTCGCGGCTACTGTTCGTATTCAATCTGCTCGCGCTGCTATCAACGCTCATGCTGGCCTGGATCGTCTACACCCAGGTCGTTGTCATCCAACATCACTGGGCCCGTGTGCGGCCGTCGCGGCCAAATCGGCCTCCCGACCGCGACGAGTTAGCGCCTACCGTCGATTGAGCACAGTGACATCGAGAGGAATCAATGCCGCCATCTAAGTGCAGTGCTGAAATCGTTAGGCTAGCGCGCTTTAAGTAATGCTGTAGCTGCGCGCGGGCGGCTGCTCCGCCTCCCCCATTCTAAAGGAGAGAGGATTGAGGTGAGGGGTTTTCGAGCGCCACCAACCAAGCTACCAACCCTCACCCTTTCCTCTCTCTTGGGAAGGGAGAGATGAATCGGCGCCTCTGATTTCTCGGCTACAGCGAGGCTACAGTTTTGCTTGATCCGCTCTAGTCTTGTTCTTCCGATTTGAAGAACCTTAATCTTGTGAGTCCTCCTCCACATCATCCTCAGTTACTGTCCAAGTTTTATCGGGATTATACCGGTCCATGCTTTGAAACGCCTTGAGCGTATCCGCCCCAAGATCTTTTTGATACACGACTCCGTTAGGGCCAACGACGAAAGTCTGCACTCCGGTGACCCGATACTGGGCCGGTGCCGCTGCAAGGGCGAATCCGCCGATCATTGCTCCTTTCACAACAAAGTCCATTTGGCCTAAAGGCGCAGCGGGACCTTGTCCTTTCAAAACTTTGAAATAATAGCCGTGAAAGGGCTTACTCCGCTCTGTGTAGCCTTGCTCCAGTGCTTTGGCGACTTCTTCTCCCACTGGACCTCCCCAGGTCCCGTCCGCGTTCTGCCACGCTAAACCATCATGTTTCCCAGGCGTGCTGATGATTCGCTGGGCGTACTGGTTCACCTTGGAATCGTCGTGCTTTTGCTCGGCGTATTCCTGCTGCGCTTCGACGAAACCACGGCAAATGGCAATCGCGTCCAGTTCGTTGGCGCCGACACGCCGATTCAGAATTTCTTGACGGCCCGCCTTGGTATCGAAGTACCACTTGCCCTTTTGCTTCACGATTGGAATCGGGAAAGGAAAATCGTCGTTTCCAATCGTGAGAACAGCGCGGTTCGGATTCTTCGCATCCGGGGCAACTGAATTTTTCTCTTTTGCCTTCGCAGCAAAAGCAGCCGCCCGATTTTTGTCTTCAACCGGATCTTCGGAGCTGACAAGGTCTATGCTGTCTGGTCCGAGGATCTCTTTCAGGACAGGCACATCGAAGGATTCTGCCGCCTGAACAAGGCTGTCGGTCGCCTGTTGCGGTGTATCGAATTCTTTTTGTTTTACCTGCAGTGCCGCGCCCGCATCTGTTTTGGCCGCCAGCGCTGAATGCAAAGCCAGAGCTACCAAGCCCGAGATAAGGATCGCAGAACCGAGAATTTTCGACGAACTAGTGATGTTTGATTTTCTTTTCATAGGATCTTCCTCTATCAGCCGTTTGCTTATCTCTTGCGTCCTCCACCGCCGCCGCCTTTTTTGCCACCACCGCCGCCTCCTTTTTTGGCTCCGCCACCGCCGCCTTTTCCGCCACCGCCACCTTTCATACTGCTGCCACCTCGGCTGCTCGCGGCTTTAGCAGAGCCTCCACTCCCGCCCGCAAAGGCGCCACCGCCACCGCCGCCTGCCGACGGCTTATGGCCACCGACCTTGTCTGCGCCTCCTTTTCCGCCACCTCCAGTTGCCTTGCCAGCGCTGCCGCCCGTTGCCTTGCCAGCTCCGCCACCCGTTTTACCGGCGCCGCCAGTACTTGCTTTGCCAGTGCCGCCCTTTGCCTTACCAGCACCGCCAGCCCCACCCGCACCGCCGGGACCGCCAGTTTTTCCAGCACCGCCAACGCCACCCGCACCGCCGGGACCGCCAGCTTTTCCAGCACCGCCAACGCCACCTGCGCCGCCGGGACCACCGGGTTTTCCGGCACCGCCAACGCCACCCGCACCGCCGGGGCCACCGGCTTTTCCAGCACCGCCAGCTGTCTTGCCGCCGTACTTATTCGCTGTTTGTTTGTTAGCGTAAGGCGCGTTTCCCCGGTGTTGCGGGTTGTGCTGCCAGCTGTTGGCCTGGCCAGCACCAGTTCCTTTGTTGACGTTCTTGTTGTAGTTCTTATTGAAATTGTTGTTGTTGTTGATGTTCACATCGCCGTTATCCCAATCGCAATTGCCCCAGTTGTTGTTGGCCCATGCTCCACCCACGGCGATGGCCGTTCCCCAAGCCAGTGCTGTTCCTGGCTGGTATCCGGGATAGGAGTAAGGATAGTAGGGAGATTCGGCAGGGGCAGCCCCATAAACTACCTCGGGGTCATATGACGGGACGTAAACTGCCTCAGGGTTAGCTTCTTCAACTACAATCACCTGCTGACCGCTTTGCGTTGTCTTGGTCTCCACTTTCTGTTCCGAACCGGTCTTGAGATTCCCGGTGCCCTGCGCCTTTGCGCGCATACGTTGCACAGCGTCCATAACATCTTTTTGCTGCGCCAAAAACGCATTTCCCACGTCTGTCATCCACTGAATATTCTCCGCCATCCGCTGTACCACCTCTGGAAATGCGGCCATTGACTGCACGCTCGGGTCCCACGGCTGCTTGGCCACGGCATCTGCCAGGGCCTGGTCCTTCAGATTTTTGTTCTTATCCATCCACTGATCTAGCTGCATGACTTCCAACGGGTAAGTGGAAGCGGCCAGCGTTTGAGCCAACAAGTCGTCGGGATAAAGAGCGATCGGCGCCACCAAAGAATCCAATTGGTCGTTAGGTATTTTGGGAGCTTCCTCGGTAGTGGTCGTTTCCTGCGAATCGGTCTGGGGCGCCTCCTGCGCCCGGACCAGAAAAGAGCTACATGGAAGTGACGCCACGCACAGGATGACGATCACGCCGTGAAGTGCTCGTCTGGGAAATCTGGATTGAGACAATGGTAAGTTCATAAATTTCCGCCTTTCTTTGCGAGTCGCGCTATTCCGTCCAACATCAACTGGGTTTGTCGCATGCCTTTGTTGTCGGGGGAAATAGGACTTTAGTCTTACGTTCTCGCAAACGGGGAGTCGATTAGCCCTGGCGTGCTTCTGCCTAAACTTGCTTTCTGATTTCTGAACGAAGCAAGCAGCGCGATTCCGATAATTGTAGTGGAATGTTCACCTCTCTTCGAAATGACGCCGACCATTCGTTCTAAATGACACTGGCGCTGATCCAGTAAACGGTTCAACCGGCTGCGCTCAGGTTGCCGGCGATGATTTTCCAATACTTTCTGCTGATCATCGGCTTATACCGCGGGCATGGGACGAAAGTCTTATAGAGGATGCGAAAGCTTTCTGCTTTCATCACGGTTCACATCTCTGATCATCTCATGAAATTACTGAAAATCTTCGCTGTCTCCGTCGCCCTGCTCAGCAGCGTGCAGGCGGTGCAACAACCGTCGTCTCACACCAAAGGCACGCCCACCGGAAAACCGACCGGCCAACTAAAACCAGGCGAGTATTGGTGGAAACCGCAGCTCTCGCCAAACGGTCCGCTCATGGTGCTTGTGAGCGTCCCAGAGCAGACCATGCACGTTTATCGCAACGGCATCCTGATCGGTCGCTCCACCGTAAGCACGGGCTCGAAAGGCAACGCCACGCCGGGCGGCGTCTTCAGCATCCTCGAGAAAAAGCAGGAGCATTACTCGAAGAAATACAACAACGCGCCGATGCCAAACATGCAGCGGCTCACCTGGACCGGCATTGCCATGCACTCTGGCAATTTGCCCGGCTACCCGGCCAGCCATGGTTGCATTCGAATGCCCTTCGATTTCTCGCAGTTACTTTTCAGTCAGACGTCTAAGGGAGGCACCGTTGTCGTGGGTGACGGCAAAACGCCCGTGCCACATTTTGCGTCGAATCCGGGAGTGATGCTGGCGCCGAAGGATTTCACATCTGATATGGTGCGCCCGCTCGCGAGTAATAGCTATGACTGGAACCCGGAGCGCAGCCCGAGCGGACCGATCACGATCGTCGTCAGTGCCGCCGACCGCGCGCTTTACGTCTATCGCAATGGCAATCCCATCGGGCGCGCCGCAGTCGAGATTGACGGACGCGGATCGCTCGGAGACCATGTCTACTCGCTGCTGGAAGGCACGACCGACCGGCAAAGCTCGCTGGCTCCGGGCCGCGCCGCGCGCAGGTGGATGACCGTGACGAGCAGGGGCCGCAGCGTTCCCGCCGAAAAGATCGCAGCGCGCCTCCGCGTCAACCCGGAGTTTGCGCACAAGGTCTACGACACCATTGAACCGGGCACGACTGTCATCATTACCGATCAACCAGTCGTGCGAAAGCGGGCCAATGCTGCGATTCTCGAGGGCTAATGGCCTGCGCCCGCGTGGTAGAGCGGAGCGACGGTGAGCGCGGCAACGACACCACCGGCGTGAGCAAGATTCCTGATTCCGGATGGAATGCCGCTGACGCCCTGCAACGCTTGAAAGCGGGGAACGCACGGTTTGTCGCCGGTACGGCGAGATTTCCCACGGTCCAAAAGGAAATTCTCGCTGAGCTCGCGAAGGGTCAGCATCCCTATGCCACAATCCTGAGTTGCAGCGATTCCCGGGTACCGCCGGAGCTAATTTTCGACGCGGGGCTCGGCGAGTTGTTCATCATCCGCGTCGCGGGAAATGTCCTGTCGCCGGAGATCGCAGGAAGTCTGCAATATGCGTGGCGGCATCTGCGCACGCCGCTTTTCGTCGTGCTTGGCCACACGAATTGTGGCGCTGTAGCGGCAGCGATCGATACATGGCTGCGCGGCAAACGGCAGCATTCGCGGATTCAGCTTCTCGTCGAAAGCATACTGCCCGGACTGGAGGATCTCGATCCGCAACTCGTTCCGGAGGCAATGCTCGCGCAAGCCGTCGAGGCCAACGTGCGCTGGACCATGCGGCAGATTCTCGAAACGCCGGAAGGCCGAAAACGCCAGGCGGAAGGGAGCGTCAAGCTGCTTGGCGCGATCTACGAAATCGAAACGGGCCTTGTGCGGTTTCTCGAATGAGCGGCGAGCGATGCCGTCGCTCGCGTTGTCAAGCGTCGCCGGCAACCGATTCGCTGGAGCGGCTTAGTACCCGCCGCCCCAGCGGTATTGCCACGCGATGCCGAAGGCTTGGAAGTCATGCTCGCCACGCGTGTTGTAGCCGCTGATGCTGTAGAGTTTCACGGATTGATAACGGTTCACCGGCAGCACGAGTGTCCCGCCGAAGCGAATGCCTTGCTGTTCAACGTCGCTTTCGACCTCATCGACGGTCGTGCGCGCGCCTTTGAAATAACCAGCGTTGAGTGCACACCAGCCGCCGGGCGCGAAGGTGTAGCTGAGGCCTGATTGCACAGCGTAAAGGGGCGCCAGCTCGCGTGTCTTGCCGCCAAAAAAATCGCGATTGTCCGTGTAAAAAGTGACGCCAGGAGCGAGATCAACCGTCCATGGCCCGAATGCTTTCGAGAATCCGATCTCGGGTTTGAACGACCAGCGGTTGGTGCCGATGTTCACGAGCTTATCCCCGTCGTATTGACTCAGCGGCGCGGTGACGCGCAGACTCATGCCGACGATGAAATTCTGGTGGTAGTTCTTGAACTCCGCCGCTGTCAGCGCGGGTGCGCCGACGAAATTCATCGAAACGCGCAATGCCGTATCCGCAAAGCCGTCGATGTAACGTGCATGTGGCGAACCGAAGACGAGACCTTTCGCAGCGATTGATGCGTAGGGCACGATCAAGCCAAACTGCCCGGTCTGGCCAAACGCGCCGAAGGTCGTGGCGAAACCGAGGACGCCGACGTGCGTTTGGTTGCTCACGTTTTCCAGCGGCAGCGACGGATCGGTGAGCACAGTGCCCGATGCGTAGCCATATCCGGCGATCACGAAATTGAGACCGACTGGCGAGTTGCTATAAGCGCGCGGCTCGAGATCCTGCGCATGAAGCGTCGTGCCCAGCACGCCGATGAACGTGCCTACGGTGGCAGTTACAAGGCGCATAATTCGTTTCCAGCTTGGTGAGGCAATTACGAATGTTTGTTGTTGGGTGCAACGCCAGAAGGCGACGAGGTCATTGGAGGGATGCTATCAAGAAATATCAGCAGCGTCGATAAGACCAAGGTCCGATAGTCGCGCAAACGCGCGGACGGTGCTAGTGGTGGCGGTTCACACACTTCCTTAGCAAAGTGTTGACCGCTGAGCAGCGTGGGTTTTACATGATTATAAAAGATCGGGGCGGCGGCTGAGAGGCTGCTTCGAGATTGTCATCGCGAAAGAAAGAGGTTTTATGTTTTTCGCTCGCCACAGGCGCGCGCACGCTGACGGAGCTGTTCGAACTTCGAAAGGAGCGTACCATGGCATTGAGATTCAATGAAAGCACTTCGGTCGACGAAGTTATTGATCTGCTCAAAACACATCAGTACTTTCATGGTGTCAGCGACGCTACAATTGGTGAAATCGCCCGCCTCGCGACCGTTACCAACTACGATGCTGCAGCGATCGTTCACCAGCTTGACGATCCTCTCACGTCTATCTGCTTCATACTCCGCGGCCGGGTAAAAGCCGTGCGCGTGGACTCGCGTGGCGAGGAGCACTTCTTTCAGATGTTCGAGCGCGGCGAGCAATACGGGATGATACTCGGCGGTCTTGGCGAATCACTGCCCCTCCGTATTTTCGCAGTGGAACCTTCGACGATCTTAAGCCTGGATCACGAGAAGTCGATGGAGTTGATGCTCCAGTACCCCGAGCTGCGCCGGCCGTGGTTACAGAGCTACGCCCGCAACCTCCGGCGGCGATTCCTGGAGCCTGTCGCCGGACAGTCACCGAAGGTGATCGCGATGATCCACCAGTCACCAGGGACGCAGAGCATCGCGCAAAAAATCATCGAGCGATTGCAACAGGTGGGAGAATCGGTCTGCGTTCTCAGCGATGCCGATTCCTGGCGGTCAATGCCGGATGTGCGGTTCCGTTCACTATTGGACGGCAATCGGCTAATGGAAGTGGCGGAGATTCGCCGACAGATTGGCGACTGGAACCAGGCCAAACGAATCGTAGTTGATATCACCGCTGCTCAGAACCTCGACTGGGCCGTGCTCTTGCGAGCGGCTGATTGCGCTCTTGTGTTCATTCGGCCGAGTGAGGTCAGCGCCGCAATCGAACGGTTGCGCGCGCTGGACCCTGCGTCGCGAGGGTGGCTCGACAAGATTGCCATCGTTTGGGCGCTGGAAGAGGGAACCAGCGTTGCGCCGGGAATACCGGAGGTCCACGAGTTCGCGAAACGGGAATTCAAAATCTGCGAATCACCGCTTTCGCATCCCTGGGGTAACGCGCATGCAGGCGGTATCGAGCGCGTGATCCATTACTTGCGAGGGGTCCGCATCGGCGTGGCTTTGGGCGGCGGGGCCGCCCGCGGGATGGCGCATTTAGGTGTGCTCAAAACCCTCGAGAACAACGGCATCATTCCCGATGTGATTGTCGGCACGAGCGTTGGTGCGATGACAGGAATCCTCTACTCCGCGGGTCTGGATTGCGATTATCTCGCCAAGAAGTTCAGCGCGACGCTCAAACTCCCGTGGATCTTTCGTCAGCTTCCCAGCGGCGGTTACTGGTATCTGCTGTTCAAGTACCGGCGCGGCCAATTCGAACAGATGCTCCGAGACTACATTCAGGACTGGAAGCTGGAGCAATTGGCGGTCCCGTGTCTCGCCGTTACGGTTGATCTGGTGACTGGGCATGCGGTCGTGAGGGATCGGGGAGACGCCGTCGATGCGATTCTCGAAAGCATCAACTTGCCTATGCTTTCGGTCTCCGATTTGCCGCAACGGACAGGCGCTGATCGATGGCGGCTTCGTCAATAATATTCCCGCGGATGTGCTTACCGCTCAGGACTGCAACTTTCTCATCGCGGTCAGTGTAACGGCCAAGATCAGGAGGGAGTTTGGCGCCAATACGCCTGACACGCCGACGCTCAGGATGCGAATTCCGTCAAGCCTGCAAACGCTCTTACGTACTCTCGAGGTCCAGAATTTTAACCTTAACAGAGTCGGCGCACTGCCTGCGGAGGTGGTGATCGAGCCCGACGTCGTAGATTTCGACCTGTCGGAGTTCATGCGCGCAGAAGAACTTTCACGGGTTGGCGAACAAGCTGCAATCAGTCAGGTGGCGAAAATCCAACGATTGCTGGCACGGCTCGATCCCGAACTCTTCCGGTTCGCTCAGTGATGCCAGCAATACCGGTTGTTAGGCGAAGGGCGTGAGACTTCTCCTGAACATTTTTCTTTGGATCACCATTCCGCCGATAACGCTGTGGGGAGTCGGAGCATTGTACTTCTCTCCCCTGTTGGCGGCGCGATGGCGTGCTGTTGCCGCCGCGAGTTACGGGGCGGCAACCGTTTTGGCTTTTGCACTCCTGCCGGACCAGGGTAGAACAGCGATCGCCGCCCTCGCTGTCTTCGCGATTCTTTTCATCTTGTTTTTGCGCACACGCGCATCGAACGATCGCGACTGGCAGCCCGAAGTATCAGTAACGCCGTCGGCGACGCTGAATGGCGATCTCGTAACTATTTACGGTGTCAGAAACTTCGATTACCGCAGTGCTACGGATTTCACTCCGCGCTGGGAGGAACGCACCTACGACTTACGCAAGCTCGACTCGGCCGACTTCATCGCCGTCTATTGGGCCGGCAAGGCGATCGCACACATGATGGTGAGCTTCGGATTCCAAGGCAAAGATTACCTGGTGGTGTCGATCGAGATGCGCAAAGCGAAAGGCAAGCGCTACTCAACCCTCGCCGGACTTTTCCGGCAATACGAACTCTACTACGTCGTCGCCGACGAGCGCGACGTGATCCGTGTCCGCACCACTTATCGCGAGCCTCAGGAAGACGTCTATGTTTACCGCACGAACACGCCGTTGAGAAATATCCGCCGGGTTTTTCTCGACTATGTTCACAAGATTAATGACATCCGTCAGCATCCGCGCTTTTACAACACACTGACAACCAACTGCACGACAACCATTCTCATGCATACCCGGATGAATCCCGAATCACCGCCGATGTCGTGGAAAGTTTTGTTGAGCGGCTATCTTCCCCGCTATCTCTACGAGCTCGGCCGGGTCGATGCGACAAAGCCATTTAGTGATTTGGAAAGACTCTGCCACGTAAACGAGCGCGCACATGCGGCAGATAAGGATCCAGATTTCTCCCAGCGCATTCGGATGGGACTTCCCATGCCAGCGCCGCTGCCATGATGATTCCCTTCGCGGGTTCGATTCCCTCCCCCGCCTCATGTTTTTGATTCACAGGTAACTTACAACAAATTACTGTCCGGAAATTGACTGAGTCACAGCAAAAATCACAACAAATTTGCCGATTTCATTGCTGTTCCATCTTGTCGACCAATGTGCTGTCATCCTTGCGCACGCGTGGAATGGGGCGACTCGAGCGGCGAGCTCTCGCCCTACGCCCGCGTGGAATGGGGCGTTAACCTAGAAATGAAGCCTTAGGTTACTTCCTAGATGGCTATTTCCATTCCTTCGCGGGCAAGCACCGCGTTGGGGAACCGTTCCTGACACAATTTTTCGATGCGCTCAAGAAACTCGTCGTCGTGGTCGGGGTCGTGATGCGTGAGAGCCAGGCGCTTCACGCCGGCCATTTCCGCAACTTGCATGGCTTGATCGAAGCTGCTGTGTCCCCATCCGCGCCGTTTCTGCAATTCCTCGGCCGTGTATTGCGCGTCATGGACTAACAAGTCCGCGCCGCGCGCCAATTCCACCAGCCGCGGATCGATCTGCTCGCCGTGCTCCACATCCGTGCAAACGACGAGCACTTTCCCATTTCGCTCGATCCGGAAACTATACGCGCCACCGGGATGGTTGTGCCTTTGCGCGGTAACAATGGTTGGCACATTGCTGAAGGTGGTGAAGTGTTCGCTGGCAGCAGCGATTTGCAGGAACTCGAAATTGGCCCCCATGTGATCCAATTGCACCGGGAAATATTCGGCCTGCATTTGGACTTCGAAAATCTCCCGCAAATTGGTGATTGTCTGGTCGCGGCCGAGCGTCAGAAGCGTGATTTTCTGCTTGGGATCATAAGCCTGGGGCGAAGAACGGAAAGCCCTGGATGTGGTCCCAGTGAAAGTGCGTGAACGCGATAGGGATTTGTTCCTGCTTGTGGCCGATGGCGCGAAGGTCTCTGCCCAGATTTCGCAATCCCGTGCCCGCGTCAATGATGGCGATGCGGTTCATATCGGTGAACGTGATTTGCAGGCAGGTGGTGTTGCCGCCGAATTGCTGAAAACCGGCATCGCAGATGGGGATGGATCCCCGCGTACCATAAAACTTGAGCTTCATAGAATTTGCTTTTTACGAGCGTAAGTCCCGGCTCACGACCATCAAGAGAGAACTAGTTAGACATATTTGGACAACTGAAACCTAGGATAATCCCATTGGACCAAAGTCGTACAGACGTCCTAAGCCGTAAGTTGGTATTTATTCGAGCAGAATTCCAATCAAGACCTCTGCGATACAAGAAACGGATCTCGCAAATGACTAACCATTAAATTTCAATCCAGAAAAAACATGCCCACTCAATTGTCAAAAACATCCAAGTCCCCATCCCGTTATTCTGTCGGTATGTTTAGCGCCGGCGAGGCTCGCTGTGATCGCTGGCAGGATTTGGCTCATGCCGCCCAGACCCTTGTCGCCCAATCCTCCTCCGGCGCTTCCACCAGGGAGACCCTCGCCAAAGTGGAAGCTCTGCTCGCACCGCTCGGCGTTCTGGAGACCTTTCGCGCTTATCCGGGAGAAGCCATGATGAGTGCCCTGAAAGAGGCGCTGGGCCGGAGCGATTATTCCAGTTTCTCGAGACTAACGAGCCGCATCGCCAAGGCCATCATCACTGGTTCTTATCGCCGTTCCGCGAATGCCTGGAAGTTGGGCGAGGAAGGAGAGACGGAACTGAACGATCGTGTGCTCAAAGATTACTTCGACACGGGCGACCTGACCAAGCCCTACTTTGAGGTGCTGATTGTCAGCGATGACCCAACTCCGGAACAGGTACGCCAGGGACGGGCTGAACTACGGCAGCTTCGTCGGCCGGAGGATCCATTTGTGTACGAGGCGGTCACGGTGCCGAGTTTTGAAGAGGGCGTGATTGCTGTTGTCATGAATGCTGATGTGCAGGCCGTTGTCATCAGGGATAACTTCCGCTTCAAATCTCAATTCGACGCACCGCTGCTGCGCACTTATCTGGAGCAACATCTGTCCCTGGAGCCCGGTTCGCTTGAGCCAAAGGATTACGGAGTGGCTCTCGCCCGAGCCATCGGGAAGATCCGTCCCGAACTGGACGTCTATCTGATCGTGGATGGCGCAGCGGAAAAGGTGGCGAGCCATCTCGATTCCAAAAACATCCGGCGCATTTTTTACGGGCTCGAAGATCTGATGGAAATCCATCTCGCTCTCATGGAGGGCGTGAACCAGCGTTACGACACGCCGTATTTCAATAACCTCAAAAAATACGCGCGCCGTCCGATCGGCACATTCCACGCTCTTCCGATTGCCCGAGGCAAGTCTATCTTCAACTCCCACTGGATTCGAGATTTCGGCCACTTTTATGGAGCCAACATCTTTCTGGCTGAATCTTCCGCCACGACCGGTGGTCTGGATTCGCTGCTCGAACCGACAGGCAACATCAGGGTTGCCCAGGAAAAGGCAGCAAGGGCCTTTGGCTGCGGGGAGCTGTTTTTCGGAACGAATGGCACTTCAACCTCGAACAAGATCGCAGTGCAGGCCCTTGTCCGCCCGGGCGACATCGTGCTGGTCGATCGAAACTGCCATAAGTCGCACCACTACGGTTTGGTACTCTGCGGTGGCCAGCCGTTGTACGTCGAGGCCTATCCGCTGACAGAATATTCGATGTATGGCGCCGTGCCGCTGCGCACGATTAAGAAAGCGCTGCTGGACCTGAAGGCGGAAGGCAAGCTCGACCGCGTTCGCATGTTGCTCCTCACTAATTGCACCTTTGATGGCCACATTTACAACGTGCAGCGCTTCATGGAAGAGGCGCTGGCGATTAAGCCAGACATCGTCTTTTTGTGGGATGAGGCGTGGTACGCCTACAACCGTTTCTCCCAATTCCATCGCATGCGCTCAGCGATGGGAGCCTGCGAGGCGCTGCGAGAACGCTATGCTAGCGATGCCTATCGAGCTGAGTATGCCGACTTCAAAAAGAAACACGGCAAGCTCGATCCAAAAAGCGCAAAACTCCTCGACACGCACCTGCTACCGGATCCTGACGCAGTGAAACTGCGGGTCTATGCCACGACCTCTACGCACAAGTCGCTGTCCTGCTTCCGCCAGGGTTCCTACATCATGGTGAACGACGATTGCTGGGAGAGCACACAGGGGCCGTTCAAAGAGGCATTCTTCACGCACACCAGCACCTCGCCGAATCTGCAACTCATCGCCTCCCTCGACGTCGCCCGTCGCCAGGCGGAGCTGGAAGGGTATGAGCTCGTCGGCCGCGCCATTGAACTCTCCCTCATCCTGCGCCGCGAGGTAAACAAGCATCCGCTCATCTCCAAATATTTCACCATTGCCACGAACGCCCAGATGGTGCCGGCAGAATACCGGGCCAGCGGATTCGAGGATTTCCATGCCGATGGCGTGAGCTGGAAAACCATCTATGACGCCTGGGCGACCGACGAGTTCGTCCTTGATCCTACTCGCGTTACCCTGCTGTGCGGTTCCGCCGGCTTTGATGGCACATCGTTCAAGGGAATGCTCGCTAGCAAGTTTGACATCCAGCTCAACAAGACCTCGCGCAACAGCATCCTTCTTCAAACTAACATCAATAACACCCGTAGTGACATCGCCTACCTCATCAAGGTGTTGGCGGATATCTCCCGCGAACTGGATCGCACCCTCTCAAAGGATCCCGAAGAGAAGGCGGCGTTTGACGCTCGCGTCAAGAGCCTCATCACCGACGTGCCGGACCTACCAAACTTCAGCCGCTTCCATGACGCATTCCGCGACAATCCGCGGAGCAAGACGAACGAAGGCGACATGCGCACGCCCTTTTTTCTCGCCTACGACGAGGATAACTCCACACACGTCAAGCTTAACAGCAAGGAGATCGACGATCTGGTGAAGCGCGGCCAGGCCGTATCGGCCAACTTCGTGATTCCCTACCCACCCGGCTTTCCGATCCTGGTGCCTGGCCAGGTTATCACAGCTGAGACCATCGAGTTCATGCGCAAACTCGATGTGAAGGAGATCCACGGCTATCACGCAGCCTCGGGCCTGAAGATTCTAAAACCTCAAAAACTTGGCGCGAGCGGAAGAAAAAGCAGCAAGCCCCGTCGTCCTGTCGCGCGCAAAAAAACAAAACGGAAACCCTAGCCGCTTGATCACCTGAATAACTCAATTAACCCAGCTAAAAAACGGAGCACAACATGATCGACTGGTTCTTCACGACGCTTAAAACCTATCCGGAAATCGCGATTTTTCTCGCGCTCGCCCTCGGTTACTACTTTGGCAAGTTCACCTACAAGGGGATCGGCCTCGGGGCGGTGACCGCTACTCTGATCGCCGCCGTCGTGATCGGGCAGATCGGGATCACGATCAACCAGCCGCTCAAGGCGTTTTCGTTCCTGATGTTCCTGTTCGCCGTCGGCTACGCCGTGGGGCCTCAGTTCGTGCGCGGGATTGCCAGTAGCGGTCTGCCACAGGCGATCTTCGCGTTGGTGCAGTGCGTCTTCAGTCTCGTCGCCTGCGTGGCGGTGGCAAAGTTCGCCGGCTACGACCTCGGCTACACGGCCGGCCTTTACGCGGGGTCGCAGACGATTTCTGCCTCGATGGGTCTCGCGACGGATGCAATCAACCGGCTGGGCCTGGCCGCCGACCAAACCAAGGCTTACCTCGATAACATGCCGATCGCTTATGCCGTGACTTACATGTTCGGCACAATGGGCTCGGCGATCGTGATCGCCATCATCGGCCCGAAGCTACTTGGCATCGATCTGGTCGCCGCCTGCAAGGACTACGAGGAAAAGCATGGGGGCGGCAAGAAGGAGCTAGGCGGCCCGGGCACGGGCTGGACACGCTGGGCGGTGCGCGCCTACAAGGTGCAGCCGGCTGGCAAGGCAGTTGGGCTCCGAGTCGCTGAGGCTGAGGCGCTAGTGCCCGACGCTCGCATTTTCATCCTGCGCATCCGCCGAAACGGCACGATAGAAGAGGCCACCTCCGACACGGTTCTGCGAGAGGGAGACGTTGCAGCGGTGGTGGGCCCGCGTGACGTACTGGTGAATGTGCTCGGAGCGGCGACACAGGAGGTCGAGGACCCCGAGCTGCTCGCCGTGCCGGTGGAGGGCGTTGACGTTCTCGTAACCAACAAGGACGTCGACGGCAAGACGCTCGCCGAGTTGGCGGCGCGACCGGCGGCGCGCGGCGTGTTTCTGCGCAAGATCACGCGCGGCGCTACCGCCACCGATATTCCCATCCTGCCGGGCACCGAAGTCAATCGCGGCGACTTGCTCACCCTCGTTGGCCGCACGCAAGATGTTGCCGCCGCCACCAAAATGCTGGGTGTCGCCGATCGTCCGACCGATGTCACCGACATGGCGTTCGTCGGTGCGGCAATCGTGGTCGGCGCGCTGATCGGCGCGCTGGTCTTCAAAGTGGCTGGCGTGCCGCTCACCCTGTCGACCGCCGGCGGAGCGCTTATTGCCGGAATCGTCGGCGGATGGCTGCGCTCGGTGCGCCCGAAGTTCGGCCGCATTCCGACGCCCACCGTCTGGTTCATGAATTCGGTCGGCCTCAATATCTTCATCGCCATCGTCGGCATCTCTGCCGGTCCGGGTTTCGTTAACGGTTTGAAAACACAGGGCGTCGGTCTTTTCCTTTGGGGTGCGGTCGCCACTTCGGTCCCCCTGATTCTCGGCATGTTCACCGCCAAGTACGTTTTCCGCTTTCACGACGCCCTTAACCTCGGAATCGTTTCCGGGGCGCGCACGACGACGGCATCACTAGGCTTGGTCTGCGACCAAGCCAAGAGTCAAATCCCGGCGCTCGGCTACACCGTAACCTATGCCGTCGGTAACACCCTGCTCACCATCTGGGGCATGATTATCATTATGTTACTCTCGTGAGGACACATTTTTCGAACGTGATTCAACAAGAAACAAAACTATGACAACAAAAAGCGAACCCTCTGGGGCTGCGAAAACCAACGAACAGGCTCGTCGTGGCAGCCGCGCATTATCAGATACTGCAAGACTGAAAGAGTTCGACAAACTCGGTCCGTTCGAGATCAAGGATTTCGTCCAAAAAGTGGCATCGAAAACGGCGCTGGAAAATTCGCTGTCGTACCTGAACGCTGGTCGTGGCAACCCAAACTGGGTCGCTACTGAGCCGCGCGAAGCGTTCTTTCTTCTCGGGCAGTTTGCAGTTACTGAGAGCAAGCGGGTGCTCGACCTGCCGCCGGGTGTGGGCGGGATGCCTGGCGCATCGGGAATAGCCAGCCGACTTGAAGCCTGGTTGAAGAAACACGATGACATGCCGGGCGCACCGTTCCTGCAGGCGGCGGTGCCGTGGGCGGTCAAGAAGTTCAGCTTCGACCCCGACAAGTTCGTGCACGAGTTGGTGGATTCCATCATCGGCGATCACTACCCGGTGCCAGACCGCATGTTGGTGCACAACGAACAGATCGTTCACGAGTACCTGGAGTGGGCCATGTGCGGAAACCCGCGGCCGAAAGGCAAGTTCAAGATCTACGCGGTCGAGGGCGGGCACCGCCGCCATGTGTTACATTTTCAAGTCGCTAAAAAGTAACCGGATTCTCAACCCCGGCGACACGATAGCGCTCGGCGTGCCGATCTTCACGCCCTACCTTGAGATGGCGCATCTCGAGGACTACGACCTCCACTACATCGAGATGCATGCGAAGCAGGAGGATCAGTTTCAGTATCCGGATGAAGAGATCAAAAAACTCCTCGACCCGAAGATCAAGGCGTTCTTCATCGTCAATCCTGGCAATCCGTTCGCTGTCGCGCTTTCTCCAGACACGATTAAGAAAATCGGGGAGGTGGTCAAGAAGCGGCCCGATCTCATCCTGCTCACCGACGACGTCTATGGCACGTTCGTCCCTGGTTTCCGTTCGCTGATGGGAGAGTTCCCGGAGAACACGATCGGCGTCTACTCGTACAGCAAGTACTTCGGCTGCACCGGGTGGCGGCTCGGAACCATCGCGGTCTACGAGGACAACATTTTCGACAAGATGATCGCGGCGCATCCCGAGCCGATCAAGAAACTGCTGGACAAGCGCTACGGCGGGCTCACCCTCGAGCCGCGCAAATTCGCTTTCATCGATCGCATCGTTGCCGACAGCCGCGACATCGCCCTTAATCACACGGCCGGGCTGTCGCTTCCGCAGCAGGTCATGATGACGCTGTTCTCGCTCAGCGAGCTGATGGACGAAAAGAAGGCCTATCAGAAAGCCTGCCTCGGCATCTGCAAGCAGCGGGTTAAGGCAACGATTGAAGGGCTGGACATAGAAGTCGGACCTAACGAGTACTTCGATTACTACTATGGCCTGATCGATTTCGAGTTTTTTGCCCGCAAGTACCTGGGCGAGGACGTCGTCAAGTGGATGAAGGCGAACGTGCACCCGCTCGACATCGTGTTCCGGCTGGCCGAGGACCACGGAATCGTCCTGCTCAACGGCGGCGGCTTTGCCGCTCCCGATTGGTCGGTGCGCATATCCTTCGCAAACTTGGAGAATCACGTCTACGACGACATCGGTCGGGCGTTGCGCGCCATCGCGCGCGGATACAGGCAGGCTTATGAGGCAGCTACAGGCAAAACTGCCCCGCCAGGCCCGACGAGGGCGAAAGACTAGTCGGTTACTTCGCGATGCTGCTGTCGCAAAATAGAAAGGAAAGAAGGTGAAAAAACATCATACCTAAGGGGAGGAAACAAACGGTAGCAGGCTCCGGCGAAGGTTAGCCACAGCAAACCATCATGAGTATCCAAACTTCTTTTCGTGACTACGCATGCACGGCAGTGGCGCTACTGACCGTGTTGAGCGGTGTGAAGACCACCCTCGGTCAGCAGGAGAATGAGATAGACGTTTGGATGGCTACCCCGTTTGATCTCACCCTGGCTGTCACGCAGCAAGTCCCTCCCGTCCTAGCGGTGACGCAGGTCGCTGCCGAGGACAGTGCGCTAACATCTACCGAGCAAGGTCAAACGCCGCTCGTTGACTCGTTTGACTACCGTCAATGGCGGCTGGAAAAGCGCCGGCAAGCCCTGAAAGATACAAAGTTCGAATTCAACTTGCGCAACTTCTATTTCGATCGCAGCGACTTCAGTAGCGCAGAGAAACAGGCGTGGGCCATCGGTGGATGGCTGGGAGTGAAGACCGGTTACTTTCTCGACCATATTGCGTTCGGAGCGACGGTTTACACTTCCAATCCGATATATGCCCCTGATGACAGGGATGGAACCGGCCTCCTGGCGCCCGGGCAGAATGGATATACGGTCATGGGCGAGTTCTACGGCGAACTCCGGATCGTCAAAGACGTGGGCATTACTGTCGGAGCCAAGGGCTACGACACCCCTTTTATCAACCGCAACGACACCCGCATGACGCCAAATACGTTTGAGGCGGTCGTTTTGCAGGGCCGCACCGAGCTTGGCAAGAGCAGCAGCGACGCCCCCGTGACCGCAGACGGCATGGGCCTGAGCAAAGATGGAAAAGAGGTCGCGGTCCCGACGCCAACCCCGGCCCAGGACGTCGCGGCTATCAAGTACGGACTCGGGTATTTCTACAAAATCAAAGCGCAAAATGACAGCGAATTTGTCTCGATGTCAGAAGACGCCGGCGCTGATGTTGAGCGAGGCGTGTGGGCAGCCGGAGCCCTCTATGAGAAAGGAAAATTCTCCATCGGTGCAATCGAGTATTTTTGTGAAGACATTATCAATATCGCATATGCCGAATCGAAACTGGAAGTCCCGCTTGCCGATGACTGGAAGCTAAAGTTCGCTGGCCAGTACGTGGATCAGGGTAGTGTCGGGGATAACGCCCTGCAGGGCCACAGTTTCTCGGGCCATCAATTCGGCCTCAAAGTAGACCTGCCCGTCAAGAAGGCGCTGTTTACCGCGGCTTTCACCCAAGCCTGGGGGACCGCCAACCTGCAAAACCCGTGGAGCGGCTATCCCGGCTATACCAGTGTTCAGGTTCAAGACTTCAATCGAGCGGGTGAGGGCGCGTTTCTTCTCCGGGCTGGTTATGACTTTCCCTGGGTCGACGGACTGAGCGCCTATGCCTTGGCGGTGTTTGGCACGGACCCGGACCTAGCGAACCAGTATCGGCAGAACGAATTCGATTTTAATCTCCAGTGGGGTCCCAAAAAAGGCGTTCTCGAGGGTTTGTCGCTGCGTCTGCGCTATGCGGTCGTCCAGCAGTTTGGAGGAGAACGTCGACAACCTTACCGATTTCCGCGCGATTTTTAACTACGTGATCAAGTTCTAACAAGTTGGCCGGCACGAAGGAATGTCATCGCCCTAACGACTCCAGCAATCAACAACCACACGTTGGAAAAGACAGCCCCCACCATGAACTATCTCACCCAAGCTCTTAGGGAGCATCAGGAACTCGCGGTCTTCTTAACCCTGGCGATCGGTTTCTTCATCGGCCGCCTTAAGATTGGGACGTTCAGCCTGGGCACGGCCGTGGGCACGCTGCTCGCAGGAGTCGCGATCGGGCAAATGAACATCCAGGTTCCCGCCGTGGTAAAGTATGTCTTTTTTGATCTCTTTCTCTTCACCACCGGCTACAAGGTGGGACCCCAGTTTTTCCGCGCACTAAAGAAGGATGCGTTGCCGCAGCTTGCCATCACGCTCGTCCTCTGCGTCACATGTCTGCTCGCCGCGTATACCGCTGCGAAAATCCTCGGTTACGACGTAGGCACGGCAGCTGGTATGCTTGCCGGCGCATTCACGGAATCGACCGTCATTGGAACCGCTAGCGATGCCATCAATCGCGTGGCCACGTTCTCAAACGCGGACAAAACCAGCCTAATCAATAACATCCCGGTAGCCTATGCCGTCACCTATCTTGTCGGCACGGCGTTTATCGTCTGGTTTCTCCCGAACGTGGGTCCGAAGCTGATGCGCGTTAACCTGAAGGAGGAAGCCCGAAAACTCCGTGCGAAGATCGCGGCCTCGGGCGGCGGCGAGCCGGAGACTGTGTCAGCCTATCAGGCCCTGGCGGTGCGCGCGTACCAGGTCACGAACCCGGATTTGATCAATCGGAACGTGGCCGAACTGGAGGCGCGCCCAAAACAATCTCGCGTCTTCATCTCCCGGATTCGCAGGGAGGGCAAGATCATCGAGGTTGAACCAGACACAATCGTTCGCGAGGGTGACATCATCGCAGTCCTGACGCGTTCGGAATTGCTGACTGCCCGCGGGGGAGAGATCGGGGCCGAAGTAGATGACAAGGAGCTCCTGAGTTTTCCGATCGACGTGCTCGACGTCGTGGTCACCAACAAGTCTTTCGTCAGCAAAACCATTGTCGATCTCGCGGCCTTGGAGTTTGCCCGGGGGGTGTTTTTGAAAAAGCTGACCAGGACTGGCGAGCCGATGCCGTTCTCTCCCGCGACGCGGGTGGAGCGGGGCGATGTAATGACTCTCGTTGGAGCCGCGCGCGACGTCGAGCGGGCAGCCAAGGAGCTCGGCTACGCCGATCGCCAGACTGTGATGACAGACATGATCTTCGTCGGTTTGGGAATCGTCCTCGGCGGCTTTGTGGGATTGCTCACCGTTACAGTTGCCGGGCTGCCACTCACGCTCACCGCCAGCGGCGGCGCGTTGATCATGGGTTTGGTATTCGGCTGGCTGCGCGCGGTTCACCCGACATTCGGTCGGATCCCAGGGTCCGCCATGTGGATTTTCGACACTGTGGGTTTGACCGTCTTCATGGCCTGCGTAGGGCTTGCCGCAGGACCGAGTTTTTTTTCGGGGCTCCAGAAGTCTGGAGTCAGTCTTGTCTTCGTTGGCCTTGTGATCGCGATTCTCCCGCACGCCGTGTCTATCTTGTTCGGTCGTTATGTGTTGAGGATGAACCCCGTAATCGTCCTGGGTGCTTGTTGCGGCGCAGGGACGATCACCGCTGCGCTTCGTGCCGTCCAGGAAGAGGCGCAGAGCGACCTCCCGGCTCTCGGGTACACCGTGCCTTACGCGATTGGCAATATCGTGCTCACAGCATGGGGACCAGTCCTGGTTGCCATGATGACGTAGGATGGCGCCGGGGGCCAGCTTGGGGATGGGGGCGTTAAGGAATTCTTCGCGGACCGTAAGAACAACGACCCTAGTCTTTGTGTTTTCAGTGCTCCTTCTAGCTGGCTGTGCATCCAATCGCTCCTCAGAACAGCACCGGCACCCGCGCGATACGCCCTTCTTCGATTCTCCAGATGTTGAAAGTCTTCATTAGCTCGATTTCGGAGATCCGTAGCGCGGTCTTACCTGGTGGACATTCACCTTCATCCGGGCTACGCGCGACGACCGGGGAGCATGCCTCGTTATGAACAGCCAATTCACACTTCCGATTTACATCGATCTAAGCGCGACATGCCTCTACGCCATGACCGGCGCCTTGCTCGCGATTCGCAGGCACTATGACGTGATCGGTCTGTTCGTGCTGGCGCTGGTCAGCGGAGTGGGCGGCGGTTTGATTCGTGACGGCATTTTCATTCAACACGGACCGCCCCTTGCGATAAGCGATGGGCGTTATCTTACTGTTGTTATTATCGGCTGTATTGCCGCGGCTTTGTTTCGCAACCACCTCGATCGTTTGCAAACGGCCTTTCTGTTTGCCGATGCGCTTGGATTGGGTTGTTACGCGGTCGTTGGTGTTGAGCACGCGCTCAACGCCCAGCTCCCGATTCTGACCGCGATTATGATCGGCATCGTGACTGCCTGCGGCGGCGGGTTGCTGCGCGATGTGCTGGTGCGCGACGAACCGCTCCTGTTCAAACCGGGACAGCTCTACGTGCTTGCCGCCTTGATTGGAGCAAGCCTGTTTACCTTGCTTATCTTGTACTTCAAGATGCCGGCAACAACAGCGGCAGTGCTGGCGATTGGCTGTTGCTTTGTGTTTCGCATACTCGCCATTGCCTTCAATTGGAAAACAGTCTCGGTGTTGCCCACATCACCTGAGCAGCCGTGAGCTACGAAGGTCAGTCTTCAGGTTCGCGGTCAAATTCGAAACAGACTTTACCTGCGCGTAAAGCCAAGATCTTAATCGCGAGATTTTATATTTTCGATGCCATTTCTCGCCAGATACTCCTCGAAATTAGGAATGTTTTCGAACCACTCTTCCGCAACGGGCGAGCGCATAGAGTAGTGAGTTTCCTATTTTGGCTTGCTCTTTGCTTTGCTCTGGGCCGTTAATCTCGAATACACGCAAGCTTTATCGCACCTCAGACTAGGAGTTACGTTATAAAAATGCCGGGGAAATTCGACGCACCCACGAAACTACATATCAGGAGAAATGGTAATGCAAAGTAATGCCCCCCTCGACGCTCTCCCTCTTTGGGGCCTTTTTACCGTCATCCTGCTCGTCGTTCTGCTCTCCGTCGAGTGTGGCTACCGCCTGGGAAAATTCCGACGCAGCCGCTCAGAGCAGGAAAAGGAGGCGCCAGTCGGAACGATGGTCGGGGCCACGCTTGGTTTACTTGCTTTCATTCTTGCGTTCACCTTTGGGTTGGCAGCCGCACGCTTTGATACCAGGAGGCAAGTACTGCTTGACGAGGCCAACGCGATTGGAACTACCTACCTGCGTTCAGGGATGCTTCCCGAGCGGCGCGAAGAAATTCGAGCACTCCTGCGAGACTACGTGGACACTCGTTTAAAAGCGGTTCGGTCGAACAACATTGCCGAAGGAATACGCCGCTCGGAAGACATTCAGCAACAGATGTGGGCGGAGGCGGTGACCGTCGGAGAGAAAAACCCCAATTCCATTGTTGTCGGTCTTTTTATCCAGTCGCTCAACGAGGTGATCGACCTGCACGCGAAGCGGATACAAGCGGGTCTAAGGAGTCGCATTCCCGCTGCAATCTGGGTGGGGCTCTTCGCAGTCGCTGCTCTTTCTCTCGCTACAATGGGATACCATGCTGGCCTGGTTGGAACGCGCAGGTCCCTCGCGGTCCTTGCCGTTGCCTTCACATTTTCCATGGTCATCGAGCTAATTGCGGACCTGGACCGACCTCGAGAAGGGGTCCTTAGGGTAAGCCAGCAGGCTCTGCTTGACCTGCAACAATCAATGAGTTCGCAGCGACCGTGAACTTAAACGGCCGAATGAGAAATTCGTCGGGAGTCGTGACTCGATCCCAACCCCCAACTATCTTGCACGGCGTTTGGACGCTACTTGCTTAACAATTTCTTTTTCGCCGCTGCGAGTTCCCTGAGTTTTCCTTCATCCACTTTGGGATAAGCCAGATGGAGCGAGGCGAGAGCTTCGATGACGGCCGCCGCAACGACGACGCGGGTAAACCATTTGTTGTCGGCCGGCACGACATACCACGGCGCCTCTTTCGTCGCCGTTTCCTGAATCATCTCTTCGTACGCTTCCATGTAATCGTCCCAAAAGTCGCGTTCATTGGCGTCATTGGACGAGAACTTCCAGTTTTTCAGCGGGTCATCGATTCGTTCGAGGAATCGTCGTTTCTGTTCTTTCTTCGAGACGTGGAGAAAGAATTTTCGTACCACTACGCCATTTCTCGATAGATATTGCTCGAAATTGCGGATGTCTTCGAAACGCTCTTCCCAAATCTTCTTGCCTATGAGTTTTTGAGGGAGCTTTTGCTTTGCCAGGAATTCGGGATGAACCCGCACGACGAGCACTTCTTCGTAATAACTCCGATTAAAGATTCCAATCTGGCCGCGATTCGGCAGATATTTCATGCAGCGCCAGAGATAATCGTGATCCAGGTCCTCGGCTGAAGGTGATTTGAAAGAGTTAACCTGGCAGCCTTGTGGGTTTACACCGGACATGACATGCTTGATGGCGCCGTCCTTGCCAGCCGCGTCCATTGCTTGAAAGATCAAGAGCAGTGCCCACTTATCCTGGGCGTATAGTTTGTCTTGCAACTCGGCCAGAGCTGTGACGCCCATCGCCAGCGCTTCTTTCGCTCTGGGTTTGTCTGCCTCCTTGGTGAATTCCAGCGTGTCGTCTGGATCGACGTCTTTGAGACGGAAATCTTTACCTTTGCTGACCCGGAATGGCCTGGCTAGTTCACGGGCGTTTTCGATGATCTCTTTTGTCTTCATTAGCTCTCAATGATTGATAACGAACAACTTCACTTGATGTATCCACTTTCACGCGCGGGATCTAGTTAACGGGCAACCCCGATTGGCGAAAACGCAAGACATGCCCCCAATATCGCGCGATCTCACCCGAATAACATTAGACTTTGGTCTCACTCCTGGCCGGCGGAGGCACCTCTGCCCTTTGCACCAATTGCAGGAGCTCAGCTACTGACGTCACGCCGAGTTTCTGCATGAGCCGGCCACGATGGACCTTCACGGTTTTCTCCGCCACGCCAAGCTCACCGCCGACCTGTTTATTTAACATTCCTGTAACAACAAGTTGCATCACTTCGAACTCGCGCGGCGTCAGCAAATCAAGCAAACGACGAGCTTCGTGCTTTTCCGCTGCGCGGCGTCGTTGCTCGGCAGATCGATGCAAAGCCTGCCCAACGCACTTCAAGAGCTCGCGAGAGTTGAATGGTTTCGGAAGAAAATCGACAGCGCCTGCCTTCATCACTCCAGCGCACATGGGGATGTTTCCGTAGCCGGTAATGAAAACGAGTTGCTCTTCCCGGCGGCGTTGAATTAGAGCCTGCTGGAAATCGATCCCGTTTATACCAGGCATTTGTACATCGACAATGACGCAGGCTGGTCCCGAATGAGGTGGGCGCTCTAAAAAATCGCAGGCCGATGTGAAGATTTCGCTCTCGTAGTTGGCTGAGCGTAACAATCGCTGTAATCCTTTTCGCACGGATTCATCGTCATCGATAACGAACACCAACGGGTTTGGGGAAGTCATTTCGAAGTTTCCTTCCTTATCGGCAGAATGAAAACCTGATCACCCGGTTAATTATAAGAGCAGACCGACCGTTTGGGAAAGATTTTATCGGCGCGTTTTGGACTCCTCACTTTTTTCGACGCAGCCGACGCCTCGGCGCGTCACCGATAGTTGAATGGCTGGCATGCGATACGGCACGCCGAGTGCACCGTTAGATCCCGAATTCTCGTCCTCTCTACAGGCGAGGCAAGCGCATCGGCGGAGTCATTTACTTCACGCCCGCCGGCGGCAAAAGATATAGCGCCGTGGCGAATATCAGATAAACCATCAGGGCAAGCACGCCGACGAACCAGGCGGAGCGTCCGGACGTGGTTACCAGAGACGCGGTGAGCGTTGCGAACAGAATCATCGCAACTGCTCCGGGCCAGAAATTCAAATCCATCGGAGTGGGGCCGATGAAATAACTCAGCAGCACCAGAACCGGAGCAACGAAGAGCGCAATCTGCGCGGCGCTACCGAGAGCGATACCCACGCTCAAATCGAGGCGATTTTTGCGCGCGGCAGAAAACGCGGACGCCATTTCGGCCGCTGCGCCCACCAAAGCCACAACGATAAAGCCAACGAAGGCAGGACTCATTCCGAACGCAGTGGCAGCATACTGAACTGATCCGACAAACACTTCGCTCACCAATGCGACCAAAACCGTTACACCCGCGAGTGTGGCGAGCGCCAAACCGATCGGCCATGCCGCTTCATGTTCCTCGGCCGTGCTGGCGAACAATTCGCGATGCGTTTTGAGCGAAAACCAGAGGCCCAGACCGTATGCGAGCAAGAGCAAAACTGAGATTGCCAAACTCAGGGTTTTGGTTAAATCGCCTGCGCCTAACGAATCGCGCCCCGCAACGGCGGACGGGATTAGAAGCCCTATTGTAGCGAGAAAAAGTAAGCCGGCCTGAAATCGCGCCGCGACCCTGTTGAACTCCTGAACGTGATACCGGAGTCCACCGAGCAGGAAGGATGCGCCCAACATAAACAACGAATTCGTCACGATCGCGCCGGCCACCGATGCCTTGACCAATGTGTATTGGCCTGCCTGCAAAGCAGCGATGGCGATCACAAGCTCGGTGAGATTTCCGAGCGTCGCGTTCAACAGACCTCCCACCGAATCGCCCGTCTTCGCCGCGACAGATTCCGTCGCATGACTTAGCAGAACAGCCAACGGCAAAATCGCGAGCACCGAAAGAACGAAATGCAGGGTGTGCGCTTCGTGGTTGAGTTTCTCGGCTGCCAGCGCGATGGGAACAAACACAAGCAGCCAAAGCAGTGGGTTGCGGCGGATTTCTTGAAGAAGCAGCTTCATGGCACCTTGATTCAGGTTCCACAAACGCTTGCAATGATCAATAAGACTAAAGTCCAATGGGCCGCTTGGAATACGGTCGATTACGAAGAGTGATGGCTCGACACATTCTGATACAGGGCTTCCATCACCACCAGACGTCTGCCCTTGCTGGTGAAAATCCGCCAAGTCCACTTTAATCGCTGTTCATACAGATCTGTTTCATTGGTTGGCGAACGATATTCAACGGACTAAGCTCGATCCCATGCCATTCGAAAAATTTGATCTTGAGAATCTCGACAAGGAGCGGCGCAAAGCCATCGCCACATCCATTCGTACAATTGGCGTTGAAGAACTAAAGAGCCTGGGAGGAGAGCTGTTCCGTCACGCCGATGACCCATGGCGCGAAACTTTCTTTCGATTCATTGCCGAGAACGCCGGCGCCACATTTCATCACGCCATCACGAGCGACGGCGTCAATATTGTTTATTGCCGCGATAAAGACAAAGGCATGTGGTTCCTTCCTGGGAGCGGCATGGGGCCATTACAGGCGAAGGGACGCCAGATCATGAAGGAGATCATCGCAGGAGGCCATTGAACCGGTGAGTGGTGTACACCATACGTGCGCCAGGCTTGCTTTGTTCCCGCATAAAATTCAAATCCGGCGTGTAAATAGAATCGCAAACAGATGACAGAGTTTCAGATTCTTGAAATCGACCGCGCCGATAGATAAGGGAGACGAATCTCCTCGTGAAATTCGATCTCCGGAGGAAGCTTAATCATTCCTTAACCGGGCATCACCTTCTGTTTGATTGTTCGGTCCGCGGGGACTTTCAGCAAGCCGTTCCAGCGGAACCCCGAGCCATTGTGCGGCTTCTCCTCGTTCTTGAAATATGCGCACGTTGATAGGCGAGTCCTCAGTGATTATGGCATGCCGTCGGTGACATTTCGGGCGGCGCGTTTAATCCCGCCATAGCTATTGGCATTTGCATCCTCGACATCTCGACCTAGGGCAACATCTGGATATAATTACTGGCTAACTTTGCTGCCGCCGTTTGCGCAGCAGTAATTTTCCAGATGATCAATCCGCCGATGCAAATCACCCCTATCGCAACAGACGAACCGCCTTACGAAACGCCTGATTGACAATTCAGCCATTAACTCTTGAAAATAGAATATGATGAAAGCCAAAACTATTGCAGTTATAAGCGTAATCTGCGCTTTCGTTGCCGTTTCATCCGTGAACGCAGCGACGATTCCCGCTGGAACAACCCTCAGCGTTAGTACGGTTAGCCTTATCACCTCAAAAGACGTCGTTGGCAGAAGTTTTGAGGCGAAGCTCGCTCAGGACGTTTCGATCAAGGGAAATGTGGTATTGAAGGCCGGAACGAAAGTGTTCGGGAAGATTAAAACATCCCGTTACAATCCCCGTAAGAACGACCCCCTCACAGTGGAACTGACGTCTGTTTCGGTGAACGGCCGCAAAGTCGAGGTAAAGACGAACGCGTTCCAACCGGGAAGTCCAACAGTAACAGGGCGTCAGGCACGATATGGACATACCGCCGGCACGCTAGTGATAAACCCTGGAACCAAGATGGACTTCCAACTTCTCCAAGCAGTGACGTTGTAGTTACTACGCAGTGTATCGCGCAAGCGGCCCCGGGTTGCGGTGGGGCCTAACGATGGGCTTGCGCCATCGTGTTTGTTGGACGTTCACCCGGAAGTCCCAGGTGTAAACGCAGAATCCTATCCAACTCCGCGATCGTTTGCGGCAGTTCGCATGCCCCGTGAGGACCGGGAACGATGACTTCGGATTGGGCGCCATCGAGATGAGAGCTCCAGTAGGGCACGACGCCGTCACTGCTGTCCGCAAGCGGTCCCGGCTTACCGCGGTTACCGATGATCGAGTGGTAGGGCGCCTGGATTGACTCCTTGTTGATAACCGCGAGATACGGCGCTTTTGGCGCAAGATTGCTGACGCTGTTAGGGAGCCTGCCATCGTTGAGCTTCCTCAGCGTCTCCTCAGGGATCTCGCTTTTAATCGTTGTGGCAAGGTCGACCGGAAGCGATATCAACTTTATGGCAAGTGAGCCGATGCCGCCTGACGCCATTTTGCTGCCGCGATGGGGAGTACAAATGAAGACGACTCGCTTGATGCGGGGGTTGGCCTTGAAAGTCGTGGCTTTCACAACAAGATCCGCCGGTCGCAGTGTTGCGAAGAGCTGCATGCCTACTTCCCCCAGTGTTTGCTCCCAATCAGCGCGGGTCATGCTCGTAACCTGCGCCTGCGAAAGCAATCCCCCCATACTGTGGCCGACCAGGACATAGTTTTTGTGATTCGGATAAAGTTTATCTACTTTGGCCAGTTCTTCGCGCAGACGTAACGCAGAATAGAGGACGGGATTACCGGTCGGATAGGCGAAGACCCAGAATTGGTAACGCTTGCGTATCTCAGGATCGGCTTGGAGACCGTTAATCGTCTGCGCCCAATCAAACGGAGTTGAAATAAGGCCGTGGACAAACACCACAGGAATCCGGTCGGGATCATAAGGCTGAAGAAAATAGAGACCCGTCTTCTTCTCGTAGTGAGCGGCTCGCAATGCGCCCATTATTCCTACGAATAACAGATTGGCGGGTGGCTCGTAGTAACTGATCGGAGCGGAAAAATCGGCTTGGAGCGGGCGAACTCTTCCCTGCACGCGCGCGGTCGGTTGCTCGTCCGGACGCCGCAGTGCGAGCTTGGCGGCATTCCCATTGAAATCGAGGGTCGCAGTAACCGCCGCGGCGATTCCCTTCGCCGGCGCGAACTTTTCGGGTGGATTAAGAATTCGCATTCCGACGAGGGAGCCGCCGACGCCTTGCTGATGGTTTTCCTTCCTGATCAGTTTTTCTTTGACTTCGTCGGAAGGAATGAAGGAGGTGAAGTAGTTGGGTGCCCACACTGTGGAGCTCGCAGGTTCAAGCCGTAGACGATAAGTCGTGTTGCTCCCCGCGAGGCTCAGCGGCCGGTTCCACAGCTGTCCTCCTTCGCCAGAACGAAGCAGAACAGTCAGTTCGCCGCAGGCTGCGTTGTAAGTTTCGCAAGCTGGTGTCTCTTGCGCGCCGCTCCCCATCAGTGGTGCAGTCATGGCGGCAGCCTGCAAATAATCGGCGGCTCGTTTTTCAACTGGAACCTGTGAGGAGCGCGCTTCGCGCATAATGCTCGCGGTCGGCGAATATTCGGGACTGCGTGCTGTCTGCGGCGCCGTCGCACAGCTGGCAAAAAACGCGATGCACGTTACGCCGGCTACCAGGCGACTGGATGTTTTCGTCTTTTCAAGCTTCATAAGCGTCGGAGACCTTGACTGCGTCCATGGATGCTAGCGAAGAAGTAAGGTGCTGCACCAGTTTTCCCCATAAGACTTTAGGGCCATGTAAGGATCATCTAAAGATTCATGTCCAGCTTCCTGATTAAGTTTTGATTCTTCGGTTCCTGATTCTTCCTTCATTCTTTCTCTATGAAACTTGCGTTCTTTGCATTCTTCGCCGCCGCGACGATTACACCCGCCGCGGATGTTCACATTACGCACGACGAACTGGTCCGGCGCACTCAAGAGCTTTACGATGCCGTCGTTCCCGGTGATCAATCGCCGTGGAAGAAATATTTTGCTGACGACTGCATCTTCGCAGACGAGAAAGGCCGCCTTTTCGACAAAAAGAAACTGATCGCCGATATCACGCCGCTGCCGGCAGGTTATTCCGGAACTATCAAGATCCAGAATGCCCAGAGCCGCATTATCGGAAATACCGCCGTACTCAGTTACGATGCGGATGAGACCGAGACCATCTTTGGCCAAAATCTTAAGGCGCGTTATCACGTCACCGACACCTGGCTGCAGCGCGACGGTACTTGGCAAATCATCGCCAGTCAGGCGCATCGCTATTACGAAGATCCGGCCGTGGGCAAACCTGATCCGAAAAAGTTTACTGAGTATATCGGCACTTACGAACTCGCACCCGACCAAACGAGATTGGTTACTTCCGAAGACGACAAACTTTTCGTCGAACGGAAGGGCAAGAAAGAACAACTGTTCCCGGAAACATCAGAAATCTTCTTCCGCAAAGGTGTCGAAGGCCGAATTCTTTTTCGTTACGACGCCAGTGGCAAAGTCAACGCTTTGATCGACCGCCGTAACAACGAAGATGTGATCTGGCGAAAAACAAAATAATTCGTCGTCGCTTTTCTCCGCTTTATTCTTCGTGACTTCCTGCTTTCCTGATTAGCTCTTGTTTTTTACTTGCCGGCACGAGTACAATTTTTCCTAAAGAACCCGGTTGCATGACCGCGCGATGCGCCTGGGCCGCTTCGGCCATGGGAAGTTCTTTGCCGATCACCGGACGCAAGCTTCCGATTTCCAAGCCGGCCACGAGCGCGGCGTGAATGCTGGCTAACTCTGCCGGCGGCGTATTCGGCAATATCATTCCGCGGATATCGGCCTCGCGCTGCATCGTGTCGCGCGGATTGATCTCTACACTGCCGCGGCTGCCGATCACCACCACGCGTCCGCCCTTTGCCAAAATGGTCAGGTCTTTCCCGAGGTTCACGTTCGCCAGCATTTCCAGAATGACATCAACGCCACGTTCATCGGTTGCTTTCATGATCTGCTCAAAATGATCGGGCGCGCGGTGATCGAACATTTCGTGCGCGCCCTGTTCACGCGCGACCTCGCGACCTTCATCACTGCCCGCGGTGCCAAGCACGCGCAACCCGCGAGCGCACGCCAGTTGCACCGCCGCAGTTCCAACCCCGCCACTGGCGCCGTGCACCAGAACTGTCTCACCTGGCTTCGCATGTCCGCGCTGAAACAATCCGCGATACGCCGTCGCGTACGGCGTTCCCATGGCCGCGCCTTGGGCGAAAGAAACGTTTGCGGGCAACGGATACACCTGGTCCTCTCTACACAAAGCAAACTCTGCATACGTCCCGCTGACCGATCCCGCGGTGTAAACGCGATCGCCAGGTTCAAACTTTGCGACGGATTCACCAATTTGCTCAATCACACCCGCGCCATCGTTCCCCGGGGTGTAAGGCAGTTCCGGCAATCGCGCGTACGTTCCAGCGCGAATGTAGGTCTCGACCGGATTTATGCCGGTCGCATGCATTCGAACAAGCACCTGATCGGGACCAGGCTGCGGCGTCGGCACGTCTTCGATCCGAAGAACTTCCGGTCCACCAAACTCATGCACTCTAATCGCTTTCAATTCTTCGCTCCGTAAATCAGACCTCAACCATTTGACGTCCAAAACCTGCGTCAACCGTCACTCGCCAGAGTCTTCGTCTCTGCCGTGACAGTTCCCAAACCTGAACGATCCAATTCTGGTGTGCCAGTCGTTAGGCGTGCTGGTCGCCGGATAGTACGTCCCAGTGTACCAAAATGTGCAGTCATCGCTTGGATCGATCGACATCTGGCTATAGTCTCCGAACGCGATGTAGTTCAACTGAACACCACTGCCGTCGACCAGTGATTTCTCGCCCAGCGGGAATGTACCCAGGAGGTCGTTAGGCCGGCGGCCGGTGTAGTGGATCGAAGGAAACACACTGGAGCCCGAAACGCTGAAGCCCATTGCGATATTCTGCCTCATATCCATCGCTATACTCCCGAGCCACCGGTCATTGGCATCAGGCGTATAGGTTCCCTGCTGATAAATTTCCCACGGCCTGCTTGTGTGCCCTCTGGTTTTCATGCGCAGCTCGTACCACCGGATGCCTGCGTGGTTCTGTGAAGGATCGCCTTCCGCTGCCACGGTATGATTGAACAGCAGCGTCTGGCGACTGCCGAAATTGCGATACGTCAGGCGCTGCATCATATAGCCATAGGAAAGCGAATCGAGCAGCTGAAAGACTCCCGGCTGTTCGATGCAGGCCTGGTTTTGGCATGCGTTTGAGTTGAATGTCTCCGGAATAAGGCTCGTGGTCGGGATAAACGTCGAAGACGAAGGAGAGTTCCAGTCCACATGGAATTCGTACACTTGAAGCCGCCCCGCGGGGAAACCGAGGTTCGAATCCTGGACTTGCACGATATATTCAGGCGAGTCCTTTGGCGGCAATCTCCTGCCCTCGAGATCCGCGGCGAGCATATGGCTATGAGTAATTGCCGGCGGTGTACTTTGCGGAGCTGGCACAAAGAATGTCACGAATTGCGGTTCCTCCTCTCCCTTTAGCATGGCTGCTTTTTCGAAGGCGGAGATGGTATTGCCCAATCCGCTGAAGATTTTATTCGGGTCCGCAGTCGCGTAGTAAGCGTCGGTAAACACGGCAATCTTCGGATAATCGTTGAAGTAGCTTGAGAGACCGTTCTCCGTGTTGTTGACCTCAAACGCGTACTGATCGTACTCCCCTGTCGGGTCCGGAGTTCGTGAAACGGCTACGCATAAGTCCTGACCGTACTGCAGCGCGCCCGGACGGGCCACGATCCATCGATTGGCATATCGATCGAACCGCACCACCGTATCACTCCAATATTGGTTGCCTCCACAATCAGGCTGGTTGTGCCAGAACGTAGTCATGCCCACTGGACCAGCCAAAACATTGCCGGACTTGTCGTAAACGACCATGGCAGTGTTAACTGCCTGCACATAATGATTGAAACCGACAGCGCCGCTGTCGTCGGTAGCGTACTCATCGAGGGAACAATTGTCGCCGGGAGGCAGTTCGCCGACGTGAAGCCCTTCGAAGTTCACGATCGGGTCTGAAAGAAAATTGCCTGTAGCCCCGGCGCTATGTCGCCGTTTTTGAGGACCAAAGTCGCTCGCAGTCGCCGTCGGACCGATCATCGTCGGACAGGTGAGCATCTCACTAAGCGGTGGCGATACTGAATGCGAGTGCGCGGTCCCCACGGTCATTATCCAACCGGGCGGGAGTCCGGCGTCGGCTATATCGACAAATGTTCCGACCAACCCGGCCACCAACACAGCAACAGGTAATGCTTTCACGAAAACTCCTTTCGCACGACGAGCTAGCATCGCGCAAGGCGAATATGCCGCGCGATTAAGTTACGCGCCCGGATCGGCGCTTCGACCGATATCCGACCGTGTTCAATCGCCTCTGCCTGTACGTCCGGCCAAACTGGCGACGGTCGCGATCAATTCCTGCGCTTCCACCGGTTTGGAAAGGTGCACCTGATAGCCGGCCAGCATTGCGCGTGTCCGATCCTCCGAGCGCGCAAAGGCGGTCAATGCCAGAGCCGGAATTTTCGAGTTCTTCGCTGCTCTGGCGCGCAACTCGCGCATCATTTCCAGACCGTCTTTGTCCGGCATGCCGATGTCGCTGATGATGACGTCCGGTTTTTCCCGGTCGACCATACGCAAGCCTTCTTCAGCGGATGAAGCGAGAAGGACTTCTGCTTTCCGGCCCATCAACAGTCGTCGAACCAGATCGAGCGAATCGCGATCGTCATCAATTACCAGAACGCGAACGCCCTCGAGCGTTACATCAATAGTCGATCCCGCACCGTCATGACCGACCGGATGACGCTCATCCGATTTTCGCTTCAAGACAGTGAGTGGCAAGGTAACGGTGAACGTTGCGCCCTGGTTCAGCCCGGGACTTTCCGCCCGTATGCTGCCTCCGTGCAGTTCGACCAGACTCTTCACAATCGATAACCCGAGACCGAGGCCCCCTTGATGCCGGGTTAGCGAAGACTCCTGTTGCCGAAAACGATCGAAAATAAACGGCAAAAATTGCGGCGCGATCCCCTGGCCGTTGTCACTGACCACGATCTCGACGTGCGAGTTGACGCGATGAACCACTATATTCACGTGGCCACCCTTGGGCGTAAACTTGATCGAGTTGCCGATCAGGTTCCAAAGCACCTGTTGTAGCCGCGCTGGATCGGCCATGATCGGGTCGATCGGATCGACCAACTTCGCGATGCGGATTTGTCGCGCTTCGGCTGCCGGCACAAGCGATTCCACCGCCGCATCGATCACCGCACCCAGATCGGTCGGTTGCACATCGAGCCGCGTCTTCCCGGAAATGATCCGGCTCATCTCCAGCAGATCTTCGATGATCCGGGTCTGGGCCCGCGCGTTTCGTTCGATTGTTTCGACCGCTTCTTGAATCGCGTTCTCGTCTGTCGCCACGCGCAGCAGTTGCGTCCAGCCCATGATCGCGTTCAGGGGTGTTCGCAACTCGTGCGACAGCGTGGCAAGAAATTCGTCTTTCAGGAAACTTGCCCGTTCTGCTGCCGATCGTGCCGCGCGTTCGCTCTCCAGCAATCGCTGTCGCTCCTGCATCAAATGTCGCTGTTCGCTGATGTCGGTGTTGGTGCCGAACCAAAACCTCAGCTCGCCCTTCTTATTATGGAACGGCATTACCCGGGTGAGAAACGGCCGGAACAGACCATCGAGTCCCTTCAATGGAAACGTCATATCGAACGGTTGTCCGGTGGCGATCGAAGCTTTCCAGCGCTCCATCACCTTGGGCAGTTCTTCCGGATCGTGCACAACCTGCCAGCCCCAGCCCTCCATTTGTTCCGGCGTCGTGCCCGTGTACTCGTATCACCGGCGATTGTACCAAAAGATCCATCCGTCTGGTCGCGCGATCCATGCCAGTTGCGGAATCGAATCGGCCATTTGACGGAAACGCGATTCGCTCTCGGCGAGTTGCGCCCCCAGTTCAGCCGATTGGCGTTTCGCCCAATGCCCACGCTGGACCGCGTAAATGATAACGGCGCAGGTAACCGCGAAAGAGCTGAGGTTGAGCAGACCGATATCGGTGAATCCGTTTCCCCACTGCATCCAGATCGGCGACAACAAAAGCGAAATAATTGCCGTGGTAACTCCAGCCCGCGTTCCACCCCAGAGACTGGCCACGATCACCGCCGGAAAAAATGGCATGAACGGTACATCCGTGCCGACCAGCTGATAAATACCCATTCTTCCCAATGCCGCGACGAGCGCCATCAGTACACCGATCAGAATCGAGCGTAAACGCTCCTTGGTCAGATCCTCCACCGCTTCCACCATTTTCCCGAAAACAAAATCGCATGCAAGATGCCGCGAGTGGCAGGGATTGTCCCAGAGGCCGAATAAATTCAGACGACGCCTTGGCTTGTTGAGAAAGCTCGCGATTTAGCCCTCGGATACTCCTTATGGCTGGATTCCAATCAGAGTGGAATCGGCATCCCGCCTTCGCACGAGGCTCCTCGACGCAAAAAAAGCGCTCCGCGTCTCGGCGGAGCGCTTTTTGGTATCGCGCGCGATTGCGCTAATCAACTACGACATAGTCTGGATCACCCGCGCAGATTACTCGCTCCGTGTAGACTAAGCCGTCCACATCAACTGCTACCCAGCAGCCGTCCACGAAGACGAAATAGGTGTTCCCAATCAACCGGAAATGATTCGCCCCGTAACGGTGGACAAAGAACTCTTTCGGATGCCGCCCGAGACTGAACACTTCACTGTGACGGGACCTGAACTCTTCCTTGTTCACTGTCGTCGTCTGTTTCGTGTTCTTCGCATGCGTCTCGCTCTTGGTGGAATGTGCACCAGATTGAGCGCGACCCTTAACGGTTGTTTGTCCATGCACGTTCGTGCTCGTCTGCGCCTTGGCATCCGCATTGCCCGGTTCCTTTACGCGTGTCTTCTTCCCTTTCACCGGTGCAGTAGTCTGCGTTTCATTGGCTTGCTCCTGATTCTGTTGCGGTTCCGTTGTCTGGCCTAGCGCCATAAGCGGTAACCCCAATACTACTGTCATTGTAACGATCCTCATAATTCCTCCTTTCATGCTGTGTTATTCGTATTCTTACTGAGCAGTGGCCTTGTTAATAAGCCAATAGGATGAGCAATCTGGCCGGTGTCCGGGCATTTTCGTAGTTTCAAACGCGTAGTGATTTGTGCACGATGAAGTCCTTAGCGTTCATGCAGACGCGCCGATCTTTTCTCCGCACATCGCTCGCGGCGACAACCGCGGTGCTTGCCGATCTCTCGAGCATTGTCGGGAACGAGAGATCGACAATATCCAACGCGTCATCGGATCCCTTCATTGATGGCGTCAAGTTTCTCACGCCGGACGCACCCGATTACGCAACCGCCCGGGAGGTTTACAACGCCGGCATCTTAACCCGGCCCAAAGTCATCGCTTCTTGCATATCTGAGACTGGCGTTCAACGCGCCGTCGAACGAGCGAAGACCGAGAATTGGCCGGTAGCGGTAAAAGCAGGAGGCCATTCCTTTGAGGGATTTTGTCTGAATGACAATGGACTGGTCGTGAGCGTCTCGCCGATGCGCGAGATGCGGCTTGAACCGAAGAGCAATATTTTTACCGCGGGTTCGGGTTGTCGATTGGAAGAAGTAAACCAGTTCCTCCTGGCGCGGGGCCGCTTCCTGCCCGCTGGATCTTGCCGAACGGTTGGCCTCGCAGGTCTCACACTTGGCGGCGGCTACGGGATGTTCGCCAGAAAATGGGGTCTCACCTGCGACCATCTGCGCCGAGTCAAGATGGTCGATGGCGCCGGGATAATTCGCGACTCAAACGAGGAGCCGGATTTGCTATGGGCTGCGCGCGGCGGTGGCAACGGCCATTTCGGGATAGTCACCGAGTTGACGTTCAATACGCGTCCTGCGCCGTCGCAATTTTCGTCATGGAAATTCAGGACCTACAAACTCGATCCGAAACGCACCACGGCGTTGCTGGAGACCTGGTTCGACGCGACGTCCGATTTGCCTAACGAGTCGTTCTCGGCCTGGATCATGAACGGCAGCCAGGTGACCGTGCTTGTCACCACCATCGGTGGGCGCGAGCAAAAAGGTTTGGTGAATTTCCGGCACCGAATGGGTGCGCTATCGAAGAAAACAACCTCTGGTGGTCCCACTTCGCTCAAGAGAGCTTTGGCCTGGTATTACGGGGATTCGGGTCCGGTTTATTTCAAAAACGCCAGCGCCGGATATTACAAAGGGATAGCCGACATTGCGTCCGCGTTGCCCGGTATTTTCGAAGAAGTTCTGCGTGTTCCCGGTCTGATCTTTCAAATTAATACCATGGGCGGCGCTATTGACTCCGGGGTCAACGGCGCCTATCCGCATCGCGCTTACCCGTACCTCGGCGAATCGCAGGCATACTGGGAATCGCCCTCGCACGCCGCGGCTCTTCAAGAGGCGGCAGGCCGGATGCGCGATCATATTGTGCAAGCCGGGATCACCCGTCATTACGCAAACTACCCCGATCTCGCGTTCACAGACTGGCCAACTGCTTATTACGGCGCAGAAAA
>CAWIPQ010000011.1:0-14135 GCA_963838045.1 uncultured Verrucomicrobiae bacterium | reverse complement strand
ACCGATTCGACGTGCAAAGGATGAATAGCAAACAGGGCGGCGACAAAGGCGCTCCGCCACACCGCGCCGGTAATTTTTTGCAAAACGCGAAAGAGCAGAATCACCGCAATGCCGTGCAAGAGAACATTCGTGAAATGATGACCCCATGGGTTCAGACCAAACAGCTGACAGTCGAACATGTGTGAGAGCGTCGTGAGTGGATGCCAATTGGATGCATGACTGTTGGTGAAAGCCCAAATCAGCCCCTCGACACTCAAGCCATTCCGAACAATCGGATTGTCCTGCACGTACACGTGGTCGTCGTAGCTCACGAAATCGTGACCGAGTGTTCTGCCAAAAACCAGCCAGGTCATTGCAAGCAGGACGGCGCATATGTAAAAGTCGCGAGAGGAAAATTTCGATTCCCGCCGCATCATTACCCGAGCGCCGGCCCTCCTGGGATGCTTATCTCGCTTGGTATATGGGCTGGCGCGATTTTGATTACGGCGAAGAGTGGCCATTTCTCAGGCTTGGATCTCGTAACGGCGTGCCGGCTCGGTAAAGAGCAATATTGTTTTCGAGCTCGCTCGCCAAGTCGGCGTTGCCTTGGAGATTTGCTAATTCAACTCCACGTTCGGCAGTCTCAATTGCTTCTGAGAAGCGGCCATTTTCAGCATAGGCGGCCGCCAATATTCGAAAAATCATGGGGATCTTGCCACCCGATAGGCGCATGGCACGTTGGGCCAGCTCAATTGTTCGGCTGCTTTCGCGGATTGAATCGTCGGGAGAGGTTGCGAACACCCAGGCGAGATTACTCGCAGCATTTCCGTTTTCCGGCTGGATCGCCAACACTGCCTCCCATTGGTCGATGGCTTCTTTTACGCGGCCTTGTTGAATGAGTGCCGTCCCCAGAATATTACGCGCCTCCACATTCTCAGGCTCTATCTCCAGGAATTTTTGATAATGCACCATCGCCTCTGCCAACCGGCCCTTTCGAAGCAGGGCCTTTGCGAGATTGTTGTGAGCCGGGCCGTTGTCCGGCCGAAGATCTATAGCTGCCTGTAAATTGGCGATAGCCTTATCCAGTTCGCCTTTATCCAAAAAGATGATGCCAAGGTTGTTCAGGGCAACGTCGTTATTTCTGGTAACGGCGAGCGCATGGGTGAACAGAGTTTCGCTATCACGCCAATAAGAAGTCTGAAGCCAGGCGCTCCAACTCAGAACGCTAAGTAAAAGCGCTGCAGCGACGGCCAAAGTCATGCGTTGAGACCGCCACGAAATCGTTGCGTCAGCTACAGCCCATGTTATCGCAACATAGAGACCAATTTGCGGCAAATAGGTGTACCGATCTGCGTGTCCCTGCCAACCTACTTGAACGAACCCGATTACGGGCACCAGCATTCCCACATACCAAAGCCAGCCAGTGATAACATAAGGCGCCCTCTTTCGAAGAATGTAGGCTGCCGCCGTAATCCCAAACAGAATAATTATCGCAAAGATGATCTCCCATATCGGCAAGCGGTTTTCCGGGTGAGGATAAAACACCGCCAGCTTTGCCGGCCATAACATCTGCCGGATGTATACGAGATAGGCAACTACAGCATTACCAAGTCGCGACATTACTGGCAGCTGCTCAGTCCAACCGATTGCTTCTCGTTGAGCTACAAACGTGACGATGCTTGAAACAACAGAGAGCACGATCAGGGGAATCTTTTCGACAGTTGCCTGCAACAGCGGAAGTGGGACGCCTGACCTTTGATCGCTGATTCTACCCAGAGGCCAATAATCGAGAAGCAGAAGCACAAACGGTAGCGTCACCAGCATTGGTTTGGACAAGAGCCCAAGCGCAAAGACGAGCGCCACTGTCAAGTACCGTCCAGTCGATGGCGCGCGTGTGTAATGGAAGTATGCGAGCAGGGTTAGTGCAAAAAAGACCGCGCTCAGCACATCTTTGCGTTCCGCTATCCACGCCACCGATTCGACGTGTAAAGGATGAATGGCGAACACGGCCGCCACAAATGCGCTCCGCCAGAGCGCGCCAGTCATGCACTGCAGGGCTACAAAAAGAAGAAGCACGGCGAGCGTATGGAGGAGGACATTTGTAAGGTGATGCCAGCCAGCGTTCAATCCATACAACTGGCAGTCGAGCATATGCGTAATTGTCGTCAATGGATGCCAGTTTTCGGCGTGAACATGAGTGAATGCCCACCCGACGTTGGCGATGCTAAGACCGCTCCTTATCCTGCTATTTTGATACACGTAACTCGGGTCATCGTAGTTAACGAAATCATACCGGAACGTCTGACCAAAGACGCCCCATGTAAGCAGGGCCAGACAGATACAAACGCAGACTTGTATCCAGCGGCGGCTTGGTTTGCGGAGAGCGCTTGATTGAGGACTAACGCGGGGCACGTGCGGTGCTAACATCGTTGGATAAGCGGCTTAAAGCTTCCGTTTGTAAATCAGGATGTAGTCCTTCAAACTTTTCACCGATGATGGAATATCTCCAAAAAAGTAATCCGTCCCTGTCGTCGTAATATTCACCAAACCGGCAGCGGCGTAGTTTGCCGCCGTGTATTCATTTGCCCAGTTAAAGATCCGGGAATCTGATTGAGGCCGATACAACCATGAATCATTCATCAGCACGGAGACGAGATACTTCGGGCGCGCGTTTTCGATTTCACGAATCATTTCCTCCTGCATCTGGTGCGCATACCTCTGCGGTTCCATTAAGCCGTACGTATAAATGTACCCAGTCGCGGAATGCCGCTTTGAATAAAAATAAATCTGCGGTTCGGATCCCAACACCGCAATCGTATCATTCGGCGCCGTATGTTCGCGGATGTAATCTGCAATTCTGATAGACTCAGGGAATGGACTCTCGGGATAAAGCATTCGACAAGCCTCCACTGGAGATGCTTCAAAGAAAAATTTTCTATCCGCAACGATTGGCAGAGCCAGGGATGCAGTCAGCAATAAGAGCGGTACAAATCTAACAACGATCATCTGACTTGCAAAAACCTGGCAGAGCTTGCTAATCGCGCATCCGATAAGCAGCGATACGGCCGGAAGGACCAGGATGAAGTAGTGAACTCGAAAATAAAACCCCGGACATAGCGCCAACACTGAAAAGAAGAGGAAGGCAATGAGAAAGGTTGTGCGTGCTCGCATTTGCTTATCCCACAGACCCGCAATCGCCCCGATTCCGGCGAGGATCCAGATTGGCCAACTCCATCCAATCACCTCATTTACGCTGCGGAAAAAAATAGACGGTGCCAGGGCGAGCGGCACAAGCCTGCCATACTGCCATGCGTAATCGATTGTCCAGAACCAGAACCTGTCGATTACTCCTGCGCGCCATAGGATCAGACACGTAATAGCGATTGGAACAAGAGCGCCGAATCCAAAAACCAAAATTCGCGCGGTGATTTTCTTTACGGGAAGTCGTTGCTGAGCACTCTTCCACAAAACATAAGCTGCTCCGAATGGAATAAACACAAGGGCAGGCTGCTTCATCAAACCGGCTATCCCAAACAGCAGTCCGCTCGCGAATAATCGCCTGAATCCGGGCTGCTCCGACTCGGAAATCTTCAGAATTAGCAGCGTGCCTCCTAAAACCGGCAGCATCGCAAAGTTTGTGGCATGCGCAGCCAACCCAAGAACAGATGGATTTACAGAGATAACCGCGTAACTGGCTGATGCCCCGATTCCTGCTTTCGAGCCCATCAGGCGCCGCCCGATGAAGAAAATCAGCACGATCGTGGCCGCATTAACAAGGAGCAAACCCAAATGGATTGCCTGGATTGTTTGGCCAAAGACTGCCATGATTGACGCGTAGGCAGCGTAGGTGCCGGGAAATTTCATGTTGTAGGCTAGCTTGTAAGGCGGGATGCCTTGCAATATGAGTTGGCCCGAATAAGCGTACTCGCCCTCGTCGCGCTCGAGCGGAATCCCCAAAAGCCGGATCCGGATTGCAATGACGAGAGCGAAAACGATTGTGGCTACAGCCCACCATGCAAACCACACGAGCTTGGCGTTAATGTCGGTTTTGCCCACCACAAAAGCTCCTATTTCGATGAGAAACGAAACGTTGCAACTAAAGCAGATCCTCGAAATTTCGCGCAAAGCGCAATGGAGTGTTGCGACCTTGGCGCGACTTTCTCTCATCCAGCCAGATATTCGCCGGCTAACATATGCACGAAATCGTCAGGCGCATTTTTCCGCTGCGCAGCCGAGTGTTGATTTTTGCTCTGCTTCTGTCGGCAACGACGATTTGTGTATACCGCCCGGCGTGGCATGGGGGATTCCTGTGGGACGACGATGCCTATGTTATCAACAACGACCTCTTGACTGCACCCGACGGCTGGCAGCGGATTTGGTTTTCGCTGGACTCGCCTTCACAGTATTTCCCACTCACATACAGCACGTTTCGCATCGAACACGCGTTGTGGGGTCTGAACACGACCGGCTACCATTGGGTAAACCTTCTGCTTCACGTCGCAAATGCCCTGCTGGTCTGGGCGATCCTGGCGCGGCTAAAAATCCCAGGCGCGTGGTTGGCTGCAGCCATTTTCGCCCTGCATCCGGTGCAGGTGGAGTCAGTGGCGTGGATCACGGAACGCAAAAACGTGCTGATGGGCTTTTTCTTTTTGCTGACGCTGCTTGCCTGGATTGCATTTGTTGACGAACGAACCAGGCGACGATGGGTTTTCTATTGCCTGGCTCTGGTCACGTATGCGCTGGCGCTGTCGGCCAAAGCAACGGCGTGCACACTTCCGGCTGCATTGTTTCTGATCCTGTGGTTGCAGAAAAGACCGATCAACGTTCGGCGTCTGATTCAAATTGTTCCGTTTCTTGTCATGGGCGTTGCCATGGGGTTAGTCGCCGTTTGGTGGGAACGCTATCATCAGGGGACAAGCCACGCGGTGTTTCCGTTTCTCAATCCGATTGAGCGAATCCTCGTGGCGAGCCGTGCCGTTTGGTTTTATCTCAGTAAACTTATCTGGCCCTCGGATCTGACGTTTATCTATCCAAGATGGAACATCTCGCCGGTGCACTGGTGGGACTACATCTGGTTTCTGGCCGGAATCGGAGTGTGCGTGACGATCTACTTTCTCAGGTCATACGTCGGGCGGAGCATCGAAGTCGCAGCCGCATTTTTCGCCGCCACACTTAGCCCAGTGCTTGGATTCATCATGCTTTATACGTTTCGTTACACGTTTGTGGCCGACCATTATCAGTACCTCGCCTGCATCGGCCCTATCGCGCTCGCGAGCGCTGGGATCGCAATTCTTTTAGGACGTTTTTGCGGAACGTCGTTCGAGTTGGCGTCTGACATGCCTTCACCGCCGGTGGCGAATCCGCGCCTTGTCCGATCCAAATTGTTTGCAAGTTCTGCAATGTGCGGCGCTCTCTTGCTTTGCCTCAGTATTCTAACGTGGCGCCAGGCGGGCATGTACAACGATATCGAAACGCTTTGGCGCACCACTCTGGCGAGGAATCCGAAATGTTGGATGGCTGACACCAATCTCGGTCTTGTGCTTTTTCAAAGGGGCGAAATCGACGGCGCCATTGCTCACTACCGTTCGGCATTGCAAATGCAGCCAGATTGGTGGGATGCCGAGTACAATCTCGGAACGGCTCTTTTAGCCAAAGGCCAGGCAGAGGAGGCGATTTTGCATTGTGAGAAGGCCGTGTCGATGCGACCAAGCGATCCAGATGCTCAACTGGCCCTGGGCAATGCTCTTTTTCAAAGGGGCCGAATCGACGAAGCGATCGCTCATTATCAAACGGCAATGATGTCGCGTCCGAACGACTTTCTCGCCCGCTATGGACTTGCTCAGGCACTACTCCAGAAAGGCGAACTCAACGCTGCCATTCAGGCTTGTCGAGCTGCACTGTCGATCCGGCCTTCGGATTCAAATTGTCATACCACGTTGGCTATTGCGCTCGACGAAAATAGCGAGCCCGTCGAAGCGATCCAGCATTATGAAAAAGCGCTCGAGTTTTCTCCCCAATCCGTTCCTGCCTTGAATAATCTGGCATGGTTGCTCGCGACCTCGCGCGAAGAGTCTTTGCGAAACGGTCGCAAGGCCATTGAGCTCGCCCGACAAGCCGATCAACTGGTCAAAAGCACGAATGCGCTTGTCCTGCGCACGCTGGCGGCCGCGTACGCGGAGAATGGCGAATTTGGCAAGGCGATTCAGACTGCCCAATCTGCAATGCAACTTGCGCGGATGCAGGGCCAGGACTCGCTCGCGAGCGATCTCGATCAGCAAATCACACTCTATCAGCTCGGGATACCATATCGGGAAAAAGCGAAATAATGGTGCCTGATTCGTCGCAGCCTAAACGCAGCCATCGACTTGAACGGTTCCGTCAGTTCGCACCTTTGACGATGCGAAGCCATCACAATTCGTCGCGCAGGATTTTGAAAACGTCTGTGCTCTCGACCACTCCCTGCAGCGCATCTGTGCCGGGGCCGCTGCCAAATGCAATGACATCTTCCACTGTGACCAGCGCGGATTTTGTGTAGAACGCCGCCGGCTCGGGCTGTTCCTGTGCTGCCTCCCTGGCTTCGGCTGTATCTGTATCTTGGTTCGTCGGTATCTTCGCCGCTCCGTATGATTTGGCTCCGTGCGGGCCAGTCGCCCACGTAATCCAGGGCTGACCCGCTGAATTGAAACCGAGCAGCGCAATGCCACTATCCTTGCGAAACGGAAATCCGTTCAAACTCATTCCCCCGATCGCCGCGTCGCCACAGACGATGATTGTCGATTTCGGTCCTCCATAGCTTCGCGCCACGGCCACCGCGCGGTCGAGTTCGAGCGTCTGGGTCAGCGTTCCTTCCCCATTGTTTTCTTCTGCCGCTTTGCGCATCAATCCTGCATCGACAACGAGTAGATAACCGCCGGCGTTATATTGCAGCAGTTGGATGGCTCGCCGCACCATATCCGAAAGACTCGGCTGCTGGCCTCGCTCTTCGACCTGATTTGCGAAAGCGAGATCATTATTACTGAAGACGCCAAAAAGTTTCGACCGGCGCCACGCGGGCACCGCTTCCAAATCCGTGCGTGTGCGAACAATATCGAACCCGTTGCCGCGAAGCTCGAGTAAAAGATCGCGCGTGTCTTGTCTCTCACCACTTTTCGTGGCGGGGATAAATTCCGCCGCGCCACCGCCCATTGCGACGTCGATGTTTCCTCGATCTACGAATTCCGCTGCGATTTTCTCCGTATCGCCCGGCTCCGCGGTGTGCGCATAAAAAGCCGCGCTTGTGGGATCGGTCAGTTTTGTGTCGGTAACCAATCCAGTAGCTCGCCCGTATTCGCGAGCCAGTTCAATAATGCTCTTAATCGGTTTTCCGTTGCCGCCGATTGCAATGGCCCGATTGTTTACTCGCTCGCCGGTGGCAATTGCCGTCGCGGCAGCTGATTGATCAGGTGCCGCGAAATCCTTCGAGTAGTTCATCATTAGCGCGGCATACGGCATGGAATCCATGTTCAGGCGTGTTCCCGCTCCAGCAGCATATGTGCGGGTAGGCGCCAGCCTGGCAGGTGACAATCCTTCGCCCACAAACAGGATTATGCCGAAGGGTTTGCGGATGACCCAGTGTTGAAAATAGATGACGCCTAACCCGGCGAAAGCGAGCAGACAGACGAACGCCAGCAACTGGTTGCGCCACTTCATTTGGTTTTAGTGTAGCGTAAGCGTCCTCGCTTGCGCGGGGAAAATGGCAAGCCGGAGGCATGCGCTACTTCTTTCAAAGAACTGCTTGTCGATCTGTTGGTTCATCTGCAAAGTGCCCGACGTATGGCTGGCCCGGTAATGCTCATTATTCGCGACGGCTGGGGCATTAATCCGACGGGTCGCGACAAACGCCAGGAGAACGGGGACGCAACCCTGCTGGCGTCAACGCCGTTTCATGACCAGCTATACCTGGACTATCCCGGCTCAAGATTAAGTGCCAGCGGCAAAGATGTTGGCTTGCCAGAAGGACAAATGGGCAACTCAGAAGTCGGTCACCTGAATCTCGGAGCTGGCAGAATCGTTTACCAGGACCTGACACGGATCAACAAAGCGATCGCCGGCGGCGAACTGCAGCACAATCGTGTTCTGCTGGAGGCCCTGGCCTCTGCGGGCGGACATCGATTGCATCTGCTCGGGCTCGTTTCGGATGGAGGGGTGCACAGCCATTATTCGCACATGATCGCGCTGGCGAACGCAGCGCACGCAGCAGGGGTCAAAGAAATTTTCGTTCACGCTTTCACCGATGGCCGCGACACATCGCCCACCGGTGGCGCTGCGTTTCTTAAGACGTGCGAAAACGAACTTGAGAACAGCGGCGCGAAAATAATTACTGTCGTGGGCCGCTATTTCGCGATGGATCGTGACCGGCGTTGGGACCGCACGAAAAAAGCATGGGACGCAATTGTTCTTGGTCGCGGTGAGCTCTGTAATTCGTCGCCCGGTGCGGCAGTGGAGCGACAATATTCACTTGGCAAAACAGACGAATTCATGCCTCCACTCATTTTCGCTTTGCCTAACGAGCAACGCGTCCACGATGGCGATACAGTTTTGTTTTTCAATTTTCGCGCCGACCGCGCCCGACAGCTTTCACAGGCTTTTTTGCTTAAGGACTTCGACGGCTTCGATCGCGAAGTGTGGCCTCAGGTTCATTTCGTATCGCTTACCCAGTATGACGTGCGTTACTCGTCTCCATTCATTTTCGCTCCGCAAACACTGGAACACATTTTGGGCGAAGTCGTCAGCGCCGCTGGCAAAGGGCAATTGCGCATCGCTGAGACGGAGAAGTACGCGCATGTCACATACTTTTTTAACGGAGGGATCGAAAAATCTTTCCCTGCTGAGGACCGCAAACTGGTCCCGTCGCCCAAAGTCGCAACCTACGATTTGCAGCCGGAGATGAGCGCGTTCGAAGTGACCGACGAATTGCTCGCTTGCATGGTTGACTACGATTTGATCATCTTAAATTTTGCCAATCCCGATATGGTTGGGCACACCGGGGTGGTGGAGGCCGGGATCAAAGCGGTGGAGACGGTGGATGCGTGCTGTGCTCGCATTATTGCGAAACTTCTTAAGCTTGGCGGCAAAGCGCTGGTCACCGCCGATCACGGCAACTGCGAACAAATGCGCAACGCCGACGGGTCGCCCAACACTGCGCATACCAGCTACCTTGTGCACTTCATTTATGTCGCCAGAGACGCGACGAAGTTTCGCTGCGAAGACGGCATTCTTGCCGACGTCGCTCCGACTCTTCTATTTCTGCTCGGGTTACCGCAACCAAAGGAAATGACCGGGCACAATCTGCTTGTGCCTGTCTAGCGAAATCTGTGCTGCAGGTTACAGGATCGGTTTCAAAATACGAGTTCTAGAAGATCGCTGATTTTCGTGCGAGAAAACGTCACACAATTGTATTGACACGACCTCAGCGATTTGACCTAATGCGCGCCTACGTCACGTCCTAATAGACCCCCAGCATCGGAGCATCGGAGCATCGGAGCATCGGAGCATCGGAGCATCGGAGCATCGGAGCATCCAGTTTTGCCGCGGTAGGCTCGGTCGAAGCAAGCTTTTTCTGCTCGAACGCAGGTGCGCTGAATTTCCCGAAGCCCCACTCAGGTGTCTTCAACGGGAACGTTGCCACCGGCCGCAGTTACAATCCGCTCGGGCATTCCGCCACCGCGATTGCGTTGAGCGCCCCGGCTGGTCACACGCGGCCCTGAAAACTTCACGCCTCTCTTCCAACCAGCTCAATAGCGTGGCCCTTGCTGCCGCAAATTCGCTGCTCACCCCAGATCAAAGCAATACGTCCACTAAACAGGCAAACACCACGAAAGAACACATGAAAAAGATAACGATCACCCTCCTCCCAGCGATTTTCCTTTGGCTTCATCCCGTATTGTTTGCTCAAGACACCGCGCCAGATGATCCAACAACGGCGATGACGCTCGACGCAGGTGAGCCGATCAACAGCAGTGATCCCCCCAATAATGAGGATGTTTCTGGTGATTCAAACTATGTGCCACCTCAGGGTCCTTATGCGCCGGAACTTCCTGAATCCGGCGGGACCTACGAGGGCCCGGTCGGTGTGACGGGAATCTTCAACGGGAACGTCGCCACCGGCTGCAGTTACGATCCGCTCGGGCATTCCGCCACCCGCACAATCGATGACATTGTGGTTCCAGGCGCGGTCGGGAAATACCCCCTGAAGATGACCCGCTATTACAACAGCCGTGCGCAATATTTCGCAGCGATTGGGTTGAGTCCTGGATGGTCTCATGAATATGCGTGGCTTTTATGGAGCGCTGGTCACAAGGTCGTTTCTCCTCACGGCGGCGTTTCCGATGATTTTTGCGGTGCCCCGGTCGGGGTTTCCGAGGGATGGGAACAAAGGACCGACGCATTAAACGGCACTTGGCGGCTTGCCGATGGTGGCAAGGTCATTTTCGTAAATGGCGCGGCGCTCTATATAGACGATCCCTATGGCGTGCGAACGACAATTACTTATGGCCCCAACGGCATTTCGCGGGTCACGGAGGCGGGCGGCAGATACTTGGAATTTAGTTATGGCCCCGCGACCGATCCCGATGGGACTCTCATGTTAACTCGTGTGGAAGCGCACGCGTTGGGGAATGCCACTGTTACTGACTGGGTAAATTATAGCTATACTACCGTTTCGGCTGGAGTGCAGGGACGCAACAAAAAGATGTTGACCGGAGCCGCCTACAGTGACGGCACTTCCGCTAGCTACGAGTATCGCAATGATAACGTCACGGAAAATCAGACGACGCATAAGATGTATCCCCTTCTGCAGCGCGCCGACGATGTCCGGTACAACGGGCCGATGCGCACGATCCGATATGAATACGAAAATGGCGGTCCCCACGGCGCGATCGTTAACGAAAAATATCCCGGTTACCTCGTGTCGGCAATTTCGCCGGCCGCTGGCACAGCAGACACTTTCACTGAAACGCGCGGCGACAACGCGACGCGCTCCTTTACCTATACACACATGTATCACTGCCATGGCACTGAGTGCGGCGTTTGCTCCGATGTGGAGGCGAACGACCCGCCCCACCAAATGCTCACCAGCTACACCGATTTTCAGGGACGCTCGACCGTCATAGGGTATGATTCCCACTGGTACATCAATTCCGTTCGAGACACTAATAGCCATACGACTAGCTATACTCGCGGCCCGGGGCCGCCCACTGGTATCGGGCAGATCACCAAGATCACGCATCCAGGTGGCGCACATATTGATTACACATACTACAACGAGGGCACAGGCCACGTTGGAGGTCATTACATCAATTCCGTCACCGACGAACGAGGGAGCGTGACGGTCTATATTCGCGACGGAAATTACCGCGTCACTGGCATCAATTACAAAAACAGCCAAAACGAGGTTCTTGCTCACGAAGAGTTCGTTTACAACAATCTCGGCGAGGTCACGCGACACAAACTCAAGAACGGCAAATACGTCCATTATCAGTACCGACAACCGCGGGCGACTAACGGCAAAATGGAACCCAACCACCAACGATACAGCCCAATCGGGCGAACCTAAGACGACCTACAGCTATTGGAGCGCTGTGGCTTGGGCAGATCGCGTTTATCAAGTGACCTTGCCGGCAAATGGAAATAACCAAACAGCGTACGAGAGATACGAGTACGATCGCAATAGTAACAGCGGCGCTTGTGGCGGTCGCGGCTCGGTGACCAAAATGACGCACGCCGACGGAAAGTATCAGTCGTTCAACTACAGCCAGTTTGGTAACAAGATGTGGGAAGAAAACGAACTGCTCCAACGAACGACGTACACGTACGACAACTTCAATCGTGTCCTCAGTGTCAAAAATCCACTGAACAGAACTGAGACATTTGAATATCTCAAGCCCAACACCGCTTCAGCATATCTCCACACCACCAGCTCAGTTTACAAGCACACCAGCCGGGCAGGGATTGTCACCACGAATGTTTACGACCCAAACTGGCGCAAAACCTCGACCACAGAGGCTTCCGGCCCTCTGAACTTGACCACGCGATTTGCATACGATCTTGTTGGCAACCTGACCGACGTGACCGATCCGCGGAACAAGATCACTCGCAACGTCTACGATAATCGCGATCGAAAAACATCCACCACCGAAGCTTCCGGCGTCACGGGTCAGGCGGCGACCACGGTGTGGCATTACGATGCAGCCAGCAACATCAATCGAATCGATCGTCCTGACACGGTTACTGAAACCAAAGTGTTTGATGCATTGAATCGAATGACCTCGCACACCGTGCCGCGCCAGGTGATTGGAGGGAACGACATCAGTCTGATCACGCGGTTCTATTACAATGCGTCTGGAACGCTCCAGAGCGTTACCGACCCAAATGGCCGCAATACCAGCTTTACCTACGACGCCTCGGATCGAAAGATCACAATGACGTATCCAGGCAGCAATGGCAGCCAACAGTGGGCTTATGACAATGCGGGTAACCTCAAGAGCCGGACCACGGTCAACAACGAAACTCAAAACTTCTTTTACGATATTCGAAATCGCAAAATCACGATGAATTGGAGCAACGGCGCGGACTCCGCCAATTTTACTTATGACGATGCGAACAGGTTACTGACCGCGAGCAATACAAATTCCACCGTTACCCGCGCCTACAACGCCATCGGCCGCCTCACCCAGGATCAGCAAAATGTTACTGGACTCGGGATCAAGACTGTAACCTATCCGTCGCAGGATGACGATGGGAGGGTGACGCAACTTTCGGCTGCCGGCGTTTACGATTATACATTTGGTTACGATGGTGCCGGGCGCTTCAAAACCATTTCGACCGGCGGCTCCGTCAAATTCGAATATGACTATGACGCCGCCTCGAACGAAACGCATCGCTACACTTACTTGAGCGGTGTGACCATCGACCAGATCTACGCTCGGGATAGTTTGAATCGAATGAGCAGCCGCGTGCTGAAAAAGAATGGAGCGACGTTCGCCACAGAGTCTTACACGTACGACCATATGAACCGGATAACGGAAACCAATCGAGCCGGCGTGGCGGATAGCTTTACCTATTATAAGAGCGGCGAACTGATGAGGGCTCAATACGGCGGCGGACCACATGCCCCCTTCACCGAAGGACAGGAACCTGATCTGGATACCACCGATACGATTGATCCCAACGCCAACTACCAGCCGCCTGAGACGGAGGAGCCCGAACCGGCGCCGCCGCCGGATGACGCACCGCCACCGGATCTGACGGCGAACACCACCCCGTCCCCCGACTTCACTCCGCCGAGCGACACGCCGCCTGCCGAAGATCCTGGCAAGGGAGAAAAGACAGTGGAGGATTATCTGGGCGACGGCAACATGGGACCGGAAGGTCCAGGGCAACCCGAATTACCCGGCGGGCGCAACGTAGCGTACATTCTGGACAAGGCAGGCAACCGGACAAGTGTGACTGATAACGTGAACGGAAACGCCACCTACGCGCCCAACATTGTCAATCAGTACACGTCAATGGGCGGAAGCCCGGTCACCAACGGCTCCGAGCACGAGATCCGGACTTACAACAGCGTAACGTACAGTTACATCAACGACGAACGCCTGAAACAGGTGATCAGCGGGAGCAATAACTATTCCCTCTATTACGATGCGCTGGGCAGATGCGTAAAACGCGTGGTCAACGGTGCTATCACCTATTACATCTACGATGGTGAAAAACCGATCCTCGAATACCGTTCAACCGATCTGAGTAATCCGGCCAAGAATGTTTATGGTAAAGGGATCGATGAGATTTTGATGCGTTTCGATCCCACTCTTACGCAGAATAAGACGTTTTATTATCAGCAGGACCACGAAGGCAGCGTGACCCACCTTCTTAGCACCAGCGGCGACGTCATAGAGAAGTATAAGTATGATGCCTTTGGCGTGCCGTTCATCTATGACGCTAACGACACTCTGCTCTCCTCTTCGGCCAAAAGTAATCGCTTCCTGTTTACTGGAAGAGAATACGCCAATCTGTTCAATTTCTACGAATACCGTGCCCGAGCCTACAATCCGATCCTGGGCCGCTTCATGAGCGAAGACCCGAAGCTCTTCGACGCCGGCGATTACAACCTCTTCCGCTAC
>CAWIPQ010000010.1:0-115566 GCA_963838045.1 uncultured Verrucomicrobiae bacterium | reverse complement strand
ACTGGTCCGCTTGAAAAGTCATCTCGTTTCGTTGCTCGATCGCTTTCGTTCCAATGTGGTGGTTTGCACGTTCCCGGCGTATTCCAACGTGTTCAACGAATCCTTACGGAAAATCCAGGAAAGTTTTCCGATTGCAAAAACGTCGTCGTGATCACCGATTCGATCATCATCATCGCAGGATGGTATCGCTGCGCTGCCGAACTTCTTCGTTGCCAACGACCAGAGCGCAAACGTGCTGCGGAGTGGCGGCGTAGCGCCGGAGAAAATGGGAACAATTCGGTTTTCCTGTGAGCCCAAGTTTGCAGACCTTGCTGAAGATCGCCCCATGCCTTCCGGCAATTCCAGCCGTCGAGCTTTGTACATGGTTAATGCGGCCAAGCGTCATGCTCCGGAACTGGTACGTCTGCTGACGAAAATTGATTTGAATCTTACTGCACGATTGGCCGCAATGATGAACTTCGGGCGGCAATGAAAGCAGCCGCTGATTCTCACCCAATCAAGATCATTGGTTGGACCGACGAACTTCCCCGAATTATGCACGAAAACCATCTGCTTATCGGAAAAGCCGGTGGTGCAACGGTGCAGGAAACGATTGCGGCAAGATGTCCCTGATCATCAACCACGTCGTAGCTGGCCAGGAGGAAGGTAACGCGCGGCTGATCGTCGAAACGAATTCAGGTGTAATTGCCCACTCATCACCAGACGTTGTCGCACAGGTGCAGCGTGCGTTTGATGACGACGCGAGAATATGGAGCGAATGGGCCGGGAACATCAGTAAACTAAGCCGGCCGCGTGCATCTTGGATATCGCCGAATTCTTGATGTCGCTGTAGATCATTAATACCGCGGCTCCAGCCCGGTCTAGAGAAGTGCCCAAGAACGTCCAACGGCTGAACTTCATGTCGATTGCGCAGCACCGGGCTGAAGCCACGGTGTTAATGAGACCAGACTTTTCGGCCCGCGACGAAAGTTTGCATCGCTTTTATTTCTGGCGAAAGAACCACGAAATCAGCATCAGCGTCGATAGCGAGGCGACCCTTGGTTTCAAGCCCGAGAGAACGTGCCGGGTTCTCCGTCGCCATCATTACGGCTTCGTGCAGTGGAACATTGACCTCCAGCACCATCGTTCGTCCGAGATCGATCATGCGTGCGGCGCTCCCGGCAAGCGCTGAACGGTCAGCAAGCAAACAGACTCCGCCTTCCACGATGCAAGACTGTTCGAAGAGCGAAAAACTCGATCCATTCGGTAATCCGGCGCCCGCCGTGGCATCGGTCACCAGACAAATTCCGCCTGCACCTTTCGCGCGATACAACATTTTCATTAAAGTCGGCGAAACGTGATGACCATCGGCGATGAGTTCGCAACTGATCCGGGGCTCGCTTAAGGCGAACTCAAGCAAACCTCCAACGCGATAAACACCGCGACGGCGCGCGCTCGACATGCAGTTGAACGTGTGGGTCACACTGCGCATACCGCGATCGAACGCCGCCATGGCGTCCGCGTCCCAGGCATCGCTATGTCCGCCGCTCACGCTGATTCCATGGCGGTGAAAAGCTTCGATCGCCTCGAGTGCTCCGGGCAGTTCGGGCGCGATGGTGACGCGCTTGATCACATCGGCCTGCTCAAGCAATTGTTGTACTGCCGCCGGTGACGGATCCTGGATGAACTCCGCACGTTGCGCCCCGCGTTTTAATTTTGAGATAAACGGACCTTCCACATGAACACCGGCGATGGCACTCAAGCTCGATCGACATTCTCGAATCGCGGTCAACACTTCCACCAATTTGTCCAGCGGCGCTGTTGCCGTGGTAAGCAGAAGTGAAGTGGTGCCGCCGGTGGTATGAAAATCGCAGATCGTCCGGAACGCTTCGGCGGCTGCATCCATCGTGTCGCGACCAAGCGCCCCGTGCACATGGAGATCGATGAACCCGGGGGCAAGGTAATGTCCGTTGAGATCGACAACCTCATCTCCTCGCGTACGGGTTCGCTCACGGATCCCGGCGATCTTTCCTTCCTTCACGACAACTTCAAGTCCATCGCGAATTCCGTCGGCAAAAATCAAACGCGCATTGGTAAAGATCATGTTGCGTAAATCCAAAGCGTGAATGACGCAGTCTACTTTCGCAAGCGCGTCACTTTTTGGGAAAATTACGGTGGACGGCATCTTGATGTAATTGCGTTTGAGCAACGCGGAGCGCATTGTCTTTCGGAGCAATGGATTTCGATTACGACGTCGTGATTGTGGGAGGAGCGTTTTCGGGCGCCGCGACAGCTCTCATGCTAAAACGCAAACGCCCCGAAGCGCGCGTCCTCGTCATTGAAAAGACAACGGCATTCGATCGCAAGGTCGGGGAATCGACGACCGAGGTAAGCAGTTGTTACATGACGCGGATTTTGGGTCTGGCGCACTATCTTGGCCATCATCAGTTGGCAAAACATGGATTGCGCCTCTGGTTTTCCAATGGGGCGGACCAACGTTTCGACGATTGCGTTGAGGTCGGAACGCGTTATCAGAGCCGGTTGCCGGGTTTTCAAGTGGATCGCGCCAAGCTCGATTCGCACATGCTCGATCTCGCAACGAATGCGGGCTGCGACCTGTGGCGTCCGGCGAAAGTCGCGGGCTTTGAATTAAAGAATGGGGATGGACAAAGAGTAAACGCGGTGGTCGATGGCGAGGGGCGCACAGTTACTTGCCGCTGGATCATCGATGCTACAGGCCGCGCCGCGATGTTCGCTCGAAAGCTTGGATATTTTCGCCCCAACGCCGATCACCCCATCAACTCAGTATGGGCCCGGTTCACCGGCGTCAGGGAGTGGGACAGCTATGAGTGGCGCGAACGATTTCCCGATTACGCGAACCAGTGTCGCACTGCGCGCGAGTGGGCTACGAACCACCTTTTCGGGCGCGGTTGGTGGGTCTGGATTATTCCGTTACAAGGCGGCGATGTCAGCGCCGGAATCGTTTATGATAGCCGGATTTTCAGACTTCCAGAGGGACCAAGCCTGAGCCAACGACTGCATGCGCACATTCTCGGCAATCCGGTTGGTCGCGAAATATTCGACTCCGCGAAAGTAATCGAAGGCGACGTGCACGCGCTGTCGATGCTTCCGTATCACAGCGAAAAAGTTTGTGGTGACGGTTGGGCCATAGTGGGAGATGCCGCTGGATTCATCGATCCTCTTTACAGTCCGGGTCTCGATTTTTGTTCTTACACTTCCTATTACGTGGCGGATTTACTGGCGCGGAGTCTGGCGGGCGAAGATGTTGCGGAGCAGCTTGGTCATTACAATCAGCAGTATCCCGCCAGTTACCGCTCGTGGTTCGAAAGTTTGTACAAGGATAAATACTATTACATGGGGGATGCGGAGCTTATGTCGACTGCACTGCTTCTCGATGTGAGCAGTTACTACATTGGCCTGGTGCAAGCGGTATATCGCGACGCCGAACACGAGTTTCTCAATCTTCCTTTCACCGGCGTCGCGGGGAATCTGGTGCGAAAGATAATGAGTTTCTACAATCGGCGGCTGAAAGCTTTAGCGAACCGCAGATGGGTGACTGGCTATTACGGAAGGAGAAACACCGGTTGGCGCGAGCTCTACGACGGGTTCGTTCCAGATTTCCGGCTGCGCAAACAGATTTTTCGCGGGCTGCGGCGCTGGTGGAAATGCGAATTAATCAATCTTGCATTGATGCTGAGGCGGCCGGTCATCCCCGCGCAGCAGGAATCAGCAGCGATTCAAAGTCAGGTTTCTGCCGCGACTGCTTCAACCGGCGCGGGCTCTTCCGCGGTCTCGCGATTTTCTTAGTCCTCCAAAGGTCTAGGCATCGCTTGATCGCGGTAAAAGCCGCGATGAAGTATCTTACGGACTAATCAGCGTTTCGTACCAGAGCAGAAGAGTCTCACCAAAAAACATCCAGGTCAGCGCGCCGAATGCGAGATATGGGCCGAACGGTAGTTTCGCTGACCAAACCGGTTTTCCCACAACAAGCGTTACCAGTCCGATCACGGAACCGAGAAGCGATCCAGCAAAAAGGCTGAACAACACCGCGCGCCACCCGAGAAATGCACCGATCGCGGCGAGAAATTTCAGGTCGCCGCGGCCCATGGCCTCACGCGGGATGACCAGCTCGCGGGTGACGCCGGAAATATGCGTCACGTCATCGAGCATCAGCAGCTGGCCATCGACAGTGACGCGATCGTAGCGAAACGCGAGCGTCACGTTCCCATATTCGCGATGGTCGATTCGGGCCTCGTCGCACTGCAAAAGCAACCGATCTTTTTCACGGGCAAAATATTCGCTCCAGAGACTTTCTTCACTGCCTACGACGAAGTCGGCATCGTCGTCGCGCTTCGTCCACATGAACGGCGTCGGCGCGTCGAACTGGATCCGTTTCCTGCCAAAAGCGATTTTGCCCGCTTCTAAAACGATCCAAAGAATCACGTACCCAAGCGCAGCGGCCAGTGACGCGCGAATACCGGCTGCAAGCCGCGAATCCGTTTCCATCAAAGTGGGTACAAGTGCGCTGCAAACAACGCCCACGATCGTTCCGCCGATTGTTATGCGGTCTGGAATAATGAAATGCTCGAAGTCGATGAATGTCCCGACGATCAAAAACGACACAAAAATCCAGTAGGCGACCGCCACCTGCCACGGGAAGCCCCGCCAGATGGCAAGGAAAAGAAGCGCGGTGACGAGTTCCACCGCAAGATAGCGAAACGCGATCTTTGCCCCGCAATTTGCGCATCTCCCGCCAAGGGCGAGCCAGCTGATCAATGGCAGATTGTGATGCCATGGAATCGGTTGTTTACAGTTCGGGCAAAACGAGCGACGGGGCTGATTAATCGAGAGGTCGACCGGCCAGCGATAAATGCAGACATTCAAAAACGAGCCGACCGACGCGCCCAGTACGAACGCAAACCCGCTAAAGAGCAAATCGTAAGTGGGATGATGCACGCGATTAACCCGAAATCCGTTTCGCTGCGCGCCGCTCCATCAGCCATGCAATCCAGATGCAGCTTTCGTATAGCAGACACATCGGGAGCGCCAGAGCGATCAACGTAAGAATGTCAGGCGTCGGCGTGATGATGGTCGCCAGAACAAAGATCAGCACGACGGCGTATGGGCGAGTGCGCGACATGAGTCGATAGGTAATTAATCCAAATCGGACCAGCGCCAGCACGACTACCGGTAATTCGAACGCCAGCCCGAAGCCGATCGTGAATCGCGTCACGAAGGAGTAATACTGTTGCACAGTCCACGTCGGCGCCCAGCCGAGCGACTCGGTGTCGCGAAAGAAAAAGAGAATCGTTTTCGGCAGCAACCAAAAATAGCAGACCAGCACACCAAGCAGAAAGAGGCCGAAACTGGCGCCGATCGCCGGAATCAAAAAGCGTTTCTCCACCGCAGTAAGTGCAGGCAAAACAAATTCTGCGAGAAAATAGAGGAGCAGTGGGAAGCAAATAACGATACCGGCGTAAAACGCGAGATGAAATGAAATGACGATCGAATCTGTGATGCCAAGGGCTTTAAGTGTGCCGATTTGCGACCCGACATCGCGGAGTGGCGCCTGCAGGATGTGGACGAGCGTCGAACGAAACGCAAAACAAACAATCATCGTAGTCCCGAGGGCGATGGCCATTTTCACGATCATCCAACGCAGATCCTCCAAATGCTCGAGAAAGGGTTTGGAGGTTTCGCTCTCCGGCAATTCGCGAAATTTAAAAATGTCTCGCAGCGCCATAGGTCAAAATCCGGAATCCGAGTGTCGAATGTGGAAACAAAGGTGAAAAGCGCAAATGCTCGTGCCGGCCCTCCTGCGTGGCTTTTGTACGGTCGCGGATCCAGAATTAAGCGCTTTTACTGGACATAATGCCGCGCGCCCAAAGGCGCGCTGAAAGACTTAACGTATTGGCGTCACGAATTTCGTTCTCCGCGATCATGCGCCGAATTTCGGAAACCTTGAATGGGCGACAGTCGACAATCGACTCACCTTCATCGCGATCCGGACCTTCTTTGCATGGCTGAACGGGACGCGCCAGAAAGAAATAGCAGCACTCGTCTGTAAAACCTGGAGAAGTAAAATAATGGCCGAGCGGGATCAGATCGCCGTTTTTTGCCAGCTCATAACCGGCTTCTTCTCGGAGCTCACGCAGGGCGACTTGTTCGGTTGTTTCAGAGGTATGACCGGGCTCAGCGGTCCCGGCTAAGGGATGGTCGATCTGACCGGAGGGCATTTCCCAAATTGTTTCCCGAATTGGGATGCGTTCCTGACGAATGAGAACGATCTCGCCCTCGTCGGTCATCGGCGCGATCACGACCGCAGCTTTCCGGTGCACAATTGTCCATGCATGCGGCTCGCCGAGCGCAGGTGTTTGCACTTGTTCTGTCACCACGTCGACGTGCGCATTCGCGAAGTGCCGTTCGGTGGAAATGATTTTCCAGGCCTGCTTTTTCACGGCCAAAGTGTAGTGGCCGGTCTCCTTAGCGGCAAACGGTGTAGCGGCGTTTACTTGCTCGCTCCAGATTGCGGATTCAATCCTGCGATGTGCATTGGCCGTAGCGCCGCACTATCTGCGCAAGGCAGGGTTTGTATCGTTGCTTTCGCTTCGTCAACCGACTGAGGCGCTGCGCGTCAAGATGGCAGAGACGTACTTCGCATCCGGCAATGGAAATTTTCGCACCTCGATCTTTACTTTCCGTATCGGAAAAGTTTTCAGCAAATGAATAGCGAGGCGATCCGCCAGGGTTTCGATGAGATTTAGCGATTGGTCGCCAACAAAACTCTTCGTTTCTTCGGCCACTGCTGAGTAATTCACCGTTCGTTCGATGTCGTCCGCGACCCCGCCCATCGTTTCGATTGGCCAGAACGAAATGCCTATGGTTAGCCTTTGCGGATTCGCCCGTTCTTGATCCGGAACCCCAATGCGCGTGAAAACCTCAAGTTGCTCGATGTGAATTTCGTCTGAGCAAGGGTGTGATTCGTTGGGCATGCGCCAATATTAGCGTGGTGCAATTTGGAACAACACTCCTTTCGCTGATACCTGATCAGCTTTTGGGCGCGAGCGAAGCGACGATCTGCTCAAAGCGCGGATCGCCGCGTAGCGGATCCCAGTACGGGTGCAAACGCAACTGACCATAGCTCAAATGACTTGGAATACGGGCCACAACGTTCAACTGTTCCAAGGCGAGGTCCTTCTCACCGGCCCACGCATAAATAACAGCCAAGTACTGGATCAACAATGGGCCTCTTATAGCGTCTTTGCTGACAGGCACCAGTTCGACCGCGCGGCGGCCTTCACGAATTGCATCCTCATTGTGGCCAAGGGCCGCGTCAGCCATTCCCAGCACGCAGAGCCCTTCGGGGTAATCAGGCTGATTCGCAACCAGTTTCGCGGCTTCGGAACGGGTGCTTGTAAACGCGGCGTGCGCAACTGCTTTGTCATTGCCGAACCGAGCCACAACGCCTTCGCACCAGGCCCGCGGAAACGGAATACTGTCGTTGTAACAGCCATCGTTGGGCATCGCGGCGAGTGAGCGACGCGCCCCATCGAAATCGCGCTTGCACAGCGCTCCGCGAATCCAAATCCATGCGAGGTGTTTGGCTTCGCTGGAATCTTGCCCAACAAACGCCTCGATTGTCGAGATCAGTGGGCGCGGATCGGCATGCCAGTTGAGTTCGACCTCTGCACGTGAAGCTCGGAGTGCCGCATCTTTGGGAGTAACAGCGATTGCACGATCATATACACGCTCTTCATCGGCGTAACGGCGCAGGGAATCATAGCTAAGAGCGAGTTGTTGGAGGATGGCAGGGTTTTGCGGGTCGAGCTCGACAGCGCGCTCAAGATTTTTTGTCGATTCATCCCAGCGCCCCTGTCGTCGATCGATATAGCCGGCCAGCACAAACGCCCACGGGTCGTTAGGTAGACTCTTCTGTGCGAGACTCAGTTCGCTCCGAGCGCGGTCGTAATCGAGATAACCCCAGTACAAATGCTTGGCGAGAGCAAGATGCGCTTCGCCCGAATTTGGGAGCAGGCGCGTGAGTGATTCGATCGCCTCATTCGCCATAGCCAGCCGCGCAGGAGTGTGATCCGTGCCGGTGAAGTAGAGCAAATCGTGAGTGTGGGCCAGTTGATAATAGGCAAGCGCAAAAGCTGGGTCGCGCTCGATCGCTTGGTGCAGCAGGCGAACGGCCTCGTGTAAGCTCTCCGCTTGAGGCGTGCTGAAAACGGCAGTCGCGATCAGCGTTTTGGCGCGGATGTATAGATCGTAGGCTGTAAGATCAGCAGTCGGCTTTTGCTCGATTGCCGCTTTTTCGCCCGGAGAGATTTCGGCTTGAAGCTGTGCAACGATCTTTCCAGCCACCTCACTTTCAATTGCGAACACGTCCGCAATATGGCGGTCGTAGCGCTCCGCCCACACCTGACTGTCGGTACGCGCGTCGATTAATTGCGCGTTGATGCGCACCCGGCCCCCGGCGCGTTGGACGGTTCCTTCCAGCACGTGCGCCACGCCGAGCGCCTTCGCGATCTCCCGCAGATTACGCGAGGCACTGCTTTTGTACTGCAAGGTTGACGTGCGACTGATGACTTTCAGATCAGCGACTTTGGTTAATCCTGTCAGGATTTCGTCTTGGACCCCATCCGCAAAGTAAATGTTCTCCTTTTGGCCGCTCAAATTTTCGAATGGAAGAACAGCGATGCTTTTTTCGGGAATGGCGGCCCAATCGCCGGTTTTCGAGCGGACGACAGGCGCCATGATGTCGGATAGAGAAATTCGATGCGAGACCAGCAGCGAACCGATGAGCAGGGCTAGCGCTGATCCAAGTAACGCGACAATAAGGGACATTTTTGACCAGCGCGCAGAGGTGAGCGGACGGACGGTGAGATCAGTTGTTTGTTTCCGTCTGTGCCGGAGTTTCTCGGGTACCCGGGGATTACCGAGACTATCCTTGTAGAGATTAAACAAGTGCAGACGCAGGCCATGTTTCACTTCGCATACGCCCAAATCATGTAGATAAGCCTTCCAATGGCCAACTTCCGCCAAATCTTCCGCGATGTGGGCCGACAAAAGAATGTGTCCGGCATCGCCGCAGTCGAGCACCCTCTGGGCGACATTGATTCCCGCGCCAGCGATATTGGTTTTTTCGTTAACATCCCGGATGCGATTCACAGGCCCGCTGTGGATTCCCATGCGCAATTGAATCCGTGGACGATTCTGCAAGACCTTGCTGATTTCGAATGCGCACCGCGCCGGTTCCTCCGGACTTGAGAAAAAAGCCAGCGCCATCCCGTCGCCGGTTGGAACCCGGATGAGTTTCCCTTTTCCTGCCGCCTTGCGGAAGCATTCCGTGGCGCGCACGATTTCGGTCAATTCCTGTATGAGCTCGACCTGCTCCTCGACGAGCAGTTTCGAATAGCCAACAATGTCGAGTAACAGCAGGTGCGCAATCTCGAGCTGGAGATCAGGAGTTGGTCCCGATGGCGTGGGTTGCGCGTTCACGCGTTTAGAAATGATAGTTACAGCCTCCGTTGCGGCAACTGGGAGCTGGTAGAATCACAACTAGGCAGCCACTGTTCCAGGCTGTAAACGGATTTGTTTGCGCTCCTCGCAAACGCACCCGGCCCGAAGGCGGCTACATTGAGAACGATCATTACCAGCGAAAAAAGGTACATTCCCATGGTAACCGCAATCGCACCGTGCATCGCGCATACGCTCGAGAGCCAAACCTTGCGTGTTCTGCTGCTCCAGATAAAGAACGGGTATCCAAATTCCAGCACGCAAACAAAGATTCCTGCAACTGGGAACAGGTATTTCAATCTCACCAGGATCTCCGGATCTATCACACTGAACGGCGGACGGATCAGGGCACGCCACACATTCGAACCATCCCACCACCCGATTCCAAGGCTTTTGGTCAAACCGCTAAAGAAATAGATGATGCACAGGTGGAGCTGAAGTGCGCGACGCCAAAACCCCAGGAACTGTGGATCTTTCGGTCGCAGTCTTCGAAAGCGCCAATCCAGAGAATATCGATCCGGCAGCGGCGACAACATGAGATAAAAGAGTCCGATGGTCATGAAATTGTCCATGCCGTAGGAAACGAAGCCTCCGCTTTTCGCCGCGCACAGATGGAGAAACCACGCGGCAACTGCGGATAAGCGGCAGGCGACCCCGGCAAGAAGGCCACAGCCGGCGACAAGCAAACAAATCCATGCCGCAAAAAGTAATGTCTTTTCCTGCAGGCCAACCTTTGCCGCCAGACTAACCAACCATCCGAATCTCGGGGTAAGATGGCTTTCCAGAGAAAGGAGTGCTTCCGCCAGTCTGCGCGTGGTTCCCGAAAGCAAATGACTCCAATCATATCGGAGCGACAGGGAATAGAGCGTTACTTGAAGACCAAAACCGATTCGGAAGACTGCTAACCAGGTATCCGTTTCGAGAGGAAACAGAAATTTGAGTAATCGCGTTCCGGATTCCCCTTTCATTCTCTTTTAGTGGCCCTGCGTTTCGGCAGGATCGTTCCGGGGGCTAAAATCGTATGCGTATAAAAACTCGTAGGAGCGTCGTTCCCCTTCCTCGAATTGCCCAACGGTGGGTAGCTTAACCGATCCAACTATCGCGCGAATGCTTTTCAAATCGGGATGCTTGCGCCAGCTGGACTCCGCTAGCGTCTTTACCAGGACCTCTCGCATCGCGTCGTTAGGCGTGCGCCCTATATTATCCAGCAGCCCGGCCATGCGCAGACCGGCGGCCACGCTGCGGACCGGTGGTAACTCGTATTCCACTCGTCCGTCGGCGTAGTGTAACTCCAAAACGAGCCTGTAACCGCCTGGCACATTTGGCGCAAAATAACCATAGCCTGTTTCAATCCCCGCTACGTTTACATACGTATTCAGGGCCTCGCGCACCGGGTTGGACGCCCTCCACCTTTGTCCAAGCCCACTCGACAAAATCGTCTGCGCTTTCTGCGAGAAATTCTTAAACCAAACCGGAAGGATCGTTGGTCCCTCCCCAATTACACGCAGCGTGTCGCGGCAGGAAAATGAAATGATCAGCAGCAGTTGCAGCCCCAGCCACGCCACATAAAGGCGCCTTTGGCGGGAAATCGTGGTAGCTCTGAGCGTCAAAAAAAAGCGACGTGATCTATTATTGTAAAAGGATCGAAACGTCGGATATGTCCGAGGGGTAAGGAGACGCAATGCGATACATGACGTTAGGATCGTTTGCGACAGAGTTGCTAGTAGCGGCGTTCTGTGCAGCGGCAGATTTGATGACTCTGTCAGTCTTGAGGCGCGCACCGATGTTTTCACAGTAATGAGGATCCGGGGTCCCCCCTGCGTGATCCAAAAAGGTGATTTCACAGATACCGTTGTGTCCTTTGATCTTCGCCAACGCAGCGCGAAGCTTCCCTTCGGCACCAGGCTTGAGCTCAACGTATCTCGGCGGATTCGCGTTTGGATTCCCGAGAAACAGCTCAACATTTTGATTAGGAGAAATCCTTTCCGTAGTGCAACTGCCCACCGCGAAAATCGCGACTGTCGCTAATCCAATGAATGCGAATGCTGCAAATAGGGGTTTCATAGCAACCGCTGGTTTGACTCCGTGGTCGGCAATTATCAAGCTTAAAGTTTCTCGCTGATTTCGCGGGCTTGCGTTTACGCGTTGGCCGCGCCAAACCGGCCACAGGCCGGTTGCTACAGGGAATACGCTGCGCGACGTTACTGGCGCATGAAAACCGTCTGGCGCGTCTTTGGATATTTGAAGCGGTACCCGTGGCTGGCCGCCGGCACGCTTACCTGCGCGATCCTGGGCACGTTGATGGTCATTGTGTTTCCAAGCGTGACCAAATGGATCATTGACGATGTAGTGCGCGCAAATCGGCCGGATAAATTGCTGCCGCTGATTCTATTGGCGACAGTGGCATTTCTAATTCAGCATGCTTTCAATTCGCTGCGGATCATTCTTAACAACACATTCGAGCAGAAGGTGATCTTTGATCTGCGCAGCGATTTGTATTCCCATATTCAACTGCTGCCCTTGCGCTGGTTTGATAATCGTGCCACCGGCGATCTGATGACGCGCGTGATCGAGGACGTGAACTCGGTCGAGCGGGTGTTGATCGACGGGATCGAACAGGGCGTCGTAGCGGTTCTGCAAATCGTAATCGTATTGACGGTGATGTTTTATTGGAACGGGCAACTCGCATTGCTCGCGCTTGTGCCATTTCCACTGCTCATTGGCGGCGCGCTGGCATACACGCTAACGGCGCATCGACGTTATCGCCTGCAGCGGCGCGCTGCATCGAACATCAATGCCCTGTTGCACGATAACCTCGCCGGGATCCGTCAGATCAAAAGCTTTGCGCGCGAACGCGAGGAACATGGACGTTTCAATCGTGCCAGTGATCAACTGCGGCATGCCACTCTGGTGGTGATGCGGACATGGGCGATTTATTCGCCGTCGATGTCGATGTTTGAAGCAATCGGCGCCGTGCTCGTGCTGGCCTTCGGGAGTCGCGCGGTTTTGGCAGGCACGATGCAGATCGGCGATCTGGTCGCGTTTCTTCTGCTCACCGCTTTTTTTGTACGATCCGATCAGCCGGCTGCATCAGCTGAATCAATTGGTGCAGGCCGGTCGCGCGGCGGGCGAACGGGTGTTCGACATTCTGGATGAAAAACCGGAACCCGGATTTGCAGCCGGGCTCGGTGATTCCGGTTACAGTTCGCGCATTCTTGGCGATATCCGGTATGACAATGTTTGCTTCAGTTATGCCGAAGGGCTGCCTGCACTCAGGCATGTTTCGTTTGATGCGCCGCCGGGCACGACGACCGCACTGGTCGGTGCCACAGGCGCCGGAAAATCTACGCTGGTGAATTTGCTGGTGCGTTTTTACGAGTTCGACTCCGGCCAAATCTACGTCGATGGCAAACCGATTCGAGATTACGATCTCCGTACGCTGCGCGAATCCATCGGTGTGGTCACACAGGAGAGTTTTTTGTTCAACGGATCGATTCGCGAAAATCTCTTGATGGGAAAACCAACTGCCACCGAAGCGGAATTGTGGGGAGCGGTCGATGCGGCGAACGCGCGACAATTTATCGAGCGTTTACCTGACGGTCTGCAAAGCGTGGTTGGCGAGCGCGGGGTAAAGTTAAGCGTTGGCGAAAAACAACGGCTTTCGATCGCGCGGGCGCTGCTGAAGGACCCGCCGATTCTAATTTTGGATGAAGCCACGGCCAGCGTGGACACGGCAACGGAACGATTGATTCAGGAGGCGCTGGAACATCTGATGGCGAATCGCACATCGATTGTGATTGCGCACCGTCTTTCGACCATTGTGCACGCCGACCAGATCCTAGTGCTCGATCATGGCCAGATCATCGAGCGAGGAACGCACGATGAACTGCTGTCGCTCGACCAAAAATACGCGCAGCTATGCCGGCAGAGCTTGCTGGACTCGTCGGCCCAACGGCAAACCGAGTTGCAGACGGAAATCGTGACTTCGGAAGTTGCGGAACCCGAAGAGGAACGGTTGCAGGTCTAACGAGGGTTTGTGACCCTAAGATAGGTCGCGCAGCAAAAGATCCTGATATTTTCGCTCCAGGTCGAGGTAGCGCTGCTCGCTATCCGCAAGAGCGCGGCGTTCCTCCTGAAGGCTTTGCTCAAGATCGCGAATTCGTTCCTGAAGGCGGACGGACATTTTCGCAACAGCCGGGCCGACCGGATCGTCGAGTTGAATCTGTATTTGGCTCTCATCAATCTCTGACTGCGCAGTTTCCCACAGGTCTGGCATTTGCCGGATTTGACGGCGAATGCCGTCGCAGGTGTTGATGACGAAAGTTTCGCCATCAATTTCACCGAGCCGAATAAACTCCTGCAAGGCACCGAGCGTAGTGGGTCCGTAGTAATGTTCTGTTGTGAGTTCGACAAGCCAGTCCATGCCGAGCTGCGGGAGCATTGGCGCTTTGATCCAAGTCTGTTGATCACTTGAGAGTGTGTCGTATGGCGCGATTTGCGCAGCAGCCGCCCAACGTGCGATTTGATCAAACTGTACCGGCCCGAAGGTCCTTCCGCCTTCATGCTTACGGAGAAACCACCTTTGATTCACAGGAGCTTGGATCTCCCGTTAGGGGGAGGGCGAGCCGGAAGCGGCAGGCGCCGGTGTGGGAATCATGATCGTCTGGCCTGCCTGCAATTTGCGACCGTCCTCGATGTGGTTGGCTTGTTGTAACTCGTCCACGGTCACCTTGTACATCTTCGCGATTGAGGTGAGCGTCTCTCCGCGTGCCACCGTATGCGTGCTGCCCGAGAGGGCAGGGTGTGATGTAGATCCGGCGGAAGCAGGAGCAGTTGCCGATGCTCCTTCGCCGATCATGACCCCAGGCCGAATATGTGAAATTTGCTGCTCCAGTTTTAGAATCTCCTGAGAAAGCGCATCGATTTTCACGTTTTGTTCATCAATCTTTTTCGCCAGCGCTTCAAGTTCTGCGGATCCGACCGATTTTTTTTCGTTTGGCACGGGGCTCTCGGCGAACGCAGCGCAAACGGCGAAAGCGAGTATCGCAGAAAAAATCGCACCGAGCTTCATGAATGGGAAAGTCTGGCACCGGCAGATTTGTCTGGCAAGCCTCATAAAACCTCTGACTTCAAATGACGTGATCTCGTTGAATGATTGAAGCATTCATCTGGTCAAGGATTGAATCGGAAAACGGATCTCACGTGGCGATGGTTTCTACAATTTCTCTTCATTCTTATTGCACTTGCCGCTCGCCCTTCAGCTTGCGTTTCCAACTTTTGCTCGTACGTTTTTTTATGCCTGAGCGCATTCAAAAGCCGGTCGAACCGGCTCCGTGGGGACCAAAGCAGGGCGATGGCGGCGGGCCGCGTTCGCCAGACATTTCGCGACCGGATACAAAGGACCTCCTAAAGAAGATGCGCAAGGTCGATCCCAACCAATCCAAGCGCTATCGCCAGCGCACGGGTCAGTAATGGACCGTCAACAGTTGGGATTTGACCAGAATTTTTCTGGTGCGGCGGGCGATTTTCCCTCGTTGCTGCGACGCAAAGGTCTTCTGGATTCGGCCGTCGCCGGTCAAATGCCACAGAACACAATGCAACAAAAAGCGTGGCAACCGACCGAAGCGACCACGATTTTGGCGTTTAAGTTTTCCGGCGGCGTTCTTGTCGCGGGCGATCGCCGCGCAACTGCCGGTAACACAGTAGTGTACGATCGTGCGGATAAGGTTTTGGAGATCGACCGGCACTCGATCATGGCCATCGCCGGCGTGCCCGCGACCGCCTGGGAAATGGCGCGTGTGCTCGAGCATTCACTCCAATATTTTCGCCGAACTCAACTGCAGGAAATGAGTGTCGACGGAAAAGTGCGAGCGCTTTCGAAACTGTTGCGGGACAATTTTGGATTCGTCATGCAGGGCGTCGGCGTAGTCGTTCCGATTTTCGCGACTTACGATGGGAATTCCAAGCCGGAAGCGCGCCTATATTTTTACGATGCGATGGGTGCACAGTTCGAGGCGACAGACTACGCGGCAACGGGATCAGGGTCGCCGGCTGTGCGCGGCATTCTTTATTACGAACACAATTGGGGCGCAAAGCCGTTGCACAAACTGAAGGAAGATGAAGCGGTATCGTTGGCATTGCGCGCGCTCGACACTGCTGCGGAATCGGATACTGCGACGGCGGGTGTGGATCGCAGCGGTAAAATTTTTCCGGTGATTAAGATTGTTTCGCGCGCAGGAATTAACACCTTGCCGGAGAGCAAAATTGCGACCGTGTTCAAGGAAATGGTTGCATGATTGAAGAGCCGTATCGTTGGGTTGAAGCGATCGCCAACCGGCGCGAGTACATCGAAGGGCAACTCGCTCCCGGCAGTCCCATCGCGGCGCTCGGATTTTGCGATGGCATTTTGTTTCTTACCCTCGGTCAGACCCGGCAGAAACTTTTCGAGATTTATGATCGAATCGCAATGGGCGCAATTGGCCACCCGGGCGATATCGAACGGTTGCGAATGGCGGCGATCGAACTGGCCAGCACGGAGGGTTTCACCCGGTCGGCGGCGGATGTTTCATTGCGACGACTTGCACATTATTCCCTCAGTCCTGTTATGAAAAGCGCGTTCGAACAGGTGTACGGTCCGCCATACCTGGCGCGGATGCTTTTTGCCGAAGTAGGCGCACGCCCGGAAGACGATTTGATTTTGCGCGTCGAATACGACGGCGAGATCGCGAGCAACAGCGCAACCTATTCGCGAGCGCGGCAGGATTTCGCCGTGCTCACCGGTACGCAACAATCGGTGGAGATGATGGAAGCATTTCTGAAAACCGAGCATAAACCGGATTGTAGTTTCGAAGCGGCGGTGAAATCGGCGCTCAATGCGTGGAGTGTCGGCCACATGCTGTTGCAGGCCGGCGATACAAAAGAGCTGCCCGGGCACGACGCCATTACGCAACATTGCCGGGAACAACTCGCCGTGGCAGCAATCGAAGCAGCAGTGTTGGACCGCAATGGTACCACCACAATTCGTTATCGTTCGCTATCAGATAAGGAATTGCGCTCCTTCATCAGTGACTAGGGTGAAGACATCTCTTGCGAGGATCATCAATGAACCAGGCTCTCCGGAATGCAGTCGCAGTCGCTGGCCTGTTGTTGATGATCGGCTCCTTGATTTGGATCGCATTTTATCAAAACGAGCGATCCGTAACGAGAAGGCAATCGCGGGCAAGTCAGGCAACCCTGCCGAAACCGTTCGCAGTAGTCGTTCTTGATCCAGGCCATGGTGGTCGAGACTCCGGCGCGATGTGTGGCGGCGTCATGGAAAAGGATCTTACGCTGGATGTCGCCCGCCGCCTCGATCATCTGCTGACTTCGCAGGGTATCGCCACATTGATGACCCGACTTGGGGACACCTATGTGTCACTGGCAGACCGGGCAGCACTCGGGAATCGAGTAGGAGATAGCATTTTTGTCAGTATTCATTTCAACGAGGACAATAAGCCGGTGGCCACCGGCGTGGAAACTTACTACGCTGCGCATCAGATCAGTGCGCGCTCTGTTCTCGCTTCCTGGCTACCGTTTTTATCGCGGCCGCCCTCGCACCTGCCGAGGCCGGAAAGCCAGAGTCTCGCCGGTTTCATTCAAGAAGCGTTGGTCGCGCGGACCGGCTCCGTCAACCGCGGCACGCAAGCCAAACAATTTTTCGTAATCGCAAACGTGACTTCTCCCGCGGTGTTGATCGAGGGCGGCTTTCTTACCAACAAGGGCGATGTCTCTAAGTTGGCGAGCGAAGATTATCGCGACCAACTTGCGGCTGCTGTCGCCGACGGGATTTTGCGGTATCGCGAAGCGTTGGGTCGGCGGAAATCCGCTTTGGCCACGACAGACCTGGGTGAGCGCTGAATAGGAAAAAGAGTGTAGTCGTCAAATGACATCGCAATGAAAATCAAAATCGCGGCGGTGATCTTTATTGGCTCGATCACACTGGCTCGCGCGGATCAAGTGATCGAAAGAGTGCAGCAGGTTTTGAAGGAGCAGGGCTTTTACTACGGTGAAGTCAGCGGCGAAACGAATGCGACTCTGACGGCAGCCATTCGCCGGTATCAGATTCGCACCGGGCTTCAGGTCACCGGTGAACTCAACGACGAGACGCTCCAGTCCCTCGGTGTCAAATCTTCCGGCGGCGCTCGACAAACAATCAAATCCGGGTCGCCCACTCCTCCGGCTGTTACCTCTGACAAATCAGCGTCCGACATAACCGAAAACGCAACGCCTGCGCCGCCGGTTCAAAATTTCGGCAATGCCCCGCAGGATCAACAAGTTTATCCATCAACGCCGACAAGTTCGCCGATTTCACCAGAGACAGTGTTTACCAGAACCCCATTTGAGGCAGCTCCTCCAATGGTGCAACGCAATGTGATCGTCTCCGCGCAGATAGCGCTGGCGCGGTACGGATTGTATCGGGAGCGGATTGACGGAATCTATGGACCGGCCATGGAGCTTTCGCTACGCGCGTATCAGGCGCGAGCGAGACTTCCGGTGACTGGCCGACTCGATTTGGAAACCCTCGCGGCACTGCGATTGCTGCCCGGACCTCGCCAACCATTTAACAATCCGTACCGTCAGCGCAGGCGTCCTCCACCTGGCGGACCGATGCGCGGGGAATGGGATCCTGACTGATTTGCGATCCGGCAATCAATCCCCGTGAAGTTCGGGCGCTTACCGGAGTTAAAGCGCCATAGGCTCGTCACAATCCTGCCGATTGCGTTTTACGCACCGGACCCACTTATTTTGGATTGTCGAAATGCACCGACTGCAGTTCGGCAAAGACAGTACCGACATACACCTGCGCCTCAATACGCAGTATCATTCGCTCAGCGTCGTCCGACACCCAGATTGTGGCACGACGAAACTTTCGGTGCGGTTCTAATTCGAAATTCTTGCCGATGCGTTTCAGGCGCAGATCGAGCTTGATCGCTTTGTAGCTGCCGGGGCGAACAGAGATTTTTTCCCGCCCAGGTACGGTGACAGTAGTGAGGTAGGGATTTGACGCCGGATAAACCACCAGGCGATAAACGCTTCCCTGCTTCAGCGGTTGACTCCGCAAGTAAAGCGCCGCTGAGTGCAGATCGAAAAGGTTCGGGAAGAGAATACTGCTTTGTCTTTGTTTTGGCATTGCTGCCCTGACCTTCTGTTCGTGCTCTAATCACTTCGTCGTTCGTGAAAGTGAGATGAGTAGCGATTCGTTTTGATCGATAATTCTCTGTCTGTTGAGTTTCGATCGGTTTCAGCGTTGTGACATTCGCCGATGCGCGATAGTTCACATCCAGTTTCCACAACGCCCGGACCAAACCCGTGGTTCGTCCCGGTTCCCTCAAGCTGAAATCTGTCGTTCGAGGGCTTGTTGAAGTGAACCTCACCGGTGGCTGCGGTCAATCCAGACCAGCCGAAACGATAAGAAGCCTGCAGCGGCCGCAACTCCGGAAAGTTTCCAGCTGGTTCCCGGGTCAGCGTCTTCTGCCAATTTGCTCCCAACGAACCAGAGTAAGAAGCGAGCAGGATTGCGCACGCGCTCATCGCTGATCGAAAATTGATTGAAACAAACATGGAAGGTTGACGGCTTTTGATAATCATCGGTATGCCGGCGCCTGATTTCACCCGTACACAAAAAATACACGCGAGTGTAGCCCGCGTGTATTTTTGGAATTCCTAAACGAACCTCAGGGTTTCGCTGCTCTCGCTGCCGGGCTGACAGAAGCGCTTGGCGCGGTCTTCTTATTCGAAGAGCGGAAGCGGTAGCGCGACCCGGTTTGTTCAACGTTGCGATAATCTCGCTTGTGAAATCAACGCTCTCGGGCGCGTAGAGCACCACAGGAACGCCGTTAATGCTGACCCCCGATTTGTCGAGAACAAAATCAAGGTTCTTGGCTTTGACCTTCTCCATTACCACATCCGTAATTTCCTTTACGATTCCCTCTCGCATTCGCATCAGCTGTTCCTGCAACTGCCGTTCCCTGGTCTGACGAAAATCGCTGATCTCTCGTTCCATGCTTTTGATATTGGCGATCTTGTCGTCGCGCTCCTTGGCCATGCCTGTCTTCTTGTCGGCGCTCAATGCCGGAGACTCAAGTTGCTTGTTAAGGTTATTGATTTCGTCTAGCGCCTTCTTGTAGGCCTCCGCACGGTCGTCATATTCCTTTTTAGCGGCGTTCTTAGCGTCGTTGATCTTTACCTCGGCTTCCTTGGTTTTGTTGTAGTCCTTGAAGGCCCGTTGCATATCAACGGTTCCAATTTTGGCTGTGCCCTGTGCGAAGGCCGCAATAGGAGCGACCAGCATCAGCGCAGAGAGGACGGACAGAGATTTTTTCATAAAAACAGAGGATACCGTTGCCGGAATCGCGTTAGACTGCAACCACATATATTCGTTCAAAATTGATAGCCCACATTGAAGTTGAAATGGCCGCCGCCGTTATAGCCGTCACGCATCACTGGATACCCATAATCGAGGCGCAGTGGACCGATCGGCAAATCAAGTCGGAGTCCAATACCGATGTCCGAGGCGAGATGGTTGAATCCGAAAGACCACGCACTGCTATTGACAAAGCCGGTGTCGTAGAAAATTGCCCCGCGAGCTTTTGTAATAATGGGAAAAGTCCATTCAATTGTGGCCCGCGCCATTGATTGACCTCCGATCGGCTCGCCGTTCTCCTGCGGGCCGACTTCGCGATAGGGAAAGCCCCGGAGGTTGTTCGAACCGCCGAGGAAAAGCCGTTCAAAAATAGGCACCTCGCTCGCGCCTCCCCATTGGTCTACCGTGGCAACTTCGCCATTAATGAGGAGGATAGTGTCTTTCGGCAGGGCAAAATACTGAGATCCTTCAAGGTCCAGTCCGTAAATCTGCGTGTCGCCTCCAAGGAAACCGCCGGCGACAGAAGGCGAAAACGTAATGCGTCGTCCCCGGTGTGTTAGCAAGGGATTGTCGCGCGAATCAAATACAACGCTGCTGTATACCTTGCTTTCAGTAAACGTCCCAGCTTGTGACAGAATAAACGTAGGCGAGTTGGGCGCCACGTTAAAAATCTCAATGTTCTGCAATGTATACCCCAGCGTGCCGTACATGTATGCGTTGATCGGCTTGCGCAGTTCGAACAGGAATCCGTACTGCCGCTGGTCGTAGTCGGCGCTCAGATAATTTGCCTCGTTGTAAAAGCCCTGACCACTTAGCGAAAGACGCCGATCGAGGAAGTAAGGTTCCGTAATCGCGAGAACAAAATCTTTCCGCTCCGTGCCGTACTGTACTCGCAAGCGAAACTTTTGACCACCACCCGTGAAGGAAGGCCACTTGAACAGATCGAAATTGCCCTGGGTGAGTTCCATGAAGCCCACCAATTTATCAACCGTGCTGAAACCGCCTCCGAAGCTGAGTGAACCGGTGCGTTTTTCCTGCACCAAAATTGTCAGATCTTTGCGTCCGGGGATATCGGTGTCTTCGGGATAAGTCTCGACCTTGGAAAAGTAACCCAGGTTCTCCAAACGTTTCTTGGTGATATCCACACGAACGGTATTAAAAACGTCTCCCGGGGCGACGAGCACTTCACGCCGGATTACCTTGTCCTTGGTGCGGGTGTTGCCTTGAATATTGACCCGATTCACAAAGGATCGGGGGCCCTCCTCGATGTTATAATGCACGTCGATAAGGGCCGGTCCTGCAGGAGTGCCTTCGGGTGTAACCACCAGATCGACGTAGCCGCCGCTGCCGTATGCATCCGCAACAGCCTTGGCGTCGTCCCGGAGCTGTTTTGGCGAATAAACGCTTCCCTCCTTCATTTTTAACAGCTTGCGAATTCGATCTGCGTTGGCTGCCTGATAGCCCGAGAGGGTCAGCTTGCGAACGTGATACTGCGGGCCCTCCGCAATCACGATAGTGATAATCATCGGCCCTTTGGGAGTGCGTTCCTTGCGTACATCTTTTATCTGTACGTCGATGAAACCGTGGTCTTGGTAGTACTCGCGGATTTTGTCGAGGTCCTGTTCCAATTGGACTTCATCCAGGCGTCCCGTTTTATCCATGAAATAGATGAGCGTCCTGCCGCGGGTTTTCATTTGTTTACGTAACACCCGGTCGCTGGCATGCTCATTCCCTTCGAAACGGATCTGACTGATCGCACCTTTGGTGCCCTCGTTGACCGTGAAAACGACGCGCGCCGTACCACGTTTCTCATCGATTGGATCGATGCGAAATTGAACGCTGACGTCGGTGTATCCGCGTCCCTGATAGGTATCGATAATTTTCTCGCGCGCCTCTTCCAGTTGCTGTTCATCCGCCGCCTGGTTGAGCCTCACCTTGATTTCCTTGCGGAGCCTTTTCGGACTGACGTGTTCGGCGCCTGTGATTTCAATCTCGCGGATAATTGCACGTGTCTGCACGGCGACGATGACTTTCACGCCGTCCCCTTGAGGCTGGGCAAAGATGCGGACGTTTCGAATGTATCCGGTCTTGTACAGCGCCTTGATGTCGTCCTGTACGATTGAATTCGAATATCGGTCGCCGACCTTCGTGCGCATCTGCGCCAGAATCCGTTCCTTGCTGATTGTTGCGGGTCCGGTGTACTCCACGTCGAGAGCACGAATCATGGGTGGCCCGGGAGGCGCTTGGGGAGCTTGTCCCCGGGCAGTGACAGCCCCAAAGAGCGCACAAAAAGATGCGATCCAAATCGCAAACGGCGGGGGGCGCATCCATCCAGAAAAACGTTCCATATGTCCGAGACGCAGCCCCACGCAAATCGAACCCACGCAGGACAGGCGGCTATATCGGAAATAAGACCCCTGACGTCAAGGCGAGATTTTTCACCTGCCCTCGCACGACCGACCTCTTATTGATCCGCATAGCCCTCGATTTATCCTGTCTGTCACCCTTTCCCTAACCAAGCTTTTTCTTCAACGTGATAGTTAATCCCTGCACCGCGGCGATCTCGGCTTCCTCGCCTTTTTCGATCGGAGCGTCGCTGACGGCGTTCCAGTATTCGCCTTCAACAAATATCCTGCCGTGGCGGGAATCGATCGGAGTCAAGGCCGTTACGTTTCGCCCGATGAGCGTTTCTTTTCCCACTTTGACCGGCAACAATTGCGCGCGCAGACCTTTTCCGATCACGAAAACAAAGAACCCGGCGGTGATCAGTGTGGCGGGAATGACCAGTCCCAACGACAAGCGAAAAAGCGGATCTGCGCGATTAAACAGCATGAGCGATCCGACCAAAAACGCGATGATCCCACCCACGGTAAGCACGCCATGCGTGGGAGTGTATAGATCAAAAATGAAAAGCATCAACGCTAGCGCGATCAGGACCAGTCCAGCCACATTGACCGGTAGAATGGCCGCCAGATAAAGTGCCAGAATCAACGCGATTGCTCCGACGACCCCGGGAAGAATGGCACCGGGCGAAGTCAGTTCGCCGATGATCCCATAAATTGCGATCAGCATCAGGATAAACATGACCTCCGGCCGCCACAGCTTTTGAAATACGCGCTCCGCGGGCGACATTTTAATTTCGGTCAACTGCGCACCGGCTGTCTTCAAAGCTTTACCGTCCACGATCCGCCCATTCAATTTTTGGAGCAGATCGGGCATATCTGTGGCGATTAAATCGACGACCTTCAATTCCAGCGCTTTTTGCGCCGTGATCGAAGCGCTTTCCTTCACGGCGGACTTTGCCCAATCAACATTTCGCTGCCGCTTGCCCGCGATAGTCTCCATGTAGCTGACGGAAAAATTTTCAAGCTTCTGCTTCATTGTTTCGTCCGTCTTTTCCTCGCCACTCGGAAAACCGCCGATGGAAACCGGGTGCGCGGCGCCGATGGTAGTGGCCGGTGCCATGGCCGCGACGCTGGCCGCAAGCGTGATAAAACAGCCTGCGCTGGTGGCGGTCGCTCCGGTGGGGGCGACATAAACCACGACGGGGACTGGAGAACCGAGAAAGCTTTGCACAATTTTCTGCGTCGAATCGAGCAGACCGCCTGGCGTGTTAAGTTGAATCACGAGGCACTGAACGCTTTGCGCTTTGGCTTCGTCGATACTTCTGGAAATGTAACTGGCTGTCGCAGGTCCGATCGCTCCGTCAATATTGATAAAAGCAACCTTTTCCGCTGCAAAAATTGCCGGCGCCATCACGCATGTGAGCCAGAAAATTGCGGTAGCAACGCAAATCGAAAAAGGACTTTGGCGAGGCAATGTTCTATCAGGTTCAGCAGAGCTCGTTAGGCATCGCAGAACGCCCTTCACCATCCGTTGCCTTCTTGCAGACCGCGCTGCATGAGCGTCCGTAGAAAATCACACTCCTTTCATTGGCTGAAGCTTGATGGCCAGATCTTCCACCTTTGGCTGCACGATCTTCTCGTAATCGCCATAACTCATTTTAATCGCGTCAGTATGCGTGCCAGCCTCGAACACGATGTAGTCCTGTTCAGCCAGGTGTCTGTCCACGTAAGTCGTCAGGCCGTACAGATTCCCAAACGGCGGCATCGCCCCGGTCGCGGACTCGGGAAAGAGTGACTTGAAGTCCTGTTCCTGCTCAAGCGAGACAGCATTGCCGGTTATTTTCTCGAGCTTCTCCAAATCGATCCGGTGATCCGCCGGCAACACCATCATTAAATGCTGATCCCCGGATCTGACCATGACCACTTTCGCCTGATGTCGCCCTTTGACATGCTCGGCTTGAGCGATTCGTTGCGCCGTCACCGCCTCAGCATGTTGCAGGACCTCGTAATGCACATTGTTTTCCTTTAAACAATCGATCAGTCGTTTCGCTATTTCCATAAACACCTCCGAGGGAAAACGTATCACTTTCCGGCGCCATCTCTACTGTTCCAGGCAGCAGTTATTCCTGGTCCTCGTGTCCGAAGATCATAGTCACAACCAAACCCAAAACGGTGACGGCCGCCACCATTCCCAGGACCGCTGGAACGCCGAGTTTACCTTTTAGAATTGGAAGGACAAACACTCCAAGAGTCGCGCCGATTTTCGCGAACCCCGCTGCAAAACCGCTCGCAGTGCCACGCAACTGCGTCGGGAAAAGGATTGGCGCCAGGGTAAACGTAGTCGCGTTCGGTCCGGCGTTCATTAACAAGTTGAACAGAATGAAGCCCGCGAACACCAGTGGAATATGCAGGCCGGAATTCGATAAGTGAACAGCACTCAGCAGCAGCAGCAGCATGCCGAAAGTCATGCCTCCAAAACCAATGGCTTGCATCCGGACGCGGCCGAAGCGGGGGACCGCCCAGATTCCGAGAAGAAAACCGAAGAGAAGAAACAAATCGATTGCCGCGCTGCCTCTGGTATTAGCAAGGTCGCTGGAGATGACGCTACCTCCTTGGCTGGGAGCAGTGATCGCGCCGAGAATAAGCGGTGTGAATAGTCCCACACCGTAGGTGGCAATATCCATTAAGAACCACGGAACTGACGCCAGCACTGTCCGGGTGCGATAAGCACGCGAAAATAGAATAGCGATGCCAGGCGCCTTCGGCCGCGCCGCAGCTTCTCTGAAGCTTGTTTTTCCAGCGTTGTTTGTAAGTTGCAACACTTCCTCGCGCTGCTGAGGAATGATCCGGATGAAAGCTTTGGCCGCTTCGGCAAATCTACCGCGGCTCATTAACCAATGCGGGCTATCCGGTTCGGATAAACGTAATAAAAAAAAGAGAAGGGCAATGACGCCTTCGGCTGCGAGGAAAAAACGCCAGTTCTGAGTGCTCTCGACATTTTTCAACAACAGAAGAGTAATCGCTGCGGCGAGCAACATGCCAACCGACTGACAGGCAATCGTAGCGACCATCATCCGTGCGCGACTGCGTTTTGGCACTACTTCTGAGAGGTAGCTGCTGCTTACGGGAAAATCGATTCCGATGCCCGCCCCCACAAAGAGTTGACCAACGAAGAGCATGGGAACTCCAGTTGCCAACGCGCTGCTCCCGGCGCCTGCGGCGATAACGATCATGGCGGCGAGCATCAAACGCCTGCGGCCAAGACGATCCGCTACGGGCCCGCCAATTCCTGCGCCCAAAACCGCCCCGAAAACAAGGGCCGCGCCGATCAGACCAACGACCTCTGGGGCGATATGAAACTGAGCAATGATGAGCGGCATGGCCACGCCGAGAGCGAAAATAGCGAAGCCATCGAGCAAGGTTCCACCGGTCGAGAGCACCCAGAGCCATCTCTGAAAAGCTCTCACCGGCGACTGGTCCAACAGCAACGCCAGGCGTTGGGATGAAGTGGCTTCGACCAATGCTACTTTTTCTCGTCCTTGCCCGATTTCTCCTCGTCAACCGCCTCATGATATTTGCGGCGAATGTTCGCCAGATTTACGGTTGGTTCCGGCAATTGCATTTTCATATCCTCCATTGTCCGGGTAATGATCTGCGAGATGGACAAATCGCGAAACCACTTGTGATTTGAGGGAATGATGAACCAGGGAGCGTGCCTGGTGCTTGTTTTACCAAGCACGTCCTCGAACGCCTCGATGTACTCTTTCCAGTAATCGCGCTCCTTATAATCGGATTCGCTGATCTTCCACTGACGGGTCGAGTCGTCGAGTCGCTTCGCGAACCGGGCGAGCTGTTCCTCCTTCGAAATGTAGAGGAAGAATTTGAGTATCGTGGTGTTGTTTTCAGTAACAATCAGCTCCTCAAAATCGTTTATCTTATCGTAGCGTTTCGACCAGACCTTTTCCGGGACGAGGTTGTGCACTCGGACCACGAGCACATCTTCATAATGGGAACGATTGAAAATGGCGACCGCGCCTTTGGCCGGCACATAAGGATGCACGCGCCAGAGAAAATCGTGTGCCAACTCTTCCGCTGTCGGTTGCTTAAAGTTTGATTCAATACAACCCGACGGATTCATCCCTGTTAGAACGTGACGGACTACTCCGTCTTTGCCCGCGGCGTCGAGGCCTTGCAGGACAATGAGAAGCGAATGTTTCTTTTCGGCATACATGAGGTACTGCAGTTGCTTCATTCTCTGCAGATAGTGTTGAATCTCCGGCAAAGCCGACTTATGGGATTCCTGTTTACCATGGTAACCGGGATCCAAATTTTTTAGCCGGACCTTGGAGCCCGGTTCAACCACGAGTTTTTTCAGGTAATTGGACATGGTTATTTCTTTCGCTTCTGGCTACCGCATTGGCCCTCATCCGGTGTTCATCGCAACCGATCAGCTGGGCGAATGCGCGCTTCTCTTTATTACCAGCGCGTTTGGCCCGTAATTCTTCAGGCGTTTCTCAGCCTCGGCGTCAATCAGGCTGGCTTCGGCGACAACAGGCGTTTCCATGACCAACTCCTTCCCAGAGTACAGCGAACGGTATTAACGGACCAGAAGAAATCCCCCAATGCCTAACAAAAATACCGCCACGATCTTCATCTCGCGCGAACGAATTGTGTATGGCTAAATGCGAAGTTTGCGAAAACGAGTATGACAAGTCCTTTGACGTCGTGGCTGCCGGGAAGCGTCACACTTTTGACAGTTTCGAGTGCGCGATCCACGCGCTGGCGCCTGTCTGCCCGCACTGCAAGTGTCGGATCATCGGACACGGTGTCGAAACGGACGGACAGATTTTCTGTTGTGTCCACTGTGCGCGCATGGCTGGCAAAACGCAGTTAAAGGACCGCGTTTAGTTAGGGCGATCACTCCGTGAACGCCGTTCGCCGGAGTGCAGAGGACTGCCTGTCCTACCTCGGGATTAACTTTCGTCTTCGGCGTAAAGCCTTTTTAAACTTTCAAACATCAGTCGGATGCATCTGGACTCGCCGGCAATTGCGAAATAGAAGTGTCATGAATTCTCTTCGAGCTTCATTCATTGGCCTGACCGTGTTTTTGTCCGCAGGTTTAATTGCGTTGGCGCAAACACCTGCTGCGAAATCGGCGTCGTCATCAAAAGGCATTGCGGTGCTTCATCCCACTGCGGGCAACAAGGTGAGTGGCACTGTCACCTTCACACCTGTCGCCGATGGTGTGCGGGTGCACGCGGAGATCACAGGTTTGACACCCGGAAAGCACGGTTTTCACGTCCATGAATTTGGCGATTGCAGCGCGTCCGATGGCAGCTCCGCCGGGGGCCATTTTAATCCCACCAATGAACCGCACGCTGCGCCGAATGCAGACCACCGGCATGTAGGCGACATGGGTAATATCGAAGCAGATGCCTCCGGCAAGGCGAAGCTGGACTATGTGGACCATCACATGTCGCTTTCAAACGACCAAACATCGGTGATCGGCCGTGCGGTGATCGTGCACGCAAAGGCCGACGATCTGAAGTCGCAGCCATCCGGCGATGCAGGCGCGCGAGTCGCCTGTGGCGTGATCGGGTGGGCAAAAAGTCAGTAGCGCTGCGCCGCACAGCACCCCTCAGATTTCGAATAGAGGGAAGGTTCGCGGTCATCGCGAATTTGGTTCATAATCTCTTTACTCGACAGAGCAGATTTCATCTGATCAAATTACGGAAAACCATCGCCCTGCACGCTTATGCCACGATTATCTAAAATTGAATTATCCCCTGACAACGGATGCGTTATCGACATGAAATGGAGCCTGGGCTCGTTGAGCTATCACTCATCTGGCGCGGGTAAGGTCAACATTGAACCGAACAAGGAAATTGTTCGGCTGCCCGAACTGATCCTTTACGATCACGTTGGTTTCAAGGGTTCCTATGCCCGGACGAACTTGAGCTTTCATTACGTCGGCGATTACTGGAATGACCGGATGAGCTGCGTGATCGTGGAGAGCGGTGTGTGGCGGTTTTATCGCGACGACTATTATAAGGGCCCATACTGGGACCTCGGCCCCGGTTATTACGAGAGCTTCTTCGCCGAAAAAGGCCCCGACGACGTCGTCAGCTCTTTCCAGTGCATCGCGCTGACGTAAGTCGCGACCCGATTTGCCCAAGGTTCTTCGTCCAATTCTGATTGGCATGCGAGGCGTGCCGCACATGGTGACCGGAGGATAAGCAAATGTCCGTTTATGTGATCGTACAAGGCAAGATCGAGAACCGCGGAATGCTCGATGAATATGTGGCAAAGGTTATTCCCACCATCGACTCCCATCAGGGTCGAGTTGTTGCCTTCGATGAAGAACCAAAAGTGGTAGAAGGACCGATCGAGTACCCGCGCACCGTCATTCTGGAATTCGCGTCAATGACGGCATTTCAAGGATGGTATGACTCACCCGAATACCGGGAAATTCTTCCGCTGCGGCTGAACTCGACTCGGGGTACGCTGATCGTCACAAAAAGCTTCCAGCCGTCTTGATACTAACTGGTGCGCCCCCTGACTGGTCGATGACAGTAAGTCCGAAAACTTTCGCGAGCAGGTGTTTCACTAGCCTCCGAGAAGTGCGAATAAAGATCGCTGATGGCGGGCTGGATGATCCTCGCGTGCAGGCTTTACTGGCTCATCATTTCCATACGGCGTGCGCCGAGACAGCACCCGGTAGTGCGCACGCACTTGATCTCAATGAATTGAACTCACCCGATATTCATTTCTGGTCCGCCTGGGAGGAAGATCGCACTGTCGCAGTCGGCGCTTTAAAACGACTCTCGGCATCGCACGGGGAGATCAAATCAATGCACACGGAACAGTCGCACAGACGAAAAGGTACTGGGAGCGCGATGCTCCGGCACATTATCGCGATGGCGCGTCAGATGGGATTGTGTCGCCTCAGTCTGGAGACAGGTTCGTGGCTGTACTTCGATGCGGCCCGCGCTTTTTATAAACGCCACGGATTTGTCGAGTGTCCACCGTTCGGCAGGTATGTTCTCGACCCGAACAGCGTTTTCATGACGTTGGAACTTCGCGGTCCCGGCTTGGGTTTCGAGTAACCGTCGTGGAGCTTTCCGTTAGGCCACAATGCAGCAGCATCCAATGCCCTGGTCGTTCAAAGCGGCTCTCGTGGCTTTCGGGATCTTTGCCATCGGTGCAGGGCTAATCGTTTTTGCTCATTTTCAAGGACGCTGGGAGTCCATCGTCTCTCTTGCTTACGGTCTTCTGATATCGGCGGCGGGATTGGCCGGTATATTGCTTTTTTCACTCATCTGCGCGGTGACGCATCTCGAATGGCGCAGACGGTCACTGATCGCTGTCGCAATTGCGGTGTTACTCTCCGTCGCGCTTTTTCTGGTCGCCAGAGCGGCATAAGAATTTATTTCGGAGACACGGACGAAACGAGGCCGTTTGCTAGCGGCCACTCGCAGCGGCCTCGGCGAGATCTATAACTTCACGAGCGCACCCCCATGACAACGTGAACCCGGCGCCGCCGTGACCATAATTGTGAATGACAGTGCGACCATCGCGCAGGCGATCACGCTCCAGGCGCACGCCTGATTTTCGGAACGGGCGCAGCCCGACGCGCTCCGCAAGAACGTCCGGCTCATCAATGTTCAGGACGCGGCTGCATTCGCCGACAATTTGCGATGTCGTCGCGGAATCAGCCGCAGGATTATCGCTGAGTTCGTTTGTGCCACCGAAGACACAATCGTTCGTGCGCGGGATCGCATACATCAGCGGCGCATCATCGCAGACAATGGCGCAGGAAAGTCCTTCGATTCTCGGGACGATTGCGACCTGACCGCGATGCGGCTCAAGATCGGTATCACGTACAAGTTCACGCGCGCCAATTCCTGTGCAATTGACGACGAGATCGAATGCGGGATCGACCTCCTCGAGGTTTTCGACCTGTACATTCCCGGTAATTTGCCCTCCCGCTCGCCGAAAACGCGCGGCGAGATAATCGAGATAAATAGTCGTGTCTGTTAACGGAACGCGCAGCGAGAAACCGTTCTCAAAGTTGAAGCCAGCGCGCTGTTCGCGGTTGTGAACCGGCTGCAGGCCGGTTGCCACAGAAGAAAGCTTGTGCGCACCTAAGGGAATGGCCCAATCCGGGATTTGGATTTCACCAGTGCGTGAAAACTGACGCGATTCAATTATCGAGACGCCGGTATCTGGAAACCGAGCGAGGCCGACCAGCACGTGGTAGGTTTCAAGCGCTAATGGAATTATCTTGTCGGCTGGCTCGACATGGTACGGAAACCAAACAGCGGCGGCGGCGCCAGACGTGGTTTTTCGGCCCGTTTCTTTTGCGAAGATCGCAGTCCGGTGTCCACGTTCGGCGAAAAGCACGCCGCAGCTAAGCCCGGAGACACCGGCGCCGACAATGGCGATCTTTCGATCCATCTCCAAATGGTAGGGACGGATCGCCGAGCCGTCCGCAAAATTCTTGGAGTGCGGCGCGCCCGGCGGTCGCGCCCTGCCAAAATAGGATGACGCCTGCGAAATCGCGACTTCAATCACTCCGACGGCGTTGCACGCCTCACAGTTTGGTGCGTGCCAAATTGCCAGGTAGCGTCTAGGATTAACTCGCAATGGTTTCGATTAACCGAGATGCGCTCACGGAAAAAATCGTCGCGGGCGCGCGGATTTCCGCAGACGATGCGCTGCAATTGTATCGCTGGCCGTTGGAAGAATTAGCGGCGCTGGCGAATACGCGGCGCGATTTGGCAAAAGCGAAGAGTTACGAAGGACGCGGACGCGAGATCGTCACCTACATTGTCGATCGCAATATCAATTACACGAACGTCTGCAACGTTTACTGCAAGTTCTGCGCGTTCTATCGCACGGAGCGCGACGAAGATCATTACGTGCTGAGCTTTGAGCAACTCGATCAAAAGCTGGATGAACTCACTGCCGCTGGCGGCGTGCAAATCCTGATGCAGGGCGGGCATCATCCCAAATTACAGTTCCAATGGTACATCGATCTTTTGCAGCACATCCGCACAAAATATCCGCACATCAATATTCACGGATTCAGTCCGCCGGAGTTTCAACATTTCGCGGAGACGTTTCAGATGCCGCTGCGAAACGTGATCTCCGAATTCAAGGCAGCGGGGCTGGGCTCAATTCCCGGCGGCGGCGGCGAAATCCTTGTGGACCGGGTCCGGAAAAAGATTGCGCCATTGAAAATCAACAGTGATGAATGGCTGGAGGTCATGCAGGTGGCGCATGAACTCGGATTAAGATCGAGCGCCACGATGATGTTCGGCCACGTGGAGACGATTGAAGAACGCGTCGAACATCTGCAGCGGATTCGTGATCAACAGGATCGCAGCGGTGGATTTACCGCGTTCATTTGCTGGACTTTTCAGCCGCAGCATACCGTGCTCAAAGTCAAGCAACCCACTGGCGTTTCCGAATATTTGAGGATGCAGGCGCTGGCGCGAATTTTCCTGGACAACATCGAGAACATTCAAAGCTCCTGGGTTACACAAGGTCCGGATATTGGCCAGATCGCGCTGAGGTACGGCGCAAACGATTTCGGTTCAGTGATGATGGAAGAAAATGTGGTCAGTAGCGCCGGGACAACCTTTTGCCTGGATGCGGCCCAGATAGAGTCTCTGATCCGCGGCGCAGGCTACGAACCGCGTCGTCGCAATAATTGGTACGAACTATTGAATTGAAGGAGAAAGCGGGCCGAGGGCGGCCCGGCTCCATCGGCGCGAATCTCAACGCATCTTCGGTGGAGACGGCCTGCCCCTCAGGCCGATCTTTAGCTCCGCACGATCCTTCTGGAATAAAGCACGATTTGAGGTCAGACTGAGTTGCAGGAGGAGATTGCCATGGAATTACTCGAAGCGTTTCCGCGACTGATCAGTTGGGCCATACCCATCATCGTTCTTGCCGTCATCATTCTGCCGCAGGCGATCCGGATCCTGCGCGAATACGAGCGAGGCGTGATTTTTCGGCTCGGCAAATTGCTTGGCGCGAAAGGTCCGGGCATAATTTTCCTTATACCAATCGTCGATCGCATGGTGCGAATGGATTTGCGCGTGGTGACCATTAACGTCGAGCGACAGGAAATGATGACGCGCGATAACGTGCCGGTGAGCGTGGATGCGGTGGTTTATTTCCGGGTGATCGATCCACAGTCGGCAGTAGTGAAGGTGGAGAATTTTCTGAAGGCCACTTCGCTTATCGCCCAAACCACGTTGCGCAGCGTAATCGGGCAGGCGCCGCTGGATGATTTGCTTTCCCAGCGCGACTCGATCAACCAAAGCTCCAGGACATCATCGACAAACAAACCGAGCCGTGGGGAATAAAAGTCACTGCAGTCGAGGTGAAGGATGTGGTTTTGCCAGACACGATGAAGCGCGCCATGGCCAAGCAGGCCGAAGCCGAGCGCGAGCGGCGCGCCAAAATCGTCAACGCCGAAGGCGAATTTCAGGCGGCGGAAAAGATGGTGCAGGCAGCCGCGATGATGAGCAAGGAGCCGATCGCCCTGCAACTGCGTTTCCTGCAAACCATGCGCGAAATTTCCAGCGAACGTAATACCACGACGTTTCTTCCCATCCCGATCGACATCTTCACGCCATTAATCAAAAAGAACGAACCACCCAAGTCGTGAACCTCATGCCGCGCACTCTGACCGGCATCTCGTCGTAGGTTCGTCCGCGCAGTAAACGGCCAGTGAGATCTTTGCGGACGCCGCCCCACTGCTTAAAGAAAAATGTGAACGCGCTTGTTTTCGACATGCCCGAAAGATTTCTCGAACCCACTCGATTTTCATCGGCCGCGCGCCCCAACCAGATTCGCCGCCCACAATCACCCAGTGAATATCCGCCAAATCGATTCCTGCGACCGAACCGATGAGCGGCTCGCAAGAAAGAAAGCGAATGGCGGCTGGAACCCTTCGCAGATCATCGACGCGCGACAGGACGCGTGAATCTTCGACGCTTACTCCCATCCAAACATTCGCTGGCCAATCAAGCTCTGACGCGAGCTTTCTCAGTCGACCGCTTCGTTTGGTTAGAATTTGGAAGGTGTGCTGAGGACATGCACGCATGGTCTGAAACACGCGTTGGATGAATTCGAGCGACACTTGCTCGTGAAACAAATCGCTCATCGAATTTACAAAGACCAGTCGCGATTCGCGCCAGCGCATAGGTAGTTCGAGAACGTCTGGGTGAAGTGTGACTTCGAAGCCGTTGTTGTATCTGTGATTGCCCATCGCCAGCAAACGCAAAGCCAAACGTTCAGCGTAACAATTTTTGCAACCAGCGCTGACCTTTGTGCAGCCGGTGACCGGATTCCAGGTTGCCTCCGTCCATTCGATATTAGAGTGACTCGCCATCAGGATTTCAATCCTTTCAACAAATATGCAGCGATTTTCAATGCTATTGGCGCGCCTCTGGGATTGGCGGATGCAAAGCAAAATAAATACAGCGGAACATTTCGCGAGTTAAGGAGCACGCCTGGATTTGCGGCAACAGCAAAAAATGCAGTTTTTAGGCGCTCTATCATGAATGCTCCGACAGCCTGCCAATCAGCGACACGCTGTGTCGAGATAATTTCATTTTCGAACCAGTCGGCCTCGCGCTGGGTGACGTAGAATCGAGAGTGCCAGTCATGTGTCCCAAATATTCGATCGAGAGCCCGTTGCCATTCTGGAGGAGGCTCGCCCTCTTTCCGCAGCAGACGCATGACTGCTTGACCGAGCGGAAACAAGAGCCAAAGATCGACAGATTTTGTTCGGCCAAGCTTCACAATGGTTTCCCAGTTAACTTGCATTCCGTAAGGATCGAGAAATACAACCGCACGCGACTTTCTCCAATCTGTTGAAGTGACGAAGTTTGCTAGATGTGCGTTGGCGTCTCCTTTTCGGATCACGATCCGATCTTTACGCGATGACTTCGCTCGGAGCCGTTCGAGTTCCGCAATTCGAGCAGCGGCCTTCTCAATGAAAATATACCGGCTGAACGGATGGTGCAGAGCACGTGAGGCACTGCCGTTTAAAAACTCGGCAGTTTCCTGCTCGGAAAATTCAGTAAACAGCTCGGAGTCCTGGGCGAGCGCCTTTCGCTGGTTTATCAGACCCGTTCCGGCAAACGCATCGACGTAGATCGTATCGAAGTGCTTTGCGCGAGGGTTTGTCTGAAAAATCTTGCAATACGCAACCAGGTAATCGTCAAGAATTTTTAGCTTTTGCTCGGTCCATCCACCTCCAAACTTATGAGTCGGCACGTGGCGATATTATCCCAATCTGCAAGACTCAGAAAGAGTCTCTGGATTCGTTGTGGACGTGCCACTGAAATCGTAATTTGCTAATCAATCGCAAACGATCTTCGCGATTTGCTCGCGAAATATCTTTGCGCCGCCGCAAGCTGGATGACGAACGGAGTGCGCACCGACGCCAACTTGCCGAGTTGTGCGGCCGCGATTTTTCCAAGTGCGACCACTTGCTCACACGGAAACAATTCGAGAAAGACCTTGAGCACCGGCAGGCCGGCAGCTCGCTCGAAGTTGTTAGGCGTACGATTACTCAATCGCCCTCGATGCGGATTGAACGAATGCCACGGAAACGCATTCCATAAGACGAATTCTGTCGGCCGCAAGCCGAGCTTCAGCAGTGCGCCCCAAACAATCGTCGCCGTTGGCTCGGAAAAACCGTGTGGGCAAATTTTCGGTTTGCTCGTCCGGCTCGGCTTGAGCTCCGCCAGAATCTGTAGCGGCGGTCTCCGACCGCCGTCACTGGCACGATGCTGGAGATTTCGGCGCTCCGAGAGCGCCGCTACAACATCTTTCTGTTTGCCAAGCAACAATCGCTCCGAAGTCATGGCGATTCCGGTGAAATGGCCGCCACGGTATCCAAGCGCTTCGCCGATGATCGCAAGTTTCGCCTTTCCGAGACGTTCTCGCAGATAAGCGCGTAATTGTTTTCGTCGGATACCGGGCGCATTCCGGCCGACGTCATTTTCGTTATCGACTTCCCACCACGGATTGAATACCGCGCCAGGAGGCGATCCTTTTAACACTCGCAGAAATTGATCCAACTGGCCGCGGGACATCCCTTCAACTAAGTGCAAACGTAAGCGCCATGCCAGAGTTGCCCGAAGTAGAAGCCTTCAAACGTTATCTGGACGCTACATCGTTACGTCAGCGGATCACCAGCGTGAAGGTGCGTGACACGTATGTCTTGCAAGGTATTTCGGCGCGTGAACTGGCACAGGCACTAAAAAACCATCGTTTCGAAAACAGTCGGCGCCATGGCAAACATCTGTTTGTTCGTGCCGATGATCAGCTCTGGTTGCGACTGCATTTCGGGATGACCGGGTCACTTCAGTATCTCAACGGTGATGAAGAACCGCCGAAGACTGCGCGAGTACTTTTTCATTTCGCCAGGAACAATCATCAACTGGCTTTCGATGATCAGCGCAAATTCGGCGAGATCGGCTTGATCAAGAACGTAGATGAATTTCTCAAAAAACGCGGCATTGGTCCGGACGCGCTCGACATCGGTTTTCCGGAATTCAAATCGATATTGCGAAAGCATGGCGGCGGGGTGAAAGCGATTCTGCTCAACCAGAAGCGGATTGCCGGAATCGGGAATCTCTATGCCGATGAGATCTTGTTTCGCGGAAAGATGCACCCGGCCGCAAATGCAAGGCGATTGAGTGACCGGGACCTGGCTACGCTGTTTCGCGCGACGCGTTATGTGCTCGAAAAAGCGACTGTACGGAAAACCGATGGCGATCAGTTACCGAAATCATGGCTTATGACGCATCGTGGAAAACAGGGAAAATGTCCGCGCTGCGGCCATAAACTGAAATCAGGAACGGTCGGCGGACGCACTTCATGGTTCTGTGCGCATTGCCAGAAACGAAAGTGATTAACACCTGGCTTCAAGTCAGATGGAAACGAGCGGTTTTAACGGCTTGACGGGAACAGTGTTTTCTTCCTCTTCAACAAAGCCGTTCAAACGGCTCGCTCGATTTTAGTGCTTGGAACACCGGTCTGAAGACCGGTGTTAATGAGATCGAACCAAAGAGAGCGTTGTCCTCTTCGCGCGAATGTGCTTCAGCGCAACATTTGCAAAAGCGTGAGAGCGTTTTTCGGCGCCGCGCCTTCGGCGTCGTTATCAAAATAAACATGCACCTCGCGGTTTTCGTTGAGCCAATCGCGGATACGGCTTGCCCACTTGTTGAGCGTGGGCTTGCTGTAGCTCGATGCGTATTTCCGTGTATGACCATGCAGACGGATATAAACCAGATCGGTCGTCACATGGTTCCACATCGGCCAGTCAGGCGCGTCAGACATGCAGACGGCGACCGCGTGCTTCGTTAGGCATGCCGCTACTTCGCCGTCGAACCATGTTTTGTGACGAAACTCGATGGCGTGTCGAGTGCTTTCCCAATGGTGTAACGTTTCCAAAAATTCTTCCAGGCGCTCAATGTTCTTTTTAAAAGTTGCCGGAAGCTGCCACACCACTGCACCCAATCGCCTGCCAAGCGGCGATGCGGTATCACGACAACGAATCACCGCTTCTGCCACTTCCAGCAGCTTCTTGTTGTGCGTGACGTAGCGATGTCCTTTGATTGCAAATGTGAAGCCTGCGGGCGTCTCATCCCGCCATTTTTTGAACGTGGTTTCTTCCTGAAGCCTGTAAAACGTGGCGTTCACCTCGATCCCGGTGAAACGTTCCGCGCAAAACTTGAGCCATCGTTTCTGCGGCGTGTCGCCATAAAAATGCGGACGCCAGCCTTTATAATTCCAGCCACTGGTCCCGATATATGCTTTGCCGGGCATCAATCTGAAATTCGCAATTACCGAGTCACTTTCGCAGTTCTCTTCTTATCCATCGCGCCTGCGTGCGATCGCGCCTGTAGCTTATTGTTGAGAAATGCGTGGCAACGGGAAATAGTCGGGAGCATGCACCGGTGTAATTGGAATCGCTATGTCGAGTCGGTGCGATACAGTGGCACTGCTCTTTTTGTTTGGATTATCCTGTTCGCGCACCGCATTGATGCGTTACCCGCTGAACCGAATTGGACAGGCGAGTACGCGGACAAAAACCTGCTAAACGGTCAAGCCGTCTTCGAATTGAGCATTGAACAATCTGGAGAAGCCATCCAAGTCTCGTTCGATGCCGCGTACGTTGACGCGCATGGCGCAGCGCCCGATGGCGACGGGCAGGCAAAAATCAGCCGGCAAAAACAGGCTCACGTTCAAGTGGGAAGATAGTTTCCACAATTTGGGAACAGGCACGATCACGCGTGCCGGCGACGGCATTATAGTGTCCATGAAAACAACGCATGTAGAGGAACCACGTTGCCTCCCCTTCTATGGGGAGAACATGCGGCTCAAGCGGGTGAAGTAACGCAGGCCTAATGTGGGAGGGGCCTTAGTGCCCCGACCGATTGTGGAAACAGATCCTCACTCCCGAAATCTCCGCCTTCATCGACTCACCGATAGGCCAGCAACATTTTTTATTACCAAGTCTCTGTACCCAAAGAAGCCAGTTTTGGATCTAGCAGCGCGACAGATCGTAGTTTCAGCCTTTGCCTTTGCTGTTGAGCGACAACGGATTTGTCTGCGAGCTTTCGTCGTAATGCCGGATCATTGGCATGCTTTATTTGCGTTACGCGAACCGTGGACCCTGCCGAAGTTCATGCACGACATGATGAGCTTTGTGGGCGCAAGAACTGCCGCACTTTTAGAGCGCCACCGTACGTCGTGGCAAGACGGCTACTACGACACGCGCGTAAAGACCGCCAAGCAATTTGAGTTTGTCACCTACTACATTGAACAGAATCCCGTAGTGAAGGGATTGGTTGAAAAACTGGGTGAATGGGATGCGAGCAGCGCGCGAAGAAAAGACCTGGTTACAGACCCATGGCCTTGGCTGCTTGACGAATAGAAGGATTCCGTCGGGGCGCTAAGGCCCCTCCCACATTCTTTTGCCCCGTGCCTACACCATCGGGCGAAAACGGCCGACCACTTCCTGCAGGCGCCCGGTGATCTGGCCTAACGAACATACTTCGGCTGCTTCCAGCAGAGCGGGGAAAACATTTTCACCGCGCTCGGCGACCGTCGCCAGTTTGTCCAGCGCGCGCTCGGCTTTGTCGGCATTTTTCTTTTTGAACTTACGGAGCCGATCGACTTGCAACTGCTGTTTCGCCCGCGGCGTTCGCGCCAGTTTGACCTCCGGAGATTCGTCTTCGCCTTCGCGGTACCGATTCAATCCTATGATCGGGCGCGTCCCGTCGTAAATTTGTTGTTCGTACCGATGCGCGGCGTTTTGGATTTGGCTGCGCTGATAGCGCTCTTCCACCGCGGCCAGCACGCCGCCGAGCCGTTCAATCTCGCGGAACTCATCGAGGATCGCCGCTTCCACCGCGCGCTCGACTGCTTTCATCCCGGGCGAACCGCTCAACATGTTCATTGTGTGTTTGAAAATCCCGGATTCCTCCAGCAGGATCGCCTGGCCGTGTGCGGCGAGCCGTATCCATTCCTGACTCGGCGTGGTGAACGGTTCGTCCGCGCTGTTGGAATGACACGAGTTTGTCGCGTTCATGTAAGCCAGCATCAATTCCGCGGCTGTGCGGGTGAGATTGTTTTTGAACTCGGCGGCGATCAACGAGCGGCCGCTGGTTTGCGTGTGCAATTTTAAAAGCTGCGCTCTTGGACCTGCGCCGAACACATCGCGCATTCCGATTGCCCAGATGCGGCGGGACACGCGCGAGAGCGCGATGTATTCCGCGTCGAGTCCGCAATCGAGAAAGAACGAAAGCCGCGGCCCGAATTGATCGACCGGAATGCCGCGCGCGGCGAACATTTCCGCGTAAGCGAATCCATTTGAGAGCGTGTAAGCGGCCTGCTGCACCGGAGTCGAGCCGGCTTCTCCGATGTGATAACCACTGATCGAAATTGGATACCAGCGCGGCATTTCCTGCGTCGTGAACTCGACCATGTCGGTGAGAAACCGCAGCGACGGTTCGATCGGGAAAATGGTTTCGTTCTGCGCCTGGACTTCCTTGAAAATGTCGGCCTGAACCGTGCCGCGCAATTTCGGAACAACCTTCGGACCAAATCGCCGTTTGGCCGCAGCGATGTACATCGCCATGATCATCGGCGCCGGACCGCTGATGGTCATTGAGGCGGAAAAATTCGGCGAACCGAGATCGAATCCATCATAAAGGCGCACCATGTCTTCGACCGTATCGATCGCCACGCCGCCCTCGCCGATTTTTCCGAAAACGCCATCGGCATCGCTGTCGAGTCCGTAGAGCGTCGGCCCATCAAATGCCGTGCTGAGCCGATGGGTGCGCTGGTGGCGCGTAAGATAATGGAAACGCTCGTTCGTATCTTCGGCGAGCATCAAACCGGAGAACAAACGCGTGGGTTCTTCCGCTTGTGGAATCTTCCGGTCCTGCGCGCCCTCGCCCCGGCGAGCAAGCTGTGGTCGCGCCTTACCATTATCTTTCTCGAAGCTCTCGATCTCCCGGATCGGTTCGAGATACATCTCGCGATACGCGGCATTCAAATACGGAAATTCGCCCGGCAAACCTTCGCCGAAAATGTAGCGCGCGATCTCGCCCGGCTCATCGATCTCCGGCAACGCAAGACGCGGCAGCGGCAAACCGGTCGGTGTGCGGGTGACCGGGATTTTCGCTTTGACATCGTTCCAACGACCAAGCAAATCGCGTCCGAACTTTGCGTCAGTGCGCGCCCGCTTCACCTGATCAAGAACGAATTTGTTATGATTTTCGACCGATTCGACGACTTGCCCGAGCTTGCTCATAAGTTGCTTTCTAACGTCATGTCGAGCGAAGTCGAGACATCCCGCTGAACGAGCCTAAGGTTCCGCAACGGGATTCCTCGACTTCGCTCGGAATGACAGTGGTTTCCTTACCGTCGCTTTCCCGCCACAGATGTATTTGAAATTAACTCAAACAACCGGTCCACGCCAGGGTCGCGGTGTCGTTTTGCAACCGTGTCCACCAGTTGCTGATCTCGCCCGCCTGCGCCAAGCTACGGCGGGCAGGCCGGTTTTGCTCGAGACGTTGCTCGATTTCCGTGTGCGCGGTGCGCGCGCGCTGGAGGTCGCTCTTGTTCACCACCACGATGTCGGCGAGATCGAGCATGACGATCTTCTGCAACTGCAACCGGCTGCCGTAATCCGGGATTCATCACCAGCACGGTCGAATCGACAATTCCATTTTTCCGAAACGGCATCGCCTCTTGTCCGGTGCCTACTGTCTCGATGATGACCTGGTCGAAATTCGACTGCGCCAGCAGCGCAAGACAATCATGCGTCGCGGGCGAAAGTCCGCCGGCCTGTCCGCGCGTGGCCATGCTGCGCATGAACACGCGATCATCCTGCGAATTGATCATGGTCGCGCGATCGCCCAATAGTGCGCCTTCGCCGATCACGCTGGGGTCGTGCGATAAAATCGCGATGCGGCCTTTCGGATTTCGACTGAGAAACCGCAGCACCAGCTCGTCGATCAGCGTTGTTTTTCCCGCGCCGCCCGGTCCAGTAAAGCCGATCACTTTCGATGTTCGATGTTTGATGTTTGATGTTTGATGTCTCTTTCGGCTTGCGTTGGGCGTTGTGGCGTTTTCTCCTCGACTCGTAGCATCTTCAATTTTACGTGAGCTTATGCGCGAGTTCCTGGTCGAAAGATTTGGGGCGCGGCCGTTTCGCTCGCGGTTTGCCGTAACGGCGATGGACGAATTTCACCATCTCCTCGAGCGATGTGCCGGCAAAAAAAATCTCGTCGACGCCTTTGCGTCTCATCATCGCAGCGTCGGCCTGAGTGATGGTGCCGCCGCCACCACCGAAAACCTTGATGTCGTGCGCGCCTTTCTTTCGCAAAAGATCGACAACGGCTGCGAAAAATTCGATGTGCCCGCCGTTATAACTCGAGATGCCGATAGCGCGCACGTCCTCCTGAATCGCCGCCCGCACGATGTCGTCGGACCGAGCGATGATAGCCGAGGTAAATCACTTCGATCCCGTGCCGGATAAATTCCAGATTGATCGTATTAATCGCGCTGTCGTGTCCGTCGCAAATCGGGACGGCAGTCAGTATCCGGATTGGTGAAGCCATGTGTCCAAAAGAGATAACAACAAATCTGGAGCTCAGGAAAACAGGAAAACCAAGTCGAATCTAATTTCTTGGCTTGCTGATTTTCTGATTAAACCTGATGGATATGCCAGATCCGGTGAAATGCACTGACAAAAGCGGCGAATCCTTATGAACAATTGCCGGGCGCTCCGCGCAATCGTCACCGCTGGTTTGGTCGTTGGCGTCTTGGATATCTCCTCCGCATTTTTCGTTTGGTGGCAACGCGGCGTCGCACTGCAGCGTGGACTCCAGGGAATCGCGGCCGGATTGCTCGGCACCAAATCGTTCGAAGGCGGGATGGCGACGGCCGGCCTGGGTCTGGCGCTCCATTTCTTCGTTGTATTCGTGGTCGTGTCCGTTTTCTACATGGCGAGCCGCCAAATGCCGTTTTTGATAAAACGACCGCTTATTTGGGGCGCACTTTATGGGATCGGCGTCTACGCGGTGATGTATTGGGTCGTGTTGCCGTTGGCATTCCCAACGTTTCGACACCGGCTTTCTAACGATTTGCAGCAGCTTGCCATTCACATCTGCTTGATCGGCTGGCCTACCGCATTCATCGTGCGCCAGGTACTCTAAAACGACGGACTCATCGTCATGAACGATCCACTGGATTTCACCGGAAAAATTGTGCTCGTCACCGGCAGTTCGCGTGGGATCGGCGCAGAAATGATAAAGGCGTTCGGACAACGTGGCGCGCGATGTGTGGTCAATTACGTCGCCGACCCGCAGGACCGGAACAAAGCGGACGCCATGAAAGTGGCGGGAGAACTCGGGGAACCGCTGGTTATCGAGTGTGACGTGACGCAACCGCAGCAGGTCGAAGCGATGATGCAGCAGATAAATGAGCAGCGCGGCGGGCTTGATGTCCTGGTAAACAATTCCGGGATCATCAGCGATCGCACCATCAAGAAGCTGTCGCTGGAGGACTTTGAGAGCGTGATCCGGGTCAATCTTATCGGCACATTCGTGGTCACCCAAAAAGCTGCTGCCATCCTGCGAGATGGCGGCCGGATCATCAACCTGTCGTCCGTGAGCGGTCAGATGGGGTTATTCGGGCAGGCGAATTATTCATCGAGCAAGGCGGGGATCATTGCGCTCACGAAAGTGTCCGCGCGCGAGTTTGCGCGCCAGAACATCACCGTAAATGCCATCGCACCGGGCTTTATCGACGTGGGGATGAGCAAAGGAATGCCGGACGAAGTAACGCAAAATTTTGTTAAACAAATCCCGCTCGGTCGTCTCGGCGACGCGCGTGAAATTGTCGATGCTGCCCTATTTTTAGCGTCGCCGATGGCGAGTTACATCACTGGTCATGTGCTCAATGTGAACGGCGGATTTTACATGGGCTGAACTGCCCCTGACGTCGCCGCTTCAACCCTGACGTGAACGTCAGCTCAGTCCAATTTCTGCACCAGCAGCCAGACCAGCGCTGAAAGGATTCCCGCGAATGTCGATAACACGAGCGTCACGCGCTTGGTCTGCCGTATCTTAAAGACCGGCTTGGGAATGTCGTCGTGAATCTGACTGGCCTCGAACATCTTCATTAGCACGAAAGCGACGACGAATCCCACCGCAGCCCATTTAAGGCATCCCAAAAGCATGTCGAGCAGACCGTAGCGCAGCCTGATGCGACCCTCAAGCCCCCCTTGCTGATACTGTAGTCGCGACGTCTGTCGCGATCAGGTTGCAAGGGACAACAAATAAACGACGGGAACCTGCTGAGACACCTCTACGGCGCCCTTTGGAAGAAAGCGTTTTCAAACGTAGGCTGAAAAGCGCCAGGGTCCGTGTCGCCGATTCGAAATCGCGGACTAATTTCGAATTGCGTCGCACAATGAATTTCTACGTCTGTCCTGCCGCACTTCTCCAGCGACGCGCGAACCGTGGTCAGCGCCAGCGCCGGTGTATTGCAATCCCGGCTGAGGTGTCCGAGCACTACGCGCTCGATATTTCCGGGTAACAGTTCCTCGATCACGCCCGCCGCAGCCGTGTTCGACAAATGCCCGTGACGCGACTGGATCCGCTGTTTCACCGGCCACGGCCGATGCGTATCGTTCTGCAAAAGCTTTTCGTCGTGATTTGTCTCGACCACGAGCGTTCGCACAGGGCGCAACCGTTCGACGATCATCTTGGTCACATAACCGAGATCGGTGATAAAGCCGAGGCTGCCTGAGCCGGCGTGAAACACGAATCCGATCGGATCCACTGCATCATGCGGCACGGGGAACGTTTGCACTGTGATATCGCAGATAGAAAATTCCGTGCCCGTCGCGAACAGTCGCCAATTGCGGCATCGTTCAGCGAGATCACTGGAGCGAAGCGCCTCAGCGGTGAGCGGATTGCAGTAAATTGGCAGATCAAATTTGCGGCAGAGAATTTCAAGACCGCAGACGTGATCACCGTGTTCGTGTGTGAGAAGCACGCCATCCAATTGATCGGGCGTGACGCCGCATTGGTCCAGGCGCAATACCAATTGCCGCGCGCTCAGTCCGCCATCGACAAGAATCTTGCAATGATCGGTTGCGATCAGGGCGCTGTTTCCCGCGCTACCGCTACCAAGCATGGTCAAGCTGAACACGGGTCTTAAGGTATCGCCGTTGGTTCAATTTGCGCAAACGGAAACGAATTGGAATGACGAGTACCGAATGGGCTTGGTCAATTTAGTCCGCTGAAGCGCTACAAAGGGCTGACCTCACCCACCGCTCTACAATTGAGTCGATCGCTTATCCAACTCCGCAGGATACGTCGCCTCTCTGCTTTGCTTAGCGGCTGCGGCCACCGTAGTTAACCACGACTTTGTCGTAGGTCGGATTTTCCGTCAGATTGTCGGGTTGCAGCTGCTGGTTGGTACACGGTCCGACATCGAAGTGCGTGAAATCCGTGGGCACGTAATTCACGGTTTCGCGCACACTGTGCGTATGGCTAAAGACGCCGAACGACCCCTCGCTGTCGCTGCACTGGTTGGTCGGGCATTTCCACACCTTATCAGAGAATTGGAAGTGGCTGATGCCCAGGAGTTGCTCGGGGTGCTGCGTGCCATATTCAATTGATCGCCTGAGCTGCTCGTTTACGACGTTCACATAGTTGGGCTGGGTGCGATCCTTACCAATCTCAGTGAAGATCTGCGGCTTGTGGAACATCTCGTACGTCAGTTCCACGTAGCCCTTGCCTGCGCCCTCCGCGTTATCAAACAGGTACTCGGCATCATTCTGCGGTTGCGGCGCCAGAAAGAGCCGGTTCTGCAGATCGCGTGTTGACGTCCTCATTAATCCTTGCAGCAGCAATCCGAAGAATGTCCATTGAGGATACCGGTCAGTCCCGTACTTGCCGAAATCGACTGGATGGCCGATCAGCGGCGTGCTGAATCCGGAAAACTGCTGCTGCTCAATGCGCACCCAATCTTGCGTGAATTGCACCTCCTGAGCCACACCAAATTTGTTGCCAATGTGCGGTTCGTTGCCCATGATGATACCGGCAATGGCGGGATGGTAATCGGTCCCGGCCGCGTTGCGGTAGGACCTGATAAGGCCTGGAATGAGCGTCTCCCTCATTTCATAGCCTCCACGCGTGGGATCACCATGCCCCAACGTGAGGAAGTAATTCGAGACCGGTGCGAGGACCTTAATGCCGAGCCGCTCGCAATAGTCCAGGAAGTTCAGGTGGAGGTTGCGCGGCTCCCAGTCGTAGAGGCGCACCAGGTTCACGCCCATGTCTTGCATCTTTTGCAGGTCGTTGCGCCCCCTGAATCTCATGCCACTGCTTGACTGGTAATCCATTCCCCAGAGCGGCGCCATGGGGTCGTAGGCGACGTCGCTCCCGAAGAAGATGCAGGTAGTATTGGCGGTTGAGGGGTCGTAGGGCGCCGGAAAAGCCTGGTAGCAGATGCCTTTGTAGAATCCGGCCTGCGGCTGGCCGATTAGAGCCTTGGCTTTGCGCGTTTGTAGAGACAATGCGATCCGCGGGGTAAGCACGGCGGCGCCGATGCCCGCGACAAGACCCGTTCCCAGGAAATGTCTGCGCGTGAGACGGCGAGTCGTTGGTTGTTGATCGGATATCGGAGCTATCGGGCGCTGTTTTCTTTTCATTTCTTTTTTGAGGGTGAATTGTTGAACTGCGAGAACAGTAGGCCAGCGCGAGGCTTGCCGTCTATCGGGGGAAGACACTGATTTTTGGGCGAACTAATCCCCGATCCAGATATCAGGCAGCGGGCATCGGCTTGTATTTCGGCAGGGCCGATTCGGCAGGTCGAAGCCCTGGCAAAAGAGTGTCGTGTTACTATGAGCATACGATCGGCCAAGAGACGAACTGACCGCTATCGCCCGGGCGGGTTCGGGCCTGCCACGCCGTAGTGCAGGGAAGGCGGGTGAATCGCCCCTAACAATGTGCGTCGTGCATCAAGTCCCCGATAGCTATCGGGTATTTGTCGGTAAACGGTCAGCTGTGCCTAGCAATTCTCGAGCGCCGCGGCGCAACGCTTTGGCATCGGAGTAGCCGAGTTTACGCTTAATGTGTTCACAGTGGCTCTCGACTGTTTTGCGGCTGATGCCGAGCGCTTCTGCGATCTGACTGATGCCGTGCCCGGCCGCGACGAGTGCAAACACCGCCATTTCGCGATTGCTGAGAACATCGAGACCGGGCGGAAGATTGCGACTGCCGGCAAACTTGTGCATGGCAACGGAAGTGATTGCTTGACTGGCGTAAATCTCGCCCGCAAGCACAGTCTCAATGGCGCGCATCAATTCTGGTACCGAACTGTTCTGCATCCAGTAACCAGACGCTCCGGCATTTAGGGCGCGCTCGGCATAAGTCCGTTCGGATTGCCGTGATACGACAAGGATGCGAATGCGAGGAAACTCTGTTGCGAGATCCTTGATCCAGCGGATGGCGTCGCGGTTCTCGAGAAACGGTTCGATGAGCAGGACATCGGGGCGATGTCGTCGAACTAGTTTATTCGCCTCCTCAAAAGTATGTGCGGCACCGCAGATCCGATACCGTGGATCGCGGCCAATAATGGCGATCAACCCCTGCTCGCCAATGATGGTATCGCCAACCGCCATGACCCGGAACGCTTTCTTGCCCATGCGAGCTGGCACACGTTTCTTCACGATCTCGCGAATCTAACAAATCGGCTTGTACAGTTCCAATGGCTAATCATGTGTCCGGCAAAAGGATTTTGCAGAACCGGCTGGAGTGATTTTCAGAGGTAGACGTCACAATCGCCTTGCACAGGCGTTGTGTACTGGTTCAGAATTCGCGTCGCATTCCAAAACGAAAGGATCGCTTATGCCAGTTGGAGCATCTCTCCACATCGGTCTCAACGCCGTCGATCCGAAGAAATACAGCGGTTGGGACGGACAACTCGCCGCCTGCGAGTTCGACGCGAACGACATGCAGGCGTTGGCCAAAAAACAAAGGTTTCGCAAGGTCACCAAACGACTGACGAAAAAGGCAACGCGCAATCGCGTGCTTGCCGATATCAAAGCGGCCGCGGCGAAACTGAAACGGAATGACATTTTCTTTCTTACCTATTCCGGACACGGCGGCCAGGTGCCAAATACCGGAAACGATTTCGAGCCTGATGGCTACGATGAAACATGGTGCCTGTACGATGGCGAACTAATCGATGACGAGCTTTACGCAGCGCTGAATCAGTTCGCAGCGGGTGTGCGAATTTTCGTGCTGTCGGACAGTTGCCACAGCGGCACGGCACTTCGGGCCGCGCACTTCTCAGCGCTGGGCGTCACTCCCGTTCGTCCGCGTATGATGCCACGCGATATCGCGCTGCGCGTTTACATGGATCACGAAAATTTCTACGACAAACTACAGCAACGCGGCGCCGACCCGCGCACCAAGATGCGCGCCACCGCGGTTTTAATCTCCGGTTGCCAGGACAACCAAACCAGCGCGGACGGCGATCGCAACGGCTTGTTCACCGAGACGCTGCTTGCTGTTTGGAAAAATGGAAAATTTAAGGGCGATTATCGCGGGTTTCAGAAATCGATCGTGAAACTGATGCCGCCGACGCAAACACCGAATTATTTCACCATCGGACCCGCTAACCACGGTTTCGAAAAACAGAAACCGTTCACGGTTTAATCGTAATGAAAATCCTCCTGGTTCACGGAGTCGGCCATCAGGAGCGTCCGGACAATCAGCCGTGGGAAGGCCCTTGGGAACAGGCGATCACCGCCGGCATCCAGTATTTCGATCCTGCCTTTACGCCGACGTACGAACGCTTCGACTACGACAGTCTGTTCTCGGGGAAGATTAATCTTTTGAGCGATGTTGGCGCAGCTGCGCATCTCGGGTTCGCGCCACTGGGAGCTGCCATCGAAGACGCAGCCCAAACCGTGTCCGGATGGTTTCGTCCGAGGCGCGGGTTATTGGATTGGGCGAAACCCGTCGCCGAAGCGGCCGACGGCTGGCACGCCGGCATGGTGGCGGAGTGGGACCAGAAAACGCAGGTGCGGGCTGCATTGCGGAAACGTTTGATCGAGCGCATCAAGGCGTTCAATCCGGACGTGATCATGGCGCATAGTCTCGGGAGCATCATTTGCTACGACGCGTTTACGCATGAGGACAAAAATGCGTGCGCCGGACGCTATTTCGTTACGTTTGGCTCACAAATTGCCAATCCGTTTCTCAAAGCAGCGCACTTCGATAACAAGATCGACAGCGTTAATCAGAAATATTGGTTTCATCTCTATAACAAGAGCGATCCGGTACTCGCTCATCGGATTATCGATCGTGTTCCGAACTTTGAAGAAATTTCGTGGGACGATCGCGTCGCAGGCCATGACGCGATTGTTGATTTAGAAAAGTTCCCCGGGCACGCCGGTTATCTCCAGCGGGATTTGACGTGGCAACGCGTGTATCGGGTCCTTGGGCAACGACCAGGTGTGCGCGCCCTGGCAAGACGAAGCTCCCAATTCCAGAACACGGTGCAGGAACGGCGGCGTCGGGCATTGCTTGATCGGCATCAACAACTATCCCGACCCGGCCTCGCGCCTGGAAGGCTGCGTAAACGACGTCTTTCTCATGAGCAGCGTGCTGCAGGAAATCGGGTTCGACTCAGAAGATATTCGAGTGGTGCTCGACGAGCGCGCTACCGCTTCAGCGATTCGCGAACGGATCGATTGGTTATTGGACGCGACGGCCGATGGCCACGAGCGCGTCCTTTTTTATAGCGGGCATGGCGCACAGTTGCCCGACTACAACCCGGCGGAACGAATCGATCATGTCGATGAATGTCTCGTGCCGTACGATTTTCATTGGACACAGGACAGCGCCATTACTGACGACGATTTTCTGCGCTACTACAGCGCGCTTCCGTACAGCGCGAAGTTTTTCGCCATCTTCGATTGCTGCCATTCCGGCGGTCTGACCCGGGATGGCGCGCGGAAGATTCGCGCCATCACTCCGCCGGACGACATCCGGCACCGAATGTTGCGCTGGAACAAATCGGAACAGATGTGGGAAGAGCGCGACCTGCGGAACCTTAACCCCGATTTCGGTGGCAGCCGCGACGTCCGTCAAGAATACATGGGGCGCAATTGCAGCACAAAGAAGCTCGGTGCAGCGATGAGCCTGCGCGAAGAACAAACCGCAAAACAATATCGCAAGGCGCCACGGGAACGTCGCGGGCCGTACATGCCGGTAGTCCTCACGGCCTGTTTGGAGGGCGGCTACGCATATGAATATCACCACGGAACGATCGGCTACGGGGTATTCACGTACGCGCTGGCCAAGGAATTTCGCAAAGCGCAAACGGCGCGAGAGACCGATCTGTCCTTCAACACGCTCAGCAAACGGGTAAACGCCACCATGAAGACGCTCCACTACGATCAGATTTCCGGAGTCAAAGGACCGAAACAGACCTGTCGCGGGCCGGTACTCGGCTTGCCGTCGAGGAAAAAGCGCTCTCGTTAGGCTGGCAGCGCGGGTAAGGTTGATTTTAGCCGGCAGACCGGGGTCATCGCCCCCGGCTACAGTGCTTCTGCCGTTAGCGCGTCGATGAATTCGCGAGGCGTTTCAACGTTAAGCAACGTCGAACGGATCGTGTCGTTCTGCAGCAGCCGCACCAGCGTGCCGACTGAAATCAGATAATCACCAACCAGGCGTTCGGGAACGCCGATCACGAAAATCAGCTGCGCGCGCTGGTGGTCTTCGCCGAATGGAACGCCAGCGCGGCTGCGCCCGATCCCGATCACAATTTCATCAACCAAATCCGTGCGGGCATGTGGAAAGACCACGCCGTTCTGGACGACGCTTGAATGCGTCCGTTCACGTGCGAGCACTTGTTCGAGAAAAGCGTCGGCGTTGGCGATCTTTCCGGTATGCGCGATCGACTGCACAATCTCGCGAATGGCATTCACCGGTTTTCGCGAACGCAATCGGAGGATCACCTGTTGTTCGTCTAACAGATCTGCGAGCGCGATAGGCATTTGGGGGCGGAGAGATTTATTGGATTATGCACCAAACCCAGTTATCCAGTTAACTAACAAATTGTGGCAACTCCAGACACAGCCGTGGCCCGCAAAGAGGAGCGGACAGTCTCCTTTCAGCGGAGCCTTTACGACCCGGGCTATGTTAACGCAATGTCGCATTTCTATCGCGGTGAGATGAGCCGGATCATGGTATGGCGGCAACGACTGGACGTGACGACGAACTGGGCGATCACCAGCAGCACCGCCATTATCACCATCGCATTTTCCACGCGCGAAGTGCCGCATATCATTTTCTTTTTCAACCTGGCCATTGTTGCTGTGCTGCTCTGGATCGAGGCGCGCAGGTACCGTTTTTACGACGCATTCCGCGCGCGCGTCCGCATGCTCGAAGCGCACTTTCTTGTCCCCATGGTAATGGAAAACCGGGAGATGCTTCAGGGCGAATGGAAAAAGCTCGTTTGCGAAGACTTGATTTTGCCCTGCTTCAAGATCACCAAGCTGGAGGCGATCGGACGCCGGTTGAAACGCAATTACATATTCATTTTCGTCCTGATCCTGATCGCGTGGCTGACGAAAGTTTTCCTGCACGCCAAGGCACCGATTAACGATTTCGTCTCGTTTTATCATGCGCTCCGCATCGGACACATCCCGTCGTGGCTGGTGGCGTTGGTTTTTGTCGACTACATTTATCAGTGTCATTTCAATTACCATTTACGTCAGCAAACGTTCCTCCGGCGAAATCTCCGAGTTCGGCACGCACCGTTCGCTTTGGCGCATCTAAGGCTTGCAAAGGCAAAACCAAGTCGTGCTACAATGAATTCTATGAGGACCTTAACCAGTTATCTTTAGCAGATTGCTTCTAATTTTTGTTTTCTTTTCTGGCGGTCTCGCCTGCCAAGGCCGCGAGTCGCCAGAGTGGTCGTCTCATTGTCACCAGAACCGCCAACTTCGGCTGGAACCTTGCCGCCAATCTGAAGATTGATGGCCGAACGGTGGCGAACATTGTCCAGGGTCGCCGCTACGACCAATTCATCCCGGCGGGCCGGCATGTCCTGACGATCTCCGCCGTGCCAAATCTCGAGCTGCGCCAGCCTACCTCCATTACGGTGAACATCCAGCCGGGCAAAACCTACATTTTCACCGCCCTGTGGGATTACGACCACGTTTTTCTCCGGCCAACAAGGTTGTCTCCGGCGGAGATGGCAAAATTAGGGCTTTGAAAAGCGCTATTTAATTTTCGCCAGGATCCCTTCCATCTCGTTGCGGCGGAACGCGCGCAAGGTCTGGCCTTTGACGTTGCCGAGTGCCCCGATCTTAAGTATGAACGCGCTCATCGTGTCATCATCCGGCGCTTCCAGCACGACGACCGCATCGTACGCGCCCATCGTCCAGTATTCCTCCACGATCTTCATTCCCATTTTCTCGGCTTCGGCCATGGCAGCATCGCCGCGCTTCACTGTATCTTTAATGTTTCGAATCCCCTGGTCCGTAAACTGAATCAGACAGATATAACTAGCCATAATGTGTTACTCCTTTCGTACAGTTGTAGATTGAAAAAGTAATGCGGATCTGTGGCTGCGCAAAAAAGGGAGGCGACTTATTCGTGCCGCCTGCTACAACAGGAATAACACCCTGACAATGGAACCGGGCGAAGCTCTTGGTATTGCCGCGCAGATCGCGGTCGCGTTGGCCGGTTTTGCCGGCGTGGTCGTCGTTTTTCGCCGCGAATCCGTGCATGAATGGTCGGCAGTCGATAAACTCCGGTTACGGATTTTGCTCGCCAATTCCCTGGTGCCGCTGGGTCTTTGCATGATGGCAATGGTGTTGCTCACGATCAAACCGATGCCGCCCGGGATCTGGAGATGGTGCAGCGGAATCGCATTCGTGGTTTCTTTGCTCTTCGCCATTACGATGACGAAATACTTTCGTCGTTTGGATGTGCGACAGCTACAGCGCGAACGCGCCACTCGCTTCGTTTTTTATCTAGTCGGAATGTTCGGCATAGCAGCAAACCTCTTGCAACTCTACAACGCTGCATTCCCCGGCGTGTTCTGGCCGTTCTTCACAATCATTGTGTTCCAAATCATCACCGCGCTGTTCCAGTTTGCGCGCATGATCCTTCTGCTGCCTGAATAAACCGGCAAACGTCCGCAGCGCGGCGTGAAGTTATTTCGCCGGTTCGGTGTCGTGCAGGCGACCGTAATCGACGGTGAGCCTGCCGCCGCCGTGCTCGGTATAGATTTCGACGAAACGTTCGCCGAACCGGACATCGCGCCAGCTGTAATCCTTCTGCGTTTGCACGTCGGCCGCAATGACCGGGTCGATTCCGACCACTGAAACAATAAAAAGGATCCGGCTGGATTCGAGCGACTCGGGAGTTGCGCCAAACAGCGGACTCGTTTCGTCGATCGTGTGTCGCAATGTTAAGGCTGCAGGGAAGACTGTGAGCCGGTCGAAATGTAGTTTCAGAACATAAAAGTGCCTGAAGTCGCCGCCTTCGAGTAACGGTTCATCCCGGGAAAACATCACCCGAAACTCCGCCTCCACCATGCTGTGGTGATTTTCATTTCCTATGCGCACCATCAATGTCGGTTTTCCATTCAGTGGCGCGATCACGATTGAATTGCTGAACATCACGCGCGCGATCGGTCGCGAAAAGCGGACGAAAATCAGTCCGGTCATGACGGCGAGCAAAAAAAGGCCGCTCATGATTTCAATGGTCGTAACGATGTGGCCATAGAGCGTTTGCGGATACATATGGCCATAGCCGACGGTGGCCAGCGTTTGGACGCTGAAAAAGAAGGAATCGAAAAACCGATGCCCGCCGGTGCTCCCCGCGATACTTCCCTCCTGAAAACTGTAAAGCGCGGCGAAAAGAAGATTGAGCGTGATATAAACGCCGGCAGCGACTGCGGCGAATTGTGGCCAGCGCAAACCAAGCAGCCAACGATAAACATCGCGCCATTTCCATGCGTCGGTGTTGACTTTGACAAACTCGACCTGACCGGCGCGCATGGAAACGGAAGCGGGTTTCCTTTGCATGTTCATCTAATGGGCAGTCGTTGGCAGTTGGTCAACAAACCCGGCGATGGTTTTGCAGATTTGTCGATCGATATCTTCCTGAGTTTCGCCTGTTGTCTGAAGCTGACGTTTCGGCACGCGTAACGAATGGTCGCCGCCTTCAACCACATATAGAAAATTTGGCGCTTTCATATCGCCGCGCACGCGCTCCAGAAGATCCAGCGGACAAAGTGCGTCGCGCGTGCCTTGCACAAAGAAGATGGGCGCGGTCAGCGCGCGCAAAACTTCGTCACGAAGCTTTGTGCGATCGCCCATGGCGCAAAGCGGATACCCGAGGCAAACCAGACCGTCCACATTTTCCTCGAGCGACAGGTGACATCCGATCCGGCCGCCCATGCTTTTGCCGATTAGGACTGTCGAGTCCGGCTGATGTTTCTCGCGCGCGGCTTGCAACGCTTTCCGATGCGCCGCGATCAACTGCGGCAATCGATCCGGCCGTTTCCGCCCTTCGCGCATGTAATCGTAGTCAAAAGTCTCGACAGCGCCGATCTCCGACAAACGCTGTTTCCAGGTTTGCATCCACGGATGCGACGAAGGCGCGCCCGCTCCCGGAGCGAAAAGAATTAAACGCTTCATGCTCACGTTCGCCTTTGTTAGGGCTCTGGCGAAGCGTACCGTAATTGTAGTTTCGCTCGTTGGCTACCTGGCACGCACCATGCCGCCATCGGTAATTGGACGGGCCGGGCGAAAAGTCGTGAAGAAGACCGCGAGTCCAAAGAAATCCAAACCGGGATTTACCGAAGCCGGTCAGGAAAACAGTTTCGGCACGACGTTAGCAACAAAATCCACCAGGCCGTGTCCGATCATGTTCGCCACCAGATCGCGCCGCCACAAATAGAATCCGGTCAGGATTAAGGCTGCCGCGAATGCGATGAGGATGTTCGCCGCGCCGCCTGTCCAATGACCGAGCGAGAAAATGATCAGCGGAATTGCGACCGACCAGAACCGGCCGAGACCAACCAAGCGCAACCGTTCGATCGCGTAGCCGCGATAAAATAATTCTTCCACCACTCCTGCGCGGAGCATGATCGCGGTGATCAACCAGAGTGGCAGTTTCTCGAACGCGGCAGAGCCCGGACCATGTCCGTAACCGGTGAGATAAGCCAGGAGGCCAACGGCCACTGCCGATACGATCGCGATGACCAGGCCCCACAAAATTGATTTCCACCAGCGCGCGGTACCGAGTCCGATGGAGCGCAAGGGTAAATGTTCGCCGCGTCGGATAATCACAATAAGCGTGACTACACTTACCCAGATCAGCGCCTCTCTTAGAACTGTCGAGGCGAACGTGGCCTCAGGGAAAAAGAACTTAATCACCTGGCGGATTACCAGCATCCCGAAAAGCGAGATGAACAATCCAATCCAAGTAGTGCGCGAAACTCTGGTCGGAACCGACTCCGGGTCGGTTGTTAGGATGATTGGTGCCCTGAGATTCTCTGTTTCCATAGATTCCATTAAGATGCCGCAAGGCGCACTGTTTGGATTCAAGAAAAGCCTGTACCGGTTCACGCAACGACAGCTCTCGCAGGGTTGTTAACAACGAGTTCCAACGGGGTTGAAATTATCTCTCACCCTCCCTCTCTGGCAGGCGAGGGGCCGCCGGACAACCCGATGCAATGAGAAGAGTAATTCGCCGTCGCTCGTGACACACCACCGGCGAGGACGGCAAACAAGCGCGGAGTAACCGCCGACTCCTCACCTCCCGACTTCGCTGCTACGGCGCGCCCGGCGGTCGCGCCCCACCAAAAAGAGTTCCTGCATTACTGATTCGCTCGGCGTTGTTCGCGTGTCGCGCTTATTCGACCGTGACCACAGTGCCGATCGGCACTTCGGAATAAAGTTTCTCAGCAGCGTCGTGCGGCAACCGGATGCAACCGTGCGAGGCGGGATAGTTCGGCACAATTCCGGCGTGCATTCCAAAGTCTAGACAGCTCAGCCGCATGAAATACGGCATCTCGACATGGTAGATTGTAGAACGATGGTTGCGTTCCTTGTTGGTAATGACGAATTCGCCCCGTTTAGTGGAATAGCCCGGCCGACCGGTGGAGCATCGCGCGCGATATACCGGCACACCATCTTTAACCAGAGCAATCCGCTGAGATGCCAGCGAGATTTCGACCCGCAACTTTTCCGGCGCCGGCCCGCCACCGAGAAGAATTTGCGCGGAACGCCAGTGCCCGGTCTCGGCGGCAACGTCCAACGCGGACATTTTGTTGCGGGTCGTTAGGCGAGTCCGGTTTGCTCCGGCATCCTTCAAAGCGCGCAGGTAATCCACCTGGCCGAGACCGGCAGCGAGCATCAGCAGGGTCACGTTGCGGTCGTCTTCGATGTAACTACGCAACCCTTTCGGAAGCAGCGCCAGAAAATCTTTGTCGCAACGCGACGGCAAAACCGTATCGGGGTCCGCTCCGCAATTCAGCAGCGTCGTGAAAAGCGCGGAGTTGCTGCTGGCGATCGCATATGCAAGATACGGCACTTGTTTGCCTTCGGGCGCTGGTGGCGTGACGTGTTTGCTAAGGAGCAACCGGATTTCATCTTTTTTCCCGATTTGAAGCGCCTTGGACAAAGCGCGGTGCGTGCTGGCCGTCCACTCCGACATCGTCGGCAACCGCTGCATCACCGTTTTAATGATCTCCGGATTTCCACCGTCGAGAGCAAGGCCCAGAAGATCCTGTCCGTCTGCGCACGGAGTTTCCGGATGGAGATTGGTTGCGCGCGCCAGGAGCAACCGAAACATTTCTGCTTCTCCGTGCATCGCTGCGGCCATTAGTGGTGTAAAACCGGTTTTGTCGGCAAGATCAACCACAGCTCCGGCATCGAGAAGCCGTCGTGCTGTTTTCCAATCCTCTCGCGACGCCGCGATCAAAAGCGGCGTGCGACCTTCCGCGTCGCGTCCATTTGGATCGACGCGTTCCGTCAGACACAAATCAATGAGCGAATCGCGCTGATTCGCGACAGCTCGCACCAGTTCGTCTGGCGAAATTGTCACGGGCAAGGAAGGCTCCGGCCCGACGGTCAATCCCAACAAAAAAAACAAGACCAGAGCTACAACGCCCGCGTGTATGAGAAATCGCCTCTGGAACATGCGCATGTGGATGGTTGGGTTGCCAATTATACGCCTTCCGTCAACGAATCTGGCATGTCTGCGACCAAACTGCGAATGCGTCTTTAAGTAAGTTCCCCTGGCGACGGATTCGCCGGAGCGAAACGGGATTGGACGGACCCGGTTGAACATTGCATGTTGGGCGCTGTCAAAATTCCAATCTATGCGCTTGTCCATCTTCGCTCTCTCCCTTGCGCTCAGTACTTCGTTTGCTGCGCAACCGGAGGGCGTGCCCAGCTCTACGATTCCGCTGAATTCTTCCGAGGCCGAAGCCGGCAAGGATGTTGTTCATCAATTGAACAACGCTTTTGCAAAAGTTTTCGAAACCGTCGCGCCGGGTGTCGTCATCATTGAGACTTCCAAGAAAGCCGACATTAGCGAGAGCTCTGCACTCGACGATCTGTTCTTTCAGGGGCCGCCTGACGAAAACAACCCGCGACGCAATCCCGGCACGCCTCGACCGGTCCAGAGTGAGGGCTCGGGATTCATCGTTCGCCCGGATGGCTACATTTTCACCAACGTTCATGTGATCGAGGACGCGGACAAGATTGACGTGAAATTGCGAGATGGCCGCGAGTTTCCGGCGCGGGTAGTGGGCGCCGACGAAAAGACCGACATCGCGGTGATCAAAGTTGACGCGAAAAATCTGCCAGTCGTTCAACTTGGCGACAGCGATGCGGTGCGCGTGGGGCAATTTGCGTTCGCGATCGGGGCACCGTTCAAGCTCGACTACACATTTACCTACGGCGTGATCAGCGGCAAAGGCCGGAATAAATTGCTTCAGACAAGCGGCTACTCCATCTCGGATTATTTGCAGACCGACGCCTCGATTAATCCAGGTAACAGCGGCGGACCGCTGTGCGACATCGACGGCAAAGTGATCGGTATGAACACGCTGATCAACGGAATGAATCGCGGCCTGGGCTTTGCCATTCCCATTAATATGGCCAGGGACATTGGCGGAGAGCTTATCGCCGGCCATAAAATTGTGCGGCCCTGGCTGGGCATTCGCATCGAAACACTGGGTGACGACCCGACGATTCGCGATTTGTTCAAAGGCGCCGATAAAGGCGTTGTGGTCCGCACAATCGAGGCGGACGCTCCAGCCTCCAGGAGCGATCTGCGTCCGTTCGACGTGATTACACAGGTTGATGGAGCTCCCATCAGCTCCGATTCGCAGTTGCAACATGAAATCTTGAAAAAGAAGGTCGGCCAGAACGTCGATCTCACTGTCTGGCGTAAAGGCCGGTCAATAAAGGTGCCCGTGAAAACGGGCGAATTACCCGATGAAATTTCGCGCGCTTCCAACAGACAGATCCAACCGAGCCCGGCCAAACCGTCCGGCGACGGCGGGATCGGGAAGTTTGGATTGCAGGTGCAGGAACTAACGAAGGAAGTTGCGGAGCGCCTTCACCTGTCGACGCAGGAAGGCGTGATTGTGACCGACGTGGAAGAAAATAGTATCGCTGCCGCTCAGGACATCCAGCGCGAGGACGTGATTACGGAGGTAGACGGAAAACCAGTCACGAACGTGAAATCTTTCCGTGAAGCGCTCAATAAAGCCGATCCGAAACGCGGCGTCCTTCTGTACCTCGACCGCAAAGGCAGCAAAACGTTCGCCGTGCTAAAAGCCGGCGGGTAAAAGGGTGTAGCCACGGCGCCGTGTCGCCGCCTACTGGGAAAGATTATCGGCGCCTCGACGCAGCGAGGCGGCTACAGCAATCGCGAACCTGCTCTAGGTTTTTCGGCTGCCGACGACTACCAGCACGATTCCGCCGACCAAACAGATCCCTCCCAGAATAGGTGGGAACGGAAGGGTCTTTTGCTTTTCCGCAGTCGCCTGAATGGGACCGAGGTCCAGGACCTTCTCACGCTTCGTGTACGTGATTCCACCATACACGAGCGCAAGAATCCCAATAACAATCAGGATGATGCCGATGATGCCGGCTGGTTTCATCGCTTGGTTCTTACAAGGAGCGACGGCCTGAGAGCAATTGAATGATCAGCACCACAATCGCGATGACGAGCAGGATGTGAATGAACCCACCCATCGTATAGGAGCTGACCAATCCAATCAGCCAAAGCACCAGCAGAATAACAAATATTGTCCAGAGCATAAGTTTGTTCCTTTCGGTTAAGTTGTACGTTACTTCGCACGAGCGACTTCCGTTGAGCTTATGTCGAACGAAAATTTCTACAAATTCTTTAGTGCCGCCCGAAGATTCCATTCGTGCGCTTCCAGCAAACTGCGGGCAGATTCATAATCGCGTTGGGTCAACTCGGCCAAAACCCGCACAGCCCTATCGCGTAATTTAGTGCTGGTGGTGCGCAGATCGACCATGAGGTTTCCGCGCACTTTGCCGAGTCCGATCATCGCGCCAGTGCTGATGATGTTCAGGGCAACCTTCGTCGCCGTTCCTGCTTTCAATCTAGTCGATCCTGCGAGGATTTCCGGTCCGACCGCCAACGTGATCACCAGATCCACGGTTGTAGCCGGTGATGGCCGGCTAGCCGGGGTCATCGCCCCCGGCTACAGGAGGATTACACGTCAGCAAGATCGTCTTTGCACCTAACGAGTTTGCCCGGGCAAGTGCTCCCAGCACAAACGGAGTCCGGCCGCTGGCTGTAATTCCAATGACAACGTCCGCAGCCGTCACACCGCGCTGAGGAACCGCCAGGGCTCCGGCGCTCTCTTCATCTTCCGCTCCTTCCACACTTCGATGCAGTGCCGTGGCCCCACCGGCAATGACTCCCTGCACAAGATGCGTCGGTGCGCCGAAGGTGGGCGGGATTTCGCTCGCGTCCAGTACGCCGATGCGACCGCTGCTCCCAGCGCCGACGTAAAACAACCGGCCACCGTTACGCAGCGATCCGGTGACGATTTCAATTGCCTGAACCAGATCCGCCGCGGCCGTACGCAATGCTTCCTGAACGAACTTTTCCTCCTCAACAAAGACCTCAACCAGTTCGGACGCTTTCATTTTTTCAAGGTTTTCGGAACGCGGATTTCGCTGTTCCGTCAGCGCAGTGGCCAAACTCGCGATTTCCGTTTTTAAAGGTCTGAGGTGAAATGAGGCGTGATCGTGCGCTTCTGCGGCGATCCACGCGGCGCCCAGTTCAGGCGCTCGCTCAGCCGTCGATACTCGGGCATCGGGAAGATTCTTCCTTAATCTTCGGCGAAACATGTGCGCGTAAATTGAATCGCGGTAAAAAAGGCCGCCCATCAGCACCACTTTTGGCGCGAGCAAATGAAGACGGCTCGCCACCGCTTCGGTGTATTCGCAAAAAACCCGCGCGCCTTCTTCCATGATGTCTATGATCCGCGTATCGCCTGCGGCTGCCGCCTCGAATACAACCGGAGCGAGCATGGCGATTTCCATCTTGTTCGCTGTTTGCACCCAACGAACGAGTTCATTGAGGTTGTTCAACGACAGTGCACGCAGAATCTTCGCAGTGAAATCCATCTCGGCGCGATGCAAATCGTACTCGCGCAAGATTAGACGGAGCGCCTGAATGGAAAGGGAATACCCGCCGCCGCCGTCGCCCAGGATATGTCCCCATCCCCCGGCTCTCTCGATCCGGTCGCCGCGCCGTCCAGTCACCGACGAACCACTTCCGGCGTTGACGACAATGCCATCAGCGCGATCGAGCGCCGCAGCCAGGCCTGAATCGCGGTCGCTGCCGGTTACGATTCGGGCATTTGGCCAGATGTCGAGACAGATTTGTTTAAGGACAAGACGGTCTTCATCTGTCCTGCAACCAGCCAGGAAAACGCCCGCGCGATCGATTTGTTTCGGGAGTTCTGCGAAAATCGTGTGCAGACGTTCGGGCGTGGTGAGCCGAAAATTCGATGGCGGCAGTTTCCCCTGTTCAAGGATTCGAAATTCTGAGCCGGGCGTGTCTCCTACGGTTTCTACCAGCACCCAGGCGGTTTTTGTTCCGCCGCCTTCAACCCCGAGAATGCGCTCACCGGGTTTCACGATTGGTTATGCTTAAGCCGGTTTGCGGAAAATGGAAGGGTGGATCGGCCTGCCGCGGCGGAGACGATGGCAAAACTCCCGAAGGTGCAGATATCTGGCGGCGATACCGCATTAATGCCAACGCGTTGAGGACAACGCCTTCCACCTTTGCCGAGCGTTTGTGTGTTCGTATGATGAAGAGACGAATGGACCGAAAAGAAGCCGAGAAAAAGATCGCTGGATTGCGAGAGGAAATCCGGAATCACGACCGGCTCTACTATGAGGAAGCCGCGCCCATTATCAGCGATCGCGAATACGACCGGCTGTATAAAGACCTACTTGATCTCGAAGCGCAATTTCCTGATCTCGTCACGCCGGATTCGCCCACCCAGCGGGTAAGCGGGAAACCGCTTGAGGCGTTCGCGCAAATTCAGCATCTGGCGCCGATGCTTAGCCTCGACAACACCTATTCTGAAGAAGAGGTGACAAATTTTTATAAACGAATCAGTCGATTGTTGCCGGACGAGAAAATTCCGGTGGTGATCGAGCCGAAAGTGGACGGCGTAGCGGTGTCCTTGATGTATGAAAGAGGCCGGCTCAAATATGCCGCGACTCGGGGCGACGGTCTTGTTGGGGACGATATCACGCAAAACATCAAAACAATTCGATCGGTGCCGCACCAGTTGCGCGGCGAAGCGCCGGATGTCTTTGAGGTTCGTGGTGAAGCTTATCTGGACAAGGCTGGATTCGAGAAACTGAATAACGAACGTAAAGCCGCGGGGCTTTTGCCATTTGCGAATCCGCGTAATGCTGCCGCTGGATCGCTAAAACATCTCGATCCAAAAACTGTTGCGCAACGCCCGCTGGGAATCGTTTTTTATGGGACGGGCGCAGTTGAAGGTGCAAGCGTCGATCTTCACTCAAAAATTTTTCAGCTGTTTAGGAAATTTGGTCTGCCGACCCACAAAGATTGGTGGCTGGCCGATTCGATCGACGAAATTCTTAAGGCGATACGCGATCTCGACGAGGTTCGCCGCAATTTTCCCTACGAAACAGATGGCGCGGTAATTAAAGTAGACGCGCTGGCGCAACGTGAGCGGCTCGGGTTTACCGCAAAATCCCCACGCTGGGCAATCGCCTACAAATACGCAGCGGAACGGGTGGAGACTCGTTTGAACGACATTATCATTCAGGTTGGCCGCACGGGAATTCTGACCCCGGTCGCGGCACTGGAGCCGGTGTTTGTGAGCGGCAGCACCGTCGCCCGCGCGACATTGCATAATGAGGACGAGATCAAACGCAAAGACATCCGCGTCGGCGACACGGTGGTAATCGAGAAAGCCGGCGAAGTCATTCCCGCGGTCGTCGAAGTTGTGAAATCGAAACGGCCGCGCGACGCGAAGCCGTTTGACTTTGCAAAACACGTTCACGCGAAATGCCCGGTATGCGGCAGCCCGATCCGGCGAGACCCGGAATTTGTTGCCTGGCGTTGTGAAAACCTGCAGTGCCCGGCGCAGACAACGCGGCGCCTGGAATTCTTCGCCGCGCGTGGCGCGCTCGATATCGAGAGCATCGGCGGAATCGTGGCGGATAAGCTCGTGGAGAGCGGTCTCGTCCGCGAACCACTGGATCTGTTTGAGCTAAAGGTGGAGCAGCTTGCAAAATTGAATCTGGGGACGGAGGAAGCGCCGCGCGTTTTCGGTGAGAAGAATGCGACGAAAGCCATCAATGCGATCAAGCGCGCCAACACTTTGCCGCTCTCGCGCTGGCTTTATGCGCTCGCAATTCCCGAAGTTGGAAAGACCACGGCCACACAGCTCGCCCGGTTTCACAAAACAATCGAAGAGGTGGCGGCATCATCACTATTACGCGACGTACTGGCGTATCACGAAAAGGACGACAGGGACGAAAAGCGCGAAATCGCGGAACGCTTGATCGAAGCCGGATTTGCAAAGCGTTCCAAAAGCAAAGCCGCGAAAGATCGCGGGATCGTCACCGAAGTCGGCCCGGTAGTGGCGAAAAGTGTTCTGGATTTCTTTGCGTCGGAAGCCGGCAAAAAAATTCTGCGACGTACGATCGAGCTCGGAATTGAGCCGAAGAGCGAAAAAGTTTCAGTGAAAAATGCAGCTGAATTGCCGCTTGCCGGAAAAACCTTCGTGCTGACCGGAACGCTACCGTCGATGACACGTGATGAAGCGACCGAAAAAATCGAAGCGCTGGGTGGTCACGTCACCGGCAGCGTGAGCAAAAGGACCGATTACGTCCTCGCCGGAGCGGAACCAGGCAGCAAATTCGACAAAGCAAAAGAACTCGGCGTGAAAATCATCGACGAAGCCGAGTTTCGGAAGATCCTGTAGCCGCGTCGTTGTGGGACGCGCGTTAGTAAATAGAGTTTTCGCCTACGGCGAAGGCGTCCCGTCGTCTTCGAGCGACATCGGAATGACGCCGGGGATGGCGCCGGGAGAGGCGAGTAACATACCGGTCTTGCTGGCCGGATGCATCGCGGCTTGCACGTGAAAAGTCATCTTCTGATTTCCACGCATTACCGTGATTGGCACGACGTCGCCAGCAGTGATGTAGAATGAGGCATCGAATACGTCCTCGGGATCGCTAATTTTTTTCTTGCCGACTTCCAGCAATACATCGCCCTGCTTGATTCCACTCCGCGCCGCGGGCCCGTCTTCCCCAACCTTCGTTATTAACGCTCGTGAACCATCCACCTCGTGAGACGCAGGAGCTACGTTGTTGACGCCGATCCAGCCGTGTCGCGCTTCGCCGAAACGAACAAAGTCGCTGCGAATTTTTTCAGCGGCTTCGATGGGTACGGCGTAACAGGCGGAATTGTTCTCCAGACCGCTCACGACGATCCCGACGACTTCTCCTTTCATGTTCAACAGCGGGGCGCCAGCCTCGCCACGCTGAGTGGGAGCATTTACGCGCAAATGAACAGTAGAAAAATAGCGGCCGAGACATTTCCGGTCGAAGCCCGCAATCATGCCAAAGTTCGGTGTTTTCGGTAAATCCAAAGGATAACCGATCGACACGACTGGCGTTGCGACTTGCAGCTCGTCAGATTTACCAATCGGCAGGGCAGGCGTCGTCTCATCTACTTTCAGTAGCGCAGTGCCACTGCGAATATCCGCTAAAAGTTGGCGCGCTGGATACTTTTTTCCGTCGAATTCAACGGTAAAATTTCCCGCTTCGCCTCCGACTGTGTAGGCGGTGTAAAGTGTTCCCGTCGGATCAACGAAAAATCCCGTGCCGCAGATCTCGCTGTGTTCGTCGACGCCGTGAATCTTGACCACGGCTTTGGCGGCGCGTTCGAAAATGTCTCTAACCTGATGGCTGATCGAGGTAGCGGATTGCTCCTGGGCAAAGAGCAGGCCCGGGCCAGAGCACAAAACCAGCGCGATAACAATCGCGCTTCGCCTAAAACCTGAAGGTCGGCTCATAACTCACGGGGACGCTGTCGAGCACGTAGCGTGGCGGGGCGGCTCGGTGAGTCTGAACGTTTTGATTAAAACTGCGAACCGGCTGCGCCCTGAAAATCTGCGTGTCGACTGGAGATGCAAGGGTCCATTCTTCTTCGGCATTCACCGGCGCCGATAGCGTCACTGGACTCTGACTAGCGACGCGAGCCGTCTCGGGTTGCTGATAAACCTTTAGTGAAATCACCGCGGCACAAACGAGCATTGCGGCGACAGCAGTGGGATACGAGGCGAGCGACCGAATATCCAGCTGCGACATGAAATTCTGAGCGCGTTCCAAACAAATCCGCCAAAGCGGCTGGCGCAGCAATTCATCACGTTGCCGGCGATGGAACTCGTGCAGGAAATTTTCGAAGTAACCCGGTGGCGGCTGCTCGTAACGCTTCAACCGAAGCAGTCTCGCGATTTCGTTGTCGTTAAATTCGTCCATTTTTTTGCGCCCTTAGGAGACTGGATTTTTACGAAATTCGTCTAGGTAATTTTGCAATTGTCGATTCGCGTAAAAGAGCCTCGAACGTACTGTTCCTTCTGAAACGCGCAAGATTTTACTAATTTCCGCATGAGGCATGCCCTGTATATGGAACATGGTGACTACTGCTCTGTGATCATCAGACAATTTCATCATGGCCTCGTTCAATCTTCGCTGTAGCTCGGAGAGGTCCGCTTCACGCACGGGGCTGCTGGTTGCCGTTGCCTCCATGAATTCCTTGTCGTTTTGGATGCTTGCGTCCACATCATCGAGGCTCAATTGAAAGCGGCGTCCCCGTTTTTTGAGAAAATTCAAAGTCATGTTGACGGAGATCGAATGAATCCAGGTGTAGAACGAGGATTTACCACGGAAGCCCCGAATGGCCTTGTACGCTTTGGCGAAAATATCCTGTAAGAGGTCGTTTGTATCCTCGTGATTGGAGGTCATGTTGTAGACCAGCCCGTAGAGACGCGGTGTATATTTGACCACCAGATCGTCGAACGCGCTCGCGTCGCCGGCTTGCGTTCGCTTCACTAACTCCTGGTCTGGGTCGCTTCTTGGCTGATCCATCGCCTGGCGCTTAGAATTAACACGCGTCTCCAGACCCGACGATAACAAATCGGTAATGCGACGAGCAGGTAAAGCAATTACTTGATTCATTTTTTATTTTGCGCGGTCGATTACCGCCGGTCGCGGATCGACATTAACCAGAGCAAATTGCCCAGGGCAGCGATGAATGCGGCAATGTAAGTCAACGCAGCGGCGTTCAAAACCTTGTTCACGCCGACCGTTTCCTGGCCCGGCTGTATGATCCCCATCTCCCGCAAAATGATTTTTGCTCGACGGGATGCATCGAATTCCACCGGTAACGTGATCAATTGAAACACCAGCAGAATCAAATAGCACCAGATGCCCACCGTAATCAGACCGGTGATTCTAAAGAATAAACCGCCAATAATGATGAATGGCAGCATTTGCGATGCGATCATCGTCACCGGCACAATCGCCATGCGCGCTTTTAACGGGGCATAGGCTTTGGCGTGTTGAATGGCGTGCCCGGTCTCATGGGCAGCAATACCCAGCGATGCCACTGAGGGCGTACGATAAACGTTGCTCGACAGATGCAGCTGCTTTTTGGTCGGATCGTAATGATCGCCGAGAAAATCGTTCGTCTCCACCACATCCACGTCGTGGATTTGCGCTGCCTGCAGGATTTCTCGCGCGCACTCTGCACCGGTAATGTTGCCACTCGCACGTACCTTGCTCCACCGGCTAAATGCGCCGGTGACCCGAATCTGTGCCCAGATGCCAATGATTAACGGCACCCCGATATAGAGCAACCAGTGCGACCCCAAACCAAATCCAAATGGGTAATACATGTGCGGAACAAATTTAACCCGGCGAGGCGACTTGTCACTTGGCCGGGTAGAAATTAGACCTCTGACGGCGTTGCACGTTCATTTCGAAGGTGGATCGGCTTCTCCGAAGACGATGCAAAAGCCTGGGTGGTGGCGCTCCATTAACGCGTTGAGGACAACGTAGTCACCTAGATCTCCAGTTGCTTCGGGAAACGGGAGAGAATGCGACAACCTTTCTTTGTGACCACTACCACGTCTTCCTGACGCACGCCGCCAACCCCGGGATAATACAGACCTGGCTCGACCGTGAGTACCTGGCGATCTTTCAGGACCACCTTTTGCAAACGTGGATGCTCGTGAATTTCCAGCCCGAGTCCGTGTCCGGTTCCGTGGAAAAATCCGACACGGCGCCCGTGGCGCACTTCGGTCGGAAAACCGCGATTTGCGAACAATTCCTGGATGGCCTTGTGAATCGTCATCCCGTCAATGCCGGCTTTAATTCGCTTGAGTGCGAGCGTTTGACCGGCTTTCACCGCCTCCCAGAGTCTGCGTTGCGCCTCGCTTGCTCGTCCGCGCAATACCGTGCGTGTCATGTCGCCGAAGTATCCGGTCTTCGCGTCACGCGGGAAAACGTCGAGGATGATCAGTGAATTTGCGTATAACGGGCCGTGGCCGCGTTCGTGCGGGTCACAAGCCTGATCGCCTCCGGCGACAATCGTTCCGGCCGGAACACCGCCTGCGCGCAAAACTGCGGAATCAATTTCAGCGCGCAGCACTTCCGAAGTGAGCGTCTTGCCACTCCAGCGCAATCGTTTTCCCGGACCCGGCTTTGATGCTTTCAAAACCTCAATCCCGCGTTTGAGTCCTGCCTCTGTGATCCTCAATGCGCGTCCCATCATCTTGATTTCCTTGTCGGATTTGGCTTCACGTTGCGGCCAGAAAAATCCGTCCGTCGCGCGAACACGGATCTTGTTTGCTGCGAGTTCCTCAGCGTAACTGAGAGGAAAATTTGCCGGCACCACAGCCGACTTCACGCCGCGCTTTTTCAAAAAGTGTGCCAGCACCTGCTCGTACGGAGGCGCCTTTTTCGATTTTCCCTGCACCTCGCGCTCAAGCTCGCTAAACATGACAAATTCGTTTGCATCAGCTTGTTTGCGGCCGCGATCGATTTCCAAGTCGCTCAGGACCAGAGTGCGCTTGCCGTTGCGTTGAAGAAAAATGAATGGGTCCGGAGCCCAAAACTTCGTTGCATAAAGCATGTCCGGATCCTGCTCGCTCGCCGCGACAATTAATTTTGCGGTGTGGCTTTTAGTTTTGCTCATAGATTTAGTTCGGTTGCGGGGATTCTCATTAACACCCCGCTTCAGCGGGGTGTCAACGCCAGCAGACGCTGCAACTGCTTTAGCAGTTTTCCAGCGCGAACAAGAAAACCGCTAAAGCGGTTCGAGTCGTTTGGGTGCCGGCGGCACCGCGCTAAAACGCGGTGTTAATGGAAATTCGAAGGCAACTCCAGCGTGTTTGAGCGCGGTGTTATGAGAGTGCTCTCAGGTTCTGCGGACTTCCAGCTGCTTTCGCAAAATCCAATGGAGGAGCACTAGCAACACGAGCGTAGACCCGACCAGAACCACCGTATCAAAAGTAAACACGCCAAATCGGATTCCGAAATAACGTTTCTCCAGACCGAAGAACACGTTGGGTTTACTCCCGCGGCGATAATCGTTCTGCTCCATCTCAGCCCGTGAAATCAGGTCGGAGACTTTTTGGTTCACGTAAAGTTGATCCGCCGTGACCGGCCCTTCCGCGCCCTTAAATAACGAGCGATCGAACCTTGCTGTTCCGGCAATGACCGGGTCGACTAGTTTCAGATATCGGTCGATATCCCGGGCGGAACGTCCTTCCAATCCCGAAAGCAACGCCAATACATCTTTTAGATCGTTCAGATGCGCGCGTTGCGGAGGCGTGTCCGCCTTCGGCGCGAGCTTTTGAATTTCGTCGTGTGCGCGATCCTGTCGTTTCGTGAGCGGGTTGAGCTTGGCCTGGGCGACAATCATCTCTTCGTACGACCAGCGCATGGCTATGAACTGGCACACCAACGGGACCTGCAGCTTGCTCTCGGTCTTTCTCGTTTTTTCTGCATTCGGATGCTCGGAAAACCAGTGCGAGAAGGAGTACAGCAGACCGAGGTTCCGGTTCATGTCCTCGTATTTGATGAGCGCACCGCCCATAATGATCTGCGGAATTAAGACCAGCGGCACGATGTTAGCCGCGGTTTTCGGGTCGGCCACCAGCGACGAAATAACTAGGCCCAGCGCCAGGCCGCTCAAGGCGGTAAGGAACATGATTCCCAGGTCGATCCAGAACATCCCACGGATTTGCAGAACGAAATTGCCAATCAGCACGAAAAGAACGCACTGAATGAGCGCAAAGAAGCCGAGGGTGATCGTCTTTGAGATGATGTAGTACGAAAGGCGTACCTTGATGTTGCGCTCGCGCTGCAGCACCGGCCGGTCCCGGATGATGTCATCCGCGCTGTTGGTCAGCCCGAGAAACATCGCGACGATCAGCCCAAGAAACAAAAACGTCGGGATATGATAAGCCGAGGCGAAATCGTACGCCCCTGTTTCTGAATACCGGAGGAGCGTTGCAATTAATAGCGCAAGCACCGGTGAAACACCGATTGTAATCACCAGGTTTGCGCGATTGCGCAGTTTGCTGATGAAAGCTCGCCGCAGCAAAGTCCGAAATTGTGTCCACTCGTCGTGCCACCGCAGCGGAAGCCGTTGCTTTTGGGCCGGTGCAACCGGCAAAGGGTCCGCCTCCTCCTGGTGCAAAGCGACTTGCTTGACGTCCTGGATCAATCGGAACGCCTCGTATTTATCGCGCCAGAAATCCGGCGCGTACCGTCGCGCAGGCACGAGCTGCCCACGGCTGTTTTCCTCGTAAATGACGTCGCCGCTTAAATCGCGGAGCGGCGTCTCCAGAACATCGAAAATAAATTCCGGCCGCGTCGTTCCACACGAGGGACACGCTCCCAGTTCTGCGCCGAATTGGTGCTGATGTTCCGCTTCGGCGAAGTAGCGCAGCGCATCAGAGGGCGTTCCGAAAAAGACGAGCCGCCCGCCTTTGTCCAGCAGGATCACCTTGTTAAACATCTGGAAAATTTTCGAGCTCGGCTGGTGAATCGTGACGATGACGATCTTGTTGTGCGACATGCTCCGAATGATTTCGATCACGTGCTCGGAATCTTTCGACGAGAGACCGGAGGTTGGTTCGTCAAAGAGGTAAACATCCGACATGCCGATCATATCCAGCCCGATATTGAGCCGTTTCCGCTCGCCGCCGCTCAGCGTCTTTTTCTCGGGACTGCCAACAACTGCATCGCGGCGTTCGCTCAGACCCAGTTCGATTAGCTTTGCGTCTAGCCGTCTGATCCGGTCGCGTCGCGAAAGATGCGGTGCGCGGATCGCCGCCGCGAACTGCAAATTCTCACCTATGGTGAGATGTTCATCGAACGCATCCTGCTGGGGCATGTAACTGACGTACTGCTTGAGCACGTCGAGGTTCCGATAAAGGGACTGTCCGTTGAGCAATACCTCGCCGCTGGTCGGTTGGAGTTGCCCGGCAAGCACTCTCATCAGCGTGCTTTTTCCAGCCCCGCTTGCGCCCATCACGCAAACGATCTCACCCCGCGTGATGGTGAAGGAAATTCCGTCGAGGCCGATGTGGCCCTTGCCGAAATGGTGGGTGATTTCGTTTAGTTCGAGGGTGCGAATGATGTTCCGCTCCTCCTCGATGATGCGCTCCAAAAAATTGCATCGCAGGACTTGTCCGACATCGATGCGAATAATGTCACCGTCCTTGAGCTTGGCCGTGGAACGCACAGGGCCGTCGCCTACCATGATCGGACGGTCTGCCTCGATGACCTCGACGGTGCCCACTCGCTGATCGTAATCGCAAAAAATCTTCAACAACACGTCCCCGGCCGTGCCGGGCGAAAGTAAAATGTCGTCCGCTTGCAACCGGCTTGGATCATTCGAGACCAGATATTCCGACTTGGACGCTTTCAGTTGGAAACGGCCGCCCAAAGCGCGCGCGCGACGGCGCAGATCGTTCAGATCCAGCTCCGTATCGTTGTGGAAAACGATCTTGTCTTCAAGTGTCGCGTCGACCTGAGCGCCGGACTTGAGTCGCACTCCGTTAAGCTCGGCGTCGATATCGCGCAACGCCTTCACGCGTACCTTGAGTCCGAAGGTGACTCGCAATGCACTCTCCCGGGTTCGCGATCGTTCCAACTGCACCTGCTCTGCGTCTTTAGTCACGCGGATAAAAATTTCCGGGAGCGACACATTCTTCTTCGCGTTGAAATATTGCGCCAGCTCCTGATAGCTGAGCACCTGGTCCCCGATCAAAATACGCTGACCAGGGTAAATTCGACAAAAGCCGCCTCGCGCTAAAGGCCTTCCACGCACCGAGACGTTCTGGCCACTATAGTTTTTCAAAATAATTAGATCGTGATAGCGAAAGGCCATCAGCCGATCTGATTCGCCAAGGTTCTTGAGGATGATATCGGACTTGCTGTTCGCTCCGAACGAGAGCGACTCCAGCGGCGATGCGCCATGCTGGTAGATCGAAGGGTCGGATTCTTCTGACGCGTTAAGTTGGTAAACAATATCGATTGCCTGCGCAGCCATCCCCATTTGCGACATGAATGAATAGAACGCGACCACCTGTTCCTGCTTGAGTCCAGCCTGGGAAATCAGATCATACAACTGGACCCCGAGCATGATTTTGCGCTCGGTGCTCAGCTGTACGCCAAGTTTTTGTGCCATGGCGGCGAGATCCTGCTGCTCGTAAAGCGCCTGTCGAAACAACTGTCGCAACTCGGAGTAAACCGCCTCCGGATAATCATAACGCAGGAAGCCGAGGCTCGAGTCGATCTCCTCCTCCATGATCACGCCGTCGGCCTTCGTGAAACTCGCCAGAACCTGAATCAGCAACGGCAACAGATTTGGTCCCTCGGAAACGCTGCGCGGTTTGCGCAACGCGCGACGCACCAGACGCCGGCCGGTTCGTCGCACACGGTACGCAATCGGGATTACCCGTTGCATGGTACGATCGATCTTGTCGGCCATCGATGAAACCAGCTCTGTCATTTTTAGCTCTCGGATGCGAATGTTAAGCGAAAGCGCGAAGCCGCGCAATGCGGGGTGGATTCGCGTCCGCGGTGAATCAGTCTGTCAATTTTTGATGAGCACACCAGGCGATACGCACGTCGTCAGCAGAACCGCAAGGGTGCTTGACGGCCGCGCCAGGAATGCCTCGGTCACAAGACCTGGTCCCATTGGCTCTTATCTTTCAGCATAATCTCACGCAGCAGACGAATGGGCGGCATGCCGTGATTGAGCAGCTCGTTATGGAATTTCTGCAATGTGAAATCGTCGCCTTGCTGCGCCTTGTAATCGTCGCGCAACTTCAAAATCTCCAATTTGCCCAGCGTGTAGTTGAGATACCCCGGATCGAACGTGGCGCGCATGGCTTCCTGACGCGCCGGTTTTTGTTCGTAGTAACAGTTATCCTGGAAAAATTTGGTCGCCTCATCGATGGACATGTTTTGTGTGTGCACCTTGATGGACACGCATAACCGACATACACGCAGCAACGCCTCGTCGGCCTGCGCCATGCGATACTTGGCGGCCGTTTTTACTTCGTCTTCGGTTGGAGTCGAGTTCGTCGCACTGCCGTAGCCTTCGTCGACCATCATTTTTTCGCAGTAGTGCGCCCAGCCTTCAATGAAAGCGTAACTGCCGAAGATCTTTTCTACTTTGCTCGCAGGTGACGCGTTCAGATGGAGGAACTGCACGTAATGACCCGGGTAAACTTCATGAATGGAGACGACGTCGGAGGTGTAATAGTTGAACGCGGTGAGCCATTCCTGTTTTTCTTTCTCGGGCCAATCATCCTCTGTGGGAGTGACGTAGTAGTACGCCTCCGTCGCACGCTTCTCGAAAGGACCTGGAGTATCCATCGAGGCGAAGGATGTGGCGCGCAGATATTGCGGTGTTTCTTTTACTTTCGCGCGGACCTCGGATGGAATTCCGACCAGATGATGGCTCGCGACGTACTTGCGGATCTTGTCCAGGTCTTTGGCAATATCCGGGATCAATTTGTCCGGGGTTGGATGCTCGCTCTGTATTTGTTTGAAAACCTCAATTGGAGGTTTGTTCGGGTCGATTTTTTTCGCTGCGTCCGCAAACGCTACTTGTTCGGCCTTTAGTTGCGCCATCCCGATCTCGAGAAGTTTTTGCGGTGGAAGATCGACTAACTCCGTCTGTGCCAAAAAACGGCGGAATTTTTCCTCTCCGAGAGCGAAGTTGAGGGTAGCTTTGGGAAGCTTCTCCCGTTCCAACCAGGCGGCGTAATCATTCAGCGCGTTTGCGGCTTTGCGATTGGTGGCCTGAAATGCCACGCGGAGCTGGTCGTCTTTCAGCCCGCTTACAGCCGCAACGAGATCTTTTTTCAAGAAATCGGCAGAACCCCTGGCGATTTGAATGGCAAGCTCGACGAATGGTCTTGGCAGCTTTTCATCCAGGTTTGTTCGCGCTGCGATCAGGATGTTTGGTATTTGCGATTCGATGGCAACGAGGCTTCGAACCCGGTCCTCAAGGGGCGCAAAATTTCTTTTGATGTAGACGTTCACGTCACCGGCGCGGGCATAGACCATCGGGTTTCGTTCGAAAACAGACATGTCCTGCATTTCAAACAAATCCCGCTTCACCGCTGACTGGAGAATTCGAAGGTCAATGGACTGACGAAGACTCAGTTTCGCTGGATCGAACTTGGCCAGGCGATCATCAAATCTTCGGAGCCGGGAGAGTTCGGCGTCGAGCGCAAGGCGACTGTAATCGCTGATTTTGCCATCATACTCGTGAAGACCGAGAGCGGTTCCCTGCAGCGGATGAGCCGCGAGATACGTCTTCACGTATTCCTCGGCCACCGTTTCGTATTCGGCGTCCTGGCTCTGGCCACCAAGGACCCCAGCCGGGAGAGAGAACGCCAGAAGGAGGGAAATCAACGCGAGCACTTTTTGTCGCGCACTCTGATCGGTACGGAGTCTCAGGCCAATTCCACCGAGTGAACCAGAATTGAACGGTTTCAAGATTTTGCGTTCGGAAGGGTAAGCGTTACACCCGCTGAGGCTCGGGCGGCGTTGTGTGGCTGGCTGAATGCTGGTGATAACGGGATTAACCAAGCGATGACTCATTTGCGACTCTCAAATTACGAGTTTTCACGTAAGACAATGCCTTGCGTTGGGCGTTGCCAAAAATTTGCTATGAGCGATTGTCGCACTGTTCTCTGATCATGGGTAAAAATATGAGGCTCTCGGTCATTGTTCCCTTACTGGCGTTTTTACTGGTCATCCCTTTGCCTGGCATTTTCGCGCAGGAAGCGCCGCCTCCAAAGAGCAACGAGGATAACGGCTACTCGCAGATTGCCATTTTCGCAAAAGCCCTGGAATTGGTCCGCCAGGATTACGTGGATCAAAACAAGACGAGCTATCACGATCTGGTTACCGCGGCAATGAAGGGAATGCTCTCGTCGCTCGACCCGCACAGCCAGTTCATGGATCCAAATGACTTTCGAGACATGCAGGATGACACGCGCAGCCGGTTCAACGGTCTCGGCATTGAGGTCTCAATGAAAAACGGTCTGCCTACCGTGGTCACGGCAATGGAGGACACGCCCGCCGCAAGGGCTGGGATTCTTTCGGGCGACCAGATTTTGCGAATCAATGGCATCTCCACAGAGAGAATGGATCTTCAGGACGCAATCAACGTTTTGCGTGGGCCTGCGGGCGCGAAAGTTAGTATGACTCTATTGCGGCCGTCGACGAAAGAGATCAAGGAGTACACGCTTCAGCGCGCAGAAATAAAAATTCAAAGTGTTAAGGGCGAAAGGTTGCTGGCCCCGGAGCTGACCGGCCCGTTCAGGATCGGTTACGTTCGGTTGATCCAGTTCAACGAACCGACGGCCGAAGAGCTATCAAAGGCGATCGACAATTTGCAGAAGCAAGGGATGCAGGCGCTCATTCTTGATCTTCGGAATAATCCCGGCGGGCTGTTGAACAGTGCCGTGGATGTATGCGGTCAATTTTTACCGCCGAATACAAAAGTCGTTTCAACGCAGGGGCGAGTTCCCTCGCAACAACATGACTACTCGACTTCAGCGGCAAGTAAGCAGCGTCCCAACTTTCCGATGGTCTTGCTGGTCAACGAGGGTAGCGCGAGTGGGGCGGAAATCGTAGCAGGCGCGCTCAAAGATTTGCATCGGGCGGTGCTTGTCGGTGAAACCACTTTTGGAAAAGGTTCCGTTCAGAACGTTCTGCAATTACCAGACGGCTCCGCAGTGCGTTTTACTACGGCAAAGTATTACACGCCCAGCAGACAGGTCATCCAGGGTAATGGCGTAACCCCCAATATTCGCGTCGGCATGACTGCCGAACAGGAGCGGGCGCTCAATGCACTGCGCAACGCGGTAAACGTTAAGCCCGAGGAGGAGACCCGCATCATCAAGACAAAAGATGCCCAGATGTTGCGCGCCATTGACGCCTTGAGGGGTGTCATGATCTACGCGCAGCAAAGCGCCCCAAAAGCTGAAGCGGTGAAGAAATGATTTGGAGGCGCTTTTGTGCCAGGCGCCTTGATTCTGAGTCGGCTCTTGAGATTACCGCCCATCGCCCGTGAAGACGGTCCTCGCCCTCGAAACTTCCTGTGACGAAACAGCCGTGGCGATTTTGCGCGGGACAGAGTCCCGATACGACTTGCTTGCCAGCGAAGTGGCATCGCAAATCGCGGCCCACGAAAAATATGGCGGGATTGTGCCCGAGATCGCGTCGCGCAATCATCTGATCTATGCGCCGCGTCTGCTCGATCGCGCTGCGAGCGCAGCGAAAGTTGGGTTGTCGGAAATTAATGCATTTGCAGCCACCAGTGGCCCCGGCCTTGCGAGCTCGCTGATGATCGGTGCCTCAATCGCGAAAGGATTATCGATTGGCTTCCGTAAACCGTATCTCGCGGTCAATCATCTCGAAGGTCACTTGCTCTCGCCCTTTTTTTTTCGCGTCGGGGAAGTTGGGAACGAAATTAGACCGAACGTGTCGCTCATCGTGAGCGGTGGACACACGATGCTGGTTCTTGTGCAGGGCCTGACGAAGTATCATTTGATCGGCCGTACCGTTGACGATGCTGCGGGCGAGGCATTCGACAAGGTAGCAAAGATGCTCGGGCTCGGTTATCCCGGCGGCCCGGAAATTGAAAAGCGTGCGAGAGATGGAGATCCCAAACGTTTTGATCTCCCCCGCAGCATGCTCGGCTCGAAAAATTTTAGCTTCAGCGGATTAAAAACAGCTGTGCGCTATTTGTTGCCGAAGATTGTAGGGCGTTTCTGTGAAACGCCAGGCGAGGAACGGCGTCTGACACAGACGCCCTACAATTTAGATGAGGGAACGCTTCACGATCTCTGCGCATCTTTCCAGCAAGCTGTCATCGACGTGCTAATCGCGAAGACGGTCGCCGCTGTACAGAAATATCGCGTGGATCTTGTCACAATGAGCGGTGGCGTCAGCTGCAATCAGGAGCTACGCCGGCAAATGCGTGAAACGTGCGTCCGCAAAGGAATTGAATTCAAAAGCGCCGAGCCATGGCTTTGCACGGATAATGCCGCCATGATCGCATTCGCTGCGCTGTTGCGACTACGCGTTGGATATGAATCGCAAGTGACGGACGAAATTGACCCGAATCTGGCTCTTGCTCTGTAGCGCGTTTCGCTTCGGGAAACTCCACGCTGACTATTTCAGCCACGTGCGTCATCGCGATAGGACCACGACTACAATCAATACTCGCGCTCAAGCAGATAATTGGCCAGCGCATGCAGCGGCCCGGCATCACGAGTACTGAACACCGACAAAGAATTGTGCGCCCGGCGGGTGAGCCGTTTCGCTTCAGCACGGGATTTCTCCAAACCGATCACCGCAGGATACGTAGCTTTCTTTGCCGCCACGTCTTTGCCGGCGCTCTTCCCGAGCATTTGCGACGTCTGCGTTACGTCGAGGATGTCATCGATGATTTGGAACGCCAGACCCAACTGTTGCCCGAATCGTGTGATCGCGGACAATTTCCTGGCATCTGCATTTGCACTCATCGCGCCGAGCCGGACTGAGCTTCTCAACATCGCCGCAGTCTTGTTCTCGTGAATGAATTGCAACTGGCGTCTTGCGACATTTTTTCCTTCCGCTTCGAGATCGGCTACCTGACCGGCGATGAGTTTCTTACTTCCCGCTGCGACAGCAATCTCGCGCAGCAGCATTGTCATATCGTAGCGGCGATTTGGCTTTGCGCGGGAGACAATTTCAAACGCGAGAGTCAACAGAGCGTCCCCCGTCAGCACGGCAATACCTTCGCCGAAAACCTTGTGACATGTAGGACGACCGCGTCGGAAATCATCGTTATCCATACTGGGAAGATCGTCATGCACGAGTGAGTACGTGTGGATGCATTCAAGTGCACAGGCGAGCGGAAGCGCATCCTTGATCTTGCCCCGGCAAGCTTCGCCGGAGGCCAGGCAAAGAATCGGCCGCAACCGTTTGCCGCCCGCAAACAAACTGTAGCGCATCGCCCGGTGAAGCGTGGCAGGCTTCGTATTCGCCTTCGGCAGGTACCGGTCCAGAGCGCTGTCGACCAGCTTCTGGCGAGTAAGGAGATAGCTTTTGAGATTCACGAGGCAAAAGAGAGATCCTTGCTGGATTCTTACTAATCGATAATCCAAATCCGCGCAGAGTGTCCAGCAGCATCAGAATCAGAGTAGTATTTGTTAATCCCGACGTCGCCTCCGTGGCCTAAGTTTCTTGGATGTGGCGTGTCTCTCTCATGGAAGGAAACATATGAATCGCACGTTGCTCTACCGATCGCGCCGACCTTGGATGTTTGTGATTGCATTTGTCTGTGCGGTTGGGATTCACCTCGGGGCGGTCGTAATCGCGAAGGCTAGATCAGAGGGGGTTCAGGTTGAAAAATTCACTCCGGTTGAAGGTGAGATTGAGTTGATTGAACCCGAACCCAACCCACTATTGCCAGAAGACTCCCTTCCGCCTCCACCGTTAGAGCAAATTCGTCCGGATCAGGAAATTTTCTTGGAGGAGAACCCGAAGCAATCGAATGTTAGTCCGCGCAAGAAGGTAAAAGCGGCATCGCCGAGTAGGGGGGTAACTGCTGGGTTGCGTTCGGTCAGAGCGACGGTGATGTATGCGCCGCGTCCGATTTATCCGTATCAAGCACGCCGTTCACGAATAACAGGCTCCGGAACGGCGCTGGTCACGGTTGATCCCGCCGTGGGCAATGTAACTGATGTCCAGATGGTGCAGAGTTGTGGCAACGCCATTCTGGACAACGCCACACTCGAGGCGCTTAGACGGTGGCGTTTTAAACCTCGCACTGCCGTCAGGGTGCAAGTACCGATAACTTATACGCTTATGGGCGTCTCCTACTAGCGGTGAGCATTTGTGGATGTGTTATCCTCTGCGCTGATCGGAAGGACACCAGATCCGATGGAAAGCGGCAGAGTAACCACACGGCAGAAGTTTGAGGAAATTGTTCAACGATTCGAAATTCCGCTTCTTGAATATGCGCGACGCATAACCGGCGACAGGGAACAGGCGAGAGATGTTGTTCAGGAAACGTTTGTGAAATTGCAGCGCAACGGTGCATTACGCCGGGAGGAAACGCCAGCGACTTGGCTGTTTACAGTTTGCCGAAATGCGGCCCTAAACGTCTGCCGAAAGGAGCGGCGGATGATGTATCTGGACGAGGAAATAATTGAATCGCAGGAAAGCGAGCAACCGATGCCTTTCGACCAGCTCGAACAAAGAGAAGCGACTGGATTTCTGTTGAGAATCGTCGCCACCCTGCCGCCGCGGCAGCAGGAAGTCATCCAGCTCAAGTTTCAAAATGACCTCAGCTACCAGCAGATCGCAGAGATTATGCAGACTACGGCTAATAACGTGGGAGTATTACTTCATACTGCACTCAAAACGTTGCGAGAACGCTACGCGGCAGTCGCAGGAGATTTCATTTCATTTAAACCGGGGACACCTGAGCCAAAATGAATTTGGACGATCCTAAGCTAACTGCATACGCGCTCGATGAGGTGGACGAAGTAGAACGAACTGCAATTGCTCGTACCACTGCAGCGTCACCCGAATTGCAACGTTTCGTTGCCGACACACAGAAACTCGCGGGGCTCTTGAGAGCCGGGTATGGCTTCGAGTTAGAGACGGAAGCATTAGCGAAAAAAAAGGTGGCAGCTGTTCACGAGGAAGATTTTTGGTCGAAAGCTGGTCCGCTTGCGATCGCGGCCCTCCTTGCCGTTTTAGCGGTGGTCGGCGCTCTCGCTTTAAGCAGTAAAAGATCGGGTATCCAGAGGCTATCTTCGTCGCCGGACTTGGCTGGCGCCCGGCTGGAAGTGCGCGACCTGGGTTCGGTCGAAGGCGAAAACCCAACGCTGGCCGGCCAAAATCAAAACGCCGAGGCTAACGCCGGCCCATATGCGTACACTGGGGAGCGGCCGTTTGTATCTGTGGTGAGCAGACCCCGGTCGAACGTACCGCTCCTGGTGAATCTAGCTTCGTATCTCGATGTCCGTCGCTCCATCAACAATGGCATCCTCCCCGCCAAAGACGCTGTGCGCATTGAAGGAATGATTAACCATTTTTCGTATCATTATCCGCAACCACTCGGAAAGGAACGATTTTCGCTCAATGCCGATGTTGTGACTTGTCCATGGGAATCATCTCACCGGCTCGTGCGGATCGCATTAAAAGGACGCGAGGCGATCGTCGTCAGCGAAAACAGCGGAATTGAGGTCGAATTCAATCCCAAATGCGTTACCTCCTACCGATTGATTGGATACGACAGACAAGCATCCGGGACACCCGATCTGAATGATGCGAATCGCGAATGGGAACACATTCCGACTGAGTATAACTTGACCGTTCTTTATGAAGTAGTCGTACCTCGGTCAAAACGCCTAACGACCACCACGATGGGGGATACCGATGGTTCGGGGCAGTCGGCGGAATATTTGTTGAGCGTCAAGTTGCAACTGATAACGCCAACCCATGATACGATGCCGCCTATCGAACGCGTTGTAAGGGATAGCGGATCTGCTTTTGCAGTGGCTCCACAGGATTTGAAATTCGCTGCCGCTGTTGCTGAATTTGGAATGATCTTGCGCGACTCCGAATACAAGGGGAACGGCACGCTTGAGAACGTACTTCAATGGGCAGTCGAGGGGAAAGGCTCAGACCGCGAGGGCCACCGTGCGGATTTCATCGAACTCGTGCGCAAAGCACAAGCGCTGAGTCGAGGGTAAAACAGGGAGTCGAGCTTGAATGCAGCGAACGATTCCGTGCAAAGCAACGGAATAGCGTGCTCTGCCCGCGACAAGTCTAAATATTTTCAGCGGTTTCCGCGGTGGCGACAGGTTTTGTGCGCATGGCAAGAAACGCCCCGATTAACAGAATCGCAGCACTCCAAATCTGCGCGTGCGTCAGTCGCTCGCCGTAGAACCTGGCGGAGAGCGCCATTGCAATAGCGGGACAAAGAAGCTGGAGACTTTGAGAGAGTGCAACTCCGATTTCGTTTATTGCCACGTAATAGAGAACATGGGCGAGCGTGATACACGTTACCGCCGAAATGATAAGAACCAGGTTCACCTGCGCTCCAGCGTGAAACGGAGTGCCGATTTTGCCGAACGCCAGGGTGAGAGGAAACAGCAGTGCCGAGGTAATGAAAGCTGACCAGGCCGAAGCTGCGAATCGGTCCAAGCTCAGCTGACGGACGTTTGATCAGAACACCGTAAAGCGCCCAGCAAATTGTTGCGGTAAACGCGATGAATAATCCGGGTAAAGCGACGTGTTGTTCGTGTGAGCCCGCATTCGCCTGGAACCAAATCACCCCGAACGCGCCGATTAATCCGAGCAACGTGCCAAGTTGAAATTGCCATTGCCGAATAACGACACGTTCCTCGGGGAAGAATGCCAGCGCCAAAAGGGCTGTGAAGATGACTGATGCTCGAGTGAAAATTGTATAGACGCCGGGTCCTACGTAGAAAAGGGCCATTACCTGGGTGACCTGGTGGACGACGTTTGGCAGACATGGCAGCAAACAAAGCTTCACCGCGCGCAAATCGATGCGCGGTCCGCCGCGATTGATCCGATAAAGCACCAATGGCGCTATGGCGATGCAAGCGACCGAGTACCGGTAGAAATTTTGGGCCCACGGATCGTAATACCGATTCAGGTAAAACATGAATAACGACGGCAGTGACCAGATGAAAACGGTGGCAAAAATTGCCGAATATCCCTTTGAGAGATTGACGCTTCGGTGCGAGGGAGTGTCGACAGGCTCGGAGGACATTTCGGGCTTCATACAGAGATTTGTCCAGCGTACTCAACGGCTTTGGCGGGTGCAGTTGTCAGGGCATCGGGTTTTGCCTGGTTGCACGGTGGACGCCGATCCGTTAAAACAGCGAATTTTACAGCATGTCGGATTTGCTCGCCCAACCAATTCATGGCCCTTCCATTGAATTTTCTCGCATGCAGGCGGTAAATTGCGCAAAAGTAGCTGGTAAGGAGAAACGAATATGTTGAACAAACACCCAATCATCGCCGGAATCGTGTCGCTTCTTTGTTGTGTAGTTGTTCAGGTTGGCCATGCCAAGCCGAAGTCGAAGGGCGGCGGCGGAGGAAACCACATGCAACGTGGCATCGACCTTGCCAAGCAACAGCATTTTGACGCTGCTGCTGAGGAATTCGGTAAGGCGATTAAAGAGAGTCCGAATGATGCGCGCGGCTATGCAAATCGCGGCACGGCCTATCGACAGGGAGCGCGAACTGCGATGGCAGCCGGAGATCAACCGGGAGCATCGACAAGATACCAGTCCGCGATGGCCGATTTTTCAAAAGCTATCGAGCTGGCGCCAAAAGACGCATCTCTCTATTCTGAACGCGGCGAGACCGAAATCGAACTTAAGCAGTACGACGCCGCCCTTGCCGATCTGGACAAGGCGTTGGAATTGAAACCTGACGACATCAATGCAATAAAATTCCGCGGATTCGCCGAGATTGGACTCAACCAATGGGATAAAGCAGTCGCCGATTTCTCTGCCGTAATCCAAAAGAACCCGGACGCTCTGCAAAGTTATGACCGTCGCGCACTGGCATATCGAAACCTGAAAAACTACGATGCAGCCATCGCCGATTATACATTTTTAATCACCAAAAACCCAAACGATATTGAAGCGCTGACCAAACGTGGATACACCTACAGTCTGGCGCAGCAGTATGAAAATGCCATTGCGGATTACCAGGCCGTTTTAAAGGCCAATCCGCAGGACAATGCCACGTTCCAACGCCTGCAATATTCGCAGTCGATGCTCGCGGCAAAAAATGCGACGCCTTCTCCCACGCCTCCCATTCCCAGCCCCACGCCGGAAGAAAAGACCCTGATGGACAAAATCAGTCCGATGTACATCGGCATCGGTATTGTGGCGCTGCTTATAATTGCCGTGCTGGTGCGTCTTCTCACGCGCGGAAAGGTAGAGGAAACCAGCCACAGAATTCGTTAGGCGAACCCTCCCGATGGTGTCCGCTGTCATCAGTGGAGTTTTCAATCGTCGTTGGCCTATGCGCGCTGGGACACCGCAGCGCGTCGCGCAGGCCAAAATTTCTTTGACACGCCAATGCGCGTGGTTAGTTTGCGAACGCTTTTTGTCGGAGCGAACGGGATCCCATGGTCGTTCAAATGTCGATTTGACGCGACTCTGGGATTTTTATCTCTCTGGTCGAAGGCACGGCCGGTTCGCCGCCCGGGTTTCCCAGGGGAGGCGCTGGGCTGGTGAGGAACAGCCCATGTAGCTCAGTTGGCAGAGCACGTCCTTGGTAAGGACGAGGTCACCGGTTCAATCCCGGTCATGGGCTCGATGAGTTTGTGACCGGCAATGAAATCAACTATAGAGGTTAAAAAGAAACGATATGGCTAAGGAAGCTTTTAAACGCGACAAGCCCCACGTGAACGTCGGCACGATCGGTCACGTGGACCACGGCAAAACTACGCTCACTGCTGCAATCACCAAGGTCCTCAACAAAAAGGGCATGGCCGAAGTGCGTGAATACGACTCGATCGATAATGCGCCGGAGGAAAAAGAGCGTGGAATTACCATCAACACGGCACACGTGGAGTATGCCAGTGACAAACGCCATTATGCGCACGTCGATTGCCCGGGACACGCCGATTATGTGAAAAACATGATCACTGGCGCGGCGCAAATGGACGGCGCCATCCTGGTTGTGTCCGCTGCCGATGGGCCGATGCCGCAGACGCGCGAACACATCCTGCTGGCGCGACAAGTGGGCGTGCCTTCCATCGTCGTTTTCTTAAACAAGGTGGATATGGTAGATGATCCCGAGCTTCTCGATCTCGTGGAGATGGAGGTGCGCGATCTCTTGACCCAGTACGAATTTCCTGGTGACAAGATCCCAATCGTCAGAGGCAGCGCACTCAAGGCGCTCAATGGTGATGCGGATTCTGAAAAGCAAGTCGTCGCGCTCGTGGAAGCGGTCGACGATTATGTGCCTGTGCCCGAGCGACCGGTGGATCTGCCATTTTTGATGCCGATCGAAGACGTGTTCAACATTGAAGGTCGCGGCACCGTCGCCACGGGTCGTGTCGAGCGCGGCATTCTCAAAAAGATGGGGGAAGTGGAGCTCGTCGGAATTCGACCGACGGCGAAGACCGTCGCGACAGATATCGAAATGTTCCGCAAACTTCTCGATGAAGCCCGCGCGGGCGACAACGTAGGCGTCCTGTTACGCGGTCTGAAGAAGGAAGAGGTCGAACGCGGACAAGTCATCGCGAAGCCGGGCTCCATTACGCCGCACAAAAAGTTTAAGGCGGAAGTTTACGTTCTGAGCAAAGAGGAGGGCGGACGTCACACTCCGTTCTTCACCAATTATCGGCCGCAGTTTTATTTCCGCACAACCGATGTCACCGGCACGGTGAAGCTGCCGGACGGCGTGGAAATGGTCATGCCGGGAGATAACATCTCGATCGAGGTCGAGCTGATCACGCCCATCGCGATGGAGAAGACGATCCGATTTGCCATTCGCGAGGGCGGAAAAACAGTCGGCGCCGGTCGCGTGAGCGATATTCTGGATTAAACTCTTCCTCTACTTCTTCCTTTGGCTCTGCTATTGAGCGGACGGTTTAGGAAGAGAAGATTAAGAGTAAGCGGACGAGGAAGATTAAATACGCCAGTAGCTCAATTGGTAGAGTAGCGGTCTCCAAAACCGTCGGTTGGGGGTTCGAGTCCCTCCTGGCGTGTATCAACAGACTGCGAACACCGAACATAGCGAAGCGATGATAACCAAAGTCAAAAACTTCTTCACTGAGGTGAAGGTCGAGCTGCAGAAATGTTCCTGGCCGTGGGACCCGAAAGAGAGAGGGTTCCGCCGATACAAGGAACTCGTGGATTCGACGGTTGTGGTCGTTATCGCGATGCTATTGCTGGGTGGTTACGTCGCGCTGTTCGATTTTGTTTTGGTCAACGTTGTGCACTTTTTCACCCGGTTACATTGATTATGGCACAAATACTCGGAGGGAAAGATCAATGGTACGTCGTGCATGTGCTTTCCGGCCAGGAAAACAAGGTACGCGAGAACATCTTGAAACGCGTCAAGACCGAAGAGATGAGCGACGTGGTTTACGATGTGCTTCTTCCAACCGAGCGGGTCTCGGAAATCAAGAAAGGTAAGAAGACTGAAACCACGCGAAAATTTTTTCCCGGATATCTGATCGCGAACATGCATCTGCTCGACGAGAATAATCAGCTGATCGGGCGCACTTGGTACTTCATCCGCAATACACCTGGCGTAATCGGGTTTGCCGGGACCAAGGACAAACCGATCCCGATGCGGCAATCGGAGGTGGACAGCATGCTCGCGCAAATGAAGGAGCGCGAGGAAAAGGTGAAACCGAAAGTCAGCTTTGAGGTGGGCGAAAGTGTGAAAGTCGCCGACGGCCCATTCCAAAATCAGACCGGAATCGTGGAAGAAATCGATCCCGAGCGCGGGAAGCTGCGCGTCTCTGTCACCATTTTCGGTCGCGCAACGCCAGTGGAACTGGAATACTGGCAGGTGGAACGCGGCTAATTATCAAAATTGCCACTTTCAACGCTTGAACCCTATGAATCGTTTTAACTGAATCGAACCATGGCCAAAGAAATCGTAGCGCATATCAAACTTCAAATTCCCGCAGGACAAGCGAATCCTGCGCCGCCCGTGGGAACCGCTCTCGGTCCGCGCGGCGTCAACATCATGTCGTTCTGCAAGGAGTTTAACGCCGCCACGCAAAAACAAGCCGGCGACATTCTGCCGGTCGTCATCACTGTTTACAAAGACAAGTCGTTTACGTTCATCACCAAGAGCCCGCCCGCTGCCGTTCTTTTGAAGAAAGCAGCCAATATTGCTGCCGGTTCAAAGGAGCCTAACAAGACGAAAGTCGGCAAGGTCTCGCGCAAACAAGTCATGGATATCGTCAACACCAAGCGCAAAGACTTGAATGCACGCGACGACGAAGCCGCCTTTCGCATCATCGCCGGCACCGCCCGCCAAATGGGCCTGGAAGTCGTGGATTAAAAGCACCCCGGCTGCGCGAAGGTCACAATTCGCGAGCTGTCTGCAAAGCATCAGGCTTCGTCTTCGCTGGAGCCGCGGCGCCCTCGCTACGGGGTTTGCTCGATTCAGCTTGTCGTTCACTTTTGAATCAACGCTCTCTGGTCTTTCAACTCCGATCTGAGAGCGTCGATCTCTCACCCTCCCGAAAGAGAGTCAGCAGCTCTAAAAGAAGCGGCGCGAAGGCGCGCCGGCTCCATTGATCCGCATTCACGATTGTCTACCTATCTCAACGGATTCGCGGCATTGCCAAGATACTCCCGCTCCTGCAATGCGATGGGCACGTTGCCGTTTTTCCAGAGGAAATCGTGGAACAAGCGCAGATTGAATTTGTCGCCCTGCTGCATGCGCGCGTCGGCGAGGAATTTCAGGATCTGTAATTTGCCGATCTGATACGTGATGGCCTGACCAGGCCCTGGTGGAAAATGCGATCGCTTCCTGGCGCGCTGTGTCTTCGTCCATCGGAACTTTCTCCTGTAGATATTTCGCCGCCTCTTCGAGCGTGAACTGGCCGAGCGCGAGTTTCACATCTACTTCCACGCGGAGGGCGCGCAGTCGCATGAAATTGTAAATGATTTCGCGCGTATGGGGGCTGTCATCGAAAAGACCGGCCTGCAACATCATTTCCTCGGCATAAAAGCCGATGCCCTCGTTCGCGCCCGAGTCGTAGTAGTGACGCCGAATCGGATCGTCATTTTTCCACGAGAGACACAGCTGAAAATAATGGCCGGGCATTCCTTCGTGAACGATAATCGGCCGCGGATCGATCGCTGTCGCGCGCCAGAAGTAGCCAAGTTTCTCTGACGGCTCAGGCACGTAACGGATACAGTTCTCCTTCAGCCGCGAAGGCGACGTGAAGTCGTCGTCTTCAGTAAAGCCGAGAGCAGCCAGATATTCCGGAGTCGGTCGAAGCGTGTAATGTTTGACCCAATCCGGAACAGTAAGGATTCCGCGCTCTTCGAGAAATCGTCGGATTTGAACTTCTTTCGCAGCTGCGTTTTTGATCCAGCTATCGATATCCGTGGCGATCTTGAGCGCCGGCACATCTTTGTTGCGGTTCTTCTCGAATGTCTCGAACGCAACCGCGCGGCTCCACTCCTGTTTGCCCATCGCCAGAAGTTCTTCCGGCGAAAACGGCATCAGCGCGACGTTGCGCAAAAACCAGACGTAAGCATCGCGACCAAGTGCGGTTTGTTGAGGAAGACTCGGAAGCTTCTCTTTGAGCTGCTGCTGAAATTTCTCCAGTGCATCGGCCGCGCGTTCGCAAGCGCGATTCAATTTGTCAGGAGCTAGAGTTGTTGATGGCGCGAGTGACTTCGCCATTTTACGGAGATGCTCGCGAATGCCCTCTAGCCGGTTGACCGCGACCGTGGCGAACGGCGCAGGCGGTTTCTCAAGGTTCTCCCAGCCTTGCTGCAGGATCGACGGGACATTTTCGATGCGGGCAAGAATTTCGCGGCTGCGCGCCTCGTCGTAAGGCGCGGGCATTGTCAGAGCTTCCGCGAGCGCGGTGAGTGTCTGTTCTATGTAAAAATTCGGGTCGCGTTTCCAGCGGGGATTTCCGTCGAGTTCCCAGCGCACACGCGACAATGCCGAGCCGATGAGCTTGAAATCGACCTGCTGAGGGATAGCCCGCTCGCTCTGGGTCGAACCGACCTTCTTCCAGCGCATTTCAAATCCAGCCAGGTCTCTCCCTCGCCGATCAATGCTCGCCTTGGACCAATCCCGTATGCCACCGGGCCGCTCCATCCGATTGACATCATCGCCGGTGAATGGTGCGTATTTCGCGCGCCACGTCCAAAAATCAGTCGCCAGTTTGTCGAGCGATTCGGTTGCAGCCGAGGCTGTCCCTGGCAGAACCGCAGCAACAACAACTGCCGCCCAGGTATTTTTCATAAAAACTGACCCACTCCCGTAGAGTCGTTGGCACACCGGACAATGCTAGCGCAATGGCAATTGAATTGCGCTTGGGTGCTTAGCGTCGTGGTAGACCTGTAGGTTGCAGGTGCGCGCGTCTTTTGCGGTTTCGTCGGCAACGATTCCACCCGAACAATAATTCTTTTGCCACAGAATCGAATTCACGGCGCTCACAACCAGCCGCAGCCGGCTGCCTTTCATCAAACGGCGTGCTACGAACAAACCGGGATTGAAATCGCAGTGCACGATCTCGCCAGGTTTAACGAGCTTTGCCTCGCGCAACGACTCGCGGTAGCGCAACCGGCGCAGATCGCTCCACAAAATGATGCTGGTGCCGTCCGGCTGGATCTCGTAAAGATCGCACTCCAGATCGACATCGGGGGTATCGATCGATAGCCACAGCTTAACAGCCGGACAGCCAATCATAGGTGTCTCGTTTGGCAATGGATCGGTGTGATACACCAATCCGTCCTTGCCGATGCTCAAGGCGTAGGTCTGGTCGATTGCAATGGTTTTCTCTTTCGGGTCAGTTCCTTCGACATTTTCGCCACGGCTTAGGTCGAGTGGGTCGTAAGTGAATTGATCAGCGCCTTCGACCGCTGATTTTTCAGTGAGCGCGCCGGAGTGAAACACACCATTTGCGTCGCTATTCTTCGAATCGAAGTAAAAAGTTTTTGGATTGGCAACCAGGGTCTCGAAATTGTCAGCATATTTCCATTCGCCGTCCGCGCCGGAGTTCCCGGACGCGAGCAAGTAATATGCGACCCGGTTTTTGAGGAATGCCGGCTTCGATCCAGCTTTCATCGTCCAGTCATACCACTGGCGGTGCAGATCGTTGAGATCGACAATTGCGCCCGGGCCAAACTTTACACCTGCGACTTCATCCGTGGGTGTGCGCGTACCGGCATGGTCCCATGGACCGATGATGAGAAAATGTTTCGCGCGCTCTTCCCGCGGAGCGTTCGCCAGATGGTCCCGGTAGTATGTGAGCGCTCCCAGCTCGTCGCCGTCGTATTGCCCGGTGATTGTCAGGATAGGCAGCGCGATTTTTTGAAACTGCTCGCGCGTCGGTACCATTGCATCGTAGTACGCGTCGGGCGTTGGATGTTTGAGGATGCGCTGGAAATTAACCGACGGATTTCCGACAAACGAATCGAGCGACTGGAAAGCAAGATGCTTCGTATAGGCGTCCAGGAATTTTGTGCGCCAGAATTTTTGATCGCCGAAGAGTCTGTCCTGCGGAGTATGACCACTGGTGAGCGTCAACCATTGCATGTCGTACGTCATGCCGACGTTGTTACTGGAGGGAAAATCCAGTCCCGGATGCGCGGCTGCCGCCGGAACGATCGTCGCAAGGTGTGGCGGAAATTCTTTCGCAGTAGCCCACTGGTCGAAGCCGGCATACGATCCGCCCCACATGGCAATTTTGCCATCGGAGAACGGTTGCTTCGCAAGCCATTCGACTATGTCATATCCATCTCGGGCGTCATTCGCGAACGGCTCGAACTCGCCGCCAGAGTTTCCGCGACCGCGCACGTCAACAAGCGCGAACGGGTACCCATGTGATGCAAAGTACGCCGCGCGGGCGTGATATGTATCTGAGATGTACGGAGTGAGCGTGAAAATCACCGGTGTCTTTGGCGGCGAACCATCTCGCATCTTGGGCAAATACAATGTCGCGTTGAGTTCGACCTTATCGCGCATCGGAATCTTGACGCCCCAGCGCAGATCGTAGTCCGCGGAGGGTTTCGCCGGTGATGGCGCGGGAGTTGGAGCTTGAGCAGCGAGGCAGGGGCCCAAGCCCAGGCACAGCATCCAAACGTAGATCGAGACTTTCATAGTTTGGGTATTGAAGATGAAGCATACGAGCCAAACAAGGGTTCTTTGCAGCAGCGAAACACAACCCGGAGACTCGCAGCTCTTTCCTCGTTTGCAGGAAAGGCAGTTTGCGAGACGATAGCGCATGGCTCAGGGACTCTCGAAGCGTGGGCAGCCTCAAAAACAGGCTGCCCGGGTCATGAATTCCGATCGCGTAGCGAACTCGAGAGCGGAACTGATCTGCGCCGGGGCGGTCTTTCTGGTGGCGATACTGCTGTACACGGTCACGCTCGCACCGACGGTTACGCTTGTAGACAGCGGCGAATTGATCGTGGCAGCTCGAGGGCTGGGAGTCGCGCATCCACCGGGTTTCCCTCTCTGGGTGATGCTCGCTCATCTCGCCTCGCTACTCCAGTTCGGAAATGTTGCCATGGCCATCAATTTTTCCTCCGCGCTATTCGCGGCGCTGGCCTGCGCAATGCTGACTCTTGTTGTGGCGGAGTTGCTGATGACAGTTTGCTGTACCGGTGCGCCAAAGCGAAACGGTAAGGCTGCGCACCAGAGCAGGAAAGGTGAGCAACCAACCGGCGACCGGTTTTTGGTATTGGCGCCCGCCGTCTGCGCGGGGTTGCTCATGGCATTTTCCCGGACGCTCTGGTCGTACGCGACGATCACGGAAGTCTATGCTCTCAATGCGTTGCTAATCCTCGTTGTGTTCTTTCTGGTTCTTCGCTGGCGGCGGCGAATTCTTGAATCTCGAAGAGATGCTAGCGCTGCGGTCACAACGTACGACGCGTGGATTTATACGGCCGCCTTCGTATTCGGCCTTGCGCTTGGGGTTCATCACGTCACGGTAGGACTAACACTTCCGGCTATCGCCGCGCTTGTTTATCACAACGCAAGGTCTGAAATTTTTCACTAGCCGTCGACTATTGTTTGCCGCGCTGATTTCTATCGGCGGCCTTGTGGCAGTTTACGCGTATTTGCCGTTGGCAGCTTCACACTCCCCGGTGATGAATTGGGGCGATCCGCGCTCTCTGCAGGAAATCTGGTGGCATATCACCGGCCGGCAGTATCGCGTGTTCTTTTCTTTTTCGCCGGCAACAATGGGAACGCAGTTTGTTGAATTCTGTCGAATGGCGTTGCGTGAATTTGGGTACCCGTGGCTGCCTTTAACGCCATTCCTGGCTCTCGCCGGACTTGCCACTGCTTACAAGCGTGATCGCACAGCCGCCTGGTTTTTGCTGTTGATCGTAATCGCCGACCTGGGGTACGCGCTCAGCTACGAAATTGCCGAGGACAAAGATGCCTACTATTTGCCCGCATTCATTTCGATTGCGATTGCTGCAGGGTTTGGCAGTCGATGGTTACTTCAGCTTAGCCGGCCCAAGAGTGCCGGTGCAGGCACAACGTACGTTCTTGGGACGATCGCTGTTGCGTTCACATTGGCGACGGCGTTCGCCGCAAATTGGCCGTTCAACAATCGCAGGCATTACTTCGTTGCGGAAGATTACGTTCACAACCTGTTCAGCACCATCGCGCCCGATGGCCTGTTGTTGACACAGGACTGGCAAGTGGTGTCGCCAATGTTCTATGCGCAGGAGATAGAACAACTCCGGCGCGACGTGAAGGTGGTAGATATCAATTTGCTGCGGCGTTCGTGGTATTTCGATTATCTGAAATACGCACATCCCGGCTTGATCGAGCGATCGCGCGATAAGATCGATCCATACGTTGATCTTCTTAGACAATGGGAGCTGGATCCCGATTCCTTTAACCGGAGACCAGAGCTTACTCAAAGGATTAGCATGGCATTTCTGGAAATGATTCAGTCAATGGTCAGAAATGAAATCAAGGTCGCCCCAGTTTACATGACGAATGACGTGTTGTCGGCCGACAAAACAAACGGCTACTTGACCCAATGGATTCCGCAAAACTATCAACTTGTTCCGGAAGGTTTGGTCTTCAATCTCTCAACCGACCAAAGCTTTCACGATTCCCCTGATCCCCATCTCCAAATGCGCGGACTGGCAGACGGAACAGTGCGGCTTGCGAATGATGATGTGGCCAAGCTCAAGGTTTTGCCCGCGTACACGAGGATGCTGATCAATCGTGGGCGGTATCTGGCCATGTTCAATCAACCCGAGCGGTCTGTTCTCGCGTTCAAAGAGGCGTTGGCGCTAGATCCTAAATCGGTCCCAGCCCGACAAGGATTGGCGGAGAGCACGGCGAAACTTCAAAATCGGTAATGCGATTGCGATTTTGACATTCCTCCCTTGTCATGGTCGGGGGTTGCCTTTAAACGACGGCATGAAAATCACCTGTTACGTGCTTGCAGCTTTCGTTAGCCTGTCGTTGTCGGCGCAAGCCGCTGAGGAATTAATCGCACTAAAGGCTGCGAGGATGTTCGATGGCAAATCGAGTGCCCTGGTGCAGAACGGCGTGGTGATCGTAAAGGGTGACAAGATTCTTGATGCGGGCAGCAATTTGCCAATCCCCAGCGACGCGCGGGTGATCGATTTGGGCGACGCGACGCTCTCTCCGGGGTTCATGGATGCCCACACGCATCTCACGCTCGATTTCTCCGGGGACTACAATCAGCGTCGCCTGAGAGAACTCGATCTCAACGTGTCGGAACAGGCGATTATCGCCACCACATACGCACGGGCAACGGTCGAAGCCGGATTCACCACCGTGCGCGATTTGGGCAGCCGTTTCGTCGCCAGCCGCGAGTTTGTCGATGTCGCGCTGCGCAATTCCATCAATAAAGGAGTGATCGTCGGTCCGCGAATGTTGGTCGCAACGAAAGGGATCGGAGCTACGGGAGGTCACTTTGATCCGACCAACGGATTTCGCGATTTTCTCTTTGGACGCGAGCCGGATTATACAGATGGCATTGCGGATGGTCCCGATGAGATCCGCAAAGCGGTGCGCTTTGAGGTAAAGAATGGCGCAGACGTGATAAAGGCTGCGGTTTCCGGCGGTGTCCTTTCTCTTGCCGATGAGGTGGACACTCCCCAATTCACCCCGGCGGAAATGGCGGCGCTAGTCGATGAATCGCATCGGTTGCGCAAGAAAGTCGCCGTTCATTGCCACGGCGACGAGGCCGCGCGAGAGGCAATTGAAGCGGGCGTCGATTCGATTGAGCACGGCTCTTTTCTGAAACCGGAAACGCTGACGATAATGAGAAAAAAGGGAACATTTCTTACGCCCACGCTCATGGCGTCAGAATGGATCATGGGCAAGATCGAAAATTATCCACCTGCATTGCAGGCCAAGGCCAAGGCGGCTACGGCCGCTCGATCCGACATGTTTCGCAATGCAGTAAAGATTGGGGTCAAAATTTCATTTGGAACGGACGCGGCGGTGTTTCCCCACGGACAAAACGCCAAAGAATTCAAATTGATGGTAGATCTGGGCATGAAGCCAATCGATGCATTGAAATCAGCTACCGCAAATGATGCCGAGCTTTTGGGGATTGCTCAAAAAGTGGGAACGCTGGAAAAAGGGAAACTGGCTGACGTAGTTGCAATTCCGGGAGATCCGACCGCGGATATTACCGCGACCGAGCGCGTCGTGTTCGTGATGAAGGAAGGCAAGATCATTCGGCAGGGACAGCCGGCGGTACAAAGAGCTGCGAACTCGACAAAATCATCGGAGGAAGTCGTAATCCCGGCCGATTGACACCCTTTACGTTTTGTTGGCGCAAGCCTTTGACAAGGCAAAGATAACCGCTACGTTCCGTGTCCCGCTTCCTGAATTGGAGCGATATAATTTTAAGCAGGAGCCTCGCCGTTTAGCCAACGACAGGCATTTGAACTGCACCGAGTAATGCAAACAAATCGAAGCAAACGTTATCGCGCCGCGGCGCAGCACCTGGATCGAACCAAGAGTTATGCACTCGCCGATTCGGTCGCTACGCTGAAGAAATTTCCGCCGACAAAATTTGATCAAACGGTGACTCTGTCATTTCGCCTGGGAGTCGACCCGAAGCAATCCGATCAAATGGTTCGCGGGACTTGTCCCCTTCCGCATGGCAGCGGAAAGCAGGTGCGGGTACTTGTTTTCGCGGAAGGCGAGGCGGCCAGAGCGGCAACGGAGGCCGGCGCGGAATTTGTTGGGATGAAAGATTTGATTCAGAAATGTCAGGAAGGCTTTCAGGATTTTGATGTCGCCATCGCGACGCCGACAGCAATGGCGGAGGTGCGCAAGCTTGGTAAAGTTCTCGGCCCACGCGGTTTGATGCCTAATCCGAGGACAGGAACGGTCACCGATGACACCGCCAAAGCGGTACAGGAAGTCAGGGCGGGACGGGTAGAATTCAAGCTCGACAAGAATGGCAACGTTGCAGTGCCCGTTGGAAAATTTTCGTTTGAAGAGAACGCTTTGGTAGAAAATGCGAACGCGGTCATTGAAGCGGTCGTGCGAGCTCGCCCGGCTACAGCGAAAGGTCGTTTTCTCGAAGGCTTAACGATCAGCGCGACCATGTCGCCCGGTGTCCGTGTCGATCCGGCGCCATATTTGAGCGGCACTTAACACCGGACTTACTTACCTCGACGATTATGCGACCCGAAAAAGCCAACATTGTTTTAGAGTTGTCGGAAACGTTGAAACGCTCGCCTTTTGTGCTCGTAACCGAATACCGCGGGATGAAGGTGGCCGATTTCAGCGAACTGCGCAGCCGATTGGAGCCCGCGGGCGCCGAAGTGCACGTCGTGAAGAATAGTTTTCTCAAGCGTGCGATGTCGGAGTCCGGCTTTCCGGATGTTGGAAACCAATTCGCGGGCCAAACCGCCGTAGTTATAGGGCAGGCGGATGTAGCGCCGGTGGCCAAGATTTTTAAGACATTCGCGAGCGAGTTTAAATTGGCGGCACTGAAGATTGGCTTTGTGGAGCGCGCAACGCTTTCTACGGCGGAATTGGAAGCATTGGCGGAATTGCCAGCACGAGAAATTTTGCAAGCGCAATTGTTGGGATTGCTCTTGTCGCCTGCAACGCGTTTGGTGCGTCTGTTGAATGAGCCCGCCGCTGCATTAGCGCGCTTATTGAATGCGAAAGCGAACAAGGAGGGAGCTCCGGCAGCATAAAAGATTTGTAGCGGCGTCGCTGTGCGACGCGCGCGGCCTACAGGCCACGGCTACAGAAACAACGAAATTGTCCGAGCCGGTGGCTATCGGCTTTAATTCTTCGAAGGCTTTCGAAGGCGGCAACTGGAGGAAACAAAACTAAAATGGCAGATACAGATAAATTGGTAGAGCAACTCAGTAACATGTCAGTTCTGGAAATTGCTGGGTTGGTTAAAGAACTTGAGGAAAAATGGGGTGTCAGTGCCGCTGCCCCAGTGGCTGTCGCTGCGGGTCCAGCTGCAGGGGCTGCTGGAGGTGCCGCTCCGGCCGCTGAGGAGAAAACCACATTTGACGTCATCCTGACGGAGATGGGCGCAAACAAGATTGCGGTCATCAAAGAAGTCCGCGGCGCAGTCCCGGGACTCGGGCTCGCGGAGGCGAAAGCGCTTGTTGAAGGCGCGCCCAAAACAGTTAAGGAAGGTGTGACCAAGCAGGAGGCGGAGGAGATCAAGAAAAAGGTCGAGGCCGCAGGGGCAAAGGTCGAAATCAAATAATCATCCAGTTTTGTGCGCCGCGGATCATCAAAATTGGTTGCGCGGCGCCAGAGTGGCAATAAACTTAAAACCAGTCACAGCCCGCCAGACGTATTTTTACCCAAGCGCTGATAAGGCAAATTATATTACCGGCTACGAGACGGAGATCGTCAATTTGACAGGTCACCGTTTTGATGGCATTTTTGCGCCCTTCGCCTATCCCGGAACCGGTAAAATCCGCCTCCATCGGCCCCGATTTGGTGTGGTCGGTGTGAGGTTTAGTTCGTGAGCTTAGACACTTATGTCGGAACGCATTTATTTCGGAAGCATCAAGGAAGCCATCGAACCGCCGAATCTGATCGAGGTTCAGGCTAATTCATACGTCGATTTTCTTCAAAAAGACGTCCCTTATTCAAAGAGGAAGAATCAGGGGCTTCAGGCTGTTTTCAAAGAAGTCTTCCCGATCGAGAGCTATGATGAGAAAGCAGTTCTCGATTTCAGTCACTACGATATCGGCGAACCTAAATTATCGCCACTTGAAGCGCAGCGCGAAGGGCAAACCTACAGCGCGCCGCTCCATGTAACATTCCAATTAAGGGAAGAAAGAGGCACCAAGGAAGAAAAGGTGTATATGGGTGAAATCCCGTTGATGACCCCGCAGGGCACGTTCGTCATCAACGGAGCGGAGCGCGTGGTGGTAAGCCAATTGCATCGCTCCCCTGGGATCGCATTTGAATCCACGGTTCACGTCAACGGGAAGGTGCTTTATAGCTTCCGGATCATCCCGGACCGCGGTTCGTGGATTGAGGTGCAGTTCGATACCGCCGACCTGCTTTACATTTATCTGGACCGGCGCAAACGCCGCCGGAAGTTTTTGGCCACGACTTTTCTGCGAGCCCTGGGCTACGGCTCCGACGAGGACGTCATCAAACTTTTTTATAACATCGAAGACCTCAAACTGAGCGAGAAACTGGATGAAGAAAAGCTTGCCAGCAAAGTGCTTACGGCGGAAATCCGCGATGGTGAAGTCACAGTCGCGCGGGCATTTGAGCCGCTGACTTTGGCGACCGTGCGACAGATTATGGCGCTCAATATTCACGAAGTGAAAGTCATCGATATCTCGAATGATGACACGATCGTGAAGGCCCTCAGAAAAGACCCGGCGCACGACCAGGAGGAAGCACTTAAGGACATTTACCGCCGCCTTCGTCCGGGCGATCCGCCGACAGTGGCCAATGCCCGGGCGTTGCTCAAGCGACTCTTTTTTGATCCAAAAAAATATGATCTCGGCCGAGTCGGCCGTTACAAAATCAATCAGAAGCTCAGCATCGAAGTCGACCCTGCCGAGCGTATCCTGACGGACAAAGATTTTATCGCGGCCATCAAGTATTTGATCAATTTGCGGCGCGGCGAAGGCACGCTTGATGATATTGATCACCTTGGCAGCCGGCGCGTACGCACCGTCGGGGAATTACTGGCGAACCAGTGCCGGGTGGGTCTTGCTCGCACCGAGCGTCTGGTAAAGGAGCGGATGACCCTGTTCGACATCAACGTGGACGGGATGACACCGCAAAAACTGATCAATCCGAAAGCACTAAGCGCCGTGATCAGGGATTTCTTTGGCCGGTCGCAGTTATCGCAGTTCATGGATCAAACGAATCCTCTTGCGGAATTAACCCACAAGCGGCGTTTATCCGCGCTCGGGCCTGGGGGACTTAGTCGCGAACGCGCCGGGTTCGAAGTGCGCGACGTTCATCCGTCGCATTACGGTCGTATTTGTCCGATCGAGACGCCGGAGGGCCCAAACATCGGGCTCATCAGCTCGATGAGCACCTTTGCGCGCATCAACGAATTTGGTTTCATCGAAACGCCGTATCGCAAAGTGGTAAACGGCCGCGTCACTGACGGGATCGATTATTTGACCGCCGATCGGGAAGAGAACTTCCTTGTTGCGCAGGCAAATGCGCCGATCGACGGTCGCGGCCATTTCACTGGCGAAAAGGTTTCTGTCCGTTATCGGGGCGATTTCCTTGAGGTCGATCCGTCGAAGGTGAATTATATGGACGTTTCGCCGAAGCAGCTGGTTTCGGTAGCAGCGGGTCTGATTCCGTTCCTGGAACATGACGACGCGAATCGCGCGTTGATGGGTTCTAATATGCAACGCCAGGGCGTGCCGCTGATCGTTTCAGAGATGCCGCTGGTGGGCACCGGTCTGGAGGAAAAAGTGGCGCGCGACTCGCATGCAGTCGTTCTTGCGGTGGAAAGTGGCAAGATTGCGTCGGTTACAGCGGATCAAATTGTTGTTACCAAGGACGGCCACATGCCCGAGAGCAAAAGGAAACTCAAAACCGATCCCGAGGCTGGAATTTACGTTTACGAGTTGCGCAAATTCATGCGGTCCAACGCCGGCACTTGCGTGAATCAAAAACCGATCGTCCGCAAAGGTCAGCACGTAAAGCGCGGGCAGGTCATCGCCGATGGACCGAACACGGATCGCGGGGAGCTGGCACTGGGTCGCAATGTGCTCGTCGCGTTCATGCCGTGGAACGGTTACAACTTCGAGGACGCCATCATGATCTCGGAGAGAGTCGTGAAGGAAGACGTTTATACTTCCATTCACATCGACGAATTCGAGATCGGCGCTCGCGATACGAAGCTGGGGCCAGAGGAAATTACGCGCGATATTCCCAATGTCAGTGAAGAAGCTTTACGCAATTTGGGGCCGGACGGCGTGGTCCGAGTCGGCGCAGAAGTGAAGCCAGGCGATATTTTAGTTGGAAAAATTACGCCGAAAAGCGAGACGGAATTGGCTCCGGAAGAGCGCCTGCTTCGCGCGATCTTCGGCGAGAAAGCCGCAGACGTAAAAGACACATCACTCACCGTACCCTCCGGCACCTACGGGATCGTGATGGATGTGAAGGTGTCATCTCGCCGCGAAATCGCACGTGAAAAACTCACCCCCGCGGAAACCAAGCGGCAACTGAAGACAATCGGTGAAGATCATAAGCGCAAGAGAGAGGGACTCATCGAGCAACTTACCGATTCACTGTCCAATGTACTGCTGGGCGAAAAAATTCCTCTCGATGTGGTAAATGCCAAGACCGGTGAGATCATCATTCCGGCCAATCGCAAAATCACGAAAACGCTTTTGCGGAAATTGGCGACCGCTCACGATCATATTGAGATCGATCCAAGCCCGATTCGGAACAGGATTCGAGAGATCATTGGCACATACGAGCATAAATTCGCGGAGCTGGAGCTTGAGCGGGATCGGGCAACCGACCGGGTGGAAAGCGGAGAGGAAATCGAACCGGGAATTATCAAGCAAGTCAAAGTTTATATCGCCAGCAAGCGTAAGCTGAGTGTCGGCGACAAAATGGCAGGCCGTCACGGCAACAAAGGCGTTGTGGCACGCATCGTGCCCGAGGAAGACATGCCCTTCCTGGCAGATGGAACCCCGGTCGACATCGTGCTTAATCCGTTAGGCGTCCCCAGCCGTATGAATGTGGGACAAGTTTTGGAAACGCATCTCGGGGTTGCGGCCAGAGCGCTGGGATTCAAAGTGGCGACTCCTGTGTTTGACGGGATCAAGGAAAAGCAGATCCGTGATTATTTGCATCAGGCGAAGAAGAAGGAGGGCTACACATGGGTGCAGGAAAACGGTAAGGCCCGCCTGTTCGATGGACGCACCGGTGATCCGTTCGATCAGGAAGTAGTGGTTGGCTACATCTACATGATGAAATTGGGCCATCTTGTGGCGGATAAGATCCACGCGCGTGCCGTCGGACCGTATTCGCTCGTTACTCAACAGCCGCTCGGTGGCAAAGCGCAATACGGCGGACAACGCTTTGGTGAGATGGAGGTCTGGGCCCTCGAAGCCTATGGCGCGGCCTACACGTTACAGGAATTGCTGACGGTTAAATCTGACGACGTGCAGGGCCGTACCCGGATTTACGAGTCGATCGTTAAAGGCGACAACTCGCTGGAGGCGGGAACACCTGAATCATTCAACGTTTTGATCAAGGAAATGCAAAGCCTGGGGCTCGATATCAAGGTCGGCAGCCAGGCGCCCACGTTCATGGAGAGCGTGGCGTAGGTAGGGGTTTCACAACTTATTTGGAAAAATCATGAACGAACATTCCTGGCGTGAGTTAGTGGGCGAAGAGCGCCCAGTGGGTTTTGATCAAGTAGCAATTGGCATTGCTTCGAGTGACACGATGCGTTCGTGGAGCAAAGGCGAGGTAAAAAACCCGGAGACAATTAATTACCGCACGTTCAAGCCGGAAAAGGGCGGCCTTTTCTGCGAACGCATTTTTGGGCCGACCCGGGACTGGGAATGCTCTTGTGGAAAATATAAACGAATCAAGCACAAAGGCGTGATCTGCGACCGCTGCGGCGTGGAAGTAACGCTGGCGCGGGTCCGGCGGGAGCGCATGGGCCACATCGAACTGGCGGTTCCGGTCTCGCACATTTGGTTTTACAAGTGCATGCCCTCGCGCATCGGCCTCATGCTGGATATGAGTGCGCGTCAACTCGAGCGTGTGATTTACTACGAGGATTACATTGTCATTGATCCCGGCAAGACGCCCTTGCAGAAGACCCAGCTATTGAATGAGGTCGAATACCGTGAGGCTCAGGAACAATACGGCGAAGATTTTGTCGCTGGGATGGGCGCCGAAGCGATCAAGAAGCTTCTTTCTGAGATCGATCTCAACAAGCTCAATAAAGAGCTGGAGAAAGCAATGGGGGCGACCAAGAGCAAACAGATTCGCAAGAAACTGGCGAAACGTCTTAAGCTTGTTCAGGGCTTCCAAAGTTCGCGCGCTCGCCCCGAGTGGATGATCCTTGAGGTGTTGCCGGTGATTCCGCCGGATTTGCGCCCACTGGTTCCCCTGGAAGGTGGCCGATTCGCGACATCCGATCTGAACGATCTTTATCGTCGCGTGATCAATCGTAACAACCGGCTCAAGAATCTGCTCATGCTAAAGACGCCGGACGTAATCATCCGGAACGAGAAGCGAATGTTACAGGAGGCGGTGGATGCTTTGTTCGACAACGGCAGACACGGACGCGCCGTCACCGGCGCGGGCAATCGTCCGCTAAAATCGCTGAGCGACATGCTCAAAGGCAAAGGCGGCCGATTCCGTCAGAACTTGTTAGGCAAGCGCGTCGATTACTCGGGCCGTTCCGTGATCGTCATCGGTCCGGAGCTAAAGCTGAATCAGTGCGGTCTGCCGAAGAAAATGGCGCTGGTCCTTTTCGAGCCGTTCATCATCCGCCGGTTAAAAGATCTCGGTTACGTGCACACGGTGCGCAGCGCAAAGAAAATGATCGAGCGCCAGACGCCAGAAGTATGGGACATACTCGACGAAGTTACCAAAGGTCATCCGGTGCTGCTCAATCGCGCGCCGACTTTGCACCGGCTTTCGATTCAGGCGTTTGAACCGCAATTGATCGAGGGCGAAGCCATCCGCATTCATCCGCTGGTTTGCACCGCTTATAACGCCGACTTTGATGGCGACCAGATGGCGGTGCACGTGCCGCTCTCAGTCGAGGCGCAACTGGAAGCGCGCATGCTGATGCTTGCCCCCAACAACATTTTCTCGCCATCAAGCGGCAGGCCGATCACCACGCCGACTCAGGATATTACGCTTGGTTGCTCGTACATGACGCAAAATCCGCGGACTCCGAAGAAGGATGGACATCTGCCGCTCTTTGCCGAGGCGTCGGAAGTCGAATTCGCAATGGCCGAGGGCAAAATCAAAACGCATGACAGGATTTTGTTCAAGAATCCGGATCGTGGCGTACAAACCATTTTTGGAAATGCCGATCTCAATGTCCTCGAGACCACTGCTGGGCGCGTCATCTTTAATCAGATTTGGCCGAACGAACTCGGTTTCTTCAACAGACCCGCAAGCAAGAAACAGCTCAGCGAGATCATCTGGCGCTGTTATCAAATCGCCGGCCCGGCAATCACGGTGGTAACGCTCGATAAAATGAAGGAGCTGGGATTCAAGGAGGCGACCCGCGCCGGCATCTCGATTGGAATCGAGGACATGATCATTCCAAAACGAAAAGAATCGGAACTGGAGAATGCCTACAAGCAGGTCAAGCAAGTAGACCAGCAATACCGCCGCGGAATTATCACTGACGGCGAGCGGTATAACAAGATTATTGATATCTGGACGCACGCTGGTGATCAGATTTCAAACGTGATGTTCCGTGAACTGGAAGGGAACCAGGAACGGAAGGAGTACAATCCCATCTTTTTAATGGTCGATTCAGGCGCACGCGGCAATCGCCAGCAGGTGCGTCAGCTCGCGGGCATGCGCGGCTTGATGGCCAAGCCGAGCGGCGAAATTATCGAGCGTCCGATTACGTCAAATTTCCGCGAAGGATTGACCGTTCTCGAGTACTTCATTTCCACTCACGGCGCGCGCAAAGGTCTGGCCGACACTGCGCTGAAAACTGCGGACTCCGGTTATCTCACGCGCAAACTCGTCGATGCGGCGCAGGACGTCATCATCGTGGCTGACGATTGTGGAACAGTGAACGGCATCGTTGTCCGTTCTATCTATGAAGGCGACGAGGAAGTTGTCGACCTCGGCCAGCGCATCATTGGCCGGGTGAGCTGCGAAACGATCGCCGACCCTGTTGAGAAGAAGAAGAAAATTGTCAAAGCCAACCAGTACGTGGACGAAAAGATCGCAGCTGAATTACAGCGAATCGGAGTTGAGCAACTTAAGATTCGCTCGGTTCTCACGTGCGAGTGTGGTCGGGGCGTATGCGCAATGTGTTACGGTAAAAACCTGGCTACCGGCGATTTTGTGAAGCTCGGTGAAGCCGTCGGAATCATTGCAGCGCAATCCATCGGCGAACCCGGCACACAGTTGACGATGCGCACATTCCATATCGGTGGCACGGCGAGCCAGACTTTTAAGCAACCGATCATTAAGGCGAAGAATGATGGGACCGTGCAGTTTAACGATTTGCGAACCGTTCAGGCGCTCGATGGCAGTTGGATCGTGTTGAACAAGAACGGATCAATCGGTGTACACAATGAAGAAGGCCGCGAACTGGAGCGCTACAATGTCGTGGTAGGCTCGGTCATTTCCAGGGAGAACGGCGCCCCGGTGAAAAAGGGCGAGACATTCGTGCAATGGGATCCGTACAACGTGCCGATCCTAACCGATAAGGGCGGGAAGATTGAATTCCGCGATATGATTTCCGGAGTGACGATCAAACGCGAAGTGGATGAAGCGACCGGTCTCATGGGCACCATGGTCATTGAGCATAAGGAAGATCTCCACCCGCAGATAGTCATCGTGGATGATAAAAAGGAAGTGCTCGCCAGCTATTCTATTCCTGCTGGCGCTCACGTCATCGTCGAAGAAGGCCAGAAAGTGCGCGGAGGCGCGTTGCTGGCGAAAACACCACGGAAAGTCGCAAAGACCAAAGACATCACCGGAGGTCTGCCTCGGGTTGCCGAGTTATTTGAAGCGCGCCGACCGAAGGACGCGGCTGAGATCGCCAAGATCGATGGCATAGTCGAATTGGGCGGAACCGTCCGGGGCAAACGCAGTTTGGTTCTGAAAGATCCCGACACCGGCGCCGAGGAAGAGCATCTGATCCCACTCACCAAACACATCATCGTATTCAAAGGCGATTTCGTGAAGAAAGGTCAGCAACTCACTGAGGGCCCGGTTGTGCCGCATGAAATCTTGGAGGTGTGCGGTCCGCAGGAATTACAGGAGCATTTGGTGAACGAAGTGCAGGAGGTCTATCGCCTCCAGGGTGTGGAGATCAACGACAAGCACATCGAAATCATCGTGCGCCAAATGTTACGCAAGGTGAAAATCACCGATCCTGGCGATACTTCACTGCTATGGGGCGACCAGGTCGACAAGCTCGATTTCGACGAAGAAAACAAGAAGGTTGTAGAGAAAGGCGGCAAACCGGCGGAGGCTGTTCCGGTGCTGCTTGGCATCACCAAGGCTTCGTTGGAGACCGACAGCTTCATTTCTGCGGCCTCATTCCAGGACACCACGCGGGTTCTGACCGAAGCGGCCACCCTGGGCAAGATCGATAGGCTCCGTGGCTTCAAGGAAAACGTGATCATGGGTCACTTGATCCCTGCAGGAACTGGTTTTCCGAACCATCGGCAGCTCAAACTGGTCGAAAAAGGTGAACCAATTGGCGCGCCAGTGATGGAAGAAACTGAAGCGCAACCCGCGATTGGTTAGGCGCGAACAGTAATTGTAGTGCCAGTGTTGAGAGGCCAACTAGCGGTTGGCGTTTTGTAGAAACGCCCTACAATTTGGCTTCGTGTCCATCGTCACCAAGACTGGCGACAAAGGTGAGACCTCGCTCATGTACGGGCGCCGGTTGTCAAAAACCGATCCCCGTGTGGACGCCTACGGATGCGTTGATGAGCTGAGTGCAGCGCTCGGCATGGCTCGATCCATTGCCACAGATCGATTTTTTTCAGATCAAATCCTGGCGATTCAAAAGGATTTAATCGTGGTCATGGGCGAACTGGCAACGGCACCGGCCGATAGAGAACGCTTCTTAAAAGACGGCTTTCATTCTACTACGCCAGAGATGGTTAACGGGATTACCTCGGTCATTTTCGATCTGGAGAAAGATCGATCGCTATATCCGAAGGACTGGGTCATTCCCGGCGGAACTCCTCTTTCTGCCGCACTGGATTTTGCTCGCGCAACATGCCGCCGCGCCGAGCGGCACATCGCTGCGTTCAACGCGGCAGAGAAGCATTTCAATCCGGAGATATTGCGGTACTTGAACCGACTGTCGGATCTGTGCTGGGTGCTGGCGAGGTACGCCGAGAAACAGTCGCAGAGTTCCTGTTAGCGACGCGTTGCTGTGGACGCCTTGGATTGCGTTACAATCCGGCGTCAAAAATTGGCAACCGTCCGGCAGCAGGATTTTGCGGGAGATGTTAAGCATGGCCCGGATGAAATTTCTATCAGCTTTAGCCGCATTATTGTTTTGCGTTTCAGGCGTGGAAGCACATGAGGCAATTTTTGCCTGGACCTACACCACTGATCTCACACCAAAAGGTCATGGCGAATTCGAGCAATGGATCACGTCGCGTTGGGAGAAGGAACACGGCAGCTATGGCGTGATTGATTTTCGTGAGGAGTTTGAATACGGCGTGACCAATGATTTTCAGATCGCGCTATATCTGAATCACCACTATGTCTATGCGAACGACGATGTTCCGGTGGCAAATCCGGTCCATCCTAAAAGACGCTTGCCCGGTGTGTACGAGACCGGTGGCGAGGACGTCCACGCGGGACACAATCCTGCGACGTCGTTCGACAGTTACCATTTTGAATCGGTTTCGTTTGAATCGATTTATCGACTGCTCAGCCCATACAAAGCTCCGGTAGGACTCGCGCTTTATTTCGAGCCGAGCATTGGCGATCAGGAAACTGAGTTGGAATGGAAAATCCTTCTGCAAAAAAACTGGCTCGAGGACAGACTTATTTGGGCGCTTAACATTAACTACGAACTCGAATTCGAGAAGGAAGAAGAAAACGAGTGGGAACGTGACGGGGTTTTCGAATGGTTCACTGGAATTTCGTATCGCTTTATCCCCAATTGGTCAGCAGGCCTGGAATTTTGGAACCATCATGAATTTGCCAATGCCACCATACACGAGCACTCGGCGTACTTTGTTGGCCCGACAATCCATTACGGCGGAGAGCGTTGGTGGGCCAGCGTCGGTTTCCTTCGTCAACTGCCAATCGGTCAGGCTTTCAGTCAAGATAACAAGGAGTTCGCCGCGCATGACGGGTACATTTTCGGTGACGAACATGAGGAATATTACGTTCGCCTGAAAGTCGGATTTAATTTTTAGCGGAGGATGAAATCGGAATTTGCTTTCATCGCACTGCCGATTTCCGCGCTGGTGGCCCCGTCCACATTTGCGGTTCAATACCTGACGGTAGATCAAGCGCAGCGCGCAATTTTTCCTGGCAAATCGTTGACGGCCTCGCCGGTGAAACTGTCGGCGGCTCAACGGAAAGCCATCGAGCATGCTAGCGGCGTGCGAGTATTGCATGACGAACAACAGGTTTGGCACGTGAACGGCGGCGGCTGGTTCATCGTCGATGAGGTCGTCGGCAAACACGAGTTTATCACCTATGCGGTTGGCCTGAATGCCAATGGCTCAGTAAAACAGATTGAAGTAATGGATTATCGCGAAACCTATGGAGGCGAAATTCGTAATGAAGGCTGGCGCTCCCAATTCGTGGGCAAGACGAGCCAATCGCCTTTGAAACTGGATAAAGATATCAAAAACATCAGCGGCGCGACTCTGAGCTGCCGTCATATCACGGATGGCGTGAAACGCCTCCTGGCATTCTACGAGATCGCGCTCAAACGAAGCTAGGAAATGAAAACGAACGACCTAAACGAGATTCGCCGGTGCCGACCGTTACTGGGCACCTTGGTGGAGATTCAAGCGTCCGGACCGAACGCCGTCGATTTAGATCACGCCGTCAGAGCGGCGTTTGCGGCCATCGCGCGGATCCACCGGTTGATGAGTTTTCACGACCAGAATAGCGATGTTTCCCGGTTGAATGGACGCATTTGACAGATCCCTGCGCGTTCATCCCTGGACATGGCGCGTCTTGAAATCCGCTCAGGAATTTTCGCGCAATAGTAATGGTGTTTTCGACATCACAATGGCCCGGCAATTGGTAAAATGGAATTATCTTCCGAAGTGCAATTCCCCTGGCGGTGATGGCAGCGGGAATTGGCACGACATCGTTCTCCAAACAAACGGCCATGTCCGAATTCGTCGCCCCCTAACGATTGATGTTGGGGGAATCGCCAAGGGTTTCGCTGTGGATCGTGGGGTCGACGCCCTGAAGCGCAACGGCGCAATAGCGGGGATCGTAAACGCCGGGGGCGACCTGCGCGCTTTCGGACCGGCGTCACAGTTCGTGCACGTGCGTAATCCGGCCGAGCCGACTCGTGCTGCCGGCACGGTGAGATTGTGCGAGCGCGCCATCGCCACTTCGGGAACCTATTTTGCCCGCAGAAAACACCGTGGCCGCTGGGTGAGCCCGTTACTGGATGGACGAACAGGCCGGGCCGCCCGCGAATTGACCGGCGTGACTGTGGCTGCGGCCGAGTGCATGACCGCAGATGCGCTGACCAAAGTCGTCTTCGCAGTGCGTGAAAAAGCTGCCGGCTTGCTGGCGCAGTATCGGGCGGATGCGTTGTTGCTCGAGCGCGATGGTGCGCCATCATGGATGTTTCACTCATCATGCGACATTTCCGACCGGACTCGATTCGTTTGAAGCGCTTGCAGAGATATTTTCTCTACACGGTGTTGGCACTGCTTTTTTGGAGTGGAGTGGCATGGGCGTGTTGGAATTATCTTGTGGCTTTGCCCAGCGATTTTGCGATCGGCGCGAAAACCTGGGCGTTGAAAATCCACGGCGCTGCTGCCATGGCAATTTTGGTGCTGATCGGCATGCTTCTTACCGGGCACGTGCGTTTCGCATGGCGCGCCCGTCGGAATCGTGGCAACGGCTCGCTGTTTCTCACCACATTTGCCGTTCTGAGCGTCACAGGATATGGGCTTTATTATGCTGGCGGTGAAAGCCTCCGTGCCTGGACAAGCTGGATTCATCTGGGAGTAGGTGTGGCGCTGCCGTTACTGTTGATCATCCATATTTGGCTCGGCAAACGAACGAGGGCAGGACTCCCATCGCAAAGAACGGCTACGCCGGGGCTGAAATGGACACAGCGTGAGGGGTGAATTTCAGGTTGCGTACGGGCGCTGGGTATAGCATCTTCTGCGTCCCGCTCCGGGAGTTCCCCGTTCCCGGAATTTTCGCTTATGGCAGATACAACAGAATTAGTGCCTGAATTATTGGAAGCCGGTGTCCATTTTGGACATCAGACGAAGCGTTGGAATCCAAAGATGAAGCCCTTCATTTTTGAGCAACGCAATCAGATTTATATCATCAATCTTGATGAAACCGTGAGGCAACTTCGGCGCGCGACGGAGTTTCTGCAGGACGTGGCGCGCCGTGGCGGCCGGATTCTGCTGGTTGGTTGCAAAAAGCAAGCGCAGGAAGCGATTAAGGAAGCAGCCCTTGCGTGCGGGCAATTCTATGTGAACCAACGCTGGTTGGGCGGCACACTGACTAATCTCACCACTATCCGCAAGAGCATCGGCCGGTTGAAATACATCGAGCAGATCGAGAAGTCGCCCGAATACAAGAAAATGGGCAAACAGGAACTCGCCGCTTTGAATCGCGAGGCGGCGAAGCTCAGGCGCAATCTTGAAGGGATACTCGATATGTCCGAATTGCCGGATGTCCTGGTAGTGATCGATACGATCCGTGAGCAAAATGCCGTCAGCGAGGCCCGACGCCTCGGAATCCCTGTGGTTGCTATCGTGGATACCAATGCCGATCCCGAGCTCGTCGACTATCCCATTGCCGGAAATGATGATGCAATCCGAGCGATTCGCGTGATTCTGCAAAAGCTGGTCGATGCGATTGTTTCAGCCAGTAGCGAAGCGCGGATTCGCGAACAGGTCGAAATGGCCGGCGTTTCGGCGTGAGATTACCTGCTGCTCGACGCCTGCGGTTGGTGACCGCTCACGTCCGACCTTCATGTCTTTAAACCTTCAAAGGCCTAACGATACATATGAACGCAACAACTGAAATTGATCCGAAACTCGTTAAGCAACTTCGCGAGAAAACCAATGCCGGTTTCATGGATTGCAAGCGCGCTCTTGTCGAGAGCGGCGGCGACCTCGAAAAGGCAGAAACTATTTTGCGCACTAAAGGCATCGCCACCGCGGCGAACAAGGCCACACGCGCGACAAAAGAAGGCATCGTGGCCTCGTACATTCATCTGCAAGGGAAAGTCGGGGTCCTGGTGGAAGTGAATTGCGAGACTGATTTCGTGGCGAGAAATGAGAATTTCCGCGACTTTGTAAAAGATATCACGCTGCATATCGCTGCGGCGCAGCCGCTCTACGTCAGCCGCGCAGATGTCCCCGGGAATCTCGTAGAAGCCGAGCGCGAGATATATAAGGCGCAGGTTCAAGGCAAGCCGGTGAACGTTGTGGATAAAATCGTTGAAGGAAAATTGGAGAAATTCTACAGCAGCGTTTGCCTGCTCGAGCAGGGTTTCATCAAAAATCCCGACGTGACTGTTGGCGATTTGCTTAATGGCAAGATTGCGGAGCTCGGCGAAAACATTGTCATTCGCCGGTTCGTCCGCTATTTGGTGGGCGAGCCGCTCCCGAGCGAAACCTAATCCTTTGTTAGCGGCGGTCTCTTCACGCCGAAATCGTGTGGTAGAGCGTGACTGCGGGGGCGCGTCGTTGGATGCGCTCGGACGCAATCCGTGGTTATGTTTGGGGGAATGGGACTGGCCGAATACAAACGCAAACGCGACTTCAAGAAAACAAAAGAGCCCGCGGGCAAACCTCTTCCCAAAAAGGTGAAGGGTGCGTCGCGCTTCGTTATCCAGAAGCATGCTGCGCGCCGTTTACATTACGATTTCCGCCTTGAAATGGAAGGCGTGTTAAAATCATGGGCACTGCCCAAAGGACTTCCCTGGAAACGGGGTGAAAAACATCTCGCCGTCGAGGTCGAAGATCATCCGATCGAGTACGAAGATTTCGAAGGAGTGATACCCGAGGGGCAATATGGCGGCGGCACCGTGATGGTGTGGGACCGCGGCACTTATTCTGTTTACGGCGAACAACCGTTGAAATCGCTTGGTGAAGGAAAGCTCCACCTTGTTCTGGATGGCAAAAAAGCGGATGGCGAATGGACCCTTGTGCGAATTCGCGGACGCGATGGTGAAAAGAACCAGTGGTTGATTCTGAAAACCGGCGACGATGCTAAACCAATTTCACGCAAACTTGAAGATCAATCTGTAAAGACAGGCCGCACAATGGAGAAGATTGCCGAAGCTCGGGACGCCGAGTGGCAATCAAACCGTGTGGAGGACAAAAGCCCGACTTCGCAGTTCAAGGCGAAAATTCGCCAAGCGATTAAAAAAAAACAAAAAAATGAAACGGTAGGGAGCGACCGCCGGGCACGACGAAAGACGACATCGCGAAATGAAAGCGGATCGCTCGGCGAGCGGTCCCTGCCAAATTTACCGTCGGCAAAACCGCGTTTTGTCGAGCCGATGAAAGCCAGGCTTCTTGAGAAGCCACCGGCCAACGTCCGTTGGATTTATGAGCTGAAATTCGACGGCATTCGCCTGATAGCGGTAAAAGACGACGGAAAAGTTTCATTGCTGTCGCGGAATCAAAATGATTTGAGCTCGCGTTTTCCGGAAATCGTCCAAGCCGTAGAAAATTTGCCCGCCCGCGAGTGCGTACTCGACGGCGAGGTAGTCGCGGTAGATGACGAGGGCCGTTCATCCTTTCAACTTCTGCAGGCCCGCGAGATGGAAGGACGAAAGTCACCCATCTATTTTTATGCGTTCGACCTTCTTCAGCTTGATGGCAAGAGCCTCATTTCGCTGCCTTTGCAAGTCCGTAAAGGTCTTTTGGAGAAACTATGCGCGGGCTCAGGCGATCCAATCCGTTATTCCGGTGCAATTGGTGGCGATGTCAGCCGACTCCTGGTCGAAGTGAAACGTCGCGGGTTGGAAGGAATCATCGGGAAACAGTCTAACTCCTCTTACGAACCGGGTCGCCGCAGTGGCGCATGGATCAAGCTTAAATGCGTCAGCGAACAGGAGTTTGTTATCGGCGGGTACACGCCGCCGCAGGGCGCCCGGAAACATTTTGGCGCTATTCTGGTTGGGTACTACGAAGACAAAAAGCTCATGTTCGCGGGCAAAGTTGGCACAGGTTTCACTGCAAAAACGTTGGCGAACTTGTACAAGCGATTCCAAGCCGAAAAACGTGCTGACTGCCCATTTGTGGATCTACCCTCAAAACAAAATGGACAATGGGTGCAAGGCATTACGCCTTCGATGATGAAAAAAATGCATTGGATCAACCCAAAGTTTGTGGCGGAAATAAAATTCGCCGAGTGGACGCGTGACAAAAAATTACGTGCTCCCGTGTTCCTCGGCTTACGAGATGATAAGGAGCCGGGCGAAGTTGTGCGAGAAGCGTCCACGAGGCTTTAGCCAAACCGAGCTGAGCGGGGATGCCGCGAGATAGACGGTCAAGCCCGCGAAGGGCAGCGGGTGAGCTCGCGGGCGGCGAGCGAATCAATGGACGCGTGACAAAAAATTGCGTGCACCCGTTTACCTTGGCTTACGCGAAGATAAAGAGCCGGGCGAAGTTGTTCGCGAGGCTTGAGGGAAGATTCACGAGTGCGTCCGTGACTGTCGCACCTGTGATTTGGGAAAAGTCGGATGAGCAAGAAACTGGTCGAAAAGTTCTGGGGAAAGAGGGGTTATGCGTATTGCTCAGGTGGCGCCACTTTTTGAGAGTGTTCCGCCGAAATGTTACGGAGGAACAGAACGGGTGGTTTCGTATCTCACGGAGGAATTGGTGCGACAAGGCCATGAGGTGACGCTCTTCGCCAGTGGCGACTCGGTGACGAACGCGCGTCTGGTACCGGGGTGCCCGCGCTCGTTGCGAACGGACAAAAACTGCGTGGATCACCTGGCGCACCAGATTCTAATGCTGGAACGTATGTTCCAGCGCGCAACGGAGTTCGATATCGTGCATTTCCATGTCGACTACACCCATTTTCCGCTGAGTCGGCGTCATTCCATTACGCACGTGACGACTTTACATGGCCGGCTCGACATATCTGATCTCGTTCCGCTCTACCGGGAGTTTCGCGATATGCCGGTCATTTCGATCTCAAATGATCAAAGGGAGCCGTTATCATGGGCAAATTGGCAGGCGACCGTTTATCATGGCGTGCCCGTCAATAAGTATCGATTCCACGAAGAGCCTGGTCGCTATCTCGCTTTTTTGGGCCGGATTTCGCCGGAGAAAAGGGTGGACCGGGCAATCGAAATTGCCAGGCACGTGGGGATGCCACTCAAAATTGCCGCAAAGGTCGATCGAGTGGACCGAGACTATTTCGAGTCCGTAGTCGCGCCATTGCTGAGGGATCCGCTGGTAGAATTTGTCGGCGAGATCAACGATGCTCAGAAAGAGGAATTCCTCGGCAACGCCTATGCATTGCTTTTTCCCATAGACTGGCCGGAACCGTTTGGACTGGTCATGATCGAGGCGATGGCTTGTGGCACGCCGGTAATTGCCTATCTCGACGGAGCCGTTCCGGAAGTGATCGAAGAGGGACGCACTGGTTTCATTGTAGAAAGCTTGGAAGACGCGGTAGAAGCGGTGCAACGAGTGCCGGAATTAAGCCGGAGAAGATGCCGCGAAATTTTTGAAAAGCGTTTTACGGCCACACGAATGGCGCGCGACTATGTGCAGGCATTCGAGCGATTACTTGAAAAGCCCGAAAACAACATATCGGAGGCTGCGTGATGGCGAGACGAGAGATTATTCGTGTACGGGACGAGTTTTACATCCGCTCATCGTCACCGCGCGTGGATGTGCGCACGCGAGCGTTAAAGCAGGGAAGCACATTTGCGGTTTTCGATCGGTTCGGTGATATCGAGACGTTCGGCACTGGTGAGCTCGGATTGTATTATCAGGATACGCGTTTTCTTTCACGGCTGACCCTGAAGGTCGACAAGGATCGGCCTTTGCTACTCAGTTCTGCAGTGCGAGAAGATAACGCCGTTCTGGCCGTGGACGGAACAAACTCCGATATCTCGCAGGACGGCGAGGTAACAATTTCTCAAGGAACACTACACATTTTTCGCTCCAAGGTTTTGTGGGAGAGAACCTGCTACGAGCGGCTTCGCATCCACAACTACGGACGCGAGCCTCTGGATTTTTCGTTCTCAATCGAGTTCGACGCGGACTTTGTCGACATTTTTGAGTTGCGCGGCACCAAGCGGAAGCAACGGGGTGACCGGATCAAAACAGAAGTGACAGCGGACACAGTAGTGCTCGCCTACAATGGACTGGATAACTGTGCCCGGCGGACGCGGATTGTGTTCGATCCGCGACCGGTCCGTTTGAGCGAATCCCTTGCCAGTTTCCAGGTTCATCTTGAGCCAGGGAAGGATGCCAGTTACCGCTGGGCAGTTGGATGCGAAGGCGACGGTGATTCCCCGGTTGCAACTAAGGCTTGTTACGAAAACGCCGTTCAGGATGTGGCCGGAGCTCTCGAGAGCGTGCATGCGCAGGAACCGCATGTTTTCACTGGCAACGAACAGTTCAACGATTGGTTGAACCGGTCTTTGGCGGATCTTCACATGATGCGAACGAAGACCCCCTACGGTCCGTATCCGTACGGAGGTATACCGTGGTATTGCACGGTGTTTGGACGAGATGGAATTATCACCGCGCTGCAGTGCCTCTGGTTCGATCCTTCGCTTGCGCGCGGCGTCCTGCGGTATCTGGCAGCGAACCAGGCTGATGCGGAAAAGCCTGAGCAAGATGCGCAACCAGGCAAGGTGTTGCACGAGTTTCGCGAGGATGAAATGGCCACGTTGGGCGAGGTGCCGTTCAGGCGCTACTACGGCACGATCGATGCAACGCCGCTGTTTATCATGCTCGCCGGCGCCTATTACAAGCGCACCGCCGATCGCGGGTTAGTCGAATCAATTTGGCCAAACTTGCAGCGCGCTCTTCAATGGATCGACCAGTACGGAGATTCCGATGGCGATGGCTTTGTGGAATATTCGCGCCAGTCTGAACACGGTCTCGTTCAGCAGGGCTGGAAAGATTCTGAGGATTCAATTTTTCACAGTGACGGCTCCCTCGCGCAAGGCCCGATCGCCCTCTGCGAAGTACAGGGTTATGTTTATTCGGCAAAAATTGCCGCTGGCGAGCTGGCAGCGGTACTGGGGGATAACGCCCTGGCAAAAAGGTTGAGAAAGGAAGCCGACAGGCTGCGCCAGCAGTTCGAACAAGCCTTCTGGTGCGATGACCTGTCGACCTACGCAATTGCACTGGATGGGAGTAAAGAGCGTTGCCGGGTGCGAACGTCGAATGCAGGTCACTGTCTTTTCACAGGGATAGCCACTGAGGAACACGCACGGTGCGTAGTGAGCACGTTGAGCGATGAAACGTCGTTCTCCGGATGGGGCATTCGCACCGTCGCCAGCAGCGCGGCGCGATTCAATCCGATGTCCTATCACAACGGCTCCGTTTGGCCGCACGATAACGCCTTGGTCGCTGCGGGATTTGCTCGATACGAATTCAAAGAATCCGCTGCCATGGTCCTCGCGGGTTTGATGGATGCGAGCATTTTTTTCGATTTGCATCGACTCCCGGAATTGTTTTGCGGTTTTCCCCGGCGCGCGGGTGAGTCGCCTACGCTCTATCCAGTGGCCTGTGCCCCACAAGCGTGGGCTTCGGGAGCAGTATTTCTGTTGCTGCAGTCCTCTCTCGGTCTCAACGTATTTGCTCCAGAACGGAGAATAGTATTTTCGAAACCTTTTTTGCCGCAATTTCTTCCCCATGTGAGCATTCGCGGTTTAAGAGTGGCAGACCTCACCGTCGATCTCCTACTCACCAGACACGCCGAAGGCGGTGTGGGAGTGAATGTCCTCCGTCGTGACGGGCCGCTTGACGTTGTCGTCTTGAAGTAGATGGGGATTGCGCTTGTCGCCGGAGATCGCCGCAATATTGTGCGATGATGAACGCCAAAGTGATCGTGATGCCAAAGGCAGCGGTGCTCGACCCACAGGGAAACGCGGTGCGTGATGCAATGCGGCATTTGGGAATGCCCGAAGTGCGCCGCGTGCGAATCGGTAAATACATGGAAATCGATGTAGAAGGAGAAAATGGTGACCTTGAATCGCGTCTGCATCAGCTTTGCCGCGATTTACTATCTAACCCGGTGATCGAGGATTATGAATTGCAGAGGGATCAACAAGGAAAGAAGGGGCAAGGGAAAACAAGCATCAAGGGCAAGACGCGAGGAAAGAGGAAGAGTCTGGAATGAAAGCGCTACGATATTTTTTCTGCGTGGTTTTTCCGCCGCTGGCCGTGCTGATGACTGGGCGAATTGCGAGCTTTTTTCTCAGCATTATTCTGACGCTGCTAGGGTGGATTCCGGGAGTCATCCACGCCTGTCTCGTCGTTAACGATTACCATGCGGAGCAGCGGGCAGCTGCCGGTGCGCGTTAACGCCATGAACTTTGCCGTCATTCAGTTTCCCGGGTCCAATTGCGACCAGGATTGTGTCGCGGCGATCAACGGGCTCGACGGATTGCACGCTGAGTACGTCTGGCACAAGGAAACCTCGCTGGATAATTTCGATGCGATCGTGTTGCCGGGCGGATTTGCATACGGCGATTATCTCCGCTGTGGCGCTATCGCGCGGTTTTCGCCGATCATGAAAGCCGTTATCAGCGACGCGCGAGCAGGCAAACTCGTGCTTGGCACATGCAATGGCTTTCAGGTTTTGTGCGAGGCCGGTCTCTTGCCGGGCGCGCTGGTGCGAAACCGTTCTTTACGCTTTGTGTGCGACATGGTCACTACGCGTGTCGAGGTGGATGATTCGCCGTTCACGCACGGCTCTCCAAAAGGAACACTTCTGCGCCTGCCGGTCGCGCATGGCGAAGGCTGTTTCTTTGCGGATCGACAAACGCTGCACGAGTTGAATTCAAATCAGCAGGTAATCTTGCGCTATACGGATGAACAGGGTCGGCCCGTCCCCGAATCGAATCCGAACGGCTCGATCGAAAACATCGCTGGAATTTGCAATCGCGAACGGAATGTATTCGGTCTCATGCCCCACCCAGACCGCGCTTCCGATACGCGGCTGGGCAGTGCAGACGGTGCCAGGATTTTTCGCTCGATGATGCATACGATCGAAGAGTGTCGCTCAGGAGCGGTATCAGAACGCATAGAGCAAGTGGCCTGAGAGCGGCTACTGATATCCTAGGAAAAAGCCTGAGCAAGAGGCCTATAAACGACACGCCCCGCGTGGGTTATTGAGCGTGTCGGGCTGATACAACGTTGTATCAAAAACGAACACTATTTGGCCTTTTTGCGGCAAGATTCCCTTCGGAAAGGAGATGGCATTGCTATTGCTTAACAAAAGCTCCGAAAACCATAAATCTTATGCTCCTAGAAAAAACCTTACACATGAGCCAACCGCTGGCAGAGTGCAAAGCACGCCTGGCCAGTATTCAATCCTATCGGCGGCAGTTTCTGATGGGGACCCGCGCAACCGTGACATCGTCCAAAACGGTCGATTTCAGTTTCCGCGGCCCGTTCGGGTTCGAAGCGCACACGGTACTGCTTTCGGTGGACAGCGATTCACCCGACCAATATGCGTTCGAGTCTGCTGGCGGGAACATTTCCGTCCTGGGCCTCGTCGATTTTGCACAGATCCGGCCGCAGTGTACGGAGATCACTCTTGCGATCCATTACGAGATCAAGAATAAGTTGTTCGCGTGGCTGGATCGACGCCTGCATTTCGTGGACAGCTTTGTCAGCGCCGAACTGCGTAGCGTACGTGCGCACTTCGAGGGAATCAGATCAAGCTATCTGGAGCGGCCGCGGGTCATGCCCGTGCTGCAACCGGCTCACGCTTGATAGACACTGGCTGGCGATCGGGGTGTTCCCGGTGAACGGCTTTGGCTCAGGCTAGCGTATCCGCACAGCGTGTTTTCGATCGAGGCGGAGCACCTGGCCTGGGCGAAGCGCAATTTTTGTCTTGGGATCTTTGATCTTGGAGCCGTCGACCTCGAAACTTCCCTGCTTTATCAGTCGTGATATTTCGCTGTGCGATTTGTTGAGGTTGAACACGTCGCGATAAACATTCGAAAGCAGGGTCACTGCGGTGAGTTCTTCTCGTTCAGCTGGGGCGAAGGCTGGGAGATCGGCGTGCTCCAATTCGCGTTTGCTGAATCTGGTGTTCCACTCATCCAATGTTTTTTCGGCCGCATGGGCTGAGTGATACGTCTGCACGATTTCTAAGGCGAGCTGCTTCTTCGCTTCCAACGGATGCATGCCGGACGGCGGTCCGCAGTGCAGCAGCAATTCGGGGGGCGTGTAGGGGTCGGAGCCAAGTATTGACACTGTTTATTTTCGGCAGTGGTAAAGGCGATTGGAGACATGCGTCCAGGTGCCCATGTGCAGATTTTCTGCGATCCATTTCAAACTCACCGCCGTTTCCTCACGCAGCCGACGTGCCATCGCTACTTTGATGGGGTCGCCCTTGCGCCGTCGCTTCAGCTCCACCTTGCTCCAACCGGCTTTTTTGAGCTCTTCCCCCACGATGCGCCAAGCCCTGGCTTGCTCGGTCTCATCCCGCTCAGCCCGAGGATGAGCTTCCCCGGTAACCGGTTCGACTTTTTCTATTATCCAATCCAAAAAGTCTTCCGCTCCCAATTTCCATCCGCGACGAATCGCCCGCAGCGACTGCGGAGCATTAGCTTCTTGCCGCATATTTTCCATCCTACGGCTAAACTCCCGGCGATTGCGCGCGCTCTGGCTCAAAAGTCCATGCTCGCCCATTAACCGATCGCTCCTCAGCCAGAACGGGCGCTTTTTCTTGCTCTGGAGATAATGCCCGCAGCTGCTCCAACGATACCGATGCACTTTCTCCTTGTCGCTCAAAAGCCCTGCCCGTGCCGGATTCAAGTGCACGTAATCGCATACCTGCCGCAAATAGCCGCCGCCCTGACGAGCGTCCACCAGAAGCGCTTTGTAACGGCCACCAAACAGGTGACCCCACAAACCATGACGGCGGTTGAACTGCTGGGTGTAAGAACCCAGCAGCCATTGCATGCCCGCGCTCAGATTGCCGCGCGGTGTCTCCACCACCAGATGAAAATGATTACCCATCAGACAATAAGCATGAATCTGCCAGCCAGTCCGCTGGCAAGTCCGTGCCAGCAATTCCAGAAAAAGTTTTCGATCCGCCTCGGTGCGAAAGATCGCTTCGCGCCGATCTCCTCGGCTAAGCACATGATAAATTGCCCCCGAATACTCAATCCGCAGTGGCCGAGCCATGGCTCAAAGACTGCACCTCATCCGACGCTGTGTCAATACTTAGCCCCGACC
>CAWIPQ010000009.1:0-151120 GCA_963838045.1 uncultured Verrucomicrobiae bacterium | reverse complement strand
CAAGGGAGTGCGTGAGGCGCGAGCGTTTCGACGTGGTCGGACGAGCAGACAAGGGCCTCATGATTTCAACGGGAACATTCACTCGCGAAGCTCGGGGCGGAAGCTCAGCGTGATGGAGCGCCACCACTCGACCTTATCGACGGCGACGAATTAGTGCAGATGCTTAAGGAGCTCCGGCTCGGAATGAAGGTTACCGATAGAACTGTCGAAGAGATTGAAGTCGATAAGAATTGGTTTCTCTCGCTTTAGGTACGGCGCATCGCAATGAAGTATCTAGGGGGCACGCTCGCGCGGGCAGAGCAGCACCAGCAGTGATGCGATTATCCAGCACGCGACCATAAAAATGAACCCGTCGCGGAATGAGCCGGTGCGCTGGCTCAGATCGCCAATGATCTTGGGACCAAAGAATCCGCCAATGCTGGCCGTGCAATTGATGAAGCCGACTGCTGCTGCAGCCGCCGAGCTGGTGAGAAATGCAGACGGAAGCGCCCAGAACGATGGTAGGTACGCCACTGTTCCGAAGCCGATCAGCGTGAACACCACGATTAACAGTACAATCGAATGCGGAGCAAGACACCACGCGCCCAACGCCAGGGCAGCGGTTAATTGCGGGACGGCAAAATGCCAGCGGCGCTCACGCGTGCGATCAGAATTCCAGCCAAGCAGCAGCATTCCGATAAGACCCGCAACAAACGGAATCGCGCCGATCCAGCCGATGCGCTGAACATCAGTCCAACCGGTGAGCCGCTGAAGCATGGTGGGCATCCAAAACCAAAAGGCGTAGCCGCCGGTGTAACAGAAGAACAACCCGGCTGTGAGCATCAACACCGGCGGATGCCGAAGCGCTTGCCAAATCGTAACGTGTTCCACATGTGCTTTGGCGCGCCGCTCTTCAGCAAGACGAGTACTCAACCAATCGCGCTCGTCAGGCTGCAACCAGCGTACTTCGTTAGGCCGATCGGGCAACACGAACAGTGTCGCGATTCCAAGTAAAATCGCGGGGATACCTTCCAGCAGGAAGAGCCATCGCCACCCGGCAGTGTCGAGCCAATGAACACCGAGAATCACGCCGGCAAGAGGCCCGCCGAGAATGTATGCAATGGGAATAGCCGACATAAACCGCGCCACCGCCTTGGCCCGATCCTGATAAACGAACCAGTGCGAAAGATAAACAATCACACCCGGGAAAAAACCTGCCTCGGCTGCGCCGAGCAGGAAACGCGCGCCGTAAAGCTCCAGCGGCGTGCGGACAAAGCCAGTGAGTGTGGTGAGTGCGCCCCAGATTATCAGCGTTGTCGCGAGAAGAAGTCTGGCGCTCCAGCGTTCCACCAGCAGTGCCCCAGGAATTTGGAGCGCAAAATATCCGATAAAAAAAATTCCGCTGGCCGTGCCAAACACTGAATCGCTTAAACCCAGGTCGCCTTTCATTCCAAGCGTCGCATACGCGATGTTTGTGCGATCGAGGTAATTCGCGACGTAAAGTAGAAACAGAAACGGCAGAAGCCGCCACGCGATTCGACTGCGCGCACTTTCGCCTGCGTTTGTTTGCAAAGAAGCCATCGTTGCGCGCAGCATAACGCCGTTCCAAACGCTCACAATTTAGAAAACGTATTCGCCGCCCAACCCGGTTATGTGCGCGATTATTTTTCTCCCCTGAAACTGTTTCTACCCAAATGAACCGGCGTGCGGGGCGCCCGAAATTCGAGATTTATCGCATCGTCGCCATAGCCTGTCATCGCGGCATCTCAACCGGGCGTATCATGCGGAGTTTGGCCGGGGCGATCTGTCAGGCGAAATGTCCTGGCAATACGCCGCCGGCGCGAATGGCGGCTTCAGGTTCCACAAAAGCAATCATCGAAATACATAACGAGTTGCGCGACCGGCTGGAAAGAGTGACAGGCTGTGTTACTTTTCGCAGGCTGGACGTCTAACAGACGGTATCTACATTATCGATATGAGTTTGCTAATTATTGCTCATTTGTTCCTGCTACGAGCTATTGATAGCATCAAGCGTTCGTCGCGACGGGCGTCACCAACGAAGACTGTTTGTTGTTGAAGATTGCAGTTTCGGCCCGTGCCAGCCCTCCGAGCCGCGTCTACTGAATTGTCAGCGATGATTTCTCAATAACTCACTCCAATCACTGGCTATTCAGAACCGTTTGCGATGCGGGTCCGCCACGGGACGGACTTGCCGCGGCGAGCTGTGCGCTCACTTTCTGTTGACCCGCAGTAAGCAGTTCAATTTGTTTTTCCAAGCGCGCAATGGTCGCTCCCTGCTCCTGCACTGTCTTGTGTACTTTGAGAAATTCGTTGAGCAACATCGCGTTCACCATTTCATAATGCACGCTCTCCGGCTGGCCTTGAGCGTTGTGAGCAACAAGGGCTGGGTTTACCTCGGCCACTTCTTCGGCAATCAGGCCAAAGGCGGGCGACCGGGTTCGATCAATCTCTTTCTTGTAGCGGTAACTGACGGGTTTGAGCTGATAAAGTGTTTCGCTGGCGTTCTCCATCGGTTTGATGTCTTCTTTGTAGCGTCGCGATGAACTCGGCGTGACCAAGTAAGCCGGTCCCAAATTCAATAGTAACGATGTCGGCGCTGCCGCCGCTGACCGTGGTGTCTTTAATATTGCGGATGTAGGTGTGATTGCTTTCGCCTGCCGCACCAAACATATTTGCGCCGATATAAACGTTGCCGGCCCCCATTGCCAAATTGACACCCGCGAAATAACCCAGCGCGGTATTGTCATTGCCGGTGCTTTCAGTAAGTGCCCCATAGCCCGCTGCTGTATTATTATTCCCCGAAACGTTATTATTGAGAGCGCCATAACCAAAGGCACTATTGAAGCCTCCGTTCTCGTCGGCGTAAAGCGCAAAGCCGCCGAAGGCATTGTTAAAATTCCCCGTCTGATGATTGAACAGCGCATTGTACCCGAACGCATTGTTCGCTCCGCCATCGACATTGCTAAAGAGCGCAAAAGCGCCGACAACCGTATTGGCGTTGCCGGTGGCGTTATTGACCATCGCGTCAGTTCCAACGGCTGTGTTCCGTTCGCCGCTGGTGTTCAGCAAAAGCGCTGCCGCGCCAACTGCGGTATTGGAATCCCCGTTATTGAGGGCTAACGCTCCACCGCCAACACCGGTATTGAAGCTGCCGGTGCTGTTCGCAAAACAGCGAACGCCAACCAAGTCCTGTATTTCCAGCGCCGGTAGTGAGAAAATTAAGCGCATCGCATCCTTCTGCTGTCGTGAAATTCGGATAGCACCCGTCCGGCGACGGGACCACCGCGTGCAGTTGTGGCAAAAATCCAAAGCAGGCAAACAGGATCGTCCCAATCAATAGCGGAATTGCTCTGTTTGAGGTGAATCAGACGATTCATGGTTCTTCCTTTCTTTCCCCCGCCTGGTTGTTTTCCGGTTTGCGGGTCCGCAAAAGACGAAGAACCAAAAGGCGGGGGAGAGACAAGCCCTCCGCCTGATTCACGGATCCGATGATCAACATTGATGTTTGAAAATCTCCATCGGATGTCAAGCTTCACATCCGCCAGTATGGCGACGATTTGCCAACCGTTCTTGTGCCTGGTCAAGGCGGCGCGCGCTCACCACAGCACGCAAGCTGTATGATGCGCCCTACCAATCAAACATACGCGCACTGGTAGGGCGCGCAGTTCTCTGCGCGCCGAGGTTTGCACAGGAGTCCGCGCCCTACATTTTGCGAATGACGAATCTGCGACCCAAAAGGTAAGCCCTTTTAGCCAGGCTCTGTCGTAGTAGCCCGGCGACGTGGATCGAAAGGCATGAGCACAGGAATGAGTTTACGCGTTACTGCCAACCGAGTCTTGCCTGAGTGACCCATCGAATGGCCTGTTGCCGGCCGACTTCTAGCTTCGCCGTACTGAGCAGATGAGAGAAGCGCCTTCAACTGTGGATCGGACTGTCGATGGAGGGCCTTGATCGCTTGTATTTTTTGAACTTTCGAGAGCGAATTGTCTTCTCTGATCTTTATTACCTTTTGTCCTTCATCGGCGAGAATGGGCACAATCTTGGCACTCTGCTGAGGCGACACACTTAAGAATTGTTGCAAGCAGCTTTGATATCGCACCCAGCCTCTAGTGCCGGGGTTCGGTATTTTGCCCGGGGCTTGTGGAATCTGCCCTCGAGGGCAGCCATAATACCACCAGTGAGGTGTTTGGGATTGAGCGGACGGCGAAAGCGCCGGCAATGCAAACATGCCGACCGAGAGAGTCGGCTGCGATTCGTTGAACGTGGTTTTTCATTTTGTGCTCCCTGGTTTCTTTGCCGTGATCGACGCTTAAGATATAACCCAACTCCACTCAGTTTCAGGGATTGTTGGCAACTTGCGTCTTTGTAAGACTCGGGCTTACCCCCAACCTCCGAGGCAGCCGCAAGAAATATCCGCGCGCGCTATCTTTTCCCGCTCGCACGGCGTTCTCTTGCGTGAGTGCGCGCAGGAACTCCTCGACTTCATCGGGATTCCTAAGCAAATATGTTGCCGCCGTGGGCCGCGATTGCCCGCTCACAAGAATGCCGGTGCCGCGTGACTTTAGCGCCCAGAAGGCGTCCTCGTCAGTGCGATCGTCTCCGATGTAAATCGGGAAAACATTTCCGCCTTCCAAGCCCAGCGTTTTGAGCAACCACATCAACGCCCGGCCTTTGTGCCAATCAATGTCCGGCTGAAGCTCGTGAACTTTTTTGCCAGTCACTTTACGCAACTCGCGATGGCGCCAGGCTACTTCCCCCACCGCTTGTTTCACTTTTGGGATGTCGTTTGCCTGCACGTTCCGGTAGTGGGTGGCGATGGAAAGACGTTTCCGTTCCACTCGTGCACCGGAGATTCCATTGAGGGCTTCCTGCAGTTTTTTTTCCGCTGTGTCTAGCTTTGGCAGAAAATCACTGGCCATTTGCCTGCGCAATCCATCCGGACCGGCGATATCAAATCCGTGGCTACCGGCATACACGATATTTGAGATACCTACACGCTCTCGCACATCATCCAGATCACGACCGCTAAGAATGGCCAGTGGTACCTGCGACGCCAGTTCCCGCAACGCCTGTCGCATGGAATCGGAAAGGAGTGCTTCTTCCGGTTGACTGACGATCGGCGTAAGCGTCCCATCGTAGTCTAGAAAAACTGCAATCTGATTGCCGCGCGCCGGAGCGATTATTTCATCGAACCGATCGAGCGCGGATGGAATCCTATTCGACTTTAACAAAAGCATTTATGATGGTTGGAAGAATATAACATTAAAAACGGTTTCTGACTCTCCTGTAGCACTATAACATATTAAGTTCCAAACTTCTTATCTGTATGAATCGGCTCATAGTCGTTTCCAATCGACTGCCATTCGCGCTCGATTCGGCAGGCGCAGATCTTTGGACCGTCACACCGGCGACGGGAGGGCTTGTCTCTGCGGTGGAACCGGTGTTGCGCGAGCGCGGTGGCACGTGGATTGGCTGGCCGGGAATCGCCGGGAAAATTCCAAAGAAACCGCTGGCCGAAGCCACGCAGGACGCCGGTTACAAGGTCCTGCCGGTGACACTGAGTAGCACCGAGCGCGATGAATTTTATTACGGCTATTCGAACGAGGTGATATGGCCGCTTTTTCATGATCTGCAAAGTTTCTGCAATTTCGAGCCCGCTTACTGGCAGGCTTACAAGGACGTAAACGAGCGTTACGCGGAAGCCATCATCGGCTGCGCACATCCGGACGATTTCATCTGGGTACACGATTATCACCTGATGTACGTTGCCCAGGCACTGCGGGAACGAAGCGCTTCCAAAAAAGTGTCGTCGTTGACATTTTTTCTGCACATCCCGTTTCCGCCGTACGACATTTTCGCGAAACTGCCGCAACAACGACGGCTCCTGCGCGCGCTGCTCCAGTTCGATCTGCTGGGGTTCCAGGCGCGGCGCGACGTGCGCAACTTCATCCAGTGCGTTCGACGTGTAATGCCAGACGCAAAAGTCCTTTCTCGCCAGGAGTTGCACACGATTCGCTTCGAAGATCGCAAAATTCGAATTGGTCATTTTCCGATCGGGATCGACTTCGACTCTTTTGAAAACGGCGCGAAATCCGAGGCGGTCGCCAAGAGGTCGGACCAGTTGCGAGCAGGCTTTCCCGGTTGCCAGTTGATCCTTGGTTCCGACCGGCTCGATTACAGCAAGGGAATTCCGGAACGACTTCGCGCTTTTCGCAACGCCCTCGAGCGATATCCCGAGCTGCGCGGCCGCGTCACGCTCGTTCAGATTGTGGTACCGAGCCGCGTGGAAATTCCACGTTATCACGAGTTCAAAGGCCGCATCGATCGTCTGGTGGGCGACATCAACGGCCGTTTCTCGACCAGCACCTGGATTCCGGTGCAATATCACTTTCGCGGACTGGATCGCGAAGATCTTCTCGCGCATTATCGCGCGTCCGACATTGCCTTCCTCACGCCGCTGAAAGACGGAATGAACCTCGTCGCAAAAGAATACTGCGCGTGCCGCGTTGAGGAGGACGGCGCGCTAATCTTGAGCCAGTTCGCCGGCGCTGTCGAACAGCTCAGATCGGGTGCCATGCTGGTTAATCCTTACGACGTCGAGCAAATGGCAGACACGATCTTGAATGCATTCCGCATGAGCCAGACCGAGCGCAGCGCGCGCATGAAACGCATGAGACGTGTCGTGCGTGAGGAGAATGTCTTTTGGTGGGTCGATTCGTTTCTCGAAGCAGGAGCGAAAATTAAGACTCGGTCGCCAAGTGCGCTTGATAAGCGGCGGGTCCGCCTTTGAGGCCGGCTCCCAATCACGCGAGCTGTTTCGATTGGATTTCAATTTTAGCGGCTCACCAATGTGACCACAGTTGAATGCTTCGTTCGACCTCAAATCAGGCCGATGGTTTGAATAGGAAAGCTATTATGAAAACGATCTTTTGCTGAGACCCACTGCTCATGGCAATCACTGATAGTCTCCACAAGGTTTCCGACACGATTTGGGAGTTACCGGCGAGTTACAAGCAAGGCATGCGGGTGCCGGCGCGAATCGTCGCGACGGAAAAACTGGTGCGCGAAATGGACGATGCGGTTTACCAACAGATCAGCAACGTCGCGACTCTGCCAGGCATCACGCGTTACGCGTTCTGCATGCCGGATGGCCACAGCGGCTACGGCTTCCCGATCGGCGGCGTCGCGGCAATGGACGTGCACGAAGGCGGAGTGATCTCGCCCGGTGGTATCGGCTTCGACATCAACTGTGGCATGCGCCTCGTCACCACAAATCTTACGCTGGACGAAGTGCAACCGCGTTTGAGGGAAATTGTCGATCTTCTCTTTCAACGCGTGCCGGCGGGCGTCGGCAGTCACGGCTTTCTTAAATTATCGCACGGCGATTTTCGCGATCTGGTTGAGCAAGGAGCAGCCTGGTGCGTTGAACGTGATTTTGGTTGGCAGGAAGATCTCGAACTGACGGAGGAGAATGGTTGTATTTCCGGTGCCGACGCTTCCAAGATCAGCGATCGAGCAGTCGAGCGCGGCTACAACCAGGTCGGTACACTTGGCAGCGGCAATCATTATCTCGAGGTGCAGGTCGCGCGACCAGAGGAGGTCCGCGATAAGGAACTCGCCACAAAATTCGGAATCACAATTCCAAATCAAATCGTGGTGATGTTCCATTGTGGCAGCCGCGGCTTCGGACATCAGGTAGCGACCGACTATCTCCAGAGATTCTTGAAAGTGATGGAACCGAAATACGGGATCAAAATTTTGGATCGCGAGCTGGCGTGCGCGCCGTTCGAGTCCCCAGAAGGTCGGGATTATTTCGCTGCGATGAAGTGCGGACTTAATATGTCATTCGCCAACCGGCAGGTGATTCTCCACCAGATTCGTGAAGTTTTTTCCGAAGTCTTTGGCCGCAACGCTGAAGATCTGGGGATGCGGATGGTCTACGACGTCGCGCATAATACCGCAAAACTGGAGCGTCACGTTGTGGACGGAAAAGAAAAGACGCTGCTTGTGCATCGCAAAGGTGCCACGCGCGCGTTCGGGCCGGGACACGATGAAGTGGCTGCGCGATACCGGGACATTGGCCAGCCGGTCATCATCGGCGGCTCGATGGAAACGGGCTCGTATCTACTCGTTGGCACGGCCTCGGGTGCAGAAACCTTTTTTAGCACGGCGCACGGTAGCGGGCGCACCATGAGTCGCACCAAAGCGCGCAAGCAATGGCATGGCAAACAACTCCAGCGTGACCTTGAAGCGCGAGGCATTTATGTCCGCAGTAATTCATGGGCAGGTCTCGCTGAGGAAGCCGGCCCGGCCTACAAGGACATTGACCAAGTCATCGCAGCAACTGAGTTAGCGGGCATTAGCAAACCGGTGGCGCGTTTCACGCCGATTGGCAATGTGAAAGGCTGAAGAGAATGACGAAATCCGAATGATAAATGACGAACGAACGACAAAGACCGAATGGGAAATTGCCATCCTGAGCGAAGTCGAAGGATCCCGTTGAATTATCTTTGAGTTTCTCTGCGGGTCCCTCGACTACGCTGCGCTTCGCTCGGGATGACGGCTAACTAGATGTTCAAGTGCCACCGCGAACCCCCATCACCTTAATTACAGGCCCGCTCGGCAGCGGCAAAACAACATTGCTGCGACACATTCTCGACACCAGTTCCGCCAAGATCGCGATTGTGATGAACGAGTTCGGCGAGATCGCTATCGACACGAAAGTGATTGAGGGCAGAAACGTGCGCATCGCCGAACTGGGTGGCGGCTGTGTTTGTTGCTCGTTGCTCGGCGAATTTGAAGCCGCGGTGAAGGAGATCATCGAGAAAATCGCGCCCGAGAGGATCATCGTCGAAACAACCGGACTCGCGGAACCCGAAGCTCTCGTGTTCGATATCCAGGACGCTCTGCCCCAATGCCGGCTCGATGGCGTCGTGTCAGTCATGGACGCGGATATGCTTATTCGTTTCCCAGAACTGGGCCACACGACCCGTCTGCAAATCGAAGGCGCAGACATCTTGCTGCTGAACAAGATCGATCTTATCCAGCCGGGGCAGATCGAGCCGCTTGAAACAAAACTTCGGGAAATCAATCCGACTGCGGCAATTGTTCGCACTGAACGCTGCAGGGTCGATCCGGAATTATTGTTTGGAATTGGACGACGAAAGAAAAATCGCACCGTCCAGAACACCGGCATCAGCCCGAAGTCGAATCTTTTGCATTCGCTTCCGAGAAAATTTTCTCTCGAGATTGCTTCGAACGATTCGTAGACAGCCTGCCTGTAAATGTGATTCGCGCGAAAGGTTTCATCCGCTTCAATGATGGCGCGCAACTTTTCAATTTCGTGGCCGGGCGCTGGGAACTGGAGCCGTTTGAATTCGATCGCACCGAAGTGGTATTTATCGGAAGGAACATCGCTGCGAAAAGAGAAGCGCTCGTGAGTACACTCAAGAATTGCGAAGTTTAGCCGTACGTCATTCCGAGCGAAGTCAAGGAACCCGATGCGTTACATTCAGTAGTTCCGCGGGATCCTTCGACTTCTCCCGCGTCCGCGGGATCCGCTCAGGATGACAATTGTTGAGATGCCCTACGAATATCTTGAAGAAATCGGTACCGCCGACATCGCGTTTGAAGCGACAGGTCGCGATCTGCCTGAATTATTCAAGGTTGCTGGCAGACGCGACTGTGAACGTGATGATCGAGAATCTCGACGCCATCGCGCCGCATGAGACACGCAAGATCGAGTTGTCCAACGACAAGGTCGACATGTTGCTTTTCGATTTCTTGCAGGAGCTGATTTACATCAAAGATGCCGAGCGTCTTCTGTTGCGCGTCCGTGACATCCAGATCGACCGAGACGGACGAAAAATATGTTTTGAAAGCGACCGTCGCGGGAGAACGACTGGATGCGCAGCGGCATCATCAGCGCGCAGACGTTAAGGCAGTCACGCTTCACGATTTTTCTGTCGAGAAAACCGACGGCGGCTGGAAGGCGAGAGTGATTTTGGATATTTAAATGTGTTGTAGCGTGCGCTGTCCTCAGCGCAGTGGTTTCGCAAGCGCAAATGAGATTTCCGCTGAGGACAGCGGACACTACAGCATTTTGATGGGCGAGCGCCTATTTCGGTTCCAGCGCGACGTAACCGCTGCGACCGTGGCTGTAGACGCGCATCAAAACTTTTTCGTTCGGCTTCAGTCTTTTGCTAATTGCAACCAGGTCTCTCGCACTTTTGATCGGCTGCTTGTTAACCTCCTGGATTATATCGCCTTCGCGCAGCCCGGCTTTCGCCGCCGGCGAATCCGCATCAATGTCGGCGATCACCGCCCCCTGAACGTCCCGCGGAAGATCCAGCGCGGTGCGGATGTCCTCGGTAATGTTCGTTACCCCGACGCCGCCGAAAACAGTCGTTTTCTCAGGCGGAGCGATTTCCTCTGGCGAGCTTTCCGCATTCCTCTCAGCAGCGTTGGCAGGCATTTCTGCAAGCTGAACGTCGAACGTTTTGGTCTGACCATCGCGGTTCACAGTGATCTGCGCTTTTGTTCCGGGCGGCATCGAACCGATCATCAAACGCAACTCGCGCGCGTCACTGATCTTCTTGCCGTTGACCGTCGTAATTAAGTCACCGCTTTTGATTCCTGCCTGTGCCGCCGGATCATTTGGTTCGACTCCACTTACGAGCGCGCCGGTCTGTTGTCCCTTGAGCTTCATCGCGTCCGCCAATTCGGGCGTGAGGGGTTGCACTGTCGCGCCGATGTACCCTCGAACAACGCGACCGTTTTCACGGAGACTTTGCATAACTTCGCGCGCGAGGTTCGACGGAATCGCAAAGCCGACTCCCTGATTTCCGCCGTTGCGAGTGAAAATGGCAGAATTAATGCCGAGCAGCCGGCCCTCGGTATCGACCAGCGCGCCGCCAGAATTGCCCATGTTTATGGCAGCGTCAGTCTGAATAAAATTCTCATAATCGACAATGCCCATGCCGCCGCGGCCAACCGCGCTGATTATTCCCATGGTCACCGTTTGCCGAAGGCCGAACGGGTTCCCGATCGCCAGCACAATGTCCCCTGCCCGCGCCTTATCACTATCGGCAAACGTAATCGTGGGCAGGTTTTTCTCGTCGATTTTCAATAGCGCGACATCGGTCCCTGGATCGGTGCCCACTTTTTTTGCCTTGAATTTGCGAAGGTCATTGCCCAGCCCGACCATGATTTCCTGTGCGCCCGCGACGACGTGATTGGCTGTAAGGATGTATCCGTCCGGGCTGACAATCACACCCGAGCCGAGACCTTGCAGTGTCTGTTTGCCCTGTCTCTGCGGAGCTCTTCCGCCAAAAAACTGGCGCAGTATATCGTCTGAAAAAGGAGATGCCGATATCCCACGCGACACTGTCTCAGTCGTGAATACCGTGACCACACTCGGTGCGACCTTCTCGACGACTGGCGCGAACGTGGTGATAATTCCCGCGCGCGTCTGCTGCGGTTGCTGCGCTGCGACCGAAACCACGCCCGCTTGCACGCAAACCAGCGCCACATTCAAGAGCGCGCACGGCTTCAGAATTCCCTTGTGCATAAGCGTTTGCTTGCAAAAGAGAATCGGACGCACAGGCAACCTCGGCTCTCTTTTTAATTCGATGCATCGATCCAAACTGGCATTTTACGCGGCTTGCCGCATCGAGGTGCCCGGGAGTCGGGCCGTAGAAACGTCGGCTGCACCCGCGTATCTGCGAGACGCGTGACGACGATCTTTAAGCCTGCCAAAGCGCTTCGCGCCCGCCTTCGCGGAGCTTCGGCGTGGCAGGCAGCGAAGCGGCTGCAGGTTCTATGGACGAGGCGCGGGTGTAGGACGAGGCCGCGGCGTCGGAGTACATCTTCCCTCGCACGGCGTTGGTGTTGGTGTCACCGTCGGCGTAGCTGTCGGACTTCCAGTCGCCGTAGCTGTGGCCGTCGCAGTTGCGCTAGGTGTGGCCGTCGGTGTGCCGGTAGCTGTCGGTGTAGCCGTGGCTGTTGCGGTTGCTGTCGGAGTTGGAGTTGGAGTCGGAGTCGGTCCCGCGTTGCAGAATTTTTCCATCGAGGCCACTGGGACACCGGTGGCGTCATATCCGCCCGCTAACCAGATTCTGGTGGTGCCGTCTGTGTCGGTTGCGAAATTTCGCCGCGCGATCGCGAACGCAGGCACCGGAGAACCTGTTGTCCAGGCGTTAGTACCTGGGTCGTAAATGTTGACTTCGTTTGATGGATTGGGTGCAGTCCTTCCGCCGCCCATCACCAACATCTGCCCATTGAAATTGAGCGCGCGGGTTTCGCCGGTCGCTCGGGGTATGGATGCGATTGTCGTGCTCGAATCCGCTGTCGGATCATACCTGAAAGAATCGGTGGCATCGACGAGCAGCCCACCCTGGACATCGGACCCACCGCCGGTGTAGATGAAGCTGCCGATCGTGGTGGTCGGTATGTAGGCGCGGGCGGCAGGCAACACAGCGCTTTTTTGCGCCCATGCATTCGTGCCGGGAGTAAACTCCCAGATCGTGTTCACCGCAGCTGCGGGGTTAATGGTGAATCCACCGAGGACGTAGAGCTTGTTGTTGAACACGGAGAAGCCGCCAGGCAGAGTGGTTCCCCCTAACGCGCCAGGCCAGGGAGCAGCAACGGGAGTAAGGATGTCTGTTACCGGGTTGTATCGGAATACACGATCGGTGGCGGTCGTCGCCCCGGCTGCTGAACCACCCACACAGTAAATGTATGGCGTGCCGGCATCGGTGAGCACGCCGCAAGCCATGTTGTTCACTTCGTTGTCAGGATAGGTCGCCGACTTGGTAGTCCAACCGTTGCTGTCCGGATCGTATTCAAATGGATGCGTAAAATCGCTGCCGCCGACATCGGAAGAGCGGCCACCCATTTCGTAAAATTTGCCATTAGGCTGGAAATAAACGCCGACGAGACGGACGCCCACACTGGGCATGTCCGGACCGGCAGACCAGCCCGAAGGCGTGCAACCACCCGAAACATTGACGACACCGGTCATGCCGAGAGCGCAGTGTGCGAAGCAAATGTAGGAATAACTTCCAGGTGTAGTGAATATGTGCTGATAAACAGTGCCTGAATTGGAAAGCACCCCGGAAGGGCAGTTCATGTCGTTAGGCGAACAAAACTGCGAATCAGCAGCACAATGAGGACCACTCGTGACACTGTGTCCACTGCCTGCCCACGTCCATCTCACGGTGTCGCCTACTGAGACGTTGACGGAATCCGGATGGAAAGCGAAATCAGGCCCGACTGTGACATCGACAATCTGACTGGTTGCAGATGGTGCGCCGCTTACCGCCGGCCGGCCGTTTTGGTCGACGATGCGCAGGAAAGATGCGCTTTTATTGGCGGGCATACTTGCCCGTTTTTGGGCGGATTCAGCTCGCATCAAAACCCCAACCGCGAAAAGAGCTGTCATCCAAAAAATCAACCGTGCCGCATTTGTTATTTTCATACGCCTGTTTGTTTTTCTACGCGCCAGCATTCGAGGTGTGTTTCCACTGAAACGCAGTTGGCGCTTTGCAGTTTCAGTGGCCGGGATCTTGTGCAGGCGCTTGTGAGCAAAGCAAGCAGAATGTTCAACAGACACCCTGCACGAAGGCAATCCGGGCCGGAAAAAAGGTAACAGAACTGTTACCCATCTCTGTTTCGCCGCTCAGGGCTGCAGCAAAAAGCTGACTGGAAGTATTTGCCGCGATTGAAGCGCGGGCTTTTTTTCCTCGCGACCGTTGTTTCCGGGAGCTGCAAGAAATGCGCAAAGAATCGCAACCAGTGCTCAGAGCAGCGACGCCGCATGAGCATGATTACGGAGTGACAAACGAGATTGTTCCAGACGCCAAAGCTGGCACGCGCTCGCAAGTAGTCCGGTTGATTGAAGCGCACCCGGATGTAAAGCAGGTGCGGTTAGATCTGAACGAGCACAGCGTCTCAGTAGGCTTCTACGAACCGCCGTCGCAAGAGACACTGAACCGGATCGCGGCCGACGTGCGGGCCGCGCTCACGGGAGAATGGGATGTGTCGATCACGTCTGACGACAACTCGCCGACGATCCACCTCCACAAGATCGGCGATTACACAACCGAATTTCATCGTGCACATCCGTCCGCCGAACCACCGGTAATTTGGAAACGAATTCCGTTACCGACGTGGCGGAACCGCCCGTTTCCGCGGCCGGTGCGACGCGACTACCGCGTGATGTTGTTGCTGGCGGCGATTTGTGGATTGAGCGCACTGGCCGGGTTTCTTCTCAGCCGCGCCGGAATACGGGGCGAGTTCGTCGCGCTTTTTTTCGCGTCTGGCCTATCTCAGCGGCGGCTGGTTCGCGACTCAAGATGTCTGGCATGCGCTCAAGCGTGGCAAGATCGACATTCAATTTCTTATGGTCGCCGTTGCCATCGGCGCCCTTTGCGTTAAGGGCTGGACCGAAGGCGCAACGCTCCTCTTTTTGTTTTCGTTAAGCAACGGGCTGGAACAGTTCGCAAATTATCGCACACGCAAATCCATCGAGTCGTTGCTCAAAGTCGCGCCGAAACATGCATTGCGACGTGAAAACCCCGAAAGCTTTCGGGGCTGGATAGAAATTCCGATTGAAGAGGTCCAGATCGGGGACGAGTTGCTGGTCAAACCCGGTGAACTTTTTCCCGTCGACGGTGTGATGATTGAAGGCGCAACATCCGCGGATGAATCGGCGTTGACTGGCGAGGGAATTCCGGTGACAAAGCAAATCGGCGACGCCGTGAGCGGTGGCACGCTGAATCTCGATGGCCAATCGGTCATCCGCGCGACGCAGCGCCTGGGAGAGAGCGCGCTTAGCCGTATTCTGGGGTTGATCGAACTGGCGCAGCAACAGAAAGCGCCGGCGCAACGTTTCACGGACACGTTTAGCCGGTATTACACGTGGGTCGCGCTTTCGCTGGCCGCGGTTGTGTTTGTGGTCCTGCTCGTGACGCATCGTCCGGTTGCAGATGCGTTCTATCGGGCAATGACGGTGCTCGTGGTGTCCTCGCCGTGCGCGCTCGTCTTGTCGATTCCATCAGCGATCCTGGTCGCCATAGCGGCTGCCGCTCGCCGCGGAATTCTGTTCCGCGGTGGTGTCGCCGTTGAAAATCTCGCCGGCGCGACGCAGTTCGCGTTCGACAAAACGGGGACACTGACCAAAGGCGCGTTGGTCGTCGCGAGAATCGCATCACTGGATTCCCAATGCGAAGAAGGAGTTCTTCAACTCGCCGCGTCAGTAGCGAATTTTTCTACCCATCCTCTGGCGCGCGCGATTGCAGCAGAGGGGGAAAAACGCAGAATGCCAGCGAGTCCGGTAACAGATTTCCTAAACGTTCCCGGTCTGGGAATGGAGGGTCCGTAAACGGTGATCGAATCTTGGTCGGGAGCAGGCGGTTGCTGCATGACCGCGGCATCGTGCTGCCGGCAGTTGAGACAACCAATGATGCGGAAGTCTGGATCGCAACCGATCACGCGCTTGGAGTGATTTATTTGCGCGATGAGATCCGCCCAGCTGCAAAGCGTGTCGTTGATTTTCTCAAACGCTCCGGCTTACCCGTCACATTGCTGACTGGCGATCGGGTGGGGCCGGCCGCGATGATCGCCGAACAAGTCGGCATTACGGATGTGCGCGCCGAGCTGAGCCCGCAGGCCAAGCTGAAGTGCATTCACGATTGGCGCGCATCAGGGAAAAAAGTCGCGATGGTTGGTGACGGCATCAACGATGCGCCCAGCCTGACCGCCGCGGATGTATCGCTCGGCATGGGCGCTCGCGGGTCCGATGCCGCGCTGGAGCAGGCCGATGTCGTTCTGATGCACGACAAGATCGAGAATGTCGAAGAGGCGTTTGTGCTTAGCCGGCGTGCGCGGTCGATTATTCGCCAGAACATCGTCATCTCGCTTGGCGTAATTTTGTTTCTGATCGTTTCCGCTTTGGCAGAGAAAATCAATCTCACCACCGGAGTCATCGGCCACGAAGGCAGCACGGTGCTCGTCATCCTTAATGGCCTGCGCCTTCTTCGGCCACATAGGAACTAGCCGGCCAGTTTTTCCAGCGGCTGATTGTTTTCGAATCTGGTGATGTTGTCGATGGTTGTAGCAGCGATGTTCACCAATGCTTCTCGGGTAAAGAAAGCCTGGTGGCCGGTAATGATCACATTTGGAAAAGTGAGCAGCCGCGCGAATACGTCGTCGCTAAGAATCAACCCCGAGCGATCTTCGAAGAAGATTTGTTCTTCTTCCTCGTACACATCGAGGCCAAGATGACCGATCTTGCCGCTCTTCAACGCCTCGATAATCGAAAGCGTATCCAGTAATGCGCCGCGACTGGTGTTGATCAGCATCACGCCGTTCTTCATCCGGGCGATGGCAGCATCATTAATCATGTATTTGTTTTCGGGCGTGAGTGGACAATGCAGGGTGATGATGTCGGATTCCGCGAATAACTGATCCAGCTCGACGTACCGCACACCCAGAGCTCGACAGGTCGCACTGGGAACTGGATCGAACGCCAGAGTCGGGCAACCGAATCCAGTGAGAATTTGCGCCACCACAGTCCCGATCTGTCCTGTGCCGATTACGCCGACTGTTTTGCCGTGCATGTCGAAGCCGAGCAATCCGTCGAGGGCAAAATTGCCTTCGCGCACGCGGTTGTAGACGCGATGCAACTTCCGGTTTAGCGCCAGCATCAGAGCAAGGGTGTGCTCGGCCACGGCGTAAGGCGAGTACGCCGGCACGCGGACCACGGTGAGCCCGTGCTTTGTCGCGGCGGCGAGATCGACATTGTTGTAACCGGCGCAACGCAACGCGATCAGCCGCACGCCTAACGAATGCAGCTTTCCAATCACCGCGGCATTCACCTGATCGTTGACAAACACACACACGGCTTCGAATCCCGCGGCGAGGCCCACAGTTTCCTCATTCAAATGCGGCTCGAAAAAACGCAATTCGTGACGTCGAACCATTCGCCGCGCGAGAAATTCGCGGTCGTATTTCTTTGCGCTAAAGACGGCTATTTTCATTACCTCAAACTCTCAATCTCCAACCTGCGCTTTACAGCGGAGTTAGAAAACTGCGAAACTGATCTTTAGGCAAGGTATGCAACAATACTCGCTGCAGCAGGAAAAATGCTGGGAATTGAGCCCAGCAGTGGAACTCAACTCTCCTCGCCGTCAGGAATACGCCGCTTCAGTTACAACCTGCCAGGATTTCTTCGCAGCGGCCGATGCAGTGTGGGACGCATTGATGTTTTATGAGGAGATTGCAGAAGACCGGCCATTTCTTTTGCGCCGTTTCCTTCCAACTCCGATCGGGACCCAGGGTTGCAAGTCTGCAAGTTGGAAGCGACGTAAAATGTCGATATGTGGGCGGACACTTGGTCAAACGAGTGACTCGCATAGTTCGAGGGCAGCAATTATGCGTTCGAGATTGTCGAACAAAATCTGGCCTTGCGCGGGATAAGGCTGCTCGGAGGCGATTACACATTGCGCGTACTGTCGCAGGATTGCACCCGAGTCGCGCTGGCAACTCACTACGCAAGTCCGAATCGTCCTCGCTGGCTGTTCGGCCGCCTTGAAGCCGCCGTCTGCCACTCGTTTCACCGTTACATTTTGTCCGCGATGCGAAGCAACATCTCGTCACGCGCTCAAATTTCATAGAGCAACCAATGATCACAGCGCTTCTTCCCCCGTTATGGCTGATCCATGTGGCGGTAGCGGCCGTATGGTTTTATGAGGGTTTATGGTGCAAGCTCCTAAATGGGCAGCCGCGCCAGGTCCGCGTGGTTGAGTCGATGCCATTCTACGGAGCGCGTATTGCGCCGAAGCTGCTTAAGTTGCTCGGAGCGGTCGAGACGGCAGTTGGCGTCTGGGTCCTGACGGGAATTGCTCCTATCGTTTGCGCTCTCGCGCAGACCGCACTGCTCGTAACCCTTAATCTTTGCGGACTGATATGGGCGCGTCGGTTAATTGACGACCCGGCTGGAATGGTGGTGAAGAATTTCGCTTTTCTCGTGCTCGTTTGGGTTTCTGCCAGTTTTCCCGCGTGGAAATGAGTTCTATCGCAGCCGCGACCGCCTGGAAGAATGGCCGATTCCGCGCAGCCCCCGGTCCACGCAAACTACTGTTCGGGCGCATGTATGAGGACACCGCAATTGAGCTTTGTGCGTTTCAGCCTGGCGGACGCATCTTTTGCATCGCCTCTGCTGGCTGCACCGCCATCACACTCGCCGCTCATCACACTGTAGTGGCTGTCGACATTAATCCCGTTCAGGTTGCCTACGTTCAACAGCGCCTCGGCGGGTCTACGATTCAGTCTGGCAGCGCCGAACGCATGCTTGCCTTCGCCCGAACCCTCGCGCCTCTTGTAGGATGGAACAGACGGACCGTGGAAGCCTTCCTCGATTTGGACGATCCGAAACAACAGATCCTCTATTGGCGGCGTCATTTGGACACCCGCCGGTTTCGTGCCGCCTTTTCTTTTCTGTTCTCACGCGCCGTTCTTCGCGCGGCTTACTGCGCCGCATTTCTTAACGGGCTGCCGCCGAATTTTGGAACTGTGTTGCGCAGCCGAATGGAGCGCTGTTTCGCGCTGCATCCCAATCGCAGAAATCCGTATGCACATGCCCTGCTTGTCGGAGAACTGCGCCGTCCCGCCGATGGTCCCGCACTCCGGCAGATCGAAGTGCGTTGCGCTGACGCGACCGATTTTCTCGAACGCCAGCCGCCTGGGAGTTTTACGGGATTTTCACTTTCAAATATTCTGGATGGAACGAACGCAGCATATGCGCGCCGATTACTCGCCGCGGTGCAGCGTGCTGCTGCACCCCAAGCAACGGTAGTGTTGCGTAGCTTCCACCAACCTGAATCCGTGACGGAAACCAACCATGCCGCGGAGGACAGGGCCATGCTCTGGGGCATCGTCGACGTTCGCCAGGCGTCCGCACTCTGAAAATAGACGCGTGTTCCGTTTCGGTGAACTGACGGAAACCATCCGCGGGAGCGACGCCTAGAGCGCGATCTGAGCGAGCCATTCGTTCGGCCTTGCGGTCGAAACGCAGTTTGAAGCCAACCTGTTCGCTCACAGTTTTCATCGTCGTGTTCTCTGGAGAAATGTGGCCGATGATCCGGTGCAAACCTTCCTTGCGTCCGATTTGCACCAGCAGCTTCAAAAGTTCCGAACCAAAACCTTTCCCTTGCCATGCGTCGCTGACCAGGACGGCAAACTCCGCTTCGTCTGTTTCGTGTTCTTTGATCAAACGTCCCACACCGAGAATCTGGTGCGTGCCATCGCGGTTCGTGCGATCGACGACCAGTGCCATCTCCCGATCGTAGTCGATGAAACAGACCCGGCGCAGGCGTTCATGCATGATCCGTTTCTCGAGACTGACAAATCCAAAATAGCGCAGATACACACTGCGATCGGAAAGTGTTTTGTGGAACTTTACCATGAGCGGCTCGTCCTCAGGCCGGATTGGGCGAACGGTCACTTTGATGCCAGCGATTTTTTGCGTCGTCACGTACTCGGCCGGGTACGGCCGGATTGGCGACCGCGGCAGATCGGCTTCGCGTGTTTGTGGATCGTGCAAGAGCACGCGGGCATCAAGCGCGATGATGTGTTTTGACGAAACGACAAGAGGATTAATATCGATCTCTTTGATCCATCTTTGTTCGATGACCAACTGGCTGAAGCGTACCAGCAATTCTTCCAAAGCAGTCACGTCAATCGGTGTGCGACCGCGAAAACCCAAAGTAGCGCGACCGTCTCGGTTGCGCCCTCCAGCGATTTCGCAAGCGGGGACGCTCGCCCTACAATTGAGTGCACCATAAATCTGTGTTCGCTCCATCAAACGGCGCGCCAGTGTGGGATTCAGTGGCGGAAGGCCGAGCGCCCGATCCTTGAACACTTCGACAAAATATCCACCAGTGCCGAACAGGAGCACCGGGCCAAATTGCGGATCGATGCTGCTGCCAAGTATGAGCTCGTAGCCATCCCGTGACTGCGGGATCATCGGCTGCACCGTTACGCCGAGAAATGTTTTCTGTAGCGGCGGTCTCTGACCGCCGTTTATCCGGCCACTCGGGGGTAATTCGTCTCGGCGGTCGGAGACCGCCGCTACAGATTTTTGAATCTCGCGATAAGCACGGCGAACAGCAACCGCGCCGCGCAGATTCAGCCTAACTCCTCCAACGTCACTTTTGTGGGTGATGGTCTCAGAATGAAGCTTGAGCACAACCGGGCCGCCGATTTTTTTCGCAATCTCGACTGCTTGCTCTTCGTTCCTCGCGATTTTCGTTTCTACGGTTGGAATTCCGTAGGCTGCCAGGAGTTGCTTCGATTCTATTTCGGTCAGCAGCGTGCGCTGCGCTTTTCTTGCGCGTTTGATGATCTTTTCGGCGTGTGATCTGTGAATCCCAGTGGTCGCAGTCAGCGCAGGCGTTTCATAAAGCGCATCGAGATTATGGGAATAGCGCCACATGGCGCAGAACGCGCGCGCGGCCGCGTCCGGATATTCAAACGTCGGGAATGCCTGCGCGATCCAGGATCTCCTTACCCGGACGCACGCCGACTCCGCCGAGCCAACTCGCCAGAACTGGCTTAACTTTCAGCTTTGCAAACGCGCGCAATCGCTCGGCGGTTTGCGTCGGTTCGGTCACCGATTGCGGAGAAAGAATAACGAGCAGTCCGTCATTGCTTTCATCGCGCGCGACGATCTCAACCGCTTTCGCGTACATCTCCGGGTTGGCGTCGCCAAGAATATCAACCGGATTGCCGCGGCTCCAGTGCGGCGGCAAAAGCTTATTTAATTCATCGAAAGTGTTGCCGGATAACTCCGCGAGTTTCCCTCCGCACTCGATCAGCGCGTCGGTTGCCAGAACACCCGGGCCGCCGCCATTGGTCACAATTGCCAGACGCGGTCCTGCCGGGCGCGGTTGTTTACCGAGCAACTCCGCAAGACCAAACAATTCTTCGATGGTGTCCACGCGCAAAACCCCGACGCGCCGAAATGCAGCATCGAGCACGTCGTCGCTGCCGGTGAGAGCGCCGGTATGCGACGCGGCGGCTTTCGCCGCGGCTCCGGAACGGCCGACCTTGATGACAATGATCGGTTTATTGAGCGCGACTTCCCGCGCAGCAGAAAGAAAGGAACGGGCGTCGCCGACCGATTCCATGTAAAGCAGGATGCTGCGCGTGTGTGGATCGTCGCCGAGGTAATCGATCAAATCGCCCCAATTCACATCGGCCATGGAGCCGATGGAAATGAAGGCGCTGAACCCGAGTTGGATCGACCGGCTCCAATCGAGAATCGCCGTGCAAAGAGCGCCGCTTTGACTGATGAATCCAATATTGCCGGGCAACGCCAAGGGCTTTGCGAACGTGGCGTTCAAGCCGATGTGTGGCAGCATCACGCCTACGCAATTTGGCCCGATGATCCGCATCTTTCCGCGCCGGTCGAGAATCTGCTTTTCCAGCTCCGCGCCAGCCGGTCCACACTCCTTGAATCCAGCTGAGATAATGACTGCACCTTTGACACCCGCAGCCGCACATTCTGCGACGACTCCGGGAACTGTTGCGGCAGGCGTAGCAATCACAGCGAGATCGACTTCCCGTGGCGTATCGCGGATTGTCGGAAACGCCTTCTGCCCGAGGAGCGTCGCGTGACTTGGATTAATTGGAAAAACGCAGTCGCGAAACGATTGCAGATTTTCCAGCAATGCACGTCCCACGCTGTCCGGTTTTTCGCTCGCGCCAATCAATGCAACCGCCTTCGGCGCGAGCATCGCGCTGAGTATCGGACGATGCTCCGACACGACGGCCTCGGCAGAAATATTAGTCCGCTTGGTTGCTGAGTTCATGATCCATCTCGCCGTTTCAATCTGATACGTTTAGACCAACCGCGTATGAATTGGCGAGCTGTTGCCAGCCACCTTCTGGCCCATCGAAATTCGGTTGCCAAAATGGCTAGACCAAGGGGTATAAAGATAATCGCCGGGCCGGGAAGAATCAGCATTGCCAAACCGATCGCAACCAATGACCCCCCTGCGAGAAACACGATTACCCTGCGCCAGAGCGGTGAGCCGTGTTCCGGTTGCGACCTCGCCATCCGTAGATTCATGTCTGTCTGATGGTCGCCTGGCGGCCGAAGCGGATCCATTTCTCCAATTCAACAGCAGCGAAGACAATGGCTCCCACGGCGACAATACGCAGCCAGGAGTCCCCAGTTATGGGCGCGGAATGGAACAGTCCATTCATAACAGGTGCGTAGGTGAAGAGAAGCTGAACCGCGATGATTAAGCCGATGCCGAGAAGCACCCAAAGATTCGAAAAAATACCCAATGCAAAAATCGACCGGGTAAGTGAGCGGCAGTTCAGCAAGTAGAAAGCCTCCACCATGACAATCGCGTTAACGACAGCAGTGCGGGCTTCAGCTAACGATGCGCTTTCACGTTGCAATTCCCAAAGAAACAACGCGAATCCGCCGGCAAGCATCAAGAGCGATACGAATCCGGTGCGCATGAAAAGAGGAAATGTGAGAATTGGTTCATTTGGATGGCGGGGAGGACGGTCCATCAAATCGAGCTTCCTTGGGTTCGAACACGAGCATGGTGCCGAGCAAAGTGACGGCCGTCATATTGATCCAAAGCAACTGCACCGGAAGCATCGGCAGGGCGGTGCCCAAAAGAATGGCCGCGAGCAACACACACGATTCGCCAACGTTTGTGGGGAGCGTCCAGACGATGAATTTTTTGAGGTTGTCGAAGATGCCGCGGCCTTCTTCCACAGCCGCCTCAATGGAAGCGAAGTTATCGTCGGTCAGGATCATGTCGGCGGCGTTTTTGGCCACGTCCGTGCCGGAGATGCCCATGGCGATCCCGATGTCGGCTTGCTTCAAGGCCGGCGCATCGTTCACGCCGTCGCCAGTCATCGCCACGATTTGCCCACGACTTTGGAGTGCTTTAACCAGACGCAGTTTTTGTTCGGGAGTCACTCGAGCAAAAACTGCCGAGTCCTGCACGACGGTGCGCAACTCTTCGTCGCTGGCTCGTTCCAGTTCGCGACCAGTGATTGCATTCGGCATGTCGACATTGGACCCGCCACGGAGTCCGATTTGCTGGGCGATCGTTCGCGCGGTGAGCAGGTGGTCGCCGGTAATCATCTTGACCACAATGCCGGCGTTCTGACAGCGCCGCACCGCGGCGATCGCTTCGGGCCGCGGCGGATCCATCATTCCTTGAAGACCAAGAAAAGTCAGATCGCGCTCGACGTGATGAGGTTCGAGTTCGCGCTGTGCGGTCGTGCCCTTCCTTTGTGCGAACGCCAAAACTCGAAGACCATTTGCCGCCATCCGGTCTGCGGCAGCGAGAATTTTGCCGGGCTCAATTTCCACGTCGCTGCCATGGTTATCGGCCATTGTCGAACAGCGTCCAACTACACGTTCAACCGCGCCTTTCTTGCTAATGATGTCGCCCCCCTTGCCGCGATGGAGAGTTGCCATGAATTGATGCTCGGATTCGAATGGGATCGCGTCGAGCCGGTCGAACTCCCGACGGGCATCGGCATGCGCGAGCCCTGCCTTCTCAGCCGCAACAATTAACGCCGCTTCTGTTGGATCGCCTTCCACGCGAATTTTTCCATCGTCGCGGATGAGTGCGGAGTCGTTGCAAAGCAGCCCGGCACGAAGACACGCTAGCAACGCCGGATGTTTTTCCATAACAACAGGCTTGCCATCTGCTCGAATTACCCCGCTGGCGTCGTAACCGGTTCCAGTGACTTCATAGAATCGACCGCCGGCAAAAATTTGCTTCACCGTCATCTGGTTTTCGGTGAGCGTTCCCGTTTTGTCCGAACAAATGACAGTCGTGCTGCCGAGCGTTTCCACAGCTGGCAATCTGCGAATGATCGCGCGGCGACGCGCCATACGCGCAACGCCGATGGCAAGTGTAATGGTTACGGCGGCAGGCAATCCCTCCGGAATCGCACCGACTGCCAATGCCACGGCAGCCACGAACATCTCGACGATCTTTTCGCCACGCCACACGCCGACTGCGAATGCGAACGCAGCAAACCCCAGAATTAACCACAGCAAGATCCGGCTGAATTGTGAAACCCTGCGTGTAAGCGGTGTGGATAAATTGACAGCTTCGGAAATCAGGCGCGCAATCCTGCCGGTTTCAGTTTGGTCGCCCGTGGCCCAAACGACTCCCTCCGCCTCGCCCCGGGTTACCAGTGTCCCTGCAAAGGCGAGGTTCGTGCGATCGGCCAGTGCGGTTTCGAGGACGAGAGGGTCGACATGTTTGTGCGCTGGCAGCGACTCGCCCGTCAACGTCGATTCATCGATCTCGAGACTTCGCACCCGAACGAGGCGCAGATCAGCCGACACGCGATCGCCCGATTGAAGTAAAACCACATCGCCCGGAACCAATTCAATGGATGGAACTCGTTGCTTGCGCCGGTCGCGGCGCACTGTTGCTTCCGAGAGAAGCATTTTCGTTAGTGCCCGAATTGCGCCTTCGGCTTTGGTTTCCTGGATGTACCCGATAACCCCGAGGATCAAAACGACGCCAAAAATTACCGAACCATCTACAAACTCACCCAGAGCAAGCGTGAGGCCGCTGGCGGCGAGCAAAATATAAATGAGCGGCTGATGGAACTGCAAAAGAAATCGTTTCCACGCCGGTGTTCCGGACTTCTCAGTTACTTTGTTGGGACCGTACTGCTTTAGTCTCGATTCGACTTCAACTGCGGAGAGACCGCTTGCCAAATCGGTCTCCAACAGTTCAGCAACCTCCCCAACGGAGAGTTCATGCCAGGAAGTGTTATCCCCCGTCTTCATACTCTCCAGCTGGCAATCGCTTGTTAACGGGACGATCTACCCTCGTGTTTGAAGCGCAACACGGCTGGGCCCATTCGCTTTCGGCCAGTCCACGGGCTCCAATATGCGGCGCGGTTTGATGCGAGCACGACGGTTTTGGTTGGACAATTTCGTTCTCATTTTCTTTGTTCTCGCACAGCAGTTTCCGCGGGAGGGATTACGGCAACTGCCACCCTTGCATGATGCAGAACAGCGCGCGAAACCGATCCCAGCAGTACTCGACCCAGACCACGCCGCTGGTGAGTCCCGACGACGATCAGATCGACTTTTTGTCGGCTGGCCATTTCGAATAAGTATCCTTCCGGGGTGCCCCAGCCGGGTTCAACCACCACAATAACTTCTTGTTTCGGCAGAAGTTTTATAACGCGTTCCTTAAGATCGCGCTCCAGCTTCTTTTGAACTTCAGCCGGGTTAGTTACCAGTGGAAGCGGTCCTTCGTATCCCAATCGGCGTGCCTCATCCGGAGGCCAGTTGCTGTAAAGAACGGTGGCTTGGAATGTCCCGATCTCCCCAAGCCCGTTCACCCAACCCAAAGCAGCATCGCTTGCCGCGGAAAAATCGTACCCCACAAGAATCTTTAATCCATGCTCGCCTCGAATCCAGGAAGCCAGCCTTCCGCCCGGACGCACAACTAACGTTGGAATCAGCGAACGCTCCGCGGTACGCTCGGCTACACTACCCACGAGCAACCTTCGTGCGAGACCGTGTCCTACCGCGCCGACGACGATAAGTCGACTCTTGGCGTCCGTCGCAGCAGTCACCAGTTGATCGAACGCGGAACCGGAAAGGAGTTTCTCTTTGACGCGAGTTCCCAAGCTGCACAGTCGGTTCGCCTCATCATCGAGTGCAGTGCGTTTTTCAGACAGCGCCGCCTCAAACAATTTCGGATCGACTGGTGCCAGTCCGTAAAATTCATCAACGTGAGTGAGAATAAGCTCGATGCCGAGCTGTCTCGCCATCGCCGCGGCGATGTCCACCGCTTCGGCCGCCGTGGCGGAAAAATCCGTTCCGCAAATAATCGGTGATCCATTCTTCTTTTTCACAGGTTAGTGTTCTTCTTCCGTTCGAGAATGGTTAGCCGGCAGCAAAACATCATCCGATTTGTTTCATGACCGAATCACTTTTGGGTCTGTCAACCAAACAGATTGTAGCGATGTCTGGCAATCTCAAAGCTCGTGGTTCGGGAAAAACGAAGGAGCAACTGCACCAGCTCAAACGTTTTGCGTGATGTTGCAATCAGCGGAGACCGATGTTTGTTTGTTTCGTCTTTCACTTCAATGAACCGTCAGGTTTTTTTGAGCGCATGTTCGCGATGGACCGTCACGTGCGTCGCGGTGACCGTGGTGGGTCTTTCCAGTAGCCTTGCACTGCTCGAAGTTTCGGCGCAATCATCGCCCGCGGCTGGTGGACCGCTCCCGCCGATGCCGATCCCGGCGGACAACCCACAGAGCGATGCAAAAATTAAACTCGGGCGGCAGCTTTACTTTGATGGTCGCCTCTCGGCTGACAACGAGATTAGTTGCGCGACGTGCCACGATCCTAAGACGGGATGGGCTGGACATGACGCGACAGACACAGGAGTTGGCAGGACGTGTCGGAATGCGCAATTCGGGAACTATCGTCAATTCTGGCTACATGAAATATCAATTTTGGGACGGACGCGCCGCTTCTCTGGAAGAACAGGCCCTCGGCCCTATCCATAACCCAGTGGAGATGGGCGAGACGCTGGAGAACGTCGTGCGCAAGCTCAACGCGATTCCCGGCTACAAGCGTGAGTTTCAAGAGGTCTTCCACTCCGACGTGACCACAGATGGGATCGCGAAAGCCATCGCTGCATTCGAGAGGACGATCGTTTCCGGACCCTCCCCATACGATCGGTTCCTTCAAGGCGACAAAAAAGCGCTGAGCGCTGAAGCACAGCGTGGAATGGAGATTTTCAACGGCAAAGGAACCTGCGTTGCGTGCCATAATGGGCCGGTGTTCTCGGACCAGAGTTTCCATAACTTAGGGATTGGAATGAACGCCGCGAAACCGGACATCGGCCGCGAAGCCGTTACGAAGGATGCTAAAGACCGGGGCAAGTTCAAAACACCGGGGCTACGCAACGTCGTGAATACGTACCCGTACATGCACGACGGGCAGACGCCGACGTTGGAGGCGGTGATTGAATTGCACAACAAGGGAGGGATTCCCAACTCGAACCTTGATCCGCTAATTAAACCGCTTGGTTTAACTGACACGGAAAAGAAAGATTTGCTCGCTTTCCTCAAAGCGCTGACCGGGCCCGAGCCTCTCGTCAGCCCTCCCAAACTACCGTAGATCCAATCAGCTTCTGCGGATTTAATCGTCGTCTTTGTCGGCCTCGCCCGCACCAGCAGCAGAACCTGACCACGCGCGGAGTACTGATTTATCGGCTGCGGACAGTCGTGCTTCAGGGTGGAGTGCTACGTAGTACCAGGTGGGCATCTTGCCTTCTGCGACTTCCTCCCAACTTTCCTTCATTGCCTCAGCTTGCTTCTCCGCGCTAAGTTGGTCCCAAGTAGAAAAATTCAACACGGCCCGCCCCTCGTTCACGTCATGGGCAATGACCCAGGACACCGGCGCTACGCGCGAATACCAAGGCCACACGGTCTCGTTCGAATGACAGTCGTAGCATGCGCGACGCAACACAGAAACCACTTCGGGGGAACCGCGAAAGTCGCCTTGCACCGGCGGATTCGTGCGATTTACCGGCACGAACTGAATCGCGATAAACGCCACGCACAACCCGACCACGAGACCACTTTAGGAGACGTCCAAACTGTTTCTTCGCTGGGAATCTCATTTCGCTCGATCCGATCCGCTTAACATGATTTGGATGGAATTTTCCATCAAGATTTTCTGGAGCTTTATTTCCGTCTGGTCCGCTGGCGCTCTCACGATCACTGGTTGATACATGGAATCAAGTTCTGGTTTTAGTGTCCGCTTCGGCCGCCGTGGCAGAGAAATCCGTCCCGTACACGATTGGCTGCTTATCGTTCTTTGTCATGGCTCCTGGATGATTTATTGCTCACCTTGCAACTCTGACGGGACCGGCTTTGAGCTTTGCGCGCGCCGGGATAACGAGCACCGGACAAGTTGCATGGCGCACGACGCGCTCGGCTACGCTGCCGATGAGAACATGGCCGAGGCCTGTCCGTCCGTGGGTCGGCGCAATAATCAGGTCGACATCTCGCTTCGCCAAACGGCAAATCTCTCTGGCCGGCGAACCTTCTGTTATGCGAATGGAACATTGCACTTTCGCGTTCCGGGCCAGCTTCTTCATCTCGCTTTGAGCAAAGGCGCGCGTTTCCTCCATCAGCCGGGCCGAATGAACGCCGCCGTATTCATCGCCTAACGGATAGGAAATCGGATCGATCACATGAACCAGTAGCAATTCTGCGCGAAATTCGCCGGCCAGCTCCACGCCGCAATCGAATGCTACCTGCGAGCAGTCGGAAAAATCGAGCGGCACAAGAATCTTTCGCAGGCGAATTTTTCCTTCTTCGAATCGCCGGCGTTGTTTGCGCACGACAAGCACCGGACAAGGTGAATGTTGAACTACGCGTTCCGCGGTGCTACCGAGCCAAACGTGCCGGAATCCAGTAGTTCCATGAGTCGCGATCACGATCAGACCGGCGCGTAGCTTTCGCGCGCGCACGCATATCTCATTGTAGGCGCGTCCTTCCCTCGGCTTCATCACATGAATCTCGCCATCTGGCGAAAATTTCAGCGCGATGGCTTGCAGTCTGTTCAACAGCGGGCGGCTTAATTCCACAGGCGAAATAAGCGGGAGCAGCAACGACTTGGATGAAAACTGCGTTGTATCGACGACATGAAATAGATGTAGTTCCGCGTCAAAATGCCGCGCCACCGCAAGTGCATACGGAATCGCGGCGAGCGACAGTCGCGAAAAATCCGTTGTCACCAAGATCCGTCTAACCCGAATCGGGCGCACAATTGGACGTTCAAACGGGCTTTTCATCATGCAGTTGATCGTCAATTGTCACACTGGTGTTGGCGGCGTTGCAAGCGCAGGAGTTAGAGTGCGGTAGGCAGCTAGCTTAATTCGATCGTTAACCAGAAACCAGGCGACTGCGTAACCCCAGACCGCAAGAGCCCATCCCCAACCGATCGGCGTCATGAAAACTCCATAAACGGCAATCAAGGTGGCGATGGCTTGTGTGCCGAAAACGGCAATAAGCAGAATACGCGCAGGCCGGTGCGACCAGAATGGGCCGCGAGTGCGGGTGATGAAAATTGTCAGGTGTCCCGCCACCGAGAGCTTCAGGTACATGAACGACTGGATCACGTCCCGGCTCAGGTGAAAAACATTCTCCCCGAGATAAAAAAGACCGAAAGTTGAGACCACGCCAATCCCACCCAGAATGGATGCAATTCCAAGCACCAAACGCATGTTCCAGGCTTCCGGCTCGTTCGAGTAACGGACCTTGTCGTAGGCGATGGAAAGAATCGCTCCGTCGTTGAGCAGTGCCAGCAGCACGATCATGACCGCGGTGACCGGATAGAAATTGAAGACCAGAATAGAGAGCGTCATGAACAGCAGAACGCGGATCGTCTCGGCAATGCGATACATCGCGTAACTGTTCATTCTCTGGAAAATTTTCCGACTTTCCTTGATCGCGTCGATGATCACGGAAAGACCGGGCGTGAGCAGCACGATGTCGGCCGCGGCCCGCGCGGCATCAGTGGCGCCGGAAACCGCAATGCCCGCGTCCGCTTTCTTTAACGCAGGCGCGTCGTTCACGCCGTCACCGGTCATGCCCACGATGTGACCACAGCGCTGAAGAGCTTCGACAATACGATATTTGTGCTCGGGAAAAACCTGGGCAAATCCATCGGTGCGTTCGATGGTGTCGTCCAGTTTTGGTTCTTCGATGTGCGCCTTTGCGTCGAACACGCGCGCATCCATCAGGTTCGCTCCCAGCCCAATCTGCTTTGCAATCTCCTTCCCGATTGCGAGCTGATCGCCGGTCACCATCTTCACTTCGACACCCATTTGTGCCGCCGTTTTGATCGTCTGCGCCGAATCTTCGCGCGGCGGATCGAACAACGGCAAAACGCCGAGAAACTGCCAGACGCCGCTGGCGTCCGTCCGCGCGACACCGAGTGAACGAAAACCGCGCTGCGCGAAATCATTAACCGCCTTGTCGACGCTCGCCTCGACTGAATTGCGATTGGCTGCCAGCGCGAGAATGACTTGCGGCGCGCCCTTGGTGACTTTGAACGCTTTGCCGTCTGCGGCCTTCACATCGGCCTCCGTGCGTTTGTGGACCGGATCGAAAGGCAAGAAATGCGTCACCTCGAAGCGGCTCAGCGCGCTCTTGTCTTTCAACCCGCCGAGCACGGCCTGATCGATCGAGTCCTGGTTCTCCGCGCGTGAGGCCAGCGCGCCTCCGACGATAACATCATCCGCTGAAACTCCCTTAACGGTGAAAGCATCACCGAGCCTCAGCTTGTTTTGCGTGAGCGTACCTGTTTTGTCCGAACAGAGAAGATCCACGCCCGCCATTTCTTCGATGGCCACAAGCCGGCTTACGATTGCCTGCTTGCGTGCAAGTCGGCGGGCACCGACGGCCATGGTGACCGAGAGCACAGTCGGCATGGCCACGGGAATCGCCGCGACTGTGAGCACGAGTGCAAATTGCAGCGTCGTCGTAAAACGATCGCCGCGCCAGACCGCAACACCCAGAATCAAAACCACCAGTACGACCGCGATGACGATGAGATAGTTGCCAATCTTGAGGACCGCTTTTTGGAAATGGCTCCTGCTCGGCGCCGCCTCCACCAGCGCCGCAGTTTTGCCAAAATAGGTGTTTTTTCCCGTCGCCGATACGACCGCTTCGATCTCTCCCATCTTCACGATCGAACTCGAGTACACTGTATCGCCGGACTTGTGCTGCACCGGGAGCGATTCGCCGGTCAGCGCCGATTGATCCACCTCGATCGGATCGCCTTCACTTAGCACCGCGTCGGCCGGGATCACGTCGCCCATGCGCAACCGAATCAAATCGCCCGGCACCAGCTCTCGTGCTGGGATTGTCGTCCATTTTTTGTCTCGACAAACGCGAGCGCGCAAAGCCAGCGTTTTCTTCAGCGCCGCGATTGCGTTTCCCGCTGTGAACTCCTCCCAGAACCCGACTACTGCATTGGCAACGAGCAGGATCAGAATGATAAAAAAATCCGGCCAATGGCGGACCAAAGCTGACAGAACGACGGCGGCCTCGATCATCCACGGGATCGGTCCCCAGAAGTAGCTGAGGAATTTGAGGATCAGATTTTCCCTTTTTTCCGGCAGCTCGTTGTAGCCGTATTTCTCCAATCGCGCTTTCGCTTCGGTCTGAGTCAGCCCTGTTGGAACCGATTCGCCGCCGGTTGGCTCGAGGTTGCTTTCCGGACCTTCGCCGGCACCGCCCCTGCGGCGATGATTTAATTCGCGATTAGATGCACTCACTGATTCAACAACGTTGCGTCCTGCTCCGGCAACGAAGGATTGATGTGAATTCCGGTGCCGAGCTCGAATCCCGCAGGCGTGACCAGTCGCGGTCGGACCTGGAGATACCAGTGAATGTGCGGCTCGCCGGAATCGTACTGCGACGAGGAATTGATCACGTAATTGTAGTCCGGATCAGAAAGTTTCGCGCGGAGCCGGCCAAGAACGTGGTGCATTGCTTCGGCTAGTGCAGCTTTTTGCCCGACGTCGATCGAGCCGAAATCGGCTTCGTGTTCCTTTGGCATCACCCAAATCTCAAAAGGCACCTCCGCGGCAAACGGGATGAATCCGAGAAACGATTCATTCTCAAAAATGACGCGCGAGCAGTCGTTCCTCTCGAACTCGAGCATCTCGCAAAACACGCATCGGCCCCACTGGTCGAAATGTCGCTGCGCCTGTTCTTCTCTCTCCCGAACAAGAGGTGGCACGATACCAGTGACGATCATTTGTGAGTGCGGATGCGTTAACGACGTGCCGGCGCGCTCGCCGTGGTTGCGAAAAATCAGGACGAGCATGTTTTCATGCTCCTTTATGAGGGCGACATAACGTTGATGATACGTCTCGATGACTACGCCGATCTCTTCCGACGTCATCTGACTCAGGTCGCGGTTGTGCCGGGGACTTTCGATAACCACTTCATGCCGGCCATGTCCTTCCATGGTGAGATAAATGCCTCGTGGAATACGTGCGCGGCCAGCGTCAGCCACCAGGGCCGGAAATTTATTCGGGACGATCCGGGTCTGCCAGGAACCATCGGTCGCGGCGGGTGTTTCTGAGATGATCGATGGAAGCATGGCTTCGTTCCCGGGACAGAACGGGCAACGCGCGTCATACTCGGGGAGTGTCCGCCTTTTCTGGGCTGGTTTGACGAAGTCGCGTGGCCGCTTTGACCGCACCGTCGAATAGATCACCCATTGTTTAGTTGCCTTGTTCTGCCGGATCTCGGTCATGATCGCCGCGCCGGTTCGAAACGGTAAATCGTGCGGAACGAACCAAACAGGTCGAGATAGTGCTCAAGTGAGTAGGGCAGAAGGAATCTTCGACGAACGGTTTCGCGAGCAGCCGCTCCTATTTTTCGCCGCAATTTCTCGTCCTTGATTAGTTGAACAATTCTTTCGGCTGCCTGTTCGACCGACGAAACGAGAAATCCGTTGGCGCCATCTTCAATCTGATGCCGGATTCCGCCCACGTTGCCGCCGATGACTGCCGCACCTTTCCACATCGCTTCCGTGACCGTCAGTCCGAATCCTTCGCGAATCGATTTCTGCAACACCACTGCGGCGCGGCGCTGGAGCGCATTGACCAACGCGGAATCCTGCGCGCTCAAGATGATGATGCGCTCCTCCCGCGCATCAAGTAGTGAGCGATAGACTTTCTCGCCTTCCGGGTCGTCCGTCGCGACATCGCCCAACAACACGAGAGTGCAATCCACTTCGCGCCGGGCGAGCTTGAACGCCTCAATTACGCCTTCGGGATCCTTCCAGCGATCGAACCGCGAAATCTGCACGACCAGCGGCAGGTCGGTCGGAATGTCGTAATGATCGAGGCGTTCCTTGATCTGAGCATCGCTGAGTTCCTTGTTCTTCGTCGTGAACGGATCAATCGTCGGCGAAAAGAAAATCTGTGGTGCATTAAGTTGCTGGCCGTACTCAGGCAGACTGAGAACGACCACATCGTAATGCTCAATAAAGGGCTTAAGATATTGCCACAATTTCCGGTTTGGGTTCGACAGGTCCAAATGGCAACGCCAGATCCAGGGCCCGTGCTTTTTGTAATGTGTGATGAGCGGCAGTGGCTGCGGATCGTGAATCACCACAAAATCGTGATCGAGGATGTTCCGTACGGAATTCTCATAAGCCACCTGCTCATAGATCTGCATTTTCAGTTCGGTCAGATCGATTTCACCGCCTTGCAGCGCGTTGTGGATCTTCTTGGTCACGTTGAAGTAATCGGGACGACCGAGGATGGCGCGCCATTCGGTCGCCAGGCCGGCGTCATTCATCAGAAGCGTGAGCGACGACAAAAGCTCCGCGACGCCACCGCCGTAAAATGTGGAGTTAACGTGAGCGACCCGCGCCTCGCGCCATGGTTTGGCTTTTGCGCGGAGTCGTTCGATCATCTCTCCGCCGATATACCGCTCGTAATCTTCCAACTGGATGAGAGCGCGACGATGTGTCCCTGGATCTTTGCCCGTATCGGCGGTTGCCGTTCTTTTTGTGGCAAATGGTTCCTGTACTCCTGAGGTCATTTGGGCTGCCATTTCCAGTCCCGTATCTCCGGCATGTCTTCGCCGTATTGGTGAACGTAATGCTTATGATCGATGAGCTTGTCGCGAATGAACTGCTTGGTATAAGCGGCGCGCGCGCCGAGACTCGGAACACGTTCGATCACGTCTCCTACGAGATGAAACCGATCGAGATCGTTTAGCACTACCATGTCGAAGGGTGTCGTGGTGGTGCCTTCCTCCTTGTAGCCGCGCACGTGCAGGTTCTTGTGATTTGTCCGGCGATAAGTGAGCCGATGGATCAGCCACGGGTATCCGTGAAAAGCAAAAATGATCGGTTTATCTTTGGTAAACAGCGCGTCGAAATCCTTGTCACTTAAGCCGTGAGGATGCTCGCTCTTGGGCTGAAGCGTCATTAGATCTACAACGTTGACGACGCGCACCTTCAAATCAGGGAAATCGTTCCGCAGTATTTGCACAGCAGCCAGCGTTTCCAGGGTCGGAACGTCTCCTGCGCACGCCATGACTACGTCCGGATAGCCTCCTCCGTCATTGCTTGCCCATTCCCAAATACCCAGTCCGGCTGTGCAATGCTTGATAGCCGAATCGATATCAAGCCATTGCAACTCCGGCTGTTTGCCGGCGACGATCACATTGACATAATTACGGCTGCGCAAGCAGTGATCGGCCACCGAGAGCAGCGTATTCGCATCGGGAGGAAGATAAATGCGGATTACATCTGCCTTCTTGTTCGCGACATGGTCGATGAAGCCCGGGTCCTGGTGGCTAAAACCGTTGTGATCCTGTCGCCACACATGTGAAGTCAGCAGGTAATTCAGAGATGCAAGTGGACGACGCCATGGAATGCGGCGACTCACCTTTAGCCATTTGGCGTGCTGGTTGAACATCGAATCGACGATGTGAATGAAGGCTTCGTAACAGGAGAAAAAGCCATGACGCCCAGTCAGGAGATAGCCTTCGAGCCATCCCTGGCAAAGGTGTTCGCTGAGAACCTCCATGACCCGTCCGTCCGGCGAAATGTGTTCGTCAGTCTTCAAAATCTCGGCAGTCGAAACGCGATCGGTAATGTCGAAGAGGTGCGTCAATCGGTTCGACGCGGTCTCGTCCGGGCCGAACACGCGAAAATTACGCCTGTCCCAATTGAGTTTCATGACGTCACGCAGAAATTCGCCTAAGACTCGAGTGGCTTCGGCCTTTGTCGTCCCGGGCTTCGGAACCGCCACTGCATAATTGGCAAAATCCGGCATGCGTAAATCATGAAGCAGTTGCCCTCCGTTCGCGTTCGGGTTCGCGCCCATGCGTCGCTCGTCTTTCGGGGCGAGCTCCCCAAGTTCCGGGATGAGCTTTCCGTTTTTGTCGAACAATTCGCGAGGACGATAGCTCTGCATCCATCGCTCCAGGATTTTGATATGCTTCGGTTTGGTCGCGAAATCCGTCAACGGCACCTGGTGCGCTCGCCAGGTGCCTTCAATCAGCACGCCATCGACCTTTTTGGGGCCGGTCCAGCCTTTCGGCGTTCGCAAGATGAGCATCGGCCAGCGTGGACGTGTCTGGAAGCCATTCTTTCGCGCATCCTGCTGAATGGTTCTGATCTCGAGGAGAATTCGATCGAGTGTGGCCGCCATAAGTTGATGCATCTCATCTGGCTCGCTTCCTTCGATAAAATAAGGACGGTAACCGTACCCGCGAAAAAGGTCTTCCAGTTCTTCCTGATCGATCCGGGCCAGCACAGTGGGATTTGCGATCTTGTAGCCGTTGAGATGCAGGATCGGTAGCACGGCGCCGTCGTGCACGGGATTCAGGAACTTGTTCGAGTGCCAACTGGTCGCCAGCGCGCCGGTCTCTGATTCACCATCGCCAACGACGCAGGTGACCAGGAGATCAGGGTTATCAAAGACCGCGCCGTACGCGTGCGCGAGCGAGTAACCCAGTTCGCCGCCTTCATTAATCGAGCCTGGTGTTTCCGGCGCGACATGACTGGGAACACCACCGGGAAACGAGAACTGCTTAAACAAGCGTTTCATCCCTGCTTCGTCCTGTGAGACGTTGGGATAAATTTCGCTGTAGGTGCCTTCGAGGAAGGTATTGGCCACCAACCCGGGTCCGCCATGTCCAGGTCCGGTTACATAAATCATGTTCAGGTCGTTTTCCTGAATCAGCCGGTTCAAATGCACGTAAATGAAATTCAATCCCGGCGTCGTGCCCCAGTGGCCCAGTAGCCGCGGTTTAATGTGCTCCAGCTTGAGCCGTTTTTTTAGTAATGGATTATCGTAAAGATAAATCTGGCCGACCGACAGGTAATTGGCCGCCCGCCAGTAGGCGTTCATCTTTTTCAGCAGCTGTGGCGACAAGGGCTTTGCTTTCTGGTTATTCGCTTTTCGTTTCATAAGAACTCTCCCGTTGAACTTCGAAACCCATAACGCGACAGACCGATCTGGCGATCATCGATTCCTCATCCGTGCGGATCATTCGTACCGTGGCAACGCTGCCTTCGGATGAGATCACTGGCGCGCCGGCGATGTTTCTCTTCTCGTCGAGCTTGATCCCGAGAAACTCCAGGCCGTGGCAGATTCGCGCTCGAATCGAGGAAGCATTTTCGCCAATTCCCCCTGTGAAGATCAAGGTGTCCAGACCCTCCAACGCCCCGGCGAGCGCACAAATCCATTTCTTTACCTGATAGCAGAAAAGAGCGACGGCTTCAGCCGCGCGAACATCGTTTGCCTCGAGCGAGAGCAACTCGCGCATGTCAGAACTGGTTTCCGATACGCCGATTAATCCCGATTCGTGATTGACCATGTGATGGAACTGTTTTGCGGTCATTTGCTCCGTGCGCGCGAGGTACCAGCCCAAATCAGGATCCAGATCCCCGGAACGCGTGCTCATCGGAATGCCGGCTGCCGGTGTTAAGGCCATGGTGGTATCGATGCTTTTGCTGCCGCGCACAGCGGTGAGACTGGCGCCGTTACCAAGGTGGGCCACGATCACGCGGCCATTGGCCGCCTTTGCACCTGCCAGCCGGGCAAGCTCCCCGATAATGTAAGCGCAGGAGATTCCGTGAAATCCGTAGCGGCGCACTCCTTTGGCTTCGTACCGTCTTGGGATCGAGATCAGCTGCGCGACGCGCGGCATGTCGTGATGGAACGCGGTATCGAAACAGGCAACCTGCGGAAGCTCCGGGAAACGCCGATGAAGTGCTTCGGTCAAAAGGATTTCTTCCGGCAGATGTTCCGGATCGAACGGGCTAAGCTCGCGCAGCGCCGCTATCATTTCGCGGGTAATGCGCTGTGGCTCCCAGTACTTCGGTCCTCCGTGTACCACTCGATGTCCCACCGCTGCCAGGCCGTCGCGTTGGATTATTTGCTGGATCCAGTCCATCAACGCGTTCACCGCCGCCGTATGATCCGGCGCGGTCAGCGGCCGCGAGAAATTGTCGGCGGGGTTTTGACCTGTCGCACTGAAAGTTCCTTGCGGCAGACCGATTCCTTCAATGCGGCCGGCTAAAATGCCTCGCAGGACACCGTCTACTTCGAACAACGCGAGCTTAATGCTCGACGAGCCGCCATTGATGCTAAGAATCCGCTGCATAATATCCCATGTTAAGCGTGCCCGGGCGCCAGCAATTGAAATGTCTTCGCCGCATCAACCCACTTTTTGCCAAGGCCGAGGGACGCAATGCGATCAGCGTTTCCGCTACTTGTTTAATCGGTTTTCAACCAGTTTCGCGCCGGGCCAATAGCATCGCTCTCAAAATAGCGAACCTTTGCTTTGGTAAACGGCCGGCAAAATGCCGCCATCCACTTTTCCCAGTTCTTATCCCCTACCATGGCAATGCGTTCGATGTCCGCGAAATGCTTCACGCCAAGCTTCAAATCGTCCCAGGCGGCTTGCAGCTGCCAGCCGTGAAAATCGCTCATTTCGAATAGCAGGCGAATCTTCCCGTGTCGTTTGACGAGTTGGTCGAACTTCGGGACAAAGCGCTGATAATCCTCATGCACAAGCTTTCCGCTCACTGTGACTTCCAGAATCTTACCGCTATCTTTTTTTTCCACTTTTACCGGCATGGTTACTTGCTCCCTTCGTTGTTCTGTTTGCGGTTGGTTTCCGATATCGCCGTCGTCGCTTTTAATGATCGGTTCAATCCATCTCGGAATAACAAACGACGGTGTTCGATTATTACTGGCCTCGACGGCCACGCGACCACGCCGGCGCGCCATTGTCACCGCGAAGCTTTAAAACTTCGTTTCCCTTTTTGACCTCCGCGGCGATGATGGCCTGCTTTCCATCAATCGTTACACGAGAGCCGGTCACGGTTATTGTATCATTGGCTTCGATCTTTGGAGTCTGCTTGTCGATGTACCAGCTCGGTCCAAGATGCACCGAGATAGTTTCCTTGTCCGTTTGCAGCATGAGATGGACTCCATGGCCTCGCTGCTGCATCTTCTCTACCGACAACACCTTGCCTTGCACGGTTTCAACCGTCTTTGGGTCGTAGTTTCGCTGGGCGACGACATTGGATGCACCCAATAGCCCGGCGACTGCTACTGCTACAACGATCAACTTTGTCATGTTTTTCATGTTTCTTCTCCTCTCGGTTTCATGCTTCTCTCATCGGAAATTTTACTGCCGTCTGCTGATCGTGCCATGGATTCAGCGGCGCCAGGTTCTTTCGTCCCACGCGCCGCTATCCCTCTGAGCACGACGTCTAACTGCTCAACCCGAGTGATCTCACAGTCGTTGGATCGATCGCTCCTGTGACCGGAAGCCCGTTGTCGCGCTGGTAGTTCGCGATCGCTGCTTCAGTTGCCGGTCCCAATACTCCGTCAACTGCGTAGGCATAATATCCAAGTTGCTGCAACGCTGCCTGAACGTCGGCGATTACCTCATCGGGTCGAAATCCATCATAGCCATAGATCGGGCCGTTATAATCGTAGTACGAATAATATGGGTCGTAGCCCCAGGCTGGATACCACCAGCCGTCATACCAGCCCCAAAACCCTCCACCAACAAAGACGATAGCGTCGCAATGATGACGCCACCAATCATGGTCATGGTGCTTGCGATCTTGCCAGTGGTCCTGGTGATGACGTTTTGCGTCGCCGTATCCAGGCGCTTTGCCTTGCCAGTTGCGTAATCTTTGCGTTGTTTGAGGGTCGAGTCGCTGCCTGTTGGCGGCATTCTGTCGCGACCAAGCCCTGTGGGGCGTTGCACCTTTAGCGGCGGTTCCAACGCGCTGCTGGCGAAGATCCCGGCTTGTCCCCGAGTAACTACCGGGCTCGATAGCAGACTTACGCGCAAAACCAGTCCCGGATCGGTCTTGCGGAACGTAATAGCTACCGGAGTAGCGTGGTGAGCGGGCAAACTGCTTGGAAGCAGTTCGGCTTTGCGATCTCACGCCGGAACCGTAAACCTGCCTTCCAGTCGAGCTTCTCGACGCGGAATACTTTTGGGAATATCCACGATAGCTGCCGTAGCGTCCCGTCGAGATCCCGGATGAGTAATGCCTCGCGCCATAGCTGCCGCCGGACCGACTAATCCCGGCTCCACTGTAGCCACGAGCAACTCCACCCGCACGGACGCCGCCGCTGAAACCGCCAGCGCGTCCCCCGCTAAAGCCGGCGTGTCCGCCGCCTCCGTGACTACCGCTACGGCCCCCATACGCGGGAGCTCCAACCAGGGAAAGCAACACGACCGAGAAACCAACAATGGTTGAAATAAATTCCCTTTTCATTCCTAAATCCTCCGTTTCTGATTCGACCGTCGCTATGAACGCCCGCCGCGCTCTCCGCCGCTTGCCTTTCTCAAGGCAAATTTTGCTCCCAGCTGGGAAGCGCGTCGTGCTTTGTTATCAGCCCAACGATGGTAAGGCCGTGATCGGGATGAATGGCAGCCAGCTTTGGCTGATTTAGCCCCCAGGCTGCCAGCCTGTCGAATCTCCCCGAGGCAGACTCGCAGTCTGATTTCCGTCACTCACGGCCTGATTGCCACCTTCAGACAGCCGTCACGACGCGAGCCGAAGACATCGTATGCTTCAACGATTTGATCGAGCTGATAACGGTGCGTGATCAGAGGCAGCGGATCAAACCGCTTCGATTGCACCATCGACATTAGCCGGCGCATGCGCTCTTTCCCGCCGGGGCAAAGTGTGGTCACAATTTTGTAATCGCCAAGGCCGGCTGCAAACGCGTCGTACGGAACCTGAAGTTTTCCCGAGTAAACACCGAGGCTGCTCAACGTGCCGCCGGGACGGAGAGAGCGTAGCGCGTTCTCAAACGTTACCTGCAGGCCGAGCGCTTCGATTGCCACATCCGCGCCGCCGCCGGTGAGCTTTTTGATTTCAGCGCCGACGTCGCACTGCTTCGGGTCGAGCACCACGTGCGCGCCCATTCGTTTCGACATTTCCATTCGAACGGGATCGCCTTCCACACCGATGATGAACGAAGCGCCAATCAATTTCGCCCCGGCGGTAGCGCATAAGCCGATGGGTCCTTGCGCAAAAACAACGACCGTGTCGCCGATGCGAATGTTGCCGGATTCCGCGCCACTAAATCCGGTCGACGCGATATCCGCCAGAAGCACAACTTGTTCATCGCTCAGTTCGTCTGGAATTTTCGCCAGGTTCGCCTGTGCATTCGGTACCAGCAGATATTCGGCCTGCGCGCCGTTGATGGTGTTGCCGAATCGCCAGCCACCGAGCGCTTCGTAATCGCCTTCGCCGTGACCGCATTGAGCCCATTGCGCGGATAAGCAGGCCCGGCATTGGCCGCAGGGCGTGATCGCGCCTACCAAAACGCGGTCGCCAATTTTGTATCCGGACAAGCCTTCTCCTAGTTCTTCGATTACCCCGACCGGTTCGTGTCCAATCACCAGTCCCGTTTTCACCGGGTATTCGCCGCGCAGGATGTGCAGGTCGGTCCCGCAGATTGTAGTTAGCGTAATTCGGATCACCGCTTCACCCGGCCCGGCGCTGGGTCGCGGCACTTCTTCAATGCCGATCTTGTTTGGTCCACGAAAAACGTTGGCTCTCATTGTTTGCATGCTCGGTCCTCCTGGTTGTTTGTTTGCTAGGAAACAAAATCGCGAATCATTGCCAGTGTTCTTTGCGGGAATTGCGAATCGCAGCGCATTTTTTGTGATTCAAAGCCGCAAACGTGCAATGCTCGCTGACGCAATTGAGATCTAAACTGCTAAGCCGAGCGCTTGGATGAAATGCTGACAAGATCTTCGCAAAGCGAGCCGATCTTACGAACCGTCTTTTCAGTAATCGGGCCATTCTCCTTTTGGATCAGTCTGCGAATCCTCCGTATCCCCTTCAGCATCCTTGAGAGGGCGGAACGGCCACCTATGTCTCGCTGTGTCTCGACGAGTTGCTTTTCCAAATAATCGATCACGGCGGTTTGCCGAATCAGTTCGGCCCGTTCGGGAGAATAATCCTGGGTGATCAGCGCGCAGAGCGCTTCCATGCCGCGCAACCACCCGCCCAGGCTTACGAGTTGAGAAATTCGTTCGCTTCGGAGCGCGATCATTCCTTTTTCCAGATCAGAAAGCACACCGTCCCATTCCTTGCGCGCCGCGGTCCACTCGTTCTGCTCGGCGTAGTCCATAATGCTTCGATTCCGGCGAAGCGCTACCCGGCCAACTCCAAGGCCCCGAGCCAGGGAGAGTACGGCGCGACCGACATCTTTCACTTCGGCAGAATCCTTTCCTTCCATGGCAATAAACCCCTCAGCCACAGTTACGCCCAGCAACAGCGCGATTTGGACCTGGTTGCCATGAGGTTTCCAACGGACAATTTCCGGACGCTGGACTTGATGCCAGTAAGCGCCACCGAATTCGTCCAGCAAATGGAAAATCTCTTCCGGCACAGGAACCAAAATCCCTTTGACCACTTTCGCCTGACTCGGAAGCTGTTCTGCCGGAGCCGGTGAGATCTGCGCCCGGACAGACGGGACCGCAGCCAGCAAGATGAAAACGAGAATCTTTCGCATGAGCACAACCTGTCGAAGCGACTGCAACCGAAGCTACCTTTAATTGCTGGACCCACACAACCCAAAATGCTCGGTTTCCGCGACGCCGCCATCGCTCGATTTGTCGTCAACGCTTGTTGCAATGGCAGGTGGACGATCGTGTCACCGACGCAGGCCATCACCCGATGTGACTGCTAATTTGTGCTGATCTCTGTGATCGACCTTTATGGCAAGGTGGCTCGTACTACTCGACGGCGGAATGTGAACACGGTTCCCGATGCGGGAGACATCCATTGCCTCGACATTGATGCTAAGATCCGGGTTCACCATGAGAAGATGATTCGGCGGCACGCAGTGCCAATGGGCCGGATCTGAAGTCAGTCTCTCGGACGAAATGATGACACTTTTCTGGCTGAGGTGACAATCGCGCAGTTTGCCCATGCCTTCATGACACTCGTATCTTCCGAAAATGGAACAATAAAGCGAAGCCGGCTGCAGCATCGGATCGGAAACGTAACGAACAGCCGCCACGCTCAATCCATCAGTAACAGCAAAGTTGTAGTAGGACGGCCCGGTTGGACCTGCTTCGGCGGTCCATTTCTCGAGTTGCTCGATTGTTTGAACCAATGCTTCCGCCATTTCGCCCACAGAATGAATCCGTTCAGTGTCGCCAAGGGCATGAAGAAAAAGGCCGAAAGCGTGCTCGGAATCAGTTGTTCCTTCAATCCGATCGTAGATTGCATCGGGTAATGATGCGCGCAGGCGTCTCTTGATCCGGTGAAACTGGCTTACCAGGCCGTTGTGCATCCAGAGGAAGCGGCCGTTTTGAAAAGGATGACAGTTTGCGTGACTCACGCGCATCCCTGGCGAAGCGGCTCGGACGTGAGCAAAAAAGCAATCTGATGTCACGTGCCTGCTCAGGCGCCGAAGATTCTGATTGCTCCATGCGGGCATCGTACTTGTGATCACGCAAGGGGTGGCCGTGATCTGACGGTGGTACCATCCAACGCCAAATCCATCGCCGTTGAGCGGCTCGGGACGATCAAGCGCGTGGAAGCTTTGCCGAATAAGAGAGTTTGCTGGCCGGTAGAGAAGGTCAGCCAGGAGAAGATCCGGTCCTCGATGGCAGATAAATCTACACATGATTGCAAGCGCAGTTTATTTCGTGCATGAATCGGCTTTAACTTGCGACGATTTCTCTTGCCGCTCTCTGTATCTTGGGCGCGGCTCCGCTCTTCTCGTCAGACCGGTGCATCGTGTTACATCGATTTCACAGGTGCCGATGGGTCAGGTGGCCTGCTGCAGTTACGAGGCTTTGAATGATGGCGGAGATCGCTATCAGCAAAGCCGCGAGAAAGAACGCCGGATGAACCGCAATGCCGAGGCCGATTGCCAAACCGACCAGCAAAGTTGCCGTCGTTGGCTCGACAATTGTGAGAAGCACTTGTTTCATAACGCCTCCTTTTGTCTATTGATTAGCTTGGATCCGCAGTCGGCGATAATCACTACTTGCCTTTGACTAGGCAAAAATTGCGCGAATGAATCGCGGCAGTAAATCGCTGGCTGCGTTTCTTCGCGATTCGCTTCTACGATGAGAAGCGCTGCGCAAAGGAGACCGAGGCCATATATTGCAAGAAAGCGTGAGCGCAGCATCGGCGAATGGTGACCAGTTGGCCCACGTCGTCGAGCGGCAACTCAGTCGTTACGCAACCAGCTTTACTTAAATTATTATTTTGACAAGTTTGTCGGCGCTGTTTACGAGGGGACAAATTTCATGCCAGCACGTTGTCTTTCCCAGGGCGAGCTGATTAGTTTGGTGATCGTATTCTCGCTGCGACCTGGCTTTACTGAGGGATTTTTAGAATTTTCGAGAACTTCGTCCGGCAGATCGCTCAAAAGACCGGTGAAGCGCAAAACCAAGTGCTAAAATTTGGATCCTCTCCCTTACAAGCCGATGCAGCGCAAAAATACGCAATCTCAATTCTCCGAATATGAAAAAACTACTTTTTCTACCGTTGTTCGTCGTCGTTTGTCTCGCGTGCGACACCAGTGTCCGTACGATCGCCACGGCTGCAACTACCGTTACCGAATCGACGCTGGCTAATATCAGTACGCGCGCCTTCGTGCAGACTGGGTACAACGTGGTGATCGGCGGCTTCATTGTTCAAGGAACGCAACCAAAGAGGGTCATTATTCGTGCCCTGGGTCCTGAGCTATCTCAGTATGGCGTTCCCAATGTATTGGCTAATCCTACATTGGAGTTGCACGATGGAACGGGAGCGTTAATTGCCTCGAATAACAACTGGGCGACGACGATCATCGGTGGCATTATCACCAGTAATCAAGTCCACGAGATTCAAGTCAGCGGCTACGCTCCGAGCGACCCCTTTGAGTCAGCAATCATCGCGGACCTGGCAGCAGGCCACTACACTGCGATCGTCCGTGGCGTAAACAACATGACCGGAGTTGCTCTCGTGGAAGTGTACGATCTGAGCCCGGAACCTGGTTCATTTCTAGGCAACATCAGTACGCGCGGTTATGTCGAGACGGGTGACAACGTGATGATTGGCGGCTTCATGCTTCAAGGGACTCAACCAAAAGGGGTAGTTCTGCGCGCCATTGGCCCTGAGCTCAGCAAATATGGTATCCCCAATACACTGGCCGATCCGACGCTGGAACTGTATGACAGCAAGGGCGCTTTGATTGCTTTTAATGATAACTGGCAACGTACGGCGATCGGCGGGATTATTGCTGGCGACCAGGTCCGGGGTATCCTCAACAGCGGGTTAGCTCCTGGGGATCGAAACGAGTCCGCGATTAATGCGACCCTGCTACCTGGTAGCTACACCGCGATTTTACGCGGTGTAAATAATACTACCGGCGTTGCTCTTTTAGAGGGTCATCTGGCAAGTCCCACCTATACCTGGACAGGTGCTGTCGATAGCCACTGGGAGAATCCCGCGAATTGGAAACCCAACGTTATCCCTCAAAGGGACGACACTGCTGTCATTTCATCAGGCACCTCGAACTCACCGACAATTTCAAACCGGCAAATCAACGAGGTGCAAATCGTGCTCGGAAGCCCGGATGGCGGCTCAGTTAATTTGGGCGCCGCGTCAGCTAGCTTCACCGACGGGAGCCTGACCGTTACGGGCGGAGATCCGGGCTCATCTCCGGTTAACGCCACGCTGTCCTGCCAGGGCAGCGTATCCATTGGTGGGCGCATTACGGTTGAGGCGCTGGGCGGCTCGCTGACAATCGATGCAGGAGACGGTACATTCACTCTAAATGATTCGCTTAAGAAAACGTTTGTGTTGGTCACCCAGGAAAGTTCTTTGTTCTTCAAGGGGCGAAACATTGTTACAGCAGGAGTTATTGAGATAGAAGGGACTGCTGACATAGCTGAAGGCGTGACTCTTGGCGAAAGCGGTATTCTTACTCTCGATTCTGGTGGTTTCCTCTCCATCGAAGGGGCCGTCCAGACCGCTCAGCAAATCGATTTCGCTGACGGTACGGGTCTAATTTCGATCGGCAACCCCACGCTGTTTTCTGGAATACTTGGGTTTACCCCAGTGTCAGGTGCCCGAATGGATTTCCCGGGCATCCAAGCTCAGTCCGTAGGCGTAGGCCCTTCGTCCATGGGGCGAGTACTCACGCTTTATGCGGGACCAAATCAGACGGGCAATATCCTTGCTCAGCTTAACGTTCAGACTATTGATGAGGAGAGCCTGTCCCCAACCCATCCGCCGACCGTTCCGCTCCTAAGGGCGAGTGACTTCGCTCTCAGCAGCGACGGGAAAGGAGGCACGCTCGTCACCTACTTACCCCGGGGCATAAGTTACTTAAGGCAGTCGATGCCCGTACCGGTGATCGCATCCAGAGGTAGCAAGGTGTCTCTGCAAACCATTTTTTCCCAGTCGTTCGGCAGTTCGACTCCTGGGTTCCACAGCATCACGCTACTGCGTCCTGGTGCCGCAAAAAACACAAAAACAGACCACAAATACTGGGGGAGCATTCCTGTTGCCCCAGCGTGGTTTGTAAACGGCGAGCAGATGACCTCCAAGATGTATACCGTCAGAGACACGGACAATGTTGAGCTGCGGGTCGGGAATAACATCTCTTCTCCGGCTGAATTCAACGCCCGGGTTACGCGAGCTGGCTCGGGTCCGGAGGCAGAGTTCGTCACCTACAGCGTGTGGACTGTTGATCCGCGCGTAGCTAGAGGTGTTGGATCGACACCAGGCAAACCCACACCGGCTGATATCGTTGCCTCAGCCAACAGCTTAAATTCGACCTTTCCAGACGTTCCCAACACAAACCTTTGCAATTGGATAGCTGACGACGTGGCTGCCGCCGCCGGCACGGCGATGCCCCTACCGGACGCTCAGCTAGATCCAACGAACAACGTGGAGGGAGGCTTCTGGCGAATCGCATATACGGGCGTCGGGCCCAACCCCGTTAAGAACTGGTTTAGCTTGGTGATGCCCGGCGACGTGGTTCGAATGCAATGGTATGGTGGCTCAGGTCATTCCACGAGTGTATTGAGTAGCCGAAATCCTGACGGCACAATAACTGTGTACGACAATGGAGACCACGGCTTCATTGGCATTCACAATGCGACTTACCAGAAGGGCACAAACCCGGCTGGCATCACGATTTATGGGCTTGACCCGAATCAGCAATATCTGATTCTGGGCAGTAGCCTGGCAGAGGTGATCCAGGGCAGCGTCTATAACAATCTTGTTAGGCCTGGCGGTGGATCCGATGTCATTATAGCAGGGCCAGCCAATAATGAAATCCAAGATATAACTTCTAATCTGAACGGTATTACGGTTAGAAATTTCCACTCCGGCGATATATTGAACTTCACAGATCTACCCCCGAATGGAACAACCGCGGAATATGATGCTACTACTGGGATGCTAACTGTCTCCAATAATGGTCCGCCCAAACAAGTAGCTAAAATTACAATGCGAGCCCTCGGTGCTCAGCCTCAGTTCTCCGTCACATCCAACCTTGGCGGCGGCTCCAACGTTAGTCTTTTACCCTGATCCTGCCGAATCGCCGCGGCAAGGTGCGATTTCACCTGGCGTTCCGCCGTTTCCCGGAATACCAGCCGAGTTCTTGTTGAGTCGACAAACGTCCTTTGACATTAACTGGCCGTAAATTGCGCACTCGACGTGATCTTAGCTACGTACTCAGATTCTTCCCGTTACCTGAGGGCAGACGCGAGTCTGGCGAGGCTTTGTCGAATTTGCGCCGGAGTCCAACCCGCAAAACCGAATACGAACGCGGGTTTGAGCCTGGCCTCAATGCAATAAAACGATAGTGGGGAGGGTTTGATCCCGATCCGGGCGCAGATCCGGCTGACTCTGGCGAAATCCGCTTCGTTTCGAAGCCAGGCAACGAAGTTTAGTCCGGCTTCAGGGATCTGAAGAACGAACCGATCAGCGAGCAATTTGTTGAACTCCTTGATAAAGAAATCTCGCCGCTCGGCGTAAATTTTTCGCATGCGTTTGATATGACGCAGAAAAAAACCCTCGTTGATGAAACGCGCCAGTGTGGCCTGATCAATTGCAGAGGAGTGTTGGTCCATCGTGCTGCGGATTTTCACCAAAGAATCGATCAGCTGCTCTGGCGCAACGACATAGCCCAGTCGCAAGGACGGAAAAAGGATTTTGCTCATTGTTCCGGCGTAAATGACACGACTGAAATCGTCGATTCCCTGCAGACAGGGAAGCGGCGGCCCGCTAAAACGAAACTCCGCGTAGAAGTCGTCTTCAAAAATGAATGCGTTGTGAGCGCGCGCAAAATCGAGCAGCGCGGTCCTGCGCTCAAAACTCATCGTCATCCCGAGCGGGTATTGATGTGAAGGCGTTATATGAATCAATTTCGGCTGCTTTTCTTTTGGCGACCGGGCGATCACAATTCCTTCCTGATCCAGCGGCTTTGGAACCAATTTGGCTCCTGCCAAAACAAAAACTCTCCGCGCCTGATGGAAACCCGGATCCTCAACCCAAACCGGGTCGCCCGGATTCAACAGCGCCATCGCGCTGATTAGCATTGCCTGCTGCATTCCGCCCACGATCAGGATTTGATCAGGATGACACCGGGCGCCCCTAAGATCGCACAGGTAAATGGCAATGGCTTTGCGCAGGTCCGCATCGCCACGACTGGAGGCGTGGCGTAGCAGATGTGCACCTTTTTGCGCGAGCACTTTCGATCTGAGCTGCTCCCAAATCTTGACGGGGAATTCGTCGACTGCTGATACTCCTGGAACCAGGGATACACCCGCCCCGGCCCCAAGCGCTCCGAGATCAAACTGTTTCCCTACGCGCTGATCTGGAATTGCTTCTGCCCGGCTGGAGATGCGAGGTCGATTCCCGGCCACCCGAAACGGTTTCGATCCGCCGTGGGATATTCGCCCTGCGGCAAACTTGTCAGCTGTTAAAAAAGTTTCAGGGAGAGGATGTGCCACAAAGGTTCCCGATCCGACCTTCGAACGCAGATAGCCTTCTGCGTAAAGCTTCGAAAATGCGAGGTTGACTGTTATCCTTGAGATTCCCAAATCAGCAGCCAGACTTCGAGACGAAGGAAGGCGAGACGCGCTTTCGTTAAAACTGCCGGATCTCAACTCATCCCGGATTTGGCGGTAAAGTTGCTCATGCAGCGGTTCCGCCGCGGTGCGGTCGAGCTGAACCATGTCAAAGCCGATGACTGAATGTCGCCGTCTCTTTTTCAGCAGCGATTTCGTATTGGCCATAATCCCACCATGCCCTCTTGCACAAATCAGTATTCAGTTTGCGTGTGAGCTTCCGAAAACAATGGAATCAGATGGGGTAAAGCACAACTCGCGCAGCGGCGACCCCAACCAACCCAAACAGCACCCAAACCGGCCTTATCGAATCTCGGCAAGTGGATCTTGTGCCTGTGGTCACGCTCGCGTCTTAGTTTGTTATGATTAATAAATCGATTTGGATTGGTTTCGTTGCGGCCATGGTTTTCGTCGCAAGCGCGTCGGCCGCAAACTCACTACTGGAAGGGGTCGTCAAGGATGCCAGCGGAGACCCGATTCAAGGCGCGGATATTCGGGTTGAAGCGAACGCTACTGGAATGTTGCTGACGACAGTCAAAACAGATGCATACGGTCATTACGTTTTGAAAGGGCTACCGGCTGGCAATTACCGGGTAACTTTGGTTGTGAATGGCGCCGTGAAAACGTCTATCAATAATACGACGCTCGAACCGGGTGAGTCGACACAGCTGAATTTTGATCTCACGCACAGGCGCGCGTCTGTGACCGTAGAGAAAGGCAAACATTGGGTGTGGATACCGGCGTTTAGCGGAAGTCGTCTACCGGGTCGCTGGGTCGAAATTAATGACAATGGCAGCTGGGCGGCGCAAGCGACTGCCAACAACATCGTACGGGTTAGTGGGGAGGAACTGCAGCGGACAGTTCACAGCATAGACATCAAGAGAGGCCAGTAACCCGCGCAGCCCTTGCTTCGAATGGGCCGTCCGGTGACGCCTGGTAGGCGATGGATTGAGTAGACATTGCGGTGGCCATTTCTCAGTGACGCTGAAGCAACAAGCGCCGCGCAATGTCGCGCAGAAAAGTTCGGCCGCGACGCGCGTTTGCCATGGTTACAGCCGAATCCGCATTGCCGGCCATCTCCAGAATCAACGCGCCTCGAAAGCGAATCTCAACCAGGTCGTGCAGGAATTTGTTCCAACCGATTTTTCCGTCGCCAGGCGGCAAATGATTATCGCCGGCGCCGTCATTGTCATGGGCATGAATCATTCGGAGATGCCCGGCGAGTTTGTACACGAGGTTATGAATATCGCCTCCGAGATAAGCATGGCCCGTGTCGAGACACGCACCAACTTCGGCAGAATTGATTCCATCCAGGATCCACAAAATGTCGCTCGTATTCCCGAACAGCAGGTGGGGCAATTTGTTTTCCAGCACGCACATGATGCCAAGTTCCTTACAGTGCCGGGCAACCTGATTTAGCGATTCGACGACGTGTTGCATCCGCGGCAACTGCTCTGATTCAGGGATCGCCGCAGGATTTTCCGGTCCCGGATGGAGCACAAAATAGTGTACTTGTAAAAGCGCTGCTGCCTCTGCTGCTTTGAAAATTTCTGCAACGGATGCAGCCCGCTGTGTGTCGTCGGAGGATGCGATATCGATTTCCGGCCCGAATGGCGCATGGAACGAGTAGGCTTCCATACCAAGATCCCTGATTCGCTCCGCCGCACGCTGGACAGATTCCAAGTCGCGAAAGTGAAGATGCTCCCGCGAGGAACAAACCTCGATCATGCTAAAACCGCTCTCACGAATCAGCGGCAGGCAATCAAGAATGTTCCGATGGTAAAAGCAGCCGGTTGAAAGGCCGATTGGCCAGCTTGTCATGGGCTCTCCTTTCCAAAGCCGATTTTTTGAAATCCAGAAGATCGAATCCGCAGTCTGAGAATGTGCACGTTCCTTGTTCCCGGGCGGAGAGGCAGTTGAAATCGACCAGGTCGTCTGTGCCAGCCGCGAAAAGACCGGCGAAGACGCGCGTGTAGAAATCAGCCCGTGTCGAGGGATCGACATTGACGAATTGCGTCCAGCCGAAATCGCGCGCGTATTTCGAGGAGATCCATCCTGCGATGTGACGCGGATGCCAGCCGAGTGCCAGCATTACCCTGACCAATCGGCGAATATACGCCGGTCTCAGCAGGAAATCGTTTGGCTGCTCGAGAGCGATGCGCGCGCAGGCCGGCAGAAGCCCCAAAGGCTGTCGATCGTAAGTTTCCGGCCAAAGTTCGGGAGGATGCTGCTCCTGTGAATAGAACAACGCGTGAAATTCTGCGAGCTTTGATTTGCTGTAGTGCCGCAGAAGCGCTCCCGTTCCGCACGTTCCATCAGGAATTATGGTTGAGCTGCGCTCGGCCAATTCAGCGGTCAAACGGGAATCGCGCATCGTGGAAATTCCCTGCCGCCAATCGATTCCCTGCAATGGAATGACAAAGAGTAATGGCAAGTTGACCAGCGCATCAACATCGAACTGCCAGGGCTGTTGCCACGGCTTTAGATAAGCGCTGAACGGAACGCGAACCGCGCGCGAGTAAAGCGGATCGCCGTACTCGGAGATGTCGATGGAGATCATTTCCCGACCATGTTCGGACGGCCCGACTTCGATCGCTGTCAACTCCACCGGAATTTCTGTATGCGGCGCCGCAATTTGTTTTACTCGATGCGCAAAGAATTCCATCACCAGGCCCAGCCCAGCGAAGGCACGTGCCAGCTCGACCGAAACGGCGCGGCCATTCGGCGGATGAACTTGCGCTTCGGTCTCCCACAAGCTCGGCGGACCGCGCCCGAGTACCGATAGTTTTTTGAACTCGTCCGAGCCTTGTTCAATTTTCCAGACAAAGTGGTGCCCGCGACCGCTCAAGATCTGGAGTGTTTCGATCCTGTACTCCTCCAGAAGCCGCTTGACCGTTTGTTCAACTGGCTGCTGAATGGTCAATACACGTTCCGGATCGACAAATGCTTCCGTCGGATTATCGAAATTGACGTATTCGATATCGAAATCCGCAATCAATGCGTCGTGGTCCCAGAGTGAACGACAAATTTCAAACCCGCGATCCAAAAGAGGACCTAACTCCCGCGGTGGATGCGGTGTGAATGGCGGAGATGCATTTTCATCGCTCGCGGCGAGAAATTCACAGGACGGAGCGCCACCAGCCGTAGCGCCGATAAATTCACGCATCCGCATGCGCACATCGGGGTCCTGGTAATAATGCTGGCGCTGTTCAACTGCGTTCACTGGCAAAGCGCCTCTCAATTCCCTAAATCTTCCTGCCCTGCGGGCCTGACTAGCCGCTGCTTGCGTTTCGCTGCGCAAATGTTGCGCAGCGGCTCGTTGAATCATCATTGGCCTTGATCACGTATTGATAGGGCAACAAATCTCTGTCCGAAGAGACGACAGTAAATCCTGCCGATTCTAGTTCTGATTCCACGCTTTCTTGCGCGATTCGCAGTTCGACAGGTGGTCCCGGCGGCGTGTTTTCTTTCTTGTAGTCAACGATCACGAGCACACCGCCTTTTGCGAGATCCTTTTTCAGCTTTTAAGGTAGTCGATTCGATTTTCAATGTGATGAAAAGTGTCCACGATCAACACCAGGTCTGCTTCGCCGGGCTTAAGCCCGGGCGAGTCGGGAGCAGTGATGCGGGTCTCAATGTTGGCGCCAACTTTCTGCGTCCGCTTCCTCTGCTCGATGTAATCAAGGAAGCGCTGGTCAATGTCGATGGCGATGACTTTGGCCGCCTTCTTTGCGAGCGGGAACGTGAAGTAGCCGCTGCCCGCGCCGATGTCGGCCACTGTCTTCCCTTCCAGCGAGCCGAGGCTCGCGATGACCTCGTCGGGCTTCTGCCATTGTGCGCGCGCCGGATCTTCGAAATGCTTAACCAACTGGTGAAAATCCGCGTGGTGCATGAATTTGTTCGCCGCGCTCTCCGGCGGAGTTGCCGCTGGTTGTGCAGACAAACACGCCGAAGCGAGCAATGCCACCGCGGAGATGGAAAGGAGTTGTTTGATCATCGATTCATGGTGGCCTTAGCGTTCAGTTGCTGATGAACTCGCGAATCCGCAAGCGCACGTTGGCGATGCGCTAATTGCAATTGCGTTGTTCGATCATTCATTTGGCAAACTCGCACATCGAGGTCCTGGAGCAATCCAGACGCTCTTTAACTGCATTCACTGCCGAAAGTGCCTTTCATCGCAAGAATCTGCACCGTCAACTCACAGGCCCACTAGCCGCTGTTTGCGTTTTACTGCTCAAATGTTGCGCCGAAGCATGCGCTCTGGAAACCAGCTTGCTTAGGGCCATCATCCCCACAAAGTATCCAAGTCTGACCGTCGTCTGATGAAAAAAATCCGGCTGAAAATCTCTGATCTTTTCGAAGTCGATCCAGAGACCCGCGATCAACCGACAGACCTAGTGGCAATCACAGCGTATGTGCTGAAACATTATGCCTTTTTGCCGCAACCAATCGCTGTGACGGTTGAAGGGGATGAGGTTGTCATCTCATACCCGGAAGAGGCTGATACAAAGCGCGAGGAAGCAGCGAGACTTGCGGCGCGAGCCATGAAGCGTGCGAGCGAGGGCAACTACAAGAAGGCGATCGATATTTATAAGCGTGTGCTTGAATTGCAGCCTTCATTTCACTCTGCGCGTCGTGATCTCGCAATGGCGTACATGGAAATAGGAGATGTGGAAAACGCCACAAACCACCTGATCGAAGTCCTGCGTTTGGACCCGAAAGATGCGTGGAGTTGGGTTGTTTTGGGTAATCTCTACATTCGCGAAAAGGCCGATCTTGAGACGGGTGAAAAATTCCTTCGGAAAGCTTTAGAGATTAAACCGGATGACGCGTGGGCCTTGAACAGTTTGGCTGCCGGGATACCAGAAAAAGGGGCAAACACGCGAGGCTATCGACTATTTTGATAAAGCGATCGAGGCGAATCCACAGTTCGCCAACTTAAATTAACCAATGACGCTGGCTGAACAGTTTGCTGCGGGATTCCAGAAAAAGGGGCAAACACGCGAGGCTATCGACTACTTCGATAAAGCGATCGAGGCGAATCCACAGTTCGCCAATCCATACTACGGGAAAGCGCTGACGCTTGCGGAAGACGGTCAATCTCAAGCTGCCAGCGACACGCTTACGCAGCTCTTTGCAGAGGCCAAGATGCAGGATGCTCGGTCGCAACCGGTTTTTGATGGCGCGCGAGAATTGTACGTGACGGTTCAACGAAAACTCGCGGTGGAACATCATTCAGACGCTTTTAAATGCGTCCAGGATTACAAGGCCGAGATGGAGAAACTCTCAGGATTCCCGGTCAGGTTCGAAGAGACAGATTTCGAGGACATGCTGGGAGCAACAATCCAAATGGCTTGGAAACACGGGCGCGATTATCACGTGATCAAAACCAGACGCGGTTACGATCCCGAACTTCTCGCGCATTTGGAAGCGCACGAGCTTACGCACCTGAAACTCGAATCGGAGGCGCGACAAAAAGGCAAAAACCTATTCTTCGCTACATCGGCGCAGAGTCGCGAAGCGGGAATTCGCTCGATCGCTGGCGACATCCGAAAGCTCGAGAAGCAGGGATATTCCGAAGAGTCGATCACAAAAATGACCCTCTCGATAGTTGCCGGGCTCACTGGCTTTTTGTTTAACTGCCCATTGGATATGACCATCGAGCGCTACATCCGAAACACATTCCCATCTCTCCAGCCAGCGCAATTTCTGTCGTTGCGAGGACTGGCGCTCGAAGCGGCGCAGACAAATACGAACCCGCAAATTCGCCAAGTCACACCCCGTAAAATTATGCAAGCGAGCTTGGCGCTGAACGGCGCGTATAGCCTGTTTTTGGACAATCTTTTCGCTGGCGCGTCTACTTTTTCCGAAGTCTATCGGCGTTTCGATACCTTTGCGCTCTCGCAAAAGCTTTTCAACCGGTGGGCGGAGCAGGTCAATAAGCTTGAGCCGGGCGATGAATACAAACTCGTCGATGAATTTGCGGAAATGACTGGCCTGCGCGCGTGGTATGAATGGAAAACTGATCCTGGCCAGCATGAGATCGTCGAAACTCCGCCGACAGAGGGGACGACGAATCCCGCCCTTCTGCGAGAAAAACATCCAGCGGCGGTCTTTTACTTCCTTGACGCATTCAAGCGCTTCGATGCGATGACGCCGGAGCAGATTCGTAACATCGCCTTTGAAATCGCACTCCTTGGCAGGAACGGACTCGACTACGCATCGCCTGATGAAAAATACGAACTCCGCAGCATTCCAAACCGGAAGTTTTCAGGACTGCATCTGATGTGCCTCATGTATGCGGGCTTCAAGCGCGTCGCGCCGGAGCAAGATGTTGGGATGGATTTGGAAGAACCTTTTCTGAATGCTCTGCAGCTTAGGCAGAACGAAGGAGAAGGGCGAAAATGCTGATTACGATTGAGGAATTGCGCCGTTGGTTTGACGACGATTCCACAGGCCTCGTCAACAGATTACAGGAAGAAACTGGCCGATACGGCAGCGAAGAAGCCGAGGGATGGCGAGATTTCGTTTCCTAATTCATCCTTCTGCCTCCTTACTTGCGGGGCCAGCGCGTTTTCCTGCTTTTTAATTCTTACTTCTTAATTGCGCGCTCAGCGCGCGTTCTGCTATTTTCCCCGCTTCCATGCACTCCGCAGAACATCTCGTCGGGTTCGCCGCCACACCTTCGAAGCAAATCTTCGGGTTCTTTGATAAGAATCTTGTGATGGAATACGGCCACGAACGCACGGTCGATGACGAGGTCAACGTCAACTACGGTGTCTACCAAATGGCAGTGTACAGTCGGCGATGCTCGCGTCGCCGCTGATCCAACACCTGAAATGGCAAAGATAGAACTCTTACTACAGGCATTCGGGACCGGGATTCACGTTTCAGCTCTCAAGAGCCTGCTCTCATTGCCGAACCTCACACGCTTCATAGCAAGCGTCGCATTTGTTCGCGAGGAAGGCGTTGATGCCATTGCAGCGGACCTGAAGAGAAATTCATCTGCATGTACATTCTTTATCGGGGTCCGAAACGACATCACGTCTGTACAAGCCGTTCGCCGACTGCTTGGGCTAGGTGTAAAGGTATTTGCTGTCGACACCGCGTCTAAAGCGACCCTCTTCCATCCAAAAATGTTCCTCAGCATTAATCCCAAGGCTGCCGCCGCGGTGGTTGGCAGTGCAAACGTCACGTTCAACGGATTGCACAACAATATCGAAGTAAGCACATTGGTTCATCTCGACCCTGCTGACCTAGATGACGTTCGTTTCGTCCAGGCGTGCCTTGAATCCGTGGATGAGCTCCCTAAGCGTTTCCCTAAGCATGTCTTCGAAATAAAAACCGTCGGCGCTGCTGACGACTTGTTCCAGCAAGGGCGACTTAGCGACGAGGAATTAATTGTTGCGAAACCATCGACATCCGTAGTGCGCAAGGGGAAGCGCGATCACCTTGAGCCCATTAAGCTACCGCGACACGCGTCGCCTAAAAGAGGAAAACGCGTTCGGACTTCTCGGGAAGCCGCAACAAAAAAATTGAAGGCGCTCAAACCGGGCGCGCCACCCACCCCGGTGGAGGCAAGCCTAGCGACGGACTTCATTTTGGTGTGGGAAAGCAAAGCATTAACTGAACGCGATTTAAATATACCCACTGGAGCCACAACTCACGCGACAGGATCAATGCTTTGGAAGAAAGGGGCTACCGAGGATATCGACCAGCGGCACTTCTTCCGTGACGTGGTGTTCGCAGATGTCACTTGGACGCGCGACGCTAAGTTGCCGCATTATGAGCGAGGTGAGGCGGACTTTACGATTGTTGTGAAAGGTTTGAACTATGGCACCTATCGGCTCAGGCTGTCACATAACACCAGCAAAACATCGGCAACCTACAAACAGAAGAACGCTATGACGTCCGTCAGTTGGGGGCCAGTAGCCAAAATAATTGGCGACCGTGACCTTTTAGGACGCACAATGTCGTTATATCGCAATGGCAAAACGCCACCTGAGTTCTTGCTTGAAATTGATTAACTGGTGTTGAGGGGCTTACTCTTTCGACGGGACTCGATGCCGTCGATCGCGGAGCTTCAGCCAAGCGTTGTTCAGACATTCTTGTTTCGTCTTTGCGATGCCCAGCCTGCCGAGCAGTAGCCTGTCTTGGCCGCGCAAGAATTCGGATTCGTTTGCACAATCGCGGAAGCGCTTATCCGCTGCCTTTAATTCAGATGCCGTCGTCTTAACAATGGGAACGAGTAGCCGCTCAATCTCCGATGGCACTAACTCTAGGACACCACCGCCGTAGTGTCTGCCTTCCATCTCGGCGGTCAAGCATGTAAGGCTGTTTACAAATCCGAGCACCAGCGCCTCGGCTCCGACACATTTAGGACGAATCCTGTACGCAGTATCGGTCGTATATGCGCCCGCCCTGTTCAAGACCAAGCGTGGATAGTGATGCGCGCGCTTTAGCATCGCGACCGGCGCAGTGTATACGGATGGGACTTTGTACCAGGGCTTTCTCGTGCGGCATTTGAAGCGGCTGTCGAGTTTCTGCGACAGTCCTAGGCTCAGATAGCTCTGAACGTTCTTTGGCAGGCGGGCTGGCTCCTCTTCATCGAACCACAAGAAGTTGGCGGGGAGACCCATCACTTCATTGTTTTCGTGATCCTCCTTCGAGTAGATCAGGCCTCGCACGTGCTCGCTTCGGCCAAACATTGGGTGAGCCCATCGATCTAACCCGAATTCGGTGACAGTTTTGTCTGGGACGAGGAAGAACTTGTTCGCACCTGTTACGATACCGACATCCACTGAGGCGATTTCGGCGAACGTTTTGACGTCGGATCGCGCCCGCATTTCGCTCAGGACCGCTCGTTCCCCCAAAGACAGAAATACAGGCATCCATTTGCCCTCGATCGTGTCGCCATTCGTATACGTCGCTCTTTGAAAAATTTCCTCGGCATCAGACTCGAGGATCGCGCGAGAGGCCACGCGAACAACACCCACCCCTTGCCCCATTTCACCCACATCTCGCTTTTTCTCAGCAAGCAGCAGAACTGTGCCTTGTAAAGTCTGATCAAACCAGATCTCTTCAGGATCGAAAATGAGGATTCTCGAGCATTGCTCAGCCAAATACCGCCGCAGCGACTGCGAATGAGGAATGTGGAATATCTCTGATGGAAGGACCATCGCCAGCCTGCCACCCGGTCGAAGCAGTCGAATAGAAGCGAGCACAAACGGGACCCATGCGTTCGTGTGCTTTGTAAATGGCAGTCTTAATTGGCCAAAAATCTTTTCTGCTAAGAGCTGCTGCTCATTCGGTAAGTATTGGTACCGGATGAACGGAGGGTTTCCAACGGCCGCGTCGAATCTTTCCGCGTTTTGGCTGCCATGAAAGAGATACCAACGCAGAAAATCTCGATTCCGAACATCAGCAGTAAGACAGGTTCTGGTTCTTGCTTTCTCCGCCTCGGCGTCGTCCAACTCGAAAGCGATGATCCTTTTTAGTGTTCGAATTTTCGCATGTTCGATCGCTGCTAAAAACACACCATCACCACAGCTCGGCTCAAGTACAGACTCCGGTTTCGCGGCTTTGATCCATCTTGCAAGAAACGATGCGATGGCTAGATCGGTATAGAAGCCTCCGCGGAGTTTCTGCTCTGACTCGAATTCGATGAAGTTCATCCCCGAACGTTCGCTAAAGTCTTTCGTTATTTCCTGCCATATGTCGGCGCCGTCTCGTGAAGAATATTTATCGCTTGTTTAGCAGCTGGATTCGCCCCGTGCTCAACGCGGAATTTCTCGACTATGCGGCGCGCCTCGATCTCAGTTTGTTTGATGTCGAAGAACCGCGCAATCGCTGTCGCTTGCTCAGGCGTTAGAAGTCGCTGCCCGAGTTCAACTTTGCTGAGATGCGCCTGATCCATTTCAGCCGCCGCCGCGACTACGCGCAGCGGTAGCTTGCGCGATTCGCGAATCGACCGAAGCCACTCCCCGAATCGTGGACTCCCCACGCGCCGTATTGTCTTGCTGTGTCTAGCCATTAGATGGCTAGAAATCACATGGCTTGTCAGGAAATGCAAGATAAATTTTAGACTTGCTCGACAGCCAAATAAACGTCAGCCCGAAGGGGGCAGCGCTGCAGCGTTGATCAAAATCCGCGAAAGCCCAACGGCTTACCCCAAAACTCCGCTATTACTTTGTCCAATGCATCCAGACCATCACCATCGCAGCCGTATCAAGTTCACAATATTGTAGCAATAAGCGTCTCCACTGTTCTTTCGTGACTTCATCATTTCGATGCAAGCCGTACAACATTTCTTGATACGCTCTCATTGCTCCGGTTCCTTCTGTAACCACTTGGTCTGTTTCCGTCTCTTCGTCAGCGTCAGGATTGCCAAAAGGCAGTCGAGGCAGCGTCTCGTATGGATCGACAAGCTGCCCGCTGTTGAAGTGCTTATAGTATTTCGGAAAACGAGTGTGAAGCGCCTCGTTTGTTTCCCAAACTGCCGGTAAAACGAACTTCAGCGATAAACGGCCTTTCATCTTCGGATGGAAGTAACAAGCCTTTGCGATTTCGCACATATCGACCATGAAGTCTGATGGGTGGCCCTCAAATCTGACGACCCTATCAAGCCACTTTTCGAGAGCTGAATTATGATAGCCATAGTCACCCATCTGTCGCCGGATATCGTTCAAGACCGCGTTCTCGTGGTTAGACCAGATAAGGAAACTGCCCTGCGTTCCAATTCGCTCCATCAGTGCCGCTGCAAAGTCGAAGTTCGGAAACGCGTCAATGATGTTAATCCACTCAGCATGCTCGAGGTCGCTTCCTTTCTCTCGTATCGTGTGACAACTCCACTGGAACGCCACTTGCTCGTACGGCCGCATCATTGCGTGATAAGGCACCGCAACGCGCGAGGTTTCAAAATCAATGAAGTGTACAGGTACGCCAGTTTTCCGAGGCGCTGCCTTAAGTCTGGTCCAAGGTACTCTCGATTGGCCAGTGTGTATTCTCGCTGAATCCGCTGACGAAAGTTGATTGGCCCCGCGTGCCATCAGCTTTGACCAAATCAGCTTCCTCGACGTCGCCCAATCGAACACGCTTCCGGCCGATCAACGCATTTATCAGAGCCTTGCTGCGCCCAATCGAGCTAACGTGATAGTAATCTAACAGGTTCGGTTCTTCATCGGCTAGGCTGCCCCAGCATTCGCGGAAGCCTTCTCTATCCCAATCGGATCGCTTGGCGTTGCCACCTGAACGAAGCGGTACTCACATTTCCGGCAATTTACGTTGATCTGTACCGGGATTTTTGTGACGCCGTTTTGGATGCTCTGCGAAAACGTAAGGCTGCTTTTCTGCACATCCGGCAACAGCTCTTTCACCTCTGCGGTGACGTTTAGAAGCGCCAAAAACGAGTTCTTCTGAAGTTCGGATAGATCGCCAACTGTACAAAACCAAAGGACGCACGAATTGCTTATTGCTGGCTCTGGGCCTAACGAGCTGGAACTTTGAGAAGATTTGCTCAATGCTCGTTGTCTTCGACTTGTCTGTTAAACACAGATACGGAACGATGTCGCTTTTTGGGAACAGTTCGCGAAGGACAGCAAACTGAAATGCCACGTCTTCTAGATAAGGGCGCCATTTAGGCGTTATCCCGCCCCTTTTTCCCCGAAACGGATTTTCGCCAGTTGAAGTGTCGACTGATTTTGATTTAACCTCGATCAGATGAAAGACACCGCCATTTTTTTTCAAAATGTCTACGCGGGCGATCTTGCCGTCAGAAATCAGCGTCCCCTCAAACAAGGTCACTCGTTCATTGGCGTTCAGTGCCGATAGTGTCTTCTCCGCGGACTGTTCAGCGCCTTCATCGAAGCCGATCTCGATACCATCCGGTTCGCAAAGCTTTGCGATTGTTTCGACCATGTAGCCGCCATCCGCGAGGAACTGCAGATAGTCGTCTTCATCAAGCATCGACGGGTATCCGAGCTTCCTGTAGTAAAGTTTCGTCGCGCATGTGCGCGCGACTTTGAAATCGGTCTTTGAAAGATAAGTATTCACTCGGTTACTCGCGACCCGACAACCAGAATTTACGACTGATCGCCCTCGATTAGCAATCGCGGCTCTTGCCGCAATCGCATGTTTGATCTAAAAAGCAGGACGACCGTGCGCTACTTCTATCTGAAATTAGGCGAAGGCAACGAAGAGGCGGCCCTGCGTCTTGGCCAGCAGACCCCTACCGCGGCTGTCTTTTTCGATGATTGCAGCGAGGCGGACTACGAAAAAGGCTTGGGTAAATCACAGTCGCGACTGTTCTGGGAGAGGGGCAAAGAAGGAAATCGGGAGGAAACGGTCATGGTGGTGATCAGTCGCGGTCAAATCTGGCTTCTTCAGCCCATCGGCGCAGTCACATTCAGCGCGCCATACCTCAAAAATGGTTTCCCCTTAACTACAAAAGAGATGCCAGTTCGAATTTTGCAGAAGAAGTTGTGTAAAGACGTGCCGCCGGTTTTAGCTGGAATCGCCTGCAGCCAGTACCACGGGCGGCGGACGTTTACCGAGATCGGGCACTGGGGAAATATGAAAGCGATCGATTGTGTTCTTGGCCGCGCAAACGATCCGAAACTGTTTGCAGACGAGCATTGGAATCTGCAAAAGCAAGGCCCTGCACAGTTGCTGGAATGTCTCGGTAGGACCGAGCTCGAAACGCTTGTTGCAAAATTGTTTGAGGCTCACGGCTGCCATGTCCCTGCGTACCTTGGTGGAACGCTGCGTGACATTGATGTTCTCGCCTACAATGCTGAATCGAGCCTAGTGGATGTAAACGGGATTCGAATTGAACCCGGCGCGAGGATTTCGCTCCAAGTTAAGACGTGGAGCAACGAGCCGAGATCAGACGCGGTGGACTACTTAATCAGCTTGAGCCCTCCTCCTGATTCAAAATCGTACGGACCTGACTGGATTCTAGAAAGTGTAAAGCAAGCCCCCTTGGTTTTGCAGTGGATGAAACGCTCGCTGAGTTGGCTTCCGCCGAAGTTTCTGCAGAAATTTGCGCTTTAGTGAATTAGTGGCCTGAGGTCCGCTCGCGTCTGGACTCCGAACTCGGAACGTATTGGCTGCGGGTCGCTACGGCGAGTGTTGACCATTTGTATTCGTGAACACACGAAACGCATGCGGCGGCAGTCCGACTGTTCTGAGAGCTCGCTGAATCTGTTCGACCTTCTCTACCGTTGAGCTATGCGTCAGCACGTAAAACGCCGTCCCGGGTATCCGGTGATGGCCATAAGGTTCATGCCTTCTTGGATTCAAAAAATCGGTCCTTGGGTTTCGCGAGACCAGTGGGCCGCGTGCGGTTCGCACATTTTGCAGCTTTTCAAGCGCACTCTCGCCGAGGTTAGTAAGAATATGTTCCATTAACACGACCAACGTTTCGGCCGCAGTGGGTTCTTCAAGGCGCAATTTTCCAGATCTTGAAAAATTAGCTTCAACGCAGAGACCGCCGCGCGTAGCTCTTCTCGTTATTCGGTTAGGATGACTGTTTCCGGAGAACGTGGTTGGGATCGTTCGATTTTGCGTTGCAGGACTCGAGCTCAAGGCTTTTGCCATTTCCTCAAGCTCCGCCTCCAAGGCGTGTTTCTGTTCCGCAATTTGCCGCATTCGACTGGCGACTGGCGTGAGGCGTTCCACTTCAGATATGTCACCGCGACTCGCGGCTTCTGCGATTCTTGTCATAATTCGGTCTAATGATGGAGTATTCATAAAGGCGAGAGTAGCAGCCAAAGAGTTCGCTGTCAAGTATTACTTTACGTAAAGTAATACTGAACTATTCAATTGTGAATGATCTCAAGAAGTGAGAGCCGATCTGACGTTTTAGCCGGCGATGGCGTTGCCTTACGGCGCGTTGAATCGTTAAATCGTTAAATCGTTAAAACGGGAGCAGAACGAAAGCCGGCCGCGTCGAACAAGGAATTTGCGGCTGACCCGTTCGGCCTTCTCAGCAAATGGGAATGAGGGTCAGAGCTTACTATCGACAGTCCGAAATGTTTTTCTCAAGACTGATCGTTCGTGCCGTCGCATTGACCACCGTTGTTGCTGCGGTGAATCAGTATCAACAATAAGCTCTGACCCCTCGCTTCCCTCCGGGAATCACATGATCACCGCCGCTTTCAACGCATTAGTGTCGCGATTTTCCGCAAAGAAGGACACGAGATCTTCGAGGGAGATGCGCCCCCCGATCAGCAACTCAGTTGGCACTGCTCCATTGCCGAGAAGTTCGATCGCCTGCCGCACGTAACTGGGTCGATGATGAAAAACACCGAAGAGCGCGATCTCATTGTAATGAATGCGATGCGTTTCGAGCTCCACTTTTGCTCCGGCCGCGCAACCTCCGAAAAGACATACGCGCCCGCCTTTCCGCACCATCGCAACACTCAGCGACCAGGTCTCTGGTTTACCAACTGCCTCGATTACACCATCGGCGCCGCGATGGCCGGCCGTTCGGCGACGCACCGCCGCGACTGCATCTGGTTCACGGCCAAGATCGATCACGACGTCCGCACCGGCCGCAGTAGCGACAGCGGCTACAGTTAGATCGCAGGCGACACGCCTGCCTCTACAGGTGTTCAACTCATGCATCGTAAGCCGCTTATGATCGATGGCACTACCCGCCTTGGTTTTCCAGCTCTTTGTACTTTGGCGCGACAACAATAGCGTGCACTGGCAATGTGCCGCAGTGAAACTACCCAATGCCGACAAGGCGGTTGTGGAGCGCGACAAGGTCGCGGATTATTTGCTCAATGCTGCCCATCCCGATAATGGCGGCAAGGCGGCATTTTTCGAAGGGCTCGGCTTTCGCCGTTCTGAATCGGAAACACTGGTGAAGGCATTAAAGAAATTAGCGCGCCGGGCGGAAATCACGGAAAGCGCAACGTCGCCGCATGGTGAGAAATATGTTATTGTTGGACAAGTTGAATCGCCAACTGGCAAAGCGGCTAACGTGCAAACAATTTGGATAGTGGATAAGGGATGGGATGTGGCTAGATTGGTTACGGCTTATCCGCACAAAGTATGAAGGGCAAAGCGATCAAAGAACATGACCGAGTCGTTTTGAAAAGCGATCTCCCCGCCGAAGGATTGAAAGCGGGCGATGTGGGAACGGTGGTGCATATTTACCGGGACCACTTGGCTTACGAAGTGGAATTTACCACCCTGGACGGAGATACCGTGGCAGTCGCGACTGTCGAAACATCGCAAGTCCGTCCTGTTCACAATCGAGAAATCACGCACGCACGGGAATTGCAGACGGCGTGAGTGGATCGCGAGGCGGCGGCCGGATCGCTCATGCCATTCACTCCGTTCACACAGATTGACAGATCAATCGCAGGCGGCACGCTTGCCGCTACAGCAAACCGCTCAAGAAGTGAGAGCCGATCTGACGTTTTAGCCGGCGATGGCGTTGCCTTACGGCGCGTTGAATGGAGCGACTGGGACGAGCGACATGGCCGGGAAAGCCGCGAGGCAGCGGTGACGGAGATGGGAATCGACCGAATACAAACGTTAAATCGTTAATCGTTAAAACGGAAGGAGAACGAAAGCCGGTCGTAGTGTCCAGAGCTTGCTGGCCGCGGCGAGTCCTCAGCGGAGGAGCTCGAATTCATTTCATTCTGCGCTGGGACAGCGCACGCTACAGCGCCGCGCGCTCATGCATCGTAACCGGCTTATGATACGCGACGGTTGAAGGGCATTAAACGACTCCGGCGATTGGTGCTCGCCGATGATCGCTGATTGCGTTACGTTCGGACTATGAGCGCTGACGATCTCAAAGGCGTCGTTCATTCCGATCCCGAAATCATGGGCGGCACGCCCGTGTTTGTCGGAACGCGCGTTCCGTTGCAGAACCTGATCGATTCGTTGGAAGGTGGCGAATCGATCGAAGATTTCCTCGACGGATTTCCTTCCGTGAAACGCGAACAAGTGATTGCGGTGATTGAGGCCGCCAAGCTGCGAATGCTCGAAACGGTGTGAGAGTGCTCATCGATGAGTGCCTCAACTGGCGGCTAGGCCGTGCACTACGCGGGCATTTTTGCACGTCGGTGCAGCGGATGGGCTGGAGCGGAATTAAGAATGGTGAGTTGCTGGACAAGATGCGCCAGGAGCGTTTCGACGTTTTCATCACAGGCGATCGAAATTTGCAATTCCAGCAACACCTTCCGGCGGCGGGTGTGGCGGTTGTAGTTCTGCGAGCCGGAAGCACACGCCTGGCGGAAACGCTGCCGCTGATGAAAGAAGTGCTGAAGCAGATTGAATCGTTGCGCCCGGGAGCAGTCACTATCATTTCGAATCCTTCCTGAGCTACGGTGCGCCAGAGAACAGTGAGCCGATCTGACGTTTTAGCTGGCGATGGCGTTGCCTTACGGCGCGTTGAATCGTTAGATCGTTAAATCGTTAAAACGGGAGCAGAACGAAAGTCGGCCGCGGCGAACACAGTCTTGCGGCTGACCCGTTCGGCCTTGGCGCAGGGCAGGCTCCGCCGCCACTACAGCTGTTAAACTCATGCATCGTAAGCGGCTTACGATGGATGAATAGGATCGACAGCATTTTTGCCAATTCTTCAAAGCAGGTAATGTCGACTGAAAATGGCTCGTCAGAGAACCGAAACCAATTCGAACACGAGCGTCACTCATCGATTCCTCGACGAGGCCGGCGACACAACGTTCTATGGGAAAGGCCGCGCTCCAATCGTCGGGAAGCTGGGCGTTTCGCTAAGCTTCGCGATCGGGATGGTGAAATTTGGCGCTGACTTGAATGGGATTCGCAAAGCAGTGCGAGCATTACAGGACGAAGTAACAGCCGATAAATATCTTCTCGGTATCGCGAGCGTAGCAAAAAAGGCAGCCGCAGGTGGATTTTATTTCCACGCGACAGACGATCCGCCAGAGGTTCGTGAGCGATTCTTCAAATTCATCGAGAACTTAAATTGCACGTGTGAGGTGATGGTCGCGCGGAAACTCCCATCGATGTTTGCGCTGAAGCATCACCATCAGGAGGCAGAATTCTATGCTGATGTCCTATCACATCTGCTGAAGAACAAGCTCAAACTGGAGCGGAAAGTTGTGTTGAACATTGCGGCACGCGGGGCGAGTACACGAAACGCAAATCTTCAACTTGCGTTGCTAAAAGCAGTGGAGCGCTTCGAGAAAACGAGGAGCGTCGACGAGATTTCCTCTTTAGTTGTTTTCAACGTCCAGAATCATCGAACGGAGCCGCTGTTGAATATCGCGGACTACCTCTGCTGGTCTGTGCAGCGCATCTTTGAGAGAGGCGAAACACGCTACTATGATTTTATGGGCGACAAGATCAGGCTCGTTGTCGATCTTTATGACTCCGCGAAGTACGAAGGCAGCCTAAATTATTATCGAGGGAAACGCCGGCTGACGGCTGAGAATAAATTAAGCCCACCGTCGCCCTAAGAGGGATACCCCTCAACGACATGAAGTCGACTTTCAGGCGGGGCAGGCTTGCAGACACAATTTGCCACAATGTGGTGCAATGCAAGAAAGTATTACGAAGTATTATTTCTTCATACTCTTTCATGCCGGTTTCGCGCAGGAAAGACGAGCAGCGTCACTATCATAAATGCGAAGCGACGGCCGGACTTTCCAATTGCCCACCACGGGGGGTAAACTGCAAGAAGTAAGAGCCGATCTGGTGTTTTAGCCGGCGATGGCGTTGCCTTACGGCGCGTTGAATCGTTAAATCGTTAAATCGTTAAAACGGGAGCAGAACGAAAGCCGGCCGCGGCGGACTTCGAGCATTTGAACAGAAGGCCGCAGTCAACGACAGCGGCTACAGCCAGAATCGCACCCACGCAATGGGTCGGGGGAATGGCTTGACTCGAATTGTCTTTCGCTACGCAACTCCCGGCTGAGGCTTTTCGTCGCATTCCAGGTTACACCACAGGTTGCATTGGTTTACCGGTGGGGAGTGGCGCAATCTCAGAACGTCGCGGTCGGTTCGCCATGAAATAGAGCACCGGCACGGCCATCCGGCTGATAAGTAGTGACGCGACTTCACCGGCCATCAGCGAAATGGCCAGGCCCTGGAAGATCGGATCGAACAGGATCACACTCGAGCCGACCACAACCGCCATGGCAGTAAGCAGCATCGGCCGAAAACGGACTGCGCCCGCGTCCACGACCGCTTCGGCGAGCGGCATTCCTTCACTCAGCCGTCGCTCGATGAAATCGACGAGGATGATCGAGTTGCGCACCACGATGCCCGCGCCGGCCATAAACCCGATCATCGACGTTGCCGTAAAAAACGCGCCGAGCAATCCGTGGGCAGGGAGAATGCCAACAAGCGAAAACGGAATCGCCGCCATGACAATCAGAGGCGTGAGAAACGAACGGAACCATCCGACCATCAGCGCGTAGATCAGCACGAGCACCACGGCAAAGGCGAGACCGAGATCGCGAAAGACTTCGATGGTGATCTGCCATTCGCCGTCCCATTTCAACGACGGCTGAAGATCACTGAATGGGAGATGCGCGTTGTAGATCGCGAGCTTGCCACCCGTTCCGCCGAACGCGCGCGTGTCGAGCGCGCGCAACGCCTTGTTCATCTTCAAAATGGCATATACCGGGCTTTCCACCACGCCAGCCACGTCGCCGATGACATAAGTCACCGGCATCAGGTTCTTGTGATAAATGCTCTTGTCGGTGATCGTGTTTTCGACTCGCACCAGTTCGCGCAACGGCACCAGCGGAGTCGGGCTGCCGGTGGTGCCGGGCTCGGGCAACGCGTTGGCGTCGCCGGAACGCACTCGCAACGTGAGTAACTCGTCGGGTGTGACGCGCGCCGAGCGCGGCAGTTCCATCACGATATTTACGTCTTCCTTCTCGCGCGGTTGATGGAGCAAGTCGATGGAACGGCCGCCCACGGCGATTCGCAAAGTATCGGAAATTGTTTCCGCGCTGATGCCGTGAAGCGCTGCTTTTTCCTTGTCGATAATGAACCGCACCTTCGGCTGGTCGGCCTCGATATACCAATCGACATCCACCACACCCGGCGTGCTTCTGAAGATGTCGCGCACGCGGTTTGCCATCGCCAGGCGCGCCTCGTCGTTAGGCCCGTAAATTTCAGCAACGAGCGTCTGCAATACCGGCGGTCCCGGCGGCACTTCGGCCACCGCGACGCGTGCGTCGAATTTCGCGGCGATCTTCGCAATGCGCGGTCGAACACGTTTTGCGATCTCGTGACTCTTCGCTTTGCGTTCGCCCTTCGGAACCAGATTCACCTGAATATCGGCAATGTTCGCGCCGCGCCGCATGAAGTAATGACGAACAAGTCCATTGAAATTGAATGGCGCACTTACGCCGGCGTAGATTTCGTAATTGGTCACTTCCGGTTCGCTTCGAATGGCGGTGGCCATCTCGCGTGCGGCTTGCGCGGTGCGTTCGAGGGCGGTGCCCTCCGGCATGTTCAGAATGATCTGGAATTCGCTCTTGTTATCGAACGGCAGCATTTTCACCCTCACCCAGCCAACACCGACGAGTGCCATCGCGCATAGCAGCAACGCGCAAATCGCAGCCAAAAATATCCAGCGGCGTTTCGGTTGCGCGATGAGCGGTCCCATCATTCGTCGATAAATCCGGGTGAAGAAATCTTCGTTGCGCCCGAGATGTTTTGCCGCATGGCCGAGCCGAAGAAGGCGGATCGCCGCCCATGGTGTGACGATGAATGCGATACCAAGTGAGAAAAACATCGCCGCACTCGATCCAATCGGGATCGGACGCATGTAGGGTCCCATCAGGCCGCCCACAAAAGCCATCGGCAACACCGCCGCGATGACCGCGAACGTAGCGAGGATTGTCGGATTGCCGACTTCGTTCACCGCTTCGATTGCAATTTCCGTCGCCGGGCGGCCGCGGTTCTGCGGAAGATGAAAATGCCGGACGATGTTTTCGATCACCACAATGGCGTCATCGACGAGAATTCCGATCGAGAAGATGAGCGCGAAAAGCGTGATGCGATTAAGCGTGTAGCCGTAGAGGAGGAACACCACGAGCGTAAGGGCAAGCGTTGACGGGATGGCCAGCGCGACCACGCCCGCTTCGCGCCAGCCGAGCGCCAGCAGAATGAGCAGCGAAACACCGGCGATGGCGAGCAGCATGTGCCACAACAATTCGTTAGACTTCTCCAGCGCCGTCTGGCCGTAATTGCGCGTGATCGCGACCTCGACGTCGGAAGGAATGATCACACCACGCAGCGTGTCGATCTTCTTCAGGATTTGTTCCGTAACGGCAATCGCGTTCGCGCCCGGCCGTTTCGCGACGCTCAACGTGACCGCAGGCTGCTCGTCGGCTGCTGAAGAAACCGCTGCGCCGTTGCCGAACAAGACATAGTTTGCAGGCTCCTCCGCCCCATCGACGATTTTTGCCACGTCGCGCAGATAAACGGGTCGCTCGCCAAACACGCCGACAACGACGTTGCCGACATCCGCAGCGTTTTTGAGAAACGCCCCAGTCTCAATCATGACTTCGCGGTTTTCACTCGTTAGGCCTCCGGAAGTAAATTGCCGGTTCGCCTGCTGCAACATCGGCACGATACCGGCCGCGCTGAGATTTCGCGACGCCAACCGCGCCGGGTCAAGTAACACGCGCACCTGCCGAACGGAACCGCCGATGATGTTTGTCTCGGCGACCATCGGCACCTGTTTCACCGCGTCATCCACCTGCGCCACCAGGCGTCGCAACGTTAAATGATCGTATCGCTTGCTATGAAAGGTGAGCGCGAGAATCGGCACGTCATCGATCGATCGCAACTTGATCAGGGGATTCGACACCCCGTGCGGGATGCGATCGTAATTTGACTGCAGTTTTTGGTTGAGCCTAACGAGCGCCCGTTCGGGAGATTCGCCCACACGAAACCGCACAATGGCGAGGCTCTGGCCGGTGCTGGATGTGGAGTAGATGTATTCCACGCCGGGAATTTCCCAGAGCAACTTCTCCATCGGCCGGGTGACGCGCTCCTCGATTTCCTTGGCGGTCGCGCCGGGCATCGACACCAGCACGTCGATCATCGGCACTTTGATCTGTGGTTCTTCTTCGCGCGGGATCAGCCATACCGCGCCGAGGCCAAGCGCGATCGACGTGAAAAGAATCAGCGGTGTCAGCTTCGAATTAACGAAGGCACGCGCAATATTCCCCGCGACGCCAAGTTTTCCGCTCATGACCGCGGCTCCACAGGTTGGCCATCGACCAGCGAGGCGACGTGATCGGTCACAACCTGTTCGCCCGCGCTAACACCCGATAGCAATTCGACTTCATTCCCGAAACGCCGACCCGTTTTCACGATCCGCAACTGCGCCCGTTGATCGGCAACTACAAAGACGAACTCCATTTGCCCTCGCTGAACAACTGCTGCTGCAGGCGCGCGAAGTATGTTCGTTTCGCTCACTGGAATGGCAACACGACCGAATTGCCCGGCACGCAAACCGGTGGCATTTGGGAGATCCAGTTTCACCAGAAAGGTTCGGCTGGTTACATCAGCCGATGGCGAAATCTCGCTAACGGTTCCTTCAAGTTCACTCGAAACAATGTGGACCGGAAATCGGGCGCCAAGTTTTACGTGATCGATGACCGCTTCCGGCACCGCCGCTTCAAATTGCAACACGCGCGGATCCTCGATTTCGAGTAAAGCTTTACCCGGAACGGCGAGATCGCCGACGTCGGCAAGTTTACGTGTGATCACACCATCAAACGGCGCCGTGATGGTGGCGTAGGCAAGGTTAGTCTCCGCTTCAGCGGCTGCGGCCACCGCGATTTGCGCCTTCGATTGCGCTGCTTCCAAATCGGCTGCGGTGACGACCTGTTTCGCACGCAGCACCTCGTATCTTTTTAAATCATTTTCCGCCTGCTGGCGCACTGCGATTGCCTGATCCAGCCTGGCTTTCGCTTCACGAGCATCGAGTTGAATGAGCAGCTCGCCTGCTTTCACCTCCTGACCGGGAACGACAAGCATCTTCTCAATTCGTCCGCTGATTTTCGCTTCGATAACCGAGCGAAGTTTCGGTCGAACCGTGCCGACGACTTCTTCTGCGGCAACGTGCGGCTTGGCCTCGATCGTCTCTACTCGAACCGGGACCGGGACCAATTCTGAACGCGGTGCCTGGTGTCGCCGGCAGCTCACACATAGACTAACGAACAGAACGGCAATCAGTGGCATCGCGACAATCTGGATGGCTTTCACGTCGAAAACATTCCGCCGATAAGCGTGTTTCGGCGTGTCGCTTATTGTGATTGTCATACCGTTTTTTGCGGTGCAATTTTGCTGGCAAAAACAGAAAGGATACCTATGTCGATCCACCACCAGGTTCGAGCTTTTGCCGGAACGTTTGTGCTCCTCAGTTTACTTCTCGCTCACTACCACTCCGCCTATTGGCTTTGGTTCACAGCTTTCGTCGGTGCCAACTTATTACAGTCAGCCTTCACGGATTTTTGTCCCCTGGAAATGTTGCTAAGGAAAATCGAGAACACACCGAAAGAAGTAAACGCAAAACGGGCATGACCATACTCCGCCCTTGGTGGCGTTGACTTCGTCTGGAGGACGCCCCGTTTCTTAGCATCCCGCTGGAACAAAATGGTAACCGCGACCGATTATGGCCGCGATTAAGTGGGATCTGGTTTTAAGAGAAAAACTCGCTTGGTTGATTCTAACCGCAGCGTCTCTCACGACTTGCCGGGTCGGAGAGACGCTGTTCACTGTTTCATACTAGTGGTTACTAGGATGAGTCATAGCTGATTACCTCCTACTTTGAGCGGGAGCAGGTCCGGTCGGAGTCAGCAACACGGCGTGCACCCCGCCAGTAGGCATATAGTACGCATTGGCCGCGATCTGCCCATTGTCATTGATTGCTGTCGCGGAGAAGACCAGGTAGTCTTTTCCAATCCCATAGAGGAGCGTATTCAGGTTAATCATCTGCCCGCTGCCGTTCCAACCTCGGCGCCAGAGAAATGCCACCTGCTGGATGGGCATGTCGCCGACCGCCGGCAAATAGGTGTACCCAACAACTTGATCCAGACTGTTGACACCGAGAGCTACACTGACATCGCTACCCCACCGGTTCCCAGGACCGCCAAGCGATCCGAGATCGATCATGCTCTTCCCATCATAGAAGAAACCATGAACGCGCTCGTCGTTGGCTTTGATGGTCGAATAGCCCACAACATGGTTGTAGTTGTTGATGGCTGTTCCGTAGCTGGAAAGGCCACCGAGCACACCCAGATCGGCCATTCGTTGCTGGCGCAGATACGGCGGACGCGGCGCCTGATAGATAAACGCGTGGGTCGTCACCATGGGACCCATGCCTTGGGTTTGCGACGCACCCGTGATGTAGCCACCGTCATTGATCGCGTTTGCCTGCGCATATGCGCCGCCCAGCGTGCCGATATCGATCATGCCGGCTTCACCCGTCCACATGAAGGCTCGACTCTCGCTGCTGTCGCGCTGTTGGCCGGATACCCAACCACCTGGCCACTGGCATTAATGCCATTTGCCCGGCTGAATACCTGGCCTTTCAAAACCCCGATGTCCACCGCAGTTCCACCTTTGAAAAGGGCAGCGTGGCTTATCGGCATGATGCCCATGGTGAAGACGGCGTCCCCCGCTACCATGTTCAAGGAGTTAATACCAAATCCGCGGCTGTTAATGCCGCCGGCATCCTCCATGAATTTCTTGAAGTAGTCGTAGTGGAAAGCACATGTCTGCTCCCCTTTATAAGCCGTGCCCGCTACGTGCCCTTGATTGTTAATCGCGGCAGCGTCGCTGGCTTCCATCCCTTTGACCACTCCCAGATCTTCGAGGCTGTACATTACTTGTCCTCGCGCTGTTGATATCCCGATGGCTAGGGACGCCATCAGGCCGACTAAAATTGCTGATAATGTTTTCATTTCTATTTCTCTCTTTCTTTGGTTTAGGTTTGTGTAACCCTTTCTTTCCATGGCTAAAGCCAACTCGAGGGTGCACGATGCCGCTAAGCGGCAATTGTCTTTTGCTTTGCAGAACTTGCTTGGCCTGGAACCCGAGATTTCCGCCCTAACGACAAAATCTGGTTAGAAAATTGCCGAGAGAAATACATCGGTACTCTCCCAGCGTGAATTTAACTGGCTGCGCTCCGTACGGTCGCCATGAGGAGAACCGGTGCGGAAAGCCAGGGCTTTAAGGTCAACGAAACGATATCGGTTGCCGCGGAGCGCGTCAGCAAATCAGATTTGTTCGCGGTTGCGAATCAACGCAGATCCCCCAGCCATAACTGTAGCTGCAAGGAGAGCTTCCAGATATTTCAAATTACGATCGCGTCCGGTTTGCGGATGTGAAGAACGGCGAGCAGTTCCTTCCAGGAACTGCTTTTGCTTGACCTGGCAGTGACGCCGGCACAGCGAAAGATCGTGCGCCGGTTGCGAAGATTGATCCAGATCGTGCGCTTATAAATCTCAAAGATATGCGACTTCCCACGGTGGACCCCGGCCACGACGCACGAAACGTCGCGCGTCGGGAAATTCCCGGTCTTGCCGTCGAGCGAGCCGCCTTCATAAATCATTTTAAGCGTCGTCAAAACGTTGCGCCCCTGAGCATCGTCAACTTTAACGGGTTTATCCGTAAACCGTGCTGCGATCGTCTTTAGTGACATGGAAAATCTCCTTTCTTTGCATTCAATTTCTGGTTGAAACCCAAGCCTGCTCCCCTTTTCTAAATTTTCTTCCGTCGCCCGGAATTGGATCCGGGGAAATTGACTGTTCGCCTGATTGCCAGCGCAGCGTCTCTCACGACTTGCCGGGCCGGAGAGACGCTGTTCACTTTTTCATACTAGTGGCAACCAGGACTAATCATTGCCTATTATCTTTCACTGGCGGCAGAGGGGGGCCGGTAGGAGTTAGCAAAACAGCCCGCACGCTGCCAGTGGGCATATAGTACGCGCTGGCCGCAATCTGCCCATTGTTATTGATTCCTGTCGCAGAGAAGACAAGGTAGTCTTTTCCGCTTCCATAGAGGAGCGTATTCAGGTTAATCATTTCCCCGCTGCCGTTCCAACCTCGGCGCCAGAGAAATGCCACTTGCTGGATGGGCATGTCGCCGACCACCGGAAGATAGGTATAGCCAACAACTTGGTCGACATTGTTGACACCCAGAGCGACGCTCATATCGCTACCCCATCGATTCCCGGGACCGCCAAGCGATCCGAGATCGATCATGCTCTTGCCATCATAGAAGAAACCATGAACGCGCTCATCGTTGGCTTTGATCGTCGAATAGCCCACGACATGGTTGTAGTCGTTAATGGCCATCCCGTAACTGGAAAGGCCACCGAGCACACCCAGATCGGCCATTCGTTGCTGGCGCAGATATGGCGGACGCGGCGCCTGATAGATAAACGCGTGGGTCGTCACCATCGGACCCATGCCTTGGGTTTGCGATGCGCCTGTGATGTACCCAGCGTCATTGATCGCATATGCCTGCGCATACGCGCCGCCCAGCGTGCCGATATCGATCATGCCGGCTTCACCCGTCCACATGAAGGCCCGACTCTCGCTGCTGTCGCGCTTTTGGCCGGAGTACCCAACCACCTGGCCACTGGCATTAATGCCATTTGCCCGGCTGAATACCTGGCCTTTCAAAACCCCGAGATCCACCGCAGTTCCGCCTTTGAACATCGCCGCATGGCTTCGTGGTTCCATTGGGCTGGCAAAGAAGGCGTCCCCGACGGTAACATTCAAGGAGTTGATACCGAAACCGCGGCTGTTAATGCCGCCGGCATCCTCCATGAATTTCTTGAAGTAGTCGTAGTGGAAGGCACATGTCTGCTCCCCTTTATAAGCTGTGCCCGCTACGTATGCCCTTGATTGTTAATCGCGGCAGCGTCGCTGGCTTCCATCCCTTTGACCACTCCCAGATCTTCGAGGCTGTACATTACTTGTCCTCGCGCTGTTGATATCCCGATGGCGAGGGACGCCATCAGGCCGACTAAAATTGCTGTTAATGTTTTCATTTCTGTCTCTCTCTTTCTTTGGTTTAGGTTTGCATTCCCCTTTCTTTCCGTGGCTAAAGCCAACTCGAGGGTGCACGATGCCGCTAAGCGGCAATTGTCTTTTGCTTTGCAGAACTTGCTTGGCCTTGAACTCGATGATTTCCGCCCTAACGACAAAATCTGGTTAGAAAATTGCCCAGAGAAGAACAGCAGTATCGTTCGAGCGAGAATTAAACTTGGTTGCGCTCGCTACAGTCGCCGGAAATCGATGCGGAAACGCGCTCGGAACTTTAAGCTCAACGAAAAGCTGTCGCTTGCCGCGGAGCGCGTCAGCAAATCAGATCTGTTTGCGGTTGCGAATCAACGCAGATCCGCCAGCCATAACTGCTGCTGGAAAAGGGCTCCCAGACGTTTCAAATTACAATGGCGTCCGGTTTGCGGATGTGAAGAACGGCGAGCAGTTCCTTCCAGGAACTGCTTTTGCTGGATCTAACAGTGACGCCGGCACAGCGAAAGATCGTGCGCCGGTTGCGAAGATTGATCCAGATCGTGCGCTTATAAATTTCAAAGACATGCGACTTCCCGCGGTGGATCCCGGCCACTACGCACGAAACGTCACGCGTCGGGAAATTCCCGGTCTTGCCGTCGAGCGATCCGCCTTCATAAATTATCTTTAGAGTGGTCAAAACCCTGCGCTCCACAGGATCATCCACTTTGGCGGACCTATCCGCGAACCGTGCCGCAATAGTGCTTAGTGACATAAAACACCTCCGTTTTTCGATCAATTTCTCATCAAGCCCGAATCTGCTTCTCATTAATTGGATTTTATTAAGCGAAGATGGCCCTGCCATGTCGGGATCATTTGTTTCTTACTAAAGCTAAATCGCATCAACCGATTGGGATGCGCGCCTTCACCAGAAATCCGATAGATTTGTGCAAGCCTTAGATCGGGAAACGCGATTCGTAACCGAGAACTTTCGTCGTGACACTGGCTGGGCAAGTGGGAGATAAACAATGAGTCAGGGACAACTTGTTTTCGGCGATGGGGATCAGCTCGGTAACGGTTTTAGAACTCTTGTCGATCGTACGATTCCAGAACGGCTGCAAAACGAGCGGCAACTTGCCGTGCACCGTACGACAAAGCATCGGCTCCAAGCTAAAGCCATGCATCGCCGATACCACAAGTTATCGCGTCGCCTCGCATCAATTTAAGCGGTGGCTTTGTGCGGATAGCACAATAAACCGCCGATTTTCGCTGCGTGCGCATCACCAGCCTAACGGCTAGCTTTTCTAAATTTTCCTCTCTTTCAGCGGCGTATTGGTCGCAACTCTCTTCACTCGGAGCTTCGACAGCGCCCGCTCCGCAATTTTGGGTCAATGTCGACGAAGCACTCATTTAGCATGGCCAAAGTCAGGCAGGTTTCATTGCCGAGCTTCGTGGGTCGTTAGGCCGACAGACTATCGCATCGCAGATGGTCACAATATGCAGTGATTCGCGCTTACGATGACCTTGACAACGTGATTGAGACGCACGAGCACAATGGCGATTTCAGAGAGTGGTGAGCTCGGTTTTTTCATTGCACGGGACGACCGTTGCCTGGTAGGATCGCGGGATTAGACGGGAAGTCCTCTTGGAACTCAGCAATAAACTGAATTTTCACTTTCTTCTGACGCCATTGATTCTCGCGTCCTTCTTTACCGGCACTAAGTCAACCTATGCTCAGGCAGAGAAGGAATCGGGCATTAAACAAGCTATGCGGCAAAAGGTGGCTTATTCGCAGCAAGTGCTAGTTGGGATCACGCTGGAGGACTACGGGCTCATTGCGAACAACGCGCAGAAGCTCGTGGAACTCAGCAATAAAACGAACTGGTATTCGCGCCAAGTGCCGGAATACGAGCTATTCCTCAACGAATTCCGCCGCAACGCCCAGGAGTTGATGAAAGCTGGCCAGCAGAAGAATCTGAACGCGGCATCGCTTGCCTATGTTCAGATGACGTTGAGCTGCGTAAGTTGTCATAGATTCATTCGTCAAAGCTCCGGTACCGGAAGTATCCTAGACTTCCGCCCAATGCTCTATGTCGGGAACAGTAAACGATAAGTATCCAGCGTCGGTGGCAACCGGCGCGAACCTTGTTCACTCTCCTCCTCGAGGTCGGGTTTCCGTGCCGCTTTACGGATTGTTGACCACTTGCGGCGCAGGTCCGCCACGGGACGGACTCGCTGCGGCGAGCTGTGCGCTCACCTTCTGCAGACACGCAGCGAGCGCTTCAATTCGCTTTTGCAAGCGCGCAATGGTCACACCCTGCTTCTCCGCTTTCCGTTGCTCTGCGACAAACGCCTTGTGCTCTTTGAGGAATTCATTGAGTAACATCGCATTCACAGCGTCGTAGCGCACGGTGTACGGTTTTTCTTCCTTGTCGGGCAGCACCAGCGCCGGGTTCACTTTTGCTACTTCTTCGGCAATCAAAACGAAATTGCGGTTTGTCCTTGGTGTCCGTCTTGTAGTGAAAGGTGACCGGTCGGAGTGACAGAAAGCGGTGATCGTTCCCGCGATGCGCGTCGACACGGCTCTCTAAACGCGCTCTTGTGCTCGTGCGTTTCGATCACGATTCATCGTAAACGCGAATCACAGCGTCATCCGAACCGCTCTCTTGGATGCGTGGGTTTGGAGAAGACAGGCAGCTTCCCGAAAAGGAACTGGAATGGGATCGGACTTCTCGCGGCCCATGCATTCTCATCGTGTTTTGCTTCGGGAAATGCCAGGTAGAGGAGCTCGGAGCCCGGACGGTATCCTTTCCAGATGAGTCGATCTCGCATACTTCGGGTCGCTTCGTAGTTGTCGCCCGGCCAGCCGCTATCAAGATAAATTCGGATTGGTCGTTTTGGTTCTGCTGAAATACGCTCCAGCAAATCGTCCTTTTCAGTGAATGTACTCGAGAGGCAGGCAACTTTCCCGAAGAGCTGCGGCCATTGCCAGCCAAGATAAAAGGAAACCACGCCACCGAGAGATGAGCCCATCACTGCCGTCGTTTCAGGCCCTGCCAGCGTCCGATAATTCGTGTCGATTACGGGTTTGAGCATTTCGACAAGGAAACGGCCATAGTCCTCGTAGCCTGGCAGCGTGTACTCGGTCATGCGATCGTTTGGATAAATCCCAACGACAATCACTCCCTCGGTTGCATTCATGTTATCGAGCAGCTCGAGCACTTCGTCTGTCCTCCATGTCTTCCCGACAAACGCCTCTTCCTTGAAGAAAAGATTGTGCCCGTCATGCATGTAAAGCACTGGATATTTCTTAAGCGTATTCTCGTCGTAACTCGGGGGCAGAAACACGCGAAACCGGTTTTGAGCGCCGGAGGGGCTGGCGAGCGGCGGCATCAATTCAGAGACGCTGAAACGGGTGTCTTCGCGGAAATAGGGATAGATCTCCAACGGCGCACCTGATGTCGGGACGGCCAAGAAATCCTTCCGGGACCACATTGTAGCCCCATCGCGGAGCAGAACCGGTTTGAAATAAAAATATGGTCGCTCGGTTTCAATCTGGAACTCAGATATGCAGCCGTCTTCCCCTATGCAATCAGCCTCGACATTTGAATTCCAATTTTCTTCCGTCCGAAGTGCGATCCGCGAGCCATCGGTAGGATACACGACACGAATCAGTTGCCTCCATCGCCTCGTTCTTCTGTTCTTTTTCCTCATGATCGCATCGACACGATTTCCGGACCACAGCTCAACTATGATCTGATATTTATACTCTCCTGTTGTTCGTCGCTAACCTTTTCCCATCCAGTCGGCGGTTTTGCCGTCGAGATGTACCTGGGCTGGCGATGTGGCTCATTCGCCGCGGTTCAGTTCAAGCCCTTCTTCTCTAGAAACTTGTACATCAAATCTGCGATTTCGAGATTATTCAGATCCGAGAATGCAAAGTGGGTGTTGCCGCGAACGCCTATTTCGGGCAGATGCACCACGGTGACGTCACCGCTCCGGCGATTCACAGCATCCCTCCAAAGCCTTGCCATTGCCAGACGCACGCGCCATTGGTCTTGACCCGGGTTTGCCATTGGGTTGTCCGGAATGTTGTCGCCATAGAAGATGATGATCGGGATTTTTGTAAGCAGCATGAACTCTGACATGGGCACGCCAATCGCTTCCAACGGGCCACCGGAGCTCGGCATCAGAGGAGGCACTTCGCCGTTCGGGAAGATGAAATTGCTGCCCGGTTCATAAGCAACAATGGCGCGGACATTTCGGCTCTTGATCGCGGTGCGCCAGCCCATGCCGCCGCTATGCGAATGCGTGACAAGAATTCCTGGTCCGAGCTTGTTAAAAAGTGCCGTAACGGCATCTGAGTCCACGTCGAGATCGATAGGACCGGTATCGGGCGTCATCTGGCGGAGGTACTGATTTAAAGCCTCTGAGTCGCGCGAGAATTGCACACCGGGGAAGTAGTTTGGCCAGATTCCGACACGGAAAAAATTGAACCATCTTTGCTCATCGGGTACGGGCGTCAAGGCACTCGGCTGGGTGCTGCGTCCTGCATTGCCACGACGGGGCTGGTCAATCACATAAACTCCAAAACCATGTCGAAGGAAAATGTTTTGATAACCCTCGCGACCGTCTGGTGTTGTTTCCCAAGTCTTCGAGAACTGCCCGATACCATGCCAGAACACGAGAGGCAATTTGCGCGCGTTAACCGGAATCTGGTAAAACACATATGCGTGATCGCCGTGAAACGTTTGTCCTTCAGGGGACATTTTGACTGGATCAAAGGTCCCTGGGTTAGTGAATACCGTTCCGCCGACTGCAAAACTGCCCTGCTCCTGGATGATCAGCGGCGCGGACTTGCCGTTTCCGCCCTCAATTGCACTGTTGATGACATAATCGCTGCTGAGATTAGCCGCAGACCGACAGAATTCTCTGTATTTTGCTCCTTTCGATAAGAGGTCATTCAAAGGGATAGGATCAGCTGCTGTATTGTTCATCGCTGACCTTTTCCATCCAGTCGGCCCACTTGCCATCGAGTTCTTCCTCGATGGCAACATGTGTCATGGCCGTGGTGGGCGCGGCGCCATGCCAATGCTTTTCGCCTGGCGGCAACCAGACCACGTCGCCCGGTCGAATTTCTTCGACCGGGCCTCCCCAACGCTGCACGCGTCCGCAGCCTGCCGTCACGATCAGGGTCTGACCTAGCGGGTGGCTGTGCCACGCTGTTCGAGCGCCGGGCTCAAACGTGACACTGAGGCTGACCGCGCGTGCAGGAGCATTTGGCTCGAACAAACGATCTATGCGCGCCGTGCCGGTAAACCAATCGGCTGGTCCTATGCTGGACTGGCGTGTACCACTTCTTTTGACGTCCATTTTCTCATTTCCTCCATTTGAACGTGTTCGTCCGGTAACTTTGTCGAAGCGAACTGAACTGTGCGCACGACGCCCGGCATGTTGTAGCTGCCGTCGATTAGCGGTCCGTACGGCCCATAGAAACGGGCGGCGAATTGAAACGCGTCCTTCGACGCCGGTAGCCAATTCTGGCGCTCATTGGCGTCCTTCGGTTCCTCGTGTTGCACGTAGATGACGAGTTTGCCATTGTCGGTGCGCAGCTTGCCACCGGCCAGCATGTAGCTGTTGATCGAGTAGCGGTTGATCGGGTTATCAATGAAGTAACCTTCGCGGTCGTACAGTGGAATCTCCCAGAATTCCGTGACCGGCGGTAGATCGTTTAGATCAAACGTAATCGTGTAGCGATTCTCACCGGATAACAGACGGCCCATCGAATCATTGAGGCAGAACGCCCCGGTGTGCGAACCACAAGGGACCGGGCCGAGAATAGCGACGTAACCGAAACGAGCGCGATTCAACCAGTCAGTATCCTTGTATCCCAGGTCCGTAAACAAGGTCCACCCATTCATCTGAAGTCCGGCATCGCTTTCGATGAGTGCCAGCACCTCTTTGTGCCCATCCTCGATTCCCGCTTCGATCGCAGCTTTCATTTCCCCGCTCAATTTGTCGGGATCGAACGTCTGACCAGCTTTGAGACCAAGCCGCGCGAATCTGGCAAAGGCTTCGATCTCCGCGTGGCCGTCTGTCTGCTTCGTGAAAGTGGGATCGTTCAACACCAGACTGACCCAGCGCAAAAATTCTATGCCTTGCAGCTTTCCCGGTTCCTTCACCGCATCCATGCCTGGATAGGTTGGATAATTACATTTCGTCAGCGGCACATCTTCCGGCTTCACGGTTTTCCGCCCCGCAGCGATCCATTGGCTGACTGACATCAATGTAATGTTGTCCTGAATCGCGTTAACAATTTTCAGTTCCTCCGGTGTGTCATCGATTAACGCGATCCGTGCTCCTGCAACTGAAAAGTCAGAAGTCGACTTCATAATGTCGGCGCCGACAAACTCGGCGGGAATCTTTCCGTTCCAGTTTGGGCCGACCAAGAGACGCCGCATCGGCCCCGGGGTGTTAAATTGGCTGCCAACCTTGAGCGGCCACCAGCGCGCGTAATTGTCGGCGAATTGTATGCTCCAGTAACGATCTTTAATCTCCGGAACCATGAGCACTACAGGTTCCTTCGAAAGATCGAGCATCGCAGTGCCATACAGTGTGGTCGCGTTAGGCGTGGTGGCGAAGCGGTCCGACGCCGTCATCGGTTTTCGATACCAATACAGGCGATTAATCCCGGTGAACCTGGGACTCTTTTCATTCTGTGCCTGGTTGTAACGCAGGTGATAAATGGCGACCGGGTGCATACCCCACAGGAATGCTTCCCTGGCGATGGCTCTGGCTTCGACGGCGGTGACTTGTTTTAGCTGAATCTCTGGATTCATGATTCTCCCTTTCTGTTTCCCCGCCTTGATTGAAATTGCAGGTCTGGAAGGGCAAAGAACCTGGCGGGGAGGTTCTCTGCGCTCTTCCGACATTTAGAAAACTGGCGAGCGACGGCCATGGACCTCCCCATAAATTGCCAAATGCTGTGCATTTCTTGATGCAGCAACGATCGACCCGCACGATTTACGACGCCGTGTTGCATGGCTGAGTCTGCGCCGTGACCATGAATACGAAAGCGAAGGAGCAAAAGGGTTCAATTGATTCTCAACGGCAAAGTGGCCGGGAATGACGCTCTCCGCGCCGCGGTTGCTCGCCAGCGAGCTGCCGGCCATCGCATTGAAGTTCGAGTGACCTGGGAAAAGGGAGATGCGCGGCGATTTGTGTCGGAAGCAGGCAACGTGGATTTGCTGATTGCAGCCGGTGGGGACGGCACACTGAACGAGGTCCTTCACGGCTTAATGGATCTCTCCGAGGATAGCGCGGCCCATATTGGGAATAGTACCGCTCGGCACTGCCAATGATTTTGCGGCTGGATGCGGTATTCCGCGTGATCCGGCGAAGGCGTTGGCGCTATGTATGAAAGGCAAGGCAGTGCCCATCGATGTGGGCAACGCCAATGATCACTGGTTTATCAATGCCGCCAGCTCTGGTTTCGGCGCCGAGATCACCGCAACCACTTCACCGGAATTCAAACGCCTGCTTGGTCCAGCCGCGTACACTGTGATGGGCGCAATCCTGGCGATCAACCTTCATCATTATAAAGGAAAGCTGATCTTGCCGGACCGTGAAATTATTGGCAGCGGCCCGGTGGCAATCGTCGGTAATGGGCGCCAGACGGGCGGCGGGATCCAAGTCGCTCCCCGCGCAAGCATCGACGATGGTTTGTTAGATGTGCTTGTCGTCCGTCAGATCTCGCCAACAGCATTGCTCGCCGCCGCGCGAGAATTGCAACAGCTTCCACCCGATGGCGAGTACATCTCCTATTTGCAGACGCCCTGGCTGGAGGTGCATTCTGGAGAAGCAATTCCAGTTAACCTGGATGGTGAACCGTTACGGTTTTCGAGCGTCCGATATGAAGCGATACCAAGGGCGATTCGGCTGATTGTACCGCCGAACTGCCCATTACTTTCGCCAACGGTTAAAGTGACGGCCTAACAATCCGGTAACCGACGCGGGCGAGCTCAAGGGCAGTGGCGATAATTCCAGCTTACGAGCGCCTAGTCCCAACAGATCATCACGCAAATTAATTATGACCGGGACGTAGCGGCGCCGGCGGCTGCGGTTGCGCCTGAGGCAGGCCCGTTTGCTGAGTTCGCGTGACTCGTGTCTGTTGTAGCGCAACTACAAAGCAATCCGGCTAGAAGTAAACAGAGCAGGAGAGCGTGTTTTCATCGTTTTGATCTCTGATGATCGGACAATTCCAGTTCAGACCAAATTAAAGTAAGTCTAGCACTACGCCTCGTCTTGCGCACTTCCACGCGCATCCGGCTCAGTTTCTCATACAGGCGGCCTCTGCGCAGAACAGGCCACCAATCATAAAGGAAAATTCTTATCGGGCGCCACATTGCGACCCAACCGGCGATGGTGAGGCTTTCGCGAGCAATGATCGACAGGCTGCCCTGTTGCGGCGTAACAAATTCGCTGGTGAAAAGACAGGCGCCAAGAAAGATAAGACCGATGATTAAACTGGTGCGCCCCTCCTTGAGGAGATGGCGAAACTCGAGGCGGTTCAGCTTTGCCCGGTAAGCAAAGTAATTATGCACCGCGGTTTCAACGATTTTCTGTGCGTCGCCATGCGCAGGAAGCTGGTTTACATGGACGAGCAAAGCGACCGGATCGCGGCGCGGGATATTCCTGTGCCCAACTAACGATGAACTCCTCCGCATCATCATCGAGGTCCTTCTCGAGGAACTGGCGACGGATCCATCGAGTTGAACAAGCTGCTCGATTCGATCGACGAAAACTTCGATTCGATGAAGCGGATCTCTTCCGTGACTTCAAGTTGGGATTCACGTCAGGCCGTCGCGACGACAGCGGCACAAGCTCTTCGCAAATGCCGTGCGACTTTCCGGACAGTTTCTTCCGGCAAAGGTCCGTTTCCGCTTTCAACGAGCGGACGAATCCTATCTGATTCCATCCAGCATCTTTCCAACAATGGGACGCGCTTGGATGTCACTGCTCATGGCAAGAAGTTGTTTCTGCAAATAATCAACCAGGGCCGGTTGCCTGATCAGCGCAGAATGCTCCGGTGAATACTTCTGAAGCACCAGCGTAGAGAGCGCTTCTGTGCCACGCAACCATCCGCCGACGCTTACCAGTTGGGCGAGCTGCGCACTCTTGAGTCTCAATCATTCCGCTTTGAATATCTGAAAGCACGCCGTCCCATTCGCGTCGCGCAGCCGCCCATTCACCCTCGTCTGCAAGTTCCATGATGCTGCGGCTGCGCCGGAGCGCGCGCTCTTCGACCCCAAGTCCTCGCGCCAAGGCCAGCACGGTGCGGCCGAGATCTTTCACCTCGGTCGCATCTTCCGCTTCCACCGCGATAAAACCTTCCGCTATTACGACTCCGAGAAGAGTTGCAATCTGCGCCTGATCGCCGTGTGATTTCCAGCGAGCCACCTCGGGACGCTTCACGGCGCGCCAGTTCGCGTTCCGGAATTGATCGAGAGAACGGAATATCTCTTTTGGCACCGGCACGGCGATACCATGGACCAGCCTGGCTTGCGGAGAGAGTTGGCTGTTTTGTCCGGAAGATGTTTGAGCAAACGCGGGGATGACAACAAGAGCCAGAACGAAAAAGCAAAGCTTCGGCGCAGACACAACGAAGTCACAGCCCGCTTGGGAACGTTTCTTCCACTTCACCCATTTCCCATTCGGCGGTGCGCTCCAGTGGTTCCACAGCGCGAGTATGATCGTAATGCAGGATGGCGTCGAATTGATCTGGTAAGCGTGCATGAAAGTAATGACTGATCAATTCCGTGTCTGGCCGGTAGATTACACCGATGGCTCGTCTCGAGACGTTCTTTGCGCAATTGCGTCGCTACATCGACATCTTTTCTGAAGTCCAGAAAGAAATTCGGAACATCCACCTCGTGGAAAAGCGCTTCATAACTTTCCGGATGCGCAGGACGCACATTCTTGCGCTCAGCAGGTCCGTCCCAGTCTGATGCAGCGGTCACGGTGCCGTCATAAGTAGTAAAGCCAATCGACACAGCTTCCCTTCCAAAATGTTCGCGCACAAGCTGACCAAGATTGAGTTCGCCGCGCTCGCCCATTTGCGTCGCACGCGCATCGCCCAGATGTGAGTTATGCGCCCACACGATGATTTTCGCTGGTGGCCGCTTGTTGCTTAAGTGATTTGCCAGCCTAACGAGGGACTCCATCATGTGGGTGTCGCGCAGGTTCCACGAAGAAACTTCGCGCCGAAACATGTTGCGATAATATTCTTCCGCATTTCGCACCACCAGCGCGTTCTGTTCCGCGCAGAAATAAGCGTCGGCTGCAACCTGGCCGTCCCGCTGCAGATAATCCATCGCTTTGCGCCGCAGCTCGACGAGGCTCTTTACAACGGCTTCTTCGCAGGAAGGCGCCATGCGAAAGCCGGCGGCGTATCCGTAAGTGGTGATGTCTTTGCCGAAATGTTCGAAACAACTGTAGTAATGTCGCGCGCGTTTTGCCGCTTCGGGATCGACTTTGCTCAGGTACGCGAGCACGGCTTCGATCGAGGCATGCAGACTGTAAAGATCGAGCCCGTAAAATCCGCATTTACGGTCTTCGAATCGCCTGCTGGTCGTTGTGTTCGCGCAGCCAGCCGACGAAATCGAGAACATCGGCATTTCGCCACATCCACTGCGGAAAACGCTGAAACCCGCTCAATGCTTCCACGCTATCGCTGTCCTTGCTCGCGCCGCGAACAAACCGATTGACGCGATACGCATCCGGCCAATCCGCCTCCACGGCCACGGCGTTAAACCCGCGCTGGGCAGATCAGCATTTTCGAAATTTGCGCGCGGATTCGATAAAACTCGTGCGTGCCGTGGCTCGCTTCGCCGATCAAAACAAAACGCGCATCCCCGATTAGATCGAGAACTGAATTGAAGTCGTCAGGCGCACCGACGAGTGCTTCCGCTTTTTCGCTGATCACATCGGCGAGAGATTTTGGCATAGGATTGTCGATCAGGACTTGGCGTCATGGCTAGGGACAACCAAGACCGGGCGCTCCGCGTAACGAACGACGTGTTCGGCGACGCTGCCGATGAGCGCGTGCTTCAAACCCTGTGCGGCCGTGAGTGGAAGTGACGATGAGATCAACCTCTGGCTCGCCGGCTGCGGCGCAGATTTCGTCAACCGCGGGACCAGGGAGAATTTCGGTTTTAACGGGCAGACCCCGCAAAAAATCCATTTGCTTGAGCGCGTCCATTTCCTGCCGGGCTGTTTCTTCCACCGCTTCCGCCAATCCGGACAGACGAACGCCGGCGCGATCAACGAACACGTAATTTGTATATGGATAGATCGCGTGAAAGAGGCGGAGCGTGGCGCCAAGCTTCCTTGCCAGAAACGCTGCGTACTCCGTTCCGGCGAGCGAACATTGCGAGAAATCTGTCGGAACCAGGATGGTACGAACAGCGAATGCTTCGCTGACTTGCTTTCGCTCTTTGTTTCCGTTTCCGCGCAACAAGAACAGGGCACGGCGCATTGCGAACGACTCGTTCCGCGGTGCTCCCAAGCAAAAGATGCTTCAGTCCGCTATGTCCTCGCGTCGCAAGCACGATCAAATCGGCATCAATTTCGCGGGCCAAAAGGACGATCTCCTGGTAAGGTCTGCCCGCGACGTATGTGGCAATTCTCCGGACGAAATGTCGGCACATGTTTGTGATGAATTCCTGTCAGTTCCTCGTTAAGCCGTTCGATCGCCTCGGCTGACTGGAACAGGAGATGTCCCGCACCGGGCACCGATGACGCTTCGTCAGGCGGATGGACGTGCACAAGATGAATGGCAGCGCGAAATTGTTTTGCCAGCCAAACGGCGTAATCGAGCGCTTCCATCGATGCGGGGGAGAAATCCAGTGGCACCAGAATTTTTTCAATTTTGAATTCTAGCGGGTTACTGCGTCTGCGGTGGAAGTTTCCTGTGTCATGTTCAATCGGTGAAAACTCCTCCTTTACATAGCGCTGTCATGTTGAGCGGAGCGAAACATCTCGGGTTTATTTCCGTTGGCAGGATGGGTCCAGAAATCGATCCGAGATCCTTCTCCCGCGACTGCTGATCAGGATGACATCATGAGATGGCAATGGCTTAAACACGATCGCGCAGCCGGCTTTCGCCGCTCTCTCTGGCGCAATTAGCACAGCAAAATATTCTGCCGCCGTTTTCAACCCCGTGCCCGATAATTTTGCAGTCGGCAATGATTGCATTCCGGAGCGATCACATGGATCGCACACTCGAAGCTGTCGAAGACGTGCGTTTTGTCCTTTGAATCTGATCTCGAACGTCTTGTCGTATTCGTTTCCGCAATGTTCACATTTGGCCATAAGCTTTTCGCTCCTTTCTTACATTCCGTTTTGGCTGGATTTCATCTTTGTTGACAACGCAATCATAAATTAAATCGGTTGAAGCGAGCGGAAGTGCGACGGCAGCGCCGCCGCCGGCAGTTTCACCAGATCGGACTCGACATGCTCCACGATCCGCTCCTGGATTTCGCGGCGGCAAATGCTCGACGATCTTCGCGTAAATCGATTCGGGCGCGGCGAACGACCAGCGTTCACCCGCGTTGTGCTCTACGATTTTCGCGATCTCGGTGGCGAGTTCTTTGCAAATCCGGCGATCCATTTCTGCTTCCAATTGCGGCCAATCGGTCATCGGCGTCGGTGCCGCGTGCTCGCCGCATTCATGACATCGGTGACTTCGAATGCCTGCACCAACTCCAAGTGGGGTCCCCGCGTTGGCGTTTCCTGGACGCGATACGCGCGCAAACTGCCGCGATCGGCCACGATGATGAATGAACTCGCAGTCATCCCAAGTCAGAGAGGTCAACACGTCTTGCGCTCGAGGCAGAGCGCGCGCAATTCCGGCGGAAAAATTCCGAACACTTTTTCCAGCTCACCCGGAGAAGTGTGCGTCGCGAGAACCCTTAACACCGCTTCGGTCAATCGCATTGGGTTGACGTTGCGGTCCGCAGCGAAATTCTCGCGCACGGCATCATAAAATTCCTGTGCGGTCTTGATCTTTATTGGCGTCGCTGTCGGTTTCCAATTGTCATAATAGAATCCGCGCACAAGCATTGGAAGCTGCGCGCCCAGATGCGCTGCTTCGGGCACAGGCAAACGATCGCGCAGCACGTGCAACACTGCGCGCAGGCCGTGGTAAGCCTTGTGATGATCGTCCCAATGCAGCAGATCGCTGATTTCCTTCACCCAGCGATTTGTCTTTTCCAGCGTGGTTCCGAAAACTTCCGGTTGATGTGATTTCATAATTTTGTCCTCTCAAATTTGCTTCGATTTCGGTTCTTCGTCATTAGCTTTCGCGGCCGCAAGCACTACAAACGTCAGGCGTTGCCTTTAGGTCGCAGCCAGTTGCGCCACCGGTTGCTGAAGCGGTTTGGTCCGACGCGCGCAGATCGCCTTGAGCGTGTTCTCCACGTCCTGGGCCGAGAGTTCCGCCGTCCGGTTGTCTTGCGCTTTGAGAGCGATGTCGTTCATCGAGAGAATGCCGCAGAGTCTCCCGTCCTCGGCGCTGATAATGGGTAACCGCCGGACCCGTCTTTGCTGCATAATCTTGAGCGCTTCACGAATATCGGTGTCAGGCGAGCAACCATAAACTTCTCCCGTGGTTACTTCCTCGACGCGAATTGTTGCTGGATCGCAATGTTTGGTTGCCGCTGCCATGCAAATATCACGGTCAGTGATCATGCCCACAACCTTGCCGCCATCGGCCAGGACTGGGAGCACGCCAAAATCGCCGTCCCACATCTGCATCGCCGCCATCGCCAGGTTGGTGTCCGGACGGCAGGTGTGCACATCCCGCTTCATAATATCTTGTACTTTCATGATTTTCTTTGCCTTTCTGGATGAATTCAACGCGATGCTCGACTGACACGCTCCGCAAATCTTGCGAAGAATTGCGCAGTTCTTGCCATTCCGAGATCGGTCGAGCTCTTTCGCTGGAGATGGCCAGGAATTATCGATGCAATCGGTTCCAAATAAGCGCGCCCAGGAAACCGAAGACGTATCCAATCACGGCCGTAATCCCGATGAGCGTGACGGCAGCCAGGGGATCGAACGGTTTGATCATGTAGATCGGCTGGATCATGTGCACCCAGAAAATGAAATCGATGAACGGTTGCGCCCAGCCAAACAAAACGAGAAGCGCCCAGAATAGATGCCAGCCGCCGATCAACGCGCCGATGACGAGTCCGACCTTATTGGGATTAGTCATAATAAAGGAATCAGTGTGCTTTTGCGCGATTCCGACTTCGCGAGCCTAAAGCGACGGATTTTCTGGAGCGTCCTGGCGACCGAGTTGGCCGCAGCGTGTGGTCACCGGAAGAATGATAAGCGCGGAAGTCACTCGGCGATTCCCCAAATACACGCTTAAACGTGCGATTGAACTCGGTGAGCGATTGGAATCCTACGCCATACGCCGCCTCGCTGATCCGCACGTTCGGATTAAGCAGGCGGGTCCCTCGCATCTTCGACGCGGACACGCGAAACATATATCCTTATCTTTTTCGCTCGTTTTCGTAGGTGTCGAGTTCCTGAATGATGGAGAGCATCCTGTCCCGGGTAGCCTGCAATCCCCTGAGCATGCCCCGGTTTGTCCGCTTGAGCAGTTCGTAGCCTAACGAGTGGTCCTTTTCGCAATATTCCCGCAAAGTTGTCCCATAGAAAAAGATGGCGTCAATGGGTTCGACCGCGCACGCGGTGAACCGCCAGACGTACGGCGGGAACATCCACGACCAGCCAAGCGAATCCCCCGGACCCATCGTGTCCACCACCACCGGTTCGCCGGACTCCTCGCCGGACTCGAGTACCACCTCGCCGCTTTCGATCAAATAAAACCCCTTCGCGAAGTCGCCTTTGCGCAAAATCGTTTGCCCTTTCTCGAAGTGAGCAGCGATCGCGCAATCGGTTAACAACGCCAGATGCGTGGGGCTCATTCCAGCAAGAAATGGATGACGCGCCACGCGCCTGGCCAAAGGTTCCGGTTCCGTGACCGATTCTGTTTTCATCAGCCCCTTTTCTCTCTTTCATCTACTGATTCTGCGATGGCGAGAGCGTCGTTTTCGAAGTCATCGAGTAACCAAAATGGGCGCCGCCTCGGGCCGCGTTTTGTTTGCGGAATTGATCTCATAAACCCAATAATCTCAACGCTAGGTTTGTCTTTTCGCTTTTGCTTCCTTTGGTGAAGCGCACAGCAGGTCGTTTTCATCTCACAGAAAATCGTGCTCTTTCTCCCGAACCACCAGAACCGGGCAGGGCGCTGCCCGGGCGACCCGTGCCGCAGTGCTGCCGATGACCAAATGCTCCCAACCTGCATAGCCGCGGGTTGCGATCACGATGAGATCGGCGTCGAGTTCCTTGGCTGCTTCGACAATCTCATGTGCCGCTACGCCCGTGCGTATTGTCGATCTCACCCCGGGCACGCCAGCACCTCGGAACGATTTAACTAAAGTGCGCAAACTCTCTCCTGCATCCGCCATCTCCGCCTTGGAGAATGCCGGCGCCGCTGGTGACTCCTCGAAAGTAGGCGAGGCCGCCGGCTCAATCACGTGGAGCACGGTTAGCTCCGAACCGTAGTCACGGGCAAATCGAAGCGCATACTTCAAGGCTTTCTTCGATGCCGGAGAAAAATCGGTTGGTGCCAATATTCTCTTGATCGCGATCTCGGCGCCATCGGTTGCCGGTCTAGTGACCGAAGCCCGTAACCTTGCAGGACTGGTTCCAACAGTTCGTGATTTCATTGCAGGCTACTTTGCCTTCAGCCGCAACAGTCGCTCTCCGCTGATTGTCAAAGCTTGTGCGTTTTTTGCGCGGGGAAGCGAAGAAAGGTCTTTGCTTTAGGTGCCTTGGGCTCCGCTCGACTTCGACTGGCTCAGCGCAAGATTTGACCGGCGTTTAACAAAGAGTGCGAAGTGGAACGCGGCACAACGCCGGACGATTGAGATCATGAAAACAACTGCGAACAGAGCGATGCCGAAAATCGTACTCGTCCGGCATGACGAAATGATGAAGTGGATGGCAGACCGCAATATTATCTTGCGCGGCGGCGACGTAGACGAAGCGCCGCAAGCTTACCGGCGATTGAAGGATGTTCTGGCCGCGCATGCCGGCACCGTCCGCGTCTTACACACTTTACGTCCGCTCGGTGTTGCGATGGCTGGGCGCGGCGTTGTCGATCCATACTAAAAGAACGGGATATGAAACCAAACTTCATAATCATCAGCGGAAACGTTAATCGCGATTTGGCGATGGCAATCGCTCAACGCATGAATGTCGGGGTTGGGAAATGCCGCGTCGCGCGGTTTCCCGATACCGAAGTGAACGTGCAACTTGATGAACCGGTTCGCGACTCTCACGTCTTTATCGTCCAGTCATCCTGTCCGCCGGTTGACCAACACGCGATGGAAGCATTTGCCATTGCGGACGCCTGCCGACGCGCCGCCGCATCAACGATAACGTGGATCGCGCCTTATTTCGGCTATGCTCGCGGCGACAAGCGACGAGGACGTCGCACAGCCTTAATGGGAAGGCTCGTGGCGGATTTCGCAGAGCACACTGGCATACACCAAGTAATCGCTGTCGATCTGCACTCGCCGCAAGTGGAAGGATTTTTCCACGTGCCAGTGGAGAATCTGACAGCAGTGCCCGTCATCTCCGATGCATTGAAGCGAGATATGGAACCCGGATCGGTGATTGTCTCTCCGGATGCGGGAGGGATGAAACTGGCATCGGCGTACGCTTCCCGCCTGGGCTGCCCGGTGGCGGTTCTTCATAAAGAGCGATTAAACGGGAGCGAAACCGTCGTGAACAGAGTCGTCGGCGACGTGCGCGGCAAGTTTTGCGTGATTATCGACGATATGATCTCAACCGGGGGGACGATCAGAAATGCAATCGATGCATTAGTTCAAGCCGGCGCGCGCGAGCAGTTCATTGTGGCCGCCACCCATCCTGTCTTTACGCCGGAAGCCAGGAAGAATCTTAATCACACCTCAATCCGGGAGATCATCGTGACCGACTCGATTCCCGTCACACATCATCATTGGCGACGGGTGTATGTTGTCTCGCTAGCGCCAATCATCGCCGAAGCAATTCGCCGGTTCTAGACCACGTCTCACGGTTCATGCCCGGCGGGTGCCACCCGATGATGCGCCTGCGCTAGAAGTGCTCGCACTTCCTCGTCGCTTGTCTGCGAAAAATCTTCGTACCATTGGCCGACTGCATAAAAATGTTCCGGGACCATCAAGGCCGCCACGTCATCGGCTGCGCGTTGTATCTCGAGAATAGGTCGATCTCCGCGACGACGGGCGCCGCGATTATGATTCGCGCGGCATTCAGTTGCCGCAGGGCAGAAACGGCAGCAAGCATGGTCGATCCTGTTGCGACGCCGTCATCGACCACGATGACAGTTTTGCCCTCAACCTCGAGCGGCGGCCGATCGGCGCGATAAGCTTTTTCGCGACGCTGAAGCTCCACCAGTTCCTCCGCGCTGACGGCGTCGATCACTTCGTCGGGAATTCGCAACGCATTCACGACCTCGCCATTGAACACGCGCACGCCGCCGGAGGCGATGGCGCCCATTGCGAGCTCTGGATGACCGGGCAAACCGAGTTTGCGAACAACGAACACATCCAGCGGCACGCTCCATCGCTTTCGCCACTTCCGCCGCCACCGGAACGCCGCCGCGCGGCAAGGCCAGAACGATCACGTCTTCCCGATTTGCGTAACTACTGAGATTTTCAGCCAGAAGCTGGCCGGCTTCGATTCGGTTAAAGAATTGTGTTTTCATGTCGTCCATAAAAGTTGATTACTGACGGCCGCGAACAGGCGTGAAGCTGAATACCAGAAGCTCCGCATGCCGGGGCTGCCAATGATGGAAATCGACGCGGAAACGTCCCACGCTTTGGCCGCGCACGTCGTTTTTCGCGTTCATCAGGCTAAAAAGTTTTTCAGTTTCGTTAGGAGTAAAGAACTGCGAGTCCAAAAACTCGGTTACCCAATTCATCTCGTGAGCATCCGTCAGATAAAACGTCACCTGAATATCCTGATCGGAGTTCTCGACCATGATGACGCAATAGTCGTAAACCTCGGAACTCTTCCACTCGCCTTCGAAGAAGATAGTGCAACGCGGTTGCACTTCGGTCGCCCGAAACTTCGCCGCCTTGAAAAATGAGACGACGCTGGCATAGCTGAGAGGCGTTGTGGTTGGATTCGCTGCGAGCGCTTCGGGTGCGATGAGGCCGGCGGTTAACAGGCCCAGGCAAACAAAAGAAATAGTTTGTAGGATTTTCATTTTCTATTACGCGAGATGAGTTGAGTTCCTGATGGTCGCATCGGAATGACGAGGACCGGGCAATGCGCGTAACGCACGACGTGTTCCGCGACGCTGCCGATCAGAATGTGGCCAAGTCCGGTTCGGCCGTGTGTAGAAATAACGATAAGATCGGCGTCCTCGTTTGCCGCGTTGCAGATTCGAATTGCCGCCGAACCGTGAAAGACCTGCAGGGAAGATCGGACCCTGGCTTTGGCCGCCATTGAGCGCATCTGCTTTTGCGCTTTGTACTCGGTTTCTCGCAAGAGCTGGACAGGATCGAGCGCGGCATATAGATCTCCAAACGGATATGCGTGTGGATTAATCACATGCACCAGTCGCAGTTCGGCATTAAAATCGCGGGCCAGTTGAACGGCGCAATCGAATGCGGCTTGTGAACACCGGGAGAAATCGGTCGGCACAAGAATCTTCGTCAGCTCAAAACCGGTTCGTGCGCGAAGATCAATGCCCCCGTTCCAACCGCTGAGATGCCGGCGCACCACAAGAACCGGGCACGGCGAGTGTTGTACCACGTGTTCGGCAGTGCTGCCGAGGACCACGCGCTTGTAACCGGTATATCCGTGCGTGGCAACGACAATGAGGTCGGCCTCTAAGTCGCGCGCGGCTTCGCAAATCTCCTCGTAAGCGATCCCGGCGCGCGGTTCCAGCGCCGAAACGTTGCTGTCGGTCCGATATTTCCGAACGAGAGCTTGCAGCCGTTTCATGAAGCGCTTGTTCCATTCTGCCTGTGGCAGCAGAGGGAGCGTCAGCAGAGTCGGCGGCGGCTGCTGACTCACGTCTGTGACATGCAAAAGATACACGTCCGCGCCAAACTGACGGGAAATCGCCAGCGCATACGGGATCGCTTTTAGCGACGGACGCGAGAAATCGATCGGAACCAGGACACGCTTCAATCGCCGCGGTTGAGGCGCGGGAATGCGTCGTCGCGGCTTCGTAACGAGGCCAGCCGGGAGCGGAGGATCGAGCACGCTTTTCACCTTGCAATATGGCCGCGAACATCAGCGCAATGCTCGTCACCAATTGCCAATTCCTGCTCATTTCTTGGCTGCCTTAGCAGGAAGCTGGTAGGGACATCACGGTGTAATGCCCGAACAGCCTCGCGTGTCATCTAGTCTGGAGGCGAGAGCATGTGATATTTACTTCGCTTGAGCATCGGCCCTTCGGTGCTTGCGCTCGGAAACTAAACCAAAACAGGGTTCGTCGATCAGCGCGCCGATCACTGGATCAAGCCCCTGAGTCGGTTCATCGATACACCATCCCCATTCGGATCCGGGCTTGCTCTAGTTGGTGATCGTTCATCCGGGAAACCTCGTGTTGATTGAAGAAGATCGAACCCGCCTCCGGTTTCAGGATTCCGGGAATGAAACGCAGGATCGTGGTTTTACCGGCGGCACTTTGGCCAATGATAACCAGCCGCTCCTGTGGAGCGACAGCCAGCGACACGTGATCCAACACTCGTTTATCGCCGAAGCGCATCACCACGTCTCGAAGTTCGACAACGTGTCGCGTCGAAGTCGCCGGAGATTCCAGCGCAGGTGATGCCTCTGTCATGGGCTGGAATGCGTTTCGCGAAATTTGTTTGTCTTTCGCCTTTCGGGAAACATGTGAGCCGCAAGCTTGCGATCTTTTCTCGTAAGCGATTTATTTTTCGACGGTTTCTTTGCTCGGTGCCCGGTCAGCGCCTGCGCTTTGCGGCCGCCGGATTTTGCCAGGTTCGCCGCTCTGATGTGAGGATGGGATGGCACCACCAAAACGGAACAAGGAGCGTGACGGACGACCTGCTCCGCGATGCTCCCGATCAATATGTGTTTGAAACCAGTGAGGCCATGCGTCGATGTAACGATCAGATCAACATTGTGATCTTTTGCGAAAGCGCAGATGTCCAATACCGGCGAGCCCTCTGTAATGGCGGTTTCAAATTCGACGCCACCGAACTTTGCGGCATGCACCAGTTCTCGCATTGCACGCGCCGCATGTTTCAGAGCAGACTTCTGCAAGGCGTGGACGTCGTAAATAGCGTTGCCCTCACTCGCATAGACGTATCCGAGATATGTGGCGTGCAGCAAAATAATCTTCGCCCCAAATTCATTGGCGAAGTCAATCGCGTAGCGCAGGCCTTCTCGCGAGCAACTGGAAAAATCAACGGGCACAAGGATCGTTTTAATCCTCGAGCGTGAACCGTTGTTTGATTGCAGCACCGTTTCCGCGCGTCACGAGAACCGGACACGGCGAATGCTGCACTATTCTCTCAGCGGTGCTGCCGAGGAACACATGTCTCAATCCAGTGCGACCATGGGTTGAGGTCACGATCAGATCGGCAGGAATTGTCTGCGCGAGCCGGCAGATTTCATCGAACGGCGGTGCGCCCGTGAGAACATGGCAGGTTGCCTGTGAGACACCGAATTCGCATGCAATCGCTTGAAGATCTTTGAGCACCCCTGCTTCCAGTTCCTGGTTATATGGCGTAAACGAAAAAGGGACGACCGGGGGCGCCGAGGCAACAAAGTCACGCCGCGTAATTAACGTAACGAACGTGGGTGAGATGGATTGAAGCGCCAAAACGCCGGGCCAGCTGCTTGGCGGTTTGAATGGCCTGCCACGACATTTTTGAAAAGTCGATTGGGACGACGATGTTTTGAATGCTCAGCGTTTTCATGCTGTGATATTCCGCGCATCGCCATGGACGCGCTCGGCACTAATTGCTAAACGCTCCTCATTTTTTGGCAGGTGAGCGGAATGCGAAACCTCAGGATGAAGACGCTCAGCTGTCGGAGGTTGGTTAGTTAGGATGATTTGTCTGGAGGCGCAGGCGACACAAACCCCAAATAAGCGAACAACAATCCGAGACAAAGAGCAGCGTACGGGAAGATGTGTGCACCCGAATCTGTAAGCATTCGCTCGGATAAAGTGTGAACGAATTGCGGAAAGGCGATGAGCAAGACGCCTTTTACCGTGGCGAGCCAGCCGAGAATGGTGATCAGAACAACCCAGCTTTTCGTCCACCTGTTGTGATAGATCACTATGAGCAGTCCGATGATGACGGTGACGAATCCAGTCACATAGACGAGCGCGGAGTTGTTAAACAGATCCACTGCAATCTTGCGGTAATAGTCCGCGCTGAAAAATGCTCCGAGACTCGCCGAGAGATATACTACTGACGCCATCTTTGCGATAAGTTTGGATAGTTGCATCTATTTTCCTCCCGAGACGCTTATACGAAATTTTGCTGTCTAATCCGATGATAAGGGCGGAATTGATAAAAATGGCGAAAGATTTTCCGGACTGTGCGATTTCCTTGTGTTTGCATCGTGTATCGGCAGACTACGCGGCAGATGGCGGGGTCCACGACCGAACGTGAACGCGGCGATCGGCGAAATCATCCATGCACGAACTAATCCGCGATATCACCTATTGCACAGTTGCTGCGTGGCTGCTCGGTCTCGGTGCGCAATTTGCCCGGCAACCATTGCTTTTGGCTTACCTGGCCGGCGGCTTTGCACTCGGTCCCATGGGATTCGGCTTTATCCAGTCGGCCGAATCGATCTCGGCAATTGCAGAGTTGGGACTGATTTTTCTGCTATTCATGATCGGGCTGGAGATCGACCTGAAGAAAATCGCCAGTGCCGGCCGTTCCATTACTCTCACCGCGCTGGTGCAGATCGTCGGCGGAATTGCGCTGGGTATGATTTTCTTTCGTTTCTGCGGATTCGCTCTCGGCGGTGGAAAATGGGACGCCCTTTATCTGGCCGTTGCCGCTGCGCTCAGCAGCACGGTAATCGTAGTCAAAATGCTCTACGACAAGGAGGAGCTCGACACATTGACCGGACGGATCACGCTGGGTGTGCTGGTACTTCAAGACCTTGCGGTCATTTTGTTTCTCGCGATCCAGCCAAATCTCGGAAACCTGGCCCCGGGACTTCTGTTTCTCTCGCTAGTACGTGTGACCATTCTGGTGGCCGCGGCATTCGCTGTGAGCCGGTACGTTCTGCCAGCTATCTTTCGTGGTGTAGCGCGCGTGCCGGAACTGATGCAGGTCGGCGCGATCGCCTGGTGCTTTCTCGTCGGTGAGTTTGGGCAACTATTGCATCTCTCGCGTGAGATGGGCGCCCTTGTTGCGGGAGTCGCACTCTCCACCTTCCCCTACGCGCTCGATGTGACCGCGAAGGTGATCAGTCTTCGCGATTTTTTCGTCACTTTGTTTTTTGTCGCGATCGGGATGCAAATTCCGCTCCCGACTGGCAGCCTCGTTGGTTGGGTGCTCGTGTTCGCTGCGTTTGTTGTCATAACTCGAGCGGCAACTGTTTTCACTCCCCTTTATCTTATGCGCCAGGGCTTGCGGACGAGCATTATTCCGGCATTGAATCTTTGCCAGGTCAGCGAATTCTCCCTTGTGGTTCTCGCCATCGGCGCTCAGGCAGACCACCTTGCGAGCCCGGACACTCGAGGCATCGTCGCGCTGGCATTCACGCTTCTTGCGGTTGTTTCCACCTTCGGCATGGCGAAATCCGATAATCTGGCTCGAGCGCTCATTCCGTGGTTGAAGAGAGTGGGTTTCCGTGATCTTGACCACGTGTCAGCCGATTCCGCTACAGTCGGCACTCCTGCGCACGATCACGGCGCCCGCATCGTCTTCGTTGGCTTTTTCCGGACCGCCAGTTCGCTTCTGGAAGAACTCCAGCGCCACTATCCCGAGATGGTGCCCGAAGTCGCGGTGGTGGACTTCAGTCCCGTCGCACGAGATGGCCTTCTCCGGCGGCACGTGCCGGTTATTTATGGTGACGTCTCGCACCGGGACACCCTTGTTCACGCCGGGTTGGAAAAAGCAGAGGTGCTTGTCTCCACGGTTCCAGATTCGTTGCTTAAGGGTACAACAAACGCGCGGCTTGTTCGGCTTCTGCGTGAGCTGAATCCCACTGCAAAAATCATTGCGACTGTCGACGTGCTCGCACAGGCAAGGGAGCTTCTGGATGCAGGCGCTGATTACGTTAACGTTCCGCGTCTTCATCAGGCTGGTGATTTGCTCCAGGCAGTGCGAGCCGCCAGGGAGGGGCTGCTTGACGAAAAACGAGCCGCTCTGCGCGAAATTTTACTCGATCGTCGCGAAGTGCTCGCGTAAACGGGAGCTACGACAAAATTCCGCGATTGTCATTTACAAATCGCGCGCCGCTCCGTGTGCCGATCACAGGTTAGCGTTACTTGTATTGGCCACTTTTCTCGTTGTGATCAGGAGGTTTTGCGCCCGCGTTTGCGGGTAGAAACGCCCGATCGAAACTCACTGGGCGATTGGCCAAAAACGCGTTTGAATGTGCGATTGAATTGCGTGAGCGACTGAAAACCAACGTCGTACGCAATCTCGCTGACCCGCAGGTTTGGATTCAGCAGCCGGTTGCGCGCATCTTCAAGGCGGACGCGAGCGACATAGTCGGTGAACTTCAATCCTGTCGATTTGTGGAAGACTTTGCAGAAATGAAAGACGCTCGCTCCAGCCGCTCTCGCCACGTCAGCCAGAGACAATTCGTCATTCTTATGCTTCTTAATGTACTCACGCGCCCTTTGAACGAGCGGCGGTTCGACGTTCTGCTGCTCCAGCATGAGTTGATTAGCCAACGCGGAGAGCTGCTCGGCGAAAAACGCAAGCAACCGCACCGTAGCGTTATATTTCTCCGGCGGAATCATGATCGTTTTTTCCCATGCCTTGCGAATCTCGCCCGTGAATCGAACGCCTCGCCGCTCCAATTCGCGCGCCACTTTTGTGCTCTTTGATTTAGCCGGTGTATGACGCAGCACCTGACCGATTCGGAGATATCCGATGATCTGCGTTCCGAGTTTTACCGGGATCGCGGTCTCCGTCAATCCGAACGGGCACGTGACCGTATGCGGAATCAGTCCCGTGTGATCGATGATATCCTGGTGCGCTTGTAAACAAACTGCCAGTGTGGCAGGTCGCTCGGCGAGCATGGCACAAAACGGATTCTGATGCTTTTTGCCTTGATGTTCCAACTGCCAAAAGTCCACCGGCCTGAGCGTCAACGCCAGGCCTGTCGCCTCGCTGAAAACCTGCTCATACCTGCGAAACAGCTTTGAGCGACGCACAGTATCAATGAGCTGTTTGTTCGAATCTGACTGGACGACTTCGTTATCAACCATGATCCCTACCAAGGAACAATATCATCACAGCATGGGAAAACGGCGTCAATCCGATTCAACACCACACTTGTTATCGCCCCCTCGAGCCAAGGTGATAAACGGCCGGGATCCTTAGACGTTCAGGCGACACGCCGGCCAGACGGCGGGGAGACCATTTGGTCGTGCGAAGCCCGTAAGCGTGTCACCATCACGGCACTTATACGCTTTAAAAGCTCGTAACCTAACGAGTGATCTTTCTCGCAGTATGCACGCAGAATTGCCGCGTAGAAAAAGAGCGTCGTAGTCGGCTCGATCGCGCGTGCCGTAAATTGCCAGACGTACGGCGGAAACATCCATGACCAGCCGAGCAAATCCCCTGCGCCAATAGTTTGCAGGAGGATCGAGTCGCCAGGACCAGCGCTTGCTTCGAGCGCCACCTTGCCGGTCTCGATCAGATAAAATCCATTCGCAAACTCGCCTTCGCGCAGAATTATCTGATCCACCTCGAAATGTCTGGGCACCGCGCAATCCGTAAGCAACGTCAGTTGCGTACGATTCATTCCAGCGAGAAAGGGATGAAGAGCGACACGTGTGCTCAACGGTTCGATTTGTATTTCATGATTAATTTTTGATTGCGTATTCATAGGCTTTCTTTCAGCGTCTAAACAAACTCGTGTTCTTTTTCGCGGACGACGAGTACTGGACAGGGCGCGGTGCGAACGACTCGCTCGGCTGTGCTGCCAATGCACAGATGCTGCCAACTCGTGTAGCCATGGGTGGCGATGATGATCAAATCGACGTCCAGCTCCTTGGCAGCCTTGGTGATCTCGTTAGGCGCATGCCCGACGCGCAAAAACGATCTGACTGAATGTAAAGAGTCGGTCTGCAACTCGGCCGCGAGCGCGGCCAAATCTTTTTCGGCAATCGAAAACTCTTCTTCATCCGTCGATACCTCGACGGCGAGCGGCGCGCCGACTACGGGCGTTGCCGGTTCAACCACGTACAGCAGCCCAATCTCGCAATCGAATTGCTCGGCAAATCGCAAGGCATATTGAACTGCTTTCTTCGATGTCTCGGAGAAATCAGTGGGGACGAGAATTTTCTTCAGGCGGAGGATCTGCGGGACCAGTTCGATCGTATCCGCGGTTTCGATATGTTGAGCTGAGGTTTTCATATGTTGAGCGTTTAGCACCCGGAACAAGAACACGCTCCGCAGCTCTTGCTGAATCGTGTGCATTTTTTGCGCCGCCCTGGAAAGCAATGGCGATTGAAGATCCCCAAAAAATGTCCCTCCGTCACTCTTTCGCAAAACGGAGCTCGGATTTTCTAGCAAATAGAGTGGCCTTTGCCAGGCAATCCCCGCTCCCCGAGCCAGGGGAAATGTCGGCGCGCGAACCGGGCGCGTTTGAGTCCGAACGGCTCGATTGACCTGCCTCGAATGTGAGCAATGGCCTCTTCGACGGAATCGGTGGCGAAAATCAGGCTGGAATCCTTGGGACCAATCATCGCCGTTTGCGCCATCTTTTGGATGAAACCGATGAGCTCTTTCCAGTAATCAGTGCCCATTATCACAATCGGGAAGTTTTTGATTTTCCCATTCTGAATGAGCGTGAGCGCCTCGAACAATTCGTCGAGCGTGCCAGCGCCGCCGGGCATTACCACAAACGCATAGGAATACTTAATCAGCAGCGCTTTGCGGACGAAGAAATAATGCAACCGGACACAGAGATCGAGATATGCGTTGGACACTTGTTCGAATGGCAGCTCGATATTGCATCCAACCGAACGACCGCCGACATCCTTGGCGCCGCGGTTGGCTGCTTCCATGATTCCTGGACCTCCGCCGGTCATCACAGTGAATCCGAGTTGCGCGATGGCGGCGCCCATTTCCCGGGCCAGCGCGTAATGTGGATCGTCAGGCTTGACGCGGGCCGAGCCAAAGACTGTCACGCAGGGAGCAACGAAATGGAGGGTGCGAAATCCGCGCAGGAAATCGCGCATCACTCTCAGCAGAGTGAAAAACTCTTCGAACCGCGAGCGTGGACCTTCGAGAAAGATTTCGTCGGCGCGCTGTGCCGGTGCGGTCAGCGCGGATGTCGCCGAGTCCGGCGTCGCATCGGTCGAAGTTTCACCAGACATTGGAAATCAATGGCGATCATGAACGCAAATCACGCAAGCCCGGCGTATTGCGCGTTTCATAACCTTAAGTTGCATCAGTTCTCAGTTAATACACAAGCGCGAGGCAGAAAAGCGAGTCACCAGACAAAAAGACGCCGCATCTCTCCTGGGAATCCAAAGAACCAATAGCTCGACGATTTGGAAAATCGCGGTCCTTGTCGCTAAATTCACCGCCAGTGCATTTTTTTGAGTATCGAGATGAGCGTTTGTATTGCGAAGAGGTCGATCTTTCTCGCGTTGCCGCGGAATTCGGCACCCCAACCTACGTCTACAGCGCAGGAACAATTCTCGATCATTACGTGCGGCTCGACGCAGCCCTCGCGTCCATCGATCACCTGATTTGTTATGCCGTCAAAGCGAACTCCAATCGCGCGATCCTGAAATTGCTGGTCGATGCGGGCGCAGGGTTCGACATCGTTTCCGGTGGCGAGTTATACCGGGTGCTCGCGGCGGGCGGCGATCCAGCCAAATGCACATTCGCCGGTGTCGGCAAATTGCGTGAAGAAATCGAATACGCACTCGAACAGCGCGTGCACTCCTTCAACATTGAGAGTGAAGCGGAGCTTGAATCAATCGAAAGCATCGCCCGCGCCAGAAACCAGTGCGCGGCGATTGCGCTGCGCGTGAATCCGGATGTCGATCCGCATACACACCGGTATATCTCCACCGGTTCACACGAGAACAAATTCGGCATCGCACTCGATCATGTTAGGGCGGTTTACGAACGAGCCGCCAAAATGCGCAACATCAAAATCGTCGGCGTTCAGATGCACATCGGCTCCCAGATTACCGAGGCAAAACCGTTCGCAAGCGCGATCGATAAAGTGGCGTCGTTGGTGCGCGAGCTGAAATCGAAATATGCGATCAATTTCTTTAGCATCGGCGGCGGCATGGGAATCATTTACCGGCGTGCACTGGAGAGCGGATCAGGCAAATGGTGGCACGATCACGGTGCCGAACCGTCCGCGTTTAGCGTCCGCGATTACGCCGACACGATCGTGCCACCCTTGCGTGAGCTAGGCATTCGGATCCTCATCGAGCCCGGGCGTTTCCTCGTCGGCAACGCAGGAGTGCTGCTGACCCGTGTCCTTTATATCAAACAATCCGGCAGCAAAAAATTCGCCATTGTCGACGCCGGTATGAACGATCTGATCCGGCCGGCGCTGTACCAAAGTTATCACGAAATTGTGCCTTGTAGGGTGTCAGGGTCAGAGGCCGACCCGGGCATGAGCAAGAGCACGAGCATGAGTAGGACGGAGAAGATCGATGTTGTGGGACCGGTATGTGAATCGGGCGATTTTTTTGCACTCGACCGCGAGATGCCCCCACTGCAAGAAGGTGACTTGCTCGCGATTATGAGCGCTGGCGCGTACGGATTTGTGATGGCGTCGAACTACAATTCGCGCCCGCTCCCGGCAGAGGTATTGGTCCGCGGCGATAAATTCGCGCTGATCCGGAAACGCCAAACGCGGAAGGATCTTGTGCGAGGGGAACTGGAACCGCCCTGGTAGGGACCGACCGCCGTGCCGTCCGCGAAGAGGAGGCGCACCCGGCAAGTGCGTCGTACTACTTGCGGAATTTCGTGGTCCGCATAAATAGTTCTTTCGCCAGAATCATGAAACGTCTCTTATTCGTTTGCTTGTTGTCGATGGTCGCGCTCAACCTCCGGGCGGCGCCACCAGCCGGGGGTGAATACATCATGCTGGTAGGAGGGCCATCGATGTATCAATGGGAAAAATACAAGGCCGTTCCGCATGATCATTGGTGGGCGAACTTCGTGCGCGCTGCGCGTCTGCGCACTGAGCAATTGCGCAACGAGCTCGGGCCGGACGCAAAGATCACCTGGCTCATTTACAGGCAGGGCTACGAGGACCGCGCGACACAGGAGCACCAGGATCTGATCGGCCTCATTAACACGGTTCGCGACAAATTTAATATCAATCTCGTTTGGTTTGGTCCGGGCAAGGAAGTCATCAATTATGTCAATAACGGACAGCCGCGCGACCAGCTGAAGATCGTGGATTTCGAGTATTTCGGGCATTCAAACCGCGCCTGCTTCATGTTCGATTACAGCAACAACATTGATAGCGCGTGTAAGTCCTGGCTTCACGAAGACGATCTGAAACAACTCAACCGTCATGCCTTCGCGCGCCATGCTTATTGCAAGAGCTGGGGATGCCACACCGGCGAGAGCATGTCGAAAAAATGGTATGCCGCGACAGGCACCCGCATGATTGGTGCCCTCGGCAAGACCCAGTTCATGATGGAAGAACTGCCGATCCTCGTCTCCGAGGGCGGCAGGTGGGTAAATTAATTTTCGATTTTCGATCTCCGATTGTCGATTTCTGCGGCTCCGCGAAACTGTTGTCATTCTGAGCGAAGCGAAGAATCTCTGAACATTTTTCCCGACCCGCGCCGCCGCTCTTATTCGCCAAGGTTAAGATCGACAGTGCTCAGGTTTTTTGCGATGAAGAGGGCCGGGGTAGCGACATTCAAGACAAATCCCGAATCGAAACAACACCATGAATTGGAAAAAATTCTTCCTCGCATTCATTGCGGCGTTTGTTTGCCTTTTCGCGTTCGACTTCCTTTGGTACGCAACGCTAATGCACGATGCGCACCGGGAAGTGCCGACCCTTTTGCGACCGGAAGCCGATCTTCAGAGCCACTTTCGCTGGCTGATTTTGGGCCACCTGGTCATGGCATTCTTCTTTACCATCCTGTGCGCTCGTTTCGTTCCTGCTGGCGGCGCAGCCGCCGGGGCGATGTTGGGCGTTTTGGTGGGGTTGGTCTATGCGGGGCCACATTTGATCTCATTCGCGGTGCAACCGTTGACGGTCAAAATCCTTGGCGGTTGGATAGCCGGCGCCGTGATCCAATTCGCAATCGCAGGCGCAATCGTCGGCGCCATCTACAAACCAGCGGCTTCCCACATCATGTATGTAAAGGAGCGCTCACGATAACCCGGTTGAATGAAACGGTTCATCATCGCTTTCATCGCCGCATACATTTTCCTGTTCGTCTGGGGATGGCTGGTTAACGGCATATTTCTCAAGGATGTTTACGCCGAAACGCCGAATCTCTGGCGCACGCAAAGTGAAATGTTCAGCTTTTTTCATTGGATCTTGATCGGCCAGGCCCTCATTGTTTTTGCGTTTGTGATGATTTACGCGGTCGGCTTCGCTGGCGGCGGCGTAATCGCAGGGATTCGTCTGGGCATCCTGTTGGAAGTTGCGGCGATCGGCATGCGCATGGGCGTTTACGCGGTGCAGCCTTTTCCAGGAAAACTGCTAATCTACTCAAGCATCGGCGGCTTGATCGAGATGATCATTACCGGCGCAATCGTCGGCGCGATTTACAAACCCGCAGCAACCCGGGCGCCATAGCGGTAACCGGGTTCGCGGCAATTGGGCGTTGGACGTTGGGCGGTGGGCGTTCGACGTTTGGCTTATGACGTCGGAGACTCCAACTGCTCTCGGCTATCGGATGCCGGCGGAATGGGAACCGCACGCGGCCACATGGCTTTCGTGGCCACGCCGCGAAGGAATCAGTTTTCCCGATTCATTCGATCGGGTGATGCCGGCTTTGCGCGCGATGATCGAGGCGCTAGCCGAATCTGAGCCGGTCTGCATTAATGTTTGCAATGGCGCGCATGAAGCAGAAGCTCGCTCGGTTCTGCGCGGGTTGCCCACGGAAAGAATCACCTTTTATCGCATCCCAACAGACGAGCCATGGTGCCGCGATCATGGACCGATTTTTCTGACGCGCGATGCGTGATCCGAAACTGGCCGTGGTGGATTGGGATTACAACGCCTGGGGAAACAAGTATCCGCCGTTTGATTTGGACGAAGTGGTACCAACGCGTGTCGCTGAAACCCTGAAGCTGCCGGTGTTTTATCCACGAATGATCCTCGAAGGGGGATCGATCGACGTGAACGGCGCCGGAGCATTGCTGACATCCGAGTCGTGCCTGCTAAACAAGAATCGAAATCCGAATCTCTCGCGCGACGAGATCGAGAAACGTCTGCGCGATTATCTTGGAGTCCGCGACATTCTCTGGCTCGGAGACGGCATAGCCGGAGACGACACAGACGGCCACATCGATGACCTCGCCCGGTTTGTCTCCGAGCGCACGGTCGTAACAGTCGTTGAAGAGAATAGCGACGACGAAAATTACGCGCCGCTTCAGGAAAATCTCAGACGTCTGCGCGACATGAGAATCCATCGGCAACACCTCGAGATTCTCACACTCCCGATGCCGAAGAAGATCGTGCGCGAAGGACTGCGATTACCCGCCAGTTACGCGAATTTTTACATCGCAAATACGTGCGTACTCGTGCCCACATTTGCCGATCCAAACGACGAGGCAGCATTATCGATTTTGCGCGAGTGTTTCCCGGGACGGCGCATCATCGGGATCGATTCCCGCGAATTGATCTGGGGACTTGGCACGTTTCACTGCCTGACGCAGCAGCAGCCGGCAGTGTAAACGTGAGAGGGACGTTAGTGTCCCGACGGGTCGCGGCGCCAAGGCCGCTCCCACATTTTAATCAGCCGCCAATCCCGGTTTATAGCCGCTCTTCAAGATTGCATCGTGCAAATCAGGGACATGCGTTTTGCGCGCATCGAATGTGACAATCACGCGCTCGCGCTGGAGATCGACCTTCACGTCTTTCACTCCGGAAATGCTGGTCAACACCGGTCGCAGCTTTCGCACGCACTCATCGCAATCCTCGCCTTCGGTCGCGATTTCGATCGTTTCCAGAACGGCGTGATTGGCGCGCTCCCGGGAAAACGGATCGGCCGGATCGGGATCATTAGGTCGCGCAGGGTCCATCGGGTTTTGGCTTTCTTTATCTAACGCGTTAAACCCCTGCAGTGGTCGCCTCCGTGAAGTAGCGCGAGCGTCCCCGCTTGCGTTCTCATTCATCGGCGCAAGCCAGAGGCTCGCGCTACTTTACCGCCCTCGCGCGCCACCGGCTCGAGCACACGCCAGACGTTTTCCGCAAGAATTTTTTGGCCTTCTGACATTCGGATGAATGCCATCGGACTAAATTCAATGAGGGATTGCCTGCCACGCCTTCGAGTAAATACGGCACCAACGCCGCTCCATTTTTTTTCAGCAAGATCGGTAAACATTTTGCCAAATGCCGAAACGTAATCGTCGGCCGCATGACCCGGGAGCTGCATACCGGCGATCACCACACGCACATTCGGATTTCGCGCTTTCACCCGATCGATGATCTGCTGGAGATTGTTTTGAATTTGATCGACCGACAGGCCGTGAAAGACGTCGTTGATCCCAAGTTCCAGGATCAGGATATCGATTCTTCGCTTCAAATGCGGCGGCAAACGTTCCAAGCCACCCTCGGTGGTGCCGCCGGAGGCACTCGCGTTAATCACCTGGAAAGTTCAATCCCGCTCTGCGGAGCTTTTTTGCCAGTAAAGCCGGATAAGCTTCGCTGCGCTTGAGCATGAATCCGTCCGACAAACTGTCTCCGAAGACGAGAATGGTCTTCGTTTCGGCAGCAGGCGCGTGTTCCGCGAAAAGTGTGCACATCATTGCGAACAACGCCGCGACAGCGCATTTCATTGGGAAACGTCCAACGCCCAACGCCCAACGTCCAACTCCGGAAGCATTCGCGAGCCAATGTTCAATGGTCCTGAATTTGAAGTTGAGCGTTGAGCGTTGAGCGTTGAGTGTTGAGCGTTTTCCGCTTTAACCCTTCAGCGGTTTAACGTCTTAACTATTCAAAATTATGGCCAATTTCGCTATCAACGGTTTCGGGCGCATCGGGCGCAATGTCCTTCGCGCTATGTCACAAAAACAGGTGGAGCGCGTTCTCGCGGTTAACGATCTCACCGACACGCATACTCTTGCCCATCTGCTCAAGTGGGATTCGGTGCACGGCAAATTCGACGGCGAGATCGGATACGATGACGAAAACATCATCGTGCGCGGTCACAAAATTAAGGTTTTGAAGGATCGCGATCCAGCGAATCTCCCGTGGAAAAAACTGGAAATCGATGTGGTGCTTGAATCGACCGGCTTGTTCACCAGCCGCGATAAGGCCGAGCTGCACTTGAAGGCCGGCGCGAAACGCGTGTTGATCAGCGCGCCGGCAAAAGATCCGGACGTGACGATTTGCATCGGCGTGAACGACAACGTCTTACGATCCGAACGAAGGACAAAATCGTCTCCAACGCCAGTTGCACGACAAACTGTCTCGCGCCCATGGCGAAAGTATTGAATGACACATTCGGCATCGAGCACGGCTTCATGAGCACGATCCACAGTTACACCAACGACCAGCGTATTCTCGATTTTCCGCACAGTGACCTGAGACGTGCACGCTCCGCAGCAATCAACATCATTCCGTCCACGACCGGCGCGGCAAAAGCGATCGGCGAAGTAATTCCAGACCTCAAAGGAAAACTAAATGGCGGCGCGTTCCGGGTGCCGACGCCGGATGGTTCAGTGACCGATTTCACCGCCGTGCTGGAAAAAGACGCGACCGTGGACACGATCAATGCCGCATTCAAGGAAGCGGCCTCAGACAAAAGCTACAAAGGCGTGCTCGAGTTCAGCGATGAGCCGCTCGTTTCGCGAGGATATCGTGGGCAATCCGCACTCCTGCATTTTCGATAGCAAGCTGACGCTGACGATCGGCAATCGTTTCGTAAAAGTGGTCGGCTGGTACGATAACGAATGGGGCTACAGCAATCGCTGCGTCGAGTTGATGGAGATGTTGGCTGACTGATTACGATCACGAGCAGGAGCGCGAGTAAAAATGGGCAAACTTTCTGTTCGTGATCTCGATGTGCGCGGGAAACGCGTACTGGCGCGAGTGGACTTTAACGTTCCGACCGAAATCCGCGGCGGCAAAGTGCGTGTCACTGACGACACGCGCATCCGCGCAACCCTGCCGACTATCAATTACCTGCGCGAACACGGCGCGAAAACCATTTTGATGTCGCACTTTGGCCGCCCGAAGGGAAAGCCGGTGGAAAAATATTCTCTTCGGCCAATCGGCGAATATCTGCACTCGCTGATCCATCATCCGGTTATTTTCAGTCGCGACACCATCGGAGAGGTGCCGGAGGAAATTATTGCGCACATGGAGAACGGGGATGTTGCGCTACTGGAGAACGTTCGTTTCCAACCGGGTGAAGAGACAAACGATGAGGAGTTCGCCAAAGCCCTCGCCGAACTCGGCGATTTTTATGTGAATGATGCGTTCGGTGCGGCGCATCGGGCGCACGCGTCAACGGCGGGCATCACAAAGTTTGTGCAGAAATCGGCCATGGGTCTTTTGATGGAAAAAGAATTGAAGCATTTGCGCGACGAGCTTCAGAATCCAGCCAGACCGTTCGTGGTGATCCTGGGCGGCGCCAAGGTGTCGGATAAAATCGGCGTTCTAAAGGCGCTAATGGAAAGGGCGAACAGCATTCTCATCGGCGGCGCAATGGCGAACACATTTTTGAAAGCGGAGGGAATTCCAGTCGGCGCGAGCCGGGTTGAATCCGACAAAGTCGATCTCGCGCGCGAGCTTCTGGACCTGGCGAAGGAACGCGGCGTGAAGTTCTTGCTTCCCATTGATGTGGTAGAGGCGGATGAAATTGTTCCCGGAGCAAACATGCGAAATACCAGCCGCCTCTCGCCGCAGCACGGGATCGCCGACGGATGGCAGGCCGTTGATATCGGCGCGGCAACAATCGCACTTTATCAGGAAGAAATTGCCTTGGGCGAAACGATTTTGTGGAACGGACCGATGGGCGTCTTTGAAATTCCTGAATTTGGCGAAGGCACAATTGCAATCGCGGAAGCGATGGCGCAGTCCGGTGCCACGACGATCATTGGCGGCGGGGACTCGGTCACCGCGGTTAAGCAAGCCGGCCTCGCCCGCAAGATGAAATTTATCTCCACCGGTGGCGGCGCAACGTTGGAACTACTCGAAGGCAAGGAGCTGCCCGGCGTAGCCGCGCTAACAGACAAAGAGTGATGCGCAGAAAAATTGTTGCCGCCAATTGGAAGATGAACATGACGCAGGGCGAATCTGCGCGGTTTGTGGAGTCATTCCTTCGCGACGTGGGCGAGATTTCGGATGTCGAAGTGGTGATCATTCCGCCCTTCACAGCGATCGCGAAAGTGACGGAGGCATTGGGCAGAGCGCAGAACATTAAGGTCGGCGCGCAAAACATGTATTGGGAGAAGAGCGGCGCGTTTACCGGCGAGATTAGCGCGCCGCTTTTGCGGGATCTTTTTGTGCACTACGTCGTGCTGGGCCACAGCGAACGCCGGACATTGTTCGGCGAGACTGACGAAATGGTTAATCGCAAGGTGCGCGCAGCGCACGAGGCAAAACTGCGCCCGATTGTTTGCGTCGGAGAAACGCTCGAGCAACGCGACAAAGGGAATGTGGAAAAAATCTTGTCCATCCAGTTGCGCGGCAGCCTCGCAGGCCTGAGCCCGAAGCAACTACAGGAGACAGTGATCGCGTACGAACCAATCTGGGCCATCGGCACCGGGCGCAACGCAACGCCGCAGCAGGCACAGGAAGCGCACGCGTTCATTCGTCACACATTGCGCGAAATGTCCGACGAGACGACAGCAGACCGAATCCGAATTCAGTACGGCGGAAGCGTCAAACCGGAAAACGCGCGCGAGCTCATGAGCCAGGCCGATATCGATGGCGCTCTTGTCGGCGGCGCCAGCCTGGACCCGCGCAGCTTCGCGCAAATCGTGAAGGCCGCGCGCGAAGAGTAGCACAGGCATCTTGCCTGTGGGGCAACCGGGCGTCTCGCCTGGTTGTTTAGGAACTCCTTTCGGCAGGCAGGATGCCCGCCAGCCCGCCAGCCAAGATGGCTGTGCTACTTCTCGGCGACTGTTCGCGATTCAGCCTTATTCAATTCAATGTCGGCGGCGAGCCTCTGGAGATCCGCCCTCAGAGCTGCAATTTGCTGTTCCTGTTGCGCCAGCTTTGACTCAAATCTTTTCTCCTGCTGCGTCAGCATCGATCATTGGCTGATGTAATACTCGTTTGCTGTTCCTCCACTTTTCGGTGCTCTTTGAGAAATTCATTCAGCAACATCGCGTTTACCTGGTCGTAGCGGACACTTTCCACCTGGCCTTTGGCATTGCGATACACCAGGGTAGGATCCACTTTTTCCACCTCCTCGGCGATTAGGCCAAAACCGAGCGCTTGCGTGGGATCAAACTCCTTTTTAAAACGGAAGCTGACTGGTTTTAGCGCGTAAAGCGCCTGGCTCGTCGCGGCGAGAGGTTCGATATCCTGCTTGTAACGTTGCGAGGAAACAACAGCGGTATGGCCAAGTCTGCCAGTGCTCAATTGCACTGTGACGTAATCATTCACTCCTGCGCTAAAATTCTGTGTCAGCGCGACTACGTTGCGGATATACGTCCTGTTGCTGACACCAGCCTCACCGTACACTCCCTCCCCGATGCAGACATTGCCATTGCCGGTGATGTCCCGGCCGGCTGCAGTCCCCACGGCTGTGTTGTCGTTGCCGATGCTGTTGTGAAGGAGCGCCTCGAAATCGATGGCCGTGTTGTTGGTGCCTTCGGTGTTGCTATTAAGCGCCCTGTCACCGTTGGCTGTGTTGGCCTCGCCGGTGGTGTTGCTCCGCAGCGCCTGATGACCGGTGGCTGTGTTGAAGCTGCCCATGGTGTTGCCAAGGAGGGCAGCAGAACCCACGGCAGTGTTTAGGGTACCGGTGGTGTTCAATAAAAGCGCCGCCGCGCCAAACCCCGTGTTTTCATCTGCGGTGTTTAACAGGAGCGCTCCCGCGCCGATACCCGTGTTGAAACTGCCCGTAGTGTCGCTAAAGAGCGAACGCCAGCCAACTGCCGTATTCGCAGTGCCGGTGGTGAGGCTAAAAAGGGCGTTTTGACCTTCCGCCGTGGTGAATCCGGGATAGAAACCATCCGGTGGCTGGAACAACCCCAAACGCTTTCGGGGGTGGGCAAAGCGCAGCGAAGCCAAGAGCCAAGAGCGCTGTTGTCAATTGCGTTTATCATGTTTCGATTCTTCATAATCCAATCCCCTCTCGTTTAATTGTTCGCTCTCTGATCTCTTCTGATTACCAGGCAATCTTGCCTCTGCAATTATGGCTTGTTCCATCGCCACCTGCTGAGTGGGTCTCCTCATCTTAACTTGCGCGCTTACTTTCTGAAGTTCGGATGCTAGCGCCGCGATTTGCGTTTCCTGTTCCGCCATTTTGAATAAAGCTGTCCCGCTGCTTTTCCACCATCGCCTTGAAATCTTTGCTCTGTTGTGCGACGGCTGCGTCCTGTTTTGTCACGGTCTCGTTTAATTCCTCCACTTTCTTGTGCTCTTTTAGAAACTCGTTGAGCAGCATCGCGTTTACTGCGTCGTAGCGCACGCTGTTGACTTTGCCATCACCGCCGCGAGTCACCAGAGTCGGCGCTTATCTTTTCTACTTCCTCGGCAATCAGTCCGAAGCCGACTGGGCGCGTCGGTTCAATCTCCGGCTTGTATCGGAAACTTACCGGCTTGAGGCAATAGATTACTTCGCTGGCTCTGCTCCATCGGCTTGATCTCGTCCTTGAAGCGCCGTGAAGATACCTGGTGCCCGAGCTTGCCATCTGAATTGACATAGACCGCTTGCGATCCGCCCGGTTGACTCCAAATATTGTCGATATAGCAACTGTCGCTCACGTTATCACCGTTGACACCGATACAGATGACGTTATCGGCCGTAGTGACGCTGAGTCCGGCGAAAGCGCCCAAGGCCGTGTTTTGCGTGCCGCTGGTGTTGTTGCTGGCGCGCTAGATAACCGATAGCCGTGTTGTTGCCGCTGGTGTTGTTCTCGAGCGCCTGAACACCATTGGCCGTGTTTTGTGAGCCACCGTTGGCGGCGAGCGCGTTACGGCCAATGGCAGTGTTGTTGTCGCCGGTGGTGGTGCTCCAGAGCGCGTGATAACCGATGGCCGTGTTATCACTGCCGATGGTGTTTGCCAAGAGCGCACCAGAGCCGATGGCGGTGTTGCTGTTGCCGGTCGTGTTGTTCTGGAGCGCGAAGGAACCCTTGGCCGTGTTGGCGGAACCTTCGGTGTTGAAAAACAGGGCGGACAGCCCATTGGCGGTGTTGGCGGATCCTCCGGTATTGCTAAAGAGCGCGCTCTTACCAAGAGCGGTGTTGTTGCTACCTTGTATTGCTTAAAAGGGCCGCTGCGCCAACGGCTGTGTTGCTGCCATCAGTGTTGAATAAAAGCGCTGCTGCGCCAAACCCCGTATTTTCATCTGCAGTATTTAAGAGGAGCGCCCCCGCGCCGGTAGCGGTGTTGAAACTGCCCTGTGTAGTGCTAAAGAGCGAACGCCAGCCAACTGCCGTGTTCGCAGTGCCGGTGGTGAGGCTAAAAAGGGCGTTTTGACCTTCTGCCGTGGTGAATCCGGGATAGAAACCATCCGGTGCTGGAACAACGCCAAACGCTTTCGGGGGTGGGCAAAGCGCAGCGAAGCCAAGAGCCAAGAGCGCTGTTGTAATTGCGTTTATCATGTTTCGATTCTTCATAATCTAATCTTCTCTCGTTTAATTGTTCGCTCTCTGATCTCTTCTGATTACCACGTTCGCTGAGTTACGGCTGGTCCATTGCTACCTGCTGAGCGGGCCTGGTCATCTCAACTCTGCGCGCTCACTTTCTGAAGACCCGATCGTCAGGGCTTCGAGTTGCTTAGTCCTGTTTCTGCGAGTTTTGATTCAAATGGCTCTTCTGCTGCTGTGCTACAGTCGCTTCCAATTCCTGACTTTGCGATGCTCTTTGAGAAACTCATTGAGCAACATCGCGTTCACCGGGTCGTAGCGCACCGTATAGATTTCCCCTTCTCGTCGCGCACGACCAGGTCGGGATTCACTTCGGCAACTTCCTCGGCGATTAGCCCAAATTCAGGTCTATTCGTATTATCGCTCTTGTAGTGAAAAGTCACTGGCTTAAGCGCCAGGATGGCTTCGCTCTTTTTGTCCATCCGTTTAATCTCTTTCTTGTACCGGCGCGAGGAACTTATCGTGCCGAGCTGACCGGCAGAGTCGATTAGAACTGGTATGGCGTTGTTCTGTGCTGTTGCCGTATTGCGAATGTGGCCGATGAAACAACTGTTGTTCACATTCGCACCAAAAGTGCCGATACAAATCACGCCAAAAGCTGTGGTGACGTTGATACCGGCAAAAGCGCCCAAAGCCGTATTGCTCCCGCCAGTGGCCTGAGACAAAGCTTGTGCACCGACAGCTGCGTTGCCGCCGCCGATGGTGTTGCTCATAAGCGCCTGAAAACCAACGGCGATGTTTGAATCGCCATCGGTGTTACTCAAGAGCGCCTCAGCACCAACAGCCGCGTTGAAGTTGGCAAAGCCGTTTCCTGTTATGTCATTACTGGAGAGCGCGGCGTTACCGATGGCGGTGTTACTCAGAGGCGTGAATATTTCCGAGAAGCGCGGCAGCGCCAGTTGCCGTGTTTCCGCTCGCGGCGTTGCTCCGATAGGGCACTATCACCAATGGCCGTGTTCGAGTCACCTTCAGTATTGCTCGCGAGCGCGCGGTAACCGCTAGCGGTGTTGGATTGGCCGGTGGTATTGCTCAAGAGGGCACTATCACCAGTGGCCGTGTTCAGCTCGCCGGTGATGTTTTGCAAGAGGGCGCTATCGCCAATGGCCGTGTTGTGTCCGCCGGTGGTGTTGCTCAAGAGGGCACTGTCACCGATGGCCGTGTTGAAGTTGCCGTCCGTATTATTAAACAGTGCAAACGCTCCACTGGCCGTGTTTTGGTTACCGGTTTCGTTAAATTCAAGCGCGGCTGTTCCATTGGCCGTGTTTTCTGTGCCGGTGGTGTTGAACAAAAGCGCTGCAGCGCCACTGGCCGTATTTGAATCCGCGGTGTTAAGATCAAGCGCTCCAGCGCCAACAGCGGTGTTGAAGCTGCCAGTGGTGTCTAAAAGAGCGAACGCCAACCGAGCCCTGTATTTCCAGCGCCAGTCGTAAGAAGACTAAGAGCGTCACACCCTTCTGCTGTCGTGAAATTGGGATAGCACCCGTCCGGTGCGGAACGACCCCGAAAGCTTTCGGAGACGGGCAAAGCGCAGCGAAGCCAAGGGCGAGGGCGGTAAGAATAAGACCGGACCACCAGCGGAACATGGTGCGAAGTAACCCGCCTTCGCCAGGCTTCGGCGTGGCGGGATGGTCGACGCTCCGGTGCGTCATCGCAGCTACGGCGGCGGTGCGTGATTAGTCGATTCATGGGTTTCTTTCTTCCTTTTTGGTTTGTGGTTTTAGTTCGCAGTTTAATTCCACTTTTTCTCGCCTGCTAAAAGACCGACCTTCGCCAAAAGCTTCGGCGCGGCCGGCATGGATCGGCGCGAAAAGGGCAGAGATGGCAGTTTTAATCCATGTCGTTCGTCTCTTTCGTGGGCATCTTCTTCTTTTATCCGTGCCATCCGCGTTATCCGTGGTTCGTTGCTATTCGAGGCCACTCGCGGTGCCGGTTTCTTCATCTCAACCTGCGCGCTCACTTTCTGGATTTGTGCAGCCTGCTCTTTCAGCTGAACAGTGAAAGCTTCCATCGCCTTCTGCTGGCGACCGATCATGGCTTCCTGCTTGGTCACCGTAGACTTTAGATCTGTGATGGTTGAGTCCTCTCTGACAGCGTTCGAGTTTAGTTCTTCGACTTTTTTGTGCTCTTTCAAGAACTCGTTCAACAACATCGCGTTCACCGCGTCGTAGCGCACGGTGTAGATTTCGCCGTTCTCGTCTCGCACCACCAGGTCCGGGTTTACCTTTGCCACTTCCTCAGCGATCAAGCCGAATTGCGGGATGCCCTGGTCGTCGCTCTTGTAGTGAAACGTCACTGGTTTAAGCGCCAGGATCGCTTCGCTGGCGTTGTCCATGCACTTAATATCCGTTTTGAATCGCGCCGATGAACTAGCCGTGCCGAGTTGACCAGTCGAGTCGATCAACACTGGTATGGCGTTCGCGTTGTGAGTTTTAACGCCTCGAATATTCCCGATGAAGCAGGTGTTGCCTACGTTGATACCAGCAACTGTGGCGCCAATACAGATCACGTTGTCAGCCGTGAACACGCCGCCGCCAGCACCTGAGCCTATTGCGACGTTGGCACTGCCAGTGGTATTCTGGTTAAGCGCGCCCTCACCGAGGCCGTGTTGAATTCGCCGGTGCTGTTGCTAAAGAGCGCGCCGTCACCGATGGCTGTGTTGGCGCCTCCCGTTGTTTGTTGTTGAGCGCTTGAGTGCCGATGGCCGTGTTGAAGTTGCCAGTCGTGTTGCTAGACAGGGCGAGGACGCCGTTGGCCGTGTTTTGGCTCCCGGTCGTTTGTTCAAGAGCGCACTATGACCAGAAGCCGTGTTTTGCTCGCCGGTCGTGTTGCTCAGGAGGGCACTATCCCCCGTGGCTGTGTTGAACCCGCCGGTGGCATTGCTCAGCAGTGCACTAACGCCGGTGGCCGTGTTGTGCTCGCCGGTGGTGTTGTTCAAGAGTGCACTTTCACCGATGGCTGTGTTGAAGGTACCGCCGGTGTTGCTAAAAAGCGCGAACGCGCCGAGAGCCGTGTTTTGTGGCCAGTGTCATTGAAGACGAGCGCGTCAGTTCCCACGGCCGTGTTCTCTGTGCCGGTGGTGTTGAGCAAAAGCGCTGCCGCACCCACTGCGGTATTGGAATCCCCGTTGTTAAGCGCCAGCGCTCCACCGCCAACACCGGTATTGAAGCTGCCGGTGGTGTCTAAAAAGAGCGAACGCCAACCGAGCCCTGTATTTCCAGCGCCAGTCGTAAGAAGACTAAGAGCGTCACAGCCTTCTGCTGTCGTGAAATTGGGATAGCACCCGTCAGGCGCCGGAACAACCCCGAAAGCTTTCGGGGCGGGCAGAGCGCAGCGAAGCCAAGCGCAAAGATCATGAGAAGGAGTTGGGGAGTCCTGCCGGCAATGCCAGCGATGCAGGCGGGGCTATCGCGCCCGGAATGCTTCGCCAGCCCGCAGTAGTAGATACAGCACTTCTGGCAGGCGCATGTGATACGGGCAGGCCAGCGTTGCAGGCGGGGTATCGTTTGGATTTTCAATGATGGTTTCATATGATTCGATCTCGGTCTGTTTTGCTTTCTCAAGGAAAGGCGGTTTCCAAATTCGTCCTTCCTGGTTCCACCTGTAACCGGGGTTCGGCTGACCGCCTGCGCACGGTGCCGGTCATCCACTTGTATCTAAGGGTTATTGAGAACCACATTTGTCACGGCTCCATCACGGCGGATTCGTCCTTTGGCGAACCTGCTCATTTTAACTTGCGCGTTCACTTTTTCGATTTGCGTGGCTTGCTCTTTGAACTGGGCGGCAAGAATTTCCATTCCCTTCTTTAGCCCTGCGATTGTCTCTTCCTGCTTTGCCACAGTCGTTTCGAGACGTCCGATCGCCGCCGCCTGTTCCTGAGCTTTACGATGCTCTTTCAGGAATTCGTTGAGCAGCATCGCGTTGATTTGCTCGTAGCGGACGGTGTACGGTTTGCCCTTCTTATCACGGATGATCAGGTCGGGATTTACTTTTTCTACTTCCTCAGCAATGAGTCCAAACTCCGGGATGCCCTGGGGATCAATCTCCTTCTTATAACGAAAGCTCACCGGTTTAAGCGCCAGAATAGCTTCGCTGGCTTTGCCCATTGGCTTTATATCCTCCTTGAATCGCACCGAGGAGCTAATCACACCCAGTTTGCCATCTGAATTACAAAAGACCGCAACGCCGCCTGGGGAGTTTGTTCCACTGATTCCGCTGATAAAAGTGTTGTTGATATCGGAATTGCCGATCCGGATGGTATTGCTCTCGCCCGCCACACCGCCAACGATTGTAGCCGATATCGATATTGTTATTGCCAGAGGTCAGGTTGGCTCCGGCGCCATTACCCAGTGCAGTGTTGTTGCTGCCGGTGTTGAAGAAGAGCGCTACATTACCACAGGCTGTGTTGCCCTCGCCGGTGTTTACAGTGAGTGCGGCCGAGCCGATGGCCGTGTTAAAGTTGCTGCTGGTATTGCTATCGAGCGCGTTGTGACCCACGGCTGTGTTTTGAAATCCGGTCGTGTTGAGCCGGAGAGCGCGCGATCCAATGCCTGTGTTGCCACCTGCGGAGTTGTTAAAGAGAACGTCAACCCCCACGGCTGTATTTTCGCTTCCAGTGTTGTTCGCCAGAGCGAACGCTCCGATAGCAGTATTGAAGCTGCCGTCGGTATTGCCATTCAGGGCGTATGTGCCATTGGCCGTGTTTTCGGTGCCGGTCGTGTTGGCAAAGAGCGCCTGGGAACCGGTAGCCGTGTTGAAGCTGCCGGTAGTGTTAAGGAGGGCGAACGCGCCGACTGCAGTGTTGTCCACGCCGCTGTCGTTAAAGACGAGCGCGTCGGTTCCAACGGCCGTGTTTTCTGTGCCACTCGTGTTGAGCAAAAGTGCCGCCGCGCCAACGGCCGTATTGGAATCCGCGTTGTTGAGGACCAGCGCGCCACCCCCGACAGCAGTGTTGAAGTTGCCGGTGCTATCCAAAAAGAGCGAACGCCAACCGAGCCCTGTATTTCCAGCGCCGGTCGTCAGAAAATTAAGTGCGTCACAGCCTTCTGCTGTCGTGAAGTTGGGGTAGCATCCGTCCGGCGGTGGACTGACCCCGAAAGCTTTCGGGGCAGGCTGCAGGGCAAAGAAGCCAAGCACCAGCGTAATTAGAATGACACCACGTCGCAAAAACGGGTGCCAAATTGAAGTTTTAGTTTGTGTGGTCATAGATGTCATTTCCTTTTTTGGTCTGTGGTTTGGTTTTAGGATTATTGCTCACGAAACAACCGAAAAGACGCGAAAATATGGCCGGGCAGAGAACACGAATTGCACCGATTTCTACGAATGCTTTTATCGGGTTGGTGCGAATTCGTGTAATTCGTGTCTGTTTTGTTTTCGCATCCATTTGGCGTGCTTAGTGGACAAATCTTCCTCTGAAAACTTCCGCGCATTTCGTGCCTGCCAGCCGTGGCGGGTGTTTAATGGGCAAGACTGAGGGTCATTTGTGAAATCGATTTCACTTGAATCTGCGCGCTCACTTCTTGGATCTTCGCGTCCTGCTCTTTGACATGGGCGATCAGAGCATCCATTCCTCTCTGCTGCTGCGCGAACGCCGCTTCCTGCGCTGCAACCTTTGAGTTTAACTCGGCAATTGTTGCTTCCTGCTGTGCCACTTTCCGATGCTCTTTGAGGAACTCGTTGAGCAACATCGCGTTGATCTGCTCGTAGCGGACCGATTCGGGCTGTCCCTCGCGATTGCGCCCACCAGATCAGGGTATACCTGCGCCACATCCTCGGCGATGAGACCATAGGCGAGCGTCTGCGTGGCATCATACTCCTTGTTGTAACGGAAGGTGACCGGTTTGAGCGCCAGGATCGCTTCGCTGGCGTTGTCCATGGGTTTGATATCGTGTTTATAGCGCCGCGAAGATAACGTTACCCCGGCCAAGTCTGCCTGCACTATTTACGGTAACATTGTCCGGATCAGTCCCAACAATAGGTTGCACTGTGTTGTGAATGTTACGGATCCAGGTGGTATTGAACTCGCCAGCAACACCTAGCATCCCTTCGCCGATGCAAACATTGCCGGTCCCGGTATTATTGAAGCCGGCATTAGTAGCCTAAGGCCGTATTCTTCTTGCCGGTGGTGTTTGACTGGAGCGCAGCACGAACCGTTGGCCGTGTTGCGCAACCTCCGGTGTTGCTGTAGAGCGCACCATGACCGATGGCCGTGTTGACTTCACCGATGGTGTTGCTATAGAGCGCACAAGTACCGTTGGCGGTGTTTGAGAGGCCGATGGTGTTGCTCTGGAGCGCTTGATTACCAATAGCCGTGTTGCCAGCGCCGTCGGTGTTGCTGAAAAGCGCCACAGCTCCATTGGCTGTGTTGCCGAGGCAGATTGTGTTGCTTAAAAGCGCCCCAGCGCCAATACGCCGTATTTTGGTCTGCGGTGTTGAAGAGGAGCGCTCCAGCGCCAGTAGCCGTGTTGAAGCTGCCGCCGGTGAGGCTCTGAAGCGAATACCAACCGATTGCCGTGTTGCAGTGCCGGTGGTGAGGCTCAAAAGGGCCTTCTTCCCTTCAGCCGTATTGAAGTTGGGATAGCCTCCGTCCGGCGGCGGACTAACAGCTTGCGCGGGCGGCAAAAGCGCAAAAAAGCCAAACGCGAAAATGGCGAGAAATAGGGCGGGCAAAACGGGCCGGCGCCGCCAGAGCGGGCGGTTCGATGAATTCCTAACTCGAGTAGTCGTTTCTTTAGCTTTCTTGGTATTTTTCATAATGTTCTCCTTTAGCCTGGCTGGCTTTCACCTGCGGTTCCGCGCCTGAAAGAGGTGGGGATGCTTCCCGAGCGGAAAAACGTCTTCGCTCCGATCCAGATCGTTTGTCGTAATATTTGCCTCCTACCCATGTAAAACAGGAACGGCGGGAAAAGGCGGTCATCGAACCGCAAAAAAATTTGTCGACGTGCGGCGAGGAGGCGTGGAGGATGATTGCCTCTATTTGCTTGCTTAGTTCGTGTTCAGGTTGGTATTTATCGGGTAAAGTTTCGGAGGCGACGCAGTGAACACACCAGCGAAACCCATGAACGGCGAACGAACGACAGCCGCGGTGGAGAAACGTCTCTCTTGCACGCAAGTGACCGAGTTGCTGAAGGAGTGGAGCGCGGGTGATCAAGCTGCGCTCGAAAAATTGACTCCACTCGTATACGACGAGCTGCGCCGAATCGCGCATCGTTACATGGGCAGTGCGCGCCCGGACCATACCTTGCAAACAACTGCGCTGGTGAACGAAGCGTATCTGCGGCTGGCCGACCAGACGCACCCGAATTGGAAGAACCGCGCTCACTTCCTCGCCGTGGCGGCGCGAGCGATGCGGCAGATTCTGGTCAATTATGCCATGAGTTATAATGCACAAAAACGCGGCGGCGGGGCGCAAAAGGTCGAGTTAGACGAAGTCGCGCTTGTCGCGGCCGCGCAATCAAAAGAGGTTATCGAACTAAATGAAGCCTTGGAAAGATTAGGCAGGCTGGACGCGCGAAAGGCTCAGGTAGTGGAGCTGAAATATTTCGGCGGACTGAATCAGGATGAAATTGCGTCAGTGCTCACGATCTCTGCCGAGACCGTGCGACGTGAGTGGAGATTTGCCAAAGCATGGTTGCATAATGAGCTGCAAGCGGCGGTGTGATAGATCGCAGGACGCATTTGCCTGGAGACCAAGCTATCTCATAAATCCCGATTACTTGGTCATCCCGAGCGAGCTCGATGGATCCCGCAATGTAAGTTTTAAGGTGGCACTGCGAAATGGGAAGCCCGGCCTCGCTCGCTCCGCGGGTTGCGTTACGGCTTGGATTCCGCTGCGCTCCGTTCAGAATGACGAATGGCAGAGATGACACCGAGCCGCTTACACGAGATTGAAACAATCTTTGACTCCGCGCTGGAATGTGAGCCGGGCGAGGTAAAGGCGTATCTCGAAAGCGCCTGTGCCGGGGATGAGCTTTTGCGGCAGAAAGTGGAGGCCCTGCTAAGCGCTGATCAGCGGGGGGTCGATTTCATTGAAACACCACCGGCGATGCTTGCCGCCAGGGTCGTCGAAAGCGAAGCCGGGGGAACCAACTCGATGATCGGACGCACGATCGGTCATTACAAGATCATTGAGCATCTTGCGACTGGCGGGATGGGCGAGGTCTATCTCGCGATTGATACCAAGGCAGAACGAAAAGCGGCACTGAAATTGTTGCCGGCGCGCTTTACGGCTGACGCTGGGCGAATTCGGCGGTTCGAACAAGAAGCGCGCGCCGTGGTCGCGCTTAACCATCCGAACATAGTGACCATCTATGAGATCGGCGAAGAAGATTCGACTCACTATATCGTGAGCGAACTAATCGAAGGCGAGACGTTGCGGCAGCGGTTGCTCCAGCAGCCGCTCGAAGTTAGGGAAGCGCTCGAGATTGCCATCCAGGTGGCGAGCGCGCTCTCGGTCGCGCATGGGGCTGGTATCGTCCATCGCGATATCAAACCGGAGAACGTCATGCTGCGACCGGACGGATACGTGAAGGTGCTCGACTTCGGAATTGCAAAACTCAGCGAGCCATCCCGAAAAGATTCGGGACCGATTCCTGGTGAACGCCGGAAAAATGGCCGTACATCAAACGCGACCGGGGCTGGTGTTAGGCACGGGGCGCTATATGTCTCCGGAACAAGCACGCGGCGAGAAGGCGGACGCGCGTTCGGATATTTGGAGCCTGGGAGTGGTGATCTACGAGATGGTCGCGGGAGTCCCTCCTTTTCAGGGCGAGACGCCGAGTGACTGCATCGCTTCGATCCTGATGACGGAGCCGCCGCCTTTATCCAATACCTTGCCGGATGTCCCGCTCAAACTCGAGTCGATCCTGAAAAAGGCTTTGCGCAAAAACAAGGATGCCCGGTACCAGACGAGCAAGGAGATGCTCGCCGACCTTCGCAGTCTCAAGGCAGAGATGGATGCGGAAGGCTTCACTTCTCAAACAAGAGCGCATTCCAAACCTGAACCGCCTAAAGGCGGAACTCCAAACGCGCGTGCCAAATTTATCGTCAGCGAAATCAAGCGGCACAAGCGAGGCGCGTTAGTCACGCTGGCTGCTGTCGTCGTGGTTCTCGGCGTGTCCGCGCCGTTTGTCTTTCGCTCGCTACGCACCGATCCGCCGGGTGCCGGAGCAGCTTCGAATCCGGCGGCATCCGAGAAAAGCATTGCCGTGCTTCCATTTGAAAACCTGAGCCGCGACCCGGATAACGCCTTTTTCGCCGATGGCGTGCAGGACGAAATTCTGACGGACCTGGCGAGGATCGCCGATCTGAAGGTGATTGGGCGCACCTCCGTGATGCAATACAAGAGCGGAGTTGCGCGCAATATGCGCAAGATCGGCCAGCAACTCGGGGTGGCGCATGTGGTGGAAGGAACTGTTCAGCGTTCCACCAATCGCGTGCGCGTCAACGCGCAACTGGTCGACGTGCGCACCGACCGCCGGTTGTGGGGGCAGATCTACGAGCGCGATCTTGCAGACGTATTCGCAATCCAAAGCGACATCGCAAAGGCGATTGCCGAGCAACTCCAGGCGAAGCTTTCGCCACGCGAAAGGAGCGAGATTGAACGTGCCCCAACGAATGACGTCGCCGCTTTCGATCTCTACGCCCGGGCAAACAGTTTTCTTCTGACGAAAAGCTTAAGCAACCCGGTGAAGGAGAATTTACTGGTGGCGATCGACCTGCTGAACCAGGCTGTTGCGCGAGACCCGGCGTTTTTTCAAGCATATTGCCAACTCGCCTGGGCGCACGGGCTGCTTTATTCCTTTGGCTTGGACCATACTTCCGATCGGTTGGCCTTGGCGGAAGGGGCGGTCCAAGCAGCGTCTCACCTCCGTCCGGATGCGGCTGAAACGCACCTGGCACGCGCATGGTATGTCTATCAGGGATACCTCGATTACGACGGCGCTCTGGCTGAACTGGAAGTTGCTCGTCGAACTATGCCCAATGACCGGCGGGTCTTTCAGCTGATGGGTTACATTCAGAGGCGTCTCGGCCACTGGGAAGAGTCGACACGAAGCTTGGAACGCGCAGTTGACCTCGACCCACGCGACTTCTTCGGCCTTCAGCAGATGGCAGGCGCTTACGCTTTTCGCCGCCAATACAACGAACAAAGATCGCTTTTGGATCGGGCATTGGCCATCGAGCCCGACCATATCGATACTCAGCTAGGGCGCGCGTACGTCGAACTGGATGCGGAAGCCAATCCTCGGCCGCTACATCAAATAATCGACTCAATTCGAGTCACAAAGCCCCACGCGCTACCGAGTGGCGTCTCCTATTGGCTCACTTGCGCTCTAGCTGAACGCGATACCGCCGGCTGCGAGAGAGGCCCTGATCGCGTTAGGAGAGAACCCGCTCATTGTACCCTTCAGCGGTGTTCGCTTCAATCGTTCGTTCGTAGAAGGCGTCATTGCTCGCATGACCAACGACGATTCCAGTGCGCGGTTGGCCTTCACTACTGCACGCATTGAGCAAGCGAAGATCACTCAAGCGCAACCAAACTATGGACCAGCACTCTCTATGCTTGGTCTAATCGACGCCGGTCTAGGGCGGACAGAGGAAGCATTGCGCGAAGGACGCCGCGCAGTGGAGCTTGCGCCCGTGGGAAAAGATGCAATGACCGGTCCGATTATGGTTGAATATTTGGCGATGATCGCGGCGTGGGTTGGCAACAAAGATCTCGCCTGCGGACAGCTTGCGGTTGCCAGCCGAGCTCCGGGTGGCGTCAGCTACGGCCAGCTCAAACTGATGCCGTGGTGGGATCCGCTCCGCGGCGATCCGCGGTTTGAAGAGATCGTTAATTCCCTTGCACCAAGATAATCCATTTATTTTCCAACCACCCGGCAAGCTCAATCTCGACAAATTCAGCGCGGATAGTTTGTTTAGAAATGAGGCGCGCGTTCCTTATCGTCGGCCCAACGGCAACCGGTAAATCCGACCTTGCGGCCGAGATCGCGTGCGAATTAGACGCGGAAGTTGTCAGCGCCGACGCGTTCCAAATCTATGGCGGGCTCGATCTGCTGAGCGCCAAGCCGGATGCATCAACGCTGGCGAAAGCGCCGCATCACCTGATCGGAACCATTCCTCTCTCGGGAGAGATGAATGCAGAGAAATTCCGCAATGCGGCATTGAGTGCAGTGGATGAGATCAATTCGCGAGGCAAGGTCGCGGTTGTCGTGGGCGGAAGCGGGCTTTACATCAAAGCGCTAACGCACGGCCTGTCACCTCTGCCTCAGTCTGATCCGAACCTGCGCGAAAGTTTAAACGGGATGACTCTGGATGAATTGCAGTGCCGACTTGTCGAGCTCGATGCGAAAACCGCGCAAAAGATCGATATGAAAAATCGGCGTCGGCTCGTGCGCGCGCTGGAGATTTGCCTGCTCAGCAGGAAACCAGCATCGGAAGCTGTAGCCGTGGGCGCTGACCCCGGCACCTTAGCAAAATCCCGGCCGCGGTCAGCGCCCGCGGCTACAGCAACGGGATCAACGATCCCAGCTAAAGGCGTCTTTGTCTTTCGCGACCGCGAAGAGCTCTACGAACGAATCAATCGACGAGTGGAAGCGATATTCGAACGCGGCGTAATCGAGGAGGTGCGAGCCGCCGGGAAAACGAGTGCGACAGCGTCGCAGATGATCGGCTTGCGCGAGATTCGTGAAGTGCTCGCTGGAAAAAAATCGCTCTCGCCGTGCGTAGCTGAAATTCAGCAGGCGACCCGGCGCTACGCCAAGAGGCAGTTGACCTGGTTTCGACGGCAAACTAATTTTTTGCCGCTGAACTTGTCGTCTCTTACTCACAACGAAGCTGTGAAATACATTCTGCTCCGGGCTCATGCTGAGGTCAGCCGCCCAATTCGATGATCGAAATGCGTCGGCAAAAAACTGTAGTCCCGCGACTGCGGGATGACCTCGGCGGACGGGAAGATCTGCCACACTTAATCCGGCCGCGGTCGGCGCCCGCGGCTACAATTCGCGTCCGAAATGATTGAAACACGCCCGCAAAAAACACGTGAGCGCGCGCTCCTGATTGGCTTGGAAAAGGAAGGCGTATCGAAGTGGGATTTGCACGATTCCCTCGACGAATTGCGCGAACTGGCGAATTCCGCCGGAGCGGAGGTTGTCGATACAGTGACGCAAAAACTGCAGAAGCCCACTGCCCCGTACTACATCGGCCGCGGCAAAGCAGAATCGATCAAGGAGTCCTGTCAGGATCGACAGGTAACCTCGGTCATTTTCGATGATGAACTTTCGCCGGCGCAGGGGCGGAACCTGGAAACCTTGTTCGCGCGCAAGGTTCTCGATCGGACGCAATTGATCCTCGATATTTTCGCCCAGCGCGCGCGCAGCCGCGAAGGTCGATTGCAAATCGAGCTCGCGCAGTTGCAATATCTTTTACCGCGACTGACTCGAATGTGGCATCACTTGTCACGGCAGACAGGCGGCATCGGGACGCGCGGTCCGGGTGAAACGCAATTGGAAGTCGATCGCCGTCGGGTGCAGGAACGAATTTCGCGCCTCGAGCGCGAGCTGGAATCCGTGCGCAAAACGCGCGCCATTCAACGGCAGGGACGCAAGCGCCACCAATGGCCCGTCGCTGCCGTCGTCGGGTACACCAACGCTGGCAAATCGACGCTGCTGAATCTTCTTACCGGAGCGGACGTAGTTGCAGTGAATAAACTCTTCGCGACGCTCGACCCCACAACGCGCAGCTTTGTTTTGCCTAACAAACAGCGGGTTCTCCTCACGGATACCGTTGGTTTTTTGCGAAAGCTTCCACACACGCTGATTGAATCATTCAAGGCGACGCTGGAGGAAGTGAGCGAAGCGGATTTGCTCATCCACATCGTCGATCTGAGTCACCCGCGCGTAGACGAACAGATGGAGGCAGTCGATCGGGTAATCAAGGAACTCGACGCTTATGGCAAGCAAACGCTGATCGTGTTCAACAAGATCGATAATCTGTCGAATCGCGATGTGATTGATTCGTACCTGAAACGCTTTCCCGGCAGCGTGGCGATTTCCGCGCGCACCGGGGAAGGAGTCAACACCCTGGTGCAAGCTCTGGAGCAAGCACTCAGCTCATGGCGGTTACGCTCGCGGTTTCGGATTCCAGCAAACGAAAGCGCGTTGATCGCGGAGATTCATCGAGTCGGTCACGTTCTCGAACTGCGCTACGAAGGCAACGACGCCCTGATTGTCGCACACGTTCCTCCTGATCTAGCGCAAAGGCTGGAGCGTTACTTGGAAAAATAGCACCGGCCCGATCCATAAGCCCTTTCGGTACACCAACGCTGTTCCGTAGTTATTCTCATTAACACCTCGCTTCAGCGGTTTACCCAATTTTCGAAAACCGCTAAAGCGGTTCTTGCTTGTTTTATCTCATGTTCCACACCCCGCTAAAGCAGGGTGTTAATAAAACCTTCCCCGCATGGCAACGCGCCTATCTGATACGATCTATTGGCTGTGCTTTTATTGCGTCGTAAGCTGTCGCACTGCCGCTTCAACATTTCGTGCGATTTGTGACCAGCCTTCGCGATTATTTGGAATCGTTGGAAACTGCAAAGGCGTTCCAATCGTTAGCTCGATCTTCACAGGACGTGGCACTTTTCGATTTGGTGGCAGGGCCTCGAAAGTTCCAAAGAGACCGCAAGGCACAACCGGCACGTTAGTTTCCGCAACGAGCATCCCGAGGCCGTGTTTGAAAGGCATCATTGAGCCCGTGCGCGTGCGTCCGCCCTCCGGGAAAATGATGAAAATCGCTTTTTCCTCCTGCAATTTGAGTCGCAGTTCTGCCAAAGCATGCGGACCGCAGTTTTTCCGCCACATCGGCAGGGCATTAAGCATGATTGCGGAGAACACGCTGGCTGCAGTGGTTTGAAAAAAGACGTCTCCTGCAGCGATCGGAAAGGCGCGTTCGCGATGACGCAACCTGAGCGCGGCTCCGAGAATCAGCGCGTCGAGATGACTGCAATGATTCGCTGCGAGCACAAATGGACCGTGCGGTGGCAAATTGTCGCGGCCCATGATTGTCAGTCGATGAACGATCGCGAAGTAAAATCGCAGTGTTGAAAAGCAGGTCTGCTGCGCCAGACTTTCAAGTAGACCGCTCTCGCGCCGGATGCTTCGGAAACGCTCCGCCGGAGTCAATCCGGTATCACGCGCTGGTTGGAGTTGCCACGGTTCCATTCGCTAAAACCCGGAGAAAATTCGTTGCGGCTGCCCTGCGCCGAAACCGACAAAATAACCGACGTAGTGAAAGACAGCGGGAGCTACCAGAATCAGGCTGTCAAAACGATCCAGCAAACCGCCGTGACCGGGAATGATCCTGGAGATGTCCTTCAGACCCAGATCGCGCTTGATTGAGGAGAGCATCAAATCGCCGAACTGACCGACTACGCTGACGATGATGCCGAGGCCGGCCAGGCAGATTGGGTTATCCAATGCGGTGTTAGTCCAGATAAAATGCGCGATCACTGCCACAAGCGGTGTTGTTAAAATGACTGCGCCGAGCGCGCCTCCCACCGTTTTGCTGGGGCTGGTGTTCGGCACAAATTTTCGATCTCCGAATAGATGGCCGCAGATGTACGCAAAGATGTCATTAAGCTCCACGGCAAAGATGACCAGCAACAGGATCGGGCGATAATTCCAGTCGTTTGCCATGTAACCAAGGTTACCGAGCGCGCTTCCAAAAAGGGCGAATCCGAGGACACCCAGACCAACCCGCTGGATATAGCCTTTCGGTTGATCAGGGATCAATCCGCCGACGGCGATCAACGCGACGGTCAACGGAAACAGGGCAACGAAGAGGCGATACCAGTTGTCCAGCTCGGCAAAAGTGATCAAAAGAATACCGATGACCACGATGAAACTGATGGTTCGTTCCCGGAACAGACCGGTGATCCGGGCGTATTCGCGATAACAAAGAAGACTCAGGGTGGCCACGCCGAGGATGGTCCAAAAAGCGCCTGCCAGAACGGGAATCAGGATGCACAGCACAAGCCAAATCCAGGAGCGATAACGATCCCAGAGTTCCTTTCGCTTTTCGGCAGTGCTGTTCGCTGCTCGCGTGGTAATGAAAATCAGCAGCGGCGCTAGCATCAACAGAAGGACGGCTGTCGTGGTCAGAACAACCGTGACGCGATCATCGAACGCATGCCGAAATCCAAACAACCGCTGCCAGGTGGTACCAGTCATGTCAACGCACAGGCGATTCGGTGTACCCTGCGATCAATTGTTTGCGCTACAGATTCGTTCATCGCGGACGAATCCATAGCAGGCCGCAAAAGGTATGACGAGATAACAAGTCAAAAGCACACAGCCGACCCCGTTTTCCGACGCGAAGTCGCCGCTCGCAAAGAAATCCATCTCTTCCTGCGGGAATCTAGATGCTTCGCCTTGCACTGCGCGCCTTCCTTCGTGATGATGCAGAAGCATGCCAGCGACGTTGGAACAGACCGGGTCAAACCTCCTTAGTCCGCGTTCCGCGTTCATTCTTCGATTCATCAGCACCGTCGCGCTCTGGACAGTCGCGCTGCTGATCATGTTCTCGGGTTACGAGATCTTGTTCTGGGTTTTGATTAGCGCGTTCGGAATGATCGGGCTTTGGGAATTTTACGGCATGCTAGATCACAAGGGCCTGCCGAATTTCAAGATTACCGGAATGATCTGCGGCGCAGTGATGCTTGCCGGGAGTTTTTATTATTTTTCCAAAATCGGTCCGGAAGGTTCCTATGATTTTGAGGTCGCCGTTCTGCTCTTTTTTCTGCTGATGGTGTTCGGGAGTCAAATGTTCGCCCGATTACGGAATGACGAGCCGTTGCAGACGATGGCTTACACCTTATTCGGTCTGCTCTACGTCCTGTGGCTCTTCAATTTCATCACCAAAATCGTTTATCTCACGCCGCGTTCGAGCACCGGGCAACTTACCGGTCAGTTTTACGTGTTGTATTTGATCGCGGTCACGAAATTTTCCGACATGGGCGCCTATCTGACCGGCAGCGCGGTCGGCCGGCATTTGATGGTGCCGCACATCAGCCGGAAGAAAACATGGGAAGGTTTTTTCGGTGCGATTGTGTTTGCGTTGCTATGCAGTCTGACTCTTTTCAAATTGATGCCCGGGCATCTGCCCGCTCTCAACTGGACACATGCAACTGTGCTCGGCCTGCTTCTCGGGCTTGCCGCTGTACTAGGGGACCTGGCCGAATCCATCATCAAGCGAAGCACCGACGTGAAAGACTCGGGGAATCTGCTTCCAGGAATTGGCGGCGCACTCGATCTTCTGGACAGCCTGCTTTTCACGGCGCCGCTTTTATTTTTCTACCTGCGACTGGTCATTCGTCTTCCGTAAAAGGCGACAGAATTAACAAAATGAACAGAATGGGAGAGGGTTCAAAGAGTATGATTTGTGTGGGCAAGTAATCGGAGCTGCAATGAAAGTGCACTCCACTCTTGGTCCGGGATTTCTAGAATCTGTCTATCAAAATGCGTTGACATGGGAATTGCAAAAGTTGGGACTGAAAGTTGATGCGCAAAAGCCGATCACAGTGCGTTACGACGGAGAAGTCGTTGGTGCCTTTACGGCGGATCTACTGGTAAATGACTCGTTGATCCTTGAACTCAAAGCGAATCAGTTGCTCGCCAAAACGCACGAAGTCCAGCTCGTTAATTATCTCGTTGCAACCGGCGTTGATTTGGGACTGCTACTGAATTTTGGCGCGGAGCGTTTAGAGTATAAGAAAAAATTTCGGCTGCCCAAACACGAGCAGGTCTCTCTCTGATTTGATCGATTCATTCTGTTAATTCTGGTCATTCTGTCCAAATGAATCGTAAGCGGGTGGTTATTCTGGGAGCGACGGGATCGATCGGTGAGAGTGCGTTGAAGGTGGCGCGCGACATTCCGGAGCGAATGGAAATTGTAGGGCTTGCGGCGAAAACCAATGCGCAGAAGCTCGCCGCAGCTGCAAATGAAGTCCGGCCGGACTCGGTTTGTTTGGTTGACGAGAACCAGGTTGGCGTTCTTCGGAAAGCGCTCGATTACGAGCCGCGGATTTTTTCCGGAGAAGCGGGTTTGCTCGAGATCGCTTGTCTGGCTAATGCGGACATGGTGCTGGTAGCGATTGTCGGCACCGGCGGTTTGCGGCCCGCGCTGGCCGCAATTGAAGCGGGCAAAGATCTCGCCGTGGCGAGCAAAGAAATTTTGGTCATGGCAGGCGAAATTGTGATGCGCAAGGCGCGCGATAACGGCGTGCATGTTCTACCGGTGGATAGTGAGCACAACGCGATCTTTCAGTGTCTGGAGCCGGCCCGCCTTCGGGCCGCAGGCGACGGGGGCGTCGCGTCTCCAACAGACGTCAGACGCATCATTCTTACCGCGTCCGGCGGACCGTTCCGCAACACGCCGCAAAAAGATTTCGATTCGATTACGCGCGAACAGGCGCTAAAGCATCCGACCTGGAACATGGGACCGAAAATCACGATCGATTCGGCGACACTGTTCAACAAGGGCTTGGAAATGATCGAGGCGCATTGGCTGTTCGGCGTTGAGATGAAACGCGTCGAAGTGGTCATCCATCCCCAAAGCATTGTGCATTCAATGGTCGAATTCACTGACGGTTCCACGCTGGCGCAATTGAGTTATTCAAACATGTGTTTCCCGATTCAATATGCGGTGACCTGGCCGGATCGCGTTCCGAACACGTTGCCGCCACTCGACTTTTCGAAGCTGTCGAGGCTGGAATTTTATACTCCGCGATACGACGATTTTCCGGCATTGAACCTGGCTCGCCGCGCGGGAGAAACTGGAGGCACCCTTCCGGCTGTGATGAACGCCGGCAACGAAATCGCGGTCGCTGCGTTTTTGGACGGCAAAGTCCGGTTCCCGGAAATCTGGAAAATTGTTGAACAAGTGATGAATCGGCATACGCCCGTTGCGCACCCCGATCTCGATGCAATATTGGGAGCTGATCAGTGGGCGCGGGAGCAGGCGAAGGAAAACGTCGAAGTGTTGGAGCGCTAAACCAGGAAAGAGTTCCAACGGCGGAACCGGTTGCGTGTCCAACCAGTCACTGATCGCTAGTCTCTAATCACATGATTCTGCACATCGCCCGCGTCGTCTTTATCCTGCTGGAGGTACTCATCCTTTTTAACCTGCTCATCGTAGTGCATGAGCTTGGGCATTTTCTCGCTGCCCGATGGCGAGGTCTTTATATCGAGAAATTCGGCGTTTGGTTTGGGAAACCGATTTGGAAGAGGACAATCAATGGGGTCCAATACTCCCTCGGCTCACTGCCATTTGGAGGCTTCGTCGCGCTCCCGCAACTCGCGCCGATGGACATCATCGAAGGCAAAGCCGATCTGGACCGGGCGAAGCTCCCGAAAATTTCCGCGCTAGACAAAATCATCGTAGCCATCGCCGGCCCGGTATTCAGTCTGCTCCTGGCGTTGTTTTTCGCTGGAATCGTCTGGGCAGTCGGTCATCCGGTGAGCGAAGCCGATTCAACGACGGTTGTCGGCTACGTCATGCCGGGGTCGCCGGCGGGAAAGGTCGGCCTGCAGCCGGGCGATAAAATCTTGTCCGTGGATGGCAAACCTGTGCGGCGGTTCATGGGAATGAGCGACAGCATTAGCTGGGACGTCGTGCGTAGCGAGGGCGATAAGATCGCAGTCAAATTCGAACGCGACGGTAAAGTGCAAACCGTATGGGTCGAGCCTTACAAAGCAGAGACCAGCGGCTGGCGCAGGAAAAGCGTGCGGCAACTCCTCATCTATCCGGCGGAAACCCCTATTATCGCCAAAGTCCAACCGAATACTCCCGCCGCGGCGGCTGGACTACGTGCCGGTGACATTATTCGCGGCTTTAACCAAACACACATCTACAATCCGATCGCGCTTTTGGAATACATCAACAAACATCCAAAGGATGCGCTTGTGCTGCATGTGGAACGCGACGGGACGAAGTTGGATATTCCGGTAAAACCGACGCCTCTGCCCACTGCGGGCGAAATGAAGCCGCGAATTGGCATTCAATGGGATACGTCCGGGATTGTATCGATTCAGCATCCCAATCCAATTGAACAAGTTTACAACAGCGTAACGAGCACGTTGAAGACAATCGGCGCGGTCGCCTCGCCCAAGTCAGACGTCAAGTTGCAGCATCTGAGCGGTCCGATAGGAATTGGTCGCATTTACTATCTGCTTTTCCAAAGCGAACGGGGCTGGCAGCTGGCGTTATGGTTCAGCGTAATTCTGAACGTCAATCTTGCGATTTTGAACCTGCTGCCGATACCGGTGCTTGACGGAGGCCACATCGTGCTGGCGTTGATTGAGTCCGTCCGGCGCAAGCCGGTCAACATACGAGTGCTTGAGGTAATTCAGACCAGCTGCGCCGTGGTGATCATTGGATACATGCTCTACATCACGTTCTTCGATGTGCAGGATTTGCCGTTTGTCCGCAAAAAGCTCGATCAGCTCGAAGCGCAGTCGCCCGAAAAAAACCCGGGAGCGCCCTAGAACGGCGGCGCAATTGCGCGGGCGCGCCAGCCTTCTTACATTTGAGTTCTGGTGAACTATCGCAGTAATTCTTCGCACCACGCTCGCCGGCTCACACGCGAGGTGAAGGTTGGCGACGTCGGCATCGGCGGCGACAATCCGATTCGTGTCCAATCGATGATCACCTGCGACACGATGGACACGGAGGCGTCGATCCAACAAACAATCGAGCTTGCTGATGCCGGGTGCGAGATTGTCCGGATTACCGCGCCCACAGTGAAAGATGCGCGCAACCTCGAGCACATTGTAAAAGGTTTGCGCGAGCGAGGCTGTAACGTGCCGATCGTCGCCGATATCCATTTCAAACCCGAGGCAGCGATGGAAGCCGCCCGATGGGTCGAAAAAGTGCGAATCAATCCGGGCAATTACGCTGACTCGAAAAAATTCGCGATCCGCGAGTACACCGATGAACAATACGCGGCGGAGTTGAACCGGATTCGGGAACGGTTTTCTCCGCTGGTCGAGTTATGCAAGACGCGGGGGATCGCCATGCGCATCGGGACGAATCACGGCTCGCTTTCCGATCGCATTCTGAATCGCTACGGCGACACGCCCCTCGGGATGGTCGAGAGCGCGCTCGAGTTCGCCCGAATCGCGCGCGACCTCGAGCTATCATGATTTCATTTTCTCGATGAAGGCGAGCAACCCGAAAGTGATGATCGCCGCCTATCGACTGCTGGTGGCCCGACTTAATGAACTCGGTCCCGACTGGAACTATCCATTGCACCTGGGCGTCACCGAGGCCGGCGAAGGCGAAGATGCGCGCATTAAGAGCGCAATTGGGATCGGGTCACTGCTGGCAGATGGAATCGGCGATACCATCCGCGTTTCGTTGACTGAAGATAGTCCTCACGAAATTCCCGTGGCGAAAGCGCTTATCCAGAACATAAAGGAAACGTCCAACCCGCCTTCGCCAAGCTACGGCGCGGCAGGCGCCGAACGCCCAACGCCAAACGTCCAACTTTCTTTCGATCCTTTCTCTTATCAGCGGCGAACCACAAACACGATTGCTGTAGCGGCGGTCTCTGATCGCTGGAATGGAGTCGACGCTGAGACAGCGCCGCTACAGATCAACCTTGGCGGCACAGAGTTAATGCGCGTTGTGGTGCGTCAGGCGAACTTCGACAAAATCGCGCACAAGATCGATAGAATGGGCGATTACAAGCCCGAAATTATTTATGAGAATGCCGGGATCGAAGAACTCGATCCACGCGACGAAAATGCGCTCGCGCGAATTAATGAAACCTCCTCGTCGAAATTCGTAACTGTGCGCGACGATGTCGAGCTGTCGGTAATCGCCGCGTTTCGTTTGCTTGCGACGCGAGTACAGCCGCGGCATCCGATTTTGCTGAAAGATGTTTTTAAAAAGTGGGAGCCGCCGACCTCAGCGTCCCGACAGTCGCGGCACTGAGGCCGCTCCCACATTTCTTCAGACGCTTCTTACGGCCTCCACCAACATCGGCTCCTTGCTCTGCGATGGAATCGGCGACGCGGTTTTGGTGCAGGGCGAGGAAGCTCCGGGGCAGGCACTCCGGTTGTCGTACAACATTTTACAGGCAGCCGGCGCGCGGATTTTCAAGACCGATTATGTCGCTTGCCCATCGTGTGGACGGACTTTGTTCAACCTGCAAACCACGACGGCGAAGATCAAAGCGGCGACGTTGCATCTAAAGGGCGTAAAAATTGCCATCATGGGCTGCATTGTGAATGGCCCGGGTGAAATGGCAGACGCGGATTTTGGATACGTCGGTGGCGCGCCGGGCAAAGTGAATCTCTACGTGGGCAAAACCGCCGTGAAATTCAACATTCCCGAAGCCGAAGCCGTCGATCGCCTGAAAGACCTGATCCGCGAACACGGCAAATGGACTGAGCCTGCACAACAGGCGCCTGCCTTCGAATCGGTTTCATAGCAAGCCTGGCAGCTCACCAGACCGCTCGTACGCAATTTTGCGTATTTCCAAAATCTGGAGGCGGTCGAAACTCTACGTACCCCAAACGGCGACAATCGTCGGCCTGCAGGGCTACACCTCAACAATAAACTTCAAAAAAAACATATGAAAACGCTCCATCGTATTACTAAAAATCGTGCCTTCACGCATGTACGTATTCTGACTGCAATCCTGCTTCTGTTAACCGCCGTGGGATTGTTCTTCATCGCAACCTCGCCGCCCGCTGCTGCGCAAAGAACCAATCGCCTGCAACCGCTGACTCCAAGGTTCTCCACAGCGGTCGCTTTTGACGTGTCGCCTGCTTTACGCAGTTTGCCGCGCGCTGCGAGACCTGCGCCCTACCCACCCGGCACAATATTGGAAGTGCGGCCGGAGGGGCGAGAATCACAAGGTCCAAGAGCCCGCCGCGTCCGGCCTTACCGTGCCGACGGTGTACGTCAACTGTTCAACCTGACTCCGACAATCCCCGCTCCGTTGCTTACTTTCGAGGGAATGGCGAACCAGGACAATTTCGACGTCTTCGGCTTCCGCGTTAATCCGCCCGACCCGGTAGGCGATGTTGGCCCAAATCACTATGTGGAAATGATCAACCTCGTGTTCGCGGTCTACGACAAGGCCGGCAATTTACTAATGGGTCCGGTTGATACCGGCACGCTGTGGGCGGGATTCCCAATCGAAGACTGCACTGACCCCTCGGGCGACCCTGTCGGTACCTGTACGACCAGACTACCGACCATTGGATCCTGAGTCAGTTCACCACGCGCGGACTTAGCGATCCAGATTTGCCCTTTTACAACTGCGTCGCTGTTTCGCAGACAGGCGACCCCACAGGCGCATATTATCGCTATGCTTTCATCACTCAAGCAGACGAGGTCGACGGAGGCTACTTTTTTCCCGATTACCCGAAGTACGGCGTATGGTCGAATTCGTATATTCTCACGACACGGGACTTTGGGTTGATTGACAGGTACGGAATCAGCGTCTACGCGCTCGAGAAGAACAAGATGGTGAACGGCGAGCCGAACGCGCGCGCAGTCCAGTTCTTCCTCGAAGCCGACTTTAACCCAACGGGCACCGTGCCACTGGAACTCATTGGCGACGGTCTCCTGCCACCTGACATGGACGGCCACCGCCGCCCAATTGACCACGCCCCTGCACCGATTGTAGGTACGCAGGACGATAGTGCAGATTATGGTGCGACATTCGACGCGCTCAACATTTGGGAGCTGAGCATCAAGTGGAGTGCACATCCCACGGCTTCTCTGGTTCTCGCGGCACAGCTGCCTACCGAGCCCTTTGACTCAATCTATCCGTGTGCGCCAGGAAGCCGTGACTGCCTGCCGGAGCCCGGAATCGTTAACCCCGCGCAGTACCTCGACATTCTATCTTACCGGCAGCGTCCAACCTGGCGTCTCGCCTATCGGAACTTCGGCAGGTACGAGTCGCTGGTGACAAACCAGTCGGTTGAGGCGGCGCCCAGCGTTGCCGGCGCGCGGTGGTACGAGATCCGGAGGACGGGCAGCAGACCGCCGGGCCGATAACGTACAGCATCTACCAACAGGGCACGTACGCCCCGGGCGACGGCGTTCATCGCTGGATGGGCAGCATCGCGCAGGACAAGAAGGGGAATATGGCTCTCGGCTATAGCGTAGTAAACGGAGTAGATGTCTTTCCTGGCATCCGGTACACTGGGCGCCTAGCGGGCGATCCGCTGGGCATGATGACGCTTGGCGAAGAAACGATCATCGCCGGCGATGGCGTGCAGACGACCACAAACTCGCGCTGGGGTGACTACACCTCGATGAACATCGATCCCAGTGACGACTGCACGTTCTGGTACGTGAACGAGTATTACACCTTGGCTGGCCAAATGTCGTCCGCGGCAGGCTGGCAAACGCGCATTGGCAGCGTCAAGTTGCCTGGTTGCGAATAGCAGTAAGGACACGGCGACCCGCACCTTCTAACACATCTGATAAAGACGTTTGGGATCGTCCTTTCTGGGCGATCCCACCCCGGCCCGATCCTTGTGATCGCCGGGGGCAGCCTCGGGGAAGACAAGAACGCTTACGTATGGCGTACCTGCTCGATCCGCCCAAAGATTGATCCGCGAGCACGGTAAACGGGCCGAACCGGTGAAGTCTGTCGTTCCTGAGCCCGGCCCTAACCGGACTCACGGCTTCGCAGAATTCGGTGCTAGTAAACTGACGATCTTTTCAAAGCGGGCATCGCCGCGAAGTGGGTCCCAGTAGGGATGCAGCCGCAGCTGACCGTAATTGACCTCGCCGGGAATGCGTGCGGCATGTTCTAGTTGGTCGAGCGCAAGATTCTTCTCGCCCGTCCAGGCGTAAATCACAGCCAAATGTTCGAGCAAGAGCGCTCCGGTTATGGCGTCCTTGGTAACTGGAAGCAGTTCTACGGCGCGCTGGCCCTCACGAATCGCGTCTTCTTTCCTTCCCAGCGCGGCGTCAGTCATTCCGAGCACCGATAATTCCTCGGCGTAATCGGGTTGTTCACGCACAATTTTGTCAAGTTCCGCTCGAGCTTGTGTAAACGCAGCACGCGCGCCGGCGTCGTCCCCGGTCGCGCGCGCTATCACGCCCTTCGCACCAGGCGCGAGGAAAAGTGACGCTTGCATCCTGAAATCCCTCGGGGGGCACTGAAGTTAGCGCGCGCTCCAGCTCCGCCTTGTCACGCTCACAGAACGCAAGGATGATCCATCGATCAGCGATTGTGGCCCCGGCATTCGGGTCTTCTGCGATAACGGATTCAATTGCAGAGCGCAACGGCCACAAATCCGCGCGCGATTCGAGCTCCACAATCGCTCGCTGGACGCGCGTGTTAGCGTCTTTTGGCGCAATGCTGAGCACACGGTCCAGAACGGCTGCCATTTCCGCGTAACGCCGCATGAATTCGTAGCTAAAAGAGATTTGCTGAAGAATGTAGATGTTTCGCGGATCCAACTCGAGCGCGCGCTCCAACTCCTGCGTCGATTTTTCCCAGCGGCCCTGTCGCCGATTGATCAAGCCGCCGATAACAAGCACAAGTGGCTCATTAGGCAGTGCGCGCCGAGCGAACGCCAGCTCCTTCCGGGCTCCCTCGTAATCGCGATAGCCCCAGTAAAGATGTTGCGCCCGGGCAAGGTGCGCTTCCCCCGAATCCGGCCCAAGGCGAAACGCGTTTTGCACAGCTGCCTCCGCCAGAGCGAGCCGCGCCGGCGTGTGGTCCACTCCCAGGAAATAAATAAGGTCATGGGCGCGGGCCAACTGGTGGTACGCGCGCAAGAATTTTGGATCGCGGGCAACCGCGTCATCGAGCAGTTGCGCCGCTTCAAGCAGGTTTTCCTTTCCCCGCTCGCTGAAATTAATTGCGTCGATGAGAGCCTTGGCGCGCACGTAAAGCTCATAAGCTTCAAGATCGCCCGTTGGTTGTTTTTCAATCGCGGCTTTTTCCTGCGGGGAAATCTTCGCCTGAAGCTGTGATGCGATCTGTTCAGCGATCTCACTTTGAATGGCAAAGACATCGGCCAATTGACGATCGTAACTTTCAGCCCACACGTGCGTATCTTTTCGCGCATCGACCAACTGCGCATTTATGCGCACCCGATCACCCGCTCGTTGAACGCTGCCTTCCAGCACATACACAACGCCGAGCGCTTTTGCGATTTCTCGCAGATTGCGCTCAACGCCGCCCTTGTACTGCATGACCGATGTGCGGCTGATTACTTTCAGGTCGGCTACCTTTGCCAGATATGTCAGGATTTCATCCTGCACGCCATCGGCGAAATAGGCGTTCTGTTTTTCATCGCTCAGATTCTCGAATGGAAGCACGGCAATGCTTTTCTGCGGAATGGCAACTGCTCGCGCAACAGGGTGAGTTTGGTACAGGAAAATTACCGACGCTCACGGCGAAAACCAGAACAGCGAGGGACAAGGCAGCGACCAGGCCCGCCTTCAGTGGAGTGCTCAGAATGGACGGGCGCCGTGCCCCACGAGCACCGGTTTTCCGTTCTTTTTCCTGCTGGATTTTTTGCGGCACCGCCGGGTTGCCCAAGTCATCTTTGTACAGATTAAAAATGTGCAGGCGCAGGCCGTGCTTCACTTCGCATTCGCCAAGATCATGGAGGTAAGACTCCCATTGCCGGTATTCCGCCAAATCTTCCGCTACACGTTTGGACAAGAGAATGTGGCCGGCGTCCCCGCAGTCCATTATGCGTTGCGCCACGTTAATTCCTGCGCCGGCGACGTTGAGAGTATCATTCACGTCTCTCAGCTGATTCACCGGCCCACTGTGAATACCCATGCGTAAGCGAATCCTCGGAACTTGCCTTAATTTGTCGCTGATCTCCCGCGCGCACCGGGCTGGCTCCTCCGGGCTCCGGAAAAAAACCAATCCCATCCCGTCTCCGGTAGGGATGCGAATCGAGCTGGCCGCGCGCTTCCGCTGCGCGAAATGTTTCGGTGCTTCGAATGATTCGAGTGAGCTCTTGCATCAACTCAATTTGCTCATCCACCAGCAGCCGGGAGTAACCGACGATGTCGATCAGCAGCAGATGCGCGATCTCCAGTTGAAGATCAGCTTGCGACTCGGGAGATTTCGGAACGGTGGGCACATTCCTCATGTGCAGCACGGCACAATGCACCTATCCCAAAGTCGAGACAAATCATTTGCGCGCGCACAATGTGGCCAGACCGCGCCGAGTTACGACAAGACGGGAACGGCTCTCGCCGCGTGAATTTCTTCCGATCCGGTTTGCCGTCTCCGAATCAGGCCGGGCCCAAATGCGGCTAGGTTCAAAATGATCATGATCGAGGAAAAGAGATAGAGTCCCATGGCAAGCGCGATGCCGATGTGCATTGCCAGAATCGACATCAGCCAGATAAGCCGTGTTCTTCTCCACCAAATAAAAATTGGATAGCCTGTTTCGATGAGGCACACAGCGATTCCAAGTGACGGCAGGATCGCCTGCCATGAAACGAGCGTGTGAACGGGAATAACATCGAATGGCGGACGTGTGAGCGCCCGCCACAAGCTCACGCCTGTCCACCAGTCCGCGCCCAGACTCTTCGTTAAGCCGCCGAAAAAATAGATCACGCAAAGATGAAGTTGCAGCACGCGGCGAAAAAAACCGAGAATGGCGTGCATCCCTTTTCGGCGTTCTCCAAATTCTGGCGTCTAACGCATAACGGTCCGGTAGTGGCGACAGCATGAGATAGAAGAGCCCAATCGTGGTGAAATTGTCCATTCCGTATGCGAGAAAATCACCGCTCTTGACTGCGCAAAGATGAAGGAACCACGCACTAAAGGCAGCGGTCCGCGAGAACAAACCCACAAACAGGCAGCAACCGGCGCAAAGCAAGGCAAGCCAGACCAATGAAATCGTCGCGTGCTCACTGAGACCGAGACGACTTCCTGCGAACACAAGCCAGCCCAACCTCGGAACGAACGGGCTTTCGATGTTCACAATCTGCTTCGGTCAGGTCGCGGCTGATAAACCCGCTGTTCTCGCCCGCAAAGAGCTGGTTCCAATCGTCTTGAACTGACAAACAAAAGAGCACGACCTGAAAACCGACCCCAACTCTCAGTATGGCCAGCCAACGATCGGAATCGGGCTCGAACAAAAAGTCGTTTAACCAATTTCGGATCTTCGACATCGGTTCACCGCCCCAGCTCTGGCGTTGATTGCCGGCGAAAACTGAAATCGTATGCGTACAGAAAATTGTACGTTTCCTGTTTGCCTTCTGATGATTCTGCGGCGCTCGGCGTTTCCACGTAACCGAACACTGCGCGAATGGTGTTTGCGTCCGGATGCTCCTGCCAAATCGCGTAGGCAAGCATCTTGACCATCAGTTGTCGCAACGGTTCGTACGGTGTGCGCCCGATCTGATCCAGTAAACTGCTTAGACGTAAGCCGGTGGCCACATCTTTTACATGCGGCAGATCGTATTCAACACGGCCGTCTTCGTAGTGCATCTCGAACACGAGCTTGTAGCTGTTCGGAACGCCCGGCGCGAAAAATCCGTATCCCCCCTCGATGCCCGCGCTTTGAATGTAAGAACTCTCGGCTTGCCGAAGCGGATTTGCCAAACCGAACCCCTGTCCCAATGCGACGCCACTTAGCGTTTCGGCTTTGCGCCAGTAGTTTTCCAGCGAGGTCGGAAGCGAAGTGTAACCGTTCGCCAGAATCCAGAAAGTTTGCTGGCACGAAACTGTTAGGAGCAGAAAAAAGTGCAGGAGAAAGCCGGCGACATAAAACGTCTTCGGTTCAAAGCGCCTCCTTGCGTGCGAAAGCACTCCAGCTATTTCCTGCTGTATTTTTGCAGAATCGGCTTGAGACGTTCGAGTAATTCTTTGGCTGCCTTCTCATCGCCTGGAGGCAGACTCTGTTGGGGATTGGTCGGAGCACCCGGGGACCGTTGCGGATTCGTCACCGCAGCAGCCCGCTGCGGGTTCGTGATATTGCCAGGATGCCGCTGCGGATTCGTGATATTGCCAGGATGCCGCTGTGGATTAGTAAACTGCATCGTCTTATTCGATTCGCCCTTTGCCTGCGCCGCAGAAAGCTCGGACGCGATCGCCTGATCGAGGTACACATCGCTCAATGTTCCCTGGGTTTTTTTCAACTTGCCATCCTTGTATGTGGCGAGTTTATAGAGCGATTTGTCGTACTTTTTGAGGATATTGTTGATCGCCTTCGTGTCTTCCGTGGAGATCTTTGTGATTGGATGCACCACGATATGTGTCTCGTCCATAGTGACGCCGCTGCGTTCCTTTTCTGCGAGCGCAGGAACGGCCATCCCCGCCGCAACAGTCCATACGAAGACGGATTTTGTCACTCTTCTGGTAAACGTGTTCATGGCGAGTCTTTTTTTGACCTGAGATAGCCTGAGCTTGCAAGCATTAAATTGCAACCGAGCCATTTACGTACCGGATTGGTCTCTCGAAACGGCAACGCGGATCCAGAGCCTGCGCAGTCCGCGAATTCGTTTCCAGCCCAAATTTCCATTGATCGGATCTGCTCGCCGCATCAGCGTAGCGCAGCATGTCCCGACAATACACGCTGCAACGCGCACCGGTAGCTACATCGATCCACATCGATTACGCCGCCGAGTTGAATGAACAACAGCTTGCGGCAGTAACCGCGCCGCCGGGTCCGATACTTGTGATTGCCGGCGCCGGCTCGGGAAAAACGCGCACGCTTACCTATCGCGTGGCGTATCTGCTCGAAAACGGAATCGATGCCCGTAACATTCTGCTGCTGACATTCACGAACAAAGCAGCGCGCGAGATGCTGAATCGCGTTGCGAATTTGCTGCCGGTCGACGCAAGTGGACTCTGGGGCGGAACATTTCATTCGATAGGAAACCGGATTTTGCGCAGACACGGTAGCGCCATCGGCTATTCGAGCGGGTTCACCATCATGGATCGCGAAGATCAAAAGGATCTGATCAATACCGTTGTCGCAAGCGCGGGAATCGACCCGAAGGAAATCCGATTTCCAAAGGGTGACGTTCTCGCTGAAATCTTCAGCTTCGTCGTCAACACCGAGAATCCGATGGAAGAACTGCTCGCGGAGAAGTTTCCTTATTTCCTGCCGTTGCTCGACAAAATTCAAGACGTCTGGCAGCGATACGAGAAAAAAAAGAAGGCAACGAACTGCATGGATTTCGACGACCTGCTGCAAAAGACATTATCGATGTTTCAGCAGCACGAACGAATCGCGGAAATCTACCGGAAACAGTTTCAATTCATTCTGGTAGACGAATATCAGGACACGAACAAAATCCAGGCCGACCTGGTGGACCTGCTCGCTCGCGATCATCACAATGTGATGGTCGTAGGCGACGACGCGCAGTCGATTTATTCCTGGCGCGGCGCGAATTTTCAAAACATCCTCGAATTTCCAAAGCGGTATCCCGACGCACAGGTGTTCAAGATCGAAATGAATTACCGCAGTGTGCCGGAAATTCTTGGGGTGGCGAACGCCGCCATTGCCGCAAACGTCCAGCAATTTCGAAAGCACTTAAGCGCAACACGCGAATCAAAGACGCTGAAACCGGCGTTGGTCGCTCTGAATGATGGCGCCGAGCAGGCGCAGTTTGTTGCGCAACGGATTCTCGAGCTTCGCGATGAAAATGTTGATCTTAACGACATCGCGGTCCTTTACCGCGCGCATTATCACGCGGTTGAGCTGCAATTGGAGCTTTCGCGCCGGGGCATTCCTTACCAAATCACCAGCGGCATCCGGTTCTTCGAACAGGCGCATATTAAAGATGTCACTTCATTCATCCGTTTCGTCGCTAATCCGCGCGATGAAGTCGCCTTTAATCGCATGGTGAAATTGCTTCCCGGAATCGGCAACCGGACCGCGGAAAATCTCTGGCGAGCATGGGAAAGCGGGCTTGTAGCCGCGGGCGGCCCGTCCTCCGTAGCCTCGGCGAAGCGCGGCTGACCGCGGTTCTGAAATGGAATCAGAGCCAGCCACGGTCAGCGCCCCCGGCTACAGATTTGGCGAGCGCCTCCTTGCGATGAACGTGCCGGCAAAATCAAAGAAAATGTGGACGCAATTGGCGCACACGCTGGATGAGATTGCACCGAACGGCGAACCAAATCCGCCATCGGAGATGATCACCTCAATTGTGGAAGCAATCTACGATGACTACGCCAAGGTGAATTTTGCGAATTACCAACTTCGCCGGGAAGACCTCGATCAGCTCGCAGTTTTCGCCCGCCAATTCAAAGACGTACATGAATTTCTCGCGCAGTTGGCATTGATCAGCAATGTCGACGCAGAAGCCGCGCCGGCTCAAAACGCAGACAAAGAAGCGGTCAATCTCTCCAGCGTGCACCAGGCGAAAGGCTTGGAGTTTCACACCGTATTCGTGATCTGGTTGACTGACGGCATGTTCCCAAGCAGTCGCTCGCTTGATACACGCGCTGCGCTGGAGGAGGAACGACGTTTGTTTTACGTCGCCATCACGCGCGCCCGAGACGAGCTTTATCTCACGTACCCTCACATGCGCCTGAGTGGTGGCTATGGCGATGTGTTCCAGAGGCCATCGCGCTTTCTCCAGGAAATTCCAGGCAATCTTGTCGAAGACTGGCAAGTGCGAAGAAGATAATCGCTGAGCCACGGATTGACACGGTTGAAACACGGATAATCAGATGCTTGAAGTTGACGATTCGGAAAAACGCAAACTTCTGTACGAAGAGACGACCGGCAGAATCATTGGCGCTGCATTCGAGGTGCATGATCAGCTCGGTTACGGATTCCTCGAACGCGTTTACCAACGCGCGCTGCAAGTGGAGCTTCTTCGACGCGGCGCAACGGCAGAACTGGAGAAGCGCATTCAAGTCCGCTACAAAGGCGTCATCGTCGGCGATTATGACATCGATCTTCTGGTTGACAGCTGTGTTGCTGTCGAAATCAAAGTCGCACCCCAATATGACAAGCGCGATGAAGCACAGCTGTTGAATGAATTGAAAGCTACGGGGCTGAAGGTGGGGCTACTCCTGAATTTCGGACGGACGAAGGTGGAGTACAGGCGTCTCGTCTTCTGATCTGTGTTTCATCCGTGTTCATCCGTGGCTAAGAAATGAATTTGTCGCCAGAAAAAAAGATTGGTGGAATTCTCGTGCCGCTGTTCGCCCTCCGCGGGAACGACGACCTGGGAATCGGCGATGTTAGCGCGCTGCGCGAGTTCATAGATTGGGCTGCGGAAATCGGATTCAAGCTTGTCCAGCTTCTGCCGATCAACGAAACGGGAGGCGATAACAGCCCGTACAACGCTATTAGCGCCATGGCGATTGAGCCAACCACCGTGCATGTCGCGCCAGATTCGCTCCCGGATCTAACGCGCGCGGATTTTGAAACCGCACTCGCCAATATCGATCTTTCAAGTCTCCGGCGTGGCCGGGTAAAATATCGTCAGATTAAAGAACTGAAGCAGCGCCTTCTGGAGAAAGCGTTTTCGAACTTCTCAGTTCAGGCCGACGAAAAACGGAAATCGGAATTTCAAAGATTCTGCGAAGAAGAATCCTCCTGGCTACGCGATTACGCATTCTTCCGCGTTCTCATAGAGGAAAATGATGGCAGCGCCGCGTGGGACCGCTGGCCGGCTCAGCATCAGACATTGGAAGCGGCGGGCGCCTGGTTGCGCGGTCTCCCCTCCAACAAACAGTCGGCATTAATACGCTGCGCCGATTTCTTCTGTTACGTGCAATGGATCGCCCATCGCCAATGGTTGGATGTCAAAGCGCATGCCGAACAGCGTGGCGTAGCACTCATGGGCGACATTCCATTTGGCATCAGTTACTACAGCGCCGATGTCTTCGCGCGCCCACACGAATTCATGCTCGATTGGTTCGGTGGCGCGCCGGCGGAACCGTACTTCAAGGAGGACGCGTTCACGCAAAAATGGGGCCAGAACTGGGGTATTCCGCTCTATCGCTGGAGCGCCATGCGCGCGAACAATTTTCTATGGTGGCGCGAACGTGTGCGCGGTGTCTGCAGGATCTTTCATTTTTTCCGGATCGATCATGTGCAGGGATTTTATCGCGTATACGCCTTCCCCTGGCGTCCCCAAAGAAACAAAGAATTTCTGCCGCTCGATGTGCACCAGATGCTGGAACGAACCGGAGGCCGCGCGCCCCATTTCATTCCGCGCGACGATAACACACCGGAAAACCGCGAAGCCAACATGCGCGAGGGCGAAGAATACCTGCGTGTTGTCCTGGAACAAGCTGGCGCCGCGCGCGTCTGCGGAGAAGATCTCGGCGTCGTGCCCGATTATGTGCGACCCAATCTGCGATCGCTGGGGATTGCCGGATTCAAAATTCCGCAGTGGGAAACGCGCGACGGGATGATCATCCCCGGGGAAATGTACGAGCGACTGTCCGTTGCCACGTACGCGACGCACGATCATGAGCCAATTCGCGCTTTATGGGACGAGGCGGTTGAACATTCAGGCTCCGAGATGGGAGAACAAGCGCGAGCGACGCTGGAGAAGATCGCGTTGTTCGCAGGCCTCAAGCCCAAGATCGGCCAGCTCGACTTCGAGAAAGATTTTTATCCGGCGATTTTCCAAGCGCTTTTCAAATGTAACTCGTGGATCGCAGTGGTCATGATCACCGATCTGCTGGCGCGCACATACCGGTTCAATGTTCCTGGAACAAAGGCGAACATGAATTGGACACGCAGAATGAACCGCTCCATAGCGCGGCTTCGCTCCAGCCGAAAAGAGCAAAGGCGAATGCATTTGATTCACGAGTTGCTGAAGCAGGCCGGGCGCATTTGAGCTCTCGGGAGCGCGGGCGCCGCTCCGTCGAAGATTATCATCGCGCTCGATTAGCCGCTCTTTTCAATCGGCGCGCCGACTTTATTGCCCCATTCGGTCCACGAGCCGTCGTAGTTGCGGACGTTATCCAGGCCTAACAAATAAGTAAGCACAAACCAGGTGTGACTGGAGCGCTCGCCGATCCGGCAGTAGACCACTGTGTCTTTATCGGGACTGACTCCGCACTGCTCGAAATAGATCTTTGCCAGTTCGGATGCGGGTTTGAACGTGCTGTCGTCGTTCGTAGCGGTTTTCCACGGCATGCTCTTCGCCCCCGGGATATGGCCGCCGCGCAGAACACCTTCCTGTGGATACTCCGGCATGTGCGTAATCTCTCCTCTGTATTCGCCGGGTGAGCGCACGTCTATCAACGGTTTGCCGTCTTTGCTTTGCGCCAGCGCTTCGTCGAAGAAGGCGCGAATTTCCTTGTCGAACCGTTTCTTCGGCACCGGATAGTTCGTCTCCGCATATTTTGGAATTTCCCGACTCATCGGGCGACCTTCGGCTTTCCATTTGTCGCGGCCGCCGTTGAGAATTTTCACTTTTTCGTGACCGAATAACCGGAACGCCCAAAGCGCGTAGCACGCCCACCAGTTTGCCTTGTCACCGTAAAAAATGCAGGTCGTATCCGGCGTGATTCCGTGGCGGCTGCAAAGCCGCGCAAATTTTTCCGGCGAAATATAGTCGCGAATCAATGGGTCCTGAAGATCGGCGCGCCAATCGATGTGCACCGCTCCAGGAATATGCCCGGTGTCGTAAAGCAAAATGTCTTCATTCGACTCGACGATTCGGATTCCGTCGTCTTTCAGATGTTTCTCCAGCCAATCCGTCTCCACCAGAGCTTCCGGATGCGCGTATTTCGTAGGTTGTGTAGCCATTACAAGAAAAAGCTCAGGCTGCTTTGTAATGTGGGCAAGGCTTTTTCGATCTCAGCTGATTCCCCGCGCCGTGGCGCGAAATCCTAGCGTATATCGCCAGGCAACCGCGGTGACGCGAGCAGTTGCTCGAATTCACGCCAGCGCTTCTCCGGCTGCTGCTCCGTGCCACCCTGCTTTTCGATGTAATCACGCACCATCTCTTCGCCGAGATTATAGTTGATGACGTAGCTTCGGTATTTCTCGATGAACTTCGCCTGTTGTTTCGCTCGCTTCTCATCCATGAGCGCGTTTTTTTGCAACCAGCTCGCGACCCCACTGGCGTCGATGTGGCCGTCCACGTACTGCCGTGCTGCTTCGGTCGTGGCGTAACCCAGCTTTTTTATAAGATCGTGAACGGCGTAGAATTCTTCGGCTCGGGATGGATCGATCCCCGCAGCCGGCCAAAGCACCTTTCTTCTCGAATTCTAACCGCTCCGCTTTTGTAAATACAACCTCTCTTCCGAAGTTCGCAGTCCCTTCGGCAATTAACGATTGCGGCGAGAAAAGCGGATACACCGAGAACTCAATCCAACCGCGATCCCGCAAAAGATTTTTCTCCAGCAACACGTTGTAAACATGATGCCCCGGGTATCCCTCATGCGCGGCCAGATCAATCGCACGGTCGATATACACCGGCAGATCGGTGTTCACCTGGATGACGCTACGGTAGTTTCCCTTGTACCAGTTGTACCCGGTCCATGGTTTATTGCTGACGTATTCGACGCTGAAATTTTCTCCGGGCGGCAGCTTGACGTGCGCCAGCGTGCGCTTGCGACACTCCTTGATCGCAAGCTGAAATACGGTGTCCAATTTGTCTTTCGGAATGACAAACGCCTGTCGCCAATTTTCGTAGCGCTGCATCAGAGGTCCTTCACCTGGAAGTTTCGCTGCGAGACTGGCCAGGATTTCCTGGAAATGCGATTCGGATAATTTCGGTGCGATGGCGTCATAAAGGGCCTGCGATTCTTCGTCGAAGCTCAAATGTTCGCCCTTCACGATGCGCACCCGTGTCTCCAAAGCAGAGAGTTGCTTTGTTAAATACGCGTTTCGCAACTGCTCCATCTGCTCCGCCGGTTTGGGAATCTTCGAGAGCTGATCGCGTAATTTCGCTGCCTCAAGTGCGATCGCGTTAAGTGGTTTCTCTGCCTGTTTCTTCCATTCCGGCGGCCCATAATAAGCGTCTACGTAATCCGGATCATGCTTCCCCATTGCGAGCACCAGTTTTACATAAGCTTCGGCGATCTCGTTTACGTTCGGTACCTTTCCCGGCGTCGGCGAAGCCATGGTCGAGCCGGCAAAAAACGGCAACAAAAAAAAGACAAGCGACGCGTACCTCATAACGGCAACAGATCTTCCACGGTGCGCTCAGGGCAGGATCGAAGCAGCAGGATAGACCACGCCACCCTTGATGACGCTGTCGATGTCGGACGCTTTTCCGATATCATTCGAAGGATCTGAATTAAGAACTACGAGATCGGCAAAAAACCCGCTTTCAATTTTGCCGATGTGCGCGCCGGTATCGCCGCCGAAAAGTTTCGCCGCGTTGGCAGTAGCGCACTGAAGGATCTGCATTGGCGTCAACCCGGCTTCCTTCATCAACTCGAATTCACGGAAGAGCGCGGGCCCGTGAATGGTTCCGATGTTCCCCGCGTCAGTGCCCGCCGCGATGGTAACACCGGCGTCCTCGAGCTTTTTCAAGTTCGGCAGCGCGACATCGTACGTCTTCTTAATCCTGTCGAGCACAGCTTTTGGATCGCCCATGGCGTCCTTGATTCTCTTTGGCAGTTTGTCCTGTGGAATCTTTGTGACATCGAGTGACGCAATCACTTCCGGGTTACCCCACTTCTGTTCCTCTGGAGTGAGATTCAGCTGGTGCGAAAAAGTTCGGCCGTAGCGCTCAAACACCACCAATGTCGGACACAAAATGACGTGGCGATCTTTCAACAACTTCACAAATGCTTCGTCGACCGGCTTATCAGTCACGCTGTGGACAAGCACGTCCGCTCCTTCTTCAACTGCGGCGCGGGCGGTTTCCAACTCGGTCGCGTGAACAGCCACGCGAAGGCCATGCGCATGGCTTTCTTCAATTGTCGCACGAACGATCGGCCGGAAACTTTCGACCGGGTGATCCTTGTCGACGATGTACCAGATTTTTACCAGATCCGGTTTTTGTTTCGCCAGCTTACGGACAAACTCGCGTGCTTGATCGGGCGTGTCGATTTTCACGATCGGGGGATCGCCGAGATCGAGTTTCTCGCGCGAGACACTCGAAATTAAAGGGCCCGCCACCGCTACGCGCGGCGCTTTCGCAGTCGCATTCGCTTTTTCGCGGACCTCGAAATTCCAAAATGGTCCACCGACGTCTACCACCGACGTAATCCCGCAGCGGAGATAACGCGCAAAAACGTCATTCAAATGGCTTTTGATCAACGCAACTTCGTCTTTGTACGGGCGAACACTGTTCAGATCGGCGCCGTCCGGCCGTGTAAACAAATCGCCGGATTGAAAGAAATGCACGTGGGTATCGATGTAACCCGGCAGAATGAATTTACCCACGCAGCTGATCTGCTTCCCGAGCGTAGCGGCATCCTGTCTGCCCATCGCAACCCGCTCAATCTTCTCCCCATCGATGACGATCGTCGCGTTGGGCAGCACTTTGCCGTCGGCGGGATTGATCACCGTCGCGCCGACGAGGGAAAATTTTTCGGCGCGTGCTGCGCTGATCGCAAGTAGAACCGAAAAAAGAACCCAGACGCGAATGACTTTCATGTGTTGACCCAGGTGAGCGTGAACAGGCCGAAATCAAACATCAAACATCTTACATCAAAGATCGATCATTCTTTTGATTCCGGCACGGCTTTCTCGGCGGCTTTGAAGCCGATTTTGGAATGTGTGCCGTCGCAAAACGGTTTCTCGGTCGATGCGCCGCAGCGACAGAGCGCCATCCGTTTCTCGACCGGGAATTTGCTTCCGTCGGCGTCGATCAGTTCCACCTCGCCCGTTACGATGTAAGGGCCGTTCTTGATTGTCTCGATTTTTACGTGAGCCATGGCGGAACACTAAAGCACCAAATCTCAAATCCAAAGCCCTATAGAAACACCAAACTTCGAAGGTTCAAAATAGCGACGCTATGGATTCTGGGGAGCACAGGCTGCCAGCCTGTAGCGTTCGGCAGCTTGCCGAACGCATGTGGCAATACACGCCAGTGTTGCCACCAAGGTTCGCGGCAACTGCCGCGAACTACAGGCCGGCGGCCTGTGCTCCGCAGACACAGCGCTTGCCAATCAAAAGCTTCGGACGAAAGCTTTGCGTCTGATGAGAATTTTCTTCGCACTCATTTTCGCGCTTGCCACATTGGCCTTCGCGCAAAACGCCAAACATCCCTTCACGTTCGAGGACATGATGAAACTTAAGCGTGTCGGTGCGCCGGTGCCGTCGCCCGACGGCAAATGGGTCGTGTTCGACTGCGTGGATGTCGATCTGGAAGCGAACACCAAGATTTCGCATTTGTGGATTGTGCCGGCGAGCGGCGGTGAATCGAAGCGATTGAATCCAACGCCAAATCACGAGGAGCGTCCGCGATTTTCGCCGGATGGCAAACGACTCATCTGGACCTCCAAAGCGACCGATCCGACGCAAATCTGGATGTGCGATTTCGATTCTGGCCGCGGGACAACTTGCTGGCAAACCACATCAACTCACATCGATCTCGACCGGGGCGGACGGCGGGATCTGGTCGCCGGATGGCAAAAACATCGTGTTCGTTTCAGCAGTCTATCCGGATTGCAAAAGTGATGCATGCAACAAGCAACGCGACGAGAAACTGAAAAAGAGCAAGGTAAAAGCGAAAATTTTCACGAGACTTTTCTACCGGCACTGGAACACGTTCACCGAATTTAAGCGCAGTCATCTTTTCGTTGTTAGCGCTTACAACGAAGCCGGTATGCGGGAAACGATTCCAGCGCGAGATCTTACGCCGGGCGATCATGATGTACCGCCGTTCTCGTTAGGCGGACAGGATATGTATGCGATTTCACCTGATGGCCAGGAAGTCGCTTACACCAGCAACATCGACGAGGTCGAAGCGACCAGCACGAACAACGAAATTTTCGTCGTGCCGATTAATGTAGGACATGCCTCCGGCTTGTCCGGTGAAGAGACGCAAGCCAGAGGCTCGCGCTACCCTAAGAAAATTTCCACCAGTCCCGGAGCCGACACCACGCCGCTCTATTCACCGGACGGAAAATATCTCGCCTGGCGCTCGCAAGCGCGCGCCGGCTTCGAAGCCGATAAATGGCGACTCTTGGTCCAAGATCGACAATCAGGGAATGACGCGCGATGTAACGGAGAAATTCGAGAGATCGGTTGGTAGCTTTGCGTGGCGGTTCGATTCCAAAACGATCTTCTTAAGCGCCGAAGATCACGGCGAAGATCCGATTTACGCGTTTTCACTGGTGGATAATCGTGTGAACGAAGTCATTCGACTACACGGCGACGACCTGACACCATCGAAGGACGCCGTTTTCTTTACTCGCATGTCGATCCGGGCTCCGAATGACATCGCGCGTTTTAGTCTCACGGACTACGACAACGCTACAGGTCATGGTCAGGACGTCGTGGCGGCGACAGCAGTCACGCATATGAATGACGCGTTATTGTCGCAAATCGACATGCAACCGTTGGAATCGTTCACGTTCAAAGGGGCGAATAACGACGAGGTGCAAGGGTTTCATGGTGAAGCCGCCGGGATTCGATCCGAACAAGAAATATCCACTGAAATTTTTGCTTCACGGCGGGCCGCAAGGAGCGTGGGGAAACGAATGGTCGTATCGCTGGAACG
>CAWIPQ010000008.1:0-624980 GCA_963838045.1 uncultured Verrucomicrobiae bacterium | reverse complement strand
GGAGAACGCTGCTGGCATTGGGACGGTAACCTCTGAGATGGTTGAAGCCCGTGCGCGCGAGTTAGCCGCGATTAACGGTCGTCCGTCTTCCGAACCGTCCGAGGCTGACTATCAACAGGCCAAACGTGAGCTGACAGGAGAAGCTGAAACGGATCCGCAGGAAGAGAGCAGTCAATCCGTACCCGATTCGGACGGTTGGGATCCCGTGCCGGGCTCGACCGGGCGGCAAGCAGCAGACTCCCTCGGAGAAGATGAAGATGCCGAGGGACGCAGTGAGAGTGCGCAGATGTTCGAAGAAGGCGTCACCGAAGCGGAGCACGATCAAATGCGTCAAGCATCCCGGGCAGAGGAGAAGAGCGACGAACCAGAACCATAACTCACGCGCGTGTGCCACGTGCAAAGCCGCGACACGTTGCCTTTTTACGCGCTTTTACGTGGCCTCGCCGCTTTCGCGCATGCTCGCGGCAATGCGCGTGAAGTCGGCTTTTTCCCAGAGTGATTGCGGTCGCTATTCTACCGCAGACTGTGATTCAAGGCCCTTGAGCGTAATGTTCTCCGCGATCAGATCGTGAGGGATCAGCAGATACTTCCAAGGTTTGCCACCATTTTTCGAGGCGTGATCGCTCGCATGCTTGCACCACGAAACGGCAGAGTCTTTCTTTCGGATGACCTCTTGATCTTCCATGTCTTTCCGCATTTTGGGCTCCAGCATGTAAATGTTGTCCTTTGTTTCGGCGACAAAGTCGGGCTGATATTCGCGTTGGTCGCTGCCCCACTTGTAAAAGATCTGAAATTGCCCACGGCCGGGCTTAAACCACTTCGTCGCTTCTCGATCGAGAATGATGGATAGCACGCGTTCCGTGTCGGACTGAAATTTTTGAGCCGAATACACGCAGCGGCTGAATTTGCCGAAAACTAATTGTGCGATTTTCGCCACGTCAGTGGGGCGGTGTCGAAAGTCATGAAGCGGTTCATCCGCCGGCGCAGTAAAAGCCAACGGCTTGAGCGCGGTGAAACCTTTACTGATGACAACATCGTAGCCAGCAACTTTCTCCCAATGATGCGCCTGCATCTGCGAGTGAATGAACTCCGCCAGCTGTCTTTGGTAATACTGAAGGACATTCTTAACCTCGCCTTCGTCTTTGAGATAGCTGCGCAGATGTTTCACCATCTGACCTGCCAGGCGGTAAAGCAGATCGGCGTGATCATCGTAGGAGATGTCATCGACATCGACCAGCGCACGCACGATGTAATCTTCAAGTCGCAGCTCCTGCTGGCCGTTACCCGAAGAGCTAAGCGTCTCTTGTCGATGCGTGCGGAGATGTTGAATAAGAATGTCCCGCTCGACCGGTTGATAATGAATGGAACTTGAATCAAGCGCAAAAGAATCGAAGCCGCTTGTTACCTCGCCTTTCGGGACGACCAGGATGCGAGGAATGTCGATGGTCTTCTGTACGACCAACTCGGTGGTCTTGGCGACAACTGCCGCTACATCTACCTGATCGGCGACGCCCGTTAATTCTCCCTGCACGGGCGCAATCTCTTCCTTAACGCGCGCGGCAATTTCTTCCTGAACCTGTTTCCTGAGGAGTTGGCTCGAGCTGGGAAGCCGCTCGTAGCTTGTTATCACTTTGCGTGCAAGTTGGGCAATGGTGTTCTCAGCTTCCGTTGCAAACAGAGCCGGGGCCGTTGAACTCCCAGATTGCGTGATCGTCGAAGAACTAGACTCCAAAGACTGCCCACCGATTTGCGATAAGAAGCTGGGCTGCGAAGTAACGGTCGCCAGTTTCTGATGCTGGTCGGCCGGTTCGATGATGACTTGTTCAAGCCGAATAGCAGAATCTGGCTTATTCGCTTCGTCGATAATTTCCTGAAATCGATCGTGCGCAACAATGCTCAGACGATCCACGGCGCTTACACCCGTACGTTTACCGTAAGGCAGCCGCAGGCCTCTTCCAATGGATTGCTCAATTAGAATTCGCGCATTGGCCGCACGCAACGGAACAATCGTGTAGAGGTTAGTTACGTCCCAGCCTTCTTTCAGCATGTTGACGTGGATGACGATTTCCGTTGGCTCATCGGCGTGTTCCACCTTGAGAAGGCGGCCGATCATCTCTTCCTCCTCTGCTCCAGTCTTGCTCGAATCTACTTGTATGACTTTCTCCTTGTAACGCCCCTCGAAGAATGCGTCCGACTCAATGAGCTTACGCAACTCCCCGGCATGAGTCGTGTCGCGGGCAATCACGAGCACGAAAGGCTTCACGATGTCCTGCTCTGTTTCCCGCGCGTACGTTTCGAGCCGAACCTTCACGTCCTCGTGCAGACGTATGCCGTCTTCGAGTTTGATCTTCTCGATCTCTTCCTTCGAAAAGCGAGTTGCGTCGAAATTCTTCTGTGTGGCAACCGCGGGTTCCTTCACGAAACCGTCCTGCATCGCTCTCGCAAGCGGATAGTCGTAAACGACATTTTTAAACGCGACCGAACCTTTGCCGGTTTCGATAAAAGGGGTCGCCGTCAGTTCTAACCCGAGAATCGGCTGCAATTCATTGATTGCGCGAATACCGGCGCTTGCCCGATAGCGATGCGATTCGTCCATGATCAGGACCAGATCTTTTAGACCCGCGAGGTAATCGAAGTAGCTCTCGCCGATGTACTCAGACAATCGCTTGATGCGAGGCGATTTCCCGCCTCGAACTTCCGAATTGATTTTGGAAATGTTAAAGATGTTGACCTTGCACCGCAGTGTTTGGTCGAAAAGTGTTCCCGCTTTGGCTTCGTAGTTATCGCCTGTGATGATCTCGGGCGGGTCGGTCGCAAACTCAGCAATGCCTTTGAATACGTACTTCGGTGTGTTCGGCGTGAAGTCGGTAATTAGCTTGTTGTAGATCGTCAGATTGGGAGCCATGACGAAGAAGTTGTTGATACCATGCGCCAGATGCAGGTAGCTGATGAAAGCTCCCATCAACCGTGTTTTGCCTACGCCAGTAGCTAACGCGAAACAGAGCGATGGGAATTCTCGCTCGAAGTCTGTCACAGTCGGATACTCGCTGCGGATGATCTCCAGCGTCGCGTCCAAATCCGCCGCTTTGTGCGGCGGAACGATTTCCGTAATGCGATTCAGAATTTCCAGCGAATGACGCTGCGGCGGGCGCAGGCTTAAGCGACCGGCAATGGCATTGACCTGTCGATTCACGCCACGGCCTCCTCGGGAAACAACGATTGCTGTCCCGGCTTCGGCGGAGCTTTCGGCAAGTTCTTTACCTCTAAGGAGTAGTCATCATGTCCCCACTCGCATCGATTTAGCACCGCTCTAGGAATCTTTTTTACCGTGAGGTTCTCGTAACCTTCCTTACGTCCGCGAAATGCACCGCACACAACCAGCAAAGAACGGTGCCCACCTACTTCATCGCTCAATTGCTGCAACTGCTCATGGTTTAGATTGGTCGTAGTTACGTAGATAAAATCTCGCTCCGTGGAATGTCCGTGCTGCCAATAGATCGAATCGCTCGGCTCGTAAGTGAAGCCTTCCAACTTGCACAGAGCCTCAGCCAGCATAGCAGCATTGAATTTCTTGCTAATGATCCAGTTTCCCCATTTGTCTTTCTCAAGCAGCGAAGGCGCCAGATTGTAGTAACGGAATCCGCCGCCGCCTTGCCAACCTACGGCGTCCGTCACGCCGTCTGGATCCTTTCCGTCAATGACCTTTCTCAAGCGCGGCGCACAAAACGTGTCGCACTGATCTCCGAGTTCAATACCGATCCAGCGTCGGCCCATCTTGTGTGCGACCGCCGCGGTCGTACCGGAACCCAAAAAGGAATCCAGGATAAGATCGCCAGGATTCGTCGCAATGTGAATTACCCGCGAGATGAGTCTTTCAGGCTTTGGTGTATCAAAAGCGTCGGCCTTACCGAAGAGAGCATGCATCTCTTTTTTGGATTCATCCGTGTGACCAACTTCGTCGCTCGGCCACCAAGTCCATGGCACGAATCCCTCAACTTCGTCGAGGTACCTTGATCACGGACGGTTGAGACTTATTGTCCTTACCAAAGTAAATGCGTCCGGCCGCTCTTAATTTTTGAAATTCAGATTCGATCATTGACCAGCAACGACCTTCGGGTGGCGTATGGACAACACCGGTCGGCGTTGTGATTTTGTACATCTGATTCGGCCGATAGCCTTGGGCCGTCATTGGAATACCACGCCATCGGCCCCGCGGATCTTTGTTCGGGTTCTTGTAGATTCTGGCCTGCTGCTCCGACAGCGGAATCTTGTTCCGCGTCTCCTTAAAACCCGCCGGGTCCTTGGCGTAGACGAGGACGTATTCGTGGACATCGCCGATAGCTCCACGGTTTTCGCGCGAATAGCGTTTCTGCCACACGTTAGCCGCGATGAATTTGTCTCTGCCTGCTAACTCATCCATTAACACGCGCAAGTAAGGCATCTCGTCATCGTCGATCGAAGTCCACAATGTCCCGTCGTCAGATAACAACCGCCAGAGGAGCTCTAGTCTTGCCCGGATTAGCGTAAGCCAAATCGAATGCTCAAGGCCGTCATCAAAATGTGTAAACGCTGCTCCAGTGTTGTAAGGAGGATCGATGTAAATGCATTTCACTTTTCCAGCGAATTCCTGCTCAAGCCCTTTGAGTGCAAGCAGATTGTCGCCATGAATGAGCCGATTATCGAAGATATCAGTCTCGCGAACGCGATGCGCGGCGTGATACGACTTGGTTGGGTCTTCGAGCAGGATGCGCGGCTCTAGCTTTGGCCGGTTCTCTTTGCCAATCCAAGTCAGCTCAAGTCTTTGCTTCTTTTGATTCATCAGACGAAGCTGTGGATAGGTTCATCTCCTGCTGGCTGAGCAATTGCTCTAGGATTTGGGAGCGATTCCCTTGCGAAACTGCCGCATAGCGCTCTTCAAGTCGCTCCTTCAACCGGAAGAGTCGCTTCGTTGCGGTTTGCGTTAGGGTTGAATAGCAAACGCCTTTGATAGTCGCATGATCAACGTCGTTAGAGCGAAGAGTTTTCTCAAGCGACGCAGCCGAATCTACCCGGCTACCGATGACGAAGCTATTCGTGAAAAAGTGGCCGGTGATGCAACCGCTATTGCGAATGGCATCAATATATTCTTCTGCTTGACTTAGCGCCTCACGACCGACTTGTGAGTCCCCTTTCTTCAATTCCAGTAGCAACACCTTTCTGATCTGCGCTAAACCATCGCGTGGATTGATTTCCTCTAAGGCGACGGCGCTGATGGTTGAGTCGGCGAGAAGGAGCAGGTCTGGTCGTTTGCGCCACTTGGGGTAGTCCTCTTGGGCACTCTGAACCTTAAAAACGGTATTGACTGCGTTCTTGAGGCTTAAATTGGATGCATACTCGTTTGTTTCGAACTCAGGACCAAACAACCATCGCGCTTCTGTTACCAGCGGGTGAAGCGTGTGCAATTCATCGGTTTCTTTCCTGTTCGCTAGAATCTCGATGGCCCTTATCGTGGCGATGCGATGATCGATTTCCTCCAAAACCGTCAAAGCATCTTGAGCTGACCAGTCTGACAGAAGTTTATCCAGAGCTTCTACATCGTGTGCCGGCAAGGCCGCAAGTTTCTCGAGAAGGCGCTGTCCACTTCTCGTTTGCTGCAAGTTGATCACCGCCTGCACTGCCGTGGAAAGTGACTCTGGCTTAATCGTGGGTTCTCGTTCGACGACCGTTTCAACAAAGGAAGCGACCTCAATTCGAGCTGCGCCACTCAACGGTCTTATGGACGGCAAGTTTTCTTCAAACGCCCTGCGCTTCGTTTCATCCACTTTCTCTCTCGAAAACTCCTGATACTTAGAAAGTGCGAAATCATTGAGCGCCTTGAATAGGGAATTACGACGTGGGCCTTTCTTGAATCCCGACCAATCTGGCTCCAGCTCCGACTCCATGCAGTCGCAGCGGATCAGGATAGTAAATCTACGACCAAAGATAGTTCGCGCGTCAATAGGGGCAAAGTTGCCGATCGTCCAGCTCGGTTCGCCGACAAGGCGATTCTGAACCCAAAATGCAAACCCTTGCTTTTGTTTGGTTCGCGCACTTTTCAGCGTATCGACCAAAACGACTTCGACCTCACCGCAATCAACGACGGAGAGTTTTACTGGCTCCTCGGCGCCAGGATGTGATGCAAGAGAAAGAGCGATGTTGTTTACTGAAACAACAAAACGAGGGTCGTGTATGAAACGGCCGGAAATCGTTTCTCGAATGGAATCTGAATCGGGAAGATGGCGATACACCTCTGTCTGGGTGGATGTTCCAAAGCCATCAGCCTTCCCGATCGTCTCAGAACGAATAACAAAGGGGTGTTCCCCGCTAGACAACTCAATTGCAAACTCTGACTGTGTCCCGTCCTTCTTGGTCAAGACGGTGTATCCGTCTGAAAAGCAAAACATCCCGTGCCGACCGATGCCGTTCCGGCCATAGGCGCGCCTCCTTCCCGCGTCCACGCCTGGAGGAAACTCCACTTCAAGACCTTGATGCTTTTGTCGATTGTATCCGAGTTTCATCCACCTCTGTTTGAATTGACCGGGCGTCATCCCGACGCCGTTGTCGGTTACACGAATCAACCCACCGACATCGGTCGGTATATCAATGTTAACTTTCGTTGCTCCCGCATCCCATGCGTTTGCCACCAGTTCTGTGAGGGCATATTCGGAGTCACGAACAATGTTGCCAAGGCTCTTGATTAGGTAGTCATCTTCGAACAGCGAACCTTGAACAAAGTTTTCCTTCGCAGTCATTTGAATTTTCTTAGTGTCGATCCTTCACGAATGGTGGTCCGCATCGTCCACCCGGCGCCATGCACAGCAATCTTACGCTTTTGTCTGTGCATCATCAGAGATTTCGTCGTCTTGATCGTTAGTAAGATGGGTGTCCTGATCTTCAATAAGGTCGTCGCTCAGTGATTCGGCATCGACTTCGACGACACTCTTCTGTTCTTTTGTTGACCTAGATTGGTCTTCGAAGAACTCGGCGTGTGGGGGATCTTCATAAGTCGGCTGAATTCCATGCGCCTTGTGCAGGTAGTCTGCGACATCTTCCGCTGCGGCGGTGAACTCATCCATTCGAGCAGAAAACTCTTCCAGAAAGTCCTCTACACAATCATAGGAAAAGCGATGTCTGCTTACGGACAGGTCAACGAGCCACGTCCAAAGGCGTGGAATACACGATTGGTCGAAGTCGTTGCCTGCCCGAAATTCTGTGTGCGACACCAATCTCTTGGGGTTTGTTCCTTCATCGGAGTAGACGCGAATTGCGTAATACAGCTTCGGTCGATGCCCGTGGCGAAGATCATCATCGGAAAGTTGTTCCCAAAACTCATCGATCATCGTCCGAACTTTCGCACCGGTACCAACGTCGAAGATCACGGTTTCAAACTTAGCGTCCGGATCGTTAGCTCTTTGCATGTTTAGGAAATTCTCCAGCGAATTGTAAACAACGAGCGCAAGTTTGTTGTCTGGCCGAGCTTTCCCTCGACTTCATCGATCAATCGTTCCCGCTGACGATCGACATCATCCTGAGCGTCAAACAGCGAACGTCTCTTTTCCCCTCTCTTCGATTCCAATTCGCGAATCTGTTTCTGACCGGCGAGTTTTGCTTCCAAAGTCGGAGCGCCAATGGCGGCGCGCCGCGCTTCTTTTATCTGGCGGTCCATTTCTTTAATTTCGCGCTCCAAACCAAGCTTTAGATCCTCCGCCCAATTTTCGAGCTTGCCTACTTCCAACTCAAAAAACTGCGCGTTACGTTCCGAGATCTCTCTTTGGATCGTGGCTTTAGCCCTGTGAATGATTGCGTTCAGCTCGTCAGGCGGGAGTGGCAGATCGGAATTTTCGAGACTGCCGGGAACTGTTAGTAAGCGCTGAGCAATCCGATGGTGAACAACGGTCCCGTCATCGGAAACAGCCGCGAGAAGTAGGTAGTCCGCTGCTTGTGTCATCGCCTCGACGGTAAAGATCGACAATGACAGCCACCCCGCTTTCCCGACAAGATCCTCGAGTGCAGCGACCTTTCCTTTGTGGCCACTGTAATCGAACACGACATTTCCCAGCGGCAGCTCCCGGCTACCTGCGCGCGATAGCACTGCTTCGGCCAACGGGTGATTCAATCGATAGAGATGCGCTTCCCCGGAGCGCCGTGGAAGTTCGTAAAGTCCAAGCGGTATTTCGCCATCCTTTCCGGGAAACGGCCCAGAATTTAGTCGGAATGCAGAATCGTCGAGGAATTCTGCATTATCTTTCAACTCGTGCTGCGTGGTTCGCATGAGCAGACGCTCGAATTTGTTGAGGGCTCTTTCAGACTTGTCCGCTTGCTCTCGTAGCTTCTCGCGAACTTCATCGTCGAAGTTTTCAAGCAGCTTCTGACGCGTTCTCGTGATTGCTTCGTTAATCTCGAAACTTAGCTCCATCTGGAGTTGATCGAAGGCGGTCTTGATCTCTTCGTGCTTTCGACAGCGCTGATAAATATCGTTGATGCGCTTCTCAAAATCGACGCCCGACTCGATCGCACCTAAGACTTCATCACTTGCGCCAAAAATTCCTTCAAAGAGGTGGAACTTTTCTGAAAGAAGTTCGTAAACCCGCTTGTCAGCTGCATTTTTGCGGTTAAGGAAATTCACCACGACAACGTCGTGCTTTTGCCCGTAGCGATGGCAACGGCCAATTCGTTGCTCGATCCGCTGTGGATTCCACGGCAGGTCATAATTAACGACGAGAGAGCAAAACTGGAGGTTGATTCCTTCCGCTCCTGCTTCGGTCGCAATCATGATGCGTCCTTCTTCGCGGAAATAATCGACGAGCGCCGAACGCATGTCGGCAGATTTCGAACCGGTAACGCGATCGGTTCCCTGATGCCGCTCAAGCCAGCTCGCGTAGATCTGCTTGGAGCGTTCGTCCGTATTTGAACCGTTAAAGAGAACGATGCCTTCAGACCATGGACTGCTACCTAATACTCGAAGCAAATAGCTCTGCGTGCGTCGCGATTCGGTGAAAATAATAGCCTTCTCTGCTGCGCCTAATTCGACAGCCTTCGCGAATGCTACCTCAAGCGCTTTTAAGAGGGCGTTGCCCTTGGCGTTTGATTCAATCGAAGTGGCAAGTCTGGCGAATTCATCCAGGTCGGCGACTTCTTTTTGAATGGCTTCGCGATCGGTATCGGAGAGTGCCTCGATTGGAGCATCGTCTTCTTCTGGCCATTCCTCGGCGGTTTCGTCGAGGGCTTCATAATCCTGTTCAATCTCTTCTTCCAAAGGTTGCGCAGACTCATGCATCTTGAGTTTCGATTTGAGTCGATTCGAGATCGAGTGAAGCGCTCCTGCAATTGCGAACGTTGACGAAGCCAAAAGCTTTCGAAACACCAGTGTCATCAACGATCGCTGACTCGCCGGCAATGCCTGGAGATTTTCTCTTCGCAGGTATTCCGACACCAGATCATACAGCCGATCCTCACTTTCTTCGGGTGTGAATTCTTCGACCAGCGGCCAGCGTTTTGTGAAAGGAATGTATTGGATGACCTGGCGGCGAAGCGTGCGGTGACACACACCACTGAGGCGCGCTTTCAGCGCATCGAACACCTGAGATTGGCTGAGATTCGCAAACTGTTCCCGAAAACTCTTGAGGTCGGCAAAGATGTGATCGTCGATGAAGCTGACCAGGCCAAAGAGTTCGAGAAGCGAATTCTGAAGCGGCGTCGCCGTGAGCAGCAACTTGTCCTTCCCCGAGAGCGCGAGCTTGAGGGTATTCGCAATGATATTCGTCGGCTTGTAGACGTTTCGAAGGCGATGCGCTTCGTCGATCACCACCACATCCCATAATGTGTTCGCAACGTCGGCAGCTTTATTCCGCGCGAATTGGTAAGAGCAAATGATGATGCTGTCCGCCTCGAACGGGCGAAAGTTACCGATTTTAACCGCGGCGTTATACGACTTCGTTTCAAGAATTCTGCACGGCAGGAAAAACTTCTCGGTTATCTCTTGATGCCATTGTTTCCGAAGGTTCGACGGGACGATGATGAGGATGCGCCGCCTGCGTTCCGCCCATTTCTGCGAAAGGACCAATCCCGCTTCGATAGTTTTGCCCAATCCAACCTCGTCTGCGAGGAGCGCGCCTTTCGAAAGAGGCGAACGGAAAGCAAAAAGCGCCGCATCCACTTGATGCGGATTCAGATCAACTTGGGCGCTGGCGACCGCGCCGGCCAATTTCTCCATGCTGTGTGAAGGACTGCGCTTGGTGAGTTCGTATGCGAAATATTTCGCTTGGTAATCCGTCAGGCTCATTCCTACTGCGGGGGCATGAAAGCGCGCAAGATAGCAGATATTTAGCTCTGTGAGGAGCGGAAAATCGGCGTGCTGGTGTGCGAACAGTCGCTCGTCAACTGCCGCAGCATTTCGAAATTCTTTTCCCGCGGGTGTCACGTCCCCTTGGTGGCGCGGGCGATGCCGACGAGGTCAAGCGATAAGGGTCTGAGGAAATACGCCAACGTTGCCGCCGCCGCGGCCCCTGCTCGAGTTTGAACTTTGCTCATACGTCGCGTTCGGATTACTGAAAAGTAACCCGCCTTCGCACGAGGCTTCCGTCTTCGTCGAGACTACGACGTGACAAGCCGGCGCGGCAGGCAACTGACTGACTTCGACCACTGACCATGGCCTGGCCTGTTTGATCCGCTCGCGATTCGAGAAGTAAAATTTGCCAATCGGGTGTTCGTCTCGCCGATGTGCCAGTATTCGAGCCGCGACGGATTCGCTAACGACTGGCATTTCGTTCATCTCGGCAGCCGCGCGGTGGGTGGCGCCGGACTGGTGCTGACCGAGGCAACGGCCGTTCTTCCCGAGGGACGCATCAGTCCCGAGGATCTCGGCATCTGGAGCGACGAGCACATCGAGATGCTGAGTCGAATCGTTAGTTTTATTCATGAACAAGGAAGCATAGCCGGAATGCAATTGGCCCACGCCGGCCGCAAAGCGAGCACACGCCGGCCATGGGAAGGTTCGGGAACAATTCCCGAGGCCGAGGGAGGCTGGAAAAAAGTCGTGGCCCCAAGCGCGTTGCCTTTCGCCGAGTCTTATCCGATGCCGCAGGCCCTAACGAATGATGGCATTCAAGAAGTTGTCTCCGCTTTTGCCGCAGCCGCGCGTCGCGCATGCCAGGCTGGGTTCCGTGTCATCGAGATCCACGCCGCGCACGGTTATCTCATTCACGAGTTTCTGTCCCCTCTTAGTAATAAACGCTCGGACGATTACGGGGGTTCGTTCGAGAATCGAACCCGACTTTGTCGTGAGATCGTTGCGGCAGTTCGATCCGAATGGCCGAAGGAATTGCCGTTATTTCTGCGCATTTCGTCGACGGACTGGGTCGATGATGGCTGGAATATTAATGAGTCGGTCAAACTTGCCGGCGAGTTAAAGCAAATAGGCGTCGATCTCATCGACTGTTCTTCCGGCGGCAATGTGCCTCACGCGAAAATTCCAGTAGGTCCCGGTTACCAAACGCACTTCGCCGAACGGATTCGTCGCGAAACTGGAATCATGACCGGCGCGGTGGGGATGATTACTTCTCCAGTTCAAGCAGAGCACATTATTCGCACGGAACAGGCGGACGCCGTGATTATCGCGCGTGAGTTTTTGCGCGATCCTTATTGGCCATTGCGCGCGGCTCGCGAACTGGACCAACCCATCGCATGGCCCGTGCAATATCTCAGGGCGGCTCCGAAAGGTGCGCAGCCTCGGGTTCCAGTAGATCTGAAAAGTTTCGAATCGTGCTTTGAAGAACAACATGGCGTTCCGGAACAATGAGGTTCCGCTTTGAAACGCGTTATGCTGCGGTAGAGCGACGCGTCAGTCGCTCGCTGCCTGCGCGAAGCGTGCTTACACTGGAGCGAATGCGCACGGCGAAAAGCTTTTGGTAACTGAGCAGGCTGTTTGACGTTTGCCCTGTCGCGGACGTGATCCGTGAACTCGTTCGAATCGTTTCATCGGAAGCGGGTGTTTAGAACGCAGGAAGTGACGGATGACCGTAAAACTGCGCACGCGGCCCAGCGGCAGTGACTAGCCTTCGCTAAGGCTTCGGCTTGGCAAGCGAGTGATGAGGGGAGAAAGCGCCGAACGTGTGCTGCCCAGATTATCAGTCGATTTCTATTCCAACAGGAAGCTGGCCCAGGGTCAAGAAGGTCTTCACCAACTCGCCCTCGCCGCAAACGATCATCCCCGAAAATCGCTTAAACCATTTCGCTGCCGGCACGTCGGGCTCGGTGTCTAGCCAGTCAGCCAGTTCTTCGAGTTGATTAGCCGAAATCGAGCGCTCTGAGATCCGATCGAGGTGCGAGCCGCACTTGATTGAACAGTGCTGGCGGCAGTTGCTGCCGCCGAATCTTAGGCATCTTTCCTTTGTCCGTAGAACCCCCGCACAATTTGTTCGCGGACCCTTGCCTGTTCTATGGGATCGGTTGACGCGATCATTCGTTCGGCCAAACTCGAGAGTTCTTTGCCAGTCAAGCGACGCTCAGCGTCCAGTTGGTAGGCGAAACGGATTACGCCGAGCTGTTCCTTCGGGTCCAGCCGTTTGATTTCCTCGATGATTTGAGTCGCAGTCACGTGCCGATTTTAACGCGGTTGGAAACGCGACTCAACTCAGCCTTTCCTTTCCCACAACGCTGCGAGATGGGCGCAGGCCGCGTAAATCGCTTCGCTCCACGCGGCTTGTCTCAGTACGCGAATGACACGCAGCAATTCAGCTTTTTCTTTCCCACAACTCCGCCAGGTGCGTGCAAGCTGTTACGGCGAACTCCATGTCCTGCACCGCAACCCATTCGAGCGGACCATGCGCGTTGTGCTCACCGCAAAACAGATTTGGGGTCGGAAGGCCGAGCTCGGTCAGGCGCGAGCCATCGGTGCCGCCACGGATGACGTGATCATAGGGTTTGAGTCCCGCCGCCACGAACGCCTCCCGCGCCAGCTCAACCGGGCGCATATCCTTGCGCAACCAGTAAGCCATGTTGCGATATTGTTTGCGGATCTTGCAGCGGACGCGCGCCCGCGGTTCGCTGGCTTGTAATCCCCGGCAAAGGCCACGCAATATCTTGCCCTTGTCCGCCAGCCCTTTTAGCTCGAAGTCGCGCAGGAGAAATTTCACGACGGCCCGCTCGGTCCGGCCTTCGACATGGATGGGGTGAATGAATCCGTCCCGCCCGTCGGTTGTCTCCGGCGCGCAGCGTTCGCGCGGCAGCGCTGCCAGAAGTTTGCCCGCCAGATAGGCCGCGTTCACCATCCCTTTGGCCTTTGCCTCCATCGTATGCGTGGTGATGCCATCGATGATGACTTCGGCCGCATCGCCAGAAAAGGTTTCCCAGCAAATCTCCCCTGGCGGACCGCCGTCCAGGGTATAAGCAACATCGGCTCCGAGCATGCGCAGATCGAGTTTGTCCACACCGCGGCCGATCTCTTCATCGGGCGTGAAGCAAACTCGAATCAGTCCGTGTTTCCGCTTTGTCTCCCGGAGCAACCGCTCGACCAAAGTCATGATCACCGCGACGCCCGATTTGTCGTCGGAGCCGAGCAACGTCGTGCCGCTGGCGGTCACGATGTCTTTTCCCATCGCCGTTCGTAACTCCGGCGAGGTCGCGGGATCAAGAGTCAGGCCCGGTTTATCCGGGAACTTAATGACGCGTCCGTCGTATTTGCGATGAACGATAGGTTTCACGTTTTTACCGGAGCAGTCCGGCGCCGTGTCCACATGGGCGAGAAAGGCCACGACCGGCACGCGGGCTTTGCGCGTGTTGGCGGGGATGCTGGCAATCACATAACCATGTTTTGTCATCTGCACATCCGCCGCACCGAGTTCACTCAGCTCCTGCTTCAGCATCTTCAGCAGGACCAATTGACCGGATGTGCTCGGAAAAGTTTTACTGGTTTCGTCCGACTGCGTATCGATCTGGACGTAGCGCAGGAAGCGGGAAAGGAGAGTGTCACTCATGCCCTGATTCTCCATGCCGACGCCAAACGCTCAACTCCGTAAAAGTGCTCGCCACGGCGAGTCTGTCCTGAGGCGGACGTGGCTTCCAACGGAGCTTTTACGCTCTCTCCTGAACTCGATTAGACCGCGGTCGTGCTTCCACCCGGTCGCGATCCCGGGGGGGACGCGACCCTCGATGACGTGACACGCACCGTTCACATAATTTTTTCCGTTGCGGGGTGGAGACGAAAAAAGGCAGAATCGCGGCGTGAAGTATTCTGGAGCCAGTGCGGTAATTTTGGCACTCCTGTTCGCGTCACTCGCGTTTTCGGAGGACTTTAAAACCATTAACGGCAGGGTATACAAAGACGCAACGGTAAACCGCGTCGAAGCGGATGGGATTGTGCTTAGAACTGAAAGGGGAATCTTCAAGGTGTATTTCACCGAACTTCCTCAGGAGGTTCAGGAACGGTTTCATTGGGCAAAACCGGAGGCGCCCCGTGAGCCTTTCTACAGCCGTTGGAAAACAGCGGCCGAAGATCCGGCTGTCCTGGCAAAAGTCATCGCGGCCACGGCAGCTACGCTCGCGGCCATGGGACTTGTTATCGGTCATATCCGTTCTCGACGACGCCCGACAACGCCGGTAAGACGCGCGTCGCACAGGAAAACGGTTCACCACGCCCGCTAATGAAAAGCTGACCGAGTGACCCGTTCCCCGCGGGCAAGCCCTGTGACGAGTGACCGACCTTCGTCCCGCAGTCGCGGGACTACGGCTTGGCGGGCAAGTGACGAATGTGAGAAGAACAGGTGCGGAATGCGCCTAACCACGTAGAACGTGGCGGGGACACTAGAACCCATCTCATAAACAGGGAACGGGTGCGTTGCTGGAGATTTGGCGCTGGCAGCAAGGCGCGAGGAGGAAGAATATCCTTCATGGATCTTTGACCGACGAGCAACGACGCTGCCGCGCCAAAGATTCGCAACCCTTCGGGCTAAGCCCTGGCGGCCCGCTGGCAGCGTTGCTCCTCAGTCACAGAGCGCTTCGGCTATGGTCCTTCGTCGCGCCTTGCCAGCAAGCCGCCAGAGCTTAGCGCACTCATTTCCTATTTATGAGATGGGTTCTAAAAGATTTAACGGAAGAATAGGTGCGCGACGGCACCTAACGGGCGATAGTTATCGCTTTATGTCATTCCGCGCACTCAATCTTTCGCCGCAGATGTTACAGGCCGTGCACGACGCGGGCTACACCGAGCCGACCCCGGTTCAGATCGCGGCGATCCCGCTCATTCTCGCGGGACACGATGTGATTGGGATCGCGCAGACGGGCACGGGAAAAACGGCTGCTTTCGTCCTGCCGATTTTGATGAAGCTTGTGGAATCGAAACAGACAGTCACGCAGGCGTATAACGCAGCTCGTAATCGCCAGTCCGGCTCGGACCGCCGTACTCGCGCACTGGTGGTGGCGCCGACTCGTGAGCTGGTGGTGCAGATCGAGGAGAACGTGCGTGCTTACGCGAAACACGTTCCGTTGCGCATGGCCACGGTGTTCGGCGGAGTGAGCGAGCGTCCGCAGATCGAGGCGTTGCGTTCCGGTGTCGATCTGGTCGTAGCTACGCCAGGGCGGTTGATCGATCTGATGGATCAGCGGGTGGCCGACCTTTCCGGCATCGAGTTTCTGGTGTTGGACGAGGCCGATCGCATGCTCGACATGGGTTTTCTTCCGCCGATTCGCAGGATTGTGAAAGCGTTGCCGCAAAAACGTCAGACGCTCATGTTCTCCGCCTCCCTCTCAAGTGAAATCGAGCAGTTGACCCACCAGTTTCAGCAGTCGCCCAGGATGGTTGAGATCGGGCGACGAGCGAATCCGGCAGAGGCTGTGACGCAATTCGTTTACGAAGTCCCTCAGCATTTGAAACAGGCATTACTTCTTCATCTACTGAGCGATCCCACTTTCGACACGGTCCTTGTTTTTTCGCGGACCAAGCATGGAGCGGACCGAATCGCGCGTCGGCTGGAGAGCAGCGGAATCAAAACCGGCACTATCCATTCCAATCGTTCCCAGAATCAGCGGTTGCGGGCGTTGAAGGATTTCAAGTCAGGTGCGGTGCGAGTGCTGGTGGCGACGGACATTGCGGCGCGAGGCATCGATGTGGACGGGATCTCGCATGTGGTGAACTACGATTTTCCGATGCATTCGGAGGATTATGTCCATCGCATCGGACGGACCGGTCGCGCGCACGCCATCGGTGATGCGATCAGTTTTATTACGCCGGAAGATCAGGGGCCGTTGCGTTCGCTCGAGCGTTTCATCGGCCGCGGAATCGTACGAAAAAAGGCGGATGGATTCGATTACAATCAGCCTGCGCCGCCACGCGACGAGCGGGGCAGGGGAGCCCGAGTTCCGCAGCGAAAGGGCGACGCGCGCCTACCAGGAAATTCTCCCCGTGGAAACGGCGACGCCAAGCAGGGCCAGATCGGGTGGAGATTCCGGAATGCTTCATCGAACAACCGTCCGCCGCGCAGATCTTATCGGCGGCATCGTTGAAGCGTATTCGCCCGCGAAAAACTCCCGCAGCTCGCGTTCATCTGCGGCGCGCGCCGTCTTTCAGAACAACAAAGCGTCCGGCGCTTCGCTCGAGCGTTTACCCATCGTACGCGGATTATGATAATAACGTCCATGGTGGTGACCAACAGCGGCGAGCGATTTACGATCGCGGCCATATCAAGGCGCTAATCAGTTCCATTGCGATTGCCCGATGAGGTCAAAGGCGTGCAAAAAATCTGGCGGGAAATTGTAAATTACTTCGACCGTGATTGGAAGACGCATCCGGGAAGAACACGCGGCCTCCCGCCGTAAAGTTCGCGCATGCGAACCGTTAGAGCGATTTCGGCCAGAGCCATCCGAACACTGCCGCGGTTAACAGCGCGTAGATCAGGCTATCGACAAGATGCTTGAATGTGACTACCCAGCTTCGGCCGCTCCAAATGGATTCCTGAGCGTGAGCGGCACCATATCCTAGAAAAGCGATTGTCCCAACAACGCGGAATACCTGCAGGAAAGCGGTTCCAGGCGCGAGCAAACGGCCAGACAAATAAGCGGCAAAGATGCTGATCACCACGCAATACAAAAACCATTGTAGCATGTTTTTTCCCATCGCAGGGGGTCCGCTGGGAAGCACGGTCAACAAGCCTACCGGTCCCCGTTTCATTTTCTCGATCGTGGGTGCCGATTTCATTTCCTTGAACGAAAAATACGGAAAGAAATAAGCGGGTCCGCGGGTCACGCCTGCATTTCGCAGCGCATCGGTGACGCGCTCTTCGTCAGGCAATTTGCGGTAATCACTTTTGTGATAACCGAGCACCATGTGGATGATGAAGCTGGCGAAAAAAACAATTACAGCTGCAAGTAGAATGGGAAACCACAAGACAGTGAGCGGAATCATTCCTGTGCTTTTACTACTTGGGTGATCCTGATGTCAAAACAGAGATCTGCGCTGTCGCCGACGTGATTCGTGAATGGTTGAATCGTTACATCGGAAGTGGAGACGGCCCGCCCTCGGGCCGTGTTCACGCAGCGAGACGAGCGCAGCGGCGCGAGGGCGCGCCGGCTCCACCGCGCCGTGATGCTGCAAGATGCGGTCAATCAGCTCTGCCTCTTTCCAAGCGCAGCATAGAGGCGTTTGAGTCTGTCCTTGGGCCAGAGCTTGCTGGTCTTGTAGTAATCCCGGAACGACGGCGTTCGCTTCGGCAGCTTGAGCCACTTGGCCTTCGTGCGCGTGTAGATGTGCACGTCCGGCTTCAACGTGCCCGGGTCGTCGAGCGTGCCGACGCGCACGAAGCGGATGTTGGGTCTATGTCCGTAGTCGCTCCAGACGGCGGTCTGACATTTGGGACAACGATAGATGTCGTGCGGACCATTCTCGCGCGGCACGGGCACGGCCACCGGCTTGCCGCGGAGCAGTTTGATCGCCCTGGTCTCGATGATCGCATTGAGTACAAACGCGCTGCCCGTCAGCCGCTGGCAATCATCGCAATGGCAGCAGTGGACGAACATTGGTTTTTCGACGAGCTGGTAGCGGATGGACCCGCAGCCGCAGCCGCCGCTGAGTTTCTTGGCCATGGCGACTTGATAACTCAAACGCTGAAACACTGAAAGTCTCTCCCCCCTGTAAAATTGGAAAGTAAATTTGGCGTGCCCAGGTACAGCCGCGCCACGCAGTGAAGCGTTTGAGAAGCTTGGCAAGTTTCAGCATTTAGGTTCTAAGTGGGAGGAGAGTTCGGTATCTCGTGTTCATATGCGTCATTGTTGGTTCGCTATCTTTTCTGGTTCCATTGCGTTGTTGTGCACCGAGAGCGCATGGGGCGGCGTGGCGGATGCGTATTTGAGTGCGTATCTCGAAATGTTCCCAACCCGCGCGACGCAGGCGGGGAAGCACGCGTTTGACAGCAAGCTGGAAGATTTTTCGACGGAAAAACTGGCGCGCTGGGTTGAGCTCAACCAGGCGGAACGCGACCGCTTAACCAAGCTCATTAGCGCTGGTGATTTGTCATTCGACGATCGCCTGGACGCGGAAGCGTTGCTCGCCCAGGTCGAACGTGAAATACATGAACAGACAGTTTTGCGGCGGCCGCAGCGTGATCCGCTCTACTGGTCTGAGGTGATTGCCAACGCGGCGGTGTTTCTCCTGGTACGCGATGATTTGCCGCTCGGGGAACGACAACAGCAGGTTCGCGCGCGCGCCGCTCTGTTGCCGGCGTTCGCTCATCAGTGCAGTGAAACTGTCGCCCGCGCGAAGGACGACGAGGTTGCGCCGGAACTTTGCAAGATCGCGGTGGGACAGTTGCGCGCGACCGCGACGTTTTACCGGGAGGGATTTGCGCGAGCGGTCGGTGACACTCCAGAAGCGCGCCACGAAGGCGCGACGGTAGCCAGGACGATCTCGGAACTCGCCGATAACGTCGAGAAGCTTTCCCAAAGAGCTACCGGTTCGCCAAGGCTCGGCCGGGAGTACGCGACGACGTTTCGACTCGGCACCGGCGTTAACGAACCTGTGGCTGATGTTTTGAAACGAGCGACCGCCGATCTCGCTGCCAAGAAAACTGAGGCTGCAAATTTTGGCCGGAAAGTCTGGCGCGAATTGATGAAGGATAGGGAGCCACCCGCGGACGACGTCGTTTTGCTTCGCCAACTGTTCGAACGCGTCGCCGAAGACCACGATACGAACGAAGAAACCTACACTTCACGGTGGAAGGCAAATGTAGTCGAGATCGAAAAGTTTGTGCGGAAGAAGCGGATCATGACGCTGCCTGATCCGCTGACGCTGGTCGTCGATCGGGCGCCGGTGTACTTCGTGGGCCAGAGTTTTGGCGGCGTTTATCCGGCGGGGCCGTATTCGCCGGAAGCAAAAACGATTTTGTTTCTTCCGGTGCCGCCCGCGGACGCGACGGCCGAACAGCGCGAAGCGTTCTTCCGCGATTTTAACCGGCCGTTCAGCCGGATGATTGTGCCGCATGAACTGATTCCGGGTCATTACGTGCAGCTCAAGTATGCCGCGCGCAATCCGCACAAGGTGCGGGCGGTCTTTCCGGATCCGGTATACGTTGAAGGTTGGGGGACATTTTGCGAGCGCCTCCTGCTGGATCAAGGCTGGGGCGGCGCGTTGCCGCGTCTGGCGCATCTGAAGAAGCAGTTGGAGAACATCGCTCGCACGATTGTGGATATCCGGGTTCATACCGGAGACATGACGCACGAAGAGATGGTGCGCTTTGTCAAAGAGGAGGCGCTGCAGGGCGATCAATTGGCCAACAATATGTGGACGCGCACACTGACCAGCTCACCACAGATCACAACCTATTACCTTGGCTATGCCAAAGTCACAGAGGTTTACAACGCCGCCCGGACAGCCGAAGGCGACAAGTTCGACCTGTGCCGGTTCATGGATGGAATGATGGAGCTTGGACCCGTTAGGCTGGAGCACTACCTTGAGCGCGTGCGCAAGAGCAGTTCTGATAAACCATAAGTTTTAGAAGTTAGAAGGAAGGGCGCGTCTAGAGTTGAGAGGAAAGCGGGAAGTCAGAAGTCGGAAATCAGAAGTCGGAAATCAGAAGTCAACTGGCTACCCGAGCGGGCGCTCGCAGCGTGTGCGAAGCGCGCTTACACTGGAGGGATGCGCAGGGCTTGGAAAAAGGTTCGCTACCGTCTGGAGTGGCTGGGGCTCAAATCCGCTGCGAAATTCGTTCCGCTTTTGTCGCGCAAAGCCTGTTATCAGCTGGCCCTTTTGCTCGGTTCGCTTGGCGCCGCGATCGACCGTCGAGGCCGGCGCGTCGCGCTGAGTAATCTGCGCGTGGCCTTTGGCGATGAGATTTCAAGCAAGCGCCGCGCGCAGATCGTGCGTGAATCTTATCAGCATTTTGCACGCACCATGCTCGATTTTTTTTGGAGCCCGCGCCTAACGAGTCAAAATTTCTCTCGGTACGTTGAGTTCGAGAACCGTGAGAGATGGGACGAGGAAAATACGCGCCCGGGCAAGCCGGTCGTTGTCGGTTGCTATCATTACAGCAACTTCGAATGGCTCAGCATTGTCTCCGCTTTCGCCGGTCTGGAAGGGGTCGTCATCGCGCAGCAATTCAAGAATCCTCTGCTCGATCCGATCTTTCTGAAGCTGCGCCAGAGAAGCGGCCATCGCGTGGCGCCGCGCAAAGGAGCCGTCATGCATCTGTACCGTGCTCTCCGCCGCGGCGAACGCTTCGCCTTGCTAGGCGACCTGACAACGTCGGCGAAACTGCCGACTGTGACGATTAAATGCTTCGGGCTTGAACGCTGCGTCACGTTTGCTCACGTGTGGCTGCATCAGCGCACGGGCGCGCCGCTCATCAACGTCCATTGCGAACCGCTGCCCGGCGGGCGTTACCGGGTGGTTTTTCATCCCCGGATCGAATTTCCCGCAGGCGCTTCGCTCCAGGAAATGGCGCAAGCTTGCTGGGACCAGATCGAGCCGGTTGTCCGGAAAAATCCCGCCCCGTGGCTGTGGATGTATAAGCATTGGCGTTACCGTCCGCTGGCGGCGAATTCGGCGGCGTATCCATTCTACGCGAATATTTCGGAGGATTTCGAGCGCCGTCTTGATGAAGGCGCGCGTAACCTTCCCCCGATGACTTCGAAAGTGAAGCTGCCGGCGTCCGCGCCTGCATAATGCAAGGCAAAAGCCTGCTTCCGCAGACTCGTTAGGCAGCGCAGCCTGCGCGCAAGCGCTCTTCTAAAGAATTGGCAACTTCTGATCAGTCAGAATTCACAATTGAGCACGCGACTTACTCTCGGTTTAAATTGCTACTGGACCCGGCGATCTAAAAGATTCAGTTCATGAGAGAATTTTGAGGGAAAAGTTGCACTGGTAACTGGCGGCGGATCAGGAATCGGTCGCGCGACGGCGGTGGCGCTTGAACCGGAATGGTCTGCGCGCCGCTTTCGCCGTAGAAGATTTACACTTCAGCAGATCGGGGCAATGGTTGCGGCAAACCGGGCACGGAATATGAACAGGGTCTCGTCAGATGCGATTGAATGGAAACGGCCGGCGCGCGGGCGGCGATCGTGGATGTTGGCGGCGGTGGCGTTGGTGGCGGCGTCGACCGCGCAAGCGTCGACTGAATCGGTGCTCTATCTTTTCGCGCACCAGGACGACGAGATCTTCGCGCTGGCGCGGATGCGCAAGGATGTCAACGCCGGCCGGGCGGTCTACGTCGTCTGGACCACGAACGGAGCCTTTGAAGGCAAACCGCAGGAACGCGAAGAAGAATCGCGCGCCGTTATGGCGCTGGTCGGCGTGCCGGAGGCAAATCTGCGGTTCCTCGGTTTTCCCGATCACAACTCGTGCGAGCATTTGCCGGAGATCTACGACGAGGTGCGCAAGTTGCGGAAATCCCGAAGTGTGACGACGATCGTCTCGCCCGCCTACGAGGGCGGGAACATCGACCATGATGCGGCCGCGTTCATCGCCGCGATGGTCGTGCGCGACGCGGGCGTTCCGCTGACGCATTTTGAGTTTCCATTGTACAATCATTTCGAAGGCCGCCGGCGCGTAAATGTGTTCCTGCCGAACAGCGAAGCGCCGGTGAAATACCTCCCGCGCGATGGAGAAGCCGGTCGGATCCTGCATGCGGCGCTCAAGCGTTACCGTAGCCAGCATTTCATTCTGTTGCTGCTCAAAATGACCGGTCACACGAAGACGCTTTTTCAGCGAGGCGAACCGTTTCGCCGCGCGGCGAACTACGATTTCACGGAGCGGCCCGGGCGTGAACCGTGCGGCTACGAAGTGTCGGGGCGCCATCGCGCCTCGTTCGCCGGGTGGACGGCGGCGGTGGATGATTTTCTCGGGTCCCACCCGGAGTCGGGAATCGCAGCGAGTGCACTCAGGACTCCGGAGCACCGAGCGCAGGAGGCGAAGCGTTGAATGTCCCGCCAACCGCAGGCGACTTACCTTATACAGGGTGACCACATTGGTATGCATCGTAAGCGGGTTATGATGAGCGTCGATCCGCGACCAACTGGGCGAAATGTCAGTTGGCCCTAACAACTTTCTTCCACTGCTGGACAAGGGCGTCTATTCGGGAAGCACTCGCACCCGGCGTCGTCTGGTAAGGAAGGCGAGTCCCCACTGTATTAGGACGAAGAGGCGGTTAGCGAAGCCGATGAGGAAATAGATGTGGACCCCCGCCCAAAGAAGCCAGGCGGGGAATCCTGAAAAACGCAGGAAACGCAAGTCGGCAACGGCATAAGTACGTCCCACGATAGCCAGGTCGCCTTTGTCCCAATAGCAAAACGGTTTTGGTGGTGGGTTTCCGGCAACGCGGGCACGAATCAGGCGCGCTACGTAACGGCCTTCCTGGATAGCGGGCTGTGCCACGCCTGGCATCAACATTGGTTCCTTTGATTTGATGCCCAAAAGATTTCGTGAATAGGCAACCACATGTGCTGTGTCACCGATGGCAAAGATCTCAGGGTGGTGAAGTACCGACAAATCTGAATTCACGATGATTCTGCCGGATTTGTCCGTAGCAGCATTTATCCATCGTCCGGCAGGAGAAGCCAGGACGCCCGCGCTCCAAAGCACGGTGGCGGCCGGGACACGCTGGCCGTTCGCGACAATTCCGTCGGCGTCTATGCCGGTGACGGGAGTGCCCGTATGAACCTTAACACCTAACTGCTCTAAGTGGCGTTGAGCTTTGATCGAGAGGACTTCAGGATACGAAGGAAGCACACGCGGGGCCATTTCGTACAAAAGGATTCGCGCAGACCGCGCATCGATATGATGAAAATCATGTGCCAGAGCCATGCGCGACATTTCTGCCAGCGTGCTGGCCATCTCCACTCCCACCGTACCTGCGCCAACGAGTACGAACGTAAGCAGTTTTTGTATTTGCGGAGACGCAGGCGGAACCAACCCCAGTGCAGCAAGCTCCTCGGCCTTTTCAAACGCCAGTAGTATCTTTGCCCGGATGTGATCAGCGTCGCCCAGCGAAACCAGCCCCGGCGCAATCCGGGACCAGTCGTCGTGTCCAAAGTAGTTATACTGAACGCCGGTGGCGAGGATAAGGAACTCATATGGCAGTTCATACTGGTCAAGGCGAACAACGCGCTTCTGCGTATCCACAGCAGTCACTTCGCCCAGGAGAACTTCGATATTCTTTTTGCGGCTGAGTATGGACCTGAGCGGACCAGAAATTTCATCTCCTGAAAGCAAGCCGGTGGCCGCTTGATATAACAGCGGCCGAAAGAGGTGGTAGTTGCGCTTGTCGATGAGCGTTACGCTAACGGGAGCGCCACCCAGGGCGTGCGCCGCATAGAGGCCGCCAAAGCCGCCGCCCACGATGACGACTCGAGGCTGTGTCGAAGCTGTTTCCATGCTACAGGAATGTTCTTTTAGACTCAGTCATTTCGGATTGAGAGCAAATAGCGCTCCGACCCCAATGGTTAGGCGATTATGCTAATTACGATCGTGCAACGCTTAAGGCCCAGCATGCGCCATGGCTTGCCGAGCTTTTGCTCGCCTTCCGGATCGCGGCCGGTACGCTTCCAACATTCAGATCCTATGAAAAACGTTTTAGTTTGTGTCACCATTGTTCAGTCGGTTTTCCTTTTTTCCGGTTATGCTTTTAGCGAACCGACACCCTCGCCAGCCTCCTCCGCGACGGAGGCAACAAATTCTCTTCCGGGCGAGGTCAGAAAGAAAATCGACGACGCCGCCACGAAAATGCTGAAGGAGAGTGGCGTCCCGAGTGCCTCGATCGCGGTGGTGAAGGATGGAAAACTCGCTTACACCAAAGCGTATGGTTTGGCCGACATCGCATCGCGTCGGCCCGCGACGACGTCGATGATTTACAGTATTGGATCGATCAGCAAACAATTCACTGCAGCATCCATTCTTCTCCTGGCCGAGGAAGGCAAACTCTCGATTGATGATCCGGTTGGACGCTGGCTGGCCGACCTGACACGAGCGAACGAAGTTACGATACGCGAAGTGCTCTCAATGACCTCCGGTTACCAGGATTTCTGGCCACAAGATTACGTGATGCCGTCGCTGATGAAACCGGCTTCGCCGGAGGAAATCTTGAAAGGCTGGGCGCATAAGCCGCTGGACTTCGTGCCGGGAACGAAATGGCAATACAGCAACACGAACTACGTCGCTGCCGGCGTGATCGTGGAGCGACTTAGCGGGATGTCGGTGCTCGATTTCCTGCACCGCCGAGTCTTCGATCCGCTGGGAATGAAGAGTGTGTTCGATTGCGATAGCTCAGCTCTGCCCGCCGGAGAGCCGACCCGCTACCATCGCTATGGGCTCGGCCCGCCGCGTCCGGCTCCGAAGGAAGGAAAGGGATGGATGTTTGCCGCAGGCGAACTGGCGATGACGGCATCCGATTTAGCCAAATGGGATATTTCGATGATCGACCAGGCAATCCTGAAACCGGAGTCTTATCGCGAGATGGAAAGAGCGGAATTACTCAAGAACGGCGCCAGCAGTCAATATGGCTTGGGCGTCGGTGTCAGTTTGGTCAACGGTCGCCGCGTTCTTGCTCATGGCGGAGAAGTCTCAGGGTTCACCGCGCGGAATGCAGTTTATCCTGACGATCGCGCTGCGGTCATTGTGTTGACTAACATGGATGCAAATCGAGCAGCCGAGAATCTGGCGAACAGGATCGGCGAATTGATCTTCGCTCCGACCGGCGATCGTGACTCGCTGGCAAAGGCCAAAGCGATCCTGGCCGGTCTTCAAAAAGGCAAAATTGATCGCTCACTTTTTACCGACAACGCCAACGCTTATTTTGATAAACAATGTTTGCATGACCTTGCGAGCAGCCTCGCACCCCTCGGTACTCCCACTGATTTCGAATTGGTTAGCGAAGGATTACGCGGTGGAATGACTTCGCGTCGTTACCGGGCAAAATTTCAAAAGAAAACTTTGGAAGTTAGCACCTACGCCATGCCGGACGGAAACCTCGAGCAATACATTGTCTCTGCGGAGTGATCAGTTACACAGGGTCGATGCCTCAAACAATTTTTTGAGATGGTTGAATAAAGCACCGATGTGCCTAACAGATGGCGCTAAGGCAAAGACCCGCCTTCGTTCCCGACCGCGGCGTGATTGAACAAAATCCTTTATTTTTCACATCACCACGGCCTCATTAAACGAATGATCAAATTTTTCCTCGGCGTGGTGGTGGGAATCGGGTTCCTCATATTCGCCAGCTATCTTTTTGTGACGCACGGGGGGATTTTCATGGGAACGGACGCGAAACCATTGCCGCTCGAACGGGCCACTGCAGGCGCAGCGATTAACGCTTCGATTGGCAAGAACGCCGATGATCCGTCGCCCCTACCGCCGGATGAGGCAAATCTTCAGGCGGGCGCCAAAATATATATGCAGACTTGCGCAGGGTGTCATGGCCGGCTCGACCAGGCCTCGAGCGCCGCGAAAGGGTTTTATCCGCGACCGCCGCACCTGCTTCCACCAGGCAAGGGCGTGACGGACGATCCAGTGGGTGCAACTCACTGGGTGGTGAAACACGGTGTCCGTTTCAGCGCCATGCCATCGTTCGATCAGAAACTGAGCGACTCGGAGATCTGGCAGGTGAGTCTTTTGCTGAAGAACGCCGACAAATTACCGGCACCGGTTCAGGATTCCCTCCGTCAACCGCAGCAGAGATAAATATTTGAGCCAACTGCACGCCGACGATCCTTAGTAGTGCGCGCCGACGTATTCCCACATCTGGTGATGCCAGTACGGCCATTCGTGCCCGCCTTCCGGGCCCCAGTCGTCGAGATGATGCGCAATGCCGCGGCTCTTTAATACATCAGACATTCGGTAGGTTGGACCGCTGTTCTCCCATGGACCACAGCCGGTCACGAGATGGATGTCGCAACTGGCGTACTGATGAAGATACCAGGGATCACCCTGATTAGCCATGTAATCTACGGGGTTATTGAAGTAGAAGTTGTCGTCGTACATGCCGCCCATGGAGTCGCGCATATCGTAGATGCCCGAGAGGGCGTAGCAGCGTTTCACGTGATCGGGATGTTTGAAAAGCGTGTTAGCCGCGTGATAAGCGCCGAGCGACGCGCCTAAGGTAGCGATGCCGATTCCCGGCGTCTGGCATTGGGAGTCAATGAACGGGAAAACCTCGTTTGCCACGTAGTCGTCGTACTGCGCCTGCATCCAGCTCCGATGGTATGGGTGCGCTGTCTTGTTTTGGAACGAATCGCTGTTCACGCTGTTGATGCAGAAGATTCGGATGCGCCCTTGCTCCAGATACGGACTGAGGGTGCGAATCATGCCTTGACCTTCCATCTCCCATTCGTCGCCGCAGCTCGTCGGGAAGGCGAGGATAGGCGCACCGTAATTGCCGTAAATGGCGACGCCCATGTGCCTGTTAAGACGGTGCGAGTACCAACACTGATGGTCACGATGCATGCCGTGCGAGGATAGCGGGTTGATCGTCGGACTCAAGCCCGGTGTACAGGAACATTTGTCGCGGCCGACGGTCTTGAAGAAAGTGAGAATTAAGAATTAAGAACCTTCCATAGGTTGCGCAGGAATTTTGCGCGAAGTCGCGCCAACGGAAAACTGGCGACGCGCCCAAAGCAATCTAATTGATTTGTCTTTCAAATCAAAGGAGGAATTAAATGCCCGAACAAAAATCCAATGAAATCTCCCGCGACCAGCTCGCGGAGCTGTTAAACGAAGATTTATCCCGCGAATATCAAGCCATCATCGCGTACGTCGTCTATTCCCAAGTGCTCAAAGGCGCCCAATACATGGACATTGCCTCGCAGCTCGAAATTCACGCCAAACAAGAGCTCGATCACGCCCTGATTCTCTCGCGGCAGATCGATTATCTCGGCAAAATGCCGGTGGTTACACCGAAGGCGGTGCGCACATCGGAAAACGCCAGAGACATGCTCCGGTACGATCTGGACAATGAAAACGAAACCATTCGTAATTACCGCGAACGCATTCCGCAGTGTGAAGCCCTTGGGGAATATGCGATGGCTGAACAGATTCGCGAGATCCTGGTGCAAGAGCAGGACCATCAAATCGATTTAGCCACCGCGCTCGGTGAAGACGTTCCAAACCTGAGCGCTGGTCCCAAACGACGTAGTTTGGGTAAGCGTCGGTAACGCCGCTCGCTAGCGTCGGCGCAGTCGTCGCTGCAATCGCGCAACTCCGAGTTCAATCATGAAGTTTCACCGGCCCCTTTTACGTCTGCGTTCGGCAGGGTTGGCAGGTCAGGATGCACATTCTCCGGATCTTCGGTCGCGGCTTTGATGGTGCTACCGGTGGAACGGATAGCCTGCTCGATTTTCTTTTCACTCGTGGTCAACGGATCGTAAGAGATATGCACCGCGTTGTTTTCTATTTTCGCGTCGATCACACCGTTTAAGGACACGATCGCGTCCATTATTTCCTTTTGGCGCGCGGGGTCTCCGAGCTCCGCAATTTCTATTCGAGCAAGCATGTTTTCACTCAAGCTCGAATCGGTAACGTCAGGTTCTTCTTTCATATCTCCTCCAAAAGGGTTCGCGCCAAACCGGATCGCCTGGTGTATCCGCGACGCAATTGTCACATGGACCAGGCGGCCGATTACCGATAATCGCGTGAAGAACTTTACGAAGTAAATTCGGGCGATAAACGAGCGGGATGCAGAAGCCGACTGAGGCGTCGACCGAAAGTCACGACAAGAACTCCTCCAACGATAGCGATTGCAGCGTGCATTAGCGAAAAAATTGAGCAGGGGTCATTTTCTCGTAGAAACCGCCGATCCAGCCGACGAGGGTGTTCGCAATGAACAGAGTCATAAAAGCCAATCCCATCAGGGTGGCGTTCATTTTGGCCGGAGCGACGCGCGAAACCAGCGCGAGAAGGGTAGGCCAGTAGTACAGGAAGGCGATTCCCAATCCAGCGCTGTAAAGGAATGGCCAGACCGGATGAATCCGGCCACTGCCTGAAAGGAAAATTGCGAGTACCGGGATCAGATTGCTCGCGGCGGCAACAAATGCGCCGGTCCCGATTTTGGCCAGTTCGTCAGGCTCGCGGCCTCGGGCTGCCTGTTGCCGCCAGATCCAGAATAACAGCGGCACACTGGCGATACTGAAAACTGAGTTGATGGATTGAAACCAAGGCACCGGGATGTGGAAGGTGCCAAGGTCGAGCGCGACGTGCTCTTGAATCCAGATCGAACTGACGTTGAAGACTTGACCATAAGCGATTGATTCAAAGATCGAGATGATCATCACAGAGATAAGGGCGAAGACGACGCGTCGCTCCATTCCGGTGAGTCGCGTAGCGCTTTCGTACTTGCGACGTTCCACGCGAGCGGGCAGGTAGCGATATCCATAGAGATAGGTGGCGAGACCGAGAAGCATGAAAATCGCGGCGATTCCGAAGCCGTAGTGCCAGCCATAAATTTGTGCGAGCAAACCGCAGAGCAAAGGTCCAGCAACCGCGCCGATGTTGATTGCAGTCGAGAAGATGACGAAACCGCGAGTCCGCCGCGCTTCGTCCTCTGCCGGATAGAGTGCACCCACCTGCGCCGAAATGTTGCCTTTCAAAAAACCCGAGCCGACGACGAGCAGCAGCAACGCCATGAGAAATGACTGATCAAAAGCCATGGCGATGTGACCGGCACTCATGGAAAGAGCGCCGATTACGACAGCGTTGCGCTGTCCGATCCAACGATCTGCGATCATGCCGCCAAGCAGCGGCGTGAAATAAACCAAACCTGAGTAGAGTCCGAAAATCTGCGATGCCAGCGCCTGGGTTGAAAGCGGGCCCACGACCGATTCCACAGATGCCCTTAACCTTGGAAAGCCATAGATGTGCTGAACGTGTCCTGGCACCAGCAACTGATTGACCATGTAAAGGACGACCAGCGCTGTCATGCCATAATAGGAGAATCGTTCCCATCCCTCGGTGGCGGCGAGATAGAACAGACCCCTGGGATGACCCATGATTGTCGAGACGCCTGCGCCGGTCAAATTCGCTTCGCCTTTAGTCGTCCTTTCTCCTTGGCCTTCCATTTGAGCCGGCACGGTAACAGACATTGAAGCTGGCGACGCAGCGCTATTTTGGCAATTCGACCGGAAGGAGGGAGCGGAGTCGTACCTAAGCTGAGACGTTAGGCTTCCGATCGTGTATCAACCGCAGTGCCCGATCTGTCGATTGCCGCAGAGCGGCATGATTGTATTCTGCGCGACATGAAAACACTTCTGCCTTTTCTCTGCGGCGCCGCACTGATGCCTGGCTTCAGCGCGCTGAGCGGGCCGAGTCCTTCACACCACGTTTACGAACTGCGCATGTATCACGTTCACGAGGGCAAGATGGATGCTTTAAAGGCGCGCTTTGGCGATCATACCGACGCAATCTTCAAGCGACACAACATGAAGAGCGTCGGGTATTGGGCACCGGAAGATGCGCCCGCATCGCAGAACCTGTTTGTCTACATCCTGGAGCATCCGAGTCGCGAGGAGGCCAGGAAGAATTGGGCTGCGTTTCACGCCGATCCTGAATGGAAAAAAGTGAAGGCTGAGTCCGAGAAAAACGGTCCGCTGGTCGATCGCATCGATCACTACTTCATGGATCCAACCAGTTATTCAGCGCTCGATTAGTGCCTCATACTTTGCCTCGCCTGGGAAACCCGGGAACGGCAAGCCTAACAACAAGAAGTGGCCCCGGCGGCGCGACGGTCGCGTGCCTTGCATGTCGTTTGCGGCGGGCGCAGTTCGACACGCAATTCGCCGCCTGCTTTGTCAATTGATTCCACGTGATAATTGGAGGGAAAGAAATTCTCGTCGCCATATTCAAAACGAATTTCGGCTGCAGGATCGACGTCGATCATCCGGCTGACCTTATCGTAGATGCTGAGGAACTTTCCTGCGGTCATGAATTCCTGGCTTGTTTCATCTGACGGCACCCAAAGTTGCATGATCGTTTCGTTCCAAGTGTTTTTCTGGCCCCCGCAATCGACCGTATGGAACTTCGCCGCTTTGATCTCGGTGAGATGATAACCATCGTGAATCGTGTCGCCCCGGGGATTCACAAAAATCAGTTGCTTGTCAGGTTGATATCGTAGTTGGGCGATGAAATCCTGTGTCGTCATAACGATAACGCTACGTTCGGTGAAATGGTGAGCAAACGCAGCGACAACACTGCATCTTCGAGTCCCGGTGGCTGGAAGGCAAACCGACGGTTAAAGGGGCACCGCTATTCCGCCTTCTTCGCATTACTTTCGACCCAGCGAAAACGTTTCTCGATTTCTTCTTTGTCGGCGGCGTCCAGGGCCTGGGCGATGCCGTCGTCGCGGATCTTCCGTGCGTGTGCCAGCAGGACGTCGCGATCTTCTTTGCGCGGCGCATGTGCGACGACTCGGGCCAGTGTTGCCAGCAAGCCGAGGACGACCGCGATGCTTTTGCTGCCGTACTGGCGAATTTTATTAAGAGCAGTATCTGCACATCCCGCGAATGTGGTGCCCCTGGTGATGAGGCGCAGGTTTTGCTTGTCGTCATAGCGTGTGGACGCGGGAATTTTTCGGCCTGCCAAACGAATGAGCCCGGCACCAAGCCAGTCGATACAGGAAAGCGCAGTGAAAGGATCGTTGATCCCTGGCGACAAAGCGCGGACAGCGACTTCCACCAATTGGTCGATGCAATATTCAACGTCCTGGCTCGGCGTCCGTTGCCGGCCGAAATAGAAAGCTTCGCGTATTTGTGCAATCAATTGATCGTTGGCTTTGGCGCCTGGCCATGCTTCAGCCAGCAGCGTTTGTTCGGCGACAAACTCGCCCGGCCGCACTGCGAGGCGAATGATCAAATCGTTCTCTGTGGCCAATTTCAACAAATCCTCAGCAGCGATGACCTGGACGAAGCCGTGCGATTTCTGAGCGACAAGAGATTTGGTTTCCAGGTCAAAGCGTGCCGGCAACTCGTTAGGCCGACAAGGTACCGGTTTTTCCGTGCCGACTTTCTCGGGGTAAAGGCGATCGATTCCCTCCTGTAACTCATCGGCTACCCGGGCAATGAGGTTCTCCGCCAGAATGGAGCTGGGAATATGATGAATGAAATAAATAAGGAACCCGACGCTGAGCACGGCAAAAACGATGCCGCACGTGACCGAGAGATAGGGAACGAAAGTGGTCTCGTCCGTGCCGCGAATCGTGCGCAAAACCAGCAGGCAATAAAGAAAGGTCGAAACGAAAATGCCGAGCACAGTCTGCGTGCCGCGGTCATCCATGAAATTGCGGAGCAGACGCGGACCGAATTGTGAAGAGGCGAGGGTGAGTGCCACGATGGTGACCGAGAAAACTACGCCGGTCACGGTGATGGTAGACCCGGCGATGGTGGCCAGGACGTGGCGCGCACCTTCCGCGCCTCCCGCCCAAATCCAACCGGTGCTGCGTACCCATTTGGCTTTGATGAGAGTATCGATGTGCACCGTGAGGAAGGAGAGTCCCGTAGCGCTCAATGCCATAAGCGTGGGGACAAACCAATAGCTGGTGCGCAATCGTTCCAGCCACGCGCTGATTAAGACTTTCATCGAGCCAGAGAAAGGTTCGATTACATCGTTTCATTTGTAAACGTTGCTGCGATGCCGAGGCGATGTGACGCGGTTTACAATTCCAGCGACTACCGGACTGATTGACACTCTCCGCGGTGACGATATCATCGGCGCCGTGCCGGAAAAAAAGGAAACGCGGGGTGCCAGCCGATACGATCTGATCATCGCGACCTTTGTGGGATTCCTGGCTCTGTGTGTTTCAGCTTACACCGCGTACATGCAACGCCAGCAGGTGCGCGCGGCGGTATGGCCAATCCTCGAATTCGACAGTAGCAACGGGCCCGATATTCATTTCACCCTTTCCAACAAAGGGGTCGGCCCGGCAATCATACGACATGTCATTGTAAAAGTGGACGATCAGCCGGTGAAGAATTGGGGTGAGGCACTCGATAAATTAGCTGGACCGGGAAGGCATCATCGGTATTCCGAGAGCGACATAAATGGTCATGTGTTCGCGGCTGGTGAATCGACCAACGTGTTTACACCGCACGATGCTGAGGGCAAAACGCTAACCGATCGATCCAATCCGCTCTGGGCGGAGATGGACAAGGGCCGCGGACGCGTGTCAGTTGAGATCTGTTATTCTTCCACGCTCGGCGAATGCTGGACTCTGCGCACGGCCGGGTTGAATCCCGGCACAACAACTCAGACCCGCCGTTGCCCGACTCCATCGGCGACTACCTTCCAGCAGTAGTCAGCGATCTGTCGCCTTGGACTAACGAGCGACGTCGAAGCGGTCGAGGTTCATCACCTTGTTCCAGGCCGCAACGAAATCGTGCACAAATTTCTCTTGCCCGTCCGAGCTGCCGTAAACTTCTGATAAAGCGCGAAGGACGGAGTTGGAACCGAACACCAGGTCGACACGCGTGCCGGTCCACCTGGGTTTACCCGTCTTACGGTCATGGCCTTCGAAGGTTTCTGAGTCTTTTGACGTGGATTTCCATTCCGTGCCCATGTCGAGCAGGTTGACGAAAAAGTCGTTCGTTAACCTCCCGGTTTGGTCGGTGAAAACACCGTGATTGCTTCCACCGAAGTTATCGCCGAGGACCCGCAAACCGCCGATCAAAGCAGTCATTTCGGGCGCAGTGAGGGTGAGTAACTGCGCCTTGTCGATGAGCAGCGCTTCGGATGGAATGCGATATCTGCCTTTAAGGTAATTTCGAAAGCCGTCGGCATACGGCTCGAGCGGTTCGAAGGATTCAATATCGGTCTGCTCAGCAGAAGCGTCCATTCGTCCCGGGGTAAAAGGAACAGTGATTTTGTTGCCGGCTTTTTTTGCTGCTCGCTCGATCGCAGCACAACCGCCAAGGACGATGAGGTCGGCCAGCGAGACTTTCTTGCCGCCGGAAGCATTCTTGTTGAAGTCGCTCTGGACGCTCTCCAAAACTTCGAGCACATGAGCTAGTTTAGCAGGCTGGTTGACTTCCCAATCTTTTTGCGGCGCCAGACGAATTCGCGCCCCGTTTGCCCCGCCGCGTTTATCGCCGCCGCGGAAAGTAGACGCGGAGGCCCACGCGGTGGAGACCAATTCAGGAATCGAGAGACCGGAGTCGAGAATCTTTTTCTTTAGGGCCGCGATATCTTTCTTTTCGATCAAAGGATGATTCACCGCGGGAATCGGGTCCTGCCAGATGAGTTCTTCCTCCGGGACCTCGGGCCCGAGATAGCGCGCGCGGGGGCCCATGTCGCGATGGGTGAGCTTGAACCAGGCGCGGGCAAATGCATCCGCGAACTCCTCCGGGTTCGCCATGAAGCGGCGCGAAATCTTTTCGTAAGCCGGATCGACCTGCAACGAGAGGTCCGTGGTCAGCATGGTGGGCCGATGTTTTTTCGACGAATCGAACGCATCGGGCACAGTCGCGACCGCATCCTTCGCCACCCATTGGTGCGCGCCGCCGGGACTCTTCCTTAGTTCATATTCGTGATTGAAAAGGTTCTGAAAAAACCCATGCCCCACTGGGTGGGCGTGTTCGTCCAAATCACTTCCAGACCGCTGGTGATGGTGTCTGGGCCTTTGCCGGTGCCGAAAGTATTTTTCCAGCCGAATCCCATTTCTTCGAGGCCGGCTGATTCGGGTTCGTCTTTAACGTGATCTGGCGAGGCGGCGCCGTGGGTCTTGCCAAAAGAATGACCACCGGCGATGAGGGCAACTGTTTCCTCGTCGTTCATGGCCATGCGCTTAAAAGTATCGCGAATATCGTAGGCTGCTTTCATCGGATCGGGGTTACCGTCCGGACCTTCGGGGTTGACGTAAATCAGACCCATCTGCACGGCGGCGAGCGGATTCTCGAGGTCGCGAGTGTCGTCCACTTCGCTTTCGTCGTCGGAAACGAGCACGGCGTGATCTTCCTCGGCGCCGGGCGAACCGTTAGATAACGAATGTCACCCCCGAGCCACGTGGTCTCGCGACCCCAATAGACATCTTGGTCCGGTTCCCATGTATCCTCGCGTCCGCCGGCGAAACCGAATGTCTTAAATCCCATCGTTTCCAGCGCAACATTCCCGGCCAGAATCATGAGGTCTGCCCATGAAATCTTGCGGCCGTATTTCTGCTTAATCGGCCAAAGCAGCCGGCGTGCTTTGTCGAGGCTGACATTATCCGGCCAACTGTTGATCGGAGCGAAACGCTGCTGACCCCGACCGCCGCCGCCGCGACCATCGCCGATGCGATAAGTACCGGCGCTATGCCATGCCATGCGAATGAACAACGGCCCGTAATGACCGAAGTCGGCCGGCCACCACTCCTGAGAGTCGGTCATCAACGCTGCCAAATCCTTCTTCAGCGCGTCGCAAGTCCAGGGTCTTGAATTCCTTTTCGTAATCGAAATCCTGGCCCATGGGATTAGACTTCGAGGAATGCTGGTTAAACAGGTCGAGTCGTAACTCGTTAGGCCACCAATCACGATTTGACGGGCCGCTGCTGGTGGAGTGATGGACGGGGCATTTGGCTTCGGTTGACATATATTTTCTCCTTAGTCGGTTGAAGTGAATTGTCCTCCGTTTGCGAATTGAATGAACGTTCGCGTTTCAGCTAACGCGATTCCGTCCGATTGTTGAAATACTTGTTTCCTTTGATGACCATAGGAACTGCCTATGGAGATGCACCAGCTTCGGTACGTGGTCGCGGTTTCGCGCGAAGGCAATTTCTCTCGTGCCGCAGAACAATGCCACGTCTCACAGCCGTCGCTTAGCCAGCAAATCCTGAAACTCGAGGAGGAGCTGGGGGAGCGATTGTTTGACCGCACCAAACGTGAGGCGAAGCTGACGCCACACGGCGAAGCATTTCTGCCTCGGGCGGTCAGGATTCTGGAGGAAGTGGATGCCGCCAAACGGGAAGCCTGAGAGGCGCATGGTTTGCTGCGCGGCCGGCTGATCATAGGCGTATTGCCAACGATCGCGCCGTATTTATTACCGCAATTGCTGGCAGACTTTGCGGAAAAGTTTCCCGGAGTGGAAGTCGTCGTGCATGAAGATACGACGGCGCGTTTGCTCAAGCTCGCGGAGGCATACGAAATTGATTTTGCGCTGGCCAGTCGGCCCATCCAAGACCAGCGGATGGAGGTCAAGGATTTATTCACCGAGGAATTGCGTTTGGCTCTGCCGCGGGGTCATCGGTTAGCACGTAAACGAACCGTACGCCTTGCTGACATCGAAAAAGAGCCTTTCATCGTGATGAAGGAAGGACACTGTCTCGGCGATCAAGTACTGAATTTTTGCGAACGGCGCGACCTGAAACCGACAATCAATTTTCGCAGCGCCCAACTGGAAACGATTCAAGCCCTGGTCCGTTCCGGTGTCGGCATCTCGCTCGTTCCCGCGATGGCTGCCTGCAGCGAGCGTAAAGATTTGCCGGAATATCGTTCGCTCCCCGCACCAAAGCCGGAACGCCAAATCGTGGCGGTCTGGCCAAAGCAACGGCCGCCAGGTCGCGCAGCCAATGAGTTCTTGAAGCAGATTTCTGAGTGGTGTAGGAAATCGAAGCGTTAAGCCAACCAAGGGTTGATAAGCGTTGTGTGACGAGTTGAGAGAATTAAAGATGGACATAAAACGCAAATGATCCCGGCTGCACGAATGGACCCGCGGATTGGTTTACCGGTTCCGTTCGAATTGCTCGCTATTCGAGGCGCCAGAACCGGCGCGGGTGCGTGGAGCGAGCGTTACATTTGAACCCGGAGCGCGCACGGCGTGGCATACTCATCCGCTCGGTCAGACATTGATCGTTACATCCGGCCTGGCCGGGCGCAGAGGGAGGGCGGTTCGGATCGAGGAAATCCGGCACTGGCGATGTGGTGTGGTTTGCGCCTAACGAGAAGCATTGGCATGGCGCCGCGCTCGACTGCTGCGATGACGCACATCGCCATTCAAGAGGCGCTCGACGGCAAAGTCGTCGAGTGGATGGAACAGGTTATTGACGAGCAATATCTCTCTGGAACTCAGGAAAACCGGTAATCGGAATAATCTCATTCCGATTTCTTTAGAGACTGTCGGAAAAGCAATGAAGCCGGTGCGGGTGAAAGTGAACGACAAAATGCAGAAGGGCTATGTTTATCTCGCGCACAAAACCAATGGGACGCGCATTTCGCTCCGGGTTTACGCCTGCAGTTGACGCCGAAACAGATGCTAGCGCTCGGCGTATTTGGCGGAAAATACATGACCGATTGCCGGAAAGAATTTCCGGCTAACTGGTTCACAGCGAGCGAAACTTTCGCCGGATCGAGCGCGTGCATCGCTAAATTATTTTGGCGTAAATGCGTCGCAGCCGCTCTCGGAATGGCGGCGCAAAGGCTGGATCCATCCCGACGATCCGCGCGGATGGTTCCAATGGTATTGCCGATATTACTTTGGCCGCCGCCATGAAGATGACTTGCGCCAGATCGGACGTTGGCGTGCCGTTCGCCGCCACGCGGCTCAATTGAAAAAACACTGTAAGCGTCGCGACCTGACTTGCCGGCGCCGGCAACGCCAGGCGTTGCTTCATTGGGCCTACGATTCGCGAAAGATGTGAGGTCAGCGAACAGAATATCAACTTGGGGCCGGGAGTGATCGCTGGTTACTGGTTATTCGTGAATAGCTATCGGACAGAGCAAATCTTTCGAACAGCAGGCAATTCAGTGAGAGCTGATTTTCAGTTGGTCGTCAGTCAGGCCCATCGTTCGCAGGAATTCATCCCAGCGAGGGTCGCCGTGAAGAGTTCTTAGGAGCGTATCGGTGCGCAGAGCGGGCAGACCGGCGTCGCGTTGCCGGCGCGCGCGCTCCAACCATTCGAAGGCGTGATCCTTGTCATTCCGATACCCGTAAAGCTCGGCGACTTGATACGCAGCGGTTTCGCCAGTTTTTGCGATCAACTCTGCGAGCGCGGCATCGGATTCCGCAACTCGTTTTTGGCCCCAACGCGCGCAACTTACAATGAGAAGTCGTGCCCAGTCGGCCGCATCCTGTTGCGCAGCCGCCGCCGCTTCTTCAAATTTACCCTGCAAAAGATAAGTCTGGCCGACACCGGCATGACCGTACGGTGCCGACGGATTCAACTCAATCATCTGGGAGTATTCCGCGCGCGCTTCGTCCTGGCGCCCCGCCACTGACAGAGCGCCCCCGAGGAAACCCCGGGCTTGGGCATTCACTGGGTCCAACGCCACCGCCCGGCGGAAAAGATCGAGACCTTGTGTGGCTTCGCCGCGAGCGCCCGCAAGATTTCCCGCCTGCATCAGCAGCGCTGGATCTTGCGGGGCCAGAGCAAGCGCCTTGCGCACCGTCTCGGTCGCACCTTGCCAATTATAATCAAAATTTGTTTCGATAACCGCTTGGGCGAATAACGCATCAGGCAAATCTGGTTCGATAGCGAGCGCTCGTTCCACCGCCTCCCGCGCGGCGGCCAGATGCGCGTTGAAGCCTTTCTGTCCGCCCTCGGTGCCGTAGTTGCATTCCCAGACGTGAGTCTGGGCGAGCCCCGCCCATGCCAGCGCAAAATTGGGATCCAATTCCACCGCGTGTTCATAAGCGGCCCGGGCTTGGTCTGTCCCTTTTTCGGAGTGGCGATTGGCAAAAAAACGGCCCCGCAAATAAGATTCGTGTGCCTCGACATTTTTCGTTCCGCCTTTTTCTGCCGCCTGCACCTCAGCTTGAATTTTCTCTTTGGCCATTGAACCGGCATCGGCGCCGCCGAATCGATCGCGCAATTGTCCTACGATCGTCTGAGCGAGTTCGGTTTGCACCGCGAACACATCCTTCAAGTCGCGGGTGTAATTTTCCGACCAGAGTTCCTCGCCAGTGTCAGCGCGGGTGAGCCGGGCGGCGATCCGCACCGCTTCGCCGGATTTGCGCACACTCCCGTCCACCAGATAGGCTACGCCCAGTTTTTGTCCGATCTCCTGGGCTGTCGCATTCTTGCCCTTAAACGAAAACGCCGATGTGCGCGCGGCCACGTGCATGCCCGGAATTTTTTGCAGCACGGTTAAGAGCTCTTCACTGACGCCATCGGAAAAATATTCGCTCCCTTTGTCATCACTTAGATTAACGAACGGCAGGACGGCCACGGATTTTCGATCAGGCACATTTGCAGGAGCGGCAGGCGACACGTTAGCAGTCGCGGCAGCGAGCGGCTGGCGGTTCGGACTCGAGCGCTGCATAAGCCACCAGACGAAAAGTAAGCCGACGAACACAACCGCTGCAGCGGCCATCAGAAGCGGCTTTTTCTTTGAGAAATGAGTCGCGTCGCGGTCAGGTTTCGCTGCGGTTTCCCACGGCAACACGATCCGGAACAACTCCATCGGCAGTTTGATATTCTTCAAGTCGGCGGAACCAAATTTTTCAAATCTGGCTTCGAGGGCGTTGCGAATCTGGCGTTCCACATCCATCGAGACACAAATCCCGCCCGCGCCGGCCAGTGCTTCAATCCGGGAGGCGATGTTCACCCCGTCGCCATACACATCTCCATTACGATGGACTACGTCGCCGATATGAATACCGATCTTGATTTCAATCCGGCGGTCGCGAGTGACGTCATGGTTGCGCTTGGCCAGCGTACGCTGGATTTCGATTGCGCATTGCGCCGCTTCCAAAGCGCTGCCGAATTCCACCAGGAAAGCGTCACCGATGGTTTTGATTTCCGTGCCGTAAAAGCGCGGGAAAATCTCGCGCAGCAGGTGGCGGTGCTCTTCGAGCAACTCGAGGGCGAGCCCGTCGTCACGCTGCGACAGCGCGCTGTAACCCACCATGTCGGTGAACATGATGGCGGCCAGCTTGCGTTGTTCGATGTTTTCGGAAGGCACGAACGGATTAAACCAGAGCGCGTCGGAAAGGGAATGACGAATATTCCGAGGTCAGTTTATCTCTTGGAGTTGATTTGCACCCTGAAGTCCCGCCTTGTGTCGGCGCACGTTACTCTCCAATTATCTTGACCAGCACGCGTTTTCGGCGGCGGCCGTCGAATTCGCTGTAAAGAGGGGAAGAGAGAGTTGAAAACGGAAAGCTGAAAGCGGCCGTAAGACTGGAGCAACGGCCGGGCTTTCAAACGCTAGGATGCGGTTCGGGTTCAATTCTGTTCCTCAGATCCCTTCTCCATTTTGGCGAGCTCGTCCTGTTCTGCCTTGTTTAAGCCCGTCCGCTTTTGCTCTGACAGCAAGCGGCTCCTTATGATCTTCCACTCGCCATTGGGTTCGAATTTGAGCGTCACGAAACAACCGTCTCCCACCTGTTCGAGCTCGTCTTTGATCTGAAAGGTTTCCTGTTTTTCGACGAAGAGCAGCGCGGTGCTGGGATCGAGCCATCGGCGAACTTCGCACCCTTCGGAGATGGGTCGTCCCGATTCGTCTGGCGGCTGTTTCAGCTTTTTTCTCTGGGCCGCCACGGAACGGCGGATCGGAGCATCCGTGGCGTCGTCTTCGTGTGGCGAATCCAACTCACGCCATTCCCCGCCATCGAGCTGGAACAATTGCAGGTATTGGACGCGAAAGCCGGGCTTGTAGTGGAAAGCAAAGCGCTTCGAGTCCGGCGCCCAGACGATTCGCGACGCATCGGCGAAGGTGCCAGCGGCTTCCTCAGAGAGCGCCACCGCGGTCTGCTGAGTCCCGCGTTTCACGATTACGAACGCGGCTCCTTTCTCGTCTGCGGCGGGGATGAGACGTAATTCCCACTGCCCATCCGGTGAGACGCTATTTACCGCCCAACCCTTTTCCTGTTTCGCAGGGGGGCCTTCCTCGTTTGCCGCGGGAGCCCCACCCTCCGGAGCGCCCGCGTCGCGCAGCGCCTGCGCGATGTTCACCGGTTCCTCCATGAGGTCCCAATCGAGCTGCGCCGCCTCCGCGCTATCTGCGTGGAGGACGTTTCAAGGGGGTGCTCACCACATTCCGCACGTGCTCCATATCGAGCGTTTGCCCGGCCTTGAACTCTGCGGTCTTGGTCAGCTTGCGCAACGTCACAAGCGGAGTCGAAGCTTTCCTCTGCAAATAGAGCCGCTCCTCGTCGACACGCGTGGCGCCCTTGGGCAGCGGGTGTTCACGCCGGATAAGGACGAACATCCTTCTGACCGCAGAATTTTCATCGGGATCGAGTGGGAAAAACTCCTTCAGTTCCCGGCCCGCGGCGCTGGTGCGCTCCGTCGCCACCTTCAGCAATCCGCCGGATCGATCAAACCAGGCCTGCTGCACCGTGAGATTCGGCGCGGTCTCCTCTTTTTTCACATAATGAACCGCGCGATCCAGCTGCGCCTCGACCTCGGTGTAGCGCTGCATGATCGCTTTCACCACTTCGGCGTTGGTCTCCCTGGCGAAGGCTGTCTGTCCGAGCAGGAGCCACGGCACGGCAAGCAAACAGGTGATGGTTCGTTTCATGGAGAATCGGATCGACGCAGGACCAGCGCGCGTCTTACCGTTGAGATTAGTTAGTTTTGCGTAGGGTGGTCAATCGTGCGTCAGGCTGACCAGTGGGAAAAACTAGTGCAGTGTAGCGTATGAAAATGAACGCCGCACTCGGATCCGCGGGGCTTCTTCATCTTATCATCATTCTCCTCGCCGCTGCAGCGAGAATCAGTCAGAGATGTTTCGCTTGCTCAACATGACAGGATTAAGATAGCGGAACAGAACTGGCTGTTACACTGCACTAGGAGTCGCTCTCCGGCGGTACTGCGTCTGACACCAATTCGCCGAAGAACGCGTAGCTTGCTTTCCTTCCAGCAATCTCGAGCCGCCAGTGGGTGAAGTCCGCGGCGTTGTCGCAGCGATTGCCGCGGCCCTGAAAAACCAGCGTATAACGAGCGGACGCGGTGAAGCCGGATTTGAAGATGCCATCGCCGCTGGCGACACCTTCGAAACGCCACTCCTTGTAAAGGTGAGGGGATTGTCCGGGTTCACCATCGTGAATATCGGCTGCGAGCGCAGTCATTCTCGCGGGCACCGGCATTGTCAGGACTCCTGTCTGTCCGTCCTCGGCCCGGAAGGTAAGACGCCAGCGCTTCGGCTCCAGAACTGCCGTCACACTGTTCTCCTGCGATATGCTGCCCAAACCTTTCACCGCATCTTCGCCGGCATCGGTGAGAAACAAGCGCGCGGCGGACGCGAACTTCATCTCATCCAACTGCGCGCGTTGATAATCCGAGAGGGGCTGGTTCACGCTGAGCCGGTATTCGCCGTCGTCGGAACAACAGGCACAGCCATCTGCGTCGGGCGTGGAAAAGAACACGAACGCACACGTGATGAGTACGAGGGAACGGCAAAACGACGTGATCATTGTTGTCTCTACCATGTCAGGCAACGAGCGGGGCTGGAAGCTATCTTTTGGGCTTCGATCTTCGACGTGATATTGATGAACCCGCATCGATTCGGTATTTCGAAACAAAGAGGTTCAGTAAGCGATTTCATATCAAAGAAGTTGATGCTTGAGAGCGGACCCGGAGGGAACGTCAGCGCAGGGCGTGAGAAACTACTATTCCGCGTATTCCGTCCTGCAACGCGTGTGCGATCCAAGCCCGGTCGCAAACTTTTCCGCCAATGCGCGAGCGATCCAAGCATTCCTGCCAGGACCGCGATGAGCAGCACAAACTTCCAACCTTGATAGCTGTGACCAAGAGCAAAAGCGATCGCCTGCAGAACAATCCCGCCAGTTACAGCATGGGTGAGAGCAGTAAACTGGCGTCGCAAATAGCCGCGATAAATCAGTTCTTCGCAGAAACCGGCGGTCAGGGATACCGTTAAAAAAAGGATTACTTCGACTCGTCCGCGCGGAAGGAGGTTGCGGACTGCCGGAGGCTGAACGGTTTTCCGGGTTAATTTTCTGATCCAAATGTTTCATTATTAAGCGCAACGGAACATTGCGTTGCGATGCGCAATAAAGGGGTCAATCGTCAAGGATGCATCCGACTACGTACAAATCGAAAGCCTATTCAGCGGCCAGTGATACGTCGCCGCTGGCGTCAACCACAATTCAGCGGCGCGATCCCGGGGAGCGTGACGTGCAGATCGAGATTCTTTACTGTGGCATCTGCCATTCCGATCTGCATTCGGTGCGCAACGAATGGAGCGAATTCATGGCCACAAATTATCCGATCGTCCCTGGTCACGAGATCGTGGGGCGGGTGACGAAAGTCGGATCGGCGGTGACGAAGCATAAACCCGGCGATCTCGTCGCGGTTGGTTGCATGGTCGACTCCGATCGCACCTGTCCGAATTGCAAACGCGATCTTGAGCAGTTCTGCCCAAACATGACGCTCACTTTCAATTCTCCGGACAAACATCTTGGAGGCGTTACTTATGGCGGCTATTCCGATAGCATCGTCGTCGATGAACATTTCGTCCTGCGACTGCCTTCGAACCTGAACATCGCTGGAGCCGCACCGCTCCTATGCGCGGGGATCACCACCTATTCGCCCATGCGCCACTGGGGCGTTGGCAAAGGAAAGAAGGTCGGCGTTGTGGGGCTGGGGGGACTCGGCCACATGGGAGTGAAATTCGCCCATGCATTCGGAGCGCACGTCGTTGTGTTCACCACTTCGCCTAACAAGAAGGAGGACGCACTCCGGCTCGGCGCAGACGAAACTGTTGTCTCGCGCAACGCCGATGAAATGAAAAAACACGCTGGCAGTTTCGATTTCATCCTGGACACAGTGTCGGCCGACCACGACATCAACGCGTATCTCAACTTACTCGGAGTCGACGGCAATCTTACACTGGTTGGCGCTCCAGCAGAGCCTCTCGATGTGCCGGCGTTTAGCCTGATTGTGCGACGACGCAGTTTTTCCGGGTCGTCCATTGGCGGAATCGCCGAGACGCAGGAGATGCTCGATTTCTGCGGCAAACACAACATCACCGCCGATGTCGAGGTCATTCCCATTCAGAAGGTCAACGAAGCTTATGAGCGGCTACTCAGGTCTGACGTGAAATACCGCTTCTCGATCGACATGGCTTCGCTGAAATCGGAGTGATAATAGAATTTTGAGTCAACTGACGATCGCCGGGACAGCGATCAAATAGAAGAGGCATTATGCGAGCAACTGTGATGTATAGCGCAGGCGATGTTCAGATCGAGAACGTGCCTGACCCGCAGATTATCGAGCCGACTGATGCGGTCATTCGCGTCAGCCGGGCGTGTGTTTGCGGGAGCGATTTGTGGCCATATCAAAAAATGGAGCGCAGCGAAACCGGTCGCGTGATGGGACACGAAGCGATAGGTGTTGTGGAAGACGTCGGCGCAGAAGTTCGAAGGATAAAGCGCGGTGATTTCGTTATCATGCCATTCGCATTCTCCGACGGGACGTGCGTGTTTTGTCACGACGGACTTCAAACGTCATGCATCCATGGCGGATTTTTTGGCACCACAGAGGTCGCCGGCGCACAGGCCGAAGCCGGTACGAATTCCTTTGGCCGATGGAACCCTCTTTGCGCTCGGGACGCACGCAGACGACACCCTTCTGGCATCGTTACTCACGCTCTCGGACGTGATGGGCACCGGACATCATGCCGCGATCATGGCGAAGGTGACACCGGGAAAGAGCGCGGCCGTTGTCGGCGATGGAGCTGTTGGATTGTGCGGTGTTATCGCCGCCAAGCGACTTGGTGCCGAGCAGATCATTATTCTCGGACGCCATGCCGATCGCATTGCACTCGCTAAAGATTTTGGCGCGACGGACGTTGTGAGTGAGCGAGGGGACGCAGCGATCGAGCGAGTTCGCGAACTGACCGGTGGCTTTGGTGTCCACTCGGTGCTGGAATGCGTCGGGCTGGAACAAGCGATCGATACCGCGATCGGAATCGCTCGTCCGGGCGGCGCCGTAGGGCGCGTCGGCGTTCCGCAGGAGCAGACGATTCCCGGATCGGAGCCGGCATTTTACAACAATGTCACGGTTGGCGGCGGACCTGCTCCGGTGCGTGCTTATATCGAAGACCTTTTGCCGGATGTTCTTGAAGGCAAAATTGAACCGGGCCGCGTGTTCGATCGTACTGTCGATCTCGATGGCGTCCCGGACGGTTACCGGGCGATGAACGATCGGAAAGCCATTAAGGTGATGGTTACCCCGTAACACTTACTCAACAAATTCATCCTCATAGAATGAAAAAACGTAAACTGGGAAAAAGCGGATTAGAAGTGTCAGCAATCGGACTCGGCTGCATGGGTATGAGCTTTGGATATGGCCCGCCGAAAGATAAGCGGGAGATGATCGAGCTGCTTCGCGCAGCGGTGGACCGCGGCGTTACATTTTTCGACACCGCCGAAGTTTATGGCCCGTTCGCGAATGAAGAACTCGTAGGCGAAGGCCTCGCGCCGTTTCGGGAGCGAGTCGTCATTGCGACCAAGTTTGGATTTAAACTTGATCCGAAAACGGGTCGGTCTGTCGGCGTCGACAGCCGGCCAGAGCACATTAAGGAAGTTGCTGAAGCGTCGCTAAAGCGGCTTAACACGGACGTGATCGATTTGTTTTATCAACACCGCGTTGATCCTGACGTACCAATTGAAGACGTAGCAGGTGCGGTGAAGGAGTTGATTGGCCAAGGGAAGGTCAAACATTTCGGCTTGTCGGAGCCAGGGGTGCAAACGATCGGTCGGGCGCACGCCGTGCAACCCGTGACAGCAGTTCAGAACGAATATTCGCTGTGGTGGCGGCGTCCCGATGAAGAAGTATTGCCAGCTCTGGAAGAACTCGGGATCGGTTTCGTTCCATATAGCCCGCTCGGCCGAGGCTTTCTCACCGGCAAAATGAATGAGAACACCACATTCGACAGTTCTGATTTCCGCAATACGCTGCCGCGCTTTACCCCTGAGGCGCGCAAAGCGAATCAGGCGCTGGTTGACTTGTTAGGCGAGCTGGCCAAACGAAAGAACGCCACGCCTGCGCAGATCGCGCTGGCGTGGTTGCTGGCGCGCAAGCCGTGGATTGTCCCGATCCCGGGCACGACGAAACCGACGCGGCTCCAGGAAAACATCGGGGCAGTGTCGATCGAACTCACTGGAGACGATCTTCGTGAGATCGAACAAGCCGCTTCGAAAATCGAGGTACAAGGCGCGCGATACCCCGAACGACTGGAGCAAATGACAGGGCTTTGAGTCTTCTATTTCACGGCTGAAATCGCAAAGTCCGCAGAGAGTGCAGACGCAATTCCATCTCCTTCGCGATTTGCAGGGACTCCGCGGTTAAATCCATTTCCAGCTGCTGCTGGAACCTCCCGAAACCGCGTTTTGGTGAGATTTGAAAATGACGAGATGCGCGGATCCTCCAAGGATTAGCGAAGAGCGGTTTTTTTGGGGGCACGGATGTTACCAAGCCTGACCCGGGAATTGTTGGTTGGTGTTGCCTGAATCGAACCACGTCACTGGCACAGGCAGCTATCAGATCTGCAGGGTTAGAGACGAGTTTGCAGGGAATAAATGCTTCGCTGAACGCTCATATCTTTTGAACGCGACTGAAGTCGCCTCGCGGGCGACCCCGAGGTCAGAGGCGAACAACAGTTCGCACAAAACGAAACTCAACGAGCGATTAATGGAGGTACTTACTACTATGAAGGCGAAATCACTTATTTACTGCGCAGGGCTATTTCTGACCCTGTTTTTCATGCTACCTGTTTCCCGCGCGGAGATTCGGCGGGGCGGCGGCGCATTATTCACCATGGATAACGCTACAGCCGGGAACCACGTGCTGGCGTACCGCCGCCATGCGGACGGCACACTTTCCTTTCTTGATCAGTTTGACACAGGCGGTCTTGGTACCGGCAGTGGCCTGGGTAACCAGGGCGCGTTGACCCTCAGCAGGAGCGGCCGCTGGCTTTTCGCATGCAATCCCGGCAGCGACGAGATTTCCGTTTTTCTGGTCAGGCCTGACGGATTGCAACTCACGGACAAAGTCAGCTCTGAAGGCAGACAGCCGATTAGCATCACGGTTCATGGAAACCTGGTCTACGTTCTCAACGCGGGAGGCATGGTAGGCGATGTCGACAACGTAACCGGCTTTTTCTTCTTCAATGGCCAATTGTCTCCCATAGCCGGTTCCACGCGATCCTTGAGCGCGGCCAGCACGGACCCGGCGGAAATCAGTTTTCCGCGGGATGGAAACGTTCTGGTGGTTACTGAGAAAGCCACAAATATCATCGACACCTACACCGTGAACGACGAGGGTCTCATTGATCAACACCAGCAATTCAAGTCGGTCGGTCAAACACCGTTCGGCTTCGGATTTCGCTGGGATACATTGATCGTATCCGAAGCGTTTGGCGGCGCTATGGACGCAAGCGCGGTTTCCTCGTACGCACTAACGGACGATGGCAGCCTTGAGGTTATCAGTCCAAGTGTAGCTACCACTGAAACTGCCGCCTGTTGGATTGTGGTGACCCGCAATGGCCGCTTTGCTTACGCATCGAACACAGGCAGCGCCACGTCTGTCAGGATACAGGGTTTTTCCTAACGGCAGCTTAAGTCTGCTTGATCCCGACGGAGTGACCGGCGTAACGGGTCTTAATCCGATCGATATAGCATTAAGTCTGGATAGCCGCTTCTTATACAGTTTGAATTCCGGTGACGGAACGATCAGCGCGTTTCGCGTGAGTCACGACGGCTCGCTTTTATCGCTTCCCGGCGCTGCCGGGATACCATCCGGGGCGACCGGGTTAGCAGTGCGGTGAGAATGCCTTTTCGAAAGCGCCGCCGCGCAAGCCGGCCAGTCACGCAGGCGCGTGTCGGCGGCGCTGCGGCGCTGTCCCCAGCTCTTTATTGAAATAAGATAGACGTATCGCCATCTTCACTTCGTGGACGAACTCGACTACGAAAAGACCGTGGCAGTGTATCACCACGATCTTTACCGGTTCGCATACAGCCTCGCCGGTAACGCCGACGATGCGTGTGAATTGACCCAGGAGGCATACTACCGCTTACTCTCCAATGAAGGGCAGATTCGCGATCCCAAAAAAATTAAAGCCTGGCTGTTCACCACGCTGTATCGAGTGTTTCTCGGTCAGAAACACCGGAGCGCTCGCTTTCCGCACCTGACGATTTCTTCTGTCGAACATGAGCTACCGGTTTTGACTCCAGAAATTGTGAATAAGCTGGACGGTTTGCTTGTGATGGAGGCGCTGCTGGAAATTGAGGAACATCACCGGATACCGTTGACGCTCTTTTATCTTCAGAACCTTTCATATCGCGAGATTGCAGCGGTTCTTGATGTTTCGATCGGCACGGTCATGTCCCGCCTATCACGAGGCAAGGCTGCTCTTCGCGATCATTTGGCAGCTGGAGCTCAGCAACGGAATCGATCAAACTGTATTTCAATGAATCTTCGCCAAGCTCAATCCAAGTGATATGACCCGAGAAGAAGCCCAATTTATTCTTCACGCTTACCGCCCGAGTGGCGCGGATGCTCGCGAGCCGCAGTTTGAAGAAGCTCTTGCGTTGGTTCGGAACGATCCCGAACTGTCCCACTGGTTCGCACAGGAGCAGGCGCTGGATGCGGCCATTGCCGGGCGAATTCAGACCGTACCGGTGCCGTCTGATTTGAAAGCTCGACTGCTGCTGGCGCGGAAGGTGATTCGTCCCCGGCCGTGGTGGAGTAGGCCAGCGTGGATCGCTGCTGCAGCGTCGATCGCACTGCTCATTCTTGCCGCCAGCCTATTGTTGCCGCGCAGGAGCGGCAAGGCGGAGTTCGCATCATTTCGAGGGGCGATGATCGAGGCATCCCTCAATGAGAGGGACCACCTCGATGTGTGGGGACTTGATGCCAACGAGCTTAAACAATGGTTGGTCGAAAATGGTGGACATCAGGATTTTGCTCTGCCACCGCGCCTGGCCGACAAGGACATCATGGGATGCAAGGTTTTGGAGTGGCATGGACACCGGGTTACGTTGCTGTGCCTGATATTCGACGATAAACATGTTGATGTATTTGTGGTCAATAAGTCTGATTTACCGCGAGTATCGCTGAGTGCCACTCCACTTTTCGGGTCTCAGCAGGGCGTCACAACTGCTGCGTGGCGTCGCGGTGGCAAAATCTATTTCCTTGCGGGAAACATTTCCAAGTCTGATTTGAAACGGTTGCTGTGAGCGGTATCAGCTGGCCTAACGGTGCAACCCGGTGGGGGCTGATGACACTGATCAGGCCAGGATTAACCGGCACTGTTAACATCCTGTTCCGGCCCATTCGTCAGGTGCTGTAGCAGCGCTTGCGATCGAACCGGATTCCGCCTCTGGCTTACGCTTCGCGGTTCTCAAGCTTCCGTTCGATTCGACGGTCGGGAATCAACCAGAGAAGCGCCACCAACACGTAAAGTCCGCTCGCGATCCATCTACTGACAAACGCGAGTGGAATAGCGGCGAGATAAAGCGCAGGAGAAAGTTTCCCTTTCCAATCCCTGCCAATTGCCCGCGCCAGAAGGGAATCACGACCTTCCCTGGCAATTATGGCGCGCTGGAGAATATAATAAGCGATAGCTGCCATCAGTAGGACGAAGCCATAGACGGCGGTCGGCGTGGAAGCGAAACCATTCTCACCCATCCAACCGGTGGTAAAGGGGAAGAGCGACAACCAAAATAACAAGTACAGGTTTGCCCAGAGAATTCCTCCGCTAACCTGCTCTGTGGCTTGGAACAAATGATGATGGTTATTCCAATAAATACCAAGATAGATAAAACTAAGCACATAGCTCAAGAACACTGGCATTATTGGTTTCAACCCCGCGAGATCAACCGAGTGGGGTACCTTCATTTCCAGCACCATGATTGTGATGATGATTGCTAGTACGCCGTCGCTGAACGCTTCGATCCTGCTTGTTTTCATTCGGTGGCGAGTCTAGCAGGTTGCCTCTTCACAAGGTAAGCAACTGGTTTTGATTGAGATTGCGTAGCCACTACGCGGTACCCGAAACGCACTCTCTGTGCTTTGTAATCTTTATGCTTACACACCGATGACTGTGACCTATCGCAAAGCAGTAATAATCTCGCTCGCAGCGCGCTGGCCTGTTTCTACCGCGCCTTCCAGATAACCCTGAGAGTCGATGGAAGTGTGTTCGCCGCAGAAATGGACGTTACCTTGAGGCTCACCTTCGACCCCGGCAAAGCGGGTGTATTGACCGACCTGCCAGTAGCTGTAGCTGCCGCGGGTGTAAGGATTACCCGCCCACCAATCCACCGTGGCAAGGCCATTCCATTGCGAGCTCAACCCGGGGAGCACCGGCTCGATCTGTGCGAGGAACGCCGCGGCGTGTTCCTCGGGAGTGCCGGTCCCAAAGGTATCGGCGACCAGGCCGCCGGAGTAATCAACGAGGATGCCGCTGGCTCCGGATTGGGCGCGCGTGACGTCCCAGGTCGCTTGATAACCGCGATCGGAATAAGTCTCGCCATTGCAATGGAGGGCACCCCACAGACGGGAGTTGAACTGGACGTTAAGCTTCGAGTTGGAACCCATCGCCAGTTCCTGGATCGCGATCATTTTGAGCTGACTGAATCCGGCTTGTGTGAGATCGACCGAGTTCCTCAGGATCGAAAATGGCAATGCCAGCACGACGTGGTCAGCGGTTACATCAGTAAATTGATCGTTCATCTGAAACGTGAGCGTGTATGTGCCATCGGGATTTTGGCGTAGAGCCACGAGAGCCTGACCAGTTATGATCTGGTTGCCTAACAAGTTGGCGAGCCGCGTGACAATCTGATCGTTCCCGCCGCGGACATGATACTTTTCGTTGGACTGGCCAAAAAGTGTGAACTGACCGGGAGCATTGTACCCGAGCAAATAAATGAGATTGAGCGCGCTCTGAACATTGGATTCGGCGCCGTACTCGATGTTGTAAGCCACGTCGAGCAACTGGCCAAGAGGCGAGGCCAACCCGCCGGGAACAGTCTGATTGATCCAGTCGATGACTGACATCTGATCGAGCTGCGCGCCCCGGGTGGTGTAATTGTTATAAAGCGTGGGATAGCCCGCTTCAATCAGATCACGATGAAGCGGTTGCCAGATTCGCTTCAAATCACGAACGGCATCGCGATAGGAATAGGCCGCACCGTCGAAGTAGAGGGCGATGGTCGAACCATTTGGTTCGGCGGCAAGCAAATTATCCAGTGGCAGATCAAGTTCCTGTGCAAGATGGCGTATCGTTGTATGTCCTTGATCAATCAATTCGCCGCCATGTTCTGCAATTTGTCCTTGCGCGAAATCAGTGCGTCGAGTCCAGCAACGGCCGCCAATGCGCGTGTTTGCTTCATAAAGCGTGGCGGTGATGCCGCTTCTTTTCAGACGATAAGCGCAGGTTAATCCGGCCAGACCCGCGCCAATCACAGCGACCCGCGCGCTGGTTGCGATTCGTGTTGCACCGAACAGCGACGGCGACAACGCCAGTCCCGCTGTGGCCGTGGAAATCGTGCGAATAAACTTACGACGTGAAGTGGAAGAATCGTCTGTTGTTACGCCATGCCTGTCGGAGCGGGCCGCCGTCGCTGCGGCGTGGCGAAGGAGTTTAGCAAGAGGAGTGTGTGCCATGGTAAAGTTGGGGTTTCGCAGGCGACTGTATTTGGTCGCGCAAAGGACTTCAATGCGGCGTTTCGTACATGGACGCCGGATTGGCGACGACTTTACGCCAGATTTGTCTGAACGAATCGTGGACTCGCGTGGATGTCGATTTGCCGCAGGATTGCTGTGCCCGAATTAACGAAACGGTGCGGCGTGTTCGCGGGAATCACAACAATGCCGCCAGCCTTCACTTCGTGCGTATCGTTGCCGACCGTAATTGTAGCCCGGCCTTCAATTGTAAATGCGACTTCGACGTATGGGTGCGTGTGTAGCGGCGGGCCCTGACCGGGCTTTGCGTTTACGATGTAGGCGGAGAACGGCGCGCCGTGATTCTCACCGACAAAATCGTACGACATTCCGACGAACGGCAACTGATTTAGATCCAGGAAGCTCATGGGTGAAAGTATTGTTTAGGAAAACATGAAAAGCAGAAATGTTACTCTCGCTTGGTTTCGGCTGCTGGTTCCGGAAACATTCTCGATTGATCCAACTTAACGCTGTAAATCCTGTCCCAGCACCTTCACCACCTTCTCGATCGTGTTCCAATTGCGCGTTGTCGCGCGGACACCGAAAAGCTTTTCGATTTTTCCGAGGTAGCCGATCGCCTTCATCTCACGGCGATAAAGACCGAGCATGAATCGGTTTTGAATCGCAACGATCTTCAGCAGCCAGTTGTCTTCGGACGGCAAGCTGAGAGGCAGGGGAGGCAGTTGGGATGTTTGAGGTTTGATGGTTGATGTTTGATTCGAGTTGGAATGAACATTCCGAATTGGTTTGGCTAGTACGTTCACGAAGCGCGTGATGTCCGGACCTGAGGCTTGACCTTTGAATGGATCGCCTGATGCGAGTTTGATGATGTCACGGGCGGGACAGATCATGATTTCGCATTTGAACGGAAGCTTTTTCGCGATCGCCTGACGCAGAACCGATTCGCTCATATTCTTGCGCACCACGAATGTGCCGACGGCGCCGATGTTGATGACCCCGAACTGTGCCATCTCCTTTGCGATCATTGCCGGCCGGCAGCGATTGGCTCCGCCAACGTTCACTGCGCGGAGAAACACGACGCTACTCATTCTACGGTTGTGATTCGTCTTCGCCTAAGTCTCCGCCAGGGCAGGCGAGCGGCGAGTGCCTATTTACCGTCCTTGTTCACGGGCGCGGACATGCCGCCGAGAATTTGCCACGTGCCGTCTGTGCGAATCCACGTATGCGTGATCCGCATTGTGTTCACCTTTGTTTCAGCTCCATCTTTGTTAGCCCACGTAAACTTGACTCGATAATGATCGATCACCACATCGCCGGTCGCTTGAATCCCGAGTTGCTCGATTGAATACGATTGAAGCTTGATGCCTCTTGAGGTGTTCGCCGTGATCCAATCAGTGATGTGATCCTTCCGCACCGGCGTCGAACTCACATATGGCCAACCGAGGAAGTTCTCGTTCCAAAGTGCCCGGTACTTTGCAAGGTCATTGCTCTTTACGTATTCCCAATACGCCTTCTCCAACTGCCAGACCTCTGCTTGATCCTTGGCTGAATTTTGGGCGAAAACGGTCGTAGCTAAAGCGAGAAACAAACTGATGGTCCGAAACATCCCTCGATCATACCCAATGAGAGAAGGAAACCAAACCTTCAAAACACGGGCGACAAAACCGACCTGACATGGTTTAACTTTGAAAACCCACGCCGCATCCACTCGAACTGCCTGATGCGCATTCACGAATTCAAAAGCGAAATTTGGCTGCCCCGCCCGCTGGAGGAAGTGTTCGCATTCTTTGCCGATCCAGCCAATCTCGACTCCATTACGCCACCGTGGCTGAATTTTCAGATGGTCATGCCCGGGCCCATTGAGATTGGGGTAGGGGAATTACTCAATTACCGCCTTCGGATTCGTGGATTTCCCGTTCGATGGCAGAGCAAAATCACGGCCTGGGAGCCGCCGCACCGCTTCGTGGATGAACAAATCCGCGGTCCGTACCGGCTGTGGATCCATGAGCACAACTTCGAAGCGCGCAACGGAGGTACATTTGTGCGTGACGATGTCCGGTACTCTCTTCCCTTTGATTGGCTTTTACACAAACTCGTGGTGCGCCCGGATGTGGAGCGCATCTTTGCCTATCGCACCGAATCCCTGCGGAGACGATTCGTGGAGATTGAGTTCGGTAACGCGACAGTTATTGCGCGCGCAAGGCAACGACCGGGTCGACCTTCGTTGCGCGCAGCGCCGGGACATAGCTCGCGACGATGGCGACTACGAGGAGCACCAGTGAAATGGCAACAAATGTAGATGGATCACTGGCGCTGATGCCGTATAGCAACGTTGCGATGACTCGCGTCAGAAGAAGTGCCACCACTAACCCGATCATCATGCCCATACCGACGAGTTTTAATGCCTCCTTTATGGTCATTTTCAAAACGTCAGCACGCCGCGCCCCAAGCGCGATGCGAATACCGATTTCGCGTGTCCGCTGCGCGACTGAGTAGCTGATTACGCCGTAGATTCCAATCGAGGCCAACAGCAGCGCGATTGTGGCGAAAAAGCCTAACAACAACATGCTGAAACGTTGCCTTGCGACTGCCTGAGCCACGATGTGCTCCATCGTATCGATGTCTGCGACGCTTTGGTCCTTGTCGACCGACCAAATGGTATTGCGCACAGACCTGGCGATGCTCATCGGTTCGATACTTGTCCGCACCACAAGGGCGTTAGCCGGAATACTCTTCAGTTGCCGGTAATCTAAGTACATCTCCATCTTCGGCGCGGCTATGAGATCGTTTTGGTGGACGTCTTTCACGATTCCAATTACTTCGCGCCACGGTCCGTTTGACCTGCTTGAACCTGGTTTCAACCGTTTGCCGATCGGGTCCTGCCCCGGCCAGAAATGCTGGGCGGTTTTTTCGCTAATGATGACCACGTCCTTGGAATCAGCTTTGTCCTCATCCGTAAAGTCGCGGCCGCGCACGATTGGAATACCCATTGTTCGGAAGTAGGCCGGTCCGATCACACGGTAGATTACATCCGGTTGCTGGTCCGGAGGTGGGTCCGGTAATCCTTCCACACTGATAGTCATGGAATCGCCGTTATATGTAAGCGGCAGATTGCCAGCCACAGCGGCTGATTGCACGCCAGGCAACGTGCGAACGCGCCGAATCACTTCATCAAAAAATGCGGCGCGCCGTTCGCGATCGGGATATTTTACCTCTGACAGATCAACCTTCATCGTCAGCAGGTGATCGGGGCGGAACCCGAGATCGAGTTTTCGCAGGTGCAAAAAGCTGTTGATCAACAGTCCGGCTGCGATCAGTAGCACGAATGAAATGGCGACCTCGCCGATCACTAACAACGCTCGAGCTCGATGTCCCTTGATGCCGCCAGTGGAGTCGCGGCTACCTTCCTTGAGCGTGTCGTTTAGATTTAAGTGCGATCCGTGGATGGCGGGTGCCAGACCGAATGCAATCCCGGTCAACACTGCGACGAGCACTGTGAAGATCAACACAGTGCCATCAATGTTGATGGTTTGGACCTGTGAAATTGTCGAAGGAATGAACGTTCTAAGAATGCGAATGCCGGCGAATGCGAGGAGCAAACCGAATCCGGCGCCGAAGATTGCGAGCAACACACTCTCAGTTAGGAACTGACGCGTCAGGCGCGCGCGACTTGCGCCGATGGCCAACCGCAGAGCAATCTCTTTTTGGCGGACAGCAGCACGGGCAAGCAGCAGATTGGCGACGTTGGCGCAGGCAATCAGGAGCACGAATCCAACAGAACCCAGCAAAACGAGGAGCGCCGGTTTGATGTCGCCAACCACTTGTTCGTGAAGTGGGACGACGACCGCGCCTCTTCGCATGTTGTAAACCGGATATGCCCCGGCGAGCCTCGCGGCGATTGTTTCCATCTCTGCCTGGGCCTGCTTGAGAGTGATGCCCGGTTTGAGACGAGCGATAACTTCGAGAAAATGGTTGCCACGCTGCGATGCTTCCTCCTGTGAAAATGCGATCGGCACCCAGAGCTGATCATTGCGACTCGAGTAGCCAGGTAGTTGAACCAGGCGCGGCATTACTCCCACGACCGTGTAGCTTTCACCGTTCAGGCTCAATGCCTGGCCAATGACGCTCGGATCCGAGCCGAAACGCCGCTGCCAGAGTGAGTAACTCAAAAGCACGACGTGTGTTCCCGGTCGGTCGTCATCCGTCACGAACGTGCGCCCAACGAGTACCCGTACTCCTAACAAGTCGAAAAGATTTGCGGAAACACGCCGTCCCTCGAGCCGTTCAGGCTCGCCCAGACCGGTCAGATTGAAACTGCGCTCGGCCGTCGCTGCCATTCCAGCAAAGGATTGAGCTTGCTTCTGCCAATCGAGGAAGTTCGCGGGCGACGGCGTATCTTTCGGAAATCCGAGGTGCGCGGCGTTCTCCCACACCATCACGAGTTGTCCAGGATTTTTGAACGGTAACGGCCGCAACAGCACGGCGTTAACAACGCTAAAGATTGCAGTATTGGCACCGATCCCCAGTGCCAGTGCGATAACAGCAACAGCCGTGAATGCTGGATTTTTCACCAGCATGCGCAGCGCGTAACGCACATCCTGCCCGAGATCCGCAAATATATTGATCTTTTCTCGCGTTCCCGAAGTGATCGGCTCCTGCGAGACGCGATGCTCAACTTCGCTCAATTCGCTGCGAAACAGATCAGGCGTGTTCAATTCTTCCAATGCCCTGCGGCGCTGCTTCCTCTTCGGACGCGCCGCCGCTCAGCGCGCGGTCATATTCCTGTTCCAGGTGCTGCGACAGTTCTTCAAGAATTTCCGCCTCCCGGATCGGAGGCAAACCGAGTTCCGACAGGTGCCGCCTGATCTCTGCTTTAAAATCAGGCATGTTGAATCCCGGTGATCAGGTTGATGGCTTCGACGAACTCACGCCAGCCGGCGCGCTGCTTTAAAAGCACCTTCTTGCCAGAAGCCGTCAGGCGATAGTAGCGGCGGCGGCGTTGACCTGGCTTTTCAATCCAGCGGCCCTTAATCCAATTCCGTTTCTCAAGGCGATAGAGCAACGGTAAAGGGAAGCGACGTTGAATCGAATTGCACCACGCGAACGCAAATCGATGAGCTGTCCAATTTCGTATCCGTGCCGTGCACGATCTTCCAGGAGAGCCAGAATCATCAATTCGGCGCTGCCTTTTTTAAGTTCGCGATCTGGGACTGGCGATAACATATATGGCAATGCCATATATATTGACCGGGAGTCTGTCTGTCAAAAAAAATTAGATGCAGCGCTTCCTTTGGTCACAAAAGGCGCGCCTCATATCCGCTTCCTCAGTCCGCGTCTATTTTTTCTTCATTTATAAGCGACTGCAGCGCTGGATGGGCCGGCGAGATGGAGCACTTCGAACCGTTTGAAGCCGATTTGGCGGCACCATTTCTCGAAATCCGCGGCCGAATAATCGAAGGCGTCGCCGAATTCAATCAACATGTTGAGGGACATCAGCAAGCCGAAAACATTTTCGCGCCGGGCATTATCGATCAAGGCTTCCACTGCGATGAATGCGCCGCCGTCCGGGAGCGCCTCGTACGCTGCGCGAATGAGTTGCATCTTTTTGTCCAGATTCCAGTCGTGCAAAATCATTCCCATGGTGATTACGTCTGCTTTCGGGAGCGGGTCCTGAAAGAAATTGCCGGTTGCAGTGCGAATCCGATCGGTCAAACCCGCTGCGGCGATATGCTTTTTCGCCACCGGTTCGACGGGCGGCAGGTCGAAGCTGATGCAAGCGATGTTCGGATGTTTCTTCGCTACCTCGATGCAGAGCAAACCGGTTGCACCACCGACATCGCATAGCGTGCCGTAACGGGAGAAATCGAACTTGTCGGCGAGCGCATCGAAGTTGATGCGCGATAACCCAGTCATCGCGTTCAGGAACTGCTCGAGTTTCGCCGGGTCGCCGTACAATTCCTCGAAAATTCCTTTGCCGCCGTGCTTGGTTTCGTTTTGCGGCTGGCCTGTGCGAAGCGCTTCGGGCAAATCGTTCCAGTACTTGAACAGCCGTGCGTTTAGCATTTCCAAAATTCCTCCGACAAAACGAGGGCTTCGCCGATCGAGATAGAGAGCGGCGGCGGGCGTGTTGAAATATTTTGCCTCCGGTCCATCGCCGTCGCGCTGGAGAAATTTCATTGCCACAAGTGCGTCAAGGAAATCCGCGATGCCACGCGGATGCAATTTGAGTTCTTTTCCGAGCTGCCCGCCCGTGAGCCGGCGCTGTCCGAGCGTGGTAAAGAGATCGAACGTGATCGCAGTCAGCAGGACTTTGGAGTTCCAGAAGCCGAATGCAGTTTGCAGAATTGCATCTGGCGTTACCGAATTTGCGTCCATGTGGTTTGTGTCGGAGTGCGACTTTGCAGCGAAAAATCACGGGCGACAAGTGAGTCGCGGCCGTAAACCATGATGATCCCGCGTCTTTCGACGAAAAATCTCACCAAGATCGTATTTCAGTGGGACCAGGCAAGGCACCGCTCGCGATATAGATAGTTCCTTCCCGTTTCGATCCCTGGACTTTTTGCGTTCGGTTTTTTAAGCATGAGATATCGCGCCTTAATCCTTTCGATTTCATTGTTACTGGCGCCAATCGCCGACGCTGCGCCTTACATTTTCATCGTCCGTCACGCGGAGAAGGCGACTACTGGCGGTAATGATCCCGATTTGTCCGTTGCGGGTGAAAAACGCGCGGAGGCGCTCGCACATATTTTAAAGGATTCGCAGATCACGAACGTATTCGTTACCGAATTCAAACGCACCCAGGAAACAGCAAAGCCAACGGCGAAAGCGGCAGGCGTTAGTCCCACGGTGATCCCAGCGAGTGATCTATCCGGACTTGTATCGAAATTACGCGGAGTAAACGGCAACGCTCTGGTGGTGGGACATGGCAACACGATTCCCGGCTTGATCAAAGCGCTCGGGATCACGAAACCGATTAGCATTCCCGAAGACGATTATAGTGAAATCCTTATCGTTTCGGCTGGCGATGTGCCGCACCTTGTTCGTTTGCATTATCCCTTCTGACAGGCGCGGGCAGGAACGCCAGTGACAGCGGGAAAAGGAATCGATCGTATCTCAAGGCCAATCGTGCGAAAACTAACGAAAAACTTTTTTTCTTTTCTTTGGTTTCAATCTTCACGGAAAATCCGCTTTTACGTTGGACGCCAATAATTTGAGTAATTATCTCGTTCGCTCGCGCTGGCTGTTTTTGCCGGTTGCGATGCTGTTCTTTTTTAGCGGAGATCGCCTGAAAGCCGATCCGGTGGGAGATTTTTTCAAGAAAGTCGGGCGATCGATTTCGAAATCTTTCGAGCCTCAGCATGAGCCGGATCACACCAAAAAACGGACGACAAAGCGTTCCGGGCGGCGAACGACTTCGTCACGGTCTAATGTTGCCGAGGCGTCTCCAACTCCGATCGAACAGCCCACGGTGGTTGCTCAAGAAGAGAAAGCTAAGCCCACCATCACCGTGATGCGGGCGTCAGCCGCGCCTCCCGACAAGGCGAAAGGCGATCTGCCCTATGGAATCCCGGTTTCCGGGCAGAAAGGAATGGTGACGAGCCCTTATTTGCCGGACGGCGGTTACATCGATGTACGCGCTTTTGCACCGGGATCCCCGGTGAGAGATCCATACACCAGAAAGATTTTTCTCGTGCCATAGACGGGCATGAATTCCGCTTCCCAGAATTTTCCGCATCACCTTGGCGTGCTGCGCGAACGGATGTTAGATCCGACCGATTACGAGCGCGCAGTGAACTATTTCCTTGAAGAATTTGCCGGCGACGTAGCATTTGTCCGCGCATCCGAACCGCAACAGATGTCACACCTCGTGGCGGTCCTGAATATTGTCGTGTCGAAGGCGATGGGACGAGGCGTGGAAGTGGAAAACCCGCTCGTATCGTATTTGCGCGAACACAAGTTCGTGCACGGCAATGCTCAAGCCGATGGGCGGATTGTGTTGTTCTTTTATTTTGAAGAGGCCGACACGGGCGTGCTCATGCTGGTTCCGGGAATCCGCGGCCAGATGGAAGTTGCACGTTTCCACCTGAAAGGCGGCCTGCCCGATCCGCGATGGAATTGATGGCGGCGGCTAATTCTCAGGCTTGCGGCCTGGCGTGCTCGTGCAGAGCCATCGCCGGGAGATATTCCGCCACATACGTGCGCGTCCACCAACCGTGCTCGCCGGGTGTGGTGAAGCGGTAGCGATACCAGTCCGCGCGGATGAATTTTGGCGGGGCGTTCGGAAAAGGGTTGCGCGCAATCAGGCCAAGAATTCTTTCTTCACCTTCGAGAAGTCGTTGCACAAGGGCAAAAATCCAGGGATGAAACTCAGGCCGCGACATGGCAGCGAACCACATTTGCCAGTCGAGTCTCCAATGATACGGCGATACAATGCATGGCCGCCGGTTGACGTCTCCGGGTTTGCCTTTGAACTCGTATTCGCGCCATTCAACGGAATCATCGAGGAATTCCGCGTCAGTCCCCTTGATGATGACCTCAAATCGCTCGCGGGTCACAGCGCCGAAGGCGCCATAAGTGTTGACCAGGTGCAACGGCTCGAAGCTCGCATTCATGAGTTGGCGATGCGAGAAGAGGTTGCGCGCCGGCCGCCAGCTTAATGCAAGCACGATCACTGTGACCGCGCACACGGCGATCGCGTGCGGCAGAGTCAACTGGGCCGGCACAGAGTGGGGGATTGAAAGCAGGTGTGCGAGGAATCGGTCGTCGAAACAGGGGATACAGAGCACGATGGTGATGTAATTCAGCCAGGAGAGATTGCCGCTCAGGATCAGTGTAATCTGAAATAGAATGGTGATTCCGCCCGCCCAGTAGCAGAGCGGCGCCGGGGCGAAGTAGAACCACGGCACCACGAGCTGAGCAAAATGAGTGAACAGCACCCCCGCCTTTTGCGTCCACCGCGGCGAATGATGTAAATACCAGCTGAGTGGATTGGGTAACGGCTGGGTTTCGTAGTGGTAAAAGAGGCAGGTCAGATCACGCCAGCAGGGATCTGAGCGCATCTTGATCATGCCTGCGCCAAACATCGTGCGGAAAAGCACCCACACGATCAGCCACATGACGAGGACTGGTGCACGGCTGTTTGCTGAACCGAGAAAAATCGCGAGAAAACCGGTCTCGCACAGCATCGTTTCCCAACCAAATCCGTAGAACGTCTGACCGACATTGACCAGCGACAGATAAAGTATCCATAGCAATGCCCACGTAATCATCGAGACAGCGAGTCCAAATGATTCGGAGAAGCCGGTCACCGCGAAAATCGACAATGCGACCCCGCACCAGATTGTTGTTGTGATAAAGCGATCGGCGCAATTGATGTAAAACAGGCTTGGCGCGCGGCGAAATGGAATGTGACGCACAAAACGCCCGACCGGCTGCAGACCCCGTTTGCCTAACAATGGAATAAACTGATTAGCGGCGATCAAAAACGCGATCAGATAAATGCCTCCGAGCGCGTGCTGAAAGCAAAACCGAGCCAACCAGAATTCGGTCGCGAAATGCATTCCCGAACACCCACCAGTAATCTAGTGCAGCCTGCCGAGGAATGCACGCCGTCTACGCGTTCATACATTTCGTTAGACGCAGTAGAAGTTGGTGTGTGTTCTTTGTGGTGACGACCTCCAGCCATGGCCCCGAGCAAGACCAGCGTTTTTGCGGCACGCAGTAAAAAAGGCGGCGCGCCCGGAAGGCACTGCCGCCTTTTCTTACTGCCTTGGTTAACGTGAAACCGATCAGCTACCGGTCCAATAATAAGGTGTTACTCCGTAATGGTCGTACACTTTTTTGTTCCAGGCGACGTCGTTAACGTTTGGCCACGCATCAGGTTCGAAGTAAACGGCGTTCTCTACCTGCGACTTACTTGCATGAAGAACATAACCCGGCGTGTCGGTCTTGCTTTGCCGGACCAACGCCCACGGCATCATTGTCAGGCGATCGCCCTTGTTGACGTAGTCGTCTGAGAACGAAACCACGGCGTAGGCAACTTTGCCGTTTTCCGTCTCGAACATCAGGTTTTGGATTTCCCCGATCTGATTTCCACTTTGATCGAATAGCTTGGCATTTTTCGCCTCACTCATGCGGACGAGCTTCACTCCGGCGGTTTTCTCGTTTTTCCAGCCATTCGTAAAGTCAGGCCAGTTATTCTCGGAAAAACTGCGCTCGTTTTTCAACTGAGCCTTGTCGGCGGTAACTGCGAACTTCATCGTGTCGTCGGACTGACGCGTCACCGACATTTTGTTCCATTCGACCGGAGTCAATTGATCGTTTCCGATTCCGAGGTAATCGCCAATCGACAAAACCGCGCGGCTCATACCGCCCTTATTTTCGTCGAACACGACATCCCGAATCTCACCGATATCCTTCCCGCTCGCATCGTAAACAGTTGCACCCAGGAGTTTGTCGCTGCGCACGAGCTGACCTTTGAACTGATTGATGTTCGTTTGTGCGCTCGTATTCCTCTGTGCGGCAGCATTTGTCTGAGTGTTCCACTGCGTTCCGGTGTTCGGATTCGTCTGCTGAGGATTATTGGGCTGCGCCAGAACAGGCGCGACGCTCAAACTCAGGGCCAGACAGCTAGTTGCTGCGATCGAAGTTAGCTTGTTCATTTATTTAATTTCCTTTCTATCTGCGGAACGGTCCGCAAGGACTGCCGCTCGGCGAGAACCGGCTGCTCGACCTGGACCGGCGACTCATCGACTCTTCCCGACGGGAAAACCAAAGCCGCCAGCTCGAACCGTCCCTTGGTTCCAAGTTTCCCTTCAAATCGGCGATCAGTTCGCCGACAATTGGAATTTACCAGCCTAGAGCGCGGGCGCAAAAGTTTCCTCGAAAATTTGGCCCTGAAATTTTCATCGGTATTTTTCCGACCGTCGTATAGGAGTCCAAGTCTCTGAGTGCTATTTCAGGTGAAGAATGCTGGTGGATTTACGCGGGTAGATAGAAGACATAGCCGCGCGGCGGCGCCCAGAGATCGACCCACCCCAACTCGTTAGTCCATTTTTCCTGCGGCACGCCGATATCATCGCGTCCGCGCCAGGCTGCGGGAACCAGTTGTGTATTGTTCCAGCGCGTTTGGACCCACGCCCCATTCCAGGTGCTGCGGTTATTTAAGACAAATATCAATCCGCTTTGCTCGCCGTTGCCGGAGCGTTGCATGACATAGAGGTCATCGTCAGCGGAAAGCACGCGCGCCGGGCCAGCGGCATTTTGCTCGTGAACTTTCACCAGCGCGTCGATGCCGCTTTGATTGCCCGGCTGAGCGAGGTCCCAGTTGAAATAATCCTGCCAGAAAACACACGGATAGCCTTCGTGAGCGAGAATGAATGCGTAGGCCAGCAGCTTGTCGTTGATGATGGGGCTGTCGCGTACCACATCGTGATTCTCCACGAAAGTGACCGCCTGGGCGGGGCGATCCCACGTCAGAACTCCGCTGTCGCCCAGATTGCGCAGGCTGAATCCGTAGCTGTCGCACAAATCCCGGAGGCGCCAGCGCAATGGAAAATCAAATGCACCGACCGGATTGTCCGACCACGCGTTGGCTTCGTCGAGCCAATCGTCAATTGTGCGTTCGCTGTCCCAGCATTCACCAACGGCATAAGGTTTGAAGCTGATTCCGTTGCGCAGTGCACGCAGTTCTTGGATCGAACGAACCATCCAGCCGCCGTACCCTTTGACCATGTCGTAGCGGAATCCATCGAAACCGATTTCTTCCAGCAGCCAGCGGGCATAATTGATGAGCTCGGTATAAACAAAAGGCGTGCGATGACAGAGATCCGGCATATCGCCGAATGTCGCGCCGTCCCAGGTCTCATACTGGCTGGGATGAAAACATTTCCAATCGCGGGGAAATTTGCCGCTCTTCGGAGAAAACTTTGTCCAGCGCGATTGTCCGTCGATCGGATTGGATTCCTGCGCATCGGCGCCGCTGTTGTGATTGAACACGAGGTCGGCATAGACCTGCAATCCGAGCGCGTGCGCAGACTCGATCAGGTCGAGCAACTCAACTTTGGAACCGAACCATGTGGGAACGCCGCCTTTCTGATCGAACTCGCCGAGATCGTAATAATCGTAGGGATCGTAGCCCATCGACTTCCAGCTCGCTGCCTTGTTTGCTGGCGGTAGCCACAACGCCGTGAAACCCGCCTGCGCGATCGCCGGGAGTCGCGATTTGATGAAGGTCCACCATTGGTGTTCGCAATTTTCCGCTCGGGGACAATCCCAATAAAAGGCTTGCAACATGACACCCATAATTCACCCTCCTTCTCGGCGCGTCAGAAACATGGCCATGCTACATCCCGGGCAACGACGAACAAGCAGCAATCGGGATCGTCGCTGAAAAGTTTAAGATGAAGAAGTCAATTATATTCAGCTTTGCTATCATGGTGCTAATGATCGGCTGCGAAAAGAAACGCGGCGAAGCGGTGGTGCTTTCGAAGGAGCATATCGATGCCGCGCTGCCAACGTAAGGAAACGCCGAATGCTCAATCCGCGACCACTCCGGAGGCGACAGATTCGTCCGATGGCGGACGATGAAATCGCAGTTGATGGATACGTGATGAAACCGGAGGTGCGCGGCACCAGCCGCGATCCGCGTGCGGTAAATAGCGCCGAACAGTGGCTGGTAAAGTTCGAATGCTCATACCGGTCGCACAATCCAAGTCCCAGCCGATCAAGGGCAATGGGAGAAATTGCGAGAGAACGATCGGGTCAAAGTCAAGATATCGCACAGGCAAATATACCGGAACGGTTTGGAGCCGCCGAGATTGAGTAGGGAACCGAAATAACGTAAGGCTCAGTTCTCTCCTCTCAGTCTCGGTGAAGCTGAAAGAAGCTATTTTCGCACTCAGCGTTTGCGGCAAGCTGCGAATTTGCACTTGAGATCGGCTGGTAAAATCGCAGCGCCTCGATGTCGCTGCCCAGTTCGCGCAATGGATAGAGACCTTTCGCAGAGCCGGCGCCGGGATCGCGGATCAGATAATCGAATCCGTCTTTCCCTGCGATCACCACAAAATGCGTGATGCCGTTGGCCAAACGCACGCGCACGATCACGGGATTTCCGTGTGCGAGGTTCGAATCGATCAGTTGATAGGAGGGGAGGTCTTCGTACACGTGCCGTACGCGATCGGGCGCGAACCACGCCGCGCGATCCCAATAAAGCCAGCCCTGGTCCGTGTAATCCCCCACGCCCGTAAGAAACCAGTTTAACTGCTGCGGATCGACGTCGATCCCGTAAAACTTGAATACCATTGCCGCAGCCGCGACTGCGCAGCCTTCGCCGCCAAGCGTGCCGTTCTCCTCAACACCGCCGAGCGCATCATCGCGCCACTTGTCATCGAATTGCTGGAACGACGGCACTCGCCAATTCCACTCGAGTAAAAAAAGGACGCCCACCGCGCGGCGAAAGTTTTCGCTTCCAATTCCAATCGATCTGCAGCGCCACGACTCCGACGAGCAGAAGCAGAACGATAATAAGAATTGGCCACCAGCGCTTCACAGAAGCGAAACTGTAAAGGCGGCCGTTGCCACCGCAAATTGCCTCCGCTTTGCGATCTGTAGCGGCTGTCTCTGACCGCCGATTCACTGCCATCCGATCGGCGCTCTGATAGCGCCGCTACAGAACTGTAGAGTCCGCTGTCTCAGCGGAGGACCGAACCGAAGTCTTGGATGCGCTGAGGACAGCGCACACTACAGCGCCCTTTGCTGTTTGAACCCTGTGATTGATGAATGTCCAATTAGGTATCGCGGCTATAGTCAGGGCGCGTGCGCAGAGCTTACACTTGATCAACTATTCTAAAATGAAAGCCGTTGAAGGTTATTTTCTCATAACGCCGGACGAACTCCATTGGCGTCCCTCTAATATAATGAAAATCCCGAACGCGGATTTTCTTGAAAGAACGAAGAGCGAAAATCTCGGAGCGCGTCTCTGGCGATTGCCACCCAACAGCGCGAGCACGTTTCACAAACACATTCGCTCGGAAGAATTCTATTTCGTTCTGGAGGGAGTCGGACGAATCCGCGTAGGCGACAAAACGCTGACGGTACCGAGATATGGTGGCGTGCTCGTTGGACCAGAGGAACTCCGTCAGGTATTTAACGACACCGAAACAGAAGTGCTCTGGCTCATCGTGGGTGCGCCGGAGGAGACTGAATTTTTGCCGAACGCAAAGATCAAGCCCGATATGTCGCTGATTTATCCGGAAGACCCAAAGCAGTTACCCACGGAATTGGCTGGCGTGCAGTGGCCGCCAAAAAGCTGAGCAAAACTTTGCGCGTAGAGGGGTATCATCACTCTGCATGGCTGCGCTGCTTCCATTCGGATAGCGAACCGACAAAGCCGGGCTCAGTTGGTTCGTTCAGAAGGGCGATAAACTCCAGTGAGTGTCCGTCGCGATCTTCGAAGTACAACTGAGCGGACGGCATCCATCCGATCACCGACGGCTCAGTCGTTTCTTTGCCAATAAAATTCCGAGTCTGAATTCCTGCCTCACTTAGTCGTTTGCCGGCGGCGAACAGTTCTCCCAGCGAAACCTGAAATGCGATGTGGCTTTTATGAAACTCGCGGCCCAGCGTGGTGCTCGGACCCCAGAGACCGAGCATCGATTTTCTCTTCTCGCCGGCCCAGAGAAAGATGATATCGCGCGTAAGATCACGATGCGCGAAACGCAATCCCACGATCTCGACATAGAATCGTTGCGCGGATTCGGTATCAACGACTGGCAGATGCGCTTCGTACAAATTCACTGCTCGAATAAGTCCGCAAATTTGCGTAGTTCAGCCACGTTCAAGTCGGACACCGCCCAATAGTTCATCCCGCTGTTTGTCCAGGAAAGAACATTGTACCCGCGTAGCGTTGTTGCCGTAAGCGAGGAGTTTCGATTCGTCTGTGCAGGCATGATAAATACATTGATGGGATGCTTGTTTCGTTGATACACAAGCGCGGCGATCGTCTTGCCGTCCAGATAATCGAGCCGGCCACCGATGAGCGGAAAACCATTGGCGGATAGGTCGCGCACGACAGGCGCGAAATCGATCTTGCCATCGAACCACGGTTTAACGGTGTGCTGATCCGACGAAACGACATCGACAAGGTGCGCTGCCAGAAGCGAGCGCACATGATTGGCGACGACCTGTTCAACGATTGTGTTGCTACGCGCCATGCGGGTCGTTTGGAATAGGAGCGCTGTAACCAGAACCGCAGCGAAAGCTGCTCCCGTTGCAAACATCAGCCATGGAGAAAAAGTTTGGTGTGTCGATCGCACCTCTTGCCGCAGGGCTGCGCGCACGCGTTTGCGCAAATGGGTCGGCGCCCGATATGCGATCGCCTCGCTCGTCAGCGCTCCGCGCAATTCGCGAATTGCTTTTTCAGTTCGGCGGCAATCCGCGCAACCTTCGAGGTGTCTCTCAGCTTCGCGCGCGTTTGCCGGATCAAGCTCGCCGTCTGCGTAGGCTTGGAGCAACTCGCTGATTTTCTCGTGTTCGGCGCTCATTTAGTCTCCGGATGATTTTTGGTTAGAAGCAGTTGAAGCTGGCGCCGGGCACGTGCCAGACGCGACATGATGGTTCCGATCGGAACGCCGGCGATGTCCGCAATCTCTTTATATGACATTCCCTCCAGTTCTCGCAGGGTAATCGCCTCCCGGAATTCTGCTGGTAACTGCTCGATTGCGGCGCGCACGGTTTGCCGATCGTAGGCACGATCCAGTGCGATGCCCTGCTCCGGCGGCGGTATCTGCCCACCGTGCAATTCTTCATCGAACATGATCGTCTTCTTCATCGGTACGATTGCGCTTCATGGCAGTGAAGGCGGCGTTGCGGACAATGGTTAAAAACCATGCCCGGCTGTTGTCGCCGCGAAAACTTTCGAAAAATCGAAATGCCCGAACTGCCGCGTCCTGCACAACGTCTTCCGCATCCTGGTCGTTGCGCATGAGGAATCGCGCCAGGTTGTAGGCCGCGTCGAGATGCGGCAGGACCTGTCGCTCGAACTCGGTCAGGCGAGGGGACTCGGTGAAACTGAACACGTATCGTTACTTTCAATCATTAAGAACAAGACTGCGAAAGTCTGAATTTTATTCCCACGCCTGAAAATTCGTCGCCTTCGGGAATAACGCCGCCTGTGGCGTAGTCATCGAAGTCAGAAAGGACAATTATGAACCAAAACAACAATTACATCTTACAGAACGATAATCCCGATGGCATCGATCGCCGCGGGTTTCTCAAATGCATGGCGTGGGCTGGCACAGGCGTGCTTTGGACGATGAGCGGCGGTGTGCTCACGTCGAAGCTTCTCGGCGCAACAGCTCCAACGGCAGGCGGCGATTTCAGCTTTGTGCAAATCAGCGACAGCCATATCGGTTTTAATAAGGACGCCAACAAGGATGTCATCGGCACATTGCAAAAAGCGATCACGAAGATCAACGCATTGCGAACTCCGCCGGACTTTGTCCTGCACACTGGCGACTTGAGCCATCTGTCCGAGGCGGAAGAATTCGACGCGCTCGAGCAAAACCTGAAGAGCCTTAAGACAGGCAAAATATTCTACGTGCCAGGCGAGCACGACGTGATCAGCGACAACGGTGCGCTGTATCGAGAGCGTTTTGGAAAACAATCGCTCGGTTCGGGCTGGTACAGCTTCGACAAAAAAGGTGTGCACTTCGTTGGCCTCAACAATGTGCTGAACATTCGCGAAGGCGGGCTTGGGGTTATCGGCGCCGAACAACTCGACTGGTTGAAGAAGGACCTCGCGCCACTGTCATCGAGCACGCCTGTTGTAGTGTTCGCGCATATCCCGCTCTGGGCGGTTTATCCGAAATGGGGCTGGGGGACCGATGACGCGGAACAGGCGCTTGGGTTTCTGAAACGATTCGGATCCGTCACGGTGCTGAACGGACACATTCATCAGGTGGTGAAAAAAATGGAGGGAAACATCACGTTTCACACCGCCATGTCCACCGCCTTCCCGCAACCTGCGCCTGGCACCGCGCCGAAACCTGGGCCGATGAAAGTCGAGGCTGCGCGACTCAGCTCGGTCCTCGGAATCACTGACATCAACTATGTCGAGGGAAATCATACCCTCGCGGTCGTGGACAATACGCTCGCCTAACGGCGGGTAACCGGATTTCTTCACCATGAACTCGCTGTTTTGGGAACGCGCCCACGGTGGGCTTACTCATCTGCCAATAGCACTCATCTTCGCCGCGGCGTTTTTCGACGCGCTGGCGTTTTTTTGCCGGCGCTCTGAAAAGCGCGGCGAGTTCAAGGCGATCGGTTACTGGCTGGTGATTCTTGGCGCGCTCGGTTCCTTCGGTGCGGTGTTTTCGGGATTGGCGTTAACCAAAGGGGTAATCGGTGGGAGCGGCGCGGTTTTGCGGCACCATTATTTCGTATGGCCCGCTTTCAGCCTCATTGTCGGACTGGCTACGTGGCGGTTTCTCGTTGGCCGCAATCCTTCGAGACGCGCGTTCGCGCTGTATCTCGCCACGATGTTACTCGGCTGTTCCTTAGTGGGCGCAGCCGGATTTTTCGGCGGCGAAATGTTGCTAGGCCGTTGAGATGAGGGCGATCAATGAAGAACTGGAGCGAAGGTAAAGCATTTGTCGTGGCGATCGGCGTCTCAGGCGCGGTGCTGACCGGGATGTTAGGAGTTGCGTCAATCGTGCGACTCGCACAATCATCGGTTACGATTCCGACGTTTGCGAGTACTGTTCAGGCTGCGATGAAACCGCCAGACCTTGCGGGAGACGCCACGCAGGGTCGGCATTTGTTTTTGATGAATTGCGCGCATTGCCATGGTGACGACGCGCATGGCGACGAAGGACCGGATCTGCACAATCTTCACAGAAGCGACGCCCGGATTCATGAGGTGATTACCGCCGGAATCAAAGGCGAGATGCCATCGTTCAGAAAGAAGTTCGGCGATCCCGATGTACGACAATTAATCGCGTATCTGCGGACACTACACGGCTGAGTCTCGAAGGTTCATCTCAAATTTTTGCAGGAGATTTTGCCATACGACAGACAGCCGTCCCGGTGCGCTATACTGGCGAGGGGGGGGTTTGAGGCCAGTGTGGTGTTGGATTGGGGTGGTTTTGAAATTTTGTAGGGAAAGAGGATTAATTCACCACATTGTTAATTTTAGGTCAACTAACCTTATCTCACACCATGCATAAGACACATGAACTGCGGCTCGCCAGGCGCATGGCGCGACTTGGCACCGAGACGGCGTTTGAAGTGCTGGTCAAAGCCAAAGCTCTCGAAGCGAAAGGTCGCGACATCATTCATCTTGAAATCGGAGAGCCCGATTTCGACACGCCGCACAATATCATCGACGCGGCTTGTGATGCTTTGCACAAGGGCTTCACGCACTACGGGCCTTCGGCTGGCTTGCCGGAATTACGCGACGTCATCGCGCGACATGTGAGCGAGACGCGTCGCGTAAGCGTAATGCCCGACGAAGTGGTGGTCGTCCCCGGCGGCAAACCCATCATCTTTTTTTCGATTCTCGCGATGGCCGAAGACGGCGATGAGATCATTTATCCGAATCCCGGGTTTCCGATTTACGAGTCAATGATCAATTACGTCGGTGCAAAAGCGGTGCCAATCAGATTGCGCGAGGAACTGGATTTCCGGCTCGATGTCGAAGAATTCGCCAGTCTGATCAGCGACCGCACAAAGCTGATCATTCTGAATTCGCCCCAGAACCCGACCGGCGGCGTGCTGGAGAAGAACGACATCGAGGCGATTGCGAGCGCGATCGGCGATCGCAACATCATGGTGTTAAGCGACGAGATCTATAGCCGCCTTATTTTCGAAGGCGAACACCATTCCATCATGTCACTCGAGGGAATGAAGGAGCGCACAATTTTGCTCGACGGTTTTTCCAAAACGTACGCCATGACCGGCTGGCGAATGGGTTACGGCGTGATGCGGGTAGATCTGGCGACACACATTTCGCGATTGATGACGAACTCCAGTTCGTGCACAGCGAGCTTTTCTCAAATCGCTGGCATTGAAGCACTGCGCGGCCCGCAGGAATCAGTCGATCACATGCGCGATGAGTTCAAGAAACGCCGCGACATAATGGTTGCCGGGCTAAACAAGATCAAAGGATTCTCCTGCCGTTTGCCTCACGGCGCGTTCTACGTTTTTCCGAATACTACGGCGACCGGGTGGCCGTCCAAGAAACTTGCCGATGCTCTTCTTGAGGACGCCGGTGTTGCCGCGTTATCCGGTACCGCATTCGGCGAATTTGGCGAAGGGTATTTGCGCTTTAGCGTAGCCAACTCAATCGAGAACATTGAGAAAGCTCTCGATCGTATCGACGGGTGGGTTAACAAAAACCTGTAGGGAATCAGGAAAACAGGAATTGATTCTTGGTGGGAAGTATTTTCCGCCTTCCTCTTTAATTCCGCGTCCTTGCGGACATTCGTGAATTAAGTGCTCCGCGCATCGCGGTTTCGGTCTTGTGCTTGTGCAGCGCGATGTCGATAGCCGCTTTCAACTCGGGGGTCGTGTACGGTTTCAGAACATATCCGAACGCGCCCGACTCTACAGCTCGAGATACTGTTTTGGCCTCCGCGTGTGCAGTTAAAAAGACAACCGGAATATTCAGGTTCCCGCGGATCGCTGCAGCGGCCGCAACACCGCTGATCCCGCCTTCCAGTTGAATGTCCATGAGGACAAGATCGGCGCGATTCTCCTCGGCAGCGCGTAGCGCGTCGGCGGCAGTGCTGGCATCACCGGCAACTTCGTAACCGAGTTCAGCGACGTCGCGTTTAAGCGCTAATACGGTTAGCGCTTCGTCTTCGACAATCAGAATACGATTCTTTGGCATAATATGGCTAGTTAGATTTGGAAAACATTCGTCTCCTGGCGTGACAATTTGTTGCGGAAGAAAATCGTTGCGGAAGTGCCACCCGCAGGAATGCGGTTGATGACGAACTCCCCGCCGAGTTGACGTGTCATTGCTTGAACCAGTTCAATGCCGGCTGCGCGTTGTTGGTCCATACCGTCCTGCATGGGGACAAATCCGATGCCATCATCACGAATCGTTAATGTCACTCGATCGGGAGTCGAGCGCAGTTCAGCGTTGATATTGCCTTTAGTGCGACCCTTAAATGCGTGCTTCAGGCTGTTCAGGAGTAGCTCGTTGGAAATCAGGCTCAACAAGATGCCCTGGTCGAGATTGAGCGGAACGTGATCGGCAGAGACGTTCAAGGTCAGCTTACAGTTCGGAGGTGTGTGCGAGAGCGCCAGCACCTCGGCTAACTCGCGTAAATGCGGAGAAAAATCCAGATGTGACCGGCCTGTCTCGTCGTACAGCTGTTCGTGAAGACGAGCCATGGCGTTGATACGATTCCGGCATTCCGTGAAAACACCGCAAACAACGGGATCGCTAAACTTGATGGATTGTAGCCGAAGCAAGCTGGAGATGATTTGCAGGTTATTCTTTACTCTGTGATGAACTTCGGTCAGCGAAACGGTGCGCAGCGCAAGTAGTGCCTCCAGACGGGCGTGCGCCCGGCGGTACGAAGCCACCAGCTCTGCGAGCGCAGTGGACGCCAGTATCAGTATGCCGGCATTAATGTAGGAAACCGCAAGCGCACGGCCGCTGCGAGGTACCATCAAGTCGGCGACGAGTACCTGTTACTCCACAAAGTACTGCGATAAACCAACCGGCTTTGCGTCCCGCACGCCATGTCGCCAGCACGACCGGCCCGAAATAAAAAACCGTCATGGCGAAGTCAGTGGTCTTGTAATCCATCCAGCCAATCAGCATCATCAGAAAGGCCGACTCGAATACTGCTGCCGTCGGTGAGCGCAGGAAATCGAAAGCGACGCGACGCGATTTATGTGCGGGGGCAAGGTGCTGTCGCCCGCGGTAGTTCGGCGAATTTGCCTTTGGTTGTAGCTGGAGTGGCGATATGCGCGTCCCCCGGTTTCCTTGCACCAGCACAAAGTTCAGACTGTTGAATAGTTCGAACCGTTTAAAAAAATCCCGCCCGCTTTTAGGCTTTGATCCACGGGAGCCGATTCCCTTTCGGCCCGCCCACTCAATTGCTCATCGGCGTAACGTGGATAATAGGTGCAGCACGTCATGTCTTCAGTGTTTCGCGCGGTGATTTTCGACCTCGACGGCGTGCTTGCCGACTCTGAGCCGTGGTGGAACCAGATCGATGCGAAGTTACTCGGCGAATACGGCATCACATATAAAGGCGAATATCATGAAAATGTGCTTGGCGTCAGCTACCATGTCGCGATCGAGTTTTATAAGAAGGTTTTTAATATCTCCGCGCCTGTTGAGGAATTGATGCGGCGTCGCGGCGAGATTGCCTCCTCGTTTTTTGCAAATCAGGTAGGACTTTTCCCAAGTGCAAAAACGACACTGAAAGAGCTACGGCAACTCAAACTGCGTCTCGCACTCGCGACCAGTTCAGTGAGCTCATCAGCGCGACCGTTCCTCAAGCGGACAGGAATCGGAGATTCATTTGAAGTGATTGTTACCGGTGATGAAGTGCAACGCGGTAAGCCACATCCAGATATTTATATGTCCACATCGGATAAACTTGGCCTGCCATCTTCCTTCTGCCTGGTTATCGAGGATTCGCTATCCGGGGTGGCCGCGGCAAAGGCTGCACACATGCGCGTCGCGGCGATTCCCGATACGCGTTTCGTAGACGCGGGTGAATACGAAAAGAAAGCTGATTACGTGTTGAAAAGTCTTTCAGAAATTCCGGCGCTCATTCATCGCCTGCAGCCATGATGCACTGCGAACATTTGGCAGGCGACGCGCCTTCCCTACAGTAAGGAAATTTCTCTTTAGATTCTTCAGCTATGACCGAGCAAAAGCATTTTCGAGTGTTTGCCACCTCGCGCATTGGCGATGCAGCGGAAAACCTTCTGCGCAACCGAAGGTACGATCTGGAAGTGTTTCAGGGACCCGAGGCGCCACCAAAAAAATTAATCATCGAGAAAGTGAAAAGCGGCATTGCCGGATTGATCACCACGTTGCGCGATCCGATCGATGCGCCGGTGTTTGAGGCAGGGAAGGGGACGCTGAAGGTAGTTGCGCAGATCGCCGTCGGATTCGACAACATCAATCGCGCCGACGCGAACAAATACAAAATCCCGTTCACGAATACGGCGGACGTGTTGACGGAAGCCACAGCCGAGTTCGCTTTTTTCATGATGGGAATGCTTGCCCGGAAGATGTGGCAGAGTGAGCGGCTGGTGCGCGAGCAGAAATGGCCCTCATGGCATCCATTCCTGCCGTTTCTAGGCGATGAGATCACCGGGAAAACGATCGCCGTCATTGGCACTGGGCGAATTGGTCTGGCGATGATCAAGAAATGCTCCGGGTTCGATATGAACATTCTTTGTTACGACCCCGCATATCAGAATCATGAATTCATCAAGGCGATTCAGGAGTTAATGGACCTGCGTCACGCCCGCGGCATTCAGAAAGAGAAGACCGGGATCAAATACGTGGAGTTTGAGGATGCGTTGCGCGAGGCCGATTACGTCACTCTACACGTGCCGTTGTTAAGAGAAGGCGAGGCGGACAAGCCTACCTATCACTTAATCAACTCGGACACGCTCAAGCTGATGAAACCTACTGCTTATCTGGTAAACAGCTCGCGAGGTCCGGTTATAGACGAAAAAGCGCTGGCGAAAGCGTTGAAAGAAGAAATCATCGCGGGCGCAGCGCTCGACGTATTTGAGAAAGAGCCGCTGCCGGCCGATTCGCCTCTGCTTGATCCCGAGATCGCTGATCGCTGTCGCTTGTTCCATCATTTTGCCAGCGGCGCGCGGATCACACGTCTGGATGTCGATCCCGACAAAGGGATGGCCGGACGCTGCGTGCAGGGACTGATCGATGTCCTTGAAGGAAACTATGGCGGCGACGTAACGAAGATGCCATACGTGGTGAACAAGGAAGCCTTCACGCACGCCTAATCAATAAACGTTGTTGTAGCGGCGCTTGTGCCAGGCGCCGGGAAAGAAGGCGTTCGCCGCGGCGAACGCCTCTACAACGAAATGCAACGATTTCTTGAGTATCGCTGAGCCGGCGAAACGCGCGCTGCGGGGTGCCGGTGTCTGCAAATTGTAACAAAAAAAATGTTTGCAAGTTACAAAGACGCCGCTAAATACTTAACCAGATGGTTAAATATTCTTCGAGGACGTTGAACCGGACTTTTGCTGCGCTTGCCGATCCCACTCGCCGCCGCATCCTGGCGCATCTAGCCCGTGGCGACACTAGAGTGACCGATCTGGCACGCCCGCACGCCATGTCGTTGCCGGCAGTCTCGAAACATCTTCGCGTTCTTGAAAAGGCCGGACTGCTTCGGCGACGCCGTTACGGCCGGGTCCATGAAATGCAGCTCGATGCCGAACCGCTAAAAAAAGCCGCGCAATGGGTCGAGGAATATCGAAAGTTCTGGGAAGGGTCGCTTGATCGACTGGCGGCTTACCTGGAGAAAACAGCCAAGGCCACCGGGAAAAAGGGAAAGGCCTGACCGATGTGTCCGCTATGCGTCGCCAACGTAGCCGTTCTATCCACGGCATCCAGTGCGGGATTAGCCACGGTTGCGCTCAAAATATTTCGTAACAAAAAACAATTGAAACAAGAGGGACAGGAATATGAAAAAAATGGAACCGAAATTGGATCGAGAAGTGGTGTCGGCTCAGGAGTGGGAGGCCGCCCGCCAAAAGCTCCTCGTGAAAGAGAAGGAGTTGACGCGTACCCGGGACGCGCTGGCAGCCGAGCGTCGGCAGATGCCATGGATGGCGGTTGAGAAGAAATACGAGTTCAACGGACCCACAGGTAAGGCGAGTCTGCTCGACCTTTTCGATGGACGCCGTCAACTAATTGTCTACCGCGCGTTCTTCGAGCCGGACGTGGTCGGCTGGCCCGAACATGCATGCGTCGGTTGCTCCATGGTGGCCGACCAGGTCGCTCACCCCGCTCATCTGAATGCTCGCGATACCACACTCGTGTTCGCATCTCGCGCGCCGCAGGTGGATATCGACCGCCTGAAAGCACGAATGGGATGGGAATTCATTCCCTGGTACACGATCACGGACAGTTTTGATAAGGACTTTGGTGTGGACGAATGGCACGGGACGAATGCGTTCATACGCAACGGCGACCGGGTTTTCCGCACTTACTTCATCAACAACCGCGGCGACGAGCAGATGGGGAATACCTGGAACTATCTCGACATCACAGCGCTTGGGCGTCAGGAGGAGTGGGAGGACTCGCCCGAAGGTTATCCTAAGACGCCGCCTTACGAGTGGTGGAGGTGGCACGACGAGTACGGCAACGACAAAGCCACCGCCAAGGTCCTCGAACAGATCCGGCGGGGTCGCGCAGCAGCAGACGCCGACACCGCGTAATCGCTTCCCAGCGTTCATCTGAATCGTTTGCAAAAAAACCACAAGAAAACCAAACGTAACAAAATGAAAACAGCAGAACCAGAGATGGAAGGAGAGATAGTTTCCGAAGCAGAATGGCTCGTTGCGAGGAAGGACTTATTGAATCGAGAAAAGGAATTCACGCGCCAGCGGGACGCGCTCAGCGCGGCGCGCCGGCACTTGCCGATGGTAAAGGTCGAAAAGGACTACGTTTTCGAAGGGTCGAAAGGGAAAGAAACTCTCGCCGATCTGTTCGACAGCCGTAGCCAGCTCATTGTTTACCACTTCATGCTCGCACCCGGCTGGGAAGAAGGTTGCAAGAGTTGCTCTTATCTGGCAGATCACTTCGACGGCGCTAACTGGCACCTGCCGCATCGCGATGTCACGTTTATAGTCGTGTCTCGCGCTCCGTTTCCCGAGATCCAGGCTTATCAGAAACGCATGGGCTGGCGCTTCAAGTGGGTCTCGTCATACAGCGGCGATTTCAATTTTGACTATCACGTGTCTGCCACCGAGCAGGAGAAAGCGAACGGGAGGATGTTTTACAACTATCAAATGCAGGATTGGATGAATGAGGAAATGCCCGGCTTGAGCGTGTTTTTGAAAGACGAAACCGGCGATGTTTTCCACACTTATTCCACTTACGGGCGCGGTCTGGACATTCTGGTCGGCGCTTACAATTTGCTCGATTTGGTGCCGAACGGTCGCGACGAAGACCATCTCGATTTTACGATGGAGTGGGTGCGCAGGCACGATGAATACTAATCAGGAGGACCCGATGCCGCGCATTACTCACTTTGAAATTTATACGGAGAATCCCGAATCCGTGCAGCCGTTCTATCACAATGTGTTTGGCTGGACGTTCAAGAAATTTGAAGGTGGCCCGATTGAGTACTGGCTGGTTACGACCGGCGATGACAACGAGCCGGGTATCAATGGTGGGATGACGCGTCCGCGCGAAGGCCAAAGTCCCGGCACGCTCAATACGGTGGCTGTTAAGTCCCTTGATCAGACGATGAAGAAGATTGAGCAGTGCAGAGGGAAAATCTGTGTGCCAAAAATGGCGATCCCGAAGATCGGTTGGCTCGCCTATGCCGAAGATCCGGCTGGCAACGTCTTTGGAATCATCGAACCGGACCCGGATGCGAAATGACAAGAAGAACTAAAAATTTATGACAACAAAGAGTGAATTGGCGGAACCGATAGTGATGGAACGGACGTTGAACGCACCGGTTGCCCGCGTTTGGCAGGCGCTGACCGATGTCGATCAAATGCGGCAGTGGTATTTCGATCTCAAGGAATTTAAACCGCGAACCGGATTTGAATTTGAGTTCGTGATCGAGCACGAAGGAAATAATTATCATCACCTGTGCAGGGTTACCGAGGTGATTCCGCAAAGGAAAATCGCCTACACATGGCGATACAAAGACCAACCGGGAGATTCTCTGGTGACATTTGAATTGTCACCCGACGGCGAGAAAACGCGCCTGAAGCTGACACACAGCGGAATCGAAACCTTTCCAAAAACTCCTGCATATGCGCGGAAGAATTTCGAGACCGGCTGGACGGCGATCATCGACTCGGAGCTCAAACCATTCGTAGAAGGAAAATGACGGTTACAAATTGAGAGGAAAAAACCATGTCGAACACTATTAAGCTTCATCGGGTAATTCGCGCGCCGGCGGAGAAAGTTTACAAGGCGTTCCTTGACGCGGATGCGCTGGCGAAATGGCTTCCGCCAAATGGCTTCACCTGCAAGGTGCATCACGCGGACGCAAAAGTTGGCGGAAGTTACAAAATGTCGTTCACGAACTTTACGACCGGAAAGAATCATTCCTTCGGAGGAACCTATCTCGAACTCAAACCGTATGAGCGCATCCGTTATACCGACAAGTTCGATGATCCGAACATGCCAGGCGAGATACAAACCACCATCACGCTAAAAGAAGTTTCGTGTGGAACTGAGGTGAGCATTCTACAGGAAGGCGTGCCCACCGCGATCCCCGCCGAGGCATGTTATCTCGGTTGGCAGGAATCGCTCATTTTGCTCGCGAAACTCGTCGAAGCAGAAATTCCAGATTGATGGCAATGTCGAAGGTGAAGATTCCGTTTTCCGGTGGATGCGCCTGCGGCGCGATCCGCTACGAGTGCAGCGCCGAGCCGGTTATGATGTTGAAATGCCACTGTCGTGATTGCCAACAAATGACAGGCAGCGGATTTTCTCCCGCTGTGCTGGTTCCGGCAGACGCCTTTCGAGTTACGCGGGGAGAGTTGCGTTACCATTTTACAGACAGTTTAGGAGGCGGCCGGCACCGACGCGGATTCTGTGCGCAATGCGGATCCCTGGTAACTGGAGGCGAAAATAGTGAGCGGCCGACAGGCGTTGTCGGTGTCACTGCTGGCACGCTCGATGATCCCACCTTGTTTCAACCACAGATGGACATTTTCGTCTCGCACGCTCAACCGTGGGACCAAATGGATCCTACCATTCCGAAATTCGAACAGTATCCACCGTTTCCGGAATCAACATGAAAACAGGGGAGAATACCAAATTAGTAATCAAACGCGTATTCCACGCCCCGCGCGCTCGCGTTTACGAAGCCTGGACTGATCCGGCGCAATTAAGAGAGTGGTTTGTCCCAGAGGGCGTGCAGACGCGGAGCATCGCTGCGGACGTGCGGGTCGGTGGCAAATATCGCTGGGCTCTGGTCACTCAGCAGGGCGAAGAATGGGCGGCGTTCGGCGAATATCGCGACCTGGTTCCGGAAAAGAAGATTGTGTTCACATGGCAATGGGACGACGACGAGGTCTGGGAGAACCAGATCAGTATCGTCACAGTCGAACTTTTCGATTGTGCTGGCGGCACGGAACTGCTGTTGACGCACGAGCAATTGCCGAGCGCGGAGTCGCGCGATCGCCACAACGAGGGCTGGAACAGTCTTCTCAATCGACTCGAACAATTTTTAGTGTAGAGCGTTTCTGTGAAACACTTGCCGTTAACACAAACGATCTACAGTCTGTTAGTACAAGGCTAAACAAAGGAGGAAAAATGAGTACGGAAGAAGTAGCAAAAAAAGTGGTGGAGTTAACTAACAAGCAAGCATGGTATGAAGCAGTCGACGCGCTTTACGCTGATGATGTCGTCAGCGTGGAAGCGTACAGCATGGGGGGCGGATCGCCGGAGACACGCGGCAAGGAAGGCGTTCGTGGCAAGGTCGATTGGTGGGTCAACTCGATGGAAGTTCACAGCTTCACGGCCCACGGACCTTTCGTTGCCCACGACCGATTTGTAGTTCAATACGATGCTGACGTTTCGGATAAAAAAACGAAAGAGCGCAGAAAATTATCTGAAGTCGGCGTTTACACTGTGAAGGACGGAAAGATCGTGCGGGAAGAGTTCTTGCCACGCGTCGATTAAGTCTCGGCGGGGGCAAGTGCCAGAGAATTCATCGCATGGTAGGAAGTACGCTTGGAAGGTCCTCGCATCGCGCCAGGACCACGGAAAGTGGGCTGTGCGAAATGCGCGAAGTGGCTCTTGTTCGACGCTCGCCGGGTCCAGAAAGTAAACCGGCAGATATGCGTTAACAACAGGAGTCAAACATGAAAAAACTAACTATCACCCTTGGCTGGTTGCTGATTGCCCCGTTGGCATTCGCACAGCCGAGTTCGACGGATAAAAAACAAGGAACTACTACAACGGAACCGGTCAAAGTAACCGGAGCGATCATTGCCACAACGACAGAAGGCGAGGCGGCGAGTTATCAGCCGCTCAACACACTCGTTGTTCGCGAGGACCGTTCGAATAACGCCGGCCGTTACGTTCTCAACGGACGTGGTCACGTTGTGAACAAAGCAGGGGAAATTATCCAAACCGCGATCAAACCCGGAACTCGCGTGCGTGTTTACTACGCAAACATGGGCGATCTGCGAATGATTGACCATGTGGTCGTGGTAGACTGAGTCTGCGAGCTAAGGAGTTAAGAATAACAAGCCGCAGGGTTAGCAACCCTGTGGCTTGTTGCCTTATCCGAAGGACGAGCAGTCGGCGATTTCAAACCTTCGTGAATGTGCGCCAGTCAGGTGAAACCGGCCCAGCCGAAGCGAACCTCCTGGCCGCTAGTGATGGCCGCGAGTTTGATCTCGTCTGCGATGCTTGAGTGCCGATGCGAGTTTGACAAGGCTTTCCCGAATCTGTGTCGGTGTCCAGGCTGCGAAACCGAAGACGAAAGCTGGTTTTAGCTTTGCCTCGATACAAAAAAACGACAGTGCTGAGGGCCGCACGCCAATTTCACGCGTGATACGCTCGATCGTGAGAAAGTCCTCCTCGCGCTTCAGCCACGCGACGATGTTCAATCCGGCTTCCGGAACCTGCAAAGTAAAATAGTCGCCAAGCAGGTCATTGAATTGCCTGATGAAGAAATCGCGTCTCTCAGCGTAGATTTTTCGCATTCGTTTGATGTGACTGAGGAAAAAGCCCTCTGTTATAAAACGCGCCAGCGTTGCCTGATCGATTGGCGAGGAGTGTTGATCCATTGCACTGCGGATCTTGACTAACGAATCGACCAAGCTCTCCGGCGCAACGACATAGCCCAGACGCAGAGACGGACAAAGAATTTTGCTGACCGTGCCTGCGTAAATCACTCGACTGGCCCTGTCGATCCCTTGCAAAGAAGCGAGCGGCGGCCCGGCAAATCTGAACTCCGCATCATAATCGTCTTCGAAAACAAATGCGTTGTGAGTGCGCGCAAAATCGAGCAGCGCCGTCCTGCGCTGGAAACTCATCGTAACACCGAGAGGAAATTGATGAGATGGCGTTACGTAAATAATCTTCGGCAGCGGTTCTCTTGGCGATCGAGCAATCACGATTCCCTGGCTGTCGATACGCTTCGGAGCTATTTTAACGCCAGCCAAAGTAAGGACCCGTCGGGTTTGCTGATAACAGGGATCTTCGATCCACGCCACGTCTCCGGGATCCAGTATGGCCATTGCGCTGATCAGCATTGCCTGCTGCATACCAGCCACGATAACGATTTGATCGGCATGGCATCGAGCTGCTCTGAAATCGCACAAGTACGCCGCAATTGCCTTGCGCAAGTCGGCGTCGCCGCGATTCGATGCATACCGCAACAGATTGACGCCTTTTTTCGCCAGATACCTGTGCTCTTAACCGTTCCCATGCTGCTATCGGAAATTCGTCAACTGCGGGAATGCTTGCCACGAGCGAGACGCCGGCTCCGGTCCCTGTTGCCCCGAAGTCAAATTCACTTCCAATGCGTGTGTCGGGAATTGCTCGGACACGATCCGAAATGCGAACACGTCGCTTGATCTGTTGGTCCGTTATCGGTTGGTCTGCGGTCAAAAATGTCTCGGGCAGAAGGTTCGTAACGAAAGTTCCCGACCCTGCCTTTGAGCGGAGATACCCTTCGGCATGAAGTTTCGATAACGCGAGTCTGACAGTCGATCGCGAGATTTTCCGGTCTGTAGCCAGAGCTCCGCGAAGAGGGCAGGCGGGATGAGCTTTCGCTGAACCTGCCCGATTTCAACTCGTCACGAATTTGGCGGTAAAGCTGTTCGTGGAGCGGTTCCGTCGACGTCCGATCAAGCTGAATCATCTCAAACGCCATAATCGAACGGCGGCGGCGCTTCTGTGGGCGCGATTTTTTATTGGCCATACTGATTGCTCGAATTTTTCCCGATTATGCTTTTTCCCGATGGACTAAACTGCCGAACCGAATGGTGATGGCAATAGTTTGAGAGTTTCGCCATGAAATGATTGGCAAAGCACGTACGTCTATTGCCTTTGTGAAATGTTCCTGTACACACACGGTCGGCAAATTGCTGCTCGTTTGCGTAGTAGTGACGGCGAATTTTTGTTTCGCCGGGGCGAAGGATAATCCGAAAAGCGCAATGCGCGCGCGACTGGAACGTTTTCAGTCGTTGCGAAAAGAGCGGCCGAACGATGGTGTGCTCATCTTTTACGAGGCGATCATACGAATCGGGTTGGGTGAGCGTGATGCTGCATTCGCGCTGTTGCGTAGCCTGGAAGGGCGCCAGCTTGGACTTCTTCCAGTGCGCGACACCGGATTCGACGTAATTTGGGACGACCCCGGGTTCCAAAAGATTTTGCAGCAGCTTGCGCAGCAGGAGGTGCGAACATCCGATGCGCCGGTCGCGTTTCGCCTCGCCGATCCGAAGCTGATCCCGGAGGGGATTGCTTACGATCCAAAACGAGACCGGTTCTTCATTGGCAGCGTCGCTCAAAAGAAAATCGTGAGCGCGAATCGAAAAGGGGAGGCGAAAGATTTCTCCAAGCCGCAGGACAATCTGGATTGCGTGCTAGGGCTGTTTGTCGACGTTGCGCACGAGGAGTTGTGCGCCGTCAGCACAAACGGTTTTCTGGATGAAGCGCAGAAGCAGCGGCGAAACGCTGTGGTTCGCTACGATTTGAAAAAGGGGCTGCTTGTAAATCGGTATGACGCACCGGATGCCAAACAGCTCAACGATCTCACCATATCGCCCGACGGAACGATTTACGCCACGGACTCGGCAGGCGGAACGCTTTTTCGGAAAACGTCCAGTCAGAGAACGCTTACGCCATTTGGGGGCGAAGGTGCGCTTCGAGGTGCAAACGGGATCACCCTTGCCGCCGACGGCAAGCTTTACGTTGCGACCTCTACCGGCATTGCCACGATCGATCTCTCGACCGGAGCTCCCACACGCCTGCCGCAACCAGACACAGTGGTCACCGCCGGTTGCGATGGGCTTTACCAGGTCAAAGGCGACCTGATTGGAATCCAGAATGTGACAAATCCAGGGCGCGTCATTCGCATTGCGCTCGCCGACCAGGGAACACGGATTTCAGGAGTGACAATATTGCAATCGCATCACCATCTTGAATTTGCCGAGCCCACGACCGGCGCAGTTGCGGCCGATGCCTTGTACGTTATCGCAAACTCGTACGTCGGTCACTTTCAGCCGGATGGGAGCATCAAAAAGCCAGAACAACTGAAGCCGACTGCGATTTTGGCTATCCCAATGGCGCCATAAGGAGCTCCGATGACAGCGGAACCCATAATCACGACATATCTCGAAATGCTGTCGCGAGATCAATTGCGCCCGAAACGAGCGGATGCGCGATTTCAGGTTAGCGAAAAGACGGAGCGCGATTGGCGGTTTAATCGTGATCTCTATTTTCGTGTCGGTGAGCAATGGCTCTGGATCGACAAACGATCTTGGACAGATGGTCAATGGAAACAGTACGGGACTGCGCCAGAGCTTCGAACGTTCGCTGCGTATTATGATGACAGACTAGCAGGATATTACGAACTGCGGCGTGACGACGAAAACGGGACCGAGATTGCGTACTTCGGTTTGTTGCCTGAATTCATCGGCCGTGGGTTAGGTGGTGCATTGCTCACCAGTGCGATCGAAAGAGCCTGGTCTGCAACAAGCGGAACCGCGCCGGCGCGCGTGTGGGTGCACACGTGCAACCGCGATCACCCTCAGGCGCTCGCAAATTATCAGGCGCGGGGAATGGCAGTCTACAAGGTAGAACAGTCCGAATAGGGAAACGGCTGTTTATCGCGGGCAACCGGAGCGTTTCCTCGTCTCGACCAAAGTGCTGGTATAGAGCACTTTATGTAGAATTCGAAAAAAAGTTAAAATTTTTTGAAATATCGGGCTGCAAATTCTTGAAAAAGGAATGAAGCCAATCAACTCGAGACCCAACCATGATGAACCTCCTAGCAGACGATCGATTCACTGAGACACCTGATTTTTCCGGTCAATTCGTATTTCCGAGCGGTTTCGGAAGCCAGGAGTCAGGACGCAACCCGCTGTCGCGACTGTCTCGCGAGCAACTCGCCGCGTTTTTGAATGCGGAATCTAACAATGCTCGCAGCGCGCATTTCTCCGTTCCTCACGCCGAACCGCCGCCTCCACCGGCTGAAAAAGGTCTGGCTGTCGGTGTGTTGAAACAGGCGGCTTACGATCTGCGGCGCTTCAAGGATGCGACGAAAGGCGCCAACCGGGAACTCTATCTCGACGCGCACAGTTGGATTATGGGAAACGATTTTTCCTGGCCGTATTCTTTCATGAACGTTTGCCAATTGCTCGATCTCTGCCCCGAAGTAGTGCGCACAGAACTCCTCACCGATGCGTCATTAGGCTCGTTCCATTACTGGATCCGTCGCGCCAGTCGCCTTTCCCGGAAATTACAGGCTTCTTTTGCTCGCGCTTTCGCGAACTCAAACAGGGCTGATGACAATCAACTGGCCGCATGCATTTGATATGAACAAATTCCGGATTAACCCATTTTCACTCCTGCGTTCTTCCAGCCGATCGCTCCGTCGCCGCAGGCACGATCCGTTGTTAGTGTTCAGCATGGCTTCGTTTAATTTCGGCGGCGGATGGAGAGAACTCCTTCTGAAGGCGTCTCCGCAAAACTCTTAGTGACGATGAAATTATCTGCCGAGGCAACTGTGGCCGCGACTGTGGCAATGCTGTTTGCAGTTTTCACCCTGGGTGCCATCGCGAGAGAGGGCGCGCCGGGAAGTATTGCGACAAAGATGCCGGCACTCACTCAGGTGGCAGCGCTGGGATTTGACACTCCTTCGTCAGGACCGCGAGGAGCAAAAGGGGAGAGTCAACTTCTCGCGCAACACTAAGTTTCGAGGAATTACTCCGGTTGGTTAGGGGGATCGGCGCGCTGCGCGGATTGGACGCCGCAGCGTAGCCTCCCTACAGAGAGTCCGGGTGCGCACCTGGGCGCCGTCACTCGATTGTCACTTAATTTGTATCGCCACGCGGAGCGGTTATGCAATAATAGCCGCCACGAAGGCAATTCCTGGAACGCTACAGGAGGGCGGTGCTTCGTTTCAGACGACGCATTGGACCGTCGTCTTGCACGTGCGGGAGCCCGAGTCGGAAGAATCCGCCCGGCAGGCGCTTTCTGGATTTTGCGAAGCCTACTGGGCCCCTCTTTACAGTTTCCTTCGCCACCGCGGCTATTCCTCGGCTGACGCACAAGACCTCGTCCAAAGTTTTTTTGCGCATCTGCTTGAGCAAAACACACTGAGCCGCGCCGATCGGCAAAAGGGTCGACTTCGCACGTTTCTCCTGGGGTCTTTCGAAAATTTTTTGTGTAACGAGTATGACCGTACGCGCGCGCTTAAAAGAGGAGGCGGTCGCCAGATCCTTCCGATTGAAGAGCATCTTCCGGAAGCCGAGGCAGCGATGCTGGCAACCCGGCACCTTAGCGATGCTGCCTGCTACGATCTCGCCTGGGCATCGAACATTATTTCACGAGCCTGGCAGAATCTGGAGAGCGCGTTTGTAGCAGAAGGGAAGGCGGAGTGGCTTGAAGAATTGCGACCATTCATAGCGGGCGGAACCATCACGCCGCCGAATCAGGAAGAGGCCGCCGTGCGACTAGGAGTGCCAATCGCGACTCTGCGCACCTGGCTATCGCGTCTTCGCCAGCGGTACCGTGAATCGTTGAGAACGGAAGTGGCCAGTACCGTCTCGGATCCGGCAGATGTCGATCAGGAGCTACGGCACCTTTATCAAATATTAATGGCGTAAATTTTTGTTCTCGCCCATGGAGAGGGAAGGCATTGTTGGCGGAAATGTGAAAGCGGAGTCTGAAACTGCGGGAACCTGCGCTACCTGTGGACGACCGTTGACTCAATGCGGTCCAAACGGGGAGTGCCTGCGTTGTCTCGTTAGCGTTGGTTTTTTGGCGGACGGCGAACAGCCGGAAACACCACCGGCTCGCGGCCGACTGACGCCCGGACCATTGAAATACGCTCATTTCGAAGTGGAGACAGGTGCGGACGGTTTTCCGGTTGAGCTAGGCGCAGGTGCGATGGCCATAACATACCGGGCGCGCGATACGGTGTTGAACTCGACTGTCGCCCTTAAGGTTATCGATCGCAGCGTCGCGCAAAATCCCGGCGCGCGATCGCGTTTTCTGCGTGAAGCGCGCGCGGCTGCGAATATCCATCATCCAAACGTCGCCCGGGTGACTTACTACGGAGAACAAGACGGCGAGTGTTTTTATGTGATGGAATTGGTCAAAGGCGAAACGCTTGAGGCTCGTGTGCGTCGCGATGGGCCAATGCCGCTCGCCCTTGCCCTGCAAATAATCGAGCAAGCGGCGCGCGCGTTGGCGGTGGCAGAAGTTTGTGGTGTGGTGCACCGCGACATCAAGCCGTCGAATCTCATGCTCGAATCCGACGCGAGCGAGGCGCTCAGGCTTAAGGTGATTGATTTTGGAGTGGCGAAGGTCATGGGACCGCAGGCAGAGCCTGGCGCCGAGCAAACGCAGGCAGGTTTCCTGGGCACGCCGGCTTTTGCCAGTCCAGAGCAGTTCGATGGCTCTGGACAATTGCGAATCGATACGCGTTCCGACATTTACTCGCTTGGTGTCACACTTTGGTATCTGCTTAGCGGTCGAACGCCGTTTGTCGGGCGGACGATGGAAGAAATCCGGACGAGACAAACCAGCGAACTACCGTTGGAACAGCTCAGGGCCCTTCACCTTCCTTCGCAGGTCATTACGCTGCTGAAATCGATGCTGGCCCCGGATCCGAAGGACAGGCCGCAAACGGCGCGTGAGTTACTTTCTGCTGTCCACAGCTGCTACGCACGCTTTAACCCGGAAGCGCGCTCGCGACGCAGGAAGGCTGTGTTTGCAGGTGCGGCATTGATGTTCGTAATCGCAGCGGCAGCGCTTGGGACTTGGTTGTATCAACGGGCACGAACGTTCACGCCCGAGGAACGATCAATCGCGGTCCTGCCATTCGAAAATCTAAGCAGCGACAAGGAGAATGCTTATTTTGCCGAGGGAATACAGGACGAAATCCTGACGCGCTTATCCAAGATTGCCGATTTGAAGGTGATTTCGCGCACTTCGACCGAGCATTATAAGAGCGCTCCGGAAAACCTGCCCGAGATCGCAAGGCAGCTCGGAGTTGCTCATGTTTTGGAGGGAAGCGTGCAAAAGAGTGGCGATGCAGTGCGGGTGAATGTGCAGTTGATCAAGGCGACCAGTGATTCCCATGTTTGGTCGGATACGTTTGATCGCAAGCTGAACGACATTTTTGTGGTCGAAAGTGAAGTAGCCAAAACCATCGCTGAGCGATTGCGAGCCAAACTAACGGGCGAAGAAGAGCAAGTCATCGATGCCAAACCAACCGACAATCCCCGTGCTTACGATGCCTACCTGCGCGGCCTTGCGTACACGCTAAAGACTGGATTTACGCCCGCGAACTCCCTCGGCGCGCAAAAGTACCTCAAGGACGCCGTACACTTAGATCCAAAGTTTGCCCTTGGCTGGGCTCTCTTGTCTTCCGTCGATGCGAGCGGCTACCTGACGCAGAGTCTTCAGCCGACGGCCGACCTGCGCGAAGAAGCGCGAAAAGCCGCCGAAACGGCTCTTACGCTACAGCCCAATCTTGGCGAGGCTTTGTTAGCCAAGGGCTCTTATCATTACGCCTGCTTAAAGGACTACGACACCGCAGTGAATTACTTTGAGCAAGCAAAGCGCCTCCTGCCCAATAACAGTCAGATTCCTCAGGCCTTGGCGTATGTCGAGCGGAGACGCGGTAATTGGGACAGAAGCGACGTGTACTTCAACCAGGCCGAGAAACTCGACCCACGCAACGTCGGCCTTCTCTCTCAACACGCGCGTTCCTACATCTGCCTACGTCGTTTCTCCGAAGCCCAGCGCAAGCTGGAGCAGATCCTTAACGTCGCACCCGACGACATAGATACACTTGTGTTAAAGGCACGAATTGCCCAGGCGGAAGGCGACCTTCCTCGTGCTTCTGCGCTTCTCTCACCTCTCCGGTTGGGAGCCGGCTATGTGAACGCCTTGGAAACACAAGTTTACCAGGCAATCCTCGAAGCCCGGCCTGGACAAGTCATTCCTCGTTTAAAGGAAATATTGGCCAAGCCCGATCAGGCGTTTGGTTATTACAATGGTGAGCTGCGTTTTTGGTTGGGCTGGGCACAGGAAGTTGCCGGCGATCAAGCCGCCGCACGCGAAAGTTGGAGTCAGGCTCGAAGCGAGCTGGAACCGTTCCTCAAAGAGCAACCAGATAATTTTGTTCTGATGGGCGATCTCGCGCTTACGAACGTGGCTCTGGGCGATAACGCCGCTGCGCTGACTCTTGCCCAACGTGCGATGGAGATGATTCCGATCGAGAAAGACGCGCTGACAGGTCCCAGGCCGCTTGATATCCTCGCGCGTGTGGCAGCTCGAATTGGAGATCCTGATCGCGCCATTTCTACGCTCGAAAAGCTGCTTTCGATTCCATACGAAGCGCCGCTGGCGTCAAACCCGCCGCTCACTCCTGCATTGCTCCGGCTGGATCCAATGTTCGAACCGCTGCGCAACGATCCGCGATTTCAGAAACTGATCGCCGCCTCTACGGAGAAATAAAATTAGCCATGACCGCACGGCGGCTGCGGGCCCCACCGATCTCTCGTATCATTTATCCAACCAATGGCGCTCAGCGGCAATTCGAACCAGTTCGGCGCGGGTGTGTACACCGAGTTTTTGCATGGCGGCCTTTTTGTGCTTTTCCACTTCTTTGAGCGTTAGATTCAATGTGGTCGATATTTCGGCGTTGGTTTGTCCCGCTGCGACACGTTTCGCGACAGCCAGCTCATCCGGCCTCAAGTCCCCGGCTACGAGGCGGCGTTTTGTTTTCGCCGCGGATCGAGTTGGAATAGCGGCATCGAAATAAGTGCCGCCCGCTGCCACCTCGCGCACCGCTTCGATCACGTTTTCGGGCCGGCTTGTCTTGAGTAGATAGCCGCTGGCGCCAACAGCAACCATCTCCTCGAGGTAAGTCGACTGCTCATATAGACTCAGGCCAATGATCCTCACCTTAGGCGCAAGTCGCTTGAGCCTGCGTGTGGCTTCTATTCCATTCATTTCCGGCATCGACCCATCCATTAAGACAACATCCGGTTTCACGTCTCCGATGACTTCGAGTGCCCTGGGCCCGCTATTTGCCTCTGCTGCGACGGTCAGGTCAGGTTGCGAATTGATGATCGATTGCAGCGTCTCGCGCATGAACTCGTGATCGTCCACCAACATCACTCGAATCCTCTTTTTGCTTTTCATTATTTCCGGCCTTTAGGAATAGGAATCCGGACAATCAATGTGGCACCTCGACCCGGAGTGGATTCGACGTTCAGGCTGCCGCCGACGAGGCCGAGCCGTTCTTCAATTCCGAGCAATCCCAGCCGTTGCCCCTTCTTGGATGCGAATCGCGCTTTGCCCGTGTCGAAGCCGCAGCCGTCATCTTCAACGATCCCCTGCACGTTTTCGCCAACGCGTTGCAAAACCACGCTGGCCCGCCTTGCCCCCGAATGCTTGGCAACGTTGTTCAGGGCTTCCTGAATAATGCGGTATAAAATTGTTTCAATCTCCGACGAGATGCCGGCAGGATCGTATCCTACTGCTTCGAAATCCGCCTCGATTCCGCAGCGGTCCGACCAGGTTTCCACCAAATTACGAAGCGCTTTGACAAGACCGAGATCATCGAGGGCGGGGGGGCGTAATTCCAGTGCCACGCGGTGCAAGTCGCGCGCGGTTTGTGCGGCGAGCTCCTGGAGAGGCGGTACCAGTCGGCGAAGAGTCTCTGACTTCGGCTCGGCATCCTGCAACGATTTGAGTCCGAGTTTGAGAGCAGTCAGATTTTGGCCCATTTGATCGTGCAACTCGCGGGCGATTCTGCGTCGTTCTTCTTCCTGCGCATTGAGCAATTGCCGGCGCAGCGCTTCCCGTGCGGCTTCCGCCCGCTCGCGCTCCGCCATCTGGCGTCGAAGCTGTTCGTTAGACTCAACCAATTTCGCGGTGCGCTCCTGCACGAGCCTCTCGAGCTCGCGGGCTCGATCGGCCAGCCGCTCGTGCGCTTGTCGAAGCTCGATTTGGTTTCGCTGCTGCTCTTCCAGAAGATCGCGCACCTGGTATTGCCGCCGGCGGGACTTCAATGCGACCTCGACTGAGCGGAGCAGCGTAGTTCCGCTGATTGGCCGCTCCAACAGAGTGACGCTGCCCGCCGCCGAAGCGGCCAAATCGAGTAATCGCGCGAAGCGCGGCTCCCCGCCGATGGTAAGAATAATCAGCGGCAACTCAGACCAGGCAGGCTGCGGCTTAAGCTCATCTAACAGATTCGATTCGCCCGGCAGTTCCAGCGCTTCTTCAGTGAGCAAGAGCGCGCCTGCGCCGACGCTCATCTGGGCCCGGCATTCTGCCGGACTATCGCAAATCTGCGCTTCAAATCCGTATTCGGCCAGCAACCCGGCCATCGCGCTCGCGTCCTGGCCGATTGGCGCCATTACGAGCACGCGGCCGTCCGAACTATCTTTTTGCATTGGAGGCTGCCATGATTTTCGCACGATCGCCGTGGAAAACGGGGGTGCCTGTCAGGACGCCGTGAAATTCTATCAACGGCTGCCCAATGCGCACTCCCTTGCCTTGTTCCAGCTTGAATTCGCGAATCGTTTTCTCGTGACGGCCACTTCGTTTCTTGACCACGGCGATGGATTGCTTCACTGCGCCGGCTGCTTCGAAGAAGCGCAAAACTATCACCATGTCCGACAGGTAACTCAGGTCCACCGGCGCTTCGGACGCAGTGACCGGTCCGTGTTGCGCCAATATGAGAATGGTCACCACACCTTGCCGATTCAGATACGAGCTCAGCTCGTGCAATTGATTGTTGAGATATTTCTCTCCCGGCATGGCGTTGAGATAACCATTCAAGCTATCGATCACAACCAGCTTGCATCCCGCTTCGACCTTTTGGCGAATACGCGTCACGAATTCCCCGGGCGAAAGTTCCGCCGGATCCACTTGCTGCACCGAGATCAGTCCGCTTTGAATATGTCGATCCAAATTCACTCCCAGCGCTTTCGCGCGCGCCAACATGATCTCGCGCGTTTCATCGAAAGCGAAGAAAATCCCGGGTTCCCCATTCTTCGCCATCTGCGAGAGGTATTGCACCGCAAGGGTCGATTTGCCCGTGCCGGCGGCGCCAAGAATCAGCGTCGTCGTGCCGCGATCCAATCCCCCTCCGAGCAAGCCGTCGAGCTCCTTGATTCTGCTCGGCACCGGTTGTCGGCTGAACTTCGCGCGATGCTCCGCAGCGATCAGGCGCGGGAAGATGCGCAAGCCGCCGGTCTCAATCAAATAATCGTGATAACCTTCGCGAAATTTAACGCCGCGCAGTTTGACCACTCGCAGTCGACGCCGCGATATCCCGTAATCCGGGGAAAGCTGTTCCATTTCAATGACCCCATGGCTCAAGCTGAGAATGTGTGGATCAGTGCCGGTCCCAGCCTTGTCCATTTTGTCGTCCAACACCAACACCGTGCTTTTTTGCGAGGCAAAGTGGCGCTTCAGGTTCAGCAACTCGCGTCGATAGCGAAGCGCTGTCTCCGACATCAACCGAAATTCCGAAAGCGAATCGAACACTATGCGGGCAGGGCGTGTTCTTGGTCGTTTCATCGATCAACAATTTGCTGACCTTGTTCAATTCGACTTCGGATGGATGAAAGACCGTCGTGTGCGCTTCAGGCCGCACTAATTGCTCGATCGCCGACAATTCCAAAACCTCGATCCCTTCCAGCGACCAGCCATGTGACTCGACGACCGTCAATAATTCCTGTCGCGTTTCTGAGAGCGTGATGTAGAAAACCGATTCGCCCCGGCGCAATCCCTCCAGAAGAAATTGCAATGCCAGCGTCGTCTTGCCGGAACCGGGATCACCTTGAATCAGGTAAAAACACTCGCGCGGCAGCCCGCCGTCGAGAATATCATCCAGTCCCTCAATGCCGCTTGGGCAGCGTTCATGGGTGAGAGCACCCACGCTTTTTTTTGCAGAACGATCGCGTTTCATAAAAAAGCAGGCCCTCCAGTTTATTCGCTCAAAGGGAGAAGAGCAGCTCGTGTCAAGTTCGTAAGATACCTATTTAGGTTGCCCTCTCGTTTCTCCATGATGAATCGTTCGCAAGCTTTAGGCCAGCGGTCTTTTCTTTCGGCTTCCACGCTCGTCCTTACTCGGCGCGGCCCAATCACGCCGGCTGACCTTAGCCGTGGTGAAGAGGTCAGAACAGCGCGCTCGGCTCGCGAACCGCCGCGTGCGATAAAGAGGCGGCCTGTCTCCACTCGTGCTCGTCGTTTCCGATGGGAGCACCTCTTTTCGAAAAAAGAATCGAAAAGACCTGCAGACTGCGCGCGCGAAATGCTCCCGCGCAACTGAGCAGATAAAATCGCCACATCCGCCGGAAACGTTCGCCGTAGCGATCTGCAAAGCGTGGCCAGGAGAGCCGGAAGTTTTCCTCCCAAGCGAGCAATGTCGGGTCGTAATTCGGCCCGATGTTCCTGACGTCTCCAACGATGAAAATGCCCTCTGCGGCGCGCGCCAGACGGGCGAGGGAAGGAAGCATGGAATTTGGAAAAATGTAGCGCTCGATCCAGGGATCGGAGTGGACGCTTGAAACGTTTCCGCAGATTCCCTGGCAAAGAAACAATCCATTGTCGCCTAACGAACTAGCGACCGCCTGCATATAAGTGCGATAATTTTTGTAACCGACATGCTCGATCATGCCCACGCTGACCACCCGATCAAAACGCTCCGTGACTTCGCGGTAGTCGCACAGCCGGATTTCCACGTCCAATCCGTGACTCCAACGTTGCGCGTAACGAAATTGCTCCTGGGAAATGGTTATCCCTGTTACCTGGCAACCGTAGCGCAGAGCGGCGTAACGGGCCAGGCCACCCCAGCCGCAGCCGATGTCCAGCAGGCGAAGACCGGGACGCAGGCGCAGCCTTTCGCAAATCCAATCCAGCTTCCGCAGTTGCGCCGATTCGAGATCATCGTCCTCACCGAAGAGTGCACAGGAGTATTGCATGTTCGGATCGAGCATTGCCTCGAAAAAATCGTTGCTCAGGTCGTAATGCACCCGGCCAACTTTTCGGGAGCGTCGCGAAGTTTGCTGGTTCACGAAAAGCGCTGTGAGAAATGCCCAGATATTGGGAAGTTTAAATTCGAAACGCTTATCGAGTCCGGAAGCCATGGCGCGAAAACACATCTCGTCCAGCGCGTCGCAGTCCCACCAGCCCTCCATGTAGGATTCCCCGAAACCGAGCGTTCCGGAAGCGAGCACTCGGCTAAAGAAACGCCGGTCGTGCACCTGTATGTCCCATGGACGATCGCCATCAATGCGAATATCCGCGGCCGCGAGCAGATTCGTCATCACATTTTGGGCTGTGGACATAGGATTTGCCCGATCACGGGAGCTTTATCTCACTCTAGTGAATCGCGTGCCGGGTGGCGATCAGTTTGATCGAGAAAATGATCGTTTGTATTTTGCGCGATCCGGACGATAGTGGGCGCTTATTGGATTACTCGTTTAACTTCACTGCACGGAAGATCGTCAGGTGAGCGTCGCTCATTGGTGGTTTGAAACCCGATTCCCGGGAACGGCTATGTAGGTTGGTAGTTTTTCCAAATTCAAACACAATGAAAATGTACGTAGGTAATCTCTCTTTTGAGAGCACCGAGAACGATCTTCAGGATCTGTTCGAACAACACGGCACCGTCAATGAAGTCCATCTGATGATGGATCGGATGACGGGCAAATCGCGTGGCTTTGCGTTCGTCACGATGAACGATGGCGCACAAGCCAACGCCGCAATGAGCGCGCTCAATGGTCAGGAACTTAATGGCCGCACCTTAACTGTTAACGAAGCGCGTCCGCGCGAGGAGCGTCGTCCGCGTCCTTTTGGCGAGAAGCGTCGGTTTGAGGGTTCCCGCCGATAAGGCGGTTCAGGATTGTAGGGCGACTATGCCAGCCGGCTCGTTAAAGCGACGTCTCACAGAGGCGCCCTGCATATCCACCACAAGATGAATGCCGAAAAAGCCATCGAACTGGAGGGCACCATTATGATGGTGCTTCCCGGAACGATGTTTCGCGTCGCACTGGCGAACAAACATCTTGTTCTCGCGCACATCTCCGGAAAGATGCGCAAACGTTTCATTCGCCTCACAATCGGTGATCGAGTAAGAATGCAGATGTCTCCATACGACACCAGCAAGGCTCGCATCGTTTATCGACTCTGACATGGCGACCCGGTTTTTTTTCGATCCGCCGAGACGGCCCAAAGCAAAGGCTGGCCTCAATATTAAAAGTCTGCTCGTGCGCTGTCCTTCCACGTCAAAGCTGACGGACACGGGACGGACCATCGAAGCGGCGCGCTGGCCGATGGCGAAAGTAAAAACACAAAAATTCACGTGTGCGCATTGCGGTAGCGTCCATACCTGGACAAAGAAGGACGTCATCCTTGGCCGATATCAATAAGCTTCGTAATGCGATCCAAATCCGTGCCCTTGTTTTTCCGCATACCGGCCAGCCGCATTAATTGGACGACGAGTTCGTTCCTGATCGGCACATTTGTTCTCACACTTACCGCAGTGCCGCTTTACCTGTGGTATTTCGGTATTGATTGGTTCTATTTCGCGCTGTTCGCCGTGATGCTGGCCGCGACCGGCTTCAGCATCACGCTAGGTTATCATCGTTTGTTCTCGCACATGACTTTCCGGGCGAAACTGCCGGTGCGCCTGTTCACAATCATTTTTGGCGCCGCTGCCTTCGAGAATTCTGTCCTGATGTGGGCGAGCGAGCACCGTCGCCACCATAAACATGTCGATCACGATGAAGACCCGTACGACATCACCAAAGGTTTTTTCCACGCCCACATCGGCTGGCTGTTATTCAAGCTTTGGCCACAACCGCCTTTTGATAATGTGGCCGACCTGAAAAGAGATCCGCTGGTCATGTGGCAACATCGATATATCCATGTCCTTGCAGTGCTGGTGGGCTTTGGTCTGCCAACGCTGGCTGGCTTTCTCTGGGATGGGTGGCTCGGCGCGCTGGGCGGTTTTCTGATTGGTGGCGTGGCAAAAGTCGTCGTGCTCCAACATTGCACATTTCTGATTAACTCAGCCTGCCATTCCATCGGCCGTCAGCCATATTCCACAAGGTGTAGCGCGCGCGACTCCTGTTTCCTGGCGTTATTTACGTTTGGCGAGGGCTATCACAATTATCATCACGAATTTCAGCACGATTATCGAAACGGCGTAAAGCCGTGGCAATGGGACCCGACGAAATGGATAATCTGGACTTTGTCGAAGCTCGGCTTAACGAGCGGTCTCCGCCGCGTGCCGCAGGAGGCGATCTACTCCCGGGAAGCAGGGGTTCGGGATTTGCGAAGGCCGACTCACAAGCGGGAAATGTCTAACCCATCGCTCCGAAAGTTCTCGGTATCCCCTGGAGCGGACAGGCGACTGATGTCCTGAGGCTGGCGTAGGGTCGAAAGAATTTTCCGCTTCTGTTGCGAAAGAAACCCCGGCGCATTGCGGTCATGCACGGGGCGACTTCTCCGAGTAATCAGGCAGATCGATGCGATCGAGGAGGCTTCCGCCCATCACCAGTTTCGCGACAAAAGGGATGGCGAATGCCTTGGTAATCTGATTACGCAGAAAAAGTCCCCATCGGGTTTTAGGCGTAAAGGAGGCGGCAAATTTCTCCGCGGCCTGTTGTTTGGCGAGCATAAAGGAATACAACAACTCTTGATAGCGGGTCAGTGCTGCTTCGGGCGAGTTGGGTGTACGGCTGAGCTCGCCGGCAAGCACGTACGCGGCAATCATGGCGAGCGCAGAACCTTGACCCGCGAGTAACGACGGACAAGAGGCAGCGTCGCCGATAAGTCCAACGCGTCCTTTAGACCATCTCTCCAGCCGAATCTGGCTGACACGATCGAAATACAATTCGGGGCACGATTCCATGGCGGCGAGAATCTGCGGGCATTCCCAGCCGAGGTTACCGAATTGGGTGCGCAGTTCTTCCCTTTGCGATTCGGTATCGTCGGAGTCAATCACATCTCCGCGTTCGTCCGCGAAGACAAACAGGAACAACGCGCGATCGTTCCGCAAGGAGAGCCGACCCACCTGTTTCCCTGGGATGCTGTAATTCATGTAGATGTCCTCGTCTCTTGGCCGATAGCCAGTCACCTCAAAAGCCGCGACTGAGTAACCGAGAAATTTCTCGAACTGTTTTTCCTCGCCGAACGTCAGTTTCCTGACCATGGAATGCAGACCGTCGGCGCCAATGACCACATCAAAACGGCGGGAGGGTGCCCGTTCAAAAGTCACATCCACGCCATCGCTGTCTTGGTGAATCCCGGTGATGCTGTCGCCGAAAATAGTTTCACAACGCCCTTCGACCTTGCGGTAGATATCTTTGGACAGATCGCCGCGAGGAATTGTCACATACCGGCCTTGGGCGGCCCGCCGGAAGATATCGACGTCGAACCCTCCGACCCGGCGACCCTGCGCATTAACTAGTCGCAATTCCTTGATGTGGTATCCATCGCGCTTGAGATCCGGAAGAATCCCCATGCGTTCCGCAATATCGAATCCCAAACCCCAAAAATCGATGGCGTAACCGCTGGTACGCAGGTGTGGTGCGCGTTCGATGAGGGTCGATTTCACCCCATGAACAGAAAGCCAATATGCCAGGGTCGGGCCGGCGATGCCCGCGCCGGAAATGAGGACAGACATTACGCAAAGAGTATATCAAAATTTCCGAACGCCGTCATGATGGCACTAGATTATGCAGTGCTCCGGTGCATTCCCGTGGAATCTTTCATTTCTCCTGCAGGCGCGAGACAATAAAACGCCTGCAGAAGCGGCTCTTTGCAAAGAAAGAAGCGGCGAATGACGAAAGATGGAGCCTAAAACTTCCACATTCTGATCGGTGTAAAGAATGAGCATGACATCAGTGAGGTTTTGTCATTAACTAAAAACTCACTCGCACATTCGCCGTCGGCGATAGGAGGAGGACAATTATGAAGGTGAAGAAGTTAAGGAAAAAGATCCGTCAACTCGAGAAGCGCCTGCGAGATGGTCCACCGAAGCTGGCGAAGTTAAAACGCAAACTCCAAGAGGCAGAGTCGGCGAAGGCACTGAAGGCTGCGAGGAAATCGGCTTCACGCGCGACTGCCGGCCGGTCGTCTTCTTTCCAGCAAAAAGCAGATGCGAAGAAACCAAAAAGAAAACTGAATCTTTCGCCGGAACGCCGTGCACAACTTTCGGCCGCGATGAAAGCGAGGTGGGCTGCGAAGCGAGCCGCCGAGGGAAACAGTGCAACCTCGACGACCCAAAATTCTCCACGTCCGCCAATGCAGTCGCCGGAAAACCGAGCCGACGGCGTCCAGGTGCCGTAATCGTTTTTTTATCCGCAGCCACGGCCCGGGGTTGCCTGGCAGCAACGAGTTGTTTCGGGATACTGATCGATCCAGGCTAGTGGTTACACTTTGATCGGGCATCTGCTCCCATGACGTTAAGCCTGAGCTGGTTTGATCTGGTGGGATTTATCGGCGTCCTGTTGATCATAGTTGCGTATTTACTCCTGCAGCTGGATAAACTTCCTAGCTCGTCGCCGAGCTATTCACTGCTGAATGCGGCCGGGGCACTACTGATAATTGTCTCGCTGATTTTTAAGTTCAATCTCTCGGCGTTCGTGGTTGAGGTATTCTGGCTCCTGATCAGTTTATTCGGCCTAACGAGATCGCTCCGCTCCAAAAAAGATTCGCAGCGCACCGGTCGGGATCACTCTGACCAACGGCAATAATATCGCGCCGCAGCAGCAGGCATTCAGCGTCTGCGCCGGTCGGTTGTCGGATCGCCAGGATCATATTCCCATAGACGCGATGGATCGCCGAAGACCGCGCCCAGCGCGCGCGCCGGCCAGATTTCCAGATAACTCAGCAGCAGAGCCATCAGAGGCACCAGAATAAAATAGAGGCCATGAGCGGCCATGATGAACATCGCTACAGCGCGCAATATCAGGAGATAGATATCCCAGCGAGCCCGCTGCTTCAGGTCTTTGTCCGGCATCGTGTCGTAGCCCACACGAAACGCTTTCCAGAAATGACTCGCTGCCAGCGATCCGAATGTGAACCAAAGTGCTGGCGATTGGGCGAGCTGCCGGCGCAGTTCGGTACCGAGAAGCAAATCATGGAGTGGAATCAGCACGATCCAGTACGGCAGACCGACGATGACGACGAGAACAATCCAGGTAATCACGGCGCCAACGACAGTCCTGATTATTCCGTCTGATTTCGATTTTGTCTCGCGCAACGCACGCGGAATTAATGCGGTAACAATCGCGATCAAGGCGGTCAGCCCATCGAACCAGTAATTGAACACGCTGAGTGCGGCGGACCAACCGAAAGCATAGATGCCGACGACCGGAATCAGATTGCGCGCGATCACAGCCCATGCGTCACGCCGCGACACAAGCTCGCGCAGATGCTGCGAGAGGGGCGGCGGCGCGATCTGTCGCATCGCGCTGGTGCGGGTTCCTTGCTGAGGTTTCGCCATCCCGGGAGACTAGCAGACAGATCGGTCAGGAATCCATATCTTCTGATGTCTTTGCAAAGACTTGCGCGGGGTTCGATTCGTCCGATTCGATCGCTTGCCGTCCCACGAAGAAGGGGATTGAAGGAAGTATTAAAAGGTTAGAGAATCGTCCACGCTAATGACGACGAGCCGCATGAAATCAATCGCTCTCTTTCTTCTCGCGAACTAGGATACCACAATGGACTTGGCTCCTGACATCGAATTTCACGAAGACATTCCTCTGCTCATTTGGAAGCCGCGCGGATTACTGGACGAGTCTGCCGTCGACAAAGTCGTAGCTGTTCTTGGCGATCTGGAAGCCAGGTTAGAGGCGCCATTTGATCGATTCACGGATACGCTGGCAACCGATGAAGTTGAGCTCAATTTCAAATATGTGATTCAGGTTTCCCTCCATCGGCGCCTTTCTTACGCAGGGCATCCGCCGGTGAAATCAGCGGTTCTTGCCACAGATTCTACCATCCTTCACTATGCTCGACTGCACGCCGTCCTTACCCAGGGTTCCCCGATAGACGTCCGCGTCTTTCAGGATCGTAAGAAAGCCGCCGATTGGCTCGGCGTGTCTACCGAATTGCTAATAGCTGAGCCTGCTGGTTGAAAGGTGATGACCTTCATCAAGCGCAAGGCTTACCGCCTTTTACTCCGACATTGTGAGTAATAACTACGGCTGGAAACCGTGAGCGTCTCCGGCTGGTTCAATAGTATCCTTGCTACCAGATTTAGCTCGCTTCAGCCCTCGAGTGGTGCTATTCGACTGGTCGCTACGGGGAAGCAAAGCAGAATTCAACCCAAACCCCCACCTCAACCAACTATGAAAAATCAAGCAGTCAGATTATTAACAGTATCGATTTGCTGTCTGGCAGTCCCCCTGGTCGCCTCTGCAGCGCAGGATAACAACAAGAAGAAGCAGCAGGGACAGCAGCAGCATGCCCAGCACCCGGGACAGGCAGGAGGAAAGCATCAGAATGCTGGTGCAAACCAAAACGCCATCAAGAAAGCCAACAAGGGTTTTAACAATGCAAACAAACCCACCAACCCCAACATGGCGAATCAGGGAAAGAAAGGCAATAAGGGCAACAACGGCTTTAATAAGCCCAATAATCCCGCCAACCCGAACATCGCAAATCAAGGGAACCAGTTTAACAAAGGCAATAAGAATCATAAGGGAAACAACGGAATCAATAACCCTAATAACCCGAATATCGCGAACAAGGACAAGAATCTGCCGAACAACCCCAATAAAATTACCGGCAAGCAAGCGAATAAAGCAAAGTGGCAAACCAAGCACTTCGATAACATTGCCAAGGGTCCCAAAGCCAACATTAAGAGCACTACGTTCCAAAATAATTACAAAATTAAAAATGCTGAGCACTGGCAAGGCACGCATTACGCCGCTTTCCGGAATTATCACAGCGAATGGCACGATCACGACTGGTGGCATAATCATTACGGCCGCAACGTCGTGCTCATCGGCGGTGGCTGGTATTTTTTGAACAACGGCTTCTGGGCGCCAGCCTGGGGTTACAATCCGGGTCAGGCCTATTACCCCTACAATGGCCCCATTTACGCCTATCGTAATTTGCCGCCCGATCAGGTGATCGCCAATGTTCAGGCAAGCTTGCAGGAACAGGGCTATTACACGGGAGAGGTGGATGGCTTGCTGGGTCCGCTCACACAGGATGCATTAGTCAATTTTCAAAACTCCAATGGCCTGGCTCCGACGGGTTCGATCGATGAACCCACTTTGGACGCGCTGGGAATGTCGTAAACGCAACAACTACAAGAAGCCGCCGTGAGACAAGTCGCGGCGGCTTTTTTTGTCTGCTCGGTGATTCGCACAGGTAGCCTAACGATAAGTGTTGAAAATCGTTGAAATTTATCTTCTGGCCGTCATGGCATGATTCTTTGCAAATTAGGACAATTAAATAAATAAAACAGCGCGACACTGACCAAACCCAAAATACTGCCTGCGAAGGTGAACCTGCCCAATTGATTGACGAAATCCTGGTTCGTATTTTTACAAGCGAGTGCTTGTTGTCGTGATCGTGTCGGTCTTATTCCTGATCCTGGCAGAGGCGGGTTCTCGGGGGGGTCAGCTGCAGCACCGTAAGACGACCGACGGACACAAAAAATCAGATAACAGGAAAGCAGAGCCAGCAATCCGAGAACTCGCGTCTGGATTATCCTGATCTCGGATTTCGACGCCCCACGACAGGGTCTTATCGGAATAAGTAAGGAACGACTCCTAGACTTAAGCAATCGTTGGAGTGCCAATCCAGATATTTAGACGCGTGAGACGATATGCATTATGTCGGCTGCCTTTTCTCAATGATGACAAGGAAGATGCCGCCAAGAACAGCCAGGGACGCAAGGAGGTAACGCAAGGTGACTGGTTCGTGGAGGAAAATAATTCCGCCGGCGGCGGCGAGAACCGGCACACTGAGTTGCACCGTAGCGGCGCTGGTTGCTTTCAAGCCGGAGAGTGCGCTGTACCAGATGACGTAACCAAGCCCTGAAGTAACTGCCCCGGAAACTGCGGCGTAGAAGATTCCGGCTTCATCGACGCGGGCCTCCGACAGCAAGATGATACTGGCTGCGGCGGCGAATGGTACGGCGCGCAGAAAGTTGCCGGCGGTAGAGGCGACAGGATCACGTCCGGTTTTACCGCGAAGCGAATAGATTCCCCATGCCACGCCTGCTCCAACCATGAGGATCGAGCCGAAGAGCGGTGGTGCGGTGAGTCCGGGCAATATCAGCACAACAAGTCCGGTTACGGCGACGGCGAATCCAACGATCTGGATTGGATCCAAACGTTCGCCTTTATGCAGGCCCCACAGAATCATCGTGGCCTGGACTGCGCCGAACAAAAGCAAAGCGCCGGTTCCGGCTGAGAGATCAACGTAGGCAAATGAAAACGCCGCGGCATATGCGAAAAGCGAAAACGCGGATAACCAGCTGCCGTGCCGGGATGATGAAACTGATCGGTCCTCTGCTAGCCAGGTTTTCGCCTTCGCAATGAACAAAAGGGCAATGGCGCCGGAGAGAATGCGAATGGAAGTGAAACTGGCTGCGTCGATGCCGGTTTGCTTCAGTGCCAATCGACAAAGGAGTGAGTTGCTCGCGAATGCGATCATCGCGAGAAACGTCAGGATGAAAATCCGAGGGGATTTCAAGAGTTCGATCCGGCAATCATTGGAGCGACGTCGTGAATTCCAGCGATCATTTGAATATTTCGCGTCTTATTAAATCAAAATAAGCGATGGCGTTGGGGGACCGGAGGTCGCATCGAAAGCTCATAGCCGGGTCAGCGCGAGACGAAGAAAAACGCTAACCCGATCGCAACCAGATCTTCGCAGATGGCCACGAAGAAATCCTTGATGTGGAGTTTATTTACCAATCGTCTCCGGATTTCGTAACCGGTGAACGCTCCGATGAAACCGCCTATTCCACCCAGGAGCGCCCCGGCGATTAACGATTTTTCTGTTCCCGTGCAAAGAGTCGCGCCGCTGAGCGCGCCGAGGAGGATGCGTGCCAATAATAAAGGTAACGCGGTCCGTTTCGGCGTTTGAGGCAGCTTGTCTACGACTAATTCGCCGATCGCAAGCGCGGAAAATATCCCGACGGTGACCGTTGATCCCATAAACGCGAGCGGTGAACCGTGCAGGTTCAACCATCCAAGATTCGCAGCCCAGGCGACTATCGCAGGCGCCATAAGGGCACGCAGTCCAGCGACAATTCCGATGCCAGTTGCGAAGAGGAAAACGTATTTCACGACTGTGCGCCTTGCTCCTGCCTGCTTTTATGCCTCCTCTTGAAATAGGCGCGATGCAACGGCACCAATATCGCCATGGAGAAGTAAACCCATCCGCTCCACTCGATCTGCTCTTCCGGCAGCGAGAAAGCCAGGATGAGCGAAACAATTCCTATGGCCACCGGAATGCTCCATCCGGCCACTTCACGAAGGGTCATTGATTTCTCCCGCGCGTCCAATCGCAAAGGCTCCCGCAATAGCCAGGCACGCAGATTTAAGAGCACCATCTCCAGCGCGATGGCGCTGAACCCCAACGCGAAGACAGCAAAAAGAGCGCGCATTTCCGATTCGGAGTGGGGCCCGAGCGTGTGACCGACGCGACCGCTGCTAAGCAGAAACCACATCGAACCGAAAAGCGCCTTCAAGGGATAGATGTAAATCAAGATGGTCACAATCATTGCCCAACTAATGAAGATCGACACTCCGTCCTCGAGACCATAACGGCGACTCCATAACCAGTGCCCGCGCCAAAAGATCCCGAGCACAACGATGCTGGCGACGAACGCGGGCACATTCTTGAATGCAGCCAGCAGCGTTTTGATATCGTCGGGAATTTGTTGCGCGGCGATCACCAGCATCGTGATCGCGAACGCAAAGGCTGCGTCGATAAAAGTCTCCAGCCGCGTCATCGCGATGCCGCGCAACCGAAATCCACTCAGCCGCGGCAGCGTATCCAAGTCGGACGGCAATGCAGATGCGATGTCCTCGGTGCGATCGTTCATTCCGGCTGGGCGATACTATCCCAAACGGGAGAGGAGTCTGTAGCGTAATTTCGGGCTAAAAATGGGTCGAACGCTTCAGCCACGTTCTGTACGCCGTCCTGCATAAATTTTGTCATTGTTGAGCTGGTCACAGACGAGTGGCTGCTTTGCGTCGCGAATCGAGGCTTTCAATTCTCGACAAAAAAGAGTGTGGCGATCACACTGGAAGATCATGAGTCACGGTCGGATTAAGCGAAACTTGTTTTGGTTCGCTCTGAGTGCATTTCTATTCGCGACCTCCGCGCCACGGTCGTCGGCCGCGACATTGGATGATCTAAAGCAATTGGGGATCACTTGTTATGTTCCGTCGTATCTGCCTCAGGGATTTCGATTGAAAAATGTGGAAATCACATACGACGACATCCAGCCGTACGAAGATAAAAATCATCCGTTACCGCTCTATTCAATCGAATATGGCAACGGATGGAACGCGACATTCACCATTGAGTCGGCGCGGGAAGGCATCGGTGACCGGAACATCATGACGGACGAGGAAAACGCGGAAGAGACTGAGATCAAGTCGCCTTTGGGGCCGATGTATTTGATCTACCGGCCGAAGGGAAAAGACGGCCGTAAGGACGAGATCATCGCGAACTGGGTGAGCGATCCAAACATGACCGCAGAAACAGCTAAAGGCCCCGGTTCGCATCCCGTTCTGGGCCGGTTTCATGGATTTTCCGCAACTGGAATTACGCTCCTGGAGTTCGCGAAGATCGTTCAATCACTTCGTCCGATTGGTGGGAACAAGGCTCCCGAGGCGGCTTCGACTCCCGCCGACGCGTCTGCCACTGAAACGTCTGCGCTAAAGATTCACCCGAAAGTTTTCAACCTGATCGAGTGCTGGATCTCGGATTCCCAGAGTCCGGTCGTGACTGAAATCAATCTGGACGCAGTAGAGGCAAATGGGAATCAGTTCAACCAAGAGGAGCTAAAGCAAGAAGGCGACTGGCTGAGTTACCCGACGCCGGATACCGGCGGATTCATGCGCTATCGTGTGCTCGACGCGAAAGGTACTCATTACAAGGTTGAGTATCAGGAAAACGGTGGGGGTACGCTAACGACAGCATCCACGATCGAGTTCGATATTGATAAAAGGAATATTCATCGCAACGGCAGCCCGGCGAGCATTCACGTCCTTCGTGTGACGTCTTACATCCAGAAATAGCGGCGGCCTCAGCGATCTAAGCCGACGGGGACTGCTCAATTGCGCGGACGTGCTGGCGGATGAACCAATGGGATTGGCTTATTTTGAAATCGACGATAAACGGTGAAGTGCTCGGTATCAGTCGTGAGCACGACTGCGAGGGGATGCATTTCCGACAGCCGAACCACGGCTGCGTCGCAAAAATCTATCTCTGCATACTTCGCGGATAAGGCGCGGAAATGCGCAATATGATCCGGAAGCAGCGGCACGATTCGGAGCGCGCCGGCTTCCACCAAACCGTAGAGTCGATCAACTGCTTCCCTTGAATTGCGAAGGTGCCAGGCAGATTCTGCGATTACCGATTCACACGTGATCAACGGCGGTTCGAGATCTTGCATCGCGGAGACACTCCAGCGATGCCACTGATCTCGCCGGTTGATCCAACCGACCAGTGGCCCGGTATCGAGAATGTGTTCAGGCATCGAAGCCGCGCCGTGAAGAGAGGTTTCTCGGGCCGGAATAGACTCCTTTAGCCATTTCGCCTAGCTCACCGAACGTTTTTTTGGGCTTCGCCGTCAGAACAAAGGCTTCACCTGTCCGTCGATCATAGATCTCGACTTTCTGTCCTTTGCGTGCCGCTGCCTTAATTTTTGGAAACTCCCGCACCAGCGATCGAGTAGAGATCTTCATGTCAAACACATTGTCTGACAACGATTCAAAGTCAAGATTTCCGCCGGCGTGTTCGGTGCGGAACGCTAGCCCCACAACTCTCGCGACGGCATCCCGATTCTTCCGTTTTGATATGCAAGTCCATGGTCGCGATCGCGAGAGAGGAGTAGGGGACCGTCCAGATCAACCCAGTGGGCGTCGCTGGCGAGGAGGCGCGCAGGAGCGATGCTAAGCGAGGTGCAGACCATGCAACCGATTAGTAATTTGAAGCCATTTTCGCGGGCGCCCTCGCATAAACGGAGCGCTTCGGTTAAGCCACCGGTCTTATCGAGCTTCACGTTGATCACTTCGTAACGATTCTTCACGCGCTGAAGATCGGCGGTGGTGTGGCAACTTTCATCAGCGCAGACCGGGATCGGATGATCGAGAGTTTGAAGCACATCGTCGTTATCGGCGGGAAATGGTTGCTCGATCAACTCGACGCCAAGTTCGCTCAACGCCGGAACGATCTGTTGGTAATGTTGCGGAGACCAGGATTCGTTGGCGTCGATGAGCAGGCGCGCGTCTTGGCGCGGCCGCCCGGACAGCTTCGACGCGCGCAAGGTCGGATTCGTCGCCCCCGAGTTTCAACTTGAGAATTGGCAATCCTGGCAGCAGCCGCCGCGGCGTCCGCCATTCTCTCCGGCGTGTCGAGACTGATCGTGAATGAGGTCCGACTTCATCGGCAATCGGAATGGTGTGTCATTTCCCAAATGCGTTTACCTGAGCGCTTCGCTTCCAAGTCCCATAGCGCACAGTCCAGCGCATTCCGAGCCGCACCCGGCGGGAGCAACTGCTGCAATTTATCTCGATCCAAATCGCCAACGTCCTGGATCGATTCAATCTGCGCTAAAACTGACGCAACGCTTTGATTGTAGCGTTTGATCGGCACGCACTCGCCGCGCCCGGCCTGTTCACCATCAGCTATCGTAACGACCACAACCTCCGCTTCTGTGCGGCTGCCACGCGAAATCCGAAACGGATGCTGGAGCGGCCAGATTTCTTCCTTGGCTTCGATTTTCAAAGTGCTGAGTGATACGTGACCGGCGCGGAGATGCCAACAATTTTGAGATTGAACGGTAATGAGACGAAGGCTGTCTCAGCTTCCACTATGACCAAACTCATTGCGCTAGTGGCGGCGGGCGCATTCGCAGCGGGAACGATGTTCGCAGGTGAACACGGCGATTGCGCAAAGAAGGCTGGGAACGAAGGGAAGATGGCCTGCATGGCCTCCTTTGCGAGTCTCAACCTGACAGCAGATCAAACAAAAAAGATGGAAACGGTGATGACCGAGCACCACAAAATGGGGTGCACGGACGCCAGCGAAGCCAAGTTCATGAAGGAAGTCGAGGGCATCCTTACTCCCGACCAGTTCGCGAAGTTCAAAGCGGAGTGCAACAAGCACAAAGAAAGGCCAAGGCCTAAACATTTTGTTTCACATCACGGCGACTTGCCGCCGTCGGTACCTCCGACAAATCATGATCGCGCCCGCCACAACGGGCGCGATTTGCGTACGGGATAAGAGTCTCTTCAACTGTTACCCGGTTTTGCAGGCTTGTACCGCTGCCATTTGTCTTCAACCGATTCCCACTGCGTGATTTTGCCGGAATCCCGGTAAACCCGGTAACGGTCAATCGCCGGACTCGTTTCAGGGTCGCCTCCGCATTGGGCGTTATGGATCTCGCAGAACATCTTCTGATGCCTCCCACCAAAAGATTGTCAGCCGGCGGAGCAGTCTACAAGATCCGGATTATGAAAATTACGAGAAACATCGGCATGTTTTTGCTGGCGGTTTATTTGATCGTTGATGGCTTGTTAGGATTTGGATTACACCTCGGACCCGCGATTTTCCTGCTCTACCTTCTCGCGATCATCGCTGGCATCCTGATTCTGCTCGGGAAATGACCTGACGAGTCTCTTCGCATACGATCTTTCGACTTCTCTCGACGGATCAGTGGCGACTGAACAGATGGAGTTCAGTTATCCTAACCGAAACGGGGTTCGTCGAGTCAACAAAGGTTGAGATTATCAATGGGTTCGTGCCTTCAGGATTTATCTTAAATATTTATCGAACCATTCGACCGTCTGCTTCAATCGGTCTATCTGGTGCTTGGGCTCAATGAACAGATGGCCTTCGCCGGGATACACGATGAGTTTTGTCGGTACGCCGAGTGTTTTTAACGCGTGCCAGAATTCATAGGATTGCGACGCGGGGCATTCTGCATCGCGCTCGCCGACGATGATGAGGGTAGGGGTCTTCACGCTTTTGATGAAGCGAATAGGAGAACTTTTCTCGTAAACCTCTGGATCGTCGTAAACGGATGCTCCGAAAAAAGGGATCATCCATTGATCGATCAAATTCTGGCCATAGTAACTTTGCCAGTTGGCAATGCCTGCCCCGCCGACAGCGGCGTGAAAACGATCCGTTTGAGTGACAGTCCACATGGTCATAAACCCGCCATAGCTCCAGCCGGTCACACCGAGACGGGCGGGATCGACCGGATATTTTTTTATCGCGGCATCGACTCCAGCCAGATCGTCGCGCAAGTCGCCGCCGCCAAAATCTTTCACGTTCGCGCGGGTAAAATCTTCACCCTGACCGTAACTTCCGCGCGGATTGGGAAGCAAAACGTAATACCCGCGAACGGACAGGGCGGCGATAATCGCGCGGGACATTCCGAAGGAGGCCGGCCACTCCGATGTCGTGATGCCGGATGGTCCGCCATGGATAAGCATGACCAACGGATATTTCCTGCCGGACTCGACTTTGGCCGGCGGCACCAACCAGCCCTGAATGTTAGAACCTTCGTTTGTCCACTCGATGCTTTCGGCTTTGCCCCAGCTCGCTTGCAAACCGGAGTTGTTATTCGTTAGCTGTCGCCATTCGCCTAGCGGCCCGGCGAACACTTCCGGAGGTGAGTTGTAGGAACTGCGGACCATCGCCCCGATCTTTCCATCTTTGGACAGGGCAAAGTTTGGAAAATTCCCAAATGCATGAATGCCCTCCGAGCCTTTCCAGATGGTTCGTCCTGAATTGGTCGTCAGGTTCAACTCGGATATCGCGCTGCCACCGCCAGTATATTCGATCAGCAGAAGGCGATCGGGCGCCAGCCAGAAAAATGAGTTAACCGATGCTTTTCGGCTCGGAGTACGATTCACCACGTTGCGTCCATCGGCAGTCATGGTGAAAAGATCGCCACCGTGAAAGCCTTCGTCGCTCATCAGGCCTTCAATGAACGCGATCGATTTACCATCCGGCGACCAGCGCGGAACGGCGATTTGAAACCAGGGTTTGTAAATCGATGTGGCGTTACCTTTCGCCGCGTCAACTGTGTAGATTTGCGCGATCCACCAATTGTTGTCTCCGGGTCCCGGCGCTGCCGTTGCCACGAACGTTTTGTCGTCGGGCGACCAATCAAAATCATAAACGTGAAGATCCGGCGGCGAAACCTGGCGCAACTGACCGCTTACGCTGTCCAAAACAGCAATGCGCTGGTTATGAATGGACGTATCGATTACCCCGGTACTCGCAGGCGCAGCCATCAACGGACCGCCGCCGCCTGCGCCTTCGATGTAGAGAAAGGCAATCTGTTTGCCATCATGCGACCAACGCGGTCGCGCTGCGTAGCCGTTAAGATTTGTGAGCTTTTTGGGATCAGAGCCATCCGCTTTCACCGTCCAGAGTTGCCGCTGGTCTTTCGCTCCCGCAGCCGAAAACACCGCGAGCATTTTAGAATCGGGAGACCAGGCGGGATCAAAATCTGCTCGTTCGCCGGCGATCGGAATTTTGACCATCGTTGCAGCTGCATCGCCTGATGTCTCATGGATATGGGTTTGCCTGGACGGAGTCGCGGCAATGGATTGCACCCATGCCAGGTGTGCGCTATCCGGGGACAGCGCGATATCACCATAAAGAACAGTTTTGCCTAACTGTTGCGTCAACTGCTGCACGGTCTGAGCTGTTGATGTCATTGCAAACAAACCTGCCAGAAGAAGATGCTTCATCCTGCGATCCTGACAAAATCCTTATGGAGCGACAAGCAAACCCGGTCCGTTAAGGCGAGCGCTGTAAAGTGCGCTGTCCTCAGCGCATCGGAGCGTTCTGAATCACGGTGCTCCGCTGGGGACAGCGGACACTGCAGCAGCGCGCTGATTGTTATCAGATCGGGTGTGGCCACATATGACGAGTAGTGGCCACGCGGCGAATCAGATACGATCAACCGATGGCTGGGATCCAAATCCGGTTGGCAAAATCAGATGATTGGAATGCGCTGGCGGAGATGCGCTATCAGTTCCGTGCCGAGCTCGGATGAACGACGGAAGCGAAATCGCGGTTTGTACGCAGGTGCGTATCGTGGATGCAGAAACGCTTTGATTCCGGCTCATCAGCGTGACGCTGCTGGGTTGTTGACGACGGCAAACAGTTATTCGGTCACGTTTGCGTTCAGTTATTCGAGAAAATGCCGAACCCGATTAACGAATCCGAGGTTCATGCCTACGTGACTAACTTTTACGTCGTCCCGGAAATGCGTAGCCATGGGCTCGGCAGAAAATTGTTGAGCAAAGCGCTATCGTGGAGCCGCGCGGAGGGAGTCGATGCAATCATTCTATGGGCCAGTCCGGGAAGCAGGTCGCTTTATCGCCGGTGCGGATCGGGGAGTCTGCCGATATTTTCGAACTGCGGCACCCTGCGTGTCGAGCCCGGTCGCGGGACTAGCGAAATTTGAGTCATGTTAATTACGCTCAATGATCTGCGCCGTTTTGCGGTCGCGCGCAGTCTTTTCAAGCCCACGACGCTGAAACGTGCTCTCGACCGGCTCGGTTTTGTTCAGGCTGATCCTATCCGTGCGCCCGCTCGCGCTCAGGACTTGATACTGCGTCATCGCGCTAAGAATTATCGTGCGGGCGATCTGGAACGCCTGTACCCAAGGCTCGGCATCGAAGAGGATTTCTTTGTCGTATACGGTTTTCTCACAAGATCTACACAGGAGCTAATGCATCCGCGTGCGAACATGGGTGTGCCTGCCGAAGGTTCTAACGTGTGGCCTGCCGCGCGCGAAAAGCGAGCCCGGTTGTTGCTGGAGTTTGTTCGGGCACACGGTGCAGTCCATCCCCGCGAGGTAGATAATTACTTCTCGCACGGCACGGTGAAAAACTATTGGGGCGGTTCGTCGAACGCGACGACCCATTTGCTGGCAGCCATGCATTACCGTGGCATGCTGCGTGTGGCGCGGCGGGAGCGTGGCGTGCGGATCTACTCCGCGCGGGTTAACGGGGCTGAGCCAACCGACACAGCTGAACGCCATGCGCGGATCGACGCGCTTGTGGACGTGGCTGTGCGCGTCTACGCACCATTGCCTGGACCGTGCCTGTCTGATCTTGTGCGCCGGCTGCGTTTCGCTGTTCCGCAGTGGCGAAGCGAACTGAAGAATGCATTGCAGCGAGTTAAACAAAGGCTCTCCCATGCTCGGATTGATGGTGTCGATTGGTATTGGCCACCCGAAGAGGATATGGCGCGTTTTGAGCCGCCGGGTAGCGTTCGTTTCCTGACCCCTTTCGATCCAATTGTGTGGGATCGCGATCGCTTCGAACGTTTGTGGGGTTGGATGTACCGTTTCGAGGCTTATACGCCCGCACCCAAACGCAAGCTCGGCTATTACGCGATGCCGCTGCTTTGGCGGGACCGCGTCATTGGCTGGGCCAATCTCTCCGTGGAGAAGGGGAGACTTAAGTCAGAGTTTGGCTATGTCGAATCTCGCGCGCCGTACGATCGTTCCTTCAAGCGTGAACTTGAGGCAGAGCTGGATCGGTTGAGGTCTTTTCTGTCGATTAAAAGCTAAATCGAAATCTAGCTGCGCAGCCCCTTGGTGAAGCGGATGAGTTCCTCTGCGACTTGTTTGATTCGCTGAGTAATCTTTTTATCGCTGATGCGCTTTCCTTCGAAGGCATGGGATGTGGCAAACGCAAACCGCGGAATAATGACACAGCGAAAATCGAGCATGAGGCTGTTGGCATAAGCCATTACCGACATATAACTCGCGTGGCCGCCCGCGGCGCAAAGAAAACCGACGATCTTGTCTTCCCAGGCGCTCCCGGTGAGCTCAATCATGTTCTTGGTCGCCGCAGCGACATCGTAATTGTAAACCGGCGCCGCGATGAGGATCCCGTCAGCACCTTCAATCGCTGCGGCCAATTTTTTTGAGCCCGGCATTCGATAACATTTGTCCGCGTCGCAAAGTGGGAGGTCCATTTCGCGAATGTCGATCCAATCGCAATCGGCTTTCTGTTTTTGTAAGTGCGCGAAAGCGACACGTCCCATACGGCGACTATTGCTGTCGGGATTGCCGCTGGTGCTGATCACGAGGTGCTTCGGCATGCAGGAATCCTAGAAGCAAACGCCCGACGCTCAACCCGCCTTCGTGAACTTCGGCGCGCACATCGAACGCCGAACTTCGAATGTAGCGCGAGCGTCCTCGCTTGCGAAAGTCCAAGCGCACAAGCCGGGAGGCTCGCGCTACTTTACAGTTGAGTGCGATCGTAAGGAATAATCTTGTCCCATTCTTCGGCAGAGGAACGGGCGACGAATGCGACCACCGGCTCGGTGTCGCTCATGTTGAACACTTCATGTGGTACACCGGGTCTGATGTAAATGAAATCGCCGGCTTCGTTTTCGATCGACTGCTGGCAGCCGGACCCGAATTCGTGGCGCACTTTTCCTTCGATGATGTAAAGGATCACTTCGAACCCATCATGAATGTGTGCGTAGGCCACGCCACCGGGCGGGATCGTGGCGATGTTTGCCGACAAACTTTTTGTGCCGACGTTTTTGGCGGACATCCCTTGTTTATAATGAATGCCATTCCAATTGCGGCGCGATCCACCTCCGCGAATCGTCAAAATCCCGCCGTGATCTTCCACCGCGCCGACGTCGATATGGTCTTTATCGTCTTTCATGCCTGGCGCCAGCATACTTCAATTGATTCAATTCAGTAAACTCCGTCTCTGGAGAATACATGAGAATGGCAGCAGTCCAGTCTTCGATTAATGTAAGGAATGAATCGGAACGGATTGCCGAATATTGTTGAGCGGAAACGGCTCGGTTCGCCCGCTGTCACACCACAGGCGCTGGCGTACCAGGATGGCCATTTTTGGATGAGCTCGCGTGATCTGGGGACGCTTTACCAAATTCAGCCTGACACCTGGAAAGTTGCGCGGGAAATCGATCCGCCGGGCGTCGTCTGGGCTGCCGTTTCATCGGGAAACGCTGAGATGTGTTTCACCATTGGCAAGGGACTCAACGACGATCGCTACATCTATCGGTACGCACCAAACGAAGGTTTCACCAAACTATTCGCCTGCCCGGATTTCACCGGCTCCTACATCAGCTTCGACGGCAAACACCTCTACATGAGTCAATGGTACGAAGAGACGAATTCTGAAGTTTGACGCACAGGGAAACATACTTCGTGAGATTGACGTCGGCGCAGAAATTTGCGGCCACACATTTCTCAATGACAGCATTTATGTGTTGCGTGGCCGCGAGAATAAGAACGAGCCTGACAAATCCGAAGAATGGCGAATTGCCCGACTTGATCCGCAGAAGGAAAACCCGGAGGTGGAAGATCTCGCCGGAGTTCCGTTTGCGGCCCGCTCACTCACGTTCGACGGCGAATACTTCTGGTCCAATCATCGCGCCGCAAACGAGACTATATCGTTTTCGCTACCGCAGTAATCAGCGGCTTGTATCAGGCAACCGCGGCACCGTTAGCTGCGCAGTTCTGCGTGTCGCGGACAGGTGACGAGATGATCGTTGACCATACCTGTGGCTTGCATCAATGCGTAACAAATTGTCGAACCGACAAACTTGAATCCGCGTCGCAACAGATTGCGGCTCATGGCGTCGGACTCGGCGGTTCGCGCGGGCACATCCGCCATGCTTTGCCAACCGTTTTGGATTGGTTTGCCGCCGACGAAGCTCCAGAGATAGGCGTCGAACGTTCCGAATTCCTCCTGCACAGTGAGAAACCTCTTAGCGTTTGTGATTGTAGCCGCAATTTTCAGACGGTTCCGCACGATGCCATCGTCGCGCAGCAACCGGCGCACATCGCGCGCACCGTAGCGGGCAATCTTTTGGGGGCGAAATCCATGGAGCGCTTTTCGATAGTTCTCCCGTTTTTTCAAAATAGTGTTCCAACTCAGTCCGGCTTGTGCGCCTTCGAGAATAAGAAACTCGAAGAGCACTCGATCGTCATGCACAGGAACGCCCCATTCCTTGTCGTGATAAATAATAGCCAGTTCGTTCGTAGCCCAGGGACAACGCGGCATAATACGGGAGGTTATGACTGAATCTGTCTGGGTTCAAAGCGTGAGCGAAATGAAGATCCGTTTTGCCTGATGAAAAACTTTGACCACCCCCGTCCCTTTCCGAAGCTTTGTCTATGAGTAATGAAAAGAGCAGTGAAGCCGCACCGTCAGCCAAGATTTTTTTTGAGACAATTAACGCTTATCAGCACACGGCTGCCATCAAAGCCGCGATTGATTTAAATCTTTTCACGCGCGATCGGCGAGACCCCAGGAACGGCAGAGGAGATTGCTCCGCGCATCAACGCGTCGCCGAGAGGTGTTCGCATCCTTTGCGATTATCTGACCATTCTTGGATTTCTTAACAAGGATGGAAAGCGGTACTCGCTTACACCCGACAGTGCCACTTTCCTTGATCGCAAATCGCCGATGTACGCAGGAGGAATGACGCAATTTCTTCTCATGCCGGAAATTGCTGGCGCGTTCGATGATCTGGCCAGCACAGTGCGCAAAGGTGGCGCTGTCGATGAGGGAACGGTCGCTCCGGAACATCCGGCCTGGATCGAGTTCGCGGGCAACATGGGACCGATCATGATACCGGCAGCCAGCGCGCTCGCGGAGATCGTGGCCTTGGATCCATCGCGGGAGACTCGGGTCCTCGACATATCCGCCAGTCACGGAATGTGGGGGATCAGTTTCGCAAAAAAGAATCCCCGGGCTCGGATTGTTGCGTTGGATTGGGCTCCTGTGCTCAAGCTAACGCGCGAGAGCGCAGAACGCGCAGGAGTGGCCGACCGGTTCAGCACAATTGCCGGCAACGCTTTTGACGTGGACTTCGGTTCTGACTACGACCTCGTGCTGGTACCGAATTTTCTTCATCATTTCAATTTTGCCGACTGTGTTCGCTTTCTGAAGAAGGCACGGGCCGCGCTGCGGCGCGACGGACGCATTGCAATTGTTGAGTTCGTGCCTAATGCCGATCGGGTTTCGCCGCCTGAGTCGGCAAGCTTTAGCCTCATCATGCTGGCTACTACTCCGGAGGGGGATGCCTATACCTTTGCAGAGTTTGAGGAGATGCTGGCGCAGTCTGGATTTACGGCCCCGAAAGCCTATTCCCTCCCGCCGACTTTCACGGCAATCGTTGCGCAGGCCGGATAGGAATCAGAGGTCGCCTGATCCTGGGAGCGGTCTTGCGACGGAGTGATCGTAGACGTGGATTGTCCGATTACCGGCCAGCGGAACAAAACTCCGCCGCGCATAGCGGCCGACCACTAACGAGACGCAGGCGGACCAGTCGCGGATCGCACGGTGCTCCCGGCGAGGGCGAGGATCACATCGGTCTTGGCGATCGATCCGACTAGTTCTCTGTCATGGACGACGACAGGCAGCCGTTCTCCGTTGTGATGGCTGAAACGTTCCAGCGCTTCCATCAGCGATGCGCCAGCGCGGACGACCGGAAACGAGTCGCGCAGGAGATCTCCTGCGATTACCACTTTCGCCAACTCCGGCGTGTTGAGATAACTCTTAATATCGTGCAAAGAGACGGCGCCGATGAATCTCCCGTGATCGGTCACATAAAGATAATTGAAGTGCGCGGCGACAAATTTCTCGGCTATTTCGGAGAATCCTGTGGTTAACGAAATTGTCAGCGGATTTGGTTTCATCAAATCGCGCACGTGCAACTCCGCCAACTGCTTTGCGTAATCGCCTGCGCCCTTCCGCTTCAAGGCCTCGGCATAAATCGAGCGCTTCTCGATCCTGATTGACGTGTAATAGCCGACCACACACGCGAGCATCAGCGGCAGGATGATCTGGTGGTCCAATGTGAGTTCAAAAATCATGACGATCGCCATGATCGGCGCGTGCGTTGCCGCGGCCAAAAACGCGCCCATGCCAACAATCGCGAACGCACTGGGGTTCACCGATGCCGAGCCCGTCACATCATGGGTAACGGTACCGAAAAGAAATCCCAGGCTTGCACCTACGAAAAGTGTCGGCGTAAAAACTCCACCCACAGCACCAGAGCCAAATGTGGCTGCAGTAGCGAGTACTTTAAAAATGAGAATGAGCGCGACAGTTTGCCAAAGCCAGTGTTTGCTCAAAATGTCGTTCACCACGCTGTAACCGTTGCCGCACACCTCCGGATAGAAAACGGCAAGCGCGCCAACGATGAGACCGCCGGCGAACATCTTCACGTAAACTGGCGCGGAGAATCGTTCTGCAAGTTTTTCGCTTATTCGCAGCAGCCGGATGAACCACGGCGCAACCAGGCCGGAAACCAGACCAAGCACCAGGTAGGGCCCAATCTCCCAGGCTCGATTCAGACGGAACAGTGGGATCTGATACAGCGGCCCCGGGCCAAGGAAGCCTCGCACCGTGAGTGTCGCGATCACCGACGCAAACACGAGCGGACCGAAAGTTTCCATTGCCATCGAACCGAGCACGATCTCGGCAACAAATACCGAGCCCGAAATTGGAGCGTTGTACGCGGAGGCTATTCCCGCGGCTGCACCACAAGCGACAAGCAACCGCAAACGCGGAGTTGTCCAGTGTTGAAAACGCCCGGCCAACGACGCCACCATTGCGGAAAGTTGAACCAGCGGGCCTTCGCGTCCGATTGAACCGCCGGAAGCATTGGTGAAAAGAGCCGAGAGAGATTTTACCACGCTCTGGCGCGCGGAAATCCTGCCGTCGCCAAGCACCACTGCTTCCATGTAATCGGTGGTGGTGATTTGACCATGGAATCGCGAGCCGAACTGGATAATCGCGCCCGCAATGAGACCGCCGACTGCCGGAACAACGAGACGCGCCCAGAGAGGCAATTCGGTGAAGCTCTCAACAAGTCCCGGATCGTTACTGCCTGTCAGGATTTTGTGGACGAAACTTGTCCCGACACGATACCCGATCGAACAAACCGCACCGCAAAACCCGATGATACCGGCCCAAATCAATGTAGCCTGAAGTTCGCTTGGCCGGATCCATTCCTGAAACCAGACCCAAAATTTGAGCCGACGCAGTGTCTGGAGATTCAGGCCGGCTGTTTGCCTGGTTGAATCCGTTGCGTCCACCATTATCCACTCGGCATGCTGTGGCAGACGTCAAGAAAATCGTTCGTTAGAAGTTACCATTAGCCTGAGCAGCGCCCGTCACGTAACCACCCCAATGCTGAATTGAAGCAACGCTGCTATTGCCCGGTTGGCTTGTTGCGCGGACAGCCGGAGCCACCGTCGAAGAGGATCTTCCAGGAGCCATCAGGCTGTCTTGCCCATGTGGAAGTAAACGTGCCGGTCTGCGCCCCCGATTCGTCGAAAACCGGTCCGTTGCTAAATCCCAGATCGCCCGCGGCGTTCGTTACCACCCGTTCCGGCTGCCAACGGAAAGGTGCGACCGCGGGTTTAAAGAATTCTGACCAAACCGCGATCACCTCTTGTTTCCCATGCATAATTTTGCGCTGCCCGAGAAACTGAGCGTCGTCCGCGAGGTACGCGAAAAATTTCTTCGCGTCGCGCTCGGCGAAAGCTTTGGCAAACGCGATCTCGGTCGCGCGCACTTCTTCAGTTCGATCCGTGGCAAAAGCCGATGGAGTCAAAAGTACAAGGACCAAGCAAAGACTGCGTCTGATATTTCCGATCAACAAAGCGGGGGTGACCGAATTCGTACCTCCTGATAAAAAGACCAACGGAAAACGCTTCATACGCGAACCGTGAACGAAATAAACTCGATCAGCAATCGTGAAGTGGCAGACCCAGAATTTCAGGGAAGCAGTTTACTTCCGAACTGCATGATGTGTTTTCGTTTATCGTCCCAGGCTTTTGCGCTTCGCCTTGTTTAGCCAGCTTCTTCGGTCGTTTCTGTCAGATCGCTCGCTTCTGTTTGTAGGGCGTCTGTGTCAGACGCCAACCCGAGGCGTTTCACAGAAACGCCCTACAAAGAATTGTCCAATTTGGTTCGCCTCATCGCGACAATCGGCGGTTGGATTGTTGATACGGCTTTTTACCGTTGTCGCGTTTTCGATAGAGAAGGTCGGGCGCGGGAAATATACTGGTGCGCCGTGATAGTGATTGTTTTTGGAGTTTCAGGCGCTGGAAAAACGACAGTCGGCGAATTGCTCGCCCGAGAGCTGCGCTGGCGATTCCTCGAAGCGGATGAATTTCATCCGCCTGCGAATATTGAAAAGATGCGCAGTGGCCGGCCATTAGACGATGAGGACCGGTGGCCGTGGCTGGAAAGTTTACGCGAACAGATCAAACAGTGCCTGGCAACTGGAGAAAATGCTGTGCTTGCCTGTTCGGCGTTGAAACGCGGCTATCGCGATTGTTTGCGAGTTAATGAAGAAGTGAAATTTGTGTTTCTTCACGGTGACTACGCGCTCATCGAAAAACAACTCCGTAGCAGGCACGGTCATTTCATGAATCCCGGGCTCTTACAGAGTCAGTTTGATGATCTGGAAGAACCCAGGCAGGATGAGGATGTCATAGTAATTGAACTGGGACGAACGCCTCGAGCGATCGTTGACGAAATTGAAGCCAAATTGCGTTTAGCCAGCAAAAGTTAATTCGACGCGCTTGATTCCAGAACGCGCGAGTGGGGCGCCAGGGATCAGCAGCATCAACATCGCCGCTGTCACAATGCAAAAACATCAAAATTGCGAACCCGGCGACGGAGTTCCGATTTCAGAACGCAGAAGAATCCGGTTTCGGCCGCGTATAACAACAAGCGCGCGAAATAAAGTTGTGCGGGGATGTGCACCCGCGTTGTGACCGCAATCAGCGATCCCGATACGATCATCCCATGTGCGCCCATCAGTGGGCCAGAAACCCAAGCGCAACGCGGCGCCGTCTGTGATCGGCGAATGCGGCAGGGGGCTCATTCGCGCATAAGAAAGCTCCTGCATTTCAGATGTCTTCGGCGAGGTGAGTAAAACACGCCGAGTATATCCGACTTGCAGAACTGCCTAAGCGAAATATGGGAGACGATAGCTCCTCCGTCCCTGGCCGCGGAGCGTTATCGTGGTTTTTGCGACTGACCTGCATCATGACTGTACAGATTGTCGCTTTCGACGTTAAAAATTCGATTCCAGCGCGCCCGATAATTTTCAAAGGCGATCTGCGCTCCCAATTGCATGAGTTGTTCTTCGGAAAACTGGTTGCGCAAACGCGCATATAATTCATCAGAAACATTCGCCGGTGTCTGTGTCATGGCGTCAGCGAGTTCAATCACCAGTCGTTCCGTTTCACTGAAAGGCGTCATGTCGTCGCCCAAAGCGGCATGCAATTTTTCATCGCTTAGGCCGGCCTTTCTGCCCACGGCAGAATTCACGTCTATTCAAAAAGGACAACCGATACGCGCCGCGGCGCGGATCTTTCCAAGTTGGCTGTAACGCAATGAAACAAGTCGTTTACGGCCGAGAACGGCTTCCATGGCGATGCCGCCCCAGACGAGTCCCGGCAAACGCATCTGTACTTTTGCCGGGGTAAGATCTTTTCCGAACATCTTGCGCATGACGCCGTAGAACCAGCGCAGATGCCACGGAGCCTGACTTTTGTTTAAACCGGAGATTCGAGCCATGCCGAATTCATTTCGTTTCGGTCAATGCGGTCGGCCGTAATCTTAGAATAACATCAAGGCGTGGAGATCATTACCTGTTGTTGTCCGCCTAACGATCATCCAGTGGTAAAGTGTTCCTTGTCGTCGTATGGAGCAAAACGCTACAGCCGAAGTTTTAAACGTCTACATCCGCTGTGGCCTCGAGAGTCGTTCTAATTCTTAGAGCCGCACGGTGGTGAAGGTTGCGGAAGGATTGTACCCGGGGATTTTTCTGCGGCCTCACGCATCTCACATCAAAGAAACCGCCTGGGAGAGAAAAGACACAATGAATGCGCACGACGAAACTCCTTGTAAACGGAAAAACCGATTCTCCATGGGATTTGTTACCCCAGCCACAATTGCAGGACTTCTTGTTCTGTTTTTGGTCGTTTGCTTCGGGTTTACCCCACTGGCCAAAGCCGACCGGCCTCGCGGCGGGTTTGTCTATGTAATGACGAATCAGCCTGCAGGAAATACCGTCATCCAATACGAGCGGGCGAGAAACGGCCACTTGACCGTGCTCGACGAAGTGGCCACGGGTGGCTTGGGGTTCTACGCCGGAATGGTCGACCCGCTGGCGTCACAAGATGCGCTGGTAGCGAATGGCAATGGTAGTTTGTTACTGGCCGTGAACGCTGGAAGCAACCAGCTTTCATCCCTATCAGTAAATGGAGGGTTCCATATGGTGAGCATAGCTCCCTCAGGGGGCGAGTTCCCCAATAGTGTCGCGCTGCACGACGATCTCGTTTATGTGCTCAATGCTCATGGAACCCCGAACATCAGCGGGTTCACGGTTGATGGAAGCGGTACGCTCACACCCCTCGCAGGTTCGACCGTAGATCTGCCCGGCGGCGCCTCTGCCGACCCGCATGATATCCGGTTCAGTCCCGATGGTTCGCGGTTGCTCGTTACCGAGGGCGGCACCAACCAGATCGATATTTTCGACATCGGCGAAGATGGCCTTGTGACCAACACAACGACTCAGCCTTCAGCAGGTATGGTCCCGTTTGGTTTCGTGTTCGGTCGCAACCAGGTGGTGGCCGTTACTGAAGCAGCCAACGCGTCTGTTTCAACGTATCGGCTGACTGGTGATAGCATGCTCGAAACCATCAGCGCTTCTGTCCAGACTGGTCAGATGGCCACCTGCTGGATTCAGATGACGAGAACCGGTCATACCTTTGTGTCCAACACCCCAAGCGGTACACTTTCATCGTATCAGACCGCAGCAAGTGGCATACTGAATTTACTTCATCCGATAGCCGCGAGTGATCCCGGCAGCGCCCCCATCGATATGGCGCTCTCCAGAGATAACAGGTCCCTTTATGTCGAGGATTCAGCCAATGGACGACTGCTGATCTATCGCGTCAGAGGGACAAACCTTCGCCATGGTGGAGCGGTTGATGGGCTTCCTGCCAGCTTGCAGGGGATCGTTGCGCGATAACAAATTTTTGATGCGTCATTTGACCCAAGGTCACCGCTGGTATCGGTAATGCTTGAAACGCGGTGATCGTGAAATTGAAGTGCGTCTCAGGATGGATGCCCAGCCTTCCTGGCTGGGCGGAGTTTGTTTACCAGCGCGTTAGTTCCTTTTTCCAGTAGCATGCCCCAGCCACTGAGGACAGCCAGAACGGGAATGCATATCAACAAAAACATCCAGATTGGTAATTCGCGAATCCGCAAGCCCAGCCAGATGACGTACGGTTGGTGAGTGAGATACAAGCCGTACGAATAAACCCCCACAAGCGCGAACACTTTCGCCGGAGCCTGAAACAGCGAGATGAACCCGGCGATACCGACGATCTCGAGCATACAGCACGTGCCGGTGGCGAAATCGACGAAAATGTACGGGTAGCGGCCGTGATAGAGTTGTAGCGCCGCCGGGTAAAGAATCAGTCCCAGGATTAATCCCGCGCCGCGAAGAAGAAACCGATGCATGCGTTCAGGAGATTTCGCATGCCACATCGCTAACGACATCCCCAGGGCAAATTCCGGCAACCGGCAAATCGCGAATCCGCCAAGTACCCATAAGCCATTCTGCGGCCAGAGCACCAGCAAGACATAACGTGCGAAAAATCCGGCGCCGCATCCAATGAATAGAAACCACCATGGTCCCACACGCCGCGCCACCCGGAAGAGCAGGGGAAAGATGAAATAAAACTGGATCAGCATGGAGAAGTACCACCATGCCGCGTTCAGATACATGAAGTTCATCTGGATATCGATGAACCGGAGGCCGAGCAGGCTCAGGATGATTCGATCGTCCACCGGTTCCAGGCGCGCCTCAAAAGGCGAGAGGAGATAAACCAGGTGAGCGACCCAGTACATCGGGTAAAGCCGCAGAAACCGGGCCCAATACCACGCTCCCCAGTCGAATCCCGCCAGCTTCGGCGCGGCGCGTTGTCGACTGCATCAGCGTCCAACCGCTCAGGATGATGAACACACCGACCGCGTGGAAACCGAGACCCGATATCTTTAGCCACGCCAATCCCAGGATGGTGAGCGCGCTTGTGGCGAGATTACTCCAGTCAGCCGGTGGAAGCGCGCCATGCTCGAAGTAGGTGCTGAAAAAATGAAAATAGACGACGAAGAGAATCGCCAGCGCTTTTGAGGTATCGATCCAAAGGAGCCGTTTCATCGCATCGGCTTAACAGGATGAATATCGACCGGTCAAGACGCGTGAAAATCAAGTTTGGTCAATGAACCTGTGCCAGCTCGTCGCAACAGGCGCAACTGTTCCGGCCCTCGCAGATCGCCGTTACAATGATTTCCGTGATTGACCGTCAATGCAGCAGCCAATAGGCTGATTACTCGAAACTCTCACAACGTTCTCTCAACATATGAAAAAAATCCTTATTGCATTAGCGATGCTCGTCCTCGTGGGAGGTCCGGCTTGGGCAGGCGGCCCAAGTCCCACCCCGACTACCAATGCCATCAATCTGAACAGCTCGAAGTCGAATGTTTACAGAGCGGGAAGCCCAACTCCCAAGCCGTCCGTTTCTGCGCCGACCAACCTCAACGCAACCAGAGAGGGAATCCCCCGACCGGTAAAGCATACTCCCTCGCCGTTGAATCTCAGGAGTGCGAACCCTGGCGGAGGCCAGACGGGAGCTGCGAAATCTGCCCCGGCTCCGAAACACGTCCCGGGAAAACAGGAAGTTGGAAAGAAAAAGGCCGAGCACAGGAAGAAAAAGGCCGAGCAGGCTTCTCCTTCGCCTCGCCAACATTAACGCGAATTTAATCTAACGGCGGCCCTGCTCACGCCGGGGCTGCTTTGCATGGGCTGTAGCGGGCAGCCGCCTGCCACGTCATAACGAAATCCGACGGCGGGTGTCCGCTACAACTGGCTTGGTCAGGACTAGAAGTCGTCCCGTAGCCAGCGCTGTCACGTTGAGCCCTTCGACTTTTCTCAGGACAGGCTTCACGAAACATCTCGGGGTCTATTTTCGTAGTGCGCCGATCCAGAATTTGATCTGAGATTCTTCGTTTCGCTCAGAATGACATCGTGAGGCAGGGAAGTGATTGATTATCATCGCACAGCTCGCTAGATCGGGCATGGTGACTCCCCACGAACCTGGCTGACGGCGGGCTCGATCGCCAGCGTCTGCTTGTTGTAGTCGCGACAGTTGTCATCAATCGTCGTTGCAGTTTCGCTGTCGACGCTTGCACGTGGTCAGACTGGCGCACCGGCGTCAGCGCTCAACATTGTAGACAATTGTTGTGCGGATTCGCAGTCGTTAGGCGTGATGTTGCTCCGCTTTGGGGCTTTTGCAGAACCAGATAGCGACGGCGGAGACCAGCAGGGCAACGGTAACCACCAGAAATGCGTCGTTAAATGCCATAACAAACGCTTCACGGGTAATAAGTGACTTTATGACTGCGTAAGATTGAGTCAGCGCAGTTGTCGCGTCGAACCCTTTGTGTACGAAAGTTTTCCTGTAGCGTGGCAAGCCGTGCCTGGGTCGCCGGCGAGTAAGCGGTAACCAGCTCGCCGATTCGGAAATCGTGAAATTGTTCACGGCGCGTCACCAGGGTGGAAAGGATTGCGATACCAAAACTGCCGCCGATGTTTCGAAAAATGTTGAAAATGGCGGAACCGCTACCGGCGTCTTTTGCTGCGAGTGTTGCTACCGCCAGACCGGTGATCGGCACGATCGTGAACGGCTGGCCGAATGCCCGGACAATATTGGCAAATCGGAGCTGATCGCCTGAGTAATCGAAACTCATGTGGATGTTCATGTAACAGCTTGCGGCGAAAACGAGGCAACCCCAGCATACAATCAGACGCTGATCGAATCGTCTCATTAAGAACGGCAAAAACGGAAAGATCAGAAACTGTGGCAAGCCCACCCACACCAGCACTTCGCCGATTTGAAGCGGGCTGTAGCCCTGGACGGTGCCGAGGTACAGCGGGATGAGAAAAATAGTGCCGTACAGCGCAAGCCCCAGCCCGAAAGCGATGATGGATGTCACAAGCAGATTGCGGCACGCCAGCAAACGCAGATTCACGAAAGGTTTTTTCCTAACAAGTTCGATGACGATAAAAAGCGGGATAAAAATAGCTGCGAGAATGGCGCAGTGGCGTATGAATGGGCTGCCGAACCAGTCCTTGCGCTGGCCTTCTTCCAGCATCGCGACCAGTGAGCCCAGCCCGATCGCCATGCAAAGAATTCCCCACCAGTCCCCACCGCGAAGTTGTTCGAGCTTCATGCGTTCCTTTTTAACGCCATACAAAATGGCGATCAGCATGAGCGCGCCTGGAATGACGTTGACGTAAAAATTCCATTCCCATCCAAAATGGTCCGTCAGCCAGCCGCCCAGAGCCGGACCGATCGCTGGCGCGAGCGTGGCTGTCATACCGAACATGGCCTGACCCACTGGCAAAAGATTCCTGGGCATTGTGCTTACGATGACCGTGAGCGCCATCGGAATGAAAACGCCTCCGGTGAATCCCTGGCCCGCACGGAACATAATCATCTGGCCCAGGCTTTTGGAGATTCCACAAAGCGCGCTGAACGACAGGAAAAGAAGTACGTTTACAACCAGGTAGTAACGGACCGTAAAGACCTGGGCGAGCCAGGCAGTGAGAGCAATGGTGATAATCTCGCCTACCAGGTATGCAGTCGAGATCCACGAACCTTCGTTAGGCGTGGCGGCGATGCCGCCGGAAATGTCGCGCAACGATGAATTTGTGATTTGAATATCCAGTACGGCCATGAACGCCCCCAGCATCGTACCGAATACGGCGACCCATTTCCGAAAATCCATGGCGCGATTTTCCTCAGGCATTTTGGTGCCTTAATCCCGTTTGCCTGCCTGCCCGCCGTAGCCTTGGCGCAGGCGGGTCCGCAGATCGACTTTTGGCTCGCACGACAATCCCGGCACAACGCGGCTTCGATATTGGCCTGTATCGTCGAAGACGATCTTAACAGGAACCCGTTGGACAATTTTGGTGAAGTTCCCGGTCGCATTGTCCGGTGGAAGCAAAGCGAACGTTGATCCTGTACCCGGCTGGAAGCTATCGATATGTGCGCTGAATTTATGATCGGGGATTGCATCGATCTTGACTTCGACATGCTGCCCGACCCGCATTCGCGCCAACTGCGTTTCCTTGAAGTTTCCCAGTACCCAAACATTGCGTTCTACCACGGCCATGAGCGCCTGGCCTGGCTGGACGCGTTCGCCTGTCTCCACCGTTTTCCTGGCGATTACGCCGTCGGCTGGGGACTTGATAGTGGTATAGGAAAGTTGGAGATCTGCGGTGGCCAACGCAGCTTTAGCCGCGACCAGGTCGGCCTTCGCACCGGCCATGGCTCCGTTGGCGGTTTTTAATGCCGCGGTGGCGTTATCCAGGTCTTGTTTGGAAACGACCTTTTCGTGGCTCAGCTTAGTGATTCGATCGTAATCACTTTGAGCGTGATCGAGATTCGCTCTAGCCTGATCCGCAGCCGCTCGGTGTTGTAAAACCTGAGCGCGCGCCTGCTCCGCAGCGACCTTGAAGTCGCGTGGATCGAGCGTAACCAGAGATTGACCGGCTTTGACCAACTGATTGTCATCGACATCGACGCTCGTCACAGTGCCCTCCACGCGCGAGCTGATTTCGTGCACGTGAGTGGTGGTGTAAGCATCGTCTGTCGATTCAAAGTTACGGGCGTGGAGCCAGTCCAGGAACGAACCGATCAGAACGATGCCGGCGCAGACACCGCCGATGATCAATGTTTTTTTGGAAATATAAAATTTCCGCTTTTTGTCTTTTCCGTCCGCTTCGGCGCGTGTGTTCTCAACACTTTTACGATCAGCGCGATCCCTCGTTTTCGTTGTTGAGCTGCCGTTTTCATCCCAATCGGAAATCCGGTTTCCATCTCCCTCGCTTCTATCTTTCTCCGTCCTCATGGTCTCACTATGTAAACGGTTTCGCGCCGAATTTTGGCTCCGTTTGCCGGACACCGGGCAATAGTGTTCGGCATCAGATTTACTCGGACGAAAACCAGCCCCGTAGGAGCGAAACGTATATAGCAAATACATTGAAAAATCTCGAAAAGCTCCGTAGGAGCGACATGTGGTGTGCCGCTCCTACGGAGCTTGATGCCAGTTTTCCGCCCATTGCTATAAACATTCCGCTCCTACGGAGCTAAATCTCCGCGAAGCAGAATACCCCGGTGGCCAATAGTGTTCGGCAGGCGATCTGCCCAAGTCGGGGACCATCACAATGCGAGGAGGCAATCTTTTGCTTGTTGTGCGGTGGCCCTTCTGATTACAAATCGATTGATCAATTAGCCTGAGTGAAAACCGTAAAGTTCCTTGCGCTTTTTGTTGTAACCGCAATGTCCGTGACATTCGCTCGCGGAAGTGTGCCAATCATTGTTGCGACGCCGCAGAGAATGCAGGCGGCAATGAAATTGGTTACCGACGCTCAAGATCTGCTGGAAAAGGGCGACGTCGCTGGTGCAAAGCGAAATGTCGATGCAGCTATCCACAACGAGCCGGAGTTGTGGCCGGCTTTCTATGTGCGCGCGCAGATCTTGGCGAGCGAAGGGAAATACACCCTTGCCATCCAGGATTGTAATCAAGCGCTTCGGCTTTATCGCGGTTGCGTCGAGGCTGCTCTGTTGCGTGCCAACATCAATAATCACCTTGGGAAATACAAGGAAGCACTGAATGAATTTAATTCCCTGGTTTCACTTCATCCCCGACTGGTAACGCTCGCCAGGGCCTTGAGCGATCGTGCCTGGTTTTATGCTACCTGCCCAAATCCATCCTTTCGGAACGGCCAACAAGCGGTCAAAGACGCAAAAGCCGCGTGCAGCATCATGGTTTGGAAGGATGAGCACATGATCGACACGCTGGCCGTGGCGTATGCTGAAACTGGTGATTTTAATTCTGCGGTGCAGTACGTGTCGCAAGCACTGGCTGTAAAAGGAATTTCGGCCAATAGCGCAAAACTTTTCCGGAAACACCTGTCGTTGTTTCAACAGCAAAAGCCGATCCACTTGTAACCTTTGCCTTGCGGACGCGCAGCGGTGCACTGCGAGTCATCGCTGCAATACTCCGAACCCGACAGGCGTGTATCGTTACGAGTGATGCGTATCGTTTCACTGTTACCTGCTGCCACCGAAATCGTGGCTGCGCTGGGATTGATGGATCAAGTGGTCGGCGTCTCGCATGAATGCGATTTTCCACGGGAAGCAAACGACCGGCCGCGCGTGACCGATTGTCCGCTGCACAACGCAAGCCTAACCAGTCACCAGATCGATGAATCAGTGCGGCGCTCTCTGCATGAGAACGGGACAATCTATACCATCAACGAACCGCTTCTGCGCGAGCTCAAACCCGATGTAATCCTTACCCAGAAATTGTGCGACGTCTGCGCTGTCGGTTACGGCACTGTTGCCAGACTGGCGGAAACCCTGCCGGACCCGCCGCAAGTGGTGAACCTCGAACCTTCGAGTCTAAATGACGTCTTCGACGACATTCGACGTGTGGCGCGAACATGCGACGTACCGGAGCGCGCCGAGAAGTTGATCGCGAACTTGTCCGAACGCGTTGAGATCGTGCGGGAAAGGGCAGCGAGAATTGCGAAACGCCGACCTTGTTTTCTGATGGAGTGGGTTGATCCGCCGTTTTGTTCCGGTCATTGGGGACCGGAACTGGTCGAGTTTGCAGGCGGCTACGATTCGTTAGGCCGGAAACATGAGCCATCAGCGCAAATCGATTGGCGAGAAGTGTTGGATGCGCAACCAGAAATCGTCGTGCTCACTCTTTGCGGGTACGATCTTGATCGTGCACGGCGCGACTATGAATTGCTTCGGACATTTCCTGGTTTCGATTCGCTTCCAGCTGCCCGCTCCGGTGGAATCTACCTCGTTGACGCAAACGCGTATTTCTCACGCCCAGGCCCGCGTATTGTCGATAGTTTGGAAATTCTCGCGGGGATTTTGCATCCGATCGAATTTCCCGAGTTCATTTCCCGCGGTCCAAACGATCCGCGGGTGGTGCGCGTCGGTTGAGCCGCGTCATTTATGGCTAAGACCGGTGATTTTCCAAAGTTTATAGGGCTCGCTGCGCGTGGATTTGCCGTTGTTGAACCGGGGCATGTTTTCGATTTGCGAAGCGGTAACGTAAAGCTCTCCATTTGGTCCCCAGCTTAACGTGTCCGGCCACGAGAGCCGTTTGTCTGCAATAACTTGGGCCACCCGTTTTGTGTCAGGGTCCCAACGAACCACCGCGTTGTGTTCCAAATCGGTTAAATAAACGCTGCCATCGGGCGCTTCGAGCATTCCGTCGGGAGCGGGCGTTTGCGCAACACTTTCCACTTTGGATCCCAACTCTATCGCGCTGAGATTCTCGTCAGTTAGGAAACTGGTCTTAATTCGATAAAGGCTATGGGCGGTAAGCGCGTGATAATAGAGATAGCCGTTTGTCAGGTCGAGCGCGATGCCGTCTGATGCGATCTGCGGAGGCGCCTTATTCTGTTGATCGATTAATTCTTTGCCGTCTACGACTAACTTGAAGCCCTTTTCCGGTTGCGTTGACGAATGCTCCTCAAGAAGCCGGCGTGCCTTTTTGCTTTTCAAATCTACGACGACGATCGCGCCTTTGCCGGAATCCGTAATAAATGCGATACCCGAGCGTGTATCGATCCGAACGTCGTTGAGATAACTTTTTTTCGGCGCGATATTTTCGTCGAACGGGATCGTCTGCACGACCTGGTTTGTCGCCAGATCGATCTTTATCAGTTTCGGTCCGTCCTTGACGGTTCCCTGCATTTTCGGCGACGCAGGATCGAGCACCCAGAGGTTGTCCTGATCGTCGACTACAACGCTTTGCACGCAGACGAAATGAGAGGCGGCTGGACCGGATGTGTTCCATTCCTCGTTGGGAAATGGCTTCGGTTTACCGTCTACGATCTCTGCTATCGAAATTGAATGTTCATCCGACCAGTAGGGAAAATTCACAAAAATACGGCCGGACTTGGTCGAAACGCCCACGCCAGTAACTTGTTGATTCGGAAAACTGGCCACCTCTTTGAGCTTTGCGGCGAATGCCACCGTCGCGTTGATCAGAAGAATCAAGAAAGCAAAACGAACATGCACGAGAATGATTCGCGGCTCGAGCGGAACTTGGATGATGTCAGCCAGGCGAAGCTGCGCATGCGAAGCTCAAGCTCGGATTCACGGAGACGTTTGGGTTACTGCGGGGACGCGCACTGAAACTGCCATTCATTTGCCGTTCAATATTTCAAATGTGCCATTAATGTGGTACGAAAATTCTGCCTCCGGTGCTTTAATCATGAAAAATCCACGATTCATTCCCGCACCGGAGATCGAAGACCGTTCCGATGAAGAATTGATTCAGCGCGCCTGGGAATTCTTTCAAATGATGCAGAGAAGGCGAACAATCCGCGACTTTTCCGGTCGACCGGTACCACGGGAAGTCATCGAACACTGCATTCGCGCGGCGGGAACGGCGCCGAGTGGCGCGAACCTGCAGCCGTGGCATTTCGTGGCAGTGAACGATCCAAAAGTGAGACACGAGATCCGCATCGCCGCCGAAGCAGAGGAAAAAGAGTTTTACGAGCATCGCGCGCCGAAAGCGTGGCTGGACGCGCTGTCCGCGCTGGGTACTGATTGGCAAAAACCGTTTCTGGAGATTGCTCCGTGGCTGATCGCGGTGTTCGCGCAGCCGTTCCGAACGCTTTCGGACGGAACCCGGTCGCCGACGTATTATGCGCTCGAATCGGTTGGCATCGCCACCGGATTGCTCGTCACCGCACTGCATTCCTGCGGGCTTGCGGCTTTGACGCACACCCCGAGCCCGATGGGATTTCTCAATCGTATCCTCGGACGGCCGTCGCATGAGAAACCATTCGTGCTTCTCGTCGCCGGCCATCCTGTCAAAAACGCACGCGTTCCCGATATCTCCCGCAAATCGCTCGAAGAGATCAGCTCGTTTCGCTTCTGCCAGCGGCCACCGAAATCGTGGCTTCGCTGGGAGTGATGGATCAAGTGGTCGGCGTCTCGCATGAATGTGATTTTCCACGGGAAGCAACCGACCGGCCGCGTGTGACCGATTGTCCGCTGCACAACGCAGGCCTAACCAGTCGGCAGATCGATGAATCAGTGCGGCGCTCTCTGCATGAGAACGGGACAATCTATACCATCAACGAACCGCTACTTCGCGAGCTCAAACCCGATGTAATCCTTACCCAGAAATTGTGCGACGTCTGCGCTGTCGGTTACGGCACTGTTGCCAGACTCGCGGAAACCCTGCCAGGGCCACCGCAAGTGGTGAACCTCGAACCTTCGAGTCTAAATGACATCTTGGACAACATTCGACGTGTGGCCGAAACATGCGACGTACCGGAGCGCGCCGAGAAGTTGATCGCGAACTTGTCCGAACGCGTTGAGATCGTGCGCGAACGAGCAGCGAGAATTGCGAAACGCCGACGTTGTTTTCTGATGGAGTGGGTTGATCCGCCGTTTTGTTCCGGTCATTGGGGACCGGAACTGGTTGAGATTGCAGGCGGCTACGATCCGTTAGGCCGGAAACATGAGCCATCGGCGGAAATCGATTGGCGACAGGTGTTGGATGCGCAACCAGAAATCGTCGTGCTCGCTCTTTGCGGGTACGATCTCGATCGTGCACGGCGCGACTATGAATTGCTTCGGACATTTCCTGGTTTTGATTCGCTTCCCGCTGCCCGCTCCGGTGGAATCTACCTCGTTGACGCAAACGCGTACTTCTCACGTCCAGGCCCGCGTATTGTCGATAGTTTGGAAATTCTCGCGGGAATTTTGCATCCGATCGAATTTCCCGAGTTCATTTCCTGCGGTCCAAACGATCCTCGGGTGGTGCGCGTCGGTTGAGCCGCGTCATTTATGGCTAAGACCGGTGATTTTCCAAAGTTTATAGGGCTCGCTGCGCGTGGACTTGCCGTTGTTGAATCGGGGCATGTTTTCGATTTGCGACGCGGTAACGTAAAGCTCTCCATTTGGTCCCCAGCTTAACGTGTCCGGCCACAAGAGCCGTTTGTCCGCGATAACTTGGGCCACCCGTTTTGTGTCAGGGTCCCAACGAACCACCGCGTTCTGTTCCAAATCGGTTAAATAAACGCTGCCATCGGACGCTTCGAGCATTCCGTCGGGAGCGGGCGTTTGCGCAACACTTTCCACTTTGGATCCCAACTCTGTCGCGCTGAGATTTTCGTCAGTTAGGAAACTGGTCTTAATTCGATAAAGGGTATGGGCGGTAAGCGCGTGATAATAGAGATAGCCGTTCGTCAGGTCGAGCGCGATGCCGTCCGACGCGATCTGCGGCGGCGCCTTCTTCTGTTGATCGATTAATTCTTTGCCGTCTACGACTAACTTGAAGCCCTTTTCCGGTTGCGTTGACGAATGCTCCTCAAGAAGCCGGCGTGCCTTTTTGCTTTTCAAATCTACGACGACGATCGCGCCTTTCCCGGAATCCGTAATGAATGCGATACCCGAGCGTGTATCGATCCGAACGTCGTTGAGATAACTTTTTTTCGGCGCGATATTTTCGTCGAACGGGATCGTCTGCACGACCTGGTTAGTCGCCAGATCGATCTTTATCAGTTTCGGTCCATCCTTGACGGTTCCCTGCATTTTCGGCGACGCAGGATCGAGCACCCAGAGGTTGTCCTGATCGTCGACTACAACGCTTTGCACGCAGACGAAATGAGAGGCGGCTGGCCCGGACGTGTTCCATTCCTCGTTGGGAAATGGCTTCGGTTTGCCGTCTATGATTTCTGCTACCGAAATTGAATGTTCATCCGACCAGTAGGGAAAATTCACAAAAATACGGCCGGACTTCGTCGAAACGCCAACGCCAGTGACTTGTTGATTCGGAAAACTGGCCACCTCTTTGAGCTCCGCGGCGAATGCCACCGTCGCGTTGATCAGAAGAATCAAGAAAGCAAAACGAACATGCACGAGAATGATTCGCGGCTCGCGCGAAACTTGGATGATGTCAGCCAGGCGAGGTTGCGCATGCAAAGCTCAAGCCTGGATCACGGGACGTTTGGGTACTCCAGGGGCGCGCACTGAAACCGCCATTCAATTTGCCGTTCATTGTTTCAAACGTGGCCTTAATGTGGTACGAAAATTCTGCCTCCGGTGCTTCAATCATGAAAAATCCACGATTCATTCCCGCACCGGAGATCGAAGACTGTTCCGATGAAGAATTGATTCAGCGCGCCTGGGAATTTTATCAATTGATGCAGAGAAGGCGAACAATCCGCGACTTTTCCGATCGACCCGTGCCTAGAGAAGTGATCGAACACTGCATTCGTGCCGCGGGGACGGCGCCGAGTGGCGCGAACCTGCAACCGTGGCATTTCGTGGCAGTGAACGATCCAAAAGTGAGACACGAGATCCGCATCGCCGCCGAAGCAGAGGAGAAGGAGTTTTACGAGCATCGCGCGCCGAAAGCGTGGCTGGACGCGCTGTCCGCGCTGGGCACCGATTGGCAGAAACCGTTTCTGGAAATTGCTCCGTGGCTTATCGCGGTGTTTGCGCAGCCGTTCCGAACGCTTTCGGACGGAACCCGGTCGCCGACGTATTATGCGCTCGAATCGGTTGGCATCGCCACCGGATTGCTCGTCACCGCACTGCATTCCTGCGGGCTTGCGGCTTTGACGCACACCCCGAGCCCGATGGGATTTCTCAATCGTATCCTCGGACGGCCGTCGCATGAGAAACCATTTGTGCTTCTCGTCGCCGGCCATCCCGTCGAAAACGCACGTGTTCCCGATATCTCCCGCAAATCGCTCGAAGAGATCAGCTCGTTTTGTGATTTAATTCCGCTGCGGTGATTGGGGACCGGAACTCGTCGAGATTGCCGGTGCATGATCTATTCGGGGTTAATTCTCACAATAGAAAAAGAATAAATTGCAGCGTAAGCAATGTCCTTATGGAAGAATTGAAATTTCAATCATTGAGTTCGAAAAGGCTGATCCTGAGAAAACCGAGGCTGGATGATGCAAGAGAGATCTTCAATCTTCGATCTAACGAACAGGTGAATCAATATCTAGACAGGCCGGCCCCCACTTCCATTGAAGATGCCGTTACATTCATTGAAAAGATCCTCGCCATCATAAACAGAAATGAAGGCTGTTATTGGGCCATCTCCTTAAAAGAAAATCCAAGGGCGGTAGGAACAATTTGCTGTTTCGATTTTTCAAGCGATTAAACTACTGCGGAAATTGGGTACGAACTTCATCCATTCTATCAACATAAGGGCATTATGCAGGAAGCCCTCACCGCAGTTCTTCATTATGGATTCCAGGTGTTGCCGTTGAAATCTATCACTGCTTTCCCTACGGCCGATAATGTTCCTTCCATAAGATTGTTGGAGAGAAATGGATTTAAAAGAGAAGATGATGGCCAGGAGCGGGAGGGGAATTTGGTGAGGTTTATTTTGAGAGAGTTTGAAGTTTGATGTCCTGCTCCGAGATCGCGGTTGACGTCTTGCAGTTCTTCCCGGCAAACTGCCCCGTATGGAGGCAGAAATAGATTGCAAGTTGCAGTCTAATTCTAGTTAGATCGTGAACGCGTACCTTGCATACGGACTTCTCGTGATCGGCGTCCCAAACTACGTTGGCGTAATCACGAGCGTGCTGTTCATGCCAATCGCGTGGGTGTTTCCTTATCCGTTGAGAAATACGATTATCCAGCTGCTCAACTTTCCGAAGGGCGTCGTCGCGATGTTGTTTGCGCGCTTTATGTTCTACCTTTTCGTGGTGCCGACACACTGGGCGATTCTCGTTATTTCAGTCGTGTGGATTAGCGTTTACTACCGTTTGTTTAGGCAGCCGCTCGTTGGCTGGACGAGTTTCGTTTGCGGGCTCGTGTTCGGCTGGGCGGTTCACTTTTAAGCTTAGCCACATGAAACGATCTAACCAGACGATGTGGAAAGGGGCGAAAGGGGTCACATTAGGATTTCCCTAATTTGACGGACGGTGGGCTAAGGGTGCAAAAACCCGAGTTAGGGGCCACAAGTTTGACATCGGTCCGCGAGCTTGCACAAGTCGTGCGTTTGTCAGATGGTCGATAGGTAATGAAAAAGCGAGATATCGAACACGTTGGTGCTATGGCTAGAAGACTTTATCAGAACCCTGAGACAGCCGGAAATTCCGAAACAGTCCAAAAGATTCTTGAGGGATGGCGCATCGCACTCCCCGAAAAGATGTATCCGGATCTGCGTGCGAAATTGCTGAGAGCCGCCTCGGCGTTAGCTGACGTTAGGCCGCGGTGTTCATATCACATATCGTTTTTTACCGAAATTTTTGGGGCAGGCTTTGCCCGAAAATAGGTGTGCCGTTCTGGAGTTTTTTGCGGCAAACTGCCTTGATGGAGGCAGAGCCAGGCTGCGCGTGGCAGTCTAATTCGACATTAGACCACCATACCGCTAGTGCGCACCTGAAAGCCTGGCTACGACTCGCATCGGCAGCGGCCGTGCTGTGGATTCTCGGCTGCTGTGTATGGGCACTTGTGGAGTATCTGCGTCTGCAACCATACGGCCCGGCGACAACACACAAGCCATCGCCAGCTCTGTTCTTCCGTGCCGGCCGCGTGCAGACTATCTACGCCCGGCATCCCGCCTTGGGCGAGGTGGCATTTCCAGACACAATGACAAAACCACAGATTGAGCAATGGATGCGCCGTCATATTCCTTTAAGAGCCGAAAACCGAGATGCACCAGTTGAGTGGAATGTCGCCGAGCCGAGACCGCCGACAGAATACTACGGCTTTGCCTTCGCGCTCTCCACTTTTCTGACTTGGTGTGTGCTTCCGAGCGCTGCTTGTGGCTTAGTATCACGATCTTTGCGTTGCTAGTGAAATGGACGGTGCGAGGTTTTAGGCGCAATCCAGCCGTTTGACTACTAGCAAGCCGCGCGGGGGAAAGGCTTGCAGATAACGAACCTATGCGCAGAGCGATACCCTGGATTCTTGTCGGGCCGATTCTACTCGTGCTAGTCGCAGTGGTATGCTTGTATGCAGCGGGGAAGAACAATACCGCGGAATCCTTCACGCGCGTCTTAACTGCGTTCGGCATTCTCTTCGCCGTTGTGGTTGCTCTATATGGCGACAGGATGAGGAGCCAACTAAACACTCTTGATCTGTCGGTAAAAAAAACGCACCGCGAAGACAGCATCTTCAATGAAAAGGATGGAAAATGTGTGTACGCTCACCACTTGCGTGTTGAAAACCGTGCCCGCTTCCTGTCGGTGAAAAACGGTCGGGTCTGGTTGGTTCGCATTCTGGATGTGCCAAGCGAGATGGACTCGTTCACGTTTGCCGTTGCTCGTTTGATGCAGTGGGCTCCGTGGGAGTATTCTCCCGAGGTCAGGAGTTTCTCGGACGATCAGGTGTTCGATTTCGGTCTCACCTATGTTGACGAAGGTTGGTTTAGGCCCAGCTTTTACAAAGAACAGGGCGGTACATTTCATCCGCGGGTCGCTTGCACCGTCAATCAGACCAGGCGATATGTGTTTGAGATCACGCGGACAATTACACTGGAAGACGCCAATTTTCAGTCGATGTGCGTTTGCACAGGGTCGCGCCATCCTCTGACTCCGCACGCATACCGCACTAACGTAGCGGTTATCGCATGAGAATGCGACGAGCCGTTAAACGCAGCCCCGGCGCTTCGCGCGGGCCGTTGCCCCTACCGAAGGTTTTTTGGAAAACATGCTTTCCCCAACTACGCAGGTTTGTTAGGTATCTCGATCCTGAAAATCCGCGCAGTATTCGCTTCGCTACCGGGCGACAACGATTCTTCAGGAGCGTCCCAACGTCGCAACATCAATTCCGCAGTGGAATCTCACTCAAATCTGCTTGGAATCACGGAATCTGTAGAGCACCTTTTGCGCATGCGAATCAGCGAAATGAATTGGATGATGGTGGAGGAATATCTCCAGCGCGACGACCGCGTGGTATTGCCGTTGGGCAGCACCGAACAACACGCATATCTGAGCCTGAGCACCGACAGCATTTTGGCCGAACGGCTCGCTGTCGAAGCATCCGAGCCGCTGGGCGTTCCTGTGTTTCCGGTGCTCTCCTACGGGATCACGCCGTATTTTCGCGCGTTTCCGGGAACCATCACGTTGCGGGTACAAACCTACATGTCGGTCATGCGTGACATTCTCGATTCAATCGTCGGAGCAGGGCTTTAAACGGATCCTGATCGTTAACGGCCATGGCGGCAACACGCCCGCGCAGGGATTTATCGGCGAATGGATGGCAGATCATCCCGGCGTGCGAGTTAAGTTCCATAACTGGTGGAACGCGCCGAAAGTTTGGGCACAAATACAAGCAATCGATCCAGTCGCTTCGCACGCGTCGTGGATGGAAAATTTTCCGTGGACGCGCCTGGCAAAAGTCGACCTGCCGGCAGAGCAGAAGTCGATGAGCGATTTGGAGAAACTGCGACGGCTCGATCCGAAATCACTCCGGGAACATCTCAAGGACGGCAACTATGGCGGGTTTTATCAGCGTGATGACGGAGAAATGATGAAGATTTGGCGCACTGCCGTGGACGAAACGCGCGGGTTGCTGACTGAAGACTGGGATTAAGGAAAGACAGGATGCCGCGCAGCGCTTGTAGTGTCCGCTGTCCTCAGCGGACTAGGTTGGGTCGGCTGCGCCAATGCAAATGCGCTGGGGACAGCGCACACTACAGTTAACGCGACCTCGCCCCGGCGAGCCAGCTGCGGTCGCGTTCCACCTACGCGCGTCCAAAGACATCACGCAGTTCGTCTTTGGCGCGTTCCAGAATGCGCTTTCGTGTTTTCGGCAGATTGGTTCCGGCGCGGTTGATGTAGAAATTCAACATCGACATCGCCGATTGATACGGCGTGCCCTTGCGCCGCTTGCTCTGTTGAGCGGAGCGTTTTAGCGAGAGAGCGATCTTGTGCGGATCTTTTGATTTGAAGACATCACGCTCAAGATCAAGCGCGTCGCTATGCTTCGTCACTTTCGACGACCATCGGCAGGTTTTGCGTTTCGATAGTTTCGCCGGCGTCTTGCGCATCGTTCTCTATCGGTCGGTTGTTATTGTAGGGCGGGCGCTTCGCCTGCCAGAGCCAGTCGGCAACCCCGAAAGCGTTCGGGGTTGCCCTACAATTTTGCGTCTCCTATGAGCATGAAATAAATCAGCCAGCTGCTCCCATGCGTGTGGCATTAACAAATTCTTCGGTGTGATGATCGATCTGACGGCCGCTCCGTCCTTTACTGTTGTGAATGTAAAGCGCGCCGCGTTCGATTTTCGCTGCTGACGGAGGCGGCAAACCGATTTCGTATTTTGCCGGTTGCCGATGATCGGCGAGCTGCAGTTCGGGGCGATAGACATCGTTAAACTTCCAAATCATTCGCAGGAAATTTGTTTGCCCACGAAGCAGGTGCCGCACAACGATTCCCGCGCACTGGCGTAGTCCCTCCCAGCCAAGATGCTTGCGGGAGAGAACGCGCTGTGTTTCGACCAGCTCCTTGTAAAATTCCGGAAGCGGCAATTTCGTCGGCAATACCGCGTGTTGAATATCAAAGAGGCGGTAATCGCGCGTGGTGAGACGGCGCGATTCGGTGTGCCACGTCTCGGTGCCTGGATAAGGCGTGTTGATGCTGATGTTGACCACCTCGGGAATTTCCAGACACCAATCGCGCACCACCTTGAAGCGTTCGCGGTCCCACGACGGATCGGCAATGATGTTGACCGCCACCGTTATATCCAGCGAACGAGCGTACTCCAGCGCCTCGAAGTTCTTCGAGAGCGTCACGCGTTTGCGATAGCGTTTCAGTCCTTCTTCATCAATTGCTTCGAGCCCAAGAAACATGGTGTTTAGACCGAGTCGTTTCCAGAGCCGGAAGACTTCCTTATTTCGCAACAACACGTCGCCGCGCGTCTCGAGATAGTAACGTTTCCGTATACCGCGGCGCGCAATCGCTTCGCCGATCTGCATGCCGTGCTCGCCTTGGATGAACGCAACGTCGTCCACGATGAAAATGCCGGGCTCACGTATTTGCGCCAACTCTTCGACCGCGCATTCCGGTGTTTTCACACGGTAATTGCGTCCGTAGAACGTCCATGCGCTGCAAAAGACGCAGTCCCACGGGCAACCTCTGCTGAATTCAATGGAGGCGGCCGGGTCGAGTTGGCCGATAAAATATTTTCGGCGATGCCGCGCCAGATGCCGCGCGGGCAACAGATCATCCAGCGACTTCACGAACGTGGGCGGCGGGCCGCGATGATCGAGTGTCACACAGCCGGGCACCTGTCTCAGATCGCGTCCCGTTTGCTGCAGGGCATCAAGCAGCCCGGTGATCGCCGTTTCACCTTCGCCAGTCAGGATACAATCGATGGCGCCCGCCGCGTGACGCAAAATTTCCTCGGGAATAAATGAGACGCTGTGGCCGCCGACGCAGATGAACGCTTCCGGAAGCAATTCTCGGGCACTTCGTGCCAGATCAAGTATCTCGGGAACATTGGCCAGATAATTGCCGCAGAACGCGATCACATCCGGCCGCCAGTGTTGAACGGAGTGAAAGAAATCCTGATGCGACTCGCACTGCAGATCGATCAATCGCACCGAATATCCGGCGCGTTCGGCCGCCGCGCCCACCAGCTCAAGTCCGAGCGGCTCCAACCGAAGATAAATCTTCGAATACATTAAACAACCCGGATGGACCGCCAGAAATTTCATTTCTTCAGGGCGCGTAAACGTCTGTTCAATTTTTAGGAAGCCACCGCCTGCAGAAAAGCGGACTGCGAAAACTCCTTCCATTGTTCGAATTGTGTCATGGTGATGCGCGTATTTTTTTTCGCGAACGATTTAGCTCTCCCGCTTAAGATTGAGCTGTTGCAAGACGGTTACTAAATCGTTCAGGTGCGATTTCTTATTACAGGAGGAGAGATTTTATGGCCGAAGCGTCGGGCGAGCTTGAAGGACCTGATTTTGAAAAGGGTTGCGAGACCGAAATGGTAGGGGATGGCGGAATGCTTTTGGGACACGCCTTCGGGGAAGCAATTCTTGTCGCCAGGCGAGGCGACGAACTTTTCGCCATCGGCGCAACGTGCACGCATTACGGCGGACCGCTTGCCAAAGGCTTGATGGTCGATTGCACGGTGCACTGCCCATGGCACCATGCTCGCTTCGATCTGCGCACAGGCGAAGCGATTGCAGCGCCCGCCTTAAATAACGTCGCCTCGTACAAAATCGAAAAACGCGGCGAGCGCTTTTTCGTGACTGGCAAGGTCGATAAAAAGCCGGATCGCAAACCGAAATCATCTCCTGTGAGTGTTGTTATTGTTGGCGCCGGTGCAGCGGGTGGCGCGGCGGCTGAAATGTTGCGTCGCGAAGGTTACGACGGATCGGTGACCCTGATCGGTGCGGATCAATTTCTCCCGTACGATCGGCCGAATCTTTCGAAGGATTATCTGGCCGGCAATGCGCCGGAAGAATGGATTCCGTTGCGTCCACCCGAATTTTATCGCGAACAAAAGATTGATGCTCTCACCAACACGAACGTCACCATGATCGATCCACAATCGAAGCAGGTGACGTTATCCAACGGCCGCTCGTTAGGCTATGGTGCGCTGTTGCTGGCAACGGGCGCAGAGCCAGTGCATCTCAAGATTCCAGGCAATGATTTACCGCACGTATGTTATCTCACGGACTCTGACTGACAGCCGGCGGATCATCGAAAAAGCGAAGAACGCGAAACGCGCTGTGGTGATCGGCTCAAGCTTCATTGGCTTGGAAGTAGCGTGGTCATTGCGGGAGCGAAAAATCGACGTTGCTGTCGTCGGAAAAGAACCGTTGCCGCTTGAAAAAGTTCTCGGAAACGAGATGGGGAAATTGGTCCGCCAAACGCATGAAGCGCATGGCGTGAAATTTCATCTCGGTCGAACGGCGGCAAAAATTCATGCCGATCGACATGTGCAGCTCGATGACGGAACGAAATTGGATTGCGATCTGGTCGTTATTGGAATCGGCGTTCGTCCGAATACCCAGCTCGCAGAGCAGGCAGGTCTCGCGATCGACAAAGGCGTTTTGGTTAACGAATTCCTGGAGACAAACGTGCCCGGAATTTTTGCCGCCGGCGACATCGCGCGCTGGCCTGACCCGCGCGCGGGGCGCATTCGCGTGGAGCATTGGGTCGTGGCGCAACGGCAAGGGCAGACTGCTGCCCGCAACATGCTCGGCGCATGCGAGCCGTTTGTGGTGCCGCCATTCTTCTGGAGTAATCATTTCGATTTACACATCCACTATGTGGGTCACGGCAGCGGCGACGACCACGCGAGTGTTTCCGGCGATTTGGAAGCGAAAGATGCTTCAGTGATTTTCAGGTCTAACGATAAGGTTGCAGCCGTCGCGAGCATCGGTCGCGATCTGGAGAACCTCAAAGCCGAAGTGGCACTGGAACGCGAAGAGCAATTTCATTCGTCGTGATTCGATTTTCAGAAAACGCACCTTGCGCGTATTGCTGCACTGAAAAGTCTCACTCCTGAGAAATCGAAAAGCGGCGGCGGAGCACCGCCGCACTCCAAAGCGATGGCGAATCAATCGCCGAAAGCGCAAATATCAAGACCGAAAGCGTTCTGGAATTTTAGCCAACGCGTTGAGGACAACGCGTTCCACCTGGATGAACGTTGACTTGGATAGTCTTGTCCCCAAGACGATGGCTGGCGCTGAAGGCCAGTTATTCTTTGTGCGATCGCTCAAAGGCCGGGGCTGGTCTGCATGAGACCGCCATCGGTGATGACCGTTGTCGCGGTGACGTAACTGGCTCCGTCGCCTGCGAGGAACGCGACGACGCTGGCGATCTCCTCCGGCTTTGCCATCCGGCCCATCGGAATGGCGGTGTCCAGTTTCTTCAAGAGCGCTGGATTATCCATCGTGCCAATGTTGATCGGCGTGGCCACGGCACCGGGGCCGACGCCGACCACGAGAATGTTATGCGGCGCGAGCTCGACGCCCGCCGTGCGCGTCAACATTCGCATCCCGCCTTTCGAGAGACAGTACGCGGTGTTGCCGGGCATCGGCCAGTCTTCATGGACCGAACTGATGTTGATGATGCGGCCGCCGCCGCCTTGCTTGATCATCTGCCGCGCGGCGAACTGCGTGCCGAAGAAAGCGCTCTTGAGATTGATCGCGAGCACCTTTTCATATTGCTCCTCGGTCGTGTCGAGAATGGAAGTGCGCGTCTCGACGCCGGCGTTGTTGACCATGATATCGACGCGTCCAAATTTTTCCACGGCGGCGGTGATCAGCTTTTGCAATTCTGCGACCTTGCTGACGTCGACATCCACGCCAATGACCCGATCACCCAGTGCGTGAACCTGTTGTTCCAGTTCTTCCGTCGCTTCGGGATGCGTAACGTAGTCAATCACGATGTTGGTCTGCTGGCGTGCGAGCTCCAACACGATAGCCATGCCGATGCCACTATTGCCACCGGTAACGATGGCGATTTTGCCTTTAAGGTTCATGATGTTCTTTCTTGGTTAAGAGTTAGTCTTGTTAAGGCTGGCTGCGTCAGGCAGTACGCCAGTCCCGTTATTCCCGCTGATTGAGATAGAAATAATTAACCACGAAGAGCACGAAGTCACACAAGGTTGAACTTTGATTTTGATTCTTCGTGAACTTCGTGTCCTTCGTAAAAGTTGGCTTGCCACGCCGACTCGTCGCCAAAAGACGCGCGCACACGTTCGGGCATAGGTTTGGAGTTCCGCGTTTACGCGGTCTGAAAATTCACGAATTGCCGCAAGCCGCCTAAAGGCGGAACTCCGAACCGACGCGCATCGGCGCGCTCTACCACTCACAAATGCCAGATTTGTGAAAAATTCGTGTCATTCGTGTCTTTATCCTTAAAAATTAATAGGGAGTGATTAGCGGAATGATCTGGCGACCGTGCTTGCGGTAGGTGCGAAAATCGCTGTCTGTTGTGAAAATCACGGACTCATCAATCAGCTCAGCCATTCTAACCAGGCAAGCGTCGGCCAAACTCATGGGCGTATCGTCATACCGCCGAAGCAGCCGCAGGATCCCCGTCAGTTCATCCTGTAGAGAAAATTCAACGGAGATAATCTTGCGCTCCAGAAGTGTGCAGAGCGCTTGCTTACCCTCCCGGGCCCGTTCCAGGAGGAAAAAGCTTTCCGATAACGCCGCTTCGCACGTTATGCACGGGTCGATGAAGACCTCGAAGTGTTCTCGTGCCCAGGCGTGATGCTGGTCGCGTCGATGCAGAGCGGCCACGATGCAGCCGCTATCGATGAGAACGGTTTTTGCCATAATCTTTCAGGTATTTCTTGTTGGCTGAAAGATCGCGCGGCAGCGCCCTGGAATCGATGACCACGTCTTCCATCCGGCTCCAGAGCGAGCCCCGATGTTGCCTCCTTAGCGGCTGCGCCTGTTGCGTGAGTCGCTCCCGGACCACATCGGACTTGGAGATATTGCGGGCCCGCGCCTGACCAGTGATCTCAAAGAATAGATGATCGGGCAGTTTTACGGTTAGCGTCTTCATATGTTTGATCGTAATACGATTCTAACAATTTCGCAATACCGCGATTCCGCGGAGCCTGCGATCACTCCGAATAAGTACGTGGAATTACAATTATAGAATTTCGCTTTGGTCCTTCGTGGTGCTGACTCGAGTCACTGCGGCGAGTATCACGCGCTGGCATCAGAGGTTGCGAAACAGAGAATAGTGAAGGAATTTACCTAGAATTATGGCAAAGACTACGTATCCGACCATGTCTGTCAGTAAAACGCAAAGCGGGTTGCCGAAGTTGTGCCGGGACAAGAAGGCGATCCTGATTACCACGCACGAAAAGCCCGTCAGCGTCCTGCTGCCGATCGAGGACTATGAGGCTCTGATTGAGACAATGGATTTATTGGCTAATCCAGCGGCGATGCAGATCTTGCGGGCGGCGAAGTCGGGCAAACTCAGATATCACCGGCTGAATTTGGATGATGAAGATTTTGGCCTCTGATCAAGTGGCCAAATGGTTGCGCAATTTGCCGCCTGACCCGAAACGACGCGTGCGTGCTGCGCTTAGGGGATTGGAGCGCTGGCAGGGAGACCTCAAACCGCTTCAGGGTGGATTAGAAGGTTTCTATCGGTTGCGCGTAGGTGGCTACCGCATCGTCTGTCGCATGGTTAGCAAATCAGTAATTCAGCTGGAATACGCAGATACACGCGATGTGGTCTATGAAGCCTTTCGCCAATTGCGTTTGCTAACCGAGTTAGACGACTAGCAGATGCGACGTGAAGTTTGGAGTTCCGCGTCCTGCTCGCGATTTATCGGAGTTACGCAGTCTGGAATTCGCGAATCGCCGCAAGCCGCCTAAAGGCGGAGCTTCCGAACCTCGCGCATCATACCTCCCGTTAGCCGGCGAATGGCGTCTCGGGAATCCCGGTGAAACCGGGCTCGCAGGCGAGCAGGCTGCCGGCCAGCGGCTCCTCCGCCAATTGCGCCTTCGTCAGCGTCTCAGTCGCGGTGGTGATATAGAGGGTGCGATAGCCGGGACCCCCAAAGACGCAGTCCGTGCCGCGCGACACCGGCAGCGCGATGATCCGCTCCATCTTGCCGGTAGGATCGTAGCGGACGATGCGGCCGTAGACCGGCTGCGCGCTCCACACGAATCCTTGCGCGTCCACTGTCAGTCCGTCGGGAAAACCGTTGGCGCTCGGGTCGAGCCTAACGAACGGGCGCCGGTTCGCGATTTCCCCAGTCGCCGGATCGAAGTCATAGGCGAAGATGCCGTAGCGGAAGCTCTCGGTGTAATACATGGTGCGGCTGTCGGGGCTCCAACCGGTGCCGTTCGAGCATTTCACGTTGTCCTGCATCAGCCTGATGCGTTGCTCGGCATCGAAGCGATAGAGCGCGCCGGTTGGCGCGAGCCAATCTTTGGCGCCCATGGTGCCAGCCCACAATCTTCCCTGGCGATCGCATTTTCCGTCGTTGAACCTGTTGTTAGGCCGGTCAGGCTCGGGATTGGCAAGAACCTCCAGATGCGCGGTGTCTGGGTCAAAGAAGGCGAAGGTCTTGCGCATGGTGAGCACCAGGCCGCCTTTGGCGCGCGTTGACAGCGACGTTACCCAGTCCGGCAGTTCGAACGTGCGATAGCTGCCGTCGGCGGGACGAAAGATATGAATCTTCTCGCCGCTGATATCAACGAAGTAGAGCTGCTGCATCTTCGGGCACCAGACCGGCGACTCACCGATCACGTTAGGAGCATGGACGACGACCGAGATGTCGGTCGGCGTCGGCTCCATCTCGTTCGCTTTGCCGGTGCGGTTCATGTTGGCGTGACGATTTTATACCAAGGGTTAGATTTGGAAATTACTTGCTCTGAAGAGCTCCCGCGGGAAGCGCTGCGCGAATTCTGGTTCGAACTGCGTCAGCCAGCGCGACGGCTTCCTCTGCTTCCTCTCGACTGATCGCACGGTAGCCTGGATATCGCGCCGCGATCGCGTACTGGGTGCAAAGTTCCTGCTGTGCGACCGAAATCGGCGGTCGCAGCTCGCTCGGCAACAGAGCTAACAAAACTTCGATTTCATGTGATTTCGGAAACGGCACCTCGCGGGTGACGAGCAACGCCTTGAGGTATTTTTCGACACATTGTCCCGCATGAAAGCAAATGGTGTCGGTCGGACAATTCTCACGTAGCTTCAGACTGTGCCGCGCGTTGACTAAATCACTTTCTGCTTTGGCGACCCACTCCTTCGCGACCTGCATCACCTTCTCAGCGGCGGGCATACAGTAGTCTCCCTTCCCGCATCTGCGGGATATTCGATCGTTCCCACAATATCTTTTCGCCAAGCGAAATCCTCGGGGGTCGTGACAATGATATCTTTCGGGACCCTCATCCCATGGAGTTCCACCCGAATGTCCAGGGCTGCGTCAAATTTTCTGCCGTGCACCGGCATCACCACCAGAAGATCGACGTCGCTGTCGGGCGTGGCATCGCCGCGCGCATGCGAGCCGAAGAGAATGATCTTCTCGGGATCAAACCGCTCCACGATGCGACGCACCATCTCAGCAATCGCTGCTGGAACGTCCGGTTTGTCGATTATTGCTTTCATCTGGGAACCTCCAGTAACATTGCATCGAGCAAACGCTTTTCACAGTCTGGCTTTTGGCTCCTATAGGTCGTAGAGAGGAAGTCACCGCTTTTTCAAATCATTCACGACCGAAAACAGAAGTATCAAAAGTGAGGCGCGCGTTCCTTCTTCCGATCCTCTGGATTTCGCAGATCACGCGGCCAAGCCGGTTGTTTCTCCCGGTAGGTGTTCCAGTATCCGTGCCCGATCGGGTGCCCCTTTCCGGATGGTCCGCCGAACACGATGGAGATGGTACCGCCAGCGCACACCAGGACGATTCCGGTGACGGCGAGCAACCCCGGCACGTTGCTCCACACAAGCCAGCCGAGTAGCCCCGAAAAAACGACCACGGAATAGTTCAACGGTGCCAGGCGCTCCGCCGTCGCTCGCTGGTAGGCGAGGATAATGAAGAGTTGCGCGAGCGCCATGAAGACGCCGATACCGGCGAGATAGCTCCACTCAATCCCGGCCGGCATCCGCCAATCATACATGGCAAATGGACAGGCGGCGATGGTCGAGATCAGAAAATAGTAGAAGAGGATCGCATCCGGCTTATCGGTCGACGACAGCCGGTTGACCGAGACGAGCGCGATAGCCGAGCAAAGCGCCGCGGCGATGGCCAGAAGGGCGGCCGGGTTCGTGAAAAGAGCCGAACTCGGGCGCAGAATCAGTAGCACGCCCACGAAGCCGATCGCAAGACCGGCCGTGACGATCGGAGTGATCGGCGTTTTCATCCACATCAGCGCTACGAACGGAATGAACAACGGCGCCGCGTTAACGAGCAGAACGGCGTCGACCAACGCCATGTTCTTGACCGCGAGGAAGAACAGAGCCTGCGACAACAAACCCGAAAGGGCGCGCACGATGTGCAGCGGCAGCCGCGTGGTCCGCAGCTCGCCGATGCCGTGGCGAAGCGCCCACGGGAGCAGGAGGAGAAGGCTGATCCCGCTCTGGAACAGCACCACGACCGCCGTTGGAACGCCCGCCGCCGCCTTGCCGAAAGCGCTCATCACCGCGACGCAAAGAAAGGCGACGACGATGAGCAGGCTTCCGAGGGCAGCTTCGCTCGCGCGTGCCGCCGCCGCCGTCGTCTCCATCACACCCCGGCTCTGAGGTGTATGCGCGGTCACAATTTCTCGGCGTTGAGCATTCTAGTGGAATTGTGTCATCCGCCTCTCCCGTATGAAAAGGGGAGAGGCGAATTCAGCGCCTATGTAAAATCAAGAAGCGTGATAGCCCATTGTGACACTTGATTCTTTCTATGCCAGACGCTCGAGCAAATGATCGCCCACGCGCAAAGCGTTGGCGATGATCGTGAGCGATGGATTCACGGCGCCGCAGGAGGGAAAGAAGGAACCGTCCACGACGTAGAGATTGTCAATTTCATGTGTGCGGCAATCGAGATTGAGCACCGACGTCTTCGGGTCCGGCCCAAACCGGCAAGTACCGTTTTGATGCCCGACGCCTTCGAGCGGAACGGATTTCTTGATGTAAAACTCCTCTGGAACATACGTATGCCCGCCGTCGACTTCCTTTAGGACCTGTTCCCAACGCTGGATCAGGCGTTGATACGGCTTCTGGTTATTTGGGGTGTAATCGAGCTGGATACCTTTTCCGGCTATCCATCGCACGCGGTTGTTAGGGCTGGGTAAATCTTCTGTGGTTAGCCACCACGGGACGGAGTGAGTTTTCATCGTCTTTAACACGATGGGAGGCGTGAGCGGCGGCGCTTCGCCTTTCATCATTTGCCATTGGAACGAACCGATCAGTTGAATCCCGCCCATCGGAAAGGGGAAATCCTTTTCGCCAAAATAGAAATCGTTCACCGCCACTGTCTTCATGAACTTGCTCGGGTTTGGCTTAACGCCGATCGAGAGAACGACGGCGGCTTTGTGAAACATGAAGTTGCGGCCTACGAGATCGGAACTGTTCGCCAAACCGTTGGGATGCGAGCCGTTCGCACTCCGCAGGAGTAGCGCCGCTGAGTTAATTGCGCCGCAGCTAACGACCACGATGTCGGCGGTGTAAGTTTCCTTACGCTTGCCGTCTTCGAATTCGACTTCGACACCTGTGATCGCGTTGCCCTTGGCATTTGTTACGAGCTTACTAACATAGGCGCCGGTCAGCAGTGTGACGTTCGGCATTCCCAGGATAGGTCGAATGCAGTTGTTGTCGGCGTCCGACTTCGCCTCCACCAGGCAGGGGAAGCCGTCGCACGTGTCGCAGCGAATACACTTACTTTGCCAGCGCGCTTGCTCGTTTAATTTGATGCCGACAGGGCAGGGGAACGGATGATAGCCACCGGTCTTCAGCTCATCGTAAATCTCCTGGATACGCGGTTCGTTACTCACCGGCGGATGCGGATACGGCTGATTGCTAGGTGGCTCGGTCGGATCGGTGCCACGTTCGCCGTGGGCCTGATAAAGTCGCTCAGCCTCGTCGTAATACGGCCGGTAATCATTGTATTTGAATGGCCACTCCGGCGATATGCCATCCTCGTGCTGGAGCTTTTCGAAGTCGCGTTCCCGTAGCCGAAAAGAGCGGCGCCGTAAACTTTCGTATTGCCGCCAACCCAGTAACCGGTCTGCGGGTGCAACGGTTTACCCTCGCTGTCCTGCCAGACTTCTTTCGTGTGATACCGGTTTTCGATAAACACCGACGTGGTATCCCAGTTCTCTTTCTCCTGAGGCAGAAATGTCCCGCGCTCCAGAATAAGGATACGCTTTCCGCTCGGCGCGAGGCGCTGCGCGAGAGCGCCGCCGCCTGCGCCCGTCCCGATGATGATAACGTCGTAATTATTCATGGGTCTTTCCGATTCGCCGGCAGACCCGACCTGGATATTTCACTTCGGCTCTCATGAGACCAAGGGTACTACATTTCGTTACTTAATATCAACGCTCATGTGATCTGTTTCATGCAAAGAGCCTGACACCCTTCAACGAAACAGTCGCTGTGATCACTCAGATTTTTTCCAGGCAGAATCATGAACCTGGCACCGGGGCGATAACAGATTACCAACACGCCTTGTGATTTCTTGTTTGTCGATTGCGGCGTGGCGTTGTATCCAAACTTCGAAGCCGGCGACTAAGATCTCTGGTACGAACGCTTGTGAGATGCATCCGCCCGTCCAATGGAAAAGCCAACGAACAAAATCGAAGATTACGCGTTTCTGAGCGATACGCAGAGCGGCGCGCTGGTAGGCCGTGACGGCTCTGTGGATTGGCTTTGCCTGCCGCGTTTCGATTCCGGCGCTTGCTTCGCGGCGTTGTTAGGCAGCCGCGAAAACGGCTGCTGGCGAATCTTTCCGAAAGAAAAAACCGAAAAGCTGAGCCGCCGGTATCGCGGCGAGACGTTGATTCTTGAAACGGAAATTGAAACTGCAAACGGAGCAGTTCGTCTCATCGACTTCATGCCGCCTCGTGGCAAGCATCCCGACATCATCCGGATTGTCGAGGGGTACGTGGTGAGGTCTGCATGCAGATGGAACTTATTATTCGCTTTGACTACGGCCATGTCGTGCCGTGGGTGGAGAGAACTCGTCAGCGGATTGAAAGCGATTGCCGGGCCGGACGCGCTGATTCTGAGAACGCCGATCGAAACGCGCGGCGAAGATTTCACCACGGTCGCTGAATTCACGGTTAAGAACGGGGAACGAATTCCATTTATCCTCACGTGGTTCGCATCGAACACCAAGCCACCGAAGAAGGTGAATCCTGAGGACGCTTTGCGTGACACGGAGCAATACTGGAAGGAATGGGCCGGACGCGGCCGTCGCAAAACCCCGTGGACTGATGTGCTCGTTCGTTCGTTGATAACGCTCAAAGGGTTGACCTATTTGCCGACGGGGGGACTGGTTGCAGCACTGACGACGTCGCTGCCGGAAGAAATCGGCGGGGTGCGCAACTGGGATTATCGCTACTGCTGGTTACGCGATGCCACGTTTGTTTTGCTCGCACTGATGCACGCAGGCTACATCGACGAAGCGACATCGTTTCGCCAATGGCTGCTGCGTGCCATTGCCGGCAAGGCATCGCAAATGCAAATCATGTACGGGATCAATGGCGAACGACGGTTGCAGGAATTCGAACTGGACTGGCTTTCGGGCTACGAAGATTCCAAACCGGTTCGCGTCGGCAATGCGGCTTCCGATCAGTTTCAGCTCGATGTGTATGGCGAAGTCATCTATGCGCTGTGGCTCGCCTATCATGTCGGAATCAAAGTCTCGAAAGCCGAATGGCGTCTTGTTACGGAGTTGCTGCGATTTCTCGAAACGAACTGGGACAAGCCGGACAACGGAATCTGGGAGGTGCGCGGCGGCCGCAAACATTTCACCCATTCAAAAGTAATGGCGTGGGTGGCTTTCGACCGCGCAGTGAAGTTGGCGGAGAGCCATGGTGATGGCAGAGCGAAAGATATCGAGCGCTGGAAAAAAATTCAGGAACAGATCCACGCGCAGGTTTGCGAGCGCGGTTACAACACGAAGAAAAAGGCGTTCACGCAATTTTACGGGTCCGACTCACTGGACGCGAGTGTGCTGGCGATGCCGTTGGTTGGTTTCCTGCCGTTTGACGACGAGCGCGTTCTGGGAACCATCGCCGCGGTGGAGCGAGAGTTGATGGAGAATGGGTTTGTCCTGCGTTATCGCCAGGAGAACGAACACGTGGATGGTTTGCCGGGAAGCGAAGGCGTTTTTTTGCTCTGCTCGTTTTGGTTGGCCGACTGTCTTTATATGACTGGTCGTAAGAAGGACGCGCAGGAACTCTTTGAGCGACTGATCGCTTTACGAAATGACGTTGGTTTGTTGTCGGAGGAGTACGATCCGAAAGCGAAACGGCAACTGGGCAATTTTCCGCAAGCCCTCTCGCATGTGGCGACGGTTCGAACTGCGCTTGTTCTGAGTGGCGAATTAACGCTGCCCATCCCCTGACGAGGCTGTTGGAAAAGCGGCGGTAATTGGCTTGGAGTTCCGCCTTCAGGCGGTTTCTACTCGCACGGCGCAAACGCGGAACTCCAAACGATGAGAAAACGCATTGAGCCGCCTTCGAATAACTACGGCGTGCCAGGGGAGAACGCGTTGCACCTTGAAGAACAGATCGAAGAAAAAGTTCTGGCATTATTTGCAGGCGGCAGACACAATCGATGCGCTGGTACGCGTGCCCCCTGCAAGGCCGGCGACGTATGAATCTGCAACTGTCGAGCGCGCTACTGTTGGGGGCGGATGTCTTAAGATCGCTCAACCCGCAATCACCGCAGGCGCGCGCTATTTTCAATCTCGGCATCGTGACGGCGATTGTGCTCGCAGTGATTTTCACAGTGGTCGTTGCCATTGTGGTCTATGCGTTGATTCGTTTCCGCCAGCGCAAAGGCGAAGGGGACCCGGAGCAAAAGGCCGGTTATCTGCCCATCGAAATTGTCTGGACCGTCATACCGTTTGTGATCGTGACGGTTCTCTTCGTGCTCGCAGCGCGAACCATGGGCATCTCGGACCCGGCGCCTCCGCCGAATCCGGATCTTGTCATAATCGGTCATCAATGGTGGTGGGAAGCGCGCTACACGAAATCGGGCGTCATCGCCGCGAATGAGATTCATATCCCGGTGGGCAAACCAATTGCGCTGAAGCTGGATTCAGCCGACGTGCTGCATGAGTTCTGGGTGCCGGAGTTGGCGCGGAAAATGACAACCGTGCCAGGTCATCCAAATCATATCTGGCTCCAGGCTGATAAAGCCGGGACGTATCTCGGCTTCTGTTCTGAATTCTGCGGAACACAGCATGCATGGATGCACTTCCTGATCGTTGCAGAGCCGCAGGAAAATTTCGAAACATGGGAAAGCGCGCAGCTCGCTCCTGCTGCTGTGCCGGTGACCGAAAACGCGAAAAAAGGGCTCGCACTTTTCGAGCAGATGAGCTGTGTGAATTGTCACGCCATCGAGGGCACCACCGCATCTGCGAGCGTGGGGCCGAATTTGACTCATTTCGCAAGCCGCAGACAACTCGGCGCCGGCATCGTGGCCGAACACGCCGGAAAATTTGCGCCGCTGGCTGACAGATCCGCAAAAGGTGAAACCGGGTGCAAAAATGCCCGACTTCAAATTTACCAGCGAGCAGGTCACAGACCTTGCCGATTACATCGAGACGTTGAAATGAATATGATTTCCGAATCGATTTTGGTGTGCGTTCAGCGTCAGGCGAGGAGATGGCGCGCGGCATCTCTGGCCGGCGACATGCCGGCCATGGCGAGCAAAATGCTCGCGCTCCCCAAACCGTGTGCGAACCGCGAGTTTAGGAAAAGCTCTATGCGTAGGGGAGCGCGACCATATTGGTCGCTCAAGCCGGCATGTTGCCGGCTTATTTCTCCGCGCGTCCCATTGAAATGAACGGCAACACGACGATTCCCGCCACGATCACGCGCCTGCTGACGCCCGCAGAAAGGCAGCACTGGGAATTAGCGTGGCTTTCGACCGTCGATCACAAGCGCATCGGCATTTTGTACATGGTGACCGGCCTGGTCTTTTTCGTGGCGGCCGGGACCGAAGCGCTTTTTATCCGTCTGCAGTTGGCCGTGCCTAACAACACATTGCTGAATCCGGACACTTACAACTGGATCTTCACCATGCACGGCACAACGATGATTTTTCTCGTCGCCATGCCGGTGCTGTTTGGAATCGCAAACTATGTCGTACCTCTTCAGATCGGCGCGCGCGACATGGCTTTCCCCCGCCTCAACGCATTTGGTTTCTGGGTGGTCCCATTCGGCGGCATCCTGTTGCATTTCAGTTTTCTCGCGGGAGGCGCGCCGGCGGTCGGCTGGTTTGCGTATGCGCCGCTGAATGAAACGCCGTATTCGTCGCAGCTCGGCGTGGATTACTGGGCAATATCGCTGTTGGTGCTGGGTACTGGATCGGTCAGCGCAGGCATCAACTTCATCGTCACCATCCTGACTCAGCGCGGGCCGGGTATGACGCTGCGCCGGCTTCCCTTGTTCACCTGGATGATTTTCTGCAATTCCTTCCTGGTCATTCTGGCGTTGCCGATTCTCAACGCCGCGCTCGTGATGCTTCTCATCGACCGACTGCTGCAGGGACAATTCTTTCTTCCGTTCGGCGGCGGCTCGGCAATCATGTGGCAGCACATTTTCTGGGCCTTCGGTCATCCGGAAGTTTATATCGTGGCGATTCCGGCATTCGCGATTCTCTCGGAAGTGATTCCGGTTTTCTCGCGCAAACCGATTTTCGGTTACGAGTTTGTCGCTGCTTCGACCGTGGTCATCGTCCTGTTGAGCCTGCTGGTATGGGCGCACCACATGTTTACGATCGGGCTCGGGCACACTGTCGATCTTTTCTTTGTCGCGGCGAGCGTGCTGATTGCCGTGCCGACAGGCGTGAAGCTGTTCAACTGGAGTGCCACCATGGTGGGTGGCCGGTTACGGTTCGATACTCCGATGCTTTTCTGCGTCGCTGCGCTGGTGCAATTTTTGTGCGGCGGATTGACCGGGGTGAGTCACGCTCTTGCGCCGCTCGATTGGCAGACCAAGAACAGTTACTATCTGGTCGCGCATTTTCACTTCGTCTTTGTCGGCTTGATTGTGTTCGCGATCCTTGGCGCGATTCATTATTGGTTTCCAAAGATGAGCGGCCGAATGCTCTCGGAGCGGCTGGGGAAATGGTCGTTTTGGCTGATGGTCATTGGCTTCAATCTGACCTTCTTGATCCAGCACGTGCTCGGGTTGTCCGGCATGCCGCGGCGCGTTTATACCTATCCAGATTTACCGGGCTGGGCATGGATGAACATGGTCTCGACCATCGGCGCGTTTTTTATGGGAGCCGCGTCCATTATTTTCGTGTGGAACTTGCTGACCAGTCTGCTCCGCGGGAAGCCGGCAGGCGACAATCCATGGAAAGCGTGGACGCTGGAATGGGCTACGAGTTCGCCGCCGCCGCCGGAGAATTTTCACGCCCTCCCACCGATCCGTAGCCGACGACCGCTCTGGGATTATGAAAACCCCGATCGCGCCGATCCGGTCGTGCCGTCGGGCGGAGCGATCGATTCATTTCGACCGGAGAAAAACAAAGCTGGCGTGATCACTTTCATCATTTCCGAAGCGGGCTTTTTCGGCGTGTTGATCATTGCGTTCCTTTTCTATAACGCGACGTCGAGCAGGGGACCGGGCGCGAAGGATCTGGATGTGCTGAAGACCGGCATCTTCAGCGTCTGCCTGTTTGCGAGCAGTTTCACCATCTGGCGATCGGAAGCGGGTATGCACGCTAATAAGCCATGGAAAATGAAAGCGTGGCTCGCTGCGACGATTTTACTCGGAGGCATTTTCATCGTGGGGCAGGGGCTGGAGTACCTGGGGTTTATTTCAGAACGGAGTGAGCGTTGGTTTGGATCTTTTCGCTACGACGTTTTTCACCCTCACAGGATTCCACGGGTTGCACGTCTGTGTGGGTCTGCTTGCGTTGCTGATCGTGCTCGGTTTGGCTTTGGGTCGCGGTTCCAGGAATGGCCGTTTGCCCGCGCTTGTCCCGGTCGGGTTGTACTGGCATTTCGTCGACGCTGTCTGGGTGTTCGTTTTTTCAATCGTTTACCTTTGGCCTTTGCTCCGATGACAACAGCGTGGATTGATTCTCAGTTCAGAGGTGTGTTCCACGAGGTCTTCGACCTCAAACCGACCAGTAAAGATGAGTGCTGTAGTGTCCGCTGTCCTCAGCGGATTCCCGTTACGGCGCAAACTTCAAATGCGCTGAGGACAGCGCACGCTACAACCAGAAAGTCCGGCATATCTGTGCACGTCTCTGCCTGTACGAAATTTTTAGCGCCAAAGGCGCGACATTCAGATCAAAGCCGGGTAACGCCCAGGAATACGGAACCGTAAAACCATTAGCGCCTAAGGCGAGTCTCAATCGGTGTCTGAACCGACCTCCTCCGGAGCTGAATCGCGCTTTCAGCGCTTGGTCGTTGTGTCCTCACATTCCTGTGGCGTTGCCACAGGCTCGAACTGACGCAGTGCATTTGGCGCCAAACGTATCCCTCCGATGACAACACAACAGTTCTTCACTTCCGCATGGACCTGGAACACGGCGACGCTGGTGTTAAGTGCCGCCGCGATTGTTGCCTATCTATGGGCGTTCGGGGTTAATCGCCGGATTCTTTATCTGTTCGCGGGACTCGCAGTCTTCGTGCTGACTTTGGTGTCGCCTCTCAACGCGCTGGCGGATGGCTATCTTTTTAGCGCGCACATGATGCAGCACATCTTGTTACTGCTGATTGTGCCTGCATTGGTTTGGATGAGTTTGCCGCGATGCGTCTCGCTCGGGGCGCGCTCCTCACTCCTCGGCAATCCGCTTGTCGGATGGGCTGCCGGTGTTGGCGCAATGTGGTTGTGGCATGCACGGCCGCTTTGCAATGCCGCAGTCTCTTCAAAGTTCGTCGGTTGGGTGCAAGTATTCTCGCTGGTCGCGCTGGGCGCGATTTTCTGGCGGCAAATTCTCGCGCCGCGCGAAGACGAACGAATTTCGCCACCCGGGGCAGTGCTTTATCTTTTCAGTGCGTGCGTTGCGTGCAGCATTCTCGGAATCTTGATCACGTTCGCGCCGGTGCGCGTATGTCCGATCTACGCTCAGCCAGTGGCTGATCAGTTCGGCGTTCTGAATCTGATTCAGTCGGGTTGGGGGATCACCCCGGACAAAGACCAGCAGATCGGGGGACTGCTCATGTGGGTGCCGATGTGCCTGGTTTATCTGAGCGCGATCATTGCACAGCTTGCGCGCTGGTTCGCGCATCCTGTTAGCGTTCCGCCGGCAACGGAGGAAGCGTTATGAGCGACCAAACGCAACCAACACCTGAAGGCTGGGAACCGCTGCCACCGGAGTCGCTTCCACGACCTAATTTTTTTCCTGCCGGATTGGCGATGGGAACCGCGTTCATCGGCTGGGGGTTGATTACCTCATTGGTGGTCTTCGCTGTCGGACTCGGCCTTTTCACAGCCGCGCTTGCCGGATGGATCTACGAAATTGTCCGTGAACGAAATAACCACTAATCATTCGTCGCTCGATCGACCGCTGACGCCGGAGGAAATTACCCGCCGGCGTTTTCTGGAGAAGGTTTGTCTCTCGCTCGCCGGTTTCTGCGCGGCCATTCTGGGAATTCCGCTCGTTGGTTTTATTGTCGCGCCGATTTTCCGGAGGACAGGGGGCAAATGGATTTCCGTTGGGAAAATCACGGATTTCGAGATCGGCACAACGGTTAACGTTACGATTACTGATCCGTCGCCTCTTCCGTGGGCGGGTATCACTGCGAAAACCGCGCTGTGGCTCCGCCGGGTAAGCGCCGATCAATTCGTCGCTTTTTCAGTGAACTGCACCCACATGGGGTGTCCTGTTCGCTGGCTTGCCGACGCAGACTTGTTCATGTGCCCGTGTCACGGCGGCGTCTATTACAACGATGGAACGGTCGCCGCCGGCCCGCCGCCAAAGCCGCTAATTCGTTACGAGGTCCGCACTGCAAACGGACAAGTGCACATCAAAACGATCGCGGTCCCGATTACCACAACGATATGAAACGGCTCTTGATTGGTGGGTGGCGTTGGCTCGACGACCGGCTTGGTCTGTCCGCGCTGTTCGGTCCCGCCCTGAAGCATCTGGTTCCGCACAATGCCCGCTGGTGGTACGTGTTTGGTAGCGCCACTTTGCTTGCCTTCATCGTGCAGGTGGTAACCGGCGTGGCGCTGGCATTTTCCTATGTTTCTTCTGCGTCGGAAGCATACGAGACGTTGCAATTTATCACTAACCAGGCGCCCTTTGGCCGGTTTCTTCGCGGGATGCATTACTTCGGCGCGTCGGCGATGATACTGATGGTAGGCGCGCACATGGCGCAGACATTTTTGTTTGGCTCCTACAAGTTCCCTCGCGAGATGAACTGGGCGACCGGTGTGTTGCTCCTCGGATTCACTCTGGTGATGGGATTTACCGGCCAGTTGTTGCGCTGGGACCAAACGGCCACGTGGTCTGTCGTGATTGCCGCTGAGCAGGCCGGCCGCGTGCCGGTGATTGGAGATTTTCTCGCGCAATTCATTCTCGGCGGAACGGTGATCGGCGGCGCAACGTTGAGCCGCTTTTTCGCGATCCACGTTTTCATCATGCCGGCGCTGATCTTTCTCTTCATCGGTTTTCACCTGTTGCTTGTGCTACGCCACGGGATCGCCGAGCCGCCCGTTGCAGGCAAGCCGGTCGATCCGGCCACGTATCGCGCGGAATACGAAGAATTGATGCATAAAACAGGGCATCCATTTTTTCCCGAAGGTGCCTGGCGCGATTTCGTTTTCGGCACCGGCGTGCTTATAGTCATTGCGCTGCTGGCTTATTTTTTTGGACCGCCTGCGCTCGATAAACCGCCGGATCCCAGCATTATCAAGGCTGATCCGCGACCCGATTGGTACCTGCTCTGGTACTTCGCCCTGATGGCGTTGACTCCGCCGCAGATCGAAGGATACGTCATGGTTTTCGCACCCCTGCTGGCGGGCATTCTTTTGCTGTTCACCCCGCTCTTCCGCAACCGTGGCGAACGCGCGCCGTCGCGCCGGCCGTGGGCGATCGCCATCGTGCTTCTGAGCGTGATCATGATCGGCTCACTCTGGATCGCTGGAAAAGAATCGCCGTGGTCGCCGAATTTTGATCCGCGACCGCTGCCGGAGAAGATCGTTGGCGCCACGAGTGGCCCCATCTTTAACGGCGCAAAACTTTTTCGCGAAAGGGGCTGTCTCAATTGCCATCTCATCCACGGGTACGGCGGCCGTCGCGGTCCCGATCTCACATATATCGGCGACACACTTTCCAAAAACGACATCATCATTCGCATCGTAAACGGCGGCGTAAACATGCCCGCCTTCGGCAAAACGATTCCGCCAGAACAACTCGCGGAGATCACCGCTTTTGTTCAATCGCGCAAGCATCCCGTCCCAGCAGAATTGCAGGCTTCCCCGGATTCCGCACTGAAGTAATGGCCGAGCAACTCCTGTAGCGGCGCTCTCTGAGCGCCGAGCGGGTAGCCTCGCTCTGAGCATCGGCGGTCGGAGACCGCCGCTACAATCGTGAATCGTGAAAGTAGAGTTCGAAGATCTCGCCAACGTATGGCCATTCTTGCCACTGTTTCACCAACTTGCCGCGTACGGGATTCTCCCGCACGTAATACCACTTTTCGGAGTACGATTCGCTACTGCGGAGCACGTGATCAAAAAAACCCTTCTGCCAGTACGGAAGAGAATTTCCTTCACCGCGCAGCACAGACGACAGCGTTCCCTTCAAAGATTTGACCCAATGAGACAAGCTCAGCTTCTGATCATCAATTGCAATAAAGAGATGGAAATGATCTGGCATCAGTACATACGCGCCAACCCACGCACCGTAATTTGGACCCGAAGCAGCGAATTGTTTAAAAACTGAATGAATTGATTTGGTACTGAGCAGACACTGTCGGTTCGCGGTACACGCAGTGACAAAATACAGCGGAAAGTGTTGATAGACGAAGTCGAGGCGCTTTAGTCGCTCTGCCACAGCGCAAATGTAACGGCAGTCTCAACTGTCGCATTCCAAATTGTAGCGGCGCTCTCCGAGCGCCGAGCGGGTAGCCTCGCTCTGAGCATCGGCGGTCTGAGACCGCCGCTACAGTCGTGAATCGTGAAAGTAGAGTTCGAAGATCTCGCCAGCGTATGGCCATTAGGTGTGGTGTGACTGCATACGCAACTGCGTTTCAATCGCGTCGATTAATTCGGGAATGTTAATCGGTTTGGCGACCACTGAATGTCCCTCGATATGTATGCCGCTCTTTGCTTCTGCTTTGGTGACAAGTCCCGTCAGAAAAATGATCGGCGTGTTGTGAAACTCGGCATCCGCCTGGATTTGTTCCGCTACTTTGCCGCCGTCCAGGCCTTGCATGGCTACATCGAGCAAAATCAAATCCGGTTTGAAACTGCGAGCCGTTTGATGCGCCTCGGCATCACGGTTTTCCTCGAACACCAGATAAGGACCGGATCTTTCAAGAAGGACCTTTACAAGGTGAGTGTTGTTCGGATCGTCATCGACGATCAGAATGCGTCGCTTCGGTTTAACTGAGTGGTCAGTTACCGGTTCTCCTTGGGGCGAGTCAATGCCAGCGGCGCGCGGGAAAAAATCTGCTGCGCCTGGTTCCTTCATGATTGAGAAATGCCCACGGCGTTCCTCGATTTCAGAGGTTGAGCAAAGCGAAAAACCAAGCTGCCAGCAAACCCATGAGAATTCCCAGTAGCGGGCTTGAAACGGCGAACCAGAATGGGACCATTTCTTTCAACGGGCTTGTCTCGCGTTTTACATTTGCGGTTTGAAAAATCGTATTCATAAGACTTCAGCTAATCTTTCGGATCGGCCGCGGCGACTGCGCGTGTGTCCAATTCGCAATTATTAATTCCGAACCCGTCCCGGGCGCGCTCTCTCTCGGATCAGAACCACGTGGTGTGCGGCCGGGGTCAACGCCCCCGGCTACAGGAACTCGTCAAACCGCCCCAGGCATATGCCCGGTATCATTCCAGACTCGAATGGCCGGGTCACACCAGTCGTGTTCGTAAGTCAGTGTGCTCAGACTTCCTGTGTCCAGCATGAGATATTTGCCGACGAGCGGTTCGAGACCCAGCCAGCGCGCGGCAAAAGCCCGAAGAAAATGGGCGCTGGAGAAAATCAGCACGTTGCCTTTGATCGCGCGTACTCGCGCGAGAACTCGATCTGCCCGTGCGCCTACATCTGCCGGCGATTCTCCATTTGGACAACCGTCACGAAATAATTCCCAATCGGGATGTTTCTTGCGAATTTCCGCTGTGCGAATCCCTTCGTAATCGCCGTAATTCCATTCGACCAGATCGGGATCTAGTTCGGCCGCTGCTCCGAAACCTGCCAGTTCGCACGTTCGTTTGGCGCGTTGCAACGGGCTGGTTAGGACTTTAACAAACTCCAATCCGGCCAGTCGTTTACCGATATACTTCGCATTGCGTTCGCCCTGTTCGGTCAGCGGCAAATCGGTGCGTCCCGTATGCCGGCCTTCCCGGCTCCAGACGGTCTCGCCATGCCGGGCGAGATAGATCACCGGTAAAACTTTATTCTCCATCGTTGAGACTACCGGCGGGCAGCCAACTCGTCGTTTCTTCTTCTCACGACACGTTTATCTGCCAGTTACGCTTTTCCCATCGCTGCTCGCTCTTCCAAAAGATCGTAAACACAAACACTGAGCCCGCTGCCCAGTCTGCTGTTGGAAAATCTGCGAACCAAAGATTCAGACCGTCCTGATGAATGGTCTGCGATTTGTTAGTCTGTGCCCAATTGTCTCTGGACCAAACGACCGTTGCTTCCGCGGCCAGAATAATTCGCAGAGTTTTGCCGCGCGGCACATTCCGCAGGGCATGACGCAGACTCCAGATTTCGTATCGGCTTTGCGCTGGATTCACCACGTACCGTTGATACGCCGGCTCGATACGGTCGAAGCAGACGCCGTCATGACAACTGCGCACGAGCGAAACGTATTCGGCGTGCGCCCAGCAGAGCGGCATGGCTGCGCCGGTTGGGCCGCCGCGTTTCATTCTCGCGTGCGGCAAATCGTCCCCATCCCAAATCTGTTCGGTCAGCATCCCGCCTTGATTGGCAAATCCTTCCATCGTCTTGATGAAGGGCATCGGGTTTCGACCAGCAGCCAGTTCGTAATGGCCGCGTTCGCCTGTCAAAATCGGCCAGCACCGGCCTACCCCGGTTCCGTCGTAGGCGCTGCCGTCATCCTTTTGTCCGTAGCCATCGTGATTGTAACGACGCCAGCCCGGGCCTTGCGGCAAATCATGCTTAAGCACTCGATCGATCACCTCGATGGAGTCGCACACAAGCGGATCGTTAGGGGCGCGAATACCATAGCGCACCAGGTTAAGGAAATCTCCGCTCACCACATTGCGCGCCGGATGCAAGCCGCCACCGTTGGCGATCTGAATCATCGTGGTGTTTGGGTCGGGATGGGGATCGGGCGCGTTAGGATCGGTCGGATTAATCCGAATGTAATGGCGTGAAATGCCTGCGACCAGCTCGCCTTGTGTCGTTACGGTCCAATCTTCAATGTGCGCCGCCAGCCAGTCGGCATAGGCGAAAATGAATTCCGCCGCGTCCGGTTTGCTAATCTCCTTGGCCCAATCAGCAGCGCACGCCAGAGCGGCAATCACCGCGGCGATCGTCGAAGGCGAGTAACCGGCGTTTTCTTCCCAGCGATCCTGCGCTGTTACCGGACCGTGCAAAATCAGGCGCGTTGCGCCACGCGCAATCATCGGGCGGGGGCTGAACAAGCCGAGCGCATCGTGTATTTATGTAACCGCCACGCCAGCAATATCGGCACGGCAACCTGGTCGAGCTGCAACCCCGACCAATAGGCTGTTCCATCGATCCAGCTGTTTTGCGGAAAACTCCCGTCCGGACGCTGGATTGCCGCCAGCCAGATCAACGCGCGCAACGGCGTGCCCGTTTGCCCCGTCGCCAGCAGCGCCGTGGCGGTGTGTACAAGATCGCGCGTCCAGACCAGATGATAGCCGCCCAGATCCTGATCGCTCTTGGTTTCTCCCCAAGGAATACTCATCGAGGCGACCGTTGCCCCTTGAAAAACCTTGTCTTCGTGTGCGAGTAGAACCACCCGGCTCAATCGATACATTCCGCCGTCGTCGCATGTGTCGCCGCTGAAATCGAACCTGGGATCTACCACCGCGCGCTGCCACTGACGAACATATGCCTCGCGCTTTGACTCAACCGGTTCGGCTAACGATTGGAACAACTTCGTAGCCGCGCTCTGATAACTTCGGCCAAGTGCAACGGCCATCGTAAATTCACCGTTGTCCGGCAAATTAATTTCTCCGGTCAACGCGATGTTACCGTTGTTGGCGGCCTGAAATTCCCAATCCATTTTGAAATTGTGCATCAGGTCCTGCCAACCATCGCTGGAACCGACGTAACCGACCGATCGCCGGGAGAAGCCGCTGCTGCATGCCATAAGCAGGTGCACGTTCTTGCGCTGCGCATGAAGCAGTTTGTTATCGTCGATCTCAGGACATGATCCGGAATTGCCGACGCCGAACCCTTCCAGATGCGGCGCCAGCAAGGCGTAGAGCCGCAATTTGCCATGCAACGTGTCGTCCATTACTTCGAGTTTGGTATGTATGAGCAAAACCGACCGGTGCGGATCCGTCAGCACGTGTTTCACCACCCGATAACGGCGGTGCGGTTCGGAATTTGTTAAGCGATAAAGGAGGCAATCGCGCTCGGGATATTCAATCACATGATCGAGATCGCGTTTTTCTTCATGGCAAAACGTCTCGCCGTCGCTGATGAGAAACTGAAAGTCGCGCGTGTTCGGTTTATCGACGTGCGGATAATAAATTTCGTTCACGATGCCGTGACTCAGCGTGAACCATAAGCGGCAGCTGGTGTGATAGGCAGTGCCTACGCCCTCTTTGGCGCTTGACGTCCAGCGCGGGTCGATGCCCGGCGCGCCAAAGGCCGTTGAAGTATCAGGCGAATTCATGCACTAAGCCTTAGACGAATCGAATCCGAACAGCAAGACCGCTGAAGTTTGGATCTAACCACGAATCGACACGAATTAACACGAATGGGCGCCGGAGTTGAAAGGTTAAAGCGCGCTAGCGCTCGCGAAAGCTTTCGGAGTTGAATCGTTAAATCGGATTCGGGGATTTCTGGGGAGCACGCGCGTCTCGCGTGTTGGTCGTCGCGTCTCGCGACGACGGCCCTTGATTGTGGGAAGTTCGCGAAGGCGGGGACACCTTCGCCAGCACCCGGGACGGGCGCGCTCCCCGGAAAGGAGGGTCCGGCGCGATGCGAACAGCTACGATCTTGTGAAGTTCGAAAATTCTATTCGGTGTTTGCCACTGCTTTCGACGGAGATTTATTCAATTCGACCCTGTCATTCACGTTTTGAATTTCTGCCTCTTGCTGTTTTAGCCGCGAGACGACAGTCTCCATTTCCTTTTTTAGTTGCGACATCGTTGTTTCTTGTTCCTGAATTCTGCGGTTTTGTTCTTCGACTTTGCGATGCTCTTTGAGAAACTCATTAAGCAACATCGCGTTGATCGCGTCGCGGCGATAGTTGGAGATTTTGCCCTCCCGGTCGCGAACGGCCAGCTCCGGATTCACTTTTGCCACCTCCTCGGCGATCAGGCCAAAGTCGAGGGTCTGGGTACGATCAATCTCCTTCTTGTAGTGGAAGGTAACCGGTTTGAGTGCGTAGAGCGCTTCGCTCGCTTTGTCCATTGGTTTGATGTCCTGCTTGTAGCGTTGCGAGGAAACGCCGTGACCAAGTCTGCCGTCGCTCAGTCTCACTGTCACGCCATCTATGCCAGCGACAATCGGTTGGGCGAGCGTGTTCACGTTGCGGATATAGGTGGTGTTGCTGACGCCATCCTCGCCTTGGACAAGATCGCCGATATAAACATTGCCAGAGCCGGTCTGCAGATTAATCCCGGCCAGGTAGCCCAATGCGGTATTGTGGTCGCCAGGTACCGTTCTGAAGCGCAGAAGTGCCGATGGCCGCGTTGTCGCTTCCTGCCTCGTTGAAAAGGAGCGCGCTGATACCGGTGGCGGTGTTGCTGGCGCCGGTGGTATTGCCATTGAGCGCCCCATTCCCGGTGGCAGTGTTAAAGCTGCCCGTGATGTTGTTAAAGAGGGAGAACGAACCGAGAGCCGTATTGTTGCTGCCGCTGTCGTTATGGACAAGCGCGTCTGTCCCATTGGCTGTGTTGTGATTGCCGTTGTTATTGAGCAGGAGCGCCGCAGCGCCAGTGGCCGTGTTGTTGATTCCGTTGTTGAGGGCCAGCGCCCCACCGCCTACGCCGGTATTAAAGCTGCCGGTGCTATTGGCATAGAGCGAATACCAGCCGACGCCTGTATTTCCGGCGCCAGTAGTGAGGGAATTCAGCGCGTTGCAGCCTTCCGCCGTTGTGTAATTGGGATAACAGCCGTCCGGCGTCGGGACAACTCCGAAAGCTTTCGGGGTCGGCGCTGCAACCGCCATTAACGCGAAGGTAACTGTGATCAAAATTGCTGAAGATTTAGTTTTCATGAAGCGCAGTTTGAAAACACGCGGCTGATCTGTCCAGATCAAACCATGCTCGCTGTAGCCGTGGCGGCTTGTCGCGCCATCGTCTCACGAAGGCGGATGACCCCGACACGGAAGCGCCTGATTTTCAGAGACAGGCATCAGCCGCCTTCTCCGGCAGGGCTATGGCGTGCCTCGGCGATGCCGGCTACAGCTTGAACGTACGGATCGTCTCGCAAACAAAATCTATTCTGATGCGGCGGGCTCTACAGAAACAGAAAAGCCAGTCCGGCTTTCTGTTGCTTTGATGAGACGATTAGTAGTATTGAGAAGCGTTTGCGGCTTTCTTTCAATGAGATTGTCAAAGTCCCCTTCGCGCAGCAACCACGTGGCTGGATTGTTCCCGAAATGGTGGCGTTGTTGCTCGTGATCGGGCTGCTCGATTATCCCGGTGAGGCCTTTGAGATCCGGGATCACCGATCCCAGCTACAGCCGTGCGGCGGCCGGGGAGCCTGTACTTGGATTGGGGAGCGTTCCGCAAGCTTCCCATTGTGCGGCCCTCGCGTGCTGTGATCGGGGCATCGCGATCACGGCGGGGATATTGTTGCGGCGGAAGGTGCCCCTTCGCTGGTCGTTGTAGCCACGGCGCGCAGCTTGCTCGCCGCGGCGAGTTGCCGTGCCGTTGGATCACACTGCGGATCGGCTCGATCCCCCTTCGCTTCGCGACGATGAACTTTGAAAACAAATTAAATTTCGGGAGGAGGGTTTTCGGCCAGCGGCCGAAACCGGCACGCCAGCGGCGTGCGTTCCTCGGAATTATCCGCATGCTCAACGGGTAAATCCTGTCCTCGCTGGTCCGCAGTTCTCCACACGCAATACACCCCCTAAGGGAGACCCCTTATTATTCACATCAGTTCACACGATCCCCTAGGGGAATTGTCGTCAAAATATAGGGGATAGTCCCCTACACAGAAGATAACGAATTCACTTTACAACCTACTGCCACCAGCGAGACTCCGCGCTTATTCGCGACCGGTTCATGGCCAAGTGGGGAGCTGGTAGCGGACGATGAGAATACGCCAAATAGAATTGCTTCCCGTTTGCAACCCGCCGCGTGCGTTGCCAAGAACTGCACAGGTTTTCGCAAGATCTGCGGAGCCAGCCGTAGCTGCACCGCTTCTACTACGCGCAATTACGAGAACCGCATAGAGCAGCCACGAATTACGCAGAGCGGCTCCGCCGCGACCGAATCGTCCCCTTCCTCGTCGTCGTCCTTGTACCGAAAATCCGCGAATCGAGGACGAGGAGGAGAACGAGGACGAGCAGCAATCGACAATCAGCCTTTCCCCCACGTTCCCCCAAACACTTCCCACCGAAAGTTCCCCCCAAACAATTTCCCCGGGCGATCCCGCAGGCTGCGGGATCGCTCGCCTCAACCAACCACCCGTCATGATGGCCATGGGAATGGTCCGCCCCAGACAACAATCAAACCAACAACAATTAGAAAGTAGTTAATAACAACAAATGAAAAAATCATTTATCATAACTAGCATGACAGCCTTAGCTGCCCTCTGCTTTAGCCTCACGGCGCAGGCTCAGGGTCCGCTGGTCGTCAGTGATAAAGACGACTACGGGCCCGGCGAGACGGCGCTGTTCAGAGCTACCGGCTTCCAGCCGGGTGAGCTCCTGGACTTTAGTGTCGGCGTTTCAGACGGCAACGGCGGCTGGGTCCCAGACGTCGCCTGGGCGGATATCCCAGCCGACGCCTCCGGAAGCGCTGACGTCGAGTACGTCGTCCCCGAAACCTGGCTAGACAAGACGCTCCAGCTCACTGTCATGGGCTTGGAGTCGAGTCTAGTGGCGACGACGACGTTTACGGACGCCGCTGACAACATCAACTTTGCGACAAGCGGACTTGGGGTAGCGACGTCGATACACATTACCGGTTCTGGTACGAACAATGGCGGCCACGCTCAAACTATTGACCAAACGTTCAACAGCCCCGGGCCCAGCGCAGACACCGGGTTGAAGGACGGTACGACCTACACCTATTCCGGCTTCCCGGCGACGGTGCCGGGAGTGGGCGGGCATTATGAGTTGCAAAGCACTCTCCCCGCGAGCGGTTCTACGATTACCAGCACCCCCACCACGGTCATCGGCACTTACTCGTTCGTATCAGACACGCCAACTAACAACCCGCCCGACATCGACTGCAGTGGCTTAGATGCGGAGTTGGGCCAAGTGGTCGGATGCCTGGTACAGGGACGGGCTTCGGGCAAACCTTCGACGTTACCTATGACAACGACGGTCCGGGAAACCCCGTGACCGTGACCGCACACTTCTTCCTGAATATGACGGAAGTTGGGAGCGTGGACGTGGCCACAGTGAGCGACGACGTGGGTGACACCGTTACCGTGACCCAAAGCGGCACGACCTCGGTGACCATTAGCGGCCCTGGGAACGGTAGCGCGGACATCTCGGTTGCTATTCACGCCGTGGACGACAGCGGTGCCATGAACAACACTGCAGACGAGACGTGCGCCGACAGCGATGCCAATGCCCAGATCGTCTACAACTTCAATGGCTTCTTCCCGCCGTTGAACAACAACGTGGCGACTAAGGTGAAGCGCGGTAGCACTGTGCCGGTGAAGTTCCAGGTCACGGATTGCTCTGGCAACGTCATCTCGACCAGCAGCGACTGGATCAGCGTGGCGTTCCAGCAAGGATGCGTGCCAGCGGGCGATCCATCGATTGACGATGCAGGAGCCAGTAACGATAACGGTATCTACTTCCGCTGGGATCCGACGGGCATGCAGGATATCTTCAACCTGAAGACCGGCGGCGCCGGCGTCCTTGTCCCTTACCAAGTCGGCGATACCTACAAGATCACGGCTCACCTCGATGACGGGACGACCCACGACGTGTCAATCAGCATCAAGTAACAGGAAGAAATAACCTTTAACTGGTTTTCCCCCAGAGCCGGTTAACTGAGCGAGTGAGCGCCGAGGAGGTGAAAACCTCCCGGCGCTTTCTCTTTTTCTAACCACGAATGGACACGAATGAACACGAATTGGGAAAGAACAGAGAACCACGGATGGCACGGATGATCACGGAATCTCGAATGTCGGAAAAAATGGCCAAAACTTCGTTACCTTCGTTTCCTTCTGTTGGAAATTCTTAACAGATGGATTGGGGAGCGCACCCCAGCTTGCCCGAAGCTTGCTAGCGGTGGCGAGTGTGCGGGGCCCGCGTGCTGGTCATAGCTTGCACGCCTGTGTGCTGGGGCCTCGCCGAAACGCTCTTCTCTTTAACCACGGATGGGACACGGGTGATTTGTAGCGCCGATCCGTGATCCCGGTTACAGGGCCTCGCTTGCCACGCGCATTGCGGCAGCGTAAAATTTCGGCATGTCAACGGTTCAAAAAATCAAAGCGGCGATCAGCGCACTGCCGGATTCCGATTTTCGCGAGCTCTCACAGGCAGTCGATGAAATGGAGGCTCAGCGCTTTGATCATGCGCTAGAAACAGCTGTTCAATCGGGAAAACTCAACAGATGGCTGGAAAAAGTGGATGCCGATATCGACGCGGGCCGGGTAAAACCGTTGGATGAAATCATTAACAACACCTGATTTCTGGGCTGCTTATCAGGTGCTCCCTGAGCGCGTGCGCAATCACGCACGGAAGAGTTATCGTCTCTCACACGCACTCGTTCCTTCGTCACTCGGTCTCGGCACGCGAGGCGCGTGCGTTACCCTCCCTGCGGTCGTAGATTGATTCTCCTGCAGAGAATATTGATCTAGGAGAATCCAGCGCATCCATCTTTGCACTGGAAACAGCTCGCGCCCGGTCTCTGGTCAATCCGTGTTGGGTAGCAGTATCGCGCGTTGGCGCGCGTGCGTAGTGATACCGCGTATTGGTTCTGGATTGGTTCGCACAACGAATTCGATAACATCATTGCCCGTTTTGTCTCTCGGCGGTAGTCCTCCTGGCTGGGTCGGGGAGCACACCCGCCTCCTGGGCTCGCCGCGGCCTTGGCGAGGACGGCGGGTGCTGGTGACCCCCAAAGCTTTCGTGGGTCACGAACTTCCCGGAAGGGAATCAGCGAAGGCTGTTTCGGCGACGGCGCCGCTGCAACGGATGCGAAGCCGCGTAAACGACATGATTTCCTTCACTCAAAGGTTGGCTTATACGCGGCGAAGCAACGGCCAGGCTTTCAAACCAACACGCGGGCCGCGTGTGCTGCCCAGATTTTGTCTGCGCTTCACGTAAGGCGATTGAGTCAATCGCCCCTGCCTCATCCGTTTAATCCGTGCAATCCGTGGTTCGTTTTGCTCCGGCATTGCTACCTGAATAAGGGCACGCCTTCCTTGTAAAAGCTCTTTGTGATCTCGGTGTACCCTTTACGCCAGGCGTTGCCGGCGGCGATGTTCAAAAGCTCCAGGATGGGTTTGTCGTCAGTGAAAACCACCGCATCGTTGAGATGCAGTTCACGCGGATCAAGGAACAACGTCTCGATGTCCACCGGTTTTCCATGTTGGAACAGCGGCGAACGCACGGCGTGGAAATCTTGCTTCTTCTTGCTGGCCACAAACAACAGATTCCTGCGTGCTTCGGCACCGGGTGTCGGCAGGATCCTCGCCTCCAAGCCGGCCGCAACAAGGGTTTTGTAGATTGATCGCGCCGGTTTTCCTATGTTTCCCTCGAGGTAACCGTTAAAGTTTACGAGGATCAATCCGTTTTCCTTCAACAGAGACCTGGCTTTGGCCAGCGATTCGATGGTGAAGACATGTGGAGGAGGAAGCTCGCCGCGATAAACGTCGAACAAGATCAGGTCGTATTTCTTGTTAGCCTTTTCCAGATAATGCCGCGCGTCGTCCACCACCACATTCACCTTGTCGCTTAACCCAAAGTAATCTCGCGCGACTTCGGCGATGCGTTCATCCAACTCGACGCCATCAACGTTGAATTCAAATCTCCTCTGGAAAACGCTGGCCAGGAAGCCGCCGCCCAAACCGAGAATGAGGGCGTCGGACTTCTCGGGAAGCTTGCTGCAGACCGAATAGTCGTAAAAAATGTAATCCCACTTTGGCTTGCCGGTTTTCATGTCCATCCACATCTGAACGATGCGGTTCACCATAAGCATGCGATCGTGAGATTTCTGAGCTGCGTCGAATACATCGGCTACCAGGATCTGTCCAAGAAGCCCTTCCGAATAGCACTTTACATCGACAGTTTTGCCCGGCCGCTGGGTCTTGATTGCCCAAAACGAGAACAGCGCCACAGCGACGAACGAAAACGCAGCGTATTTCTTCACATTGAAGGAGCGAGCTCCTGCTTGCCTCGCCGTAGCACCGCGAAGGCAGGCGGGCCTGGGCGTCGCAGAGCTCCGCCCTCCATTGGAGGCTGCACCGCGAAACGTTTTCTGCGAGATCAGCTTCACAAACGGCACCAATCCCACAACAAGCCCGGTGATAATAGATGGCAGCGTCAATCCGAATCGTGGAATGATGAAAAACCCGAACAACGGCAGGGCGACAATGCCGCTGGCGGAAGAAATCGCATAAACGCGACCAGTGCTGGTTCCGGCATGATCGGCGCTTGCCGATACCTTGCGTATGAGGAATGTCGGTACCATGCCGAGGAAAACGAGCGGCGGCAGGATCAAGGTCATGCTGACGAGAATGATGGCGAGGCCCGGGCTGACATTTTCAAAGGCTATTGTCAGACATTGAGGGCGTGTTGCCCAAATCGACCTGAGGTGGAAAGAAAAACGTACCCAAGCTGGGGGAGATGTGCTAACAGAGTGTTCCCATCATGATGGGAGAACAAAAGAGCGAGCCGCAGCTCTTCAATTACGCGGTGAACCTGGACAAGCGGGTGAGAGCCAATCATCCGCTGCGACGGGTCAAAGAACTCATCGATTTTGGTTTTGCCCGTGAGGAAGTAGCGCATTGCTATGGGAGCAAGGGCAATGTGTCGGTCGATCCCGAAGTGATTCTCAAAATGATGTTTTTGCTTTTCTTTGATGATGTGGCCAGTGAGCGCGAGCTGATGAAGATCATCGCCGAGCGGCTCGATTATCTGTGGTTTTTGGGCTACGGGCTGGAGGAGGAGATTCCTGATCACAGCGTGTTATCCAAAGCGCGGGCGCGCTGGGAAAAGAAAGTATTTGAGCGGTTGTTTGTCCGCACGATTGGGCAGTGTGTGGAAGCGGGACTAGTGGATGGGAAGAAGCTGCATGTGGATTCGAGTTTGATTGAGGCCGATGCCTCGCGCGAGTCGGTGGTCAAGGGAGCGCCGGAATTGATCGCAGCGCTCAAGCGGGCGTATCAAGCGACGGAGAGTAAGCTGGGCGAAGGAGTCACCACGCCTTCGAGCTACCAAGCGGTTAACGACCGAATGATGAGCGTGACGGATCCCGATGCGGCGATGGTGAGTCGTGGGCGCAATGATTCGCGTCCGCGCTACCATCATCATCGCGCCATCGATGACGCCAAAGGAGTCGTGACGGCGGTGGAGACAACACCTGGGAGCGTGACGGAGAACCGCAAGCTGCTCGATCTAGTCGATCAGCACGAGAAAAACACCGACACCAAAGTGGAGAAAGTGGTGGGCGATCACAAGTATGGGACGCAAGAGAACTTCGTCGCCTGTCAGCAGCGCGGCATTAGCACGCATCTAGGGGACGCAGCCAAGGGACAGGATCATCATCAGGCCGCCGGGATTTTTCCTGAGAGCGCATTTGTTTACGATCCAGCGAGCAACACTTATCGCTGTCCGGCCGGTGAACTTTTAAGACCACGACGCGTTCATCCGGTGCGTCACACCATGGAGTATAAAGCGCGCGCCGGAGCGTGCGCCGCCTGTGCTCTGCGGCCCCAATGCACCCGGGCAAAGTTTGGGCGCACGCTTCATCGACACAAAAACCAAGCCCTCCTGGATGTAGCAAAAGCGCAAGCCCACAGCCGCGCAGCCCGCCGCGATCGCAAACGCCGGCAGCAGTTAATGGAACAAAGTTTTGCCGATGCCGCTAACAATCATCACTTCAAACGCGCCCGCTGGCGACGGCTCTGGCGCCAACAAATCCAGGATTACCTGATTGCAGCGATCCAGAACGTGCGCATCCTCCTGGCCAATCAAAATCCCAAGAAAAGTGCGGCCGCCGCACTGTCTTCATTAATGCTTCGGGCTAAGACGCCGACTTTGCTGCACTGCTGAATCATCGGCCCTGCTCAATCCAACTAAAACGCTTTGCCGGATCAATAATCTAAACACGGTTTACAGCCTAATGCTGCCTAACGAAGCCTTTGGGCAACACGCCTCTTGAGAGGTGACATGCATCAACAGCAAGAACAGTGACGCGATGAGCAACAACCACAGCAGAGTATCAGGACCGCTGTACTTATCGGCGATAGCGCCACCGAGAAAGTAACCGATCGCGAGCGCCAGGAGGGTAAACCCAATCACCGTTGCCCAGACATAGAGCGACGAACCAAAATACGGCGCGACCATTCGTGCGGACAGCAACTCGACTGCCATGACCGTCCCGCCTTCGAGCACGGCAAAAAGGTAAATGGTGCGTTTGACACCCTTTCTGGCGTCTGACACAGACGCCCTAGAATACCCGGCCATTTTTGTAGGGCGTTTCTGTGAAACGCCGGGACGTTTTGCAGCCTTTGCGAAAGCAGTTGATCCCGACTTTTTTTCGATTCCAAGCGCTCTCTTCGCAAGGTAAACGAGAGGCAACGCAGCCAGCGCCAGCCCTGTAACCGTCGCGCAAAGTCTGAGCCCTCCGACGGGGATGAAATAAAGTCCGAAGAGAAACGTCGCCGCTATTCCTCCGAACGTGGACGTGAAATAGACTGTTCCCGCGGTTTTCCCGACAGTTTCAAGCTGCGAAGACATCAAGCTGACCATCATCGGGCCGACGATCCCGAAGCAGAACATCGGCGGCAGCAGTAGCAGAACACACGTGGCGCAGATCCCGACGATGAGGTCCATTCCCTTTGTAAGTGCGATCGCAATCGAAGCGGTCAGCGGTAATGCCAGGACGAGCACCGCCGAGATTCCGAGCACCACGAAGAGCGTCGTTTCGGACGGTCGCTTTCTCGCGAGTTGCCCTCCAGCGTAATAGCCAAGCGTCAAACCTAAAACGGTAATCGTGAGTACTGCCGTCCATACATAAAGCGAGTTGCCATAGAACGGTGCCACCAACTTGGCGCCCATCAATTCCACCGCCATCAGCGCTCCGCCTTCAATAAGAAGAACGAGGAAAAGAAGCGGGAATTTCCTTAGCACGGCTGTGTCAAAAATTTAACCACGAATGGACACGAATCACAAAACCACAACTACGGATGATCACGGATGGCAGCAGATTTGTAGCGCGTCTGTCGCAGACGCCGGTGCGGACGAGGAAGAATTAAACAGAAGGAAGCGAAGTTAGCGAAGAGATTTCTAGAGACCAGAACAGTGCAAAATCTTCGTTTCCTTTGCTGCCTTCTGTAAAAAGAAGATTCATGGTTTCACGGATAGACACGAATCTTGTGGAGGGTTTCCAGAGCCGGTTCATTGAGCGAGTTAGCGCCGAGCAGGTGAAAATGCTCCCCGCGCTTTCTCTGTGCTGAGACCACGGATCACCCGGATCACACGATGTTTGTTTGGGGAGCGCACGCGGCTCGCGTGTGGGTTTCGGCGGCGCGCCGAAACATTCTTCTCTCTAGCCACGAATCACGGCGCCGTCGGCTGGAAACCTCTCACGCCGCAGAACTCAGGCGTCGTGCGGAATAAATCAACGGCACATTTTAACGACTCCGGCAGCCGTTCGGCCAGCGGCCGAAATCCACGCCAGCGGCGTGCGCTCCCAAATCGGATGTAGCCAGTAACTGTGAGGACGGCAAAGCCGTCGCTCATGGATTCTTCGCCGCGATTTGCGGAACGACCGCCTCACTTCGAACCGGGCGCTGACCTTTTGAAGATCAACTCTTAGCGCCTCGATTTGTTGAGCCTGTTCCGCGATTTTGGATTCAAAGCTCGTCTGCTGTCGGGCAACGGTCCCTTCCAATTCCTTCACTTTTTGATGTTCCTTGAGAAATTCGTTGAGCAACATGGCGTTTACGGCTTCGTACCGGACCGTGTAGATTCTGCCGTCCGCGTCATGTACTACCAGGTCCGGATTGACGCTGGCGACCTGCTCAGCAATTAAACCAAATTCCGGTCTGCCGGTATTGTCGGACTTGTAATGGAACGTGACCGGCTCGAGCGCCAAAATCGATTCGCTGGCGGTAGCCATCGGCTTAATATCGCGTTTAAACCGTCGCGAGGAACTCATCGTGCCGAGCTGTCCAAATGAATCGATCAGCACGGGTATGGCGTTATTGTTTGCTGTTGTTACTCCGCGAACGCCGGAGATGAAAGTTCGACTCATGGCGGTTCCCAGACGCATGGTATTAGCGTCGCCATTGATGCCGGAGTTTCCGATAAAGACGTTGCCGCTTGTGGTAGTAATGTTTCCACCGGCATCATCTCCCAGCGCAATGTTGCCGTTGCCGGTAGTGTTATTGAAGAGTGCGCTACGGCCGACAGCGGCATTATTTTGACCGCTTATGTTGTGACGCATTGCCTCCGAACCTACGGCGGTGTTGGTACTACCACTTTGGTCATCATACATTGCCAGCGAGCCTACGGCGGTGTTTTGCTGCCCGGTCATGTGATTGAAAAGCGCTCCACTGCCGAGGGCTGTGTCGCCGTTACTTGTATCGTGTTGGAGTGCATAAGAGCCTACGGCAGTATTCGCACCGCTGTTGGCAGCCTGCAGAGTGTTGAACCCGACGGCCGTGTTGTCAGTGCCGGTGGTATCGTTCACAAGCGTGTGATAGCCAACGGCTGTATTGCGCTCGCCTGCCACGTTGTTCTGGAGCGCGCCAAATCCCATGGCCGTATTGCCCGTAGCGGTGTTGTTGAAAAGCGCGAGGCGACCGACAGCAGTATTCGCGTCCCCGGCCACGTTGTGTCCAAGCGCGCTGTCGCCAATCGCCGTGTTGTTGATGCCGGTAGTGTTGTTGCCGAGCGCATTGGCTCCGACAGCTGTATTTATTCCACCGGATGTGTTGCTAGCGAGCGCCTCATAACCTACCGCGGTATTACCACCGCCGTCGAAATTGTTGAAAAGCGCTCCGCTGCCAATGGCGATATTGTTAGAGCCGGTGGTGTTGCTAAACAGCGCGAACACACCGACAGCTGTATTGTCATCGCCGCTGTCGTTATAAACAAGCGCGTCTGTTCCGCTGGCGGTGTTGTTAGAGCCGGTGGTGTTAAGCAAGAGCGCTCCGGCTCCTGTAGCGGTATTGGAGTCTCCGTTGTTAAGCGCCAGCGTTCCACCGCCAACACCGGTGTTAAAGCTGCCGGAGGTGGCTGTGAAGAGTGAATACCAGCCAACTGCTGTATTGCCTGAGCCTGTGGTCAGATTTTTAAGCGCGTTTGTCCCTTCTGCCGTGGTGAAGTTGGGATAGCCACCGTCAGGAGGAGGAGTGACCGCCTGAATGTTCGGCGAAATCATCATCCCGAGGAGAGACAGTGTAATAATAAACTGGGAAATTGGTTTTTTCATGGCGGCGAGGTTCGTGAAATGGCTCCGGATTGTCGAGCTGAAAATAGGTCCGCGTGTGGCTTCGCTACGCGGAAATCGTTAGACGGTAAATCGGATCGGGTAGGGCACCCGGCTGGGGTGCTGCTACGTTGCGTCCTCGCGACAACGAACTTGATTCTTCAATGGGGGTAAAAAAGATCGTCTCGGCGAGGTCGCCGAAACCAACACGCGAGGCCACGTGTGCTCCCCGGATTCGTGTCATCCGCGTTATCCGTGGTTCTTCTAAATCGACTATAACGATTCAACCATGTAACGACTTAACAGCCACGAAGCATTCTGCCGGCTTGATTCAGTCCGCTGCGCGGATTAAGCGTGGCGTTGGCATATGGCTCAATCGAACACGGATGAAGTATTGCGGGCGCACTGCGCAGGGATTGCGCAGGAGGAAGCCGTGCTCCGCGAAGGCGGTGGCAAAGCCGGCCACGAACGGCAGCGCAAAATGGGGCGCTTGCCGGTGCGCGAGCGGATTCGTCATCTGATCGATAAAGAATCGCCGTTTTTTGAGATTGGGCTTTGGGCTGCATATAAGATGTATGACCAATGGGGGAAAATTCCGGCGGCAGGTGTGGTCACCGGTATCGGCAACGTGGAAGGCGTTCCCTGCATGGTGGTCGCCAACGATGCCACGGTAAAAGCCGGAGCCTTCTTCCCGGCGACAACCAAGAAGGTCATCCGGGCGCAGCGGATCGCCTTCGAGTGCGCGCTTCCGCTTATCTATCTCGTCGATTCAGCTGGGGTGTTCCTGCCGTTGCAGGATGAAATTTTTCCGGATGAAGACGATTTCGGCCGGATCTTTCGCAATAACTCCGTGATCTCTGCAGCCGGGATCCCGCAGTTTGCCGCGATCATGGGCAATTGCGTAGCGGGTGGCGCGTATCTGCCGGTGTTGTGCGATAAGATTTTGATGACTCAGGGAAGCGGCCTTTATCTCGCAGGTCCGTCACTGGTGAAAGCGGCCATTGGTCAGATCGTCGATGCGGAGGATCTGGGGGGCGCCCGAATGCACTCGGAGATAAGCGGCACCGTCGACTTTTTCGAAAAGGATGATCCGTCGTGTCTGAAACGGCTACGGTCGTTGGTGGCGCTGTTGCCGGAAGCAAAAACGCGCGGTGCGCCCGGCGGTCGCGCCCTACCATCGAAGCCGGCGAAAAATCCGGACACGGTTTACGACCTGATCAGTTTTGGCGGCCGGAAGAATTATGATATGCGCGATCTGCTGGCCACGATCGTCGATGAAAAATCAATGGATGAATACAAGGCCGACTACGGCAAAACGCTCGTGACCACGTACGCGCGGATCGATGGAAGAGCTGTGGGCATTGTTGCGAATCAACGCATGCAGGTCAGGACGAAAAAGGAAGGAATACAGATGGGCGGTGTCATTTATTCCGACAGCGCAGATAAAGCGGCGCGTTTCATTATGGATTGCAATCAGACCAATTTGCCGATCATTTTTTTCCAGGATGTCAGCGGGTTCATGGTGGGACGGGATGCGGAAGAGAGCGGAATCATTCGTAGCGGCGCGAAGCTTGTGAATGCGGTGAGCAATTCGATCGTGCCGAAGATTACGGTGGTTGTAGGAGGATCTTTCGGGGCCGGCAATTATGCGTTGTGCGGGAAGGCATACGATCCGCGATTTATCGTCGCCTGGCCGAACGCGCGTTACGCGGTCATGGGCGCCGCGCAGGCGTCGGACACGGTGTTCTCGATTCTCGCCAGAGCGCGGGAGCGAGGAGACAAGAAGGCCTCGCAGGAGGAACTTGAAAAATTGCGCCTCGAAGTGAAGCAAAATTATGAAGAGCAAACCGACATCCGCTACGGCGCTGCTCGCGGTTGGGTGGACGCCATCATTCAACCGGACGAAACGCGCGACGTCCTCATTCGCCTTTTGCAGTACGTGTCGCGTCCGATGCCGAAGGCTCATTTTCACACCGGCGTGATCCAAACGTAGGCCAATATCTATAGGGCGTCTGTGTCAGACGCCCTCCAAGAAAATGGCGTTTCACAGAAACGCCCTACAATTGCACGGAAATCTGCGTAATCTGCGGTTAATAAGATGCCCGTTGTCCTGATCGAAAAACAATCGCCCCAGGTTACGGTGGTAACTCTCAACCGGCCGGAGCGACGCAACGCCCTGACTCTTGAGTTGCTTACTGAATTGTGCGCGGCCGTTCAGGTCGCCTCTGAGCAGCCGGAGCAACGCGTACTAATTTTGCGCGGAGCGGGCGTGGCGTTTTGCACCGGGTTGGATTTGAAAGAAGCGGCCGATCAAACCAAGGCGCACGCGACAGCGGAGATGGTAGCGAACACTTTGATCACCATTAGCGAAACACGGCTCGTTACGATTGCGGCGGTGCACGGCGCGGCGGTTGCAGGCGGCGCGGGCGTCATGTCGGCATGCGATTTTGTGGTCGCGGCAGAGGGAACAAAGATCGGATATCCCGAGGTGCGACGCGGATTGGTTGCCGGGCTGGTGATGACATTTCTGCGGCGTCAGGCAGGTGAACGAAACGTGCGCGAACTGTTATTCGGCGGAGAACTAATCGACGCCGCACGCGCGAAGGAGATCGGATTAGTGAATCGCGTCGTCGCGCCAAACGAGGTAATGAATGAAGCGCAGAAGTTTGCTGGATCAGTTTTGCAAGGCGCACCCGGCGCAGTGGCGCAGACGAAACGATTGGTCGAAGAACTCTGGTGGCGCGCGGTAAAGGAAGATGTCGGCCTTGCGCTGAAATATCACATGCAGGCGCGCGAATCGGACGAAGCCCGGGAAGGCATCGCGGCGTTCAACGAGAAACGCAAACCGAACTGGGCCGGATCGTAGCAATAAAGGAGGTCAGGCAGCTTGCCTGACTTGGCTGGCAGGCTGCCAGCCTGCCGAGACAACCTGGCAGGTTGTCATCCAAGAAGCGCCAACATGCAAGGGCACGGCAAGCGTAAAGGTGGAACCGATTGTCCCCAATCGGTTGGAATCGGGCCCGGTCAACGTGTTGGGGACAACCGTTCCACCATGGCGAATGGCGGAACAGCAGTGGAGGTCTCCTCGGTCGCCTCGCTCTCGCGAAGAGAGAGAGGGACGTAATGATCCTTCGTTAGGGGAGGGAGCGAGCATAGCTCGGGCGCAAAGTCCCTTCTCCCGGATCAAATCGTAGCTCAGCCAGGATGGCAAAGCTCCAGTGTGTCTATAAGGTGGAACCGATTGTCCCCAATCGGTTGGAATCGAGCCCGGTCAACGTGTTGGGGACAACACGTTCCACCTTTTACGGCTAGGCAGGCTGCGCCGGTCGAGCAACCGCCCCCCCCGCACTGCCGGCGGACGGTCCCTGGTACTGGGCACTTCCGAAGCCGAGGATCGGCAGGAAAATGATTCCCAGGAAAGCGAGGCCGAGTCCGAAGCCCACACCTTTGCCGAAGCTTTTGGCCATATCGATCGAAAGAATGATCAGGATGATGAAGTTGACGAACGGGATAAACATCAAAATGACCCACCACCCGGGGCGGCCGACAATTTTGCACCAAATGTAAACATTGTAGATCGGGATGAGACTGGCCCAACCGGGTTGGCCGGCTTTGGTGAACACTTTCCACATCGCCACGATCACCAGTAGCCCAATAAGAATGGCGATAATCGTAGAGATCGGGCTCGGAGCCGTACCTTGAGCGCTATAGCTGTAATCGACCTGTCCGAGCAGGCGTGCGGGTGTAAACAAAACGTTTTGCGTGATTTCGATGAATGAGTTCATAGGCATGAGGATTTATGCGGGTTTAAAAGACTGCGGCTGAAGCGGCAAGCAAAATCTTTGCAAATATTGGTCTACGGGGAGGTTATCGGTTGTCATTCAGTTGGGGCGCACCTCAACCCTGCGCCGATGCCGGCTACAATAGCAAGCGCGGAAGGTGGAACCGATTGTCCCCAATCGGTTGGCATCGGGCCCGGTCAACCTGTTGGGGACAACACATTCCACCTTCTTGCACAGTTCTGGCTCGAACTGTAGTCGCACGCCGCACGTCGCGCAGGACGTCATTTGTGGATTTTCTTCTTCTTGTTTTTCTTTTGCCCGGGCTTTTTCTTGAAGGGCGTGCTCGTCGGTGTCGGTGAAGGCGTTCCCGTTTGCTCCGGCGTCGGGGATGGTCGCACGCGCGGCTGGGCCAAGGTGCTTTGATGAGCAGTCTTGAGTGTCTGCAGGACCAGTTTGAGCTCTGGAGTTGTGGCAAACGCGGACATTCGCTGGTAATAAACTTCGTAGTACGCGCTGAGCCTGGTTCGCTTTTCCAAATCGGTCCGCGCACGCTGCGCGTATTTCTTTGCCGCCTGCACTTGAGGATCGTTGACGGTGCGGTTCTTCAATTCCCGCCATAGCACATGCATCCGAAGGGCATCAGCTTCCGGGCCCAGCGATTTCGGCTTAAAACTTTCGTCGAGCTCCTTCAGCCCCGGCAGTTCAGGGCCGTTCGGAGGGAGGGAGGAGTTGGCTTCCTCATCCTGCTGTTGAGGACTTTCCTCGGGAAGGAGGTCCACAGATGGCGGTGCGGCTTCCTGTCCGTGCAATACTACCGCAGCCACCAACAACGCCGTTAAAAGGGTTAGCCCGTATATTTTCAAGGGGAGCCAATGTAGCCGAATTTCCCGATGCTATCGAGAATCCATGATTCATGTCGGGGCGAGAGGATTTGAACCTCCGACCTCGTGGTCCCAAACCACGCGCTCTACCAAGCTAAGCTACGCCCCGGATTGAGCGCTATTCTTACCACGACTTTCGCTTTTGCGCTCCCCAGAGTTGAATTTCTACCCCAAATTCGGCGCAAGCCGCTTCTCGACTGCGGCGATTTCCTCGCTCCGGCGCTGCGCGTAATCCCGTACCTGATCGTGACCGATCTGGCCGACCCCGAAATATTTCGCTTCGGGACGCGAAAAATAAAGCCCGCTCACACTCGCGCCTGGATACATCGCAAATGATTCCGTTAGTTTGATCCCGGCGTTGCTTCTCCGCAGCCAGCAAATCGAACAGCGTTCGTTTCTCAGCGTGATCCGGACAGGCGGGATAACCGGCCGCGGGCCGAATGCCACGATATTTTTCCCGAATCAGTTCGGCATTCGACAATTGTTCCTCGCGTCCGAATCCCCATGCGACGCGAGCTTGTTTGTGCAGGTATTCTGCGAATGCTTCAGCCAGTCGATCTGCCAAAGCTTTGGTCATGATCGCGCTGTAGTCGTCATGCTGGGATTTAAATTCCTCGGCGAGTTCATCCGCGCCATGAATCGAGACTGCAAATCCCCCGAGATAATCCTGTTTTAGGGCATGCGTTTCGCTTGCCCTTTCGGAATCTGCAACCCGGAGGGTCGCGCTACTCTTCGGCGCAACGTAATCGGCCAGACAGTGGTTGAATTGCCCTGGTGGCTTTGGCATTTGCTGACGCAAAAAGTAAAAGGTTGCGATTTTTTCAGTGCTGGTGTCATCAGCGTAAAGATCGACATCATCGTCAACCGCGTTCGCGCGCCAAAAAGCATAAACGCCGCGCGGAACCAGTAGATTCTTTGCTACGATGCGCTGAAGGAGTTCCTGCGCGTCATCGAAAAGTTCGCGCGCTTGTTTGCCGATCCTTGGATCATCGAAAATCGCCGGATAACGACCGCGTAATTCCCATGCATGGAAGAACGGCGACCAATCGATGTAGGGAACAAGATCGCTTAGCGCGATCAGTATTTTCTGGGGATCGCACTCCGCTGGCGTGTCCATCTCGGCCGCTGGCCGAGATGCTTCCCTCGCGGGAAACCACACCCAGGGATAATCTTCATCGTGGCCGACAACTCCTGCGTCCCATGGATTTCGCGTAATGTAATTGAATTTTTCCTGCAGATCGCTTTCCGAGCGGATCAAACGATCAAAAGATTCACGCTCCCAGACCGGTCCACCTTTTTCTTCAAGCTCATTGATCTTGTGAGCCGTGAAGGACTTGAGGGTATGCAAAATCTGGGTGAGCGAATAGAATTCCTCTGTGTTCGAAGCCTGACTCCTCACCTGTGGTTCGATCAAGATGTGAACGTGGTCGGGCATCACGCAGGCCGCGTAAAGCTCGTAGCGGCGTTCGCGCCAATACAGGATGCAGTCCAAAACGATTTTCCGAGCGGCGTCGCTTAATTGTTTTCGACCGTTTGTGCTCCAACTGATCGCGTACTTTGCCCATGGCCGTTCAAAGTGAGGGAGACGCCTTTTGCTGTAACGGATTTCGCCAGTTGTTTCCGGCGGGCCGCCGGAAAAGGCACGCGGGCCGCGTGCGCTCCCCAGAGCGCGCACTCCAAGAAATTCAGGTTTCGGTGGAACGTAATTATCCCAATCAATCGCCGTACGATTTGCGCGTGCCTGGTCGAGCGTGAGCAGTTTTGTTCTTTCGGTTTTTGCTGCGTGCTCCCGTCGCAAACGTTCGTAATCTTCGCGCGTTTTTTTGTCGAACTCCGGTTTAAGTTCCTCGTTAAGCAGCGAATTCACCACGCCGACGGCGCGCGACGCGTCGAGCACGTGCACGGTGCTGGAGCGATAATGCGGCGCGATCTTTACTGCCGTATGCGTCCGGTTAGTAGTCGCTCCGCCAATCAGAAGCGGCACGTGGAATCCTTCGCGTTCCATCTCCTGCGCGACGTGCACCATCTCGTCGAGCGACGGCGTAATCAGCCCGCTTAGACCGATAGCGTCGGCGTTTTTCTGGCGCGCTGTTTCCAAAATCCTGGCCGCAGGAACCATCACGCCAAGGTCGATGACGTCGTAATTGTTACATTGCAGAACCACGCCCACGATATTTTTACCGATGTCGTGCACATCGCCTTTGACCGTAGCCATCACAATGCGACCCTGCGGTTTCGCGTCAGCAGATTTTTCGGCTTCCATGAAGGGCATCAGGTACGCCACCGCTTTTTTCATTACCCGGGCGCTTTTCACGACCTGCGGCAGAAACATTTTGCCCGCACCAAATAAGTCGCCGACCACACTCATCCCGGCCATGAGCGGACCTTCGATCACTTCGAGCGGTCGCTTAAACTGGCGTCGCGCTTCCTCCGTGTCGTTGTCGATGTAATCGATGACGCCTTTGACCAACGCGTGCTTCAGGCGCTCTTGCACGGGCTGTTTTCGCCACGTCTCATCGGCGACAGCTGTTTTCCCCTTTGCCTTTACGCGCTCTGCGAACTCGACGAGCCGTTCGGTTGCATCGTCACGCCGGTTGAACAACACATCTTCAACCCGTTCGCGCAGCTCAGGCTCGATTTCTTCGTAAACTGCCAGTTGTCCGGCATTCACAATCCCCATGTCCAGTCCGGCGCGAATGGCGTGAAAGAGAAATGCGGCGTGCATCGCTTCGCGCACGGTGTTGTTGCCGCGAAATGAAAACGAAATGTTGCTGACACCGCCGCTGACTCGGGCAGCTGGAAGGTTTTGCTTGATCCAACGCGTCGCTTCAATGAAATCGACCGCGTAATTGCGGTGCTCATCGAGCCCGGTGGCGATGGTTAGAATGTTTGGATCGAAAATGATGTCGCTCGCGGGAAGCTCAGCCTTCCGGGTCAACAGAGCGTATGCGCGCGCGCAAATCTCGATTTTGCGTTGGAAATTGTCGGCCTGACCTTTCTCATCGAACGCCATGACGATGGTAGCTGCGCCGTAGCGCCTGATGAGTTGCGCCTGGCGCAGAAATTCTTCTTCGCCATTTTTCAGGCTGATGGAGTTCACAACAGCTTTCCCCTGCGAACATTTGAGTCCAGCCTCGATGACGCTCCACTTTGAGCTGTCGATCACGATAGGGATGCGCGCGATTTCCGGTTCGCTCCCTATCAAGTTCAGGAAGCGAGTCATGGCCGCTTCCGAATCGATCATCGCTTCGTCCATGTTCACATCGAGCAGGTTCGCGCCGCCCTGAACCTGCTGGCGTGCGACGGTCAGAGCGCCTTCGAAGTCGTCTGCCAGGATGAGCTTCGAAAATTTTGGCGAGCCCTGTGATGTTGGTGCGCTCTCCAATTACGGCGAAACCGAATTCCGGCGTGATCTTTAGCGGTTCCAACCCCGACAACTGCAGGGCGTTCGAATCAGCCATCATTGTTTGGATCGGCGTTGATCGATTGAACGAGGAGCATACACATCTCGCGACGACGAATTCTGATTGAGGGAAGTCCGCGAAGGCGTGACGCCTTCGCCAACACCCGGGACGGGTGTGCTCCCCGGAATTGCGGGTGTGCTCCCCGGATGGCGCGGGGCCACTGGTCGTGGCGCAAGATCCCTCACCGCATTTGCGATTGCGCGGATGTGTTCCGGAGTCGTCCCGCAACAGCCGCCTACCAGGTTCAGCCAGCCGTTGGCTGCCCAGGCGACAACTTTTGGTGAGAAAGTTTCCGGTGTTTCAGGAAATCCCGTTGGTGAAAGGGGATCAGGCAATCCCGCATTCGGATACGCACCGACATAAAATGGAGCGACCCGCGAAACTTCTTCGATGAACGGTTCCATTTCATCCGGACCCAGGGCGCAGTTCAAACCAAGAATGAGCGGTTGCGCGTGAGCAATGGAAATGATGAACGCTTCCACGGTTTGACCGCTTAGGTTGCGTCCCGATTTGTCGATCACGGTACCCGAGATCATCAACGGCACGCTGCGTCCGATTTTCTCCACCGCATCCTTGATGGCGAAAAGGGCGGCCTTTCCGTTGAGTGTGTCGAAAACAGTTTCGACAATGAGAAGATCGACGCCGCCTTCGAGCAGCGCTTTCGCTTGATCGAAATAGGTCTGGCGCAGTTGATCAAACGAGACGGCGCGAAACGCCGGATCGTTTACGTCAGGTGAGATAGAACCCGCGACCGGCAGGGGACCCATTGATCCGCCGACAAATCGCTGCCGTCCCGTTTCATTCGCAGCGCGATCTGCCGCGTCGCGTGCGATGCGCGCTGCTTCCAAATTGATTTCCTGAACGAGCGCACGAAGACGCTGGTCGTCCAACACGCGTTGAAAGAACTCCTGATCCTTACGGCCACTTGTGGGTTCGCCTTGAAACAGGAAATCATGCGAACCGATTGTAGTTCCGCTAAAGGTATTCGTTTCGATGATGTCCGCGCCGGCGTCGAGATAATTGGAATGAATCTCCTCGATGACCTGCGGTTTTGTCAGGTTCAGCAGTTCAAGGCTACCCTTGAGATCTTTCCCTTCCCAATCGCGAAACCGTTTTCCTCGATAGTCCGCCTCTGACAATCCGCATTGCTGGATCATCGTGCCCATGGCGCCATCGAGCACGGCGATGCGTTCGCGCATCAACGATTCCAGAGGATGAATGCCGTCGGTTGCCATGATGTCGGGCAACTAAAAAGGTGTTTGCCTGATGAATCAAGGAACAAATTGACGCATCATGATGCGTAGATGTGTACTAACTCATGCTCGTGATCCTGCTCGTAATTTTAATCGACCAAATCGAACTGTGGTCCGGTTGGGGCGCATACCGATGAGCGAAATCCGAATGTCGAATGACGAAGGACTGCCGAACTGCGATTTGGATTGGGCGACGCGTACGCGTCTCGCGTGGCGGTTGTGCTCAACGCCTGTCGCGATCACGAACTTTTGGGCAAACGGGCAAGGGTACAGTGTCAGCGCGCCGAACGCCTACGGGCATATCCGACAGCACGAGAAGCGCCCGCAATTATGTACTCGCCGTCTATGGCGCTATGCGATCGGTGAGAGTATCGGTGTGAAACTCGGTGTGATCGCGCAAACGCGACCACGGACTGTCTTTTTTGTTTGTATCCGCCACGCTGGTTTTCTCACCCTTGGCAAAATCGTCCCACGAATTGTAACGGGCGATGGTAAGAAACGTCCAGGCTGCGCCTTCCAGATGTTGCATCAGCACATTCCCAGCCGTCGTGTCGTTCGACGCGTTTGGTAGTTCGCTCAATATTTTTTCCAGTTGCTCGCGATGACCGGGAGCGGGGCGATAATAAGAAACGGAGTAAACCGAGCCCGTTGACTTTGATTTCGAATCGGCATCGATGCCCATGGCTTTGGTGAACTCCTCCCAGGAGGGACCATTTACAAATGTATCAGTATGCCACTCGCTGAGGTTACGTTTGTCTGCCGGCACAGCCGTCCCTGCAGCTTCCACCGTCGCTTTGGGCCCGAGATGTGTAATGACCACGTAATCCCAGGCGTCCCCGTCCTGGTGACGGAGAACGATGAAGTGATCCGGCATCGGATTGGTTTGATCGGGTGTTTTCAGCCAATCGCCCAGTTGTGCGGCTTTGCCGAGGGCGGCCTTGGTGAAATGGACATGATAAACGTCTGTTCGTTTACTGACTTGAGCAGGCGCCGCACTCTTGCCAGCAGTACTTGTCTTTGATGTGCCCTGGCCGTTAACGAGCGTCAATGGTAATAGACTCGAGACACCGATAACTGCGATCTGCGTAATTAATTTCATAAATAATTTATCCTTCACTTGTTATGTTGATTTTCGAATTTGTCTCGGTCCTATAAGACCCGATCCCGATCGAGTCGTATCGAAGCTTGCGCGTCGTTATGTTTGGGCGGAGTTATGCTGGCCACCGTGACAGGTGTCAATGTTTATTTCCAGCCACGCAATTCCGGCATGAATCTTGGTATCGTTGACGCGATTGGTGGGAAGCAATCCCAGCTCAGTATTCGGCAAAGGCGTCGTCAGGATAGCAATACAACCATCGCTCGCCGATTTGGGCGGACGCGACGACAGGATGTCCGCTGGCCCGCGCGTGTTTGCTGGCATGCTTGTTTGGCGAGCTGTCGCAGCAGAGCGTCGCGCCGCACGTCTGGCATGTCCGCAAGTGAACCCAGTAACTGCCAATCTTCACACATTCCTGGCATTCGCGGCGCTCCGGTTGCTTGATTGATTCAACTGCATTCAAATGAGGACATCCGCGGTCGGTCATATTCGTTTTATCCTTGCTCTGTTTTGTTTTCCGACGCATTCCGTCGTGACGCCAGGCTCATGTGGACCCCGGCGACAGCCATTCCGCCTTCGCCAACGGCCGCAGCGCAACGTTTAACCGATCCGGAGCGCACGTCGCCTGCTGCAAAAATTCCCGGGAGACTGGTTTCGAGCGGAGCGGGCCGGCGTTTATTTGCGCGCCAGGCTGGTGCTTCAGCAACGTCCGAGCCGGTTTTGATAAATCCTTTCTCGTCGCGCTCAATTTCTGTCGGCAACCATTCTGTGCATGGTAAGGCACCGATCATGGAAAAGACGGCCGGCGTTTTGACCATGCGACGCTCGCCCGTGCGCGTATTTTCCAGCTCAACCTGCTCGAGCTTTTCGTCCCCGAACATTTTTCGAATCTCCGTCTGATAAAGAATCTCGATATTGGGTTGCGTCTGCACGCGACGCGAAAGATAGGCAGACATTTTCTTGCTAATGTCATCTCCACGAATGAGGAGCAAAACTTTAGCGGCGCCATCCGAAAGGAACATCGCCGCTTGTCCGGCCGAGTTACCGCTTCCAATCACGATGACGGTTTCGTTACGGCAAATCTGACCTTCGAGTGCTGTAGCGGCATAGTAAACTCCGGCGCCTTCAAATCGCTGACGGTTCTCGGCGTCGAGACGGCGGTAGTCTGCGCCGGTCGCGATCAGGACAGCTTTTGCGCGAAGCACCGCACCACAACCTTCTATCTCGAGGCAAGCACGGTATTCCCCGTCGGGATGGTATTTCAGGGAGAGCGCCGCGGCTGGCGTGGAAAATTTCGCGCCGAATCGGTATGCCTGGAGCTGCGCCAGCCAGGTCAAGTCGCCACCGCCAACGCCGGTTGGGAATCCAAAAAAGTTTTCAATGAGTGACGAGGAACCGGCTTGCCCACCAGGCGCATAACTTTCTACAACGACCGTTTTCAATCCCTCGGATGCGGCATACACCGCTGCGGCCAGGCCAGCCGGTCCCGCGCCAATGATTGCGAGGTCGCAAAAAACTTCGGTTTCATTTTCTTCCGCGAGCGGCCGCAGCAAGCCCGCTTCCCTGGCAACTTCGCGCAACGACGGCTTGCGCAAGCGCGCACCGGCCGGGGTGATTAAGACCGGCAAATCGCGAGTCGTTAGGTGAAAACGTTCGCTTAATGCCCGCCCTTGTTCGGTCTCAAATTCTATCAGCCGATGCGGGATGCGATTCTTGTCGAGAAAATCATCCAGCTGATGTCCATCGCGCGCATGGTGACTGGCCAGAACGCGCATGCCTGCAAATTCGCGATCACGGCTAAGCCGGCGTCGTCGCATGATCAACGCATCGACGATCGTCTTGCTTACGGCGGGAATTTCCGCCAGTGCGCGCCGCAGTTCGGCCGCGGGAATGTGAAGTATTTCGGCCTCATCCGACATGACTCTGGACGAACCAAGGATCGATGTACCCTGCAGCATTGATATGTCGCCCATGAAATCGCGCTCGCGCGCGGTAGCGAGGTTATATTCGATATCATCACGCGTCTCGAACGCTTCGACTTCGCCGCGCAAAACAATTGCCAGTCCGAGATCGCGTTGCCCGGCCTTGAACAAGACATCGCCGCGTTTCATCACGCGGCGTTCGCCCAGAGGCTCAAGTAGCGAAAGCTGATGATCGTTCAGTTTTGGAAAAGCGATGCTTTCAGTATCGCGGTAGAACCGTTCGTCTTGTTCCTCGTCAGTCACATGCAAACCTATCCGCGACTCAGCACAATCCAACTCTGAGCCGCACTCGCTGCTTGAGCGGTTAAGAAACAGTAGCCCCAAAAAGCTTCCCGATGATCGCTGTAGCCGCCATGGCGAGTGCGCCCCAGAACGCAACCCTGACGGCGCCGACCCACGGAGACGCGCCGCCGGTGCGAGCAGCGAGTGCGCCGAGCGCGGCGAGGCAGACGAGCGAAGCTCCCGAAACGACAAGCCAAAGATTTGTGAGTGGCGCGAAGACGACCACGAGCAACGGTAGAGCCGCTCCAACCGCGAATGTTGCAGCGGATGCTACTGCCGCTTGCAGCGGACGAGCGGTCATTTGTTCCGTTATACCAAGTTCGTCGCGCGCGTGAGCAGCAAGCGCATCGTGCGCCATCAATTGCACTGCGACTGTCCGGGCAAGTTCTGGATCGAGACCTCGCTGCACATAAATGTCAGCCAGCTCTTTTTCTTCGGCTGGCCGCCGCGTCGCCAACTCGCCTTTCTCAGTAGCAAGGTCGGACTTTTCTGTGTCTGACTGAGAACTCACTGATACGTATTCACCGGCCGCCATCGAGAGCGCGCCGGCTACAAGACCGGCGACACCTGCAGCAAATCGGGGCGCGCGGAGAACCTGCGGCGGCAACTCCAACTATGAGACTTGCGGTGGATACAATGCCGTCGTCCGCGCCCAGGACAGCTGCGCGCAACCATCCGATCCTTTCACTGCGGTGCCGTTCGGGATGTCGCATGCAGATCTCCTTTTAGCGTTGTCAAAAATTGAAGCAATCTTCGTGTTGCTCGTTCTGCGGCACAAATTGATAAATTTGTATGCCGAGCCGCAGTTACGAATTCGTTCAGCTTGATGTATTCACGCAGACGCCGCTCGCAGGTAATCCACTGGCAATTTTTACGGATGCACACGGGTTGAACGACGCCGAGATGCAGGCGCTTGGCGCGCGAAATGAATCTTTCGGAAACGACTTTCATTTTTCCGCGCGATGCCGCCACGGAAGCTGGGGAAGGAAAGAAAGTCCGCATTTTCACGGTCGAGGAAGAGTTGCCGTTTGCCGGGCATCCAACGCTCGGCACAGCGCTGTCCTTGTATGCGTCGGAGTCCTGATTCAAAAGAAGCCTGCCGAAATCACTCTTGACTTGAAAGCGGGTAAAATTCCCGTGCGCTTTACTGCGAATTCGGAGAATGCCGGTCGCTATCGAGTGAACGGGCAGGTGTTCGGTGAAATGCGCCAGCGTGATCCTGAATTTGGAACTCCGCTCTCCAGAGAGGAGGTAGCTGGCGTCATCGGAATCGATGTTGACGAAATTTCTGCGGATTGGCCGATCCAGCCTGTCTCGACCGGATTAACTTTTACGATCGTGCCATTCCGCAGTCGACAGACGCTTTCAGATTTGAAGTTTAGTTACATCCAGGCGGCGGAATTTCTAAAGAGAACCGGTGCTAACTTCTTTTACTTTCTCTGTCCTGAACGGCGCGAAGACCGACTTAAAGCTCAAGCTCGAATGTTTTTTTACGGTGGCGAGGATCCCGCCACAGGGTCAGCGGCCGGGTGCGCGGCGAGTTGGATGGTCCAACACGGAGTCGCAAAGAACGACGAAGAGGTGGTGATTCGACAGGGCTCGAATGCCATCGGCCAAGCGAGATGTATGTCCGTGCAAAGCGGGAAGGGGGGCGCGTCAACGCCGTCCGCGTAGGCGGCCATGCCGTTGAGATTCTGCGCGGAACCGTCGTGCTTCTGATTCTCGCCCTTGTCGCCCCCCCGCGAAGCTCGAGTTAAACTCTCTGCAAAGACTAAGGAACTTGCTGAAACGTTTGGTTTTGGCGTATCCACGAACATGGGGGCAGTCCTTCAAGAACCTTGTGACGAAAACGTAATTCGCTCCGAGCCGGCTTCGGCGCCCTGTTCGAAAGTCCGCGGTCGCTGGATCCTCGCCGCGACCGTTCTCGCCTCGAGCATGGCCTTTATCGACGGGACAGTGGTGAACGTGGCGTTGCCCGCGCTGCAGACGAATCTCAACGCCACGGCGGTGGATGTGCAATGGGTAGTCGAGTCGTATGCGCTTTTTCTCTCCGCTTTATTGTTGATCGGCGGTTCGTTAGGCGACCATTACGGACGCCGCCGTATTTTTTTGCTGGGCATTGTGATTTTTGCTTTTGCATCGGGCGCATGCGGTCTTGCCGGGAACATTCGTCAATTAATAGGGGCCCGCGCGCTTCAAGGATGCGGCGCGGCACTTCTCGTTCCCGGGAGTCTGGCGATCATCAGTAATTCTTTCTCCGAGCAGGAACGCGGACGCGCAATCGGCGTATGGTCGGGGTTCAGCGCCATCACTACCGCAATCGGACCCGTTCTCGGCGGATGGCTGATCGAGCACGTTTCATGGCGCGCGGTGTTTTTCATCAATCTTCCGATCGCCGTTGTTGTGATATTAATCTCGCTCCGCTGCGTCGCGGAAAACTCAAACTTCGAACGCAGTCGGGTTGATTGGCTTGGAGCAATCCTGGCGGCACTCGGTTTGGGAGCGCTTGTTTACGGGTTGATCGAATCTTCTCAGGTTGGTTTTAACAATCGCGCTGTAATCGTGGCCTTGAGCCTAGGCATTGGCATTTTGATCCTGTTCTTGTTCGTCGAGTCGCATATTTCGCAGCCAATGTTGCCGCTCACACTGTTTCGTTCGCGAACGTTTGCTGGAACGAATCTCTTAACCTTTTTGCTGTATGCCGCGCTCGGCGGAACACTTTTTTTCCTGCCATTGAATTTGATTCAGGTTCAGGGGTATTCGCCGACTGCCGCTGGCGCGGCGTTGTTACCGTTCATATTGATCATGTCTTTTCTTTCGCGCTGGTCCGGCGGACTCGTTGCGCGCTACGGCCCAAGACTTCCGCTTGTTGTTGGCCCGGTTATCACAGCCGTTGGCTATTCGCTCTTCCTGATGCCCGGAATCGGCGGCAGTTATTGGAATCAGTTTTTTCCGGCGGTGATTGTTTTAGGCCTGGGCATGGCCATCACCGTGGCTCCGCTTACGACCACCGTGATGAGCTCAATCGCCCAAGATCGAGCCGGGATCGCCTCGGGCGTAAACAATGCCGTGGCGCGGACAGCGAGCCTGATTGCGATTGCGGTTCTTGGGGTTGTAATGATTCAGGTGTTCAAAACCGCTCTGGATCGCAGGCTGGTCACTGCGGATTTGCCACCTTCAGTCGCGCAGTTGCTGCAAACTCAATCGAGTAAGCTCGCCGCGATCGATATTCCTGAAAACCTCAACCAAGCAACGCAACAGCTAATTCGTCGCGCAATCGACGAATCTTTTATCTCCGGATTTCGGACGGTTATGCTCATTGGCGCCGCGCTCGCCGCCATGAGCGGTGTTATCTCGCTGCTTTGGATTGGAGCAGGCTCTCGTGTGCGCGCCGGCGGGAAAAGCGAGCACCTGAATTATTTGGATTGAAACGGTCCTTCGAAAATGCTCTCGGAAAGTTTACGACGGTCATTGGGAGTTTCGCGCCCCTGCAATTTCTCCGGCAACCATTCTTTTGGTCCAGGCTTGCCTACCGCAGCCATTGCTTCGATTTGGAATTCGTCGGGTATCGCGAGCTGTACGCGGGCGCGGTCGTAATCAAAACCCTCCATCCCGTGCACCACCAGACCCTGCTGGAAGCCTTGCAGCGCGAAATTTTCCCAGGCGGCGCCGGTATCGTACGAATGCGTCACTGAGAGTTCGTTGTTGTGGTCAAAAAGTTTTCGCGAAATGAACACCACCAGCACTGCGGCGTTCTTTGCCCATGCCTTGTTCGCATCGACCAGCAGATCGAAGAACGTCTGCCAATGTTCCGTCTCGCGACGCGCATAGAGGGCGCGCCATTGCTGCCCGTTAAATGAAGAAGGCGCCCAGCGCGCGGCCTCGAACAGTCGCATCAATTCTTCGTGTGCGATTTCTTCGCCTGACATCGCGCGCGGCGACCAGCGATCGATCAGGAATGGTTCGATCCGATGGTCTGCTTTTCGAACTTCACTACCTTTAATCATTTCTCGACACCGCGTGTCATAAGTCGGCTAACAGCCGGCCTACATTGTCGCTCGCGACCCTGCGCGAAATCGGGGCGGCGGCCTCATTTACCGGGCAACACATTGGTCGATCTCAAAATTAGTAGTTCGTGGTTTTGGATAATCCCATTACCGCGAGGGTGTCGTTGTCGAGGTAGCCAGTCTGACGCAAGCCGTTGGTGTTTTGATAACGCCTGACGGCTTTCTCCATCTCAGGGCTGAGCACACCGTCTGTCTCGCCGCGATAGTAGCCCTGGCGAGCCAGGCGCTCCTGCGCTGCGATAATGGTCGAATAATCTGATTGCGATTCATCGCTGTAACTATTCGGATCGTTGTACACTTGGGTCTGGTAAACACCGGAATCGAAGTAGCCCTGCGATTGGTCGGGATAACTGTTTTGATCGTAATACATCTGCCCCTGGTAATCGCCGGAGTCGTAGTCGCCGGAATCGTAATTGTACGAATTCGGATAATCGTAACCGTAAGTCGACGAGCCGTAGCCATCATTCGGAAAGCCATAATCGTAGTAGTAATCGTCCGGGTAGTACGAAGGCCACCACGGAGAGAAGCCCAGGTTAAAGATCACCCACGATCCATTAATGAAGGAGCATTGGTGACCATTCCACCAGTGATCGCAATTGCGATTCCAATCGCGATGCCAATTCCCTGAGCCGTGAGCGAAAACGTGTCTTTGCCAGTCACGGCGCAAATGGTTGTTTCCATTCCGCAGATTGTTCGCGTGCCGCAGGTTGTTTCCATTTCGGAAATTGTTTGCGTTCCGTAGATTGTTTCCATTCCGGAATTGGGTTCTGGTGTTTCGCTGGTTCCACACACGTGTGAGCGCTGGGTTTCTGCGATTGGAGAATCGCGCGACACGATTGTGTTGCGGGATAGTTGCTACGGTGTATGGACCGGACCGCGTGAACGAATTTCGACTCGAATAGAAAGGCCGGCGGTACGCGGAGGATCGTAACGAACGCATGGCAAACGAGGAATTGCGTTGGCCTGAATAAAACGGTCGACTGACATGTGACCGCATCGGCGTGGAGCGGAACGATGAAACACCGCCGCGGCGCATCGGAGCGTGACCCGCCGGGGCACTCCGTGCAACTGCGCCTCTATGAGATGTCCCTGTGACTGCGTGAGCGCCTCCCGGGTTCGCTTGAGCAATCGTGACCGCGCTCGCAACAAGCGCGACGACGGACAATTTTGTTTTCATATTTTCTTGCCCTTTCCTGTTGCTGAACCGTTTACCCCACTATTTAAACGTACACCACCCGAAATGAGAAGCGTTTCTCCGGTTACTGTTTCGAATCATCTGAGGCCAGGACACTGCCGGAGGAGGGATGCTCTGTTTTAACCAGCTTGTTCTCCTGCCTGCTGCTTTGGTTGAGCTCTCCAAGCCAATGGCGCGCCGTTTCAAGGTCGTCATTTGTTAGGCCGTGTCCTGCCTTTGCGAAACGAATGGTTACGTCTGCGCCTGCGCGACGAAGGAGTTCCGCCAGGCGTTTGGCCTCAGATGCGGGAACAATCGGATCCTGATCACCCGCGCCGATCCAGACGCGTACAGACGAAAGATTGGGTAATTTGTCCGGAAAAAGTGGGACCATTGCGCGAAATAGAATTGCGGCAGGCAACACTTCCGGCCGCAGTAATAGCACGCTCGCAGCGATGTTGGCGCCGTTAGAATAACCAACCGCAACGACGTCGGAGTCGAAGCCGTAATCTTGAGCAGCCGCTTCGAGAAAATCTGCCAACTCGTTTGTGCGGTGTTTTAAATCTTCCAATCGAATACACCCTCGGCAAGCCGGCGAAAGAACCGCGGCATTCCGTTTTCCAGAATTTTCCCGCGCGGGCTAAGCAAAGACGCTTCCGGATCCAGTTCGCGCCCAAGCGCAATTAGATCACGTTCGTTTCCACCTGTGCCGTGCAGAAGCAAAAGTGTGCGTGACGAATTACCGGGAATGAATTCGTGAATGAAATCCGGCTGCGCCCTCATGATTAACGGGCAGTTGAATCGGTGGGAGAATCTCTTCGATTTTTGAGCGTGCCGATTCCATCCACGGCGGAAGGCGCAAATGCGTTCCGAGTTCCTCCAGCTTTTCGTCCAAGGTGAAACCGGGCGGCTCGGTGGCAATCTCAAACAGCACGCCGCCGGGTTCGCGGAAATAAATGGAATGAAAATAAGTGCGATCGATCACGGGGGTTACGTTGTAGCCAAGATCGACCAGGATGTTCACGCCATTGGAGCTGTGCGGCATCGTCCTTCGCGCGAAACGCAATGTGATGCACCGAACCCGCAGCGACTCGGCCCATCGCGGTGTCCGGTAGACAGAGCAGGTCAATGGTTCGTCCTGCCGCCGAAGTATCCGGCGAACCAAAACGAAATCGATTTCCCGATTGTTCAATCAAACGATAGCCAAAGCTCTCCGTGAGCAACCGCGCCGTTCTCTCGTACCCTTCCAACGCCATGGACACGCTGTGAAAACCGTGAACCGCATGTTCTGCCGGAACCGGGCTGTTCGGCCACGGCTCAACTTGTCCGGGATACTCAAACCGACCAGCTCGATCAGAAGTCCATCAGGATCAACGAATCGAATCACTTCTTCGCCGAAACGTGGCGATATTTTCTCTGCCGTGACGTGGTATTGTTTCAAGCGCTCCAGCCAATAACCGATCGACTCCGGTGCGATCGCGAATGCGGTCGCCTCCACCTGCCCGCTGCCACGAACCCCGCGCCGTGCCCCCGGCCACGGAAAGAATGTCAGGATTGTTCCAGGCGTGCCGCGCTGTCGCCAAAATAAAAATGATACGTTCCCGGATCGTCGAAATTGACAGTGCGTTTAACGAAGCGCAATCCAAGCAAACCGACATAGAAATCGAGGTTCCGCTGCGGATCGCTGGCTATCGCAGTCACATGATGAAGCCCGCGAATCTTATCCATGACGGAAAGTTTATTCGGCTCCGATGTAAGCCCCTTTTCGGTGACCGAAGGTTTCATGATGAAAACTAGAGCGACAAGTGCAGCGGCAACAACGGCAAAAACAAGGAAAGTGTCGAAGTAGGAGAGAGCCGACGATTGTTGCGCAATGCAGCTCGGCGAGAGTTTGGAGTGCCATTTGTTTTGCTGCCACCGGCTCGCCGTTTTCTTGAAAAAGACTGACTGCGCTTAATGACGGTAGGAATTTACCGCTGGTTTGAGCTGGTCGAGATTTTCGCCAAAACCGCAAACTGAAATTGGTCCCTGCGTTTGAGAGAGCGCAGGTCCAACGGTGCCGCCTTCGTTGCGCAAAAGCGCGAGCAAACCGACCGCCGCACCAGAAGCCGTTGCAGGATGTAGATAAACGTTCGAAAATGCGGTCGAAGCCTACGAATGGGTCGTCCGGCACTGCCTGAAGCAATTAGCTTCTCGTCGAATTGAAGGGTCAAGATGAATGATCAGCAACAGAAGGAGCAGTATTCTGGAATGCGAGATCGAGAGATCCGTGCGGCACTGGATCAGCATTGGGCGGCGTCCGATGCCAGCGATTTTGAAACGGAGCACCGCATTTATCACGAGGACGCGGTGCTGGAATACCCACAATCAGGCGAGCGAACCCGCGGTCGACGCAACATCGAGAACCAACGCGCTAGTCAGCCGAGCAAAAAGCGGTTTACTGTCCGACGAATTATTGGCGGCGGTGATCTTTGGGTTACCGAATTCGTCCTGACATATGACGGCAAGCCATCCTACACCGTGAGCATCATGGAGTTCAGGGGCGACAAGGTTGCGCGGGAAACACAGTACTTTGCGGATCCATTCGTGGCCCCCGCATGGCGCGCTCAATGGGTAGAACGGATGGACATATAACCTCGAAGCCGACGCTGATGGATAAGAGATGGATTGGAAAGGTAGGTCGCACTTGTTCCCTATTATGATCGGTTCTAATACCTCCAGAACCTTACTCCGCGCCGATGTGAGCTCCTTTTTCGGCGACCGAACGTTTCATAAAGAAAACGAAAGCGATGAGCGCGACGGCGACTACGGCGAAGATAAAGAATGTGTCGAAGTAGGCGAGGGCAGACGATTGTTGCGCGCGCAGATTGGCGAGAGTTTGTAATGCCATTTGTTTCGCGGCGACCGGGTCGCCGGTTTGGTGAAGGAAAAGTGACCGTGCTTGATGAAGGTATGAATTTACCGCTGGATTGAACCGATCGAGATTTTCGCCAAGCCGCAAGCTGTGGAATTGGTCGCGGCGTTCCTGGATTGTTTGTGCCACCGATACCCCGACGCTGCCACCTTCATTGCGCAAAAGCGCGAGCAAACCCACCGCAGCCCCGCGAAGTCGCGGAGGGATGTAGATAAAGGCGGCGACGTTGAGCGGAGCGAAAATCGTAGAGAGACCAATAATGAAACCCACCCGGGGCCAGACGATTTGCCAGGGGCTGATTTCCAGATTCAATCGCGAGAACCAATAACCTGTGATGGCCATAACGAACAGGCCCGCCGCGATGAAATAACGCGCGTCGATGCCGCGACCAAGCAATCGGCCGACAATCGCCAGCATGAAGATAGCAAAAACGCCGGACGGCGACAGAACCAGCCCGGCATTGGTCGCATCGTATCCGAAAAGTGTTTGTGACAACACAAGAAGACTGATCGTATTGGCGTACAGGGCGGCGAATGCACAGAAAATGATGATGCAACAGGCAGCGAAGTTACGGTCCTTCAAGGTGCGAAAATTGACGAGGGGATTGGCGAAGTGCAGCTCGCGAAAGATGAGTCCGCCCAGACCAAGAACAAACAACAAGGTGAGCGTTTGCACGCGCAGGAATGGATCACCGAACCAATCCCATTCCTGGCCTTTGGTCAGCAAAACCTCCCAGGAACTCATGGTGACGGCCAGGAGGCAAAGCCCGAGGGTGTCGAACGGGCGACGTTCTTTGCGGGCCTCGGCGGTTTGCGCTTTGAGATAATCGGGGTCGAAGACGACCGCATTGGCCATGATCAGCGCCAGAATTCCAACCGGCAGGTTCAGATAAAAACACCAGCGCCAGCCGTAATTGTCAGTGATGTACCCGCCAAGAGTCGGTCCGACAACTGGCGCGAGCAGCGCAGCAATACCGAAAACCGTCTGCGCGGCGCCTTGTTTCTCTTTCGGAAAAGCGTCGAGCAATACCGCTTGGCTGGAGGGTTGCAATCCGCCGCCGGCCAGACCCTGCAGAACACGTGAGAAGATCAGCATGTTCAGGCTTGTAGCCATTCCGCAAAAAGCCGACGCGGTGGTGAACACCAGAATGGACAGGAGAAAATAATTGCGCCGGCCAAGGCGAATTGAGAGCCACCCTGAAATCGGCAAAATGATGGCGTTCGCCACCAGGTAACTGGTGATAACCCACTCCCCATCAGTAGCCGCCGCCGACAATCCGCCGGCAATGTGACGTAGCGCAACAGCCACGATCGTCGTGTCCAACACCTCCATAAACGTTGGAATGACGACGGTGAGCGCGACGATCCACGGATTGATGGCGCGTGGAACAGCCGCTGCCGGATAAGTCGGAGCGGCTACTGATGACGCACTCATTTATTTTGCCCGCGCCGCGTTGGCGCGTGGAGAGGGCTGCGGGACCGGTTCCTGTAAAAACCTGCCTGCGTTCGGCCCGGTTGGTTTGCTCCACAAATTCACCGATGGCGTGACCGAAAGGCCGACGAACAAAGGCAGTTTGTCGGGATTGTAATTCAACAGATCGATCCGGACCGGCAACCGCTGCACAACCTTTACATAATTGCCGGTTGCATTTTGAGGCGGGAGCAGCGCGAGGGTAGAACCGGTCCCATAGGTAAAGCCGGAAATGCGGCCCTCGAATCGGTGTTTGCTGCCATACATATCAACTTCCAAGTCCACATGCTGACCTATCCGAAGGTCTCGCAGTTGCGTTTCCTTGAAATTCGCATCTACCCAGATGTCGCGGAGCGACCGGATCGCCATCAGACTCTGGCCGGCCTGCACATTGTTTCCGGGATTGACATTGCGGCGCGTGATTACCCCGTCGATCTCAGCCACGATGGTGCAGTAACTCAGATTGAGTTTTGCCTGATCAAGATCCCGCTCTGCCTGCATCAGCTTCGCGTCCGACTCCTTCAATCCCGGCGCGTTCTTGATGATCTGCGCATAAATCTTGTTGATGTCGCCGCCCGGATCACGCCGATAGAATTCCGCGAGCGTTTCCTTTGGCGTCAGATTCCAGGAGGAAGGAACCACGCCGAGTTGGGCCGCCGCTTGCAATAGCGCGCTGAGCGCTTCGCGGACGGACGAAAACGTTTGATCGATATTGGGAGGAACATCGGCGAGGTCCGTTCCTTGCTCCGGCTGTGCGGGCAGACCGAGGGCGGCACGCGCCTGATAAACGTTTTCCAGTGCCTGCTTGACCTGCGCGTTGGCCACGTCGAGTTCTTCGCGTTTCGTGTCGAACTCCTCTTTGCTGGATACTTTGGTAGCGAGCAATTTTTTCGCGCGGTCGAAGTTGGCCTGGGCGAGCACCTGTGCTGCCTTCGCCTGGTCCCACGTAGCAACTCGCGCCCGGATCAGCGCGACTTGATTGTCCACACCTTCAATTGCGTGCTGAAGTTTGAAACGCAGACTACGGGCCTGCCCGATCTCGCTGCGAACGGTCGCCTGCGCCACGACGAGGTTTGCCTTGGCAGTATCGACCGCGGCCTGCTTGATCGCGACTTGAACGCGATACGGTTCCGGATCGAGCTCGACGAGAACGTCGCCTTTCTTGACCCGATTGTTGTCATCGACGAGGACGCGCGCGACCTGTCCGCTCACCCGCGGCGCCACGAATGTGACGTAGCTGTTCACGTAGGCGTCATCGGTCGAGACCGTGTGCCAGGCATGAAAGGCTTTCGGGATTATGACGAAGACCAGGATGATCGCGCCGATGACGATCAGGGCAGTTCGCAACCTGTGCTTTTTTGAAGCTTTGCCTTTGTCGCTTCCAACCGGCTTGGGGGAAGGGACTGGCTGATCAGGTGTTGCCGACTTTGATTCGTCACTCATATTTCTCCTTCGATCTTGTCATCCTTTTCTCAGGCTTTCCGAGCAGGCATTTGAACGAGTCTCTGGCTGCGACCTCCGTGGAACCGTTGTTCCCTGAGCATCGCCTTCTGATCGGGAAAGAACGTCCGTTTGAACGAGAGATACGATTCGTGTAGGACGAATGGCCGAGCCCGAGTTCGATGAGAAGCTGCTGCAGGTGATGCCACGGTGACCGGTGCCTTGGCATTTGCTAACGTCTCGAATCTCACCCGTAGCCGGATCGCGCGTCGGATAGACATACATTTTCACCGAGCGTTTGAATAGCATCCAACCGATTCGAGCACGCCGCCTGGAAGTTCGATGTAGTATTTCTCGTCCGCCACTTGCTGGCGAACAGTGCGCCGACAACGCAGATCCAAGATTACGCTCCGGCGTGCCGGGAGAGTGGAGACAGGATTAGGGCCGAGCAGCCAGTGCCGGCGCGCAGACTAGCCTTCGTACTTAAAGGACAGCTGTAATCGAGTTCGGATACTCGGTCACTTTGCCGTCCTCGATTTTCACATCCATTTTCACAACCTCGGCAATGCGCAGATCACGCAGCGTCCCCGCCGCGGTCTGCACGGCAGCTTTTGCAGCGTCCTCCCAGGACTGTGCACTTGTTCCGATGACTTCCGTTACTCTGTAGACTGACTCTGTAGATTTATCTTTTGTGGCCATACTGTTTCCTTTCTATCAGTTCGATTAGAATTCTTGAGAGAAGTTTTCATGCAGGCGGCCGCGCAGCCCTCCTCCCGGAAGTTTTGTCGGTCGCGCTTCAGCTTAATCCTCAAGCGCACGCCGAATCAATCCTTAACGTAAACCACCCGCGATCACCAGGGTTTCACCGGTGAGTTTCGCGATCCCTGCGCCAATCCCTTTTGACGCCCCCGTTACGACTGCAACTTTTCCGTCTGGTTTTCCGCTCTTCATCTTAGTCCTTGGATCTTTCGCGAACTCCGTTGTTTTCCGTCAAGGCAAACAACCCATGCTCAGGTTTGACTGAAGGTTTGCCCCGCTGCGCTCCGATTTGGGATTGTGCAAACATGTCTTCGCTTTAAAAGCGGCGATATGTCGTCGCACCCCAAAACGCGCGATCTGTCGGCCAATCGGAAAAGCCTTGAATCAGTTTCTTTGGCGTGTGGCTTCGAACAGGAACCAGGTCCGACGCTCGGTTTCGTCGATCCATACTTCGATCAAACTTGTCGTTGCGAAGTCACGATGTTCGTCGCACACGTTGTGCGCTTCGCGCAGACGCGCGGCAAATGTTTTGTTGTCGTCCGTCAGTTCGGCAAGCATGTCCAACGGCTCAACGTATTCGGCATCGTTATCGAGCACGCGCTGAGTCCGCGAGATCTCTCCGATGGAATGCAGTGTGAGTCCGCCGATCTTGCGAACGCGTTCCGCGATGACGTCGGTCATGGCGAAGAGTTGATCGGCGTGTTCATCGAGAAGCAGATGATAATCGCGAAAGTGATGCCCGCTCATGTGCCAGTGAAAATTCTTGGTCTTAAGGTACAGCGCGAACACATCCGCGAGGATGGCATTCATCGTCGCCTGAGATGTCCTTCGTGGCTTCGGGCGTCAGGTCGGTTCGTGTTTCCAACGGAGCGTCGCGTCTGCGAAGGAGCTCCGTTTTTTTCGAATTCGATTTGGCCACATTTCGGCCGTCGTGTGAGCTTGTTTTCATCCGTAAAAATAGCACATCATTCGAGCGCAACATTAAACGTGGCAAGATTCGCATCGCCGACGGCTCGCCGCGATCATCGCGTCGAGTAATTTGGACGTTCGACGCGGCGACTAAAGTGATTCATCTGGAAACATAAATCTGTTTCAATAATGATTTCCATATTGTCATTCTGAGCGAAGCGAAGAATCTCTGGTCACGTATGCACCCAGATAAAGATAAATAGAGATGTTGTGCTTCAACCAAAAATGACAGCGTAATCATTGGATGAACATAACCGAGCCAATATCACAGCGAGTCGCCGAGGTGGTCCCGCCGAGGATTCCTCGCGGGATGGATCTGCTCGATACGCCATTGCTAAACAAGGGCACGGCTTTTACCGAAGGAGAGCGAACCCAGTTTGGTCTGCATGGGCTGCTTCCGCCGCACGTCGAAACGCTGGAGGAGCAAGTCGTGCGCGCGTACGAGGCCTACGCGCGAAAGGACGACGACCTTGAACGGCACATCTATTTGCGGGCGTTGCAGGATAACAACGAGGTTCTCTTCTATCGCCTACTTCTCGACCACATCGAGGAAATGACACCGATTGTTTATACCCCAACGGTTGCGCTGGCGTGTCAGCAATTCAGTCATATCTACCGCAGGCCGCGCGGCATGATTATTTCTTATCCGCAGCGTAATGCCATCGTGCAGCTTCTGCGGAATCGACCGAATCCGAACGTCGATGTCATTGTCGTTACGGACGGTGAACGCATTCTTGGAATCGGTGATCAAGGTGTCGGCGGACTCGGCATTCCGATCGGGAAGCTTTCCCTTTATACGCTGATTGGTGGGATTCGACCGGAACGAACATTGCCGATCGTGCTCGATGTCGGAACTAACAACACAGAGCGCCTCAATGATCCCGAGTACCTCGGATGGCGCCACGAACGGATCACGGGCAATGATTACTTTGCATTCATCGAGCAATTCGTTGAGGCGGTGAAGGACGAGCTCCCCGAAACGTGTTTACAATGGGAGGATTTCGCGAACCCGCATGCGCGGCCCATCCTCGAGCGGTATCGAGATCAACTTTTGACGTTTAATGACGACATCCAGGGAACCGCGTCTGTCGCGCTTGGCGCGATTTTGAGCGCGATCAAGGTGGCTGGGAAAAATCTGAAGGAACAACAGATCGTCATTCTCGGTGCCGGTTCAGCTGCGACGGGGGTTGCTGATGGATTATGTGCGGCGATGATAGAAGAAGGCCTAACGGACGAGCAAGCGCGGAGCCGCTTCTGGCTTATTAACAGCAAAGGCCTCCTCCATTCAGGGCGGATAGATCTTACTCCTGAGCAGATGACTTATGCACAAGCCGAGAACCGCGTTGCCGGTTGGCCCCGAACTTCCAACGGACGTGTGGGTCTTGCCGATGTGATCAGACAAACTCGATGCAACAATCCTTATAGGTCTTTCAACAGTTGGCGCCGCATTTTCAGAAGCCAGCATCCGTGAAATGGCGCGAAAGATCGAACGGCCGATTATCTTTCCGCTCTCAAATCCTACGTCACGATCTGAAGCCACCGCAGAAGATTTGATTCGTTGGACCGAGGGGCGCGCGCTGGTAGCGACAGGTTCTCCGTTCGCTCCTGTCATTTACGATAGACGCGAGATCCCGATCGCACAGTGTAACAACGTTTACATTTTTCCAGCAGTGGGACTGGGAGTTGTCGCAGCACGCGCGAGCCGGGTGACCGAGGCGATGATGCTGGCAGCGGCTCGAACTCTCGCGGCAAATTCACCTGCTCTCAAAGACCCATCTGCCCAGCTGCTTCCTCGGTTAACGGATCTCAGGAGGGTAGCCGCAGAAATCGCCATCGCAGTGGGAATCGCAGCACAAAAAGAAGGCGTCGCTGCGCACCTGACTGAGCAAGAGCTACGCGAGCGAGTGATGGCAACTCAGTGGACGCCTGATTATCCTTCCTACTGCGATTAAGCATTGAAGGGATCGCTAATTGGATCCTCAGCCACTTTATTACCAACATGCAGAAGGAAGATAGACACAATAGGACGACTGAGAATCTTGAAAAAGTGAAGTTGCTCGCCCGCGATCTGCGGGATGGGAAGGAATTTCCGCGCAGCCCGCGCGCTATCCTTGCTGGCTATGTGTTGGCTGCGCGCGCCGTGGACAAATGCCGTGCCGTTCTCGTCGACTGGCAAGGCGAATACCATTCCAATTGCCCGCTCGATCAACGCTGGCTCAATTTCGCCGAGATCGACTACGCCGACTTCCGATCGTTGATTGCCACCGGTGCAACCGACGACGAGATCGCGGCGTGGATCGGCGAGCATGCAAAAAGACGCCCGCGGGTCGAGATCGTTGTCTGGAACAACAAGGAACGCGACCTGCGCTTGAGCGATCTGCCTCCGGAGCTCCAGGAGTTCATGGAAAACTACATCCACCGATACGTCCCGCGTAACCGTGTCGTCTACCACTGGTTTGACGTGTACGATCTGGAAGAGCACCGAATCTGAAGTAGCGCAAGCCTCCGGCTTGCCTGACGTTCGCAACCGAGACGGTCGCGCTACTTTGCTGCCAGGTTATCCGCAGATCGCAATCTGATGTTGATCTCGGACGTAAGCGTCCGATGAACGGGACATTTAGCCGCGACATCCATCAGTTTCGCGTGCTGTTCGGCGGTCAAAGATCCAGTCAATTCGACTTCGACATCGATTCTATCCAGCATGCCCTCCCTGGTTTGGCACTTCTCGCAATCCTCTGCATGAATGCGCGAGTGCCAGAGAGAAACCGTGACGTTTTCGAGCGGCCATTTGTTTCGCCGTGCGAATAATCCGACCGTCATTGAGGTGCAGACGCCAAGTGACGTGAGGAGATAGTCGTATGGATCCGGTCCGGCGTCAGCACCGCCGGCGCTTACAGGCTCATCCGCAACGAGGTGATGTTTACCGGCAACGATTTCCTGCGCAAAATTTTCGACGCCGCCCCGTACAACGACGTGGGGTGCTTCTTTATCTGTTTCTGGAGGCATGCTTGAGTTTAGGGGCTTAATATTCCTTTGAAAGCATCGCGGTAGCGCCAGACAAGAAACAATTCCAACGCGGCGACGAGGATCGCCGGTCCGAGTCCCTCCGGCGCCATCAAGATATGGAATAACCAAATATTCACGATGATGGCACCAAGAATCGTCAACCCGAGCGGAACAAAGCGGCCGACCAACAAAAGCAGACCACCGATTACCTGGAAACCGCCAATGACATAAGCGTAGCCGCTTGCAAAAAACGCGTGCAAATATTCACCGGTTATGCCTTTCGGGAGCGGCGGCATCGGGAGGAACTGTAAAAACGCGTTGGAACCGAAAACAACGAAGATTAACCCGAGAAGAACCCTGGCGATCACGGTGGCAATTTTCATGGAGTGAATGCTGACTTCGTGGGTTGAAAATTCCAATCCCGAAATTTCCTGGAAGATTACGCAGTCGATTCGGCTGCCAGTTAAATTTAATTAAGTTACTCGACGTTTATTTTTATTTTGAATCAGGAAACCGCACCGACCTCTTCCTGAGATTGCACAAACGGGGGCACCGGGCAGTCGAGGGTGTCGGCAACGGCACGGAGCAACTCCGCTTCGCCTTCCTGGATGGCGCCATCGACGGCAACAGTCTGGGCGCATGCATTGAGAAGATTCTTCTTAATCTGCGGGACGGCTTGGCTGAGCCGCGCGAGCGCCGCATCAACGCGCGACAGATCGCACTGCTCGGGCGGTAACCATGGGATCTCGCAACGCGCCGCACGACTCAGGGATTCTGCGCCCTGTGTAAACGCTTGGTACGCCTCGGTCGCATTTTCCTGTCCCGCATACGCCGTCGCTGACAAAAGCACGGCACAATCGGGGGCGAGAGGACGCAGGGCATAAAACTGAGTGATCTGCCTCTGTTCGGGAAAGAAGTGTCTTTCGAGATGCCGCACCACGATTTTTCGCAGCATGTACACGAACAGGTCTTTTTCGTTATTGCTCGCGACTAACGCTTCCGTGGCTGCGCGGAACTGCTCGAATTGCGACGGCGAAAGCTGGCGCAGCGCTGGCAGCGCAAGATCTACCAGCGGAATTCTAGCCTGCGGCGGCATGCCTTGAGTTTCAGGCCAGATTTGCATTATCTCGTCACGGATCGCGCCGGATACGGCGGTGCTGAGATCTTCCAGTTGCTTTTGTCGCGTCGATGGTTCGCTGGCGAGCAGAAAAGAGCAGACTAATGCCCAGGCCCCGAGAGGATCGCGTGCCGCCGCTTCCAGTTTCGGCGGGATCGCATCGCGAAAATCCACCGCGTAATGAAGTTGTTGAGTTGATGTTTGCCCGATATTGGCAACCACGGCGTGTTGTGAAATAAACGGGGCCGCAAACCGCTCCCCTTGAGCCGGGAGTAGAGAAGGAGTGGGAATTTGTGGTTGGCCAGATACCTGCGCAGGCATTGGCTTTTCGATCACGCTTGGGAATTCCCCATCAAAGCTCGGATCCAAAGCACGAATGCGTTCAACCAAAGGAGGGTGCGTTGCGAAAAGTGAATTGCTCAAACCGGTTGCAAAAAACAAGTGGCTGGCTTCTTCGGCATGCGGCGAATGGATTCTGGAGCCGTAAGTGAGTCCGCCAATCTTCTTGAGCGCACCGGCCAGGCCGGACGGATTTCGTGTGAATTGTACCGCGGAAGCGTCGGCCAGAGCCTCGCGTTGACGACTAACCGCAGCCTGGATGAGGCGTCCGAAGAATACGCCGGCCCAACCAATAATAATCAGGGCCAATCCAAGGAGAGGTAACGGATTCTTGCGTCCTCTCGTTCGAACCAGTATTCGGCCGATAACCGTCAGGCAAACAATTCCAAAAATCAGGCCCATGAGACGGAGATTGACCCGCATGTCGCCATTGAGGATATGACTGAACTCGTGTCCGATCACTCCTTGGAGTTCGTCGCGTGAAAGAAGTTTCATACAACCACGCGTCACACTGACGGCTGCGTCGCTTGCAGAATGTCCCGCCGCGAATGCGTTGATCCCGGGTTCGCCATCCATAACGTAAACCTGCGGAACAGGCACGCCTGAGGCGATCGACATTTCTTCCACCACGTTCAGTAACTTGCGCTCATCCGCGTCGCTGGTGTTGGAATTAATCAAACGTCCATCCAGCAACTCCGCGACCGCGCTGCCGCCGCGGGCCAGTTGCAACGTTTTAAACACGCTTCCCATTAGAATCACCGCGAGCGTCCCGAGCGTGACCCACACAAGCAGCTCGGACTGCGACCAGCCGAGTGAAGACTCGCCGCCAGAACTCGTACCTGCGAACAAGGTGAGGATTAGCGAGACGGCTACGTTGACCGCGATAACGAGCGACAGGACGGCGACGCAAAAATAAAATACCAGGAGCCTGGTATTTCGTCGGGCTTTATCCTGACGCTCGAAAAAGTCCACCCGGACCCGATCTTATGAAACCACCTAGAACGCGACTTTCGGCGCTTCTTTTTGTTCCGGCTTTTCGATCACGAAAAGCTCAGCCGGCCCAAAATTGAACGTGGTCGCGATGATGTTGCTGGGAAAAACTTCTCGACGCGTGTTGTATGTCATGACGGCATCGTTATACGCCTGGCGCGCGAAAGAGACTTTGTTTTCAGTCGAAGTAAGCTCTTCCATCAAACTCAGCATTGTCGTGTTCGCCTTGAGATTGGGGTACGCTTCCGCCAATGCAAACAAGCGGCCCATGACGCCGGACAGCGCGCTTTCGGCCGACGAAATCTCTTTCATGGCCGATGCGTCGCCGGGATTTTGCGCAGCCCGGGTATTGGCCGAAGCCGCCGCATTTCTGGCCTGAATGACCGCTTCGAGTGTACCTCGCTCGTGCTGAAGATAACCCTTGGCAGTTTCGACCAGGTTCGGAATCAGATCGTAACGCCGTTTGAGTTGTACATCGATTTGCGAGTAGGCGTTTTTATAACGATTGCGCAACGTGACCAGCGCGTTGTAGCCACCGATCACGAACGCCAGCACCAAAAAGCCGAGCAGAATGATGACGCCAATAAAGATTAAGCCGATAGCCATAAACTCTCCTTTCTTCGAAGCTCATTCATTGCTAGGCCAAGTCGGCAGCAGCGGCAATGATTAATTCGTGTAGCCAGCTCGAGCCGAGACGACGAAAATGAGTCCGCAATCCTTTCAGCCTGCGTCAGTGACTCAAGTCGGCCGCTGTGGCGTTTGGTGGCTTTCAGATGCCGGCTCGATCGAGAATCGATTGCAGGACCTTTTCTGATTCGAAAAATTCGCGCGCAACAGCGCGAGCGGCACGCGCATGTTTTGCGTAATCGGCATTGATCGTTTTGACCGCATCTCCGATCTCGTCTGGCGTCCGAAAAGATAATAATCCCTCTTTGCCGCCGTAATTTTTGGTGAAGCCGGTTTCCTGAGTGATGACGGGACGACCTGCCGCGAGATAACACGCGCTGCGGTCGCTGAACCAGCCGGTGTTAAGCCGGACGTACTGATCCTTGGCGACGGTGAACTCGCCTTTGGAACGCTGGATGTAATCGCGATAAAGCCAGTAATCGACGCTCATTTGCAGCGGTGACGTCAGCCGCCAGCTGTTTTGCTCGAATTTCCTGCGCGTTCCTGGATCATCAATGTTGGTTGCCATCTCAAATGTTTCGCCGGCTTTTTTTGGCGCGCCAATGAACCGCAGAAATTCGCGCGACTTGCTCCAGAGATATTTTTTCCCTCGCCAGGTGATGTCTTTTAAACCACTCGTGGACCAGTTTGAGACTGTTGTGAATAGAGCGGCACGGGAAGGGGAACGCGCCGTTTTCCAAAGGTCAGTTACGATTGGCTGCCGCGTGGGCAGCCACTTGAAACCATGCAGCGGCACCGGAAAAGCTTTTGTTCCGATATTTTCGCCGAACGTAAAAAGCGCGTGATGTCGCCGCAGATATTCGACTGTCGATTTTGTGCCTTTGTCGATCTTAATTTGTTCAACGCCGGGATCGCTCTCGATATAAAGAATGCGATCGGAAACAAGCAAGTCGTCATTAAATTCCTGCGTACCGCAAACATTCAGGATCGCATCGGCTTCCCGGTAGAGTTGCCGGATCTTCTTTAGTGACAATCCTGCGGTGGGAGTGCCAGGCAGATAACGCGCGCAATATCCCCAGCGATTTTTGAAATCGAATTCCCGCGCGAGGCGCGCGAGAACTTTTGCTGCGTAATCGAACTCGTCAGTTACTTCGAATGTTTGCGGGTTGTACGGAAGACGTGCCGAATCTTCGATGTAATAAACGTCGTGCCCGAGCCGTTTCATTCCAACGACATAATGAACGTGTTGCCAGACGACGCCGGCAATTGGCATCGAGCCCATGAAACCCATGACGACGATGCGCTTGCGTTTCATTGCAGAGAAAAGGCCCAACGCCCAACATCGAACGTCCAACATCGAACGAAGGGAATTGGGCGTTGGGCGTTAGAACGATTCACGCTTGGAATTTCTTCACGATTACCGCGGGATTTCCGGCAACAACCGTATTTGGCTCGACACTTTTGGTCACTACCGAGCCGGCGGCCACGACTGAGTTTTCACCGATGGTGACGCCTTTCAGAATCACAGCGTTCATTCCGATCCAGACGTTGTCGCAGATTTTCACCGGAGCGGTTTTTAGTTTGGGACGTGGCGGCCGGTCTTTGAAATAGGGCGCCAGCGCTTGAGCGTCGATCAGGCGTTGCGCCGGCTCGAGGGGATGAAAATCGGAATCGGCAATTCCGACGTTCCACGATATGAGGCAATGCGATCCGATTTCGATTTTTTCCTCCGCCATGATTAGCGCGCCATTGAGCAGCGTGAAATCGCCGACCGTACACTGGCCGGTCTGGCCGATCGCAAACGAGCAGCCTGCGTAACACGAAACGTGCTTACCGATGACAACAGCGCGTTCCTTTTTGTTCCGAAGCATTCGAAAAATTTGTGCGCTCTCGCAATAAAATCCGTCGCCGAACTCGACGTTTGGTGGAACCGGCTGCGGCCACCAGTCAGCCTCGACGTGTCGATCGTCTTTAACGTTGCTCATAAGCGTAGCGTAACCGTCTCGGTTGCGCTTTGAAACTCGCAAGCGGGACGCATGCGCTACTATGTCGGGAATTTTCCAGAAGTATAAAGTTTGGTGTAGATGCTGCCGCGAGCCAGAAGGTCCGGACCGCGGCCTTGCTCGATGATACGACCGTGGTCGAGCACGATGATCTGATCAAGATTATGGATGGTCCCCAGACCGATGCGTGGCGATCAAGGTCGTCCGGCCGCGCATCAATTCCTTGATCGTTTCCATAATGGCAGCTTCGGTGGCCGGATCCAACGCTGAAGTCGGTTCATCCAGCAACAAAACCGGCGCATTTTTCAGAAATGCTCGCGCGATTCCAATGCGCTGCCGTTGACCGACGCTCAAATGTCCGCCGCGTTCGCCGACCGTGCTGGAATATCCTTGAGGCATTTGCCGAATAAATTCATCAGCCTGCGCGCGGAGCGCCGCCTCAATGATCTCCTCCTCAGTCGCCTCAGGTCGGCCATAGGCAATATTCTCGCGAACAGTTGTCGAAAAGAGCAGCGTATCCTGCAACACGATCGCGATTTGAGCGCGCAAGGATTTCTTCGTGATTTCGCGAACGTCACGGCTATCGAGCATGACCGATCCGGTAGTTGGATCGTAAAAGCGGGGAACCAGACTAAGCAGTGTGCTTTTCCCGGCGCCGGTCCCGCCTGCGAGCCCAACAATCTGATTCGGTTCGATCCGCAGATTAATGTCGCGCAACACATGACGCTCTTCGGCATAGCCGAAATTGACGGAGTGAAAATCGATCGCGCCTTTGGCCGATGAAATGGCGACGCCATTTGGCGAGTCGCGCACATCATCCTCTCGATCGAGGACCTCGAAACAACGCCGGGCGCCGGCAGTAGCGCCTTCCATTGCCCAGGCGGTATAAGTCAGGGACTCCAGAGGTTGATACAGCATCAGCAGGTAGGCGCTGAAAACGAGTAGAGAGCCAAGGCTGAGTGTCCCGGCGAGCACATGTAATGTTCCCACGTAGTACATCGCCGCCGTGCCGATAACCATGAGCGTGCTGATCACCAGTGCGCTGTTCACGTTCGTCAAGGTCAACCGCAGGTTTGCCTGCAGACTCTGCTGCGCTTGTTGATGAAATTGCCGGACCTCGAAATCCTCGCGTCCGAAAGCGTGCACCATCCGGATGGAGCTCAGGCCCTCCTGCGCTTGAGCCAGCACGGCGCTCTCCTGTTCCTGAATCGAGGTCGATTCGAGCCGGATCCGACGCGCGAAAAAATAAATCGCGACAACGATGAATGGCACAATCGTCAGGGAAAGCAGCGTCAACGCCCAGTCGATATTCACCATCACCACAAAGGTGCCGACCAGCGTGATCACCGATGCGAAAATATTGGTGAAACCTTTGTTGTAGATCGTCTGAATCGATTGCGAATCGTAGGCGACGCGAAAACTTGAATCGGCAGAGCGTCGGGCATCATGATATTTCAGCGAGAGGGACTGCAGATAGGCGTAAAGATTAGTGCGCAATTTCAGCAGCGCCTGGAGACCGATTTTTACGAAAAGATAGTTCGTGATCCAATTGATGATTCCCCAGGCAAACTGGATAACCACGAGTGCGAGGCAGAGCAGGGGAACCCACGTGCGCCAATCGCCGCGCGCATCAGGCGTTGGCCGCAGAAAATCGTCCACGATGATTTTGAACGGCCACGGCTTGAGCAGGTTGAGGCCAATGCCCACCAATGACAGAAACAGCCCGGCGATTGTTTTTCCCCAGAACGGTTTGTAATAGTGAAGGACGCGCCGATAGATCGACATTTGGAGATTCGGTTAGCAGGTTGAATTAGGGCGAACTCATTGAAAATACTGAAGCAACGTCAGACAACCCAACGTGCTAAAACTGACGGACAATCGAGAGATTCCTCGATCGGCCTCGGAATGACAAAATGCATGCGCTGGGACGGAAACTCTGAATTTCGGATTGCGGATTGTAATTTTTAGACTGAACTAGGGCGAATTCATTCGCTTCGAGATCGAAGGATTCTCGACGGAGCTTGCCCTCAGCGTAGCTAAAGGGCTCAGAATGACAATATGCATCATCTTGTTCAGTTATGGTTTCAGTTGGTCGAGCAGTGGGGCTATCTGGGAATCATTTTGCTCATGGCGATGGAAAGCTCGATTTTTCCGGTGCCAAGCGAGATCGTTATTCCACCCGCTGCATTTCTGGCCACAGAAGGAAAATTAAATACGTTCGGTGTGATAGCGGCGGGCACGTTTGGCTCGTGGCTTGGGGCGACGGCGACCTATTGGGCTTCATTGTGGCTTGGGCGGGTGTTCATTGCGCAGTGGGGACGCTATTTTCTGCTGAGCGAGCATAAGCTTGAGCGCGCCGAAAGGTGGCTTCGCCGATACGAAGCAGGAGGGATTTTCTTTGCGCGCCTTTTGCCGGTGATCCGCCACGTTATTTCCATTCCGGCTGGAATTATTCGGATGAATTTCGCCACCTTCAGCGCAATGACCCTGGCCGGGTCGGCGCTTTGGTGCTGTGTCCTGACCTGGTTTGGCCAAAAGGTCCTCACGCGTGCAATGATCGAGTCGAAAGACGCCACAGCCCTGATCCAGGCAGTAAAGGGAAGCGGCAATTTTCACCTTATCGTAATTGCGTGTGTTGTTTTCGCTTGTCTGTACGTGGTGGTGGTGAGTTTGACCGGTAAAAAGCAAAGCGACTGAGGAAGTTCCGCGCCTGTGGAAAAGGAAACGCGCGGCAAACGCGTGTAATCCAGCCGCTGTGTAGCATTCACCCGCCCGTCATTCCATAGCCGGCCGCGACGCGCGAGCTATGCGGAAACAGTTCCCGGGCACAGGTCTGGATTCCGACCTTTGTGTTTTAAAATTGAACAAAAGTGTCGTTGAACGGTCAGTTCAAAAGTGGATAAGAACTGAATAACCACAGCTGCGACGATGAAAAAGGTATTCACAATGAGTGGTGGCATCGGATCTGCTCGGGGAAGAAATGGTCAAGACATGAGAAAGAACCGACGAAATCGACAAATTATTAGAACACGCAACAAGCCTTCGCTGGGTGATCTGATCCTGGCGGTCAGTTCCTGCACGCAAAGTAGCAAGGAAATGGTCGCTGCGGTTGCAGATCTTTTGGCCAGCGGTCAGGTTCGCGTGCAGGATAACGGACGTTTCCTGCGTGCGCGCGTTTGCTAAGCGGCAAATCGCCTGTCGCCGCTGAACCGGCTGCAGATGCCTGCAGCACGCTGGTGTTATCGCCGCGATAAGTGCCGCTCACGAGAACAAAACGCTTTTCGGTGACGCTGCTCACTTTTATGGTGCCTGCGTGATTGATCGTTATTCCCGGCCGGAGATGAGCAGGATCTGGTCGGACCAACGCAAGTTCGAAATCTGGCTGGAGATTGAAGTGCTCGCCTGTGAGGCGATGGCGGAACTGGGGCAGATTCCAAAGGAGGACGCCAGGGAGATTCGGAAGCAAGCGCGATTTTCGATTCCAAAAATCCTGGAAATCGAAGAGCGGACCAACCACGACGTTATCGCTTTTCTCGAAAACGTTGCTGAATCGGTCGGCCCGGCATCTCGCTGGATTCACCAGGGACTCACTTCGTCGGACATTTTGGACACGACGCTTGCGGTTCAACTGAACGAATCGTGCCAGATTCTTCTCGACGACCTTCAATCATTGCGAACCGTAATCGCGGATCAGGCGCGGCAGTACAAAATGACCCCGATGATCGGGCGCAGTCACGGAGTGCACGCCGAGCCAATCACGTTCGGACTCAAACTCGCACTGATGTACGACGAGTTCGGGCGCGCAATCGAACGCCTCACACAGACGCGTGATCGGATTCGGGTCGGCAAAATCAGCGGGGCCGTTGGTACGCACGCGCACGTTGATCCGAAGATTGAGCGCACTGTGTGCGAAAAACTCGGACTAAAGCCGGCAACACTTTCGACGCAGATCGTGCAGCGCGATCGCCACGCGGAGTTTATGACAACGCTCGCCGTCATTGCATCGAGCATCGACCGGTGGGCAACCGAATTCCGTCATCTCCAGCGCACGGAAGTCCTGGAGGTGGAAGAATTCTTCGGCGAGGGCCAAAAAGGCAGCTCGGCCATGCCGCATAAACGGAACCCGATTACCAACGAGCGCTTAAGCGGATTGGCCCGCGTGATTCGTGGTAATGCGGTCGTCGCGCTGGAGAATGTCGCTTTGTGGCATGAACGCGACATCAGTCATTCGAGTGCCGAGCGCATTATCCTGCCCGATTCATGCATCCTGCTCGATTATATGCTGACGAAATTGCGCCTCGTCGTCGAAAAGCTTCTGGTTTATCCGGAACGAATGGCAGACAATCTGGCACTGACCAAAGGATTGTACTTCAGTCAGTCGATCTTGCTCGCGTTGACACGCGCCGGGGCGGAGCGAAAAAGCGCATATGAAGCGGTGCAACGTGCCGCGATGAAAACCTGGAAGGGCGAGGGAACATTTGGCGAGAATGCGAAAAACGAGCCCGAAATCGCCGCTCTCCTTTCACCCGGGGAAATAGATCGCCTTTGCTCGCTCGATGCTCACTTCGAGCATGTCGATGGGACATTCAAGGCGTTGCAGTTGGAGTAAAATCTCGAACCACGGGCAGGTTCCCATCCTGCTCTTCGTTAGGTGGGTGGCCTGTGTTCCGAACGGAAGGCACGCGTGATCAACCGTGCGCCCTTGTCAAAAGTCAGATAGGCCCATGCCCATTGAATGAGCACCAGCACGCGATTGCGAAAGCCGACCAGGAAAATGATATGCACAAACAACCATGCCAGCCATGCGGGACGACCGGTGAGATGAAAAAACCTTAAATCCGCAACTGCTTTATTCCGCCCGATCGTGGCCATGCTTCCCTTATCGAAATAGTGAAACTTTAGCGGCTGTTTGCCGCGGACCATTCGCAGAACGTTTTTGGCTGCGTGACGGCCTTGTTGTATCGCTACCGGTGAGACTCCTGGCAGCGGCTCTCCATTTTGTTGGGAGAAATTCGCGAGATCCCCGATCACTTGTATTTCGGGATGTCCGGCGATCGTCAGGTCGTCGTTCACAATCACGCGGCCAGCGCGATCAATCGAAGCACCAAGTGTGCTTCCTACGAACGAAGCAGTGTTGCCGGCCGCCCAAATTTTCACGCGACACGGAATGAATTCGCCCTCCAATTGAACCCCGGCTTCGGTGAGATTCGTCGCTCGTGTATTCGTTCGTACCTCCACGCCCAGTTCGACCAGTTGCTTTTGTGCACTCGCAGACAAATCCTCGGGATAAGCGGCGAGTAGGCGCGGCGCGCCTTCGATCAGGATGACACGCGCCTGCGATGGATCGATATGGCGAAAGTCCCTGGCCAGCGTGTATCGAGAGATTTCGGCGATGGCGCCGGCCATTTCGACGCCAGTCGGTCCGCCGCCAATGACAACAAAGTTCATGGCCGCCTTGCGCGCCGCTTCGTCTGTCGTTTCCTCGGCGAATTCGAACGCCAAAAGAATGCGCCGGCGAAGTTCAACGGCGTCCTCCAGGCTCTTCAATCCCGGCGCAACCTTTTCCCACTCGTCGTGCCCAAAATAGGAATGCCGTGCCCCTGTGGCGAGGATGAGAAAGTCGTAATCAAAAACTCTGTCCGTGGTTCTTATCTTTTTGGCTTTTACATCCACCGATTCCACCTCCGCAAGGAGCACTTCGACATTCTTGCATGCGCTCAAAATTGCGCGTATGGGCGCGGCAATGTCGGCCGGTGAGAGTGCGGCCGTTGCTACCTGGTAGAGTAGCGGCTGAAACAAGTGGTAGTTGGTGCGATCGATCACTGTGAGGCGCACATGTTTACAGGCAAGGGTCTTCGCCGCTTCAAGCCCGCCAAACCCCGCTCCCACAATAATCACCTGCGGCTTTTCTGTGAGGGCGTTTGCCATTTCGAAATTGTAGGGCGTTTCTGCAAAACGCCAATCCTGGCGTCTGACACAGACGGCCCTACAAAACAATTTGTCATTGGGCGTCCGCCAATTACCTTCCTGACCCTATGCCGAAGTCCGTCGCACGCAGCAAAACGCGCAAAGCAGTGGCAAAGCGCTTCAAGATTACCGCACGCGGTAAAGTCTTAAGGTCGCGTTCTTCACGACGGCATTTGTTGTCTGCGAAAAGCGCCAAACGTAAACGGCGGTTGGCCAAAGCAGCATGCGTCGATCGAACGGATGCGGCGCGCGTCAAGGCAAACCTCCCGTTCGGCTGAGAGCGGCTGATTTTCTAATACCGGAAGTCCGGCGCTGTAACCTCTGTTCTTTGCACGCGCGTTCGCGTGAACGTAGTCGTTGATGTCACGCCGTACCATTGCCGCGCCGTTTCCAAGGAATCAGGCGCGGGCTCCGGGCTGTAGAGATCGCGTCGATTAACAAGCGTTGTGCAGGAGGTTGCTGCAGCGAGTAAACTGAGAAGCAAAAGTAACGCTGGCCATTTCACGGCGTCGATGCAAACAGAAGCGCCATCTGCTGTCAAATGCTCTAATTCTGTTGACCAGGTCTGGCTGCTCAAAAAGCGTCCAGTCTTCTCGCTCTAGATTGAATTGAAAGAAACGGCGTTAACACTGGGTGATTCATCCACGTGGTTCGAACAAAAGTTTGCCGCCAAGTGCTATTAATATCGTTTCCGAGTTGCGCGGTGTGATCCTCGCGCGCAAATTCGCTTTCCGTCAGGGGCTATGGATTGAGGACGTGCAAATCCCGCCAGGGCAGGAATGCAGCAACGGTAGTATGATCCTCCTTGCCGTAGTTCTCTGGCGGGCTTTTCCTTTTCGGTAGGGCGCGATCGCCGGGCGCGCCGCAGACGCCATTTCTACCATGAAGCTCGTTAAAGTGAAAACAGCTCGCTTCTCGCAGGTCGTCGAAGAAAGCGGAAAGCCACAGGTTTACACGCTTTGGCAGAAGCCATCGGCTGATCGCCACTTTCAAGTGCAGATTAAGAAAAATCGTGTCATGACGGTCTTGAAAAGTGAAAGCGGAACCGATTTCGGAATTGTCGGTTTGAAGGAAACTAAGGAAGCGCGCTATCTGGTTTTCCCAAAATCGCTGAAGCGCTTTGCGGAAAAGCGCATCATCGGCGTCGACTGGGCGCTTGTGCGTGAGTGACGCCGTGAATAGCCGTGTTCACTCGTCCCATTCATATCCCCTTGTCGTCGGAGTGCCTAGTCAACGCTAACGCGGTTCGGCGGCTTGGAATATATCACTTTGGCATTGTCGTTAGAGAACAAAAGCGCCAGAATCGTGGCCACGTGAAATGCTGGGCAAAAACGCTCGCGATCCTGGCGATTCTGTCAGCGCCAGTCGCGCTGGCTGAGGACTTCGTAACCGTCAAGGGCAAGGTATACAAAGACGCCACGATTATGCGTGTCGAAGCGGATGGGATTGTGCTTAGAACTAAAACGGGAATTTCAAAGGTGTATTTCGTTGAACTCCCGAAAGATGTTCAGGAACGCTTTCGTCCCACTCCTACTGCCACCGCCGCGCCACAGCGCGAGCCGATCAAGGTGAAAGAACAGGCTGCCCCGAAAACAAATCGGATTAGGTTTTTCATATTCTTCGCTGGCGGGCTACTCATCGTCCTGGGCGTGGTGTTGACTATCGTCCTTCGTGGTTTCGATAGTCACGAAGAAAGAAAGTCCGAATGAATATCGGAAGATTATTACCTGAAATCTTCGTAGCGTTTGCCGGAATTGTCGGGATGGCAACGACCTGCGTGCACGATAAAGCGTCATCGTCGCGGTCTTTTTCAAAACTTGGCGTCATTAAGCGGATCTGAAATCAGTCGGAGGACTTCTCCCCGCTGAAGCAACCTGGGCGGGGGGCAATGGAAGACACGGATGGAATGAAAACTTCGGTGTGCCTCGAACCCGGGCGAAATCTTCAGGCGGGGGCGGGAATGGAGCCGGTGGGAACCGAGCGACATAGACGAAGCCCGTAAGGTGAGCTGTCGGGTGACAGCAAAATCGAACCGGCGGATGGAATGAAAACTTCGGTGTGCCTCGAATCCGGCCGAAATCTTGAGGCGGGGGCGGGAATCGAACCCGCGAATAGCGGTTTTGCAGACCGCGACCTTACCACTTGGCTACCCCGCCAGCTTTCTTGAGAGCGGACAATATCGTTGTGGCGGCGCTTGTATCAACTGGCGAAAACTTTCGGAGTCAAGCCCCCGGCGTTCGCCGCGGCGAACGCCCGACAAGTTTTCCGCTGCAACCCTTCAGCGCTTTAACGCTTCAACGAATCCGGTTATCATGACTGCGTGACGAAGTCACCCGAGTTTTTCATTCGCGCGCAAAAACGCATCCCCGGCGGCGTCAATTCGCCGGTACGCGCGTTTCGCAACGTCGGCGGCGAACCGTTCTTCGTTGCACGCGGGGACGGCGCACGGATTTGGGACGTCGATGGAAATGAATACATCGATTACGTCGGCAGTTGGGGACCGACGATTCTTGGGCACGCGCCGAAGGTGGTCGTCGATGCTGTATGCGACGCTGCCACGCGCGGACTGAGTTTTGGAATTCCAAACCCGCTTGAAGTTGAAATGGCGGAATTGATTTGCGAATGGATGCCGTCGATCGAGAAAGTGCGAATGGTGAACAGCGGTACGGAAGCGACAATGTCGTGCCTCCGACTCGCGCGCTCGTTTACCGGGCGCGCCAAGATCATCAAGTTCGACGGTTGTTACCACGGACATGCGGATCCGCTCCTGGTAAAAGCCGGAAGTGGCGCGCTAACTCACGGACATCCGAGCAGCGCTGGTGTTCCGAACGCGTTTTCCAATCTCACAATCTCGCTGCCGTTCAACAGTCCCGAGCTGTTGAAAAAAGCGTTTCAAGAAAATGAAGGCGAAATCGCGGCGGTAATTGTCGAGCCGATACCGGCGAACGCCGGACTTTATTTTCCTGGAGAGACGTTTCTGTCCGTCTTGCGAGAGGAATGTTCGAAAAACGGCGCACTTCTGATTTTTGACGAAGTGATCACTGGGTTTCGGGTGGCGCGCGGAGGCGCACAGGAATTTTATGGGGTAAAACCGGATCTGACCGCTTTAGGAAAAATAATCGGAGGCGGATTACCCGTTGGCGCTTTCGGCGGAAGAGCTGACGTGATGGACCAGCTTTCGCCGGATGGCCCTGTGTACCAGGCGGGAACATTATCGGGCAACCCTCTCGCGCTTGCTGCCGGTTTGGCGCAACTGCGTGAGCTTGATCGGATCAATGGTTGGAAATTGCTCGAACAATCAGGCGCGCAATATGAAGAGGTCGCGCGTGACGCGATTCACAGGGCCAAAATCGACATCACGTTTCACCGGTTAGGTTCGATGTTTTGTCTGTTCTTTGCCCCGGGTCCGATTGTTGATCTAGCCGGCGCGCAGCGAAGCGACCTCAAGAGGTTCGGCCGGTTTTTCCACGGTTGTTTGAAACGCGGAGTTTATTTCGCCCCATCGCAATTCGAGACTGGTTTTATTTCTGTGGCGCACACGACGGAGGACATCGAATACACCGGTGCTGTGCTACGCGAAGCCTTAGTGAATCCATAATCCAACCGTAGTGTGGCGCCATTCGTAAAGCGTCCCGACAGCGCTGCACTTAAAACTCAACCGATCTAGACACGCCCTTGCTCCATGGCCTGCACCGCACTCCTCCTCGCGATGGTTGTCATTCCGAGCGAAGTCGAGGAATCTCTTGATTAAGTTCCGTCGAACATCGAGGGATGTTTCCAGGTATTCGGAAAATGCTACGGCTTGGCAGTGACTCCCACTCGAGATGACACAAACAGTAAATTCGCGAATCCGACCCGCGGCAAAATTTTTCTTCGACGGAGACAGAAAGTTTTTTGTTAAAGGGGTGACCTACGGTCCGTTTAAGCCGGACGCGGACGGAAATTATCTGGGCCGGCCTGAGCAGGTGGACGTCGATCTTGCGTTGATGGGTGAGGCGGGTTTGAACGTCGTGCGCATTTATCACTCGCCGCCACGCTGGTTTCTTGATCGCTGCGCTGCTGCGGGGATGCGGGTGCTAGTGACGCTTCCCTGGGAAAAGCACATCGAATTTCTGCGTCAGCGATCCACGCGCAAACAGATCGTCGACAACGTCCGCTCTTCGGTGAAAGCGCACGCCGGGCATCCGGCAATTTTTGGTTATCTCGTAGGGAACGAAATCTCCAGCACGATGGCGCGCTGGCTTGGAACCGCGCGAGTAACTGAATTTGTCGAGGAATTGATTCAGATCGGCCGTGCGACCGATCCCGAGGCGCTCTTTTCGTACGCGACATATCCCCCGACCGAATATCTGTTGCCGCAAAACGCGGACTTTTCCTGTTTCAACGTTTACCTGCACAATCAGCGCGATTTCGAGGGTTACCTGCTGCGATTGCAAAATCTTACTGGCGAGCATCCGCTGATCCTGGGCGAATTCGGCATGGACACCATCCGGCATTCCCAGGAAGAGCAGGCGGAAATGCTTGGTTGGCATATCGACAGCGTGGTGAAATGCGGTCTGGCCGGCACCATTCTTTTCACATGGACTGACGAATGGTTTACCGGCGGCCAGGAAGTGACGGATTGGGCATTTGGCCTCGTCACGCGTGAGCGCATGCCGAAGAAGGCGTTTTACGCTATTCAGGGGAAGCTCGGGCAAAACGATTCGACTTTGCCTCATTTTCCGTTGCCACGCAGTCCCATGGTGTCGGTGATAGTCTGTTCCTATAACGGAGCCAGCACTCTCGCTGCCTGCCTTGATTCGTTAGGCAAACTCAATTATCCCGACTACGAAGTGATTCTTGTGGACGACGGTTCCACCGACGACACCGCATACGTCGCCGCGCAGTTTCCGCGGGTGCGTTACATTCATCAGACCAATCACGGATTGAGTCATGCCCGCAATACCGGTGCGGCTGCCGCCAAAGGCGAAGTTTTGGCTTATACCGATTCGGACTGCATGGCGGACGCCGACTGGCTGTACTATCTAATAGGCACGCTGGTGAGCGGGGATTACGCCGGAGTGGGCGGGCCGAACATCACGCCACCGGCAAAAAACTGGATTCAAGCGTGCGTTGCGGGGGCGCCGGGCGGGCCGAATCATGTTCTGCTCACGGACACAGTGGCCGAGCACATTCCCGGCTGTAACATGGCTTTTTACCGCTGGGCGTTTGAAGCTGTTGGTGGCTTCGATCCCGAATATCGCAAGGCGGGAGACGACGTCGACTTCTGCTGGCGAATTCAACAGGCGGGACGAGTCATTGCTTTCAGCCCGACCGCGATCGTTTGGCACTATCGACGGTTTACGCTTCGCGCTTTTATGAAACAGCAGGACGGCTATGGCGAAGCCGAATCGCTGCTGCGTTTTAAACATCTGATCTTTTTCGGCCCGACCGGCACGGCGAAATGGCGCGGCCAAATCTACGGCGGTACTCGGTTCAGTTGGTTCGTTAACCGCCCGGTGATTTATCACGGGATTTTCGGCGAAGGATTCTTCCAATCGATTTATCCAGTTCCGCAATCAGACGTCGCGGCGTACTTGAGCAGCATTGAATGGGTTGCGCTGACGATCTTCCTTTTTGGCCTCGGCATTTTCCTTCCGGCGTCTGCGCATTGTTCCGTATCTTATGGTAGGCGGCACGTTTTGCGTGGCGCTCTCGTACATGGTGCGCGCGCGCATCGAACCGAAATTCGACACAGTGCATGCGCGCCTGCTGGTCATGATTCTGGCATTCATGCAACCGCTGGTGCGCGGGTTTTCGCGCTATTTCACATGGCTCCGGTTTAAACGCACCCCGGCAAACGTGATTCGAAAACACGAGAATTTACCCGAACGCGTACGCGGAGGCAGCCTGAGTCGCCCGACATTTTGGAGCGAGCAGGGAAGAGACCGACACTATTTGCTGGGTGCGCTGTTTGAACTGCTGGAGGAAGAAGGGTGGCGATATTCCAGTGACAGCGGGTGGAACGATTGGGACATCCAAATCTACGGCAACTTCTGGTGGAGCATCTCGCTGCAAACTGTCACCGAATATCACGGAGGCGGAAAATGTTTGACTCGTGTGCGGCTTCGTAACCGGATGGTGATCACCGCGATCATTTTTAATCTGCTGGCGATCAGCTTGTTGATTTACCGTCAGCTCAACGTTTCCCACCTCGACCTGTGGTTTATCGTTGGTTACGGGCTTTTTCTGGTTTTTCTGGCAACCCGGGCGCGCGCGTTAAAATCGCGAGTAGCCGAACTGGTTGAACTTGCTGCGCTGCGAGCGGGTCTGCAGCGGGTGATACGCAAACCCAAAACCGTCGCGCCACAGCCAGAACCAGAACTCGAGGTTGCAGTGAATGCGACCGATCCGGCCTCGCCTCAGCTACCAGGGTAGGCTTCAAGGAATGACGGCTTCCCAGCCCCGAAAGCTTTCGGGGCTGCCCAAGTTCGCCGCGGCCGAATCCGTCCTTTGGCGGACCGTCGTTCCTTGTGGCCGTGCATCAAAACTTCAATTGCATTTTCCCCGATCCGCGCTCAACACGACCAATTGGTTTCGCGTGCAATACCGAAGCCGCACGGTTTGCATCTCGCTCGGGCACGATTGCCACCATTCCGATGCCCATGTTGAAAACCTGATACATCTCCTGACGATCGACGTTTCCGTTTTCCTGCAGGATTTGGAAAATGCGCGGAACACGCCATTTTCTGGTGTCTATCACTGCATCACAATTTTCTGGCAAAATGCGCGGCAGATTGTCAATGAGCCCGCCGCCGGTGATATGGGCCAGGCCTTTAATCACGCCGCTTGGAACTTTTGCCAGGAGCGGCTGATAATTCTTGTGCACCCGCAGCAATTCTCTTCCCGACGCTGCCTGTCGAGCCGGGCAGGCGCGAATCTGGTTTGAGTCGCATTGTTCTGGAACAAGATTTTTCGCGCCAACGAGTAGCCGTTTGTGTGCAGGCCGTTTGAAGCAAGACCGAGAACGACATCGCCCGGTTTGATCTTGCTGCCATCGATGATCTTCGTTCGATCGACGACGCCAACGATGCAGCCTGCGAGATCGTATTCGCCCTTGCGATACATTCCCGGCATTTGCGCAGTCTCGCCCCCGAGCAACGCGCAACCCGCGGCACGGCAGGCACGGGAAAAGCCGCGAAGTAACTGCCGGAACACGCGAGGCTCGAGTCTTCTCGCAGCCGATATAATCGAGAAAGAAAAGCGGACGCGCGCCAAGAACCGCAATGTCATCGACGCAGTGGTTCACCAGATCCGCGCCCACCGTGTCGTGCTTGTTCATTGGCGAAGGCGATCTTCAATTTCGTGCCGACGCCATCAATGCTGGCGACCAGACACCGGTTCGCGCATCCCGGGAAAACTCGCGCGAAATAATCCGCCAAATCCGCCGATTTTTCCGAGCACCTGAGGGCCGTGCGTTTGCCTAACGAACGCGCCAATGCCGCGCTTTAGCTTGTTTGCCAGATCGACATCAACGCCCGCAGACGCATAAGCTTTCTTGTTTTTCATAGAGCGAATTCGTAAGCGGTTCGGGAATCTTCCAGGATTCGCTGGATGTCCCGCGCGCCGTGTAGGACACGCACAATTTCCACGCCATCCTGAAGTTCGCGGTAGAAGATCCAAGTAATTGCGGAACGCAGGCGATAACCACATTCGTAGCTGTTCGGTCGTCTTGATATTTCCAACTGCACGGCCCAACTGTGGCATGCAGGCGAGTTGTTCGAAAGAGAGACGAAGCTGGCGCACGACTTCAGCGGCTGCAGCAGGATTATCTCTCGCGATGAATGTGCCAAGTTCTTCGAGATCGGCCCACGCTTGCTCACGGACGAAAAGCCGGGCCATGTGTTCTGCTACGATACGCTCACGCGACGCTCGATGCGCTGCCGCAACTGCTCCCAATCGGCTTCCGTCATTTCTCGCGCCGGACTATCGAGCCCGGCCTGCAACTCTTTTTCCAACCATGACATATCTCGCGGCGCATCCTCTTCTTCTTCAATCAGTCGCGAAACGGCTTCCGTCACAAGTTCTTCCGGTGAGCGATATTTGCCACTGGCAACTTTCTCTCTCACGGCGCGCTCGAGTCGTTCCGGTATGGCGACATTCATGCTTTTGAGTCTATGCCAACGCACCGAATTTCACAAGATGCGCTGGCGCTTGAGCTGATTGCCAAGATGGACAGCCCAACACGGGCACAAAATTGCACTAGTCCTCACCAAAATCTCTGCATCTTTCGTGTGAATTCGCCTGCCTCGCCGTAGCGCGGCGAAGGCGGGTGTAATTCGTGTCTGGCCTCTGTCAATTTCATCCGTGGTATCCGTGTGATCCGTGGTCGCTTTAAAAGATTTCCTGAAACTTTTCCGGCGCGATCTGGAGAGAAGAGGAAATGAACAGCCACAACTGATTTCTCATCATGAGCAGTCAAAGACGGCCAAAACAAGAAAATCAAATCAACCAAAGGAACAAAACATGAAACTTAAAACGCAAATAGCAGTTATCATTCTCGGCCTGGCTGTGAGCACTTCACTGGTGTGGAGCGCGGATAAAGCAACCTCGCGAGCAGCAACCCCCACCATCGAAGGCGTGTGGCAGGTAACCAGACAAGGGGTCAACTGTCAGGATCCCAACCAGCAGTTGGGACCGTCTTTCCCAGCCATAATGACCTTTCACCGGGACGGGACCGTCACTGGCGCCACCAAATCTCCTGTCACAGGTCCTTTTGATACGCCCGAGTATGGTCTCTGGCAGCGCGAGCCGGGTACTCAGAATTACTCGTTTCGGGTGGTGAATTATCGCTACGACGGGAATGGCATCTTCGTCGGCTCAGTTGTCCCCACCGCGAACGTGAGTCTCACTGACGCAAATAGCTTCACCTATAGCGCCACGATCCAGATCTTCGACGCTAATGGGAATCTAATCGCCACGCTTTGCGGCAGGGCGACTGGAACCCGGTTTGAGTAAACAGCAGTCAATACGATTCACCAGGGAGCGGCGGCACCACGCCGCCGTTCCCTGAATCACTCGGTAGCATCGACCGGGCATCGGCGCCTCCGTGTCGAAACAATTTTAAAATTCGTATGCTCGGTAATGCCATAACAGTCGGACGAGCTTGTCGCACAATGTTGGATTTATGCGTAAGATGCGGAGATGGCTCAACCCAGTGTATCCGACGCAACGGATGCGCGTTTTGCGGAAACCGCGTGGAGCGTGGTCATCGCCGCTGGAGCTGCGACCCCGGCGCGTGCGCACACGGCAATGGCCGAACTTTGCCGAATCTATTGGCGACCCATTTACGCTTACCTGCGCCGCAGTGACCATCCGAGGCACGACGCCGAAGATTTAACGCAAACGTTTTTCCAGCACCTGTTAGAAAACGAGACGCTCCGGCGCGCTTCGCGGGAGAGGGGGCGCTTCCGCAGTTTCCTCCTCGGCGCGCTGAAGCGCTGCCTGGCGGATGAACACGTGGAGCAGCACACTTTGAAACGGGGCGGGGGAATGCAATTCATTTCGACGAATGAGCTTGAAGTCGAGGAGCTCCATCATCTGCGCATGGATCATGAAGCGGCGCCGGATGAAGTGCTCGATGCTCGCTGGGCCGGCGTCGTACTAGAGCGCGCACTCGACAAGGTCCGCGCAGACTTCGCCGCGGAAGGAAAGGCGAATCTGTTCGAAGCGCTGTCGCCTTTTCTTGGAGGAATGAAACCATACGCCAGCTACCAGGAAGTGGCGGACCGGATGAACATCGGGCTCGGCGCGGTGAAGACGCTGATCTACCGCTTGCGACAACAATTCGCGAGCGCGGTCCGGCGCGAGGTCATCCAGACGGTGAGCGCACCGCACGAGGTGGACGATGAACTGCGCCGGCTGCGCAGCGTCTTCGCGCGTGCGGGGCAACAGGCGTTTTGATCGTGGCGACAGGCGCAACACGCGAAAGCTGCGAAACTTGCGGGGCGACTTTCCGCGCAGAATCGCCTGCCGGGTTGTGCCCGGCGTGTTTGTTGACCACGGCGATCGAAGAAGGCGACCTCGAAGTATCCAGTAGCGGCAGTCGCATTCAAGATTACGAGCTGTTGAATGAAGTGGCCCGCGGTGGAATGGGAATCGTCTATCGTGCGCGCCAGTGTGCTCCCGCGCGCATTGTGGCGTTGAAAATGATTTTACCGACGCATGTCGGCTCTGCGGACGCGCTGAAACGGTTCCGCGCCGAAACGGAAGCGGCGGCGACTCTGGAGCACGAATGCATTCTGCCAATTTACGCCGTGGGCGAGCACGATGGTGCGCCGTTTTACAGCATGAAGTTCGCGGAAGGCGGCACGCTTGCGGATCGATTAGGCCAGTATCGAGCAAAACCGCGCAATGCGGCGGCGCTGGTTGCGGCATTGGCGCGCGCTGTCCACTATGCGCACGAGCGCGGCATTCTGCATCGCGACCTGAAGCCGGGGAACGTGCTTTTCGACAGCGCAGGCAAACCGTACGTGAGCGATTTCGGTCTCGCCAAGTGGCTGGCAAGGGAACGCAATTTAACCGAGACCATCGGAGTGCTGGGCACGCCGTTCTACATGGCGCCGGAACAGGCGAGCGCTTCGCACACGGTAACTGCGAGCGCCGACGTCTATGGTCTGGGCGCAATTCTGTATCACCTGCTCACCGGCCAGCCGCCATTCACCGGCGACACACCGATGGAAGTATTGCGTCGCGCTGCCGAACAACCGGTGCCGCATCCGCGTCTAACGAACCGTAGTATCCCGCCCGATCTCGAAACGATTTGCCTCAAGTGCCTCGAAAAAGAACCCGCTTGGCGCTACCCCTCCGCTGCCGCTCTCGCCGATGATTTCGACCGCTTCTGCGCGGCACGCGCCATTTGTGCGCGCCGCGCGGGACTGCTCGCGCGCTCCGGGAAATGGATGCGACGCAATCCAACGAGTGCGCTGTTGCTAGCATCGCTGGTTGCGCTGGCAGCAGCTGTTGGATGGAACATTTGGAGAAGCGAACTAATCCATCGTCCACTAACAACTGGCATCGCCGTTCTGCCGTTTGAAAATTTGAGCGAGCAGAAAGAAAACGCAGCCTTTGCTGACGGTGTGCAGGACGATATTTTGACCAAGTTGGCCCAGATTCATGACCTGAAAGTCATCAGCCTGTACGAGCGTGATGGCTTACCGAAAAGCCAGCGCGCGCAACATGCGTGAGATCGGTCGGGCGTTAGGCGTGGCAAATATTCTCGAAGGGAGCGTTCGCCGCACGGGTAATCGCGTGCTCGTTGCCGCTCAGTTAATCGACGCGCGCAATGACCGGCACGTCTGGGCGGAGCGCTACGACCGGACTCTGGCCGATTCAATTGGTCTGCAAGGTGAGCTGGCAACACAGATCGCAACCGCTCTTCGAGCAAAACTGGCTCCGGACGAAAAAGCACGTCTGGAAGCCAGACCCACTGCCAACGCGGAAGCCTACACCTTTTACCTGATGGCTCTCGGACGCGAGGGATCGGTCAATTACTGGGCGGAAGATGCAGTCGCTGCGGAGCAGCTCTACATGCAAGCCACCACGCTTGATCCCGGTTTTGCCCTGGCCTATGCGCGAGCTTCTATTCTCAATAGCGAGACTTCCTCGATGCTCGGCCCCGAGCAGCACCAGGCGCGTAAGGCGAAAGCGCGCGCCGAGGCGGAGGAAGCTATACGGTTGTCCCCGACCTTGCCTGAAGGCCATATGGCTTTAGCTCTTTGCCTCTACCTGGGAGATAAGAATTACGATGCGGCGCTTAAGCAATTCGAGCTTGTGGCTAGCAGTTCTCCCAATAACGCTGAGATCTACAGTTACATTGCTGGCATTTATCGGCGACAGGGACGCTGGCGCGAATCGGTGGCCAACTTTGAACGCGCCCAATCTCTCGATCCTCTCAACGCAAGCAACGCTTTTCTCGCCGGCAATAATTACCTTTTCATGCGGGCCTGGCGTGCCGCCGCTGCCTCTTATGAACGCGCTCTGGAGATCACGGCGGATTTCGCGTCGCCGAAGATCGGGCTTGCTTACCTCGAATTGTTTCGCAACAACAATCCCGCCGCCGCCCGACAAATTCTGCAAAAGATTCCTCCCGCCAGTGATCGCAAGGGAAGGGTAACTGAGGCGCGCTGGGATATGGCTATGGTGGCACGGGATTATGCCGCCGCGGAAAACATCGCGACACATTCTCCCTTGGAAGATTTTCCTCATCCCGGAGAGCCTCCGAAAAGCTTCTACCAAGGGCGCACCGCCTTCGCGCGCGGCGACACCAAATCCGCGCAGCGCTATTTCGCCGCCGCAAAACCGGATATCGAAAAGGGGGTGCGTGACGATCCCGACGCTCCAGACCGTCATGCCCAACTCGCGTTACTGTATGCCTATATGCAGAGGAAGGCGGATGCGATTCGCGAAAGTCGTCGAGCGATCGAACTCGAGCCAGAAACCCAGAACGCGTTTCATGGCGCTGCTTGGGCGGCCAATCTCGCCCTGGTGTATGCACTCGTTGGCGACCAGGAGCAGGCGATCCCACTGATTGAGCGTCTTCTGAGTACTCCCGGCGCGGTGGGTTCGGGAGGGGAGCCTGCGTCAGACATCACTGTCGCTGATCTTCGTCTGCGCCGGGAATGGGATTCGCTGCGAAACAACCCGCGGTTCCAAAAAATCCTAGCCGGCCCGGAACCGAAGACGATCTACTGAGAGGTTCTGGGCGGAAGGGCGGCTGTGCAGCTGAAGCTTGCCCCCCGCTTCGGACCGCAGAGACGTTGCTGCGTGGGCGGTGGCAGCACGATGGTGCACCGACAGAGCTGGAGGTCGCCCGACAAACTCTGCCCAATCGCACACAGGAAGTAATATCAGCGACTGACGTTTGGCGCTTCAGCCGGTTCCCGAGATCGACATCCACACTCGCGCGCGCGTACGCCGTTGTCATCCCGAGCGAAGTTGAGGGATCCGGCTGCGCGGCGTTCAAGGTAAGAGCACGGGATTTCTCGACTCCGCTGCGCTTCGCTCGGAATGACAAGCTTTACTTCAGATCCGTGAACAACGTGGGTTGCGCTTCCTGATCGGCCAGCGCTTTGGCGCGTTGCTCGCGGCGTTCCATGATGAACTTGTCCAGCGCAGGATCGACGGGCAGGGGATAGTCGCCATTGAAGCAGGCCAGACAAAAAGTGTTCAACGGTCTGCCGGTCGCGCGCACCATTCCTTCGACGTCGAGATAACCAAGGCTGTCCACACCCAGGTATTTGCAGATGTCATCCATGGACATCTGGTTGGCGATCAGTTTTTCGGGATCTGGAAAATCGATGCCGTAATGGCAGGCAAATCGATGTGGCGGACAACTGACGCGCATGTGCACTTCTTTTGCCCCGGCTTCGCGCAAATTCACGACACGCGCGCGCGCCGTGGTGCCGCGCACGATCGAGTCGTCTATAACCACGACGCGTTTTCCGGCGACCATCTCCTTGATCAAATTTAATTTCACGCGCACGTCGAAATCGCGGATCAATTGGCTGGGCTGCAGGAATGTGCGCCCGATGTAGTGGTTCCGGACGAATGCATGCGCAAAAGGAATGTTGAGTTGCTCCGCGAATCCGAGCGCGGCGTAATTTCCGGAATCCGGCACCGGGACGACGATGTCGGCTTCAACCGGAAATCTGCGGGCAAGTTCGCGTCCCATTTCAGTCCGAACTTTGCCGACGTTCACGCCACTGAGTTTGCTGTCCGGTCGGGCGAAATAAACGTACTCAAACATGCAGAAAGCCGGCTGTTGAGGTTCGAAAGGGAACTCCGAACGCAAACCGCTCTCATCGATGATGAGAACTTCGCCCGGCTCGACGTCGCGAATGAACTCTGCATGAATCAAATCAAACGCGCATGTCTCCGATGCCACCACATAGGCATCATCCAGTTTTCCCAGTGAAAGTGGTCGCCAGCCAAATGGATCACGCACGGCGATCAATTCACGTTCGCTCATGATAAGAAGTGAGAATGCCCCTTCGATCCGCCGCAGAGGCGCAAGCGCGCTACTGCCGTTGTCCAATGGTTGCGCCAGAAGATGCAAAATTATCTCGCTGTCGGCCGTCGTCTGGAAAATTGATCCTTTGCGTTCCAATTCGTCACGCAACAGATCCGCGTTAATGAGATTGCCGTTGTGCGCAATTGCTATCTGGCCGCGAATGCAATCGACCACGAAGGGTTGCGCGTTTTTAATCGTGCTGGTGCCGGTCGTGGAATAACGCGTGTGGCCGATCGCGCGCGTCCCCTTTAATCTTGCCAATTCTTCCTGGCCAAAGACCTGTGACACCAGCCCCATGTCCTTGTGCATGAGAAAACTCGTGCCCGGACCGTTGCTGGTCACGATCCCGGCGCTTTCCTGGCCGCGATGCTGCAACGCGAACAGTCCGTAGTACGTCAGTACGGCGGCGTTCGGGTGGCCGAACAGGCCGAAAAGGCCACACTCGTGCTGCGGAAGCACGCTAGCGTCGGGCATCTGGTCCACGTCAGATCTGTTCGAGGGGAAATTCACGCTAAACAATTCATCCAAGTTAAGGCGTATTCAATCGTGCCTTTTCTGTAATCACAAGCTCGGAATGCTTTCCTCTTCTCCTACCGCACGGCGAATCGCGTTGAACCAATCGTCATAAAGGTCGGCTAACTGACCAAAGAAATCGCTTGTTCGTTGATTTGAATCTCGCAGTTGATTGCCTCTGACCCTGCCCAAGTTCTTGAAAAGGAACATCCTTTCTGACGCAAAACCGAAATCAGCCTTGTCCAAATCTGCAGCGGCGACTGAAATAACAATACGCGACTGCGATTCGTTGAAGAGTGTAGCGCATGCGTCCCGCTTGCGATCCTCTTCATCACGCAAGTTCGCCTCGGCGGATTCGTCCTGTGGCGAACCGGAGGCCGGCGCTACATTGATTTCCGCTCCCAGCAGTTTTTCCGGGTTGAAACACGATTCGGCGAGGGCGACTGCGAGTCCGCCTTCGGAACAATCGTGTGCGCTTTTGACGAAGCCCGCCTGAATCAAACCGCGCACCGCGTTTTGCACCTTGATCTCGTGGGAGAGATCGATTCGCGGTGGCGGACCGATTTTCAATCCATGGCAAACTTTCAGATACCGCGAGCCGCCAAGCATGTAGCCGAGGGCGTTGACCTCGGCTCTTTTCGTTTGGTCAGTCTCTTCCCGGTCGGGGTCAGCGCCCCCGGCTACAGTGCCCACCAAAATAATCACGTCGCCTTCGTCTTTGAACCACTGCGTGGTGATAAGCTTTTCGTCATCAATCAATCCCACCATCGCGACCGTTGGTGTCGGATCCACCACACCGCCCGGGCTTTCGTTGTATAGCGAAACATTTCCACCCGTTACAGCCGTGCCAAACGCGCGACAAGCTTCAGCCACGCCTTCAACGGCTTCGCGCAACTGCCAGAAATTTTCCGGCTTGTAGGGATTGCCGAAGTTCAGGCAATCGGTTACGGCGAGTGGGCGAGCGCCAGAGCAGGTGAGATTGCGGGCAGCTTCGGCCACGGCGATTTTGCCGCCTCCGCGCGGATCGAGCGCGCAGTAGAGTGAATTGCAATCAGTAGTCGCGGCCAGAATCTTGTTCGCGTAACGAACGAGGAACACAGCAGCATCGGATCCGGGTTTAACTACCGTTCCCGTACGAACTGTGTGATCATACTGACGATAAACCCAGTTTTTGGATGCAATGGTGGGGTCGCGAAGGAGCTGCCGGAGAGCTTCGTGACTGTCGATTTCTTGTAGCCGTCGCTCTATGAGCGACGAGTGCGCGTCCCACAGGGACGCGGCTACAGGAGGGATTTAGCCTCGCGAGAGTACAGCGGCGCTTCGTCAGCGAGCGCTTTAGCGGGAATTTCCGCTGCGATTGTGCCGTTATTTCGGACGCGCATGAGGCCGTCATCCGTCACTTGGCCAATTTCTGCGCATGGCACGTCCCACTTATCGAATACCTTACGAACGACATGTTCCTGCCCGCGTTTAGCAATGATGAGCATTCGCTCCTGCGATTCGCTCAACATGATTTCATACGGCGTCATGCCTGGTTCCCGCTTTGGAACTTTGGCCAGATCGATTTCGATTCCGCTACCACCGCGGCTGGCTGTTTCACACGTCGAGCAAGTAAGTCCTGCCGCGCCCATATCTTGAATTCCTGCAACCGCATCGGTAGCGATTAATTCGAGACAGGCTTCCAGCAGTAATTTTTCCTTGAACGGATCGCCCACTTGCACCGCAGGCCGATCTTCGCGCGATTGCTCCGTTAATTCACGTGAGGCAAACGCGGCGCCGGCAAGACCGTCGCGGCCCGTTTCGGCGCCGACGTAGAAGACAGGATTGCCGCTGCCTTCCGCTTTGCCGCGAGCGAGTTCTTCGTGACGCAATACGCCAAGACAAAAGACGTTTACCAGCGGATTGCCCTCGAAACTTTCGTCAAAAGAAATCTCTCCGCCGATCGTTGGAATACCGATGCAATTGCCGTAATGCGCGATACCGGACACCACTCCGGTAAAAAGGCGGCGGTTAGCTGCGATTGTAGCGCATGCGTCTCGCTTGCGTGATTCATTTCTGTCCAAGTCCGCCACGGCAGATTCGTCCTCTGGCGAACCAGAGGCATGCGCTACGATCGGCCCAAACCGCAGCGAATTGAGGCAAAACTCCGGACGAGCGCCCATCGTAAAAATGTCGCGGATGATCCCGCCGACTCCAGTAGCTGCCCCCTGAAAAGGTTCGATTGCGCTGGGATGATTATGACTCTCCATTTTGAAAGCGACTGCCCAGCCGTCGCCGATGTCGACTACACCCGCATTTTCCTCACCGGCTCTCACCAGAATATTCGCGCCTGCAGTCGGAAATTTTTTAAGTTCCTTCTTCGAATTTTTATACGAGCAGTGCTCGCTCCACATTACGGAGAAAATTCCCAGTTCAGTAAAATTCGGCTCTCGGCCGAGGATTCTCTTGATCCGCTCAAATTCTTCCGGCGTCAGGCCATGTTGCTTGACGAGTTCGGCTGTAACCGCTGGATCGGCCTCCGGCGCTTTGTGAATCATCGGCGATGAACGTTACTGATTTAGAGGCTTCCCTCAATCGCACAAATCGCAAAGCATTGGAAAAGCGGCGCTAAAGCAGACGCTTGAAAAGAAAACCTGCATGAAACGTCCGTTCGAGCATTGAGTCACGAACTTTGGGATAAACTAATCAAGGAGGAGGAATGAAAGTGAAGAAAATAATCATTGCTTTGGTGTGTGGGCTGGTGGCGCCGCTGGCGTTCGCACAAACCAGCACGACTACAACTCAAGAAACCACAACATCAAACAGACCGACAACCACAACAGAGACGACAACGAACACAACGTATGAGACCGGGACGGTGACTACCTATGAGCCTGGAAAGACGATTGTTGTCAAGGGTGAGGAGGGTCCTGTCAGTTTCGCTTTGGGTACCGCTGCGAACATCGTTGACGCGGCCGGTAAAGCGGTGACGGCCCCTTTGCGAGCGGGTCAAAAGGTTCGTGTTTATTACACGGGCCCGGTTTCCCATCGTACGGTGAAACGGGTTGTAGTAGAAGACTAATATCGGTAATCAAACCTGACTTAGAAGCCGCAGGTTCTTGTGGGCCTGCGGCTTTTTTTGTGGCGGCAACGCAGTCGTCATGAATAAATTTTATCCGTGGACCTTTCGACGCTGGCGAACGTCGCAACTGCACTCACTGTAATCATCGGTGTGATCTTCGCTTTGGTCGAAGCACGGAGGCTGCGGCGTGATCGCGAAGAGCGCGCAGCGCTCGAAGCGGTACACGCCATGTTGACACCGGCATACATCGATTCGTTTCTGGTTGTGCAAACAATTCGCGACGATGCGACCGCGGAAGAGATCGAGTCGAATCCGGAGACGCTTGGAGCAGTGAGATCAGTGGGTCTTGTCATCGAGGCTTTGGGGTATTCTGTTTTTGAGCGGATCGTGCCGTTGCGGATGGTCGACAATCTGGTGGGCGGCAACATCCGCGTGATTTGGCGAAAAATTCGACCTTATGTTGAGTACGAACGGGCGCGGACCGGGTCGGACAAGACGTTCGAATGGTTTCAATGGCTCGCCGAGCAACTGGAAAAATACAATCGGGGCAAGACAAGCCTGAAACTCGGGGCGCACAAGGCGTATCGCGACTGGAAGCCGTAATTTTGACTCCGATCCTCGGAGATTTGGAGGCTCCCAATAGAGCGAGGACGGCACCATTTGCGTTTCGGCTGCAAATCGCAGAACGTCACTGAATGGCTCTTGATCTGAAGGAAATTATTGCAGCCCGACTGGGGGAAAATTACCAGCTCCATGAGCGCCATGTGAATTCCACGCTGGTCCAGGCGCAGCGAGTAATCGGTTTCGACAAAGTCTACGCACGGGCCGAGGGCGCCTATCTGTACGACATGGACGCTCAGCCGTATCTGGATTTTCTAAGCGGCTACAGTGTCTTCAATTTCGGACGGAATCACCCCGTCGTAAAACAGGCGATCCGGGATGTGCTCGATCTCGACCTGCCAAATATGGTTCAGTTGGATTGCTCTATTTTGAGCGGATTGCTGGCTGAAGCGCTGGTTAAACGCACGCCGCCGCATTTGGATGCCGTCTTTTTCTGCAACTCCGGAACGGAGGGGATGGAAGGAGCTTTGAAGTTCGCCCGCGCAGCGACCGGGCGAAAACGTGCGGTGTCACTCACAAGCGCGTTTCACGGACTGAGTCTCGGTTCGTTATCGCTGATGGGTTGCGAAAGTTTTACCGAAGGTTTCGGACCGTTGATGGAAGGATTCGATGCACGCGTGTCGCTGGATGACATCGATGAACTGGAACGGCAATTAAGATCACGCGAAGTGGCTGCATTTGTGATCGAGACTGTTCAGGGAAAAGGCTGTCAAACCCCTAGAACGGATTTCTTCGCCCGCGCAGAGGAGCTTTGTCGTAAGTATGGAACGCTATTGATTTCCGACGAAGTGCAGACCGGCCTCGGACGCACAGGCAAGATGTTTGGTTTTCAGCACTGGAATTTGAAGCCGGACATTATCACGATTGCGAAAAGTTTGAGCGGCGGTTACGTCCCCTGCGGAGCCATCATCACCCGTCGCGACATTTATCAGAAAACTTTTTCACGCATGGATCGGTGCGTAGTGCATTCCAGCACCTTTGGACGCAACAATCTGGCGATGGCCTGCGGACTGGCTGCGCTGGAGATTATCGACAGCGAAAATCTAGTCGAGAACGCAGCGAAAATGGGGGCGCTGCTGATGGAAAAAATCGATGCGCTTCGCACAAAACATTCTTTCCTCAAGGAAGTGCGCGGAAAGGGACTCATGATCGGGATCGAATTTCAGGAGCCTCAGGAACTGAAACTCAAAATGGGCTGGAAACTTTTGCACAAGATAGACAAAGCGCTCTTTGCTCAAATGGTCGTTAGCCAAATGTTGAGCAAACACCGGATCCTTACGCAGGTCGCGGGTCACAACATGGACGTGATCAGGATTCTGCCGCCCTTGATTATCGGTGAAAAAGAGGTGGACATGTTTGTTAACGCCCTTGACGACGTGCTGACCGAATGCCGCAAATTTCCCGGACCAATGTGGGAACTTGGAAACAATTTCGTCCGCGCGGCGCTGGGCTCAAAGCGTTCGACCGAACCACGCCCAACCGTGTCAGCGTGATCTTGGGGGGCCCGGAAGCGACTGTCATCCTGAGCGAAGCGAAGGATCTCTGATCATTTCCACTGCCGGGGCAAGAGGTCAGAGATGTTTCGCTCGGCTAATGAACACGGCTGGCCGACGCGCGTGGTGGAACATAGGCCAGTGGCCTGTGTGCCCAGCGGAGATGTTCTCCGCTCCCTCCCAAATCAGCCCCGAAAGCTTTCGGGACTGGGCGCACCGACTGAAAGTCTATGTTCCACTTACGCGGGCTTGCCGCCGCAAGCACCCTATGTTCATCCCCGCACCAAAAATCACGCCCCAACGTTTTGGGAAACTTCAACATCGCAAGTGACCTCAGTTGCCATGGTTTTGGTTTGGCAGGCTCGTCCGAACCCAATCCCAACGGTTTCAGCTTAATGTTTGTAGCGGCGCTCTATGAGCCTCGCACAGTTAATCCGAGCGATTGTTTGAGATGTTCGATTTTGATCTGACCACCATGGTGGTCTGCCAAATCCCGGTCAGAGGCGTTTCACCATCCGATTGCAGATAGAATGTCTTCGTTATCTGGCCGCCGGCCCGCCGTCATCAACAGCGGAAGGGTGTACGTTAAACTGACAATAGATTTTGTAGCGCCTGCGTTGGCACGTCCGGCGAAGCAGTCAAAAGGCGCGCCGCAGCGGTGTTCGTGTTATTCAGCAACTTCTAATTTCATCACCGGATGAATCTCCCATGCAGTGCAGCCCGGAGATCGGGCTTCGGTTTGACTGATCTTTGGGAACCCCGCCGGGCCGTGAACTAAACCTCGACGGATTGCCGCGATGATGGTAAAAGCCTCCTCGATTACGTCATCCGAGGTTTCAACTTGTCTTCGGCACGGCTCAATAAGCCGCAGGGGCTGGACCTTCGCTGAGACACCGCCTAACGCGATCCCCCAGATCCAACTGGAGCCCCGAGTCAGCCGAAGTGAGGCCGCTTCTTCAAAAGCGCCTCGTGAGGATGGTTCCTGGTTCCGCACGGAACTGGATTGCAGTCAATTCAAGTCCAACAGTTCACCCTCAACAGAAGAAATCTTATGACCAAACAAAATACAATTCCCGCAGCCATCCTCTCAGCGTTCGCCTTGACGGCGATCTTTGCGGTGACGGTGCAGGGCACCGCGGTCCTCAGGTCGAAGTCCAACATCTCTAATAACAGACAAGCTGCAGCGCCAACGCCAACACCCACTCCCGCGGCAAGGTCGGAAACAACGGTCCACAAGGACCACTCCAAAACGGTAACTAACCGAGAAGCTGCCGCACCAAAATCAGTTCCAGCGTCAGCAACAACAGTCCGCAAGAATCACTCCAACGCCATAACCAACCAGGAAGCTGTCGCGCCAAAATCAGTTCCAGCGTCAGCAACAACAGTGCGCAAGGGCAACTCCAACGCGATAACTAACCAAGAAGCTGCCGCGCCAAAATCAGTTCCAGCGTCAGCAACAACAGTGCGCAAGGACCACTCCAACGCGATAAATAACCGAGAAGCTGCCGCGCCAACGCCAACGCCCACTCCGAAGAAGTAATTCGGATTGTTTCCAACTAATCTCATCATTGACTCGGCAGAGTCTTTTGGGTTCCATCAATCTCTCTCCGCTTCGCCAAAGCCATAATCGCGCTCGCTCCCAAGTTTCACAGCTTCGAGACATAAGTCGATTTCCCTTTCGAGCGTCGGGGTTCCCGGGCGTCCCTAACTCAGACTTTGCCAAAGAAGATCATTCAGAAAGTGCCTTTCAATTTGTAGGGCAGGCGTACCGCCTAACGTGTTTTGATTTGGCAAGCGGAGCGCTTGCCCTACAACTCGCCGTCAGTCTTTTGAGATGTTCGGTTTTGATTTGGCGACGGTGGTCTGGCAGGTCCCGGTCAAAGGAGTCTTACCATCCGATTTCACAACGACTGTCAGGGGAGCAGCCGCCATCGTCCTCGCTGAGGATGCCGCAGCCTGCGGAGTTGACGACCTCGTTTTGGTGCCGCCGAGCGCGCCTTGCACGGTGACTGCCGCAGGTTCAGTGGAAGCAATGGTAATCGTGTAGGAGCCTGCGGGCTGGACGGGAAAGCTGAAGTGGCCTGAGCTATCGGTCGTGGTGCGGGCCACAGCATTCCCACCGGGATTTTTTCCAAGTTTGATATCTATACCTTTGGCAGGCGCCCCAGCTTCAACATGCATGACTGGTGAGAACAGAAAGAGCGCCGTCAATGCGAACGCTGAGAGGATGGCTGCGGGAATTGTGTTTTGTTTGATCATAAGATTTTTTCCTGTTGAGATTGAATTGTTGGACTTGAATTAACTGCAATCCAGTTCCGCGCTGAACCAGGAACCATCCTCGCGAGGTGCTTTGGAATAGCCGCCTCACTTCGGCTGACTCGGGGCTCCAGTTGGATCTGGGGGATCGCGCTAAACGGTGTCTCAGCGAAGGTCCAGCCCCTGCGGCTTATTCAGCCGTGCCGAAGATAAGTTGAAACGTCGGATGACGTAATCGAGGAGGCTTTTACCATTATCGCGGTAACCTGTCGAGCTTTAGTAATTGTAGGGCAACCGCATGGTAGCGTCAATTGTTTTGTGTAAAAGTTTTGAGAGGGTGTTTTCTCCAATGGTTGTTCATTCGGTCAAAAACACTAAAGAGGATACGTTCGCAACTGTCACGCGTGGTGAAGGCGCACATGGTGCGGATGCGTCGGCGCACTTCGACAAAGAGCCGTTCGATCGCATTGGTGGTGCGTAGGCATTTGCGATGTGTCTGCGGAGAGTCGTAGAAGGCCAGTAGTTCTTCTAGATCCATTTCCAAGCAACGCACCGCTCGCTCGGCCTGGGGCTTCCAGCGGGGCTCCAAGCGCAAATCCGCCGAGCTCGCGCGCGGTTTCGGTATAAACTTGGCTTCTAGGGGCTAGTGCTGTCTCCGGGTGGGTTTGGCACCATATTGCCTGGATTGTGCCCCAGCAAGTTGCAGCGCAGCGCGAGGCCAGACCAGTTTGAGCGCCGCAATGAGCCCGGCATTTCCATCGGTGGTGATCAACTTTAATTTCGTGCCCCGCAAGCCGCGCCGCCACAACTCTTCGAGCAGGCTGCGCCAATTTTCTTCGCTCTCGCTTCGCACCAGGAGGAAATCGATTAACTCGCGTTGGCCATCCTCGCCGATGCCGTAGGCGCAAAGGGCGACGCGACGCTGCACTTTGCCCACCAGTCGAATGCGCACGCTCACTCCATCGAAAATCAAATAACGATAGGTGTCGCTCAAGAGGCGCCGATGCCAGGCGGCCACCGTTTGGTCCAGCACCTTACTGACCGCGCTCACAGTGGCAGCGCTCACCGCTTCATCCAGCAACGTGGCCAGGGCAGGACCGGCTTGCCGCGTCGATACCCCCAGCAAAAACACTTTGCGCAATGCCTCATCCACAGCCGCTTCCCGTCGCTGGTAACGGCGCAGAATTTGGGTTTGAAATAAGCCCGAGCGACTACGTGGCACCGCCAGTTCCATTGGCCCCAGTCGGCTCAGCAGTGTGCGCTGGTAAAAACCGTTGGCCTGATCGGCGCGCTGCTTCGCACGCTCATATGGCGCCACGCCCAAGTGCTGCTGGCGTTCATAACGCATCAGCTCCTCTAGGAAAAGCCGATGATGTTCTTTTAATTGCTCCTCCACGTCATGGATAAACCATTCGGAGTTTTTTAGCTGTTGTAGTCGCGCCCAACTTTGGGCAGGTTCAATGACGAGTTCTTTTGCAACTCGCATAGGGTGTGTCTCCTTTCTGTTTGTGGTTAAACAAATCGAGATACACCCTCCTTTTTTGCTTTTACACAGAATTCCTTACGCCACCCAACCGCATCGGTTGCCGTGTTTTGGTTTGGCAAGCGGAGCGCTTGCCCTACAATAGCGTGGCGTATCCTTGGGGAAAATGTAGGGCGGGCGCATCGCCTGCCATGTCTGCTTTGCCAAAGAAAATTATTCAGAAGGCGTTGGACCGCGACTTTGTTCGCGTAGGGAGATCGCGGATCGAGGGCCGGGGAGTGTTTGCCAAGCGCAAGATACCGAAGGGGACACGCATCATTGAATACAAAGGCAAGTGGCGGCCCTTGGCCGATCTCTTCACGGAACGAGCGGGAGAGAAGGCTGCGCGTGTTTATGCCTTCAGCTTGCGGGCAGACACCGTCATTGACGGCGCGATCGGTGGAAACGAGGCACGCTTCATCAACCACAGGCTGCGAACCTAACTGCGAAGCCTACACGTTCGACGACAAGGCATATATTTATGCGATGAGGGATATTCTGAGAGGCGAGGAATTGACCTTCGATTATCAATTGCGCCGTGCCTTCAACGCTCCGAGGAAGAAGTTTGATGCGAGCGATTATCTCTGCCGTTGCGGCTCTAAAAGTTGCCGGGGGACGATGCTCGCGCGAAGCCGGCGCAGATCGAAACGATAAACTTGTTCTTGGAATCCGCTTCACGACCACGTAGGAACACTTGTATGAAAAACAAAAAATCACGCTTCGGGGCGAAATCGAAGATGGCGTTGGCCGCCACAATGATGACTGTCCCCATGTTTGCCGTCGCGCAAAAGCCCACGCCAGACGCGGCACCTACTGACAAGAGCGCCTCGTCCCGATCCGCGCATGTCAAGATGATGAGCAATGGCGCATTTTCGGTCGTCGGCTCGTACCAGGGACACACCGTTTACAAGAACGACGCCGGTAAATATTTTTGGATCGATAAAGCCACCGGTGACCAGAAATTTGTTTCGTCGGATGCAGTCATAAAACAGGGGTCTGCCAGGTCCGCAACCGTCAAAACCACCGCAGGGAAGGTGACGGTCGTTGGTAAAGACGCAAAGGGCCATGTCATCCAGAAAAATGCCCGGGGCCAGAAGTTCTACCTCGACCCTGCTACCGGCGATATGGTGTTGGTGAAGTAATGTAGCGCGGCGACCTGCCGTCTGTTGCCGCTCCTGAGTGGAGGGCGATCGCTTACCGCCGCATCATTTCGGCATCCGTCAGTTTGTCGTTGTCGATTTCGAGTTCGGGCGTACGCTTGGATTTGGCAACCGAGGATAATCATGAGCACTGCTGTTATTGAAGAGAAGAAAACTGAAAAAAATTTAAATCAGCTCGATCAGCTGAAAACCTTTACGAAGGTCGTCGCCGACACGGCAGATTTTGAATCGATCAAGCAATATAAGCCGCAGGACGCGACAACGAACCCAAGCCTCGTTTTCGCTGCGACGCAAAAACCTGAGTACGCGCATTTGATCGAGCAGGTCCTGACAGACCGGAAAAAATCGGGCCTTAGCGGGTCGGCGCAGATCGAAGACATCTGTGATCATCTGTTGGTGCAGTTTGGTTGTGATATTCTGCAAGTTGTACCCGGTCGCGTTTCAACCGAGACGGATGCGCGTCTTTCATTCGATGTCGAAGGTTCAATCGCCAAAGCTCGGCGGTTAATTCAACTTTATGAAGAACGCGGAATCCCGCGTGAGCGTGTGCTGATCAAGATTGCATCAACCTGGGAAGGAATTAACGCGGCCGAACCACTCACCAAAGAGGGAATCCGATGCAATCTGACATTGATGTTCTCGATGCCACAGGCTGTGCGTTGCGCAGAGGCAAAAGTGCAGTTGATATCGCCGTTCGTCGGCCGGATTTACGATTGGTACAAAAAGGAAATGAAGCGCGACTACACCGGAGCGGAAGATCCCGGCGTGCAGTCGGTGACCGAGATCTACGACTACTACAAAAAATTCGACATCGCGACGGAGGTGATGGGCGCAAGTTTTCGAAATACCGGACAGATTCTGGAGTTGGCCGGCTGCGATTGTTTGACAATTAGTCCTGAGCTGATGGACGCGCTTTCTAAATCCACTGAGCCAGTCGAGCGGAAATTGGTCCCGAAAAAAGCGAAATCAGCGAACATCGAGAAGTTGCAACTCGACGAGAAAAAATTCCGGTGGCTACTGAACGAGAACGCGATGGCGACGGAAAAACTGGCGGAGGGCATCCGCAAATTTGCGGCTGATGTGGTGAAGCTGGAGAAATTTGTCAGCGGCAAAATATGACGATCTTCCTCTACCTCTTGAGCTGCTTTGACGACGCAGAGTAAGATTAAGCGGAAGAGGAAGAGTGGATGTTTAACGTCGTCCTGGTTGAACCGGAGATTCCGCCCAACACAGGCAATATCGGTCGGCTTTGTCTCGCGACGCGATCAACTTTGCATCTAGTGAAGCCTCTTGGGTTTTCGCTGGATGATCGGCAATTAAAACGAGCCGGTCTCGATTACTGGAATGAAGTAGATGTGCAAGTCTGGAACTCGTTCAGTGAACTACGGTCACTAACATCAACAAACGCACGTTACTTTTTTCTCACAACGAAATCACAACGTGCCTACTATGATGTTGAGTTTTGGGAGGGCGATTTCCTGGTTTTTGGCAGAGAAACGAAGGGTTTGCCAGAAGAGTTGCTGGCACAAAATATCCAGAATTGTGTGACCATTCCGATTCAGGGGACACGCTCTCTGAATCTGGCTACGGCAGTTGCGATTGTATTATTTGAAGCGGCCCGCCAGCAAACTCAGCTGGCCTCACCTGCATCCAGCAAGCGCTTGTAATACGATTCTAGGGACAGAGGTTTTAGGAGCTAAAACCGTGCGCCAGCAGCGGCGCAGTGGGGAAAAACATCGCAACCCGTTCGCCGCGATTGGCGTTTAATAACTGGAGGAAAGAATAGGGAATCATGAAGCGTATTTTATTTTTAACCTGTATCGGAAGCTTGGCGCTGACGCTGACAGCGTTCGGAGCTCACAGAGGTAAGTCAGCGCACAGATCGGGAGGCCACAAGGCGAGAAGCGCCCATGTCGTTTCCCATGGTGGTGGGCACCACGTGAGTCGTCACGTTGGACACGCAACTGCGAGCCGTCATGTAAGACATGCCAGCGCGTCGCGACATTCTGCAACCCGGCATCGTGCTCATTCCGTCGCTCGAGCGAGTCACAGTTCGCGGAGCCATGCCAGACATACAAGAACGGCGCAAACTCATCGAAACGCGCATGCTGCGCGGGGTCACACCAGAGTGGCGGCTAATCGGGGGAGGAATACTACTCGAACACATAATGCACACAATGCCCGCGGCACCCACGCAACGGCAGCCAGAACGGCAAGGAGACGGACTCGACAGGAGAACGCCAGAATCGCCAATCGCGGGAGAAATCGTGCCCGGACACAGACTGAGCGAGGCAGACAACAACGCCAGAAAAAAGCCAACGCCAGGAGAACAGCAAGAGCGCAAGGCGCGCAGGCGAACGTGAGAAATGCCGCGCAGAGCAATCTAAGGGCTAATCGCGGCAGGAATATGACGCTGGGAACCAACCACGTCGTGAACTACAACGGCGAAAACGTTCGCATCGTGAACGATTGGCACCAGCCACGCTTTCGCGGGAAACAGAACTATGCTGCGTTTTATAACTACAATAACAACTACGGATGGCATAATCGTTCGTGGTGGAACGATCACTACTCTCGAGTTGTCTTCGTGTTAGGCGGCTGGTGGTATTGGAACTCCGGCTATTGGTACCCGGCTTGGGGTTATGATCCCTACGCCAATTACTACTACAACGGTCCCATCTATACCGGGTATGCTAGCCTGACACCTGACGCAGTGATCGTGAACGTGCAAACTGAGCTGGCAGATTGGGGGTATAATCCGGGACCGATCGACGGCATCCTTGGACCGCGAACTCGCGCCGCCCTGGCAGCTTTTCAATCCGATCACGGCCTGCTGGTGACTTCTGCAGTCGATAGGCCGACTCTGCAAACGCTCGGCTTAACTTAAAGTGCTGGTATTCTGCGCAGGCCGTACGGGCAAAATGCTCCGTGCGGCCTTTCCTTGCGCAACAAACACGCAAAATCGAATGCGATGCACTCGATTTCTGATGGACAGGCATCCAGAAATTAATGCTGCGACGTTGAATAGATAAATAATTCAAAAGGTCTAAGAAACGAAAAGGAAAAACCATGAGAACACTTCTTGCTTTAATTTGTAGTCTTGCGCTGGCATGTATTGCGGCCGGCGCCGAGGAAAAAAAGAACGAAGAAAAGCCGGCCCCTAAAAAGCCGCAAACGCGAGAGGCGGCTCAGCCGAGCGGTGGTGGTCGTAAGGTCAAGGCACCGCAGCAGGCAACGAACGCTCCACGACATACTTCTGAAACCAAAGGAGCTTCTAACAAAGGAAAAGAGAAAGAAACAACCCGAACGCAGGCAGCAAATGCGGGCACGCCTGCGGAGACTGGTAGGACAAAGGGCGAAGGCAAGCACGGGACTGCAAATAACCGCGCAGAAGTGGAAAGAAGAAAGGCAAACCAGCAAGAACCCGGCAAGACAAAAGAGTCAGCGAAGGCGGGTGAAACTGGCGGTAACGTCCAAGCGGGTAAATCCGCACAAGGTCCCAAGCAAAAACCAAACGCCAAAGCGGGAGCAGGCAGTGTTGCGGCTGGGAAACCATTTAAGCCGCAGCATTTCAATGTTGCCAAACAGCCAAACACTACAAAAGCACCGCCGGTGAAGTTTCAACAAGGCAAGCACATCGAGGGAAGCCAAAAGTGGCAGGGACAACAGTATTCCGTTTTCCGCAACTACAAAGAAGAGTGGCACGACAAGAGTTGGTGGAACAATCACCACAATAAGATCGTTTTCGTGTTCGGCGCGCCATACTACTTCAATGCCGGCTACTGGTTTCCTGCCTGGGGCTACAATCCCAACGCGTACTATGCCTGGAGCGGACCCATTTACGCCTACAACAACCTGCCGCCAGACCAGGTAATCGCCAATGTTCAGGCTGCGCTTCAGCAACAGGGTTATTACCATGGCGACGTCGATGGCCTTATCGGGCCGCTCACTCGTGGTGCGATCGCAGATTACCAACGCGATCACGGCCTTTACGTAACATCCGCCATCGATCAGCCCACCCTTCAATCGCTGGGAATGTCATAGAGAAGCAATGTAGTAAATTCTTGGCACGCCGTGCGTGTCGACACAACACCGGACAGGCATCCCGCCGTCTTTCCGGTTTCACTCGGACTAACTGGCGGTTGAGCCCTGGCCCCGTTGAATAAATCGCGAAAGCCAGATGTCTAATTACATAGAAAGACGAATTGTATGAGAACGTTACTTACCTTGGTATGCGCCTTTGCGCTGGCCTGTTCTGCGAGCGCGGCGAAGGATCAAAATAAGTCGAAGAAACAAGCACAGAATAAGAGGCAGGTGCAATCGACTCATCATGCGCGAGCTGCGTCCGCGTCAAAGAAGACGGCACCTCGGCACAATCAGGCCGCATCGCACACAACGTCCTATCAGAAGGCACAAGGGGGACGCAGAGGAGACAGTGATCAGGTTCATCACTCGAGATCGAATGTGAAACCGAGGAACAAGGCGTCCCGCCCGGTTGCTACACAGGATAGGCAAGCCGGTCGACAGGCGACGTCGGTGGCAACCTCTAAGACGAAACAGGGGCAACGCGGCACCCACACGCAGGCTCATCAGGCGCGTTCAAACGCCAAAACAAAAAAGAGTTCTCAACAAGTCGTTACCCGTAGTTCCCAGCATGGGCGAAATACGACGTCGGCAGTCTATTCCAGGAATACAAAACAACGGAATGCCAACAGAACTTCTGCAGCGACGTTCCAATCGAATGCCAGGAACTACAAGGCACGGCGTTTCAATCTGGCGTCGAATAGACGTCCAACTCAATACTCCTCCGTGAAGTTTCACCAGAACCGCAGGATTCAAGGGAGTCAGCACTGGAACGGCAGCAATTACTGGGCGTTCCGGAATTACCGCCCGACATGGCACAACAGCGGTTGGTGGCGAAGTCATTACAATCGCGTCGTGTTTGTGTACGGTGGCTGGTATTATTGGAATGCCGGATGGTGGTATCCAGCCTGGGGTTATGCTCCCAACTCGTATTATGCCTGGGACGGCCCAATCTACGCGTACAATAATCTTCCCCCGGATCAGGTGATCGCGAACGTTCAGGCAGCATTGCAAGCGCAGGGATATTACCGGGGTGAGGTGGACGGTCTTTTAGGACCGCTCACACGTGGTGCGATTGCAGCATACCAGCGGGATCACGGCTTGTACATCACATCAGCCATTGATCGGCCCACGTTGGATTCGCTGGGAATGGCGTAGTATCTTTTTTGTTATAAAGCCGCCGGGGAGAATTCCACGGCTGCTTTCTATGCACGCAAATTCCGCAGCGCGCTCACTGGACGATAAAGCAAACGATTTGCAATTTCGCGCTGTCAATGCCTGGCGTTTTCAGCAGACAAACATCATTGCCCGACTTGTTCGGACCCATTACATACAGTGTCGCAATGCGTGAATGAAGGCCGCGTGATGGTTTAGATGTCGAGGGTTTTGTAATCCAATGGATTTACTGCAAGTGGAAGACTAACAACATTCAAACGATGGAGGCAGCAGTTCCCCAGTTAATTGCGCGTGACGTTTGTCAATCCTTCCGAATGGGCGCTCGAAGGATCGAAGTTTTGCGCGGAGTTTCGATGCAGATTGCGCGTAATGAAGCGGTATTTTTATCGGGTGCATCCGGTGCGGGCAAAACGACACTGCTTTATACATTGGCAGGGCTGGAACGTCCGGAATCGGGAACGGTAGAATTCGAAGGTCGCCGGCTTTACAGCGGCAGTTCTGCTTCGCAGGCGCGTCTGCGCAATCAAAAAATGGGTTTCGTTTTTCAAGGTTATTTTCTGTTGCCCGAACTTACGGCTCTGGAAAACGTCTTTTTGCCGGCAATGATTGGCCGTCGGGCAACAAAAATCGACTGCGAAGAAAGTTTGGCTGCCGTCGGGCTTGCTGATCGAATGCAACATCTGCCGGCGGAGCTTTCGGGGGGCGAACAGCAACGCGTCGCTATTGCTCGCTCTCTGACAAATGATCCCGACATCATTTTCGCGGATGAACCAACAGGAAACCTGGACTCAAAAACTGGTGGAGCGATCGTGGATCTGTTGCTAGATCTCGCACGCAACCGCAATAAGACACTTTTGGTGGTCACGCACGATACCCGGCTGGCAACACGTGGAGATCGGCAGTTGCGCATCAAGGACGGAGTCCTTCAGTGAATGTATAAATCGGGAATGCGTAAGAGTGCGTTCCGTTCCCCGTTCTAATTTTGCGGCTTGAATTGCGCGACTAAACGTCAGAGATTTTGTTGTCATATGAAAACCACTGATGCGGCGGTGTTGGACGAACCAAAGACTCGCAAGCATGCGAGCGAGGAAGCAATTGAACCTGCAATAGAGAGCCGGCCGCGGCCGACTACGGGTGTCAGGGAGGCGAAGATCTACATCGACGGGCAATTCTATTCGGAAGCCAATGCGAAAGTGTCCGTGTTTGATCACGGTCTTCTGTACGGCGATGGAATTTTCGAGGGTATACGCTTTTACAATGGTCGGGTTTTTCGGCTCGAAGAACACTTGAAACGCCTTTGGGATTCAGCGCATTCCATCCGATTGGAAATTCCCATGACCCAGCGGGAAATGACGGAGGCATTGCTGGAGACGATCCGCCAGAATAATTTGCGCGAGGGCTACGTCCGTCTGCTTGTTACGCGGGGGGTTGGTAATCTCGGTTTGAATCCGGAGCAGTGCAAAAACCCGAGCGTGATCATCATTGCGGCGACGATCGCGCTTTATCACGAGGATTTTTACCGAAAAGGATTGACCATCGTGACGGTCGCCACACGTCGCAGTAATCCGGCGGCGCTCAACCCGGCAGTGAAATCATTAAACTATTTGAACAACGTAATGGCACGAATCGAAGCGAACCTGGCCGGCGCGGATGAAGCGTTGATGTTGAATGACGCAGGCAATGTGGCCGAGTGCACTGCTGACAATGTTTTTATTCTCAAGCATCGCCAGATCTTTACGCCTCCCATCACGGCGGGCGCATTGGGCGGGATTACGCGATCGGTCGTGTTTGAAATTGGTGCCGAGCTGGGCATCAAGGTCGTCGAGGCGGATTTCACGCGACACGATGTTTTCGTAGCCGACGAATGCTTTCTGACGGGAACTGCGGCTGAGATCGTTCCCGTGGTTAAAGCTGATGGGCGTGCGATCGGAAACGGAAAGCCAGGCGCCACTACAAACCGCATCATCAAACGCTTCCGCGAGATCACGCGGGAGACCGGCACACCGATCTTCGATTGAGCTTTGGCAACAGCGATTCCCGAAGACGGGGTGTCTGGGTTATGCGTGGGGTTGAATGTTTGCCGGACATCGCGGTCTAACTAACAGAATGTTGTGCGACGTTTGCAAATGTAATGACGCCACGGTCTTCCTGACACAGATCCTGGAGGGCAAGATGCACAAGGTGAACCTGTGCGAGGCTTGCTCAAAGGAAAAAGGTGTGCAGGATCCGACCAGTTTCGCGCTCGCTGATCTGCTGCTTGGTATCGGAGCGGCCGAAGAGATCGAGAAAGGAGCTCCAGCCAGAAAGTGCGCGGTGTGTGGTTTCAGTCAGGCGGACTTCAAGAAAACTGGCCGCCTGGGATGCAGCGAGTGCTATGTTACTTTTGCGGAGGGTTTGGGTTCGCTGTTGAAAGCGATGCACAAAGGCACTGAGCATGTGGGGAAATTGCCGGAACGCGCGCAGCGCACAATGGCGCTGAGCCAACAAATGCGGACATTGGCTGAAAATTTGCAAAAGGCCGTGGCAGACGAGAACTACGAGACGGCTGCGTCGCTGCGCGATCAAATTAAACGACTGGAAAGCGAGCTTACCAATTCGCCATGAAATTTTCGAGCATGTTGTCCACTGCGGGAGAATGGCTGCGAGGCGAAGGCCCGCATCACCAGGTTGTCATTAGTAGCCGGGTTCGCCTCGCACGGAATCTGCGAAACCGCGCTTTTCCCGGTTGGGCCAAGAAAGCAGAGCGCACATCGATCCTTGAACAGGTGAGGTCGCATGTAGAGGCGCTGCCGGAAATGCAGGACGCGTTTTCCGAGAGTTTGCAGGATCTGGCGGCATTGGACAAGCAAGTGCTCGTTGAGCGTCATTTGATTAGCCGTGAACATGCGGCCAAGAGCGCAGGCAGCGCCGTGGTAGTGAATCGGCGGCAAACGATAAGCATAATGATCAACGAAGAAGATCATCTGCGGATGCAATCGATTCGGTCCGGTTTGCAATTGAAACAGGCATTCAAGCTGGTCGATAAAATCGACAGCGCGCTGGAAAGCAAACTGGATTTTGCTTTCGATCCGCAACTGGGATACTTGACCGCCTGCCCAACAAACGTGGGCACCGGCATGCGTGCATCCGCGATGCTGCACCTGCCGGGGCTTGTCCTGAGCGAACTGATCAATCAGGTCATCCAAGCAGTCAGCAAAATCGGTCTGGCGGTGCGCGGCCTTTATGGAGAAGGGACCGAAGCGATGGGCAATCTTTTCCAGATTTCCAATCAGACCACACTCGGCGAAAAGGAGGAAGATATTGTCAATCGTCTGAGCAAGGTGATTGAGACCATTATCGATAAGGAACACGACGCGCGCCAAACGTTGCTTCAGAGAAAGCCCAGCACGCTTTGCGACCAGATCGGTCGCGCCTATGGCGTCCTGACCTACGCGCATGCCATGCCATCGAAGGAAGCGCTCAATTTGCTCTCGATCATCAAACTTGGAATGGACCTGGGCGCGTTCCCGGAGAATCAGCGCCTCCAGATCGATGGATTGTTCATCGAGACGCAGCCTGCGCATTTGCAAAAAAGTTCGCAACAAAAGTTGAATGCGGAAGAACGCGACCACTTGCGGGCGCAAATCATCCGCGACCGTTTGAAAATTTTCCCCAAGCCTGATATTAGTAAGATGGTAAGGGAGTCAGGCAATGGCTTGACGAACGGACCATCAAGTAATGAATAATTTCACACCGCGAGCTCAACAGGTCCTGGCGCTTGCTCGAAAAGAAGCCGACCGGTTCAACCACAATTACGTCGGCACCGAGCATCTGCTCCTGGGACTCATTAAACTGGGCCAGGGCGTTGCCGTGAACGTCTTGCAAAAGATGGGGCTCGATCTCGAGACGGTGCGGATGGAGGTGGAGAAACAAGTCGGCTCCGGGCCGGAGACGAAGATGGTGGGCAACGTTCCGTACACACCTCGCGTAAAGAAAGTGCTGGCGCTCGCGGGCAAGGAAGCCAAGGCACTCAACCATTCTTATGTCGGCACCGAACACATTTTGCTCGGGCTCCTGCGCGAAGGCGAGGGCGTCGCTGCGAGAGTGCTGAAGAGTCTCGAGCTCGATATCGAACGCACGCGCAACGAAATTCTCAAGGAGCTTGATCCAAACTTCACCCCGTCGGAATCGGAGCAGGAAGGCGAGCCGGCAAAGAAGGATGTCAAGACTCCTGCGCTTCGCGCGTTTGGCCGTGATCTGACCGAATTGGCGCGGAAAAGCGAACTCGATCCGGTAATTGGCCGCCGCAACGAAATTGAGCGGGTGATTCAAGTGCTCTGCCGGCGCACTAAAAACAATCCGGTGTTAATAGGCGAAGCCGGCGTCGGCAAGACAGCGATTGCCGAGGGGCTGGCGCAGGAGATTGCGAACGGCAACGTGCCCGAGCTGTTGCGGGACAAGCGTGTCATCACGCTTGATCTGGCATTGATGGTTGCCGGGACAAAATATCGTGGGCAGTTCGAGGAACGTATTAAAGCGGTGATGGACGAGATCCGTCGTTCCAAGAACGTGATCCTTTTCATCGACGAACTGCATACCATCGTTGGTGCGGGTTCGGCAGAAGGCGCGATGGACGCATCGAACATCATTAAGCCCGCCCTGAGCCGCGGGGAACTGCAATGCGTCGGCGCGACGACGATGAACGAATATCGAAAGTACATCGAAAAAGATGCAGCCCTGGAACGCCGGTTTCAGACCATAAAGGTGGATGCACCGACGGTTGATGAGGCCATTCAAATCCTGAAGGGGCTGCGTCCGAAGTACGAAGCCCACCACAAGGCCAGGCTCACCGACGAAGCGCTCGAGACCGCCGTCAGATTTTCCGATCGTTATATCACAGGGCGTTTTCTTCCCGACAAAGCCATCGACGTCATGGATGAGGCCGGCGCGCGAGCTCGCATTAACGCGATGACGCGGCCGCCCGATGTTAAGGATATCGAGAAGGAAATCGAAGCTATCCGCCTTGAAAAAGAAGGAGCAATCAAGGCACAGGACTTTGAAAAAGCCGCCGCGCTTCGCGACAAGGAGAAGCAAACCAAGGAAAAGCTCGACGGCATTTTGACCAGGTGGCGCGAAGAGCGGGAAGAGAAGGAAGTCGTGGTAACGGGCGACGACATGATGCACATCATCTCGAAGGTCACCGGCGTTCCGCTCCAGCGTATGGAGGAGCAGGAGACCCAGAAACTGCTCAGAATGGAGGCGGAGCTGAAAGAGCGCGTCATCGGCCAGGACGAAGCGGTCACGGCAATCAGCAAAGCGTTGCGACGTTCGCGAGCGGATTTGAAAGACCCGAAGCGCCCGATTGGTTCCTTTGTGTTTCTCGGTCCGACCGGTGTGGGCAAGACGTATCTCGCACGCACGCTGGCGGAGTTCATGTTTGGCGACGCCGATGCGTTGATTCAAATCGACATGTCGGAGTACATGGAAAAATTTACCGCGTCGCGCTTGATCGGGTCGCCGCCCGGGTACGTCGGGTACGAGGAAGGTGGACAGCTTTCGGAGGCGGTCCGGCGCCGGCCGTACTCGGTGGTGTTGTTTGACGAGATCGAAAAAGCGCACCCCGATGTGATGCATTTGCTTTTGCAGATTCTGGAAGACGGCAAGATCACTGACTCGTTAGGCCGCAAGATTGATTTCAGGAACACGATCATCATCATGACCTCGAACGTCGGGGCTGACTTGCTGAGGAAGCAGACAGTGATGGGTTTCGGTGCGCCGAGTGAGGGACATGATTACGATTCCATGCGCGACAAAATTCTCGAGGAAACCAAGCGCGTGTTTAAACCCGAGTTCCTTAACCGGCTTGACGAGATCATCGTGTTTCATTCGCTCGGCAAACCCGAGTTGTTACACATCGTCGATTTGGAAGTGGATAAAGTGCTTGGGCGCATCAAGGCCAAGGAAGTCCACATCGAGCTGAGCCCAAGCGCGAAGGAATTTCTCATCGACAAAGGATACGATCCGCAGTACGGGGCGCGCCCGATGCGCCGCGCGGTCGAGCGTTTTCTCGAAGACCCGCTGGCGGAAGAGTTGCTCCGCGGCAACGTCAAACCGGGCGACCACGTCGAGGTCATCGCCGCTGAAGGAAAGTTGTCCTTCCGGGTTCCGGAATCACAGGCGCAGAGCAGTGCTGCCGCGCCAACGCCGAGCTGAGCCTCGCTTTTTCTTGATTACGCTCGCGGATGCGCGTCCGCGTAAGCTTTCTTCAGGCGTTCCACGGTGACGTGCGTGTAGATCTGCGTCGTAGAGAGGCTCGCGTGCCCGAGTAACGCCTGGACGCTGCGCAGGTCAGCGCCGCGATCGAGCAAATGGGTCGCAAAACTATGCCGCAACTTGTGGGGGCTGATTGAAATCGGAATGGACGTGTGGCGAACGTAACGTTTTAACACGAGCCAGATGGAGCGCACCGACATTCGCTTTCGCGCTTTGTTGATGAACAGGGGGCCTGAATGCACGTTGGCCGTCGCCCGAAATTTTTGCATTGCTTCCAGCGCAGGCAGACCTACCGGGCACACGCGTTCCTTGCGACCCTTTCCGAATACCCGAACAGACTCCGTGTAAAGATCGACATCGCCGACATCAAGCGAAGCCAGTTCGCTCAATCGCAACCCGCTGCTGTAAAACAATTCCATGATTGCAACGTCGCGCAGAGGCATCCATGTCGGAGCCGACCGGCTCTTTGGTTCACGCATGGGCGCTGTAAGAAGCTCTTCGACCTGTTGTCGCGTGAGGACCAGCGGCAATTTCTTTTCCATTTTTGGCAGTTGCACTTCCCGGACCGGATTGCGTTGCAGTCCTTTCCGGGCGGCGAGAAATTGATAGAATGTGCGTAGGGCGGAAAATTGCAGCCGTACATACGAACGCGCCTGCCCGTGTTTCATCAGCGCAAAGAGATAGTCACGGAAATCGTCGCTCGTGCATTTCTTCCAGGGTGTGTTGTTCTCCGTGCGAAAACCAGTCAACGCCTGGCGATACGCCTTGATCGTGCGCGGCGAAGCATTTCGCTCATTGTCGAGATAACGCAGAAATTCCTCCACAAGAGGATCGCGACTCATTCGGAAACGCAGTCGCGGCTTTTCCCATTGCTAAGATGATTCGTTTAAAATCGGCGTAGCCCTACGGCTGATCGATCCAGCGCTCCGCTCGGGATGACTGCCCATGTTCATTCCGGTTTTTCTACAACGTAGCGGAGGTCCGAAAGACGGGTGTTACCCCGAAACTGACTTTTGAAGATTGGCGGCGGATTGGTGGAAATCAGCTCGTATCCTTTCAACACGAACTCGGGGTAAATGCCGTTGCTGGCGGGTTCATACACCTTGTCGCCGCTGAAGTAGCCGTACAGCTTGTATTCGTAGTTGTTATCGCTGCCGAATTCGAGGCGTTCGCGGTCCGGCGCTAACTTTGCCTTTTCGTTGAGCATGACCAGCTCCGCTGTGCTCCAGGGTTGACCCGGTTTGCGAACGTAACCCCAGAACTTGTAATCGGGTTTATAGTAGCGTCGACCAATGTAATAATCGCCGGTCGGTTCGGTTGCGATCCGTTGCGCCATCTCGATTCTCGCCTGCTGGATGCCTTGCGGGACAGTTTCACATCCGGCGAAGAATAGAGTGCTCAGGACCAGATTGGCAGCGAACAAATACTGAGCAATGCGTCTCATCCGTTCAACCGCCATCCTTTACGCAGCTTTGCGCCAGGCGCAATTGTAACCTCAAAATGAATTTCGCGATCTTTCGTGGTGATACGAGAAGAATTGCATCGCCGCGATGAGGTTGCTAAAATTCCGTCGCAAATGATCGAAATCGAAATTTATGCGCGTGGTTTGCGGGAAATGGATAAAATTCTTGAGCTGGATCGTGAGCTCGTCGAAATCGACGGCCTGCGTTACAAACTCGATACAAATCACGATATTGTTTACTTCGAGTTCGATGAACCGACGTTGAGCGTCCGCGAGATTCGCGCCATTTTCCTCAAACTAGGTCTTCAGCCTCTTTTCATCGGCGCCGTTCCGCCGGAGCTTCAGTCCCGAACGAAGACCGAGCCGCTGAAAGGATAAAGATTCTATAGTGGCGCGTGGTCGGAAATTTCGAACAAAATGTTGCGGACGCGTTCATTAGCCGTTCACTGAACACTAATCACCTGTTCCATAATGGTCCGCTTCTTTAGCGCCCTGGGCGCGCCGCTGCTCTCATTTTTTCAATACTTAGGCGAGCTTGTCTTCCTGACGGCCGACACCTTTCGCTCGATGTTTACGCACAGGCTTCGCTGGAAATTATTTCTCAATCAAATCGTTGAGGTTGGATTGCTTTCGCAGCTCGTCGTCATAATCACCGGCGCGTTCACTGGTGCGGTGTTCGCAGCACAGACATTTTTTCAATTTAACAAGCTGGGAATGGGCTCCGCCGTAGGCGCGGTAGTTTCGGTGTCGCTCTGTCGCGAGCTTGCCCCTGTTTTGACCGCTCTGATGGTCGCCGGACGCGTCGGGGCGGCGATGTCGGCTGAGATCGGAACGATGAAAGTGACAGAGCAAATCGATGCACTTCGCGCATTGGCAGTTTATCCCATTGATTATTTGGTAGTGCCGCGCGTGCTTGCCATGATGATCTCGATGCCACTGCTGGTGGCGGAGTGCATCGCTGTCGGCATCGCTGCGGGCTATCTGGTAGCGATTTTCATGCTCGACATTAATGGGACTTACTACATGGCAAACATGGTGCGCTGGACCCGCAGCCGTGACATCATCATGGGTCTGTCAAAAGCATTCTGTTTCGGAATACTCATAGTGTTCATCAGTTGCCACAAAGGGTTGACCACACGCGAAGGCGCAGTCGGCGTGGGTCGAGCCACAACCGAAGCAGTGGTGAACGCCTCCCTGGCGGTCTTGATATGCAATTTCTTTCTGACCATGATGTTCAACATCATTTACCCGGCGGGATATCAGTGACGGTAGTTGAGTGGTACAACTTGAGAGTTGAGATTGGTCATAGCGATGATTGAAGCACCGCCATCTCCCCATCTCCGCTCGAAAGAGCATGTCGCCTCCGGCAAAGCCTCGCCGATGATTGCGGTCCGTTCGTTGAAGAAGCAAATCGAGGGACAGGAGATTTTGCGCGGGGTTGATCTTGAGGTGCGCACGGGTGAAACCCTTGTTCTAATCGGCCGCAGCGGCGGTGGGAAAAGCGTTTTGTTGAAACACATGGTGGGTCTGATGGAGCCGGATTCCGGCGAAATTTTTATCGAAGGGCAAAACATCACAGGCATGACCGAGCGCCAACTCGGCAAGATTCGACAAAAAGTCGGCATCCTTTTCCAGGGCGGCGCGCTTTTCGATTCCATGACCGTCGCAGATAACATCGCATTTCCGTTGCGCGAAGCTGGCGAACGCGATCCGAAAATTTTGCGTTCGAAAGTCGGGCAAATGCTCGAAGTGATAGAACTGGAGGGACAGGAAGAAAAGATGCCCGAGAGCTTGAGCGGCGGAATGAAAAAACGCGTCGGGCTCGCTCGGGCGATCATTCGCCAGCCGTCGTGCGTGTTGTATGATGAGCCGACTGCCGGGCTCGATCCGGTGGGTGCGGACAGCATCAATCACTTAATTCGCCGATTGCAGAAGCGGTTTGGCATGACCAGCCTGGTCGTTACGCATGATATGAAGAGCGCCTTCGATGTAGGGGACCGCATCGCGTATTTGCACGAAGGCCGGGTTTATTTTCGCGGAACTCCGGGCGAGCTTCAGCAGTCAAGCGATCCGCTCATCCAGGATTTCCTGCTCGGCCGATCCAACGGTAGGGGTGGTTAAGTTCAATCGTGACAGGCCGTTCAATGAACCGCCGTCCCTGTTGCGAAAAGCGGTTCAAGATTCGAGAGTACAAAGTTCAAAAATGAATCGGCACGAACGAGGTTTGGAATTCAAAGTCGGCATCTTCGTTTTTGTCGGATTGGCGATGGTAGGCGCGCTCCTCGTGCAATTCGGCAGGCTGGGAGAGGGTTTTAAAACATACTACTCTGTGACGGTTCGCTTCACCGATGCGAGCGGCCTGTTGAAAGGTTCGGATGTCCTGCTCGCCGGCGCGAGAATTGGGAAAGTCGCAGGCGGTCCGCGCCTGGTTCGCGAAGGTGCCGGGGTGGCTGTGCCGCTGAAAATTTACGATTACGTAAAGATTCCGCTCGGCAGCAAATTCACCGTGGGCAGTTCGGGTCTGCTCGGCGATCGGTTTGTCAAAGTCACGCCGCCGCAAGGAGCGCCAAGTGGTTACGTATCGCCGAATGCTTACATCAAAGGCACACGTGAAACCGGTATCGACGATGTCACAAAAGAGGGCGGCGCTCTGGTCGCCGACCTCCGCACCACCGTTAAAAAGTTGAATCAGGATACGCTCTCAACTCAGAACCTGGAGAACTTGAAGGCGAGCATGGAACATTTAAACCAGGCTACCAGCAACCTGGCCGAATCTTCCAAGAAGCTTGATGGAGTGATTAACCAGGCGGACTCGACCATGGCTTCGGCAAAGAAAGCCGCAGACGGCTTGCAAAGTGCGATTGCTGATACCCGCAAACTTTTGCGCAGCGCCATGCAGGGAAAAGGTTTGATCGCGACGTTATTAAACGATCAACAACTGGCGAACGATCTGCACGCGCTCATCAGCAATCTTGCGCGCGCACGGTGTGTTGTTTTATCGCAACAGCGCGCCGACCCGTCAGAGCATATCGCGACCGCAGGCTACACCCTCACGAAGATCTCGAAGCCGGTGAGGCGGAAGCGCGGTCATGAATCACTTTCGGAGCGCGATTCGTAATCGCCTGCGCGCCTCTTCCTCCGTTAACCCATTTATTCGAATCAGTTTGTCGCGCGATCGCTGACCGCTTTGCAGCACAATGGCATGACGGGGGACCTCCAATTGCGTCGGCGAGAAAACGGACCAGCGCAGCGTTCGCTTTTCCTTCAACCGCCGGGGCGCACAGTTTGATTTTCACCGCGTCGCCATATTCGCCGGCGATACTGTCCACTTTCGCATTCGGAACAATGTGAACGCGCAAAATTGCCATTCAGCCCATCGTATCAGACAAACGAACTTGCTCGACGGATTTTGACGCTTTGTGTGACCATATGCGTCCATGAAGACGCGGCATTTCTATCTGATCTTCTGTCTGCTCGGAATTTTCCTGCCATACTCACAATTTGTGCCATGGCTGCTGGAGCACGGCTTGAATCTTCCGTTGTTTTTTCGCCAACTGTTCGCCAATCGGATTAGCACATTCTTTGCAATCGATGTGATCCTCTCTGCAATCGTGCTGATCCTGTTTATTCATAGTGAAGGCAAACGTGTGCGAATGCAGCTACTTTGGTTGCCGACAATCGGAACACTAATCGTCGGTGTGTCCTTCGGACTGCCGCTATTTCTTTTTCTCAGGCAGCTGATGTTGGACCGGACAACTACTCGAGCCTGAAACATTACGTAAGAGATGACGCCGAATGATTTTCGTGAACTGGCGCTGAGCCTGCCGGAAGTGATCGAATCGGCGCATATGCGGCATCCCGATTTTCGTGTCGGTGGAAGAATTTTCGCCACGCTCGGATATCCCGATGAGGACTCGGCGATGGTGAAGTTGGCGAAGGACGCGCAAAGAGAATTTGTTCGGCGCAATCCCCGTATTTTCAAACCGGTGAAAGGCGCGTGGGGACGGCAGGGCAGCACGAATGTTTATCTGCCGGCGGCGGAAGTCGAAGGCGTACGCGAAGCGCTTACCGCCGCGTGGCGCAATACCGCCCCGAAACGGCTATTGAAGAATGGCTAGCGCAGGCCGAGCGCTCTGCGGACACGTCGATTTTCTGTTTGGCGTCGGCGGCTCATCCATTTCAGCAACCATTCATCCGCTTCTTCGTGAGTTTTGAAGCGAAAGACGCCCGTTGGGCAAATTCCGTCGAGATGGCTTTGAAGTCGGTTGGTGGTTTGTTGCAACTTCATAACTGGGGCAAAAGCCTCTGTCGTTGGCATGCCATCGGAGTGTGCTCGAGCCGGTGGCGCACGGGGCGGTAAAGTAGCGCGAGCCTCTGGCTTGCGCCGATGAATGAGAACGCAAGCGGGGACGCTCGCGCTACTTCACGGAGGCGACCACTGGAGGGATTTAACCCGTTAGATAAAGAAAGGCAAAACCCGATGGACCGACGACTTTGCCGATTCGTTTGTCCACGTTGACGACCATTTTTATTTGACTAACCGTCGCAAATCGCACGCTTGCTGCTAGCGCAACCCCACTGCTTTGCGGACGCGATCCATGATTTTGTCGGCGATTTCATTTGCATGTTTCGCGCCACTGGCGAGGACATGGTCGATATACGATTCGTCCTTGAGAATTTCTTCGCGGCGTTTGCGCATCGGCGCGAAATATTCCCAGAGTTTCTCGAACAGCTGCTTCTTGAAATCGCCATAGCCAGTCCCGCCTTTTAAAAATCGTTCGCGCATCTCGGCGATTTCGTTTTTCGATGCGACCAGCGAGTAGAGCTTGAAGATTGTCGAGTGCCCCGGGTCCTTCGGCGCCTCCACTGTCGCCGAATCAGTCACGATGCTCATCACGCGTTTTCGCATCTCTTTCTCGTCGCCGAAAATGTCGATATTGTTGCCGTAGCTTTTGCTCATTTTCTGGCCGTCGATTCCAGGCACGGTCTCTGTCGCAGCCCGAATCCGCGGTTCCGGCAACTTGAAGATCCGCTCATTCGGCTGGGATTGACCGAACGTTTCGTTCATTTTGACCGCCAAATCGCGGGTGATTTCAATATGCTGTTTCTGATCTTTGCCGACCGGTACCACGTCGCTGTCGTAGATTAAAATATCCGCCGCCATCAGGATCGGGTAACTGAAAAGACCAACCGTCGCACCCACGCCGCGGGCGATCTTGTCCTTGTACGAGTGGGCGCGCTCGAGCAAACCCATCGGCGCAACTGTCGATAAAATCCACGCAAGTTCCGTTACCTGCGGAACATCTGAGTGGCGAAAAAGTGTGGAGCGCTCCGGATCGAGTCCGCATGCCAGAAAATCGAGCGCAACGCGCCGGCTGTTCGCGCGCAACACTTCCGGATCGCGCAGACTGGTAAGAGCATGATAATCCGCGATAAAGTAAAGCGCTTCGCCCTCTGCCTGGAGCGCGACGGCCGGCTGCATCATCCCAAAATAATTGCCAATGTGCAGCGCACCGCTGGGCTGGATACCGGATAAAATGCGCATGAGGACTAATTAAATGACGAATGCCGAATGTCGAATGATGGGGTCTCGTGATTCGTTAAATGGTTACATCGACAGGAATGCTGTAGAGTGCGCTGTCCTCAGCGCATTGCCGGACAGGCGTTATCCGCTGAGGACAGCGGACGCTACAGCTGTGGGCGGGCGAACGCTTCGCGATATGACGAAGCAGGAATGCTGTAGAGTGCGCTGTCCTCAGCGCAACGTGCACCGCGCATTATCCGCTGGGGACAGCGGACGCTACAGCTGTGGGGGGCGAACGCTTCGCGATATGATGAAGCAGGAATGCTGTAGAGTGCGTTGTCCTCAGCGCAACCTGCACCGCGCATTATCCGCTGGGGACAGCGGACGCTACAGCTGTGGGGGGCGAACGCTTCGCGATATGACGAAGCAGGAATGCTGTAGAGTGCGCTGTCCTCAGCGCAACGCTGCACCGCGCATTATCCGCTGGGGACAGCGGACGCTACAGCTGTGGGGGGCGAACGCTTCGCGATATGATGAAGCAGGAATGCTGTAGAGTGCGTTGTCCTCAGCGCAACCTGCACCGCGCATTATCCGCTGGGGACAGCGGACGCTACAGCTGTGGGCGGGCGAACGCTTCGCGATATGATGAAGCAGGAATGCTGTAGAGTGCGTTGTCCTCAGCGCATTGCCGGACACGCATTATCCGCTGGGGACAGCGGACGCTACAGTGATTATCATTCCCCTTCGTCATTCGGAATTGGTCATTGGTCATTCGGCCTTCGTCATTCATCCCACTTCCTGCTGGTAAACTTTCGCGGCAGCGATTAGAAGGAACCCGCTATGGCGAAAAATTCTCAGCCCGTTTCGGTAGTCACCGGAGGCGTGGGCTTTCTCGGGTCACACCTGGTGGACCGGCTTTTAGGCGAAGGTCACCGTGTGATGGCCATCGACAATTTGATCACCGGCAACCCGGCGAACATCGCTCATCTCGCCGGGAACGAGAATTTCCGTTTCGTCAAACACAATGTCTCGAATTTCATTTTCGTGCCGGAGCAAAAGATCGATTACGTCTTTCACTTCGCATCGCCGGCCAGCCCCATCGATTATTTGGAACTGCCGATCCCGACGCTCAAAGTTGGCGCGCTCGGCACGCACAACGCGCTCGGATTGGCCAAGGACAAACATGCCACTTTCATTCTGGCTTCCACATCGGAGGTGTACGGCGATCCGCTCGAGCATCCGCAGAAGGAGGATTACTGGGGCAATGTGAACCCGATCGGGCCGCGCGGCGTTTACGACGAAGCGAAACGCTTCGCCGAGGCGATAACCATGGCATATCATCGCTATCACCGCGTCGACACCAGAATCGTGCGCATCTTCAATACTTATGGCCCGCGGATGCGCTTGCGTGACGGGCGCGTAGTGCCGGCATTTATCGGTCAGGCCTTGAGCGGACAACCGCTGAGCGTGTTCGGCGACGGCTCTCAGACGCGCTCGTTCTGCTATGTATCCGATTTGATCGACGGAATCTTCAGGCTGGCGATGAGCGATTTCCATGACCCGGTCAACATCGGCAATCCGCGCGAGATGACGATCAAACAGTTTGCCGAAGAAATTATCCGGATCACCGAAGCGAAATCCGCGATCGAGTACAAACCGTTGCCGGTCGACGATCCCAAAGTGCGTCAACCCGACATTAGTCGTGCAAAAGAAGTCCTTGGCTGGGAACCACGAGTGAAATTCGAGCAGGGGATCAAACAGACGATCGATTATTTCAAAGAATCATTAAACCGTTGAAGCGCGTAAAGCGCCAAACCTAACTGTAGCCGGGGGCGTTGACCCCGGTCTCCGCGCGCCAATTGTAGCCGGGGGCGTTGACCCCGGCCTCTCTTAGCAAAACACAATCAACCGGGGTCACCGCCCCCGGCTACAGTTTAAGTCTGCCTGCCGGCAAGATTTTACTGGCGTTTGGGGCGATTTGGTTTTGACTTCCCGCATGTTGAAGGGCGCGCTCGTGTTCGCGGTGGGATTACTCGCCATTTGTTTTTCGGTCGCAGCGCAGCAGGCCAGACACTCGGGAGGAGCGAAACATCGCGTCGCGCCATTTTCTCTCACATCGATGGACGGCATTTCAAGCCTCAGCCTTTACCGGCCGACGATGCCGGCTGCTTCCAATAATTCGCTTCTATTTCGTAACGGGCCGGTGCGAGCCTGGTCGGACGGCGCACAGTTGGCGAGCGAAAGTGCGTTTGTTCAAATCGGAATGGCGCCGCTGGGTCTTTTTCCGGTTGCATATTTGGCTCCAAGCGACGTCGGGCCGGTGCAGGCGAGGAGGTCAAATGCGGTTTCTGATTCTCGACCGGCAAATTTTGGAACCGATGGAAAAGATCTATCCGGTGAAATGCTTAACTCGCCTTTAAATCCTGTTTACTGCACCGGCGAAGTTGGATTCATGTACGGCCGATGGAGCGGCAAGGGCAGCGGCGATTATGTTGGGAGTTATGTTTGGGGCGAGGTGGGCACCGATAAATTTCAAATCAATGCTGGCGCTTCATTCGAAAATTGGAGCGGAAACTCGCAGAGATCCGGTTCCTTTCGCATTTCGAGATAGAGGCGAGGCGAGGGCAGAGTACATTCGCGATTACGACCTTACCGCGTTGCGATTTCGGACCCATTCTGTCATTAACACCGGTCTTTAGACCGGTGGACATCGGCTCGCACGCATTTCAGCCGTTTCAACGGCTTACCCAGAAGAAGTAAAGTGCGGGAAGCCGTTGAAACGGCTTTCGGCACAGCTTGCCGCATCTGCACCGGCCTGAAGGCCGGTGTTAATGGAACCACAGCTCGCGACTTCCCGAAACCAAAAAGGCCATGTTAAACTCCAAGCCCAAATGCTCGCCGTTAAATTTCACACTTGAAATTTGGTTTGGCATTTTTGAATTGGGAATTTAGAGCTTTAATCCGATGCGCGCGCCAGTACGCCTGATTACTCTCAACCTCGGATCTCAAACGATCGGTCTCGCGGAATTTCGAGCGGACCATGGCGGTCTGGTCCTGGTCAATTACCGGTTACGCGAAACGCCGCTCGATCCCGAGAGCGGCCAGCGGCGTGATGCGCACGTCGTGCTGCATGAAGACGCCTCCGTGTTGCGCCAGATGATGCGCGAAATGCAGATTCACTACGGCCAGGTCAACTACGCAATCCCTTCACAATCCGTTTTTGCGCGTTTTGTAAAGCTGCCGGCGCTCGACGCATCAAAGGTGGACAAAATCATCGCATTTGAAGCGCAACAAAATGTTCCCTTCCCAATCAACGACGTCGTCTGGGATTACCAGCTCGTCGGGGGCGGACTCGGCGAACAAATTCAGGTGATTATCGTGGCGATCAAACGCGAGCTGCTCGAAGAAATGAACAACGCTGTAGAAGAAACCGGATTGAGAACCCGAATTGTCGGTATGGTGTCCACGGCGCTCTACAATGCGTTTCGCTACAGCTATCCTGAGCTGGGCGACTGTTCACTGCTCCTGGATATCGGCGCGCGCACCACCAACATCCTTTTCATCGAGCCCGATAAATTTTTTCTGCGAAGCATCCCTCTCGGCGGCAGCACGATCACCGCGGCGATTGCCAAAGAATTTAACGAATCATTTGCAGCAGCCGAGGAGCGCAAGAAGCGGGACGGATTCGTCGGTTTGGGCGGCGCGTACGCCGAGCCTGCGGACCCGAATGTGGGACGTGTGGCGAAGATAGCGCGCAGCACCATGACCCGGTTGCATGCAGAACTGATGCGTTCCGTTACGCATTACCGGGCACAACAGGAGGGAAACCGTCCGGCCCGCATTTTCCTTTGCGGAGGCGGCGCGGGTATGCCGTACATGCGCGAGTTCTTCCAGGAGAAATTTCAGGTGCCAATAGAGTTTTTTAATCCTTTAAAAAACGTCACCGTATCGGAATCCGCGCCGATGGAGGATGTGGCGCGCTCCGCCCATTTGCTTGGTGAATTGGTCGGGCTTGCGCTGCGCAGCGTCACCGTTTGTCCGATGGAATTGAACCTGCGTCCGGCGATCGTCGTTCGAAGGCAGGACCTGGAAAAACGCCGTACATTTTTCATCGCCGCTGCTGCATGCGTTCTGCTCGCTCTGCTGGGGTGGTCGGCGTATTACACGCGCGCGGCGCAGGTCGCCCGGCAAACTGCGCAAACAATTCGCCAGAAGAACGACGACCATGCATCTGGCCGAAGCGCAGTTGGACAAACTCAAAAAGCAAATCACCGCGTTGGATAACACCGCGACGCCGCTTATCGGGGCTGTGGACGATCGCAATTTTTGGCCCCGCATTTTGGATGAACTCAATGCGCGTCTGCCGGAATCGGACATCTGGATCACGGAACTTGCCGCGACCTCCGGCGGAAAACTGCTTGGGGCGCCTGAAAAACGCGCCGGACAAGCTGCGCCCACTCCGCCGCCTGCGCCTCCAGCCGGCGCGACAGGAAAGACCGCCGCTGCTCGCAATGTGATCGACGGCCTCAACGTGCGCGGTCTTTACCTGTACAATCCCAAACAGCAGGAGGTCGTCGTCGATTACCTGCGGAATCTCGCCAAATCGCCGCTCTTTGCCGTCGACGCGAAAACGCCCGAACGCTTCATCAAATCCAATTCCGTTCCTAACGAGACCGAGTGGGCGTTTCCGTATGAGCTTCAGCTCACCCTTCGCAAACCGGTGAAAATGCCATGAAGAGTCAACCACGGATCCGCCACGGCGGACAAGTTGACACGGATGACACGGATAATCAGATGAGATCGGAAGGTGGTTGCGTGCTTTACCGAAACGCATGTCGCCCAGATGATCGGAAAGCATCCCGCCTGATCTCCATTCCTGACTCTTCCCATCCGTGGTATCCGTGTAATCTGTGGTTAAATCTTTGTCGTTAATGCCATGAGATTCAAATCCAACCACGGATGACACGGATAGCACGGATAATCAGATGATTCATGAGGAGCTGAGCGGCAAAATCATCGGTGCTGCGATGGCGGTGCTTAATGAATTGAAACCGGGCCTCGACGAAAAGCTTTACGAACGCACAATGATTATAGAACTGACGCACAGAGGACATGTTGTTTCAGTGCAGCGCTCGTTTCCCGTTTCCTATCGCGGCGAATTAATCGGTAACCTGTTCCGGATCTGATTGTTGACGATGCTGTGATCGTCGATCCGAAGGTGGTCGCGTGCTTCACCGAAACGCATGTCGCGCAGATGATCGGGTATCTAAACATCACAGCCGACTCGATCTCGCTCTGCTGATCAATTTCAAAAACGCGCGATTAGAATGGAAACGTGTGTTGCGTTCGCAAGACTATGAGGAAGAAACCCAGCCTGATCTCCATTCCTAACTCTTCCCATCCGTGGTATCCGTGTAATCCGTGGTTAAATCTTTGTCGTTAATGCCATGAGATCCAAATCCAACCACGTGATGACACGGATAGCGCGGATAATCAGATGATGAGTCACGAAGCGTGAAAGTTGCGTGCTTTACCGAAACGCATGTCGCGCAGATGATCGGTTATCTAAACATTACCGACTTGGAGCTCGCGCTGCTGCTCAATTTCAAAAACGCGCGCTTAGAATGGAAACGTGTCTTGCGAACGCAAGACTATGAGGAAAGCACCCAGCCTGATCTCCATTCCTAACTCTTCCCATCCGTGGTATCCGTGTAATCCGTGGTTAAATCTTTGTCGTTAATCCTATGAAATTCAAATCCAACCACGGATGCACACGGATAAGTTCACCGAATGAAATACCGAAGAAGGAGACATCACGGATTGCATGTAAAGTTTCAGCCTTATCCTTGTTCTCCTCCTCGTCCTCGATTTCCCTTATTCTCGACGACGAGGACGACGACGATTTGGCCACGACGAAGCCGCCATGAAACCATGGTTCTGTCCCGAAATCATGTACATTCGTGGAAACAAAAAGATGGCGTTCGAAAGACTATGCGGAACAGAGTCAGCCTGATCTTCATGCTTAACTCTTCATATCCGTGGTATCCGTGTAATCCGTGGTTAAATCTTTTGGGTTAACAGCATGAAATGGTTTCAGCAAAATCGCGTGCTCGGAACGATTCTGCTTGTTTCGGGAATTTGCCTGCTCCTCGGGGCGGCCCTGCTTTACTGGAGATGGAGTGTGTGGAGCGATGAAAAACAAATGTTCGATCAGGCCACAGCGGAACGGAATCGCCTGCAGCGGCTCGATCCATTTCCAAACGACGCGAATTACAAAAAATTGCAGGGCTACCTCGAGAAATACACGGCCGCGCTTGATGAGTTCAAAGACGAGCTAAAAGGCGAGATGGCGCCGGAGCCGGATCTTGCGCCTAACGAATTCCAGTCGCGTCTGCGTCAGGCCATCCTTGCTGCCCAGGACCGGGCGCGCACGAACAACGTAAAATTGCCCGACAACTTTGAGCTCGGCTTCGATGAATTTACCAAAATGATGCCGGGCACAGCTGTGGCACCCTTGCTTGGACAGGAACTCTCGCAAGTCCAGATGCTCATCAACATTTTGCTCGACGCGAAAGTGGACGGCATCACGTCGTTGCACCGGCATCCGTTGCCTCAGGAACGTGGAAGCTCGCCGACACCGAGCGGCCCCTCCTCCGGGGCGGGAAGAGTGCGCGGCAGCGGGAAAACTCGGTGGCACAAATGCAGCCGACCTTAATTGAGCGCAACGTGGTCGACATAAGCTTCCAGGCTGCGCCTGGCGCAGCACGGAAAGTCCTGAACGACATCATCAGTTCCACCGGGCAATTCTTCATCATTCGCACGCTTTACGTGCATAACGAAAAAGACCAGGGCCCGCCGCGAGAAAGAGGCCCAAGTCCTACACCTACGCCAGCTCCGGCAGGAAGTCCCGGTCAGCAAAACGCCGGCGCGCTGAATTTTATCGTCGGCAACGAACATATCGAAGTCTCCGCCACGATTGAAATGCTGCGCTTTACGTTTTAGGATTTAACCACGGATTACACGGATCGCACGGATCACCAGATGATTCAGGAGGAGTTAAGTCTTCTCATCCGTGACATCCGTGTTATCGGTGGTTCTCTTTTGCTGCGCTTTACGTTTTAGACACCGATGAACATCGAATAACTCTCAGCTTGTCATGTCGAGCGAAGTCGAGACATCTCTAATTGTATTCTGATCGATGGCGCGTGATTACAATTTTTGGATCTATATCCTGACGAATCGTAATCATGGGGTTCTCTACATTGGCGTGACTAATCGGCTCTCACGGCGAACTTGGGAGCACCGAGAGGTGATTAAAACTGGATTTGCTTCGAAATATCAGTGTAAGAAGTTGATTTATTATGAACACTATCGTGACATACGTGATGCGATCGCTCGTGAATCACAATTAAAGAAATGGTCGCGAGCAAAGAAAATCAGCCTCGTCAATCGGCTGAATCCAACCTGGGAGGATCTTGGTGCTAATGTATTACAAGACACGTAAATCCAGAGATTTCTCGACTCCGCTCGAAATGACAACGTGGCGCCTGGAGTGGAAACGGGTGTTGCGTCCGCAGGACGGCGAGTGAACCGATGCCGTCCTGATCTCCATGCGTAACTCTTCTCATCCGTGATATCCGTGTCATCCGTGGTTCTCTTTTCCTGAATATGGCGAAAGCAATGGACTGGCTTAAGACGAATTACGATCGTGCAGTGCTGATCGCCGCGGCGGCTTTTCTTTTCATCTCTGCGGTCGCGATCTGGTGGAGCGCCATCCAGTTCGGCAACCGTCTGATCACGCCTCCATCGGTCGCGGTAAAGAGCGCGTCGCAGCCGCCGGTCGCGATCGAGCTGGATCATGCAGCGGAGCAACTCCAGAAACCGATTCAATGGAAAGCCACCACGCGCTCCGGACTCTTCGTTCCGGAAAAACATTTCATCGGCGCGGACGGCATGCCGGCCACATTGCAAAACACCCAGGTGCATGCGCCGATCCCTAACGAGTGGTTTGAAAAATATTCTCTGCCCATCGAGGACGCAGACGCTCTCGAACAGGATCCGGACAAGGACGGTTTCACCAATCTCGACGAATGGCAGGGTAACACCGACCCCACCAAGGCCGAGTCGCATCCGGATTACACCACGAAATTACGTCTGGTGTCTGCCACTGAGGAACCGTTCCGGTACATGTTTGCATCGCGCACAAAAGGCAATTTCGGCATCAACAGCATCGACGAAAGCGAGCCGACGCAATTCCTGAAAGTCGGCGAAATCATCCGCGGCACCGATTTCAAGATCGTGAAGTTCACGGAGAAAACAGAACGCAATCAGTTCGGAATGAAAAAGGACGTATCGGAGCTGCTGCTCGAACACCAGGGCACCCACGCGCAGCTCACACTGGTGAAAGGAAAAGTCGCCACCTCGCCGCAATCCGTGGCCACATTCGTTTACAGCTGGGGCGGCCGGAAGGAATTTGAAGTGCGCAAAGACCAGGAGTTTTCGCTGAAACCGATGGAGGACATCAAATACAAGCTCATCGAGGTGCGCCCCGATAAGGCGGTGATCGTAGACGAACAAAACCCGGGTACGCCGATCGAGATTGGCTTCGCCGCCCCGTGAGAAATCTTAACCACGGATTACACGGATATCACGGATGTTTTGGAGTGCGCGCGCTGTACGCAACGCGCAAAGGTGGATCGACTTCTCCGGAAGGCGATGGCAACGCTCGCCGCAGGCGCAAATATCCGGCGAAGCTTACGCCGACGTTTTATCTACGCGTCAACGCGCCCATGAGAGGCTTCGCAGGTTCCACCATTATCGCAGCTCCGCGTCGAGGAAAATGCCGCTCGCGAAGTCGGCGCGTCGATCCGTGCGTTCGGCTTCATCTCAGCCCGGTTCGTGGTCAATTAGTGCGCTCCGCCTCTGATGGCATCCGTGTATTCGTGGTTCTTCCTTCAAAGATTTTCCTTGAAGCCGGTGGAGTAAATCAAATACAAGCTCCTGCATGTGCAGCGGAACAACGCCGTGAGTGTGAACACGCGGACTCCAAGCGCGATGATTGTCTTCGGAAATTCACCAATCACGAGGGCGTCGCAATGAGAAAACAAATTAATCCTTCCATTAAAGCGTACCTTCTCCGAAGCGCGCTCATTTTGCTATCAGTTATCGCCATTTGCGTCATTCCGTTTGCGCTGGCGCAATCCCGCGGCCATGGGACTGACGATCGAATTGCGGCCAATAACACCGATCGATCGCAGCTTCCCTCAGCGAATGGTAATTTGCCGCAGCAAAACATTCTTTCCGGCGTACCATCACAATCCGGCGCGGTGACGCACGAGACCCGGGTGGGGGAGCAGGCGGGGTTGCAAAGATTCACCGAGTTTCAGAATGGGATTACCCCGCCTGTTGAAACTGTTTCCTCGGCGTCGCCGACGCGCAGCACCTTCATGGCGACGTGGGACAACATGGGCGACGCGAAAGGTTACTTCCTGGACGTCTCTACCGACGACTCATTCAGCAGTTACGTGGACGGCTATCACGGGCTGGACGTCGGCAATGTCAATGGCCAGGTCGTAACCGGATTGAAGCCTGGAACGACCTACTATTATCGGGTGCGCCCTTACACTGCCGCCGGTTCGTGGCGGGTACTCGAATGTCACCGCGGCTACGACACAGGCTGCCGCCGGTCTAATTATTGACCCAACATTCGACTGCTCGATCCTCAATGATCCGAGCTCGGCGGCCATTCGGGCCATGATTATGCGGTCCATCGCGATTTACGAGTCGCTGTTCAGCGATCCGATTACGATCCATATTCTTTTCCGCTACTCCACTGGTGGCCCGGCACCAAGCCCCAGCCCCACCGCCACCCCGAGCGCCAGCCGCCAGCGCCAGTCCCAGCCCCAGTGCCTGCCCCAGTGCCACCCCTTTTCCGTCAGGCATTCTCTCACAGAGCTTTTTCGTCCCTTACGACATACCGTGGAACGGTTTCATCAACGCGTTGCGAGCAGACGCAACAACCAGCAATGACATTACAGCGAACGCCAGCCTGCCAGGGAGCGCGCTATCAACAAGTATCGCGCCATCCAGTGCGAACGGGCGAGCGCTGGGATTGAACACATCGCCGGCCATGTTCTCAGACGGCCACATTGGTCCTGGCGGACAGTTCGATGGAATCGTCACGCTTAATTCCGCGCTGCCGTTCTCGTTCACCCGGCCTCTCATCAGTGGCACCTTCGACGCGCAGCGTGCGCTCGAGCATGAAATCGACGAGGTGATGGGTCTGGGATCGTTCCTAAACAGCGTACGGACCTGTCCATCGTATGAAGCGGAGTCGCCCGACAATACCATAATGGGAGGGGCGGGGATTCAAAGCTGCTCAACCTGCTCCGGCGGCGCGGATGTAGCCTACGTGGGTAACAACTCCGGCACGCTCCAGTTCAATGGTGTGACTGTGAACACGACACACAGTTACGTCGTGACGATCTGGTACACCAACGGAGACGCGACGGCGCGCCACGCGCTTCTGAGCGTGAACGGCGGCGTGGGCATTCCTTTGAATTTTCCGTCCACTGGTTCGTTTCAGACCGTCGGCTCAATACAAACCAGCATCACTTTGAACGCAACCCACCCCCAACACGCTTCAGTTCTCCAATCCGATTGTTGGTAACTGGGCTCCGGATTTCGATCGGATTGTGGTGAACTGCGGTGTTCCACCATCCGCCAATCTCCGCCCGCAGGACTTGTTTAGTTGGAGATCTCCCGGGAACAGGAATCTCACTTCTAACGGCTCACGTTATTTCTCGATCGATGGCGGCAGCACTAACATCGTTGCGTTCAACCAGACGCCGCCGGGCGATTTTGGTGATTGGTTGAGCGAGCCGTGCCCGCAACAACATCCGTATGTGCAGAACGCATTCGCTTGCCCCGACCAATTTTCCGACATCTCCGCCACATCACCCGAAGGAATCAACCTCGATGTCATCGGTTACAACCTGGTAACAACGCCCTATTTAGCCAATCTCAGCACTCGCGCCTTTGTGCAAACGGGCGATAACGTGATGATTGGCGGATTCATTATACAAGGGACCCAAACAAAGAAGGTGATCCTGCGCGCGATTGGCCCTGAACTCAGCCAATACGGAGTTCCAAACGCGATGGCGGATCCGAGATTGGAAGTGAGCAACGCTCACGGGACTGTGGTAGGCGCAAATAACAACTGGCAGACCACGATCATTGGCGGGCTCATCACCAGCGATCAAGTCCAGGAGATTCGGAACAGCGGGCATGCGCCGGGAGACTCGAACGAATCCGCGATTATCCTCGACCTGCCGCCTGGAAATTACACAGCGATCGTGCGTGGGGTAAACAACACCACCGGAGTCGCTCTGGTGGAAGCGTATGATCTCAACCCAAGCCCGCAGTCAAACCTGGGTAACATCAGCACTCGTAGTCTCGTCGAGACCGGTAATGACGTGATGATCGGCGGGTTCATTGTACAAGGAGCTCAACCAAAAAACGTGATCATACGTGCCATCGGCCCTGAGCTCAGCCAGTATGGCGTTCCGAATCCCCTGGCCAATCCGACCCTGGAACTGCACAATGGCAACGGGGCTCTGATTGCTTCTAATAACGACTGGCAGAACACGATTATCGGCGGAATCATCACCGGCAATCAGGTGCAGGCCATTCAGAACAGCGGCCACGCTCCGATGGACCCGAACGAATCTGCGATTATCGCAAACCTGCCGCCGGGTAATTACACCGCCATCGTGCGCGGCGTAAACAACACCACCGGAGTCGCGCTGGTGGAAGTTTACGACCTGCATTAGGACATAGGGAAAACCACGGATTACGCGGATAACGCGGATGGGAAAATTGGACAGGATAAACACAATTTGGCGCTCATTTTGTCGATTCTGTGAATTCTGACGGCCTGCAATGAGAAAACCACGGATGACACGGATATCACGGATGGGGAGTTTTCGGACAGAATGACAGAATTTTGCTAATTGCGATTCTGTCCCATTCTGTAAATCCTGACGATCTGCAATAGAAACCACGGATAGCGCGGATCACGCGGATGTTTTGGGAGCGCGCACTTTACGCAACGCGCAAGGTGGATCGACTTCTCCGATCGGAGATTCGCCGTGGCGAAAGACGATGGCAATGCTCGCCGAAGGCGCTGTTTAAAAATCTGGCGCTATGGTGCTGGGAAATTTTACAGAAGGCAGCGAAGGAAACAAAGGCTGCAATAGAGTTTTCAACCCTTCGTGATCTTCGTTTCCTTCTGTACGATTCTCCGTCTTTGCGATCATCCGCCCGCCACGCCGGAGTCCCGCGACTGCGGGACGAAGGCGGGTGAAATCAGTGTCATCCGTGCAATCCGTGGTTCCCTTTTCCTTCCGGCAATTGGTGTCCATTCGTCCCGCCTCTGAGGCGGGATTCGTGGTTAGCCTCCCGAAAATTTTCCTTGTATCCCGTAGAAGGGATCAGTACAAGCGCCTCAATGTGCCCGCCTTCGCGCAAGGCTACGGTTACGGGATAGCACGGATTCATAAAAAAAAGGACCAAGTGAGCATTATGAAAATCACCCGGAACGCCGAAGAATATTAAACAGAAGGAAACGAAGTTAACGAAGGTTTTTCAGTTTTCCCGGACCTTCGCTCCCTTTGCGCTTTGCGCTTTTCTCTTTGCCCTCTTCTCCGTCACCGCTCTCGCGCAAAACGTGAACAGCATCGCTGACCGCGAAGTGCAGCGGCGTCAGGCCGCCATACCGGCGGGCGAAGCCGCGCTGGCGCGCGGTCAATCCGCCCTGAGATCGAGGAATTACACCGTCGCGTACCAGGAATTTAAGACTGCCGTCAGCTATCTGCCGGACGCAGTCGTCTCCGGGAGCGCGCACGATGAAGCGGCCCAGGGCGTTTGCAAAAGCGGCACCGTTCTGGCCGAAGCGCGGATCGCCCAGGGCGATTATGCCGGCGCCGAAGCGATCCTGAGTGAAATTCTAAATCGTTACGATCCCAACTGCCGCAAGGCGCAGGAGCTGATGGCGCAATATGCGCAAGCCCGGTTACTTCAACAAAACCGTGGACCCGGGCTTCATCAACAAAGTCGAGGAAGTGAAACGTCTGCTCGCCGAAGCCGACGGCTATTATCAATCCGGCCAGTACGATAAGGCGATGAAAAGCTACGACAGGGTGCTGGCGCTCGATCCCTACAACACCGCCGCGCGCAGAGGCCAGGAAAAAATCGATAACACCAAATATCAGTACGGCGAGGAAGCGTACAACGAGACGCGCGCGCGTCACCTTTGGAAAGTGGAAGAAGCATGGCAACAACCGGTCAGGAAATACGGCGCTGTTGGCCCGGTGGCTGATAACAAAGGGCGAGGGGCGGAATCGCGCGGCACCGCGCAGATGACCAACAAGATGAATAGCATCATCATTCCGCACGTTGAATTTCGTGACACTACCATTCGCGAAGCGGTCGATTTTCTCCGGCAACAGGCAGCCGAGAACGATCCCTCGGGGCAGGGCGTAAACATTGTGCTGCGCATGGTTCCACTGGGACAAGTCGCGCAGCCTACGATGCCGGTCGCGTTGCCGACGGGCACCGGCACTCCTCTGCCCGGCGCTGGCGCACCCGTGCAAGCGCCGCCGCCAGGCGCACCCCCCCGGGTAGGTCCCGGCGGGTCGCCGCTGCCAGCACCGGTGGTCACAGGTCCGGCGGCCGCGCGTATCACCGTGACGCTGGATAATATTCCCCTTGGTGAAGCACTGCGGTACGTCGCCACTCAGGCGGGATTGAAAGTAAAAGTGGAACCGTATGCCGTTTCGCTCATCCCGCTCAGCGAGCAAAGCAACGATCTGATCACCAAACGATATCATGTGCCGCCGGAATTCTTCGGCGGTCCGCTCGACGTCGGTTACTACATCGGGAGTAATTTGGGCGGTGGTGGCGAGACTGCTGGCACCCAAACCGGCGTCAGAGGGGCGCCACCTGTGGCGACGAATGTTATTGAGAAGGAGGCAGTAAGTTTTCAGACGCTCTTCCGGCACTGGCACCGGCGCCGGTGCTACGAGCCAGGCAAACCTGCTGCAAGGCACTGCCACAACCCGACAGAGCTTGTACAACGACCGTCAACTCGTAGGCAGAGCAGACGCGATAACGATGTTGAAAAGCATGGGCGTCTCATTTCCGCCCGGCGCAAGCGCAACTTTCTGGCCGCACAGCGGCACCCTGATCGTTCGCAATACGCAGGACAATCTGGATATGGTGGATGCGTTGGTTGACCAGGCGAATTCGTCGGCGCCGAAGCAGGTCTCGATCGAATCGAAGTTTGTTGAGATTAACCAAAATAATCTCAAGGAACTTGGGTTCGATTGGTTGCTGGGCCCTTTCAGCACGAACGGGAAAGTTTTCGGCGCAGGTGGAACAGCGGGTAACGGCGTGCCTGTTAATCCGGCGAATTTTCCGTTCGATGCTAACGGAGTTCCGATCGGACAAAATCCGGTCACGTCCGGAAATCGCAGCGGCAATTTCGCAATCAGCGCGAGCGCGCTGGATGCGCTTTTGATGCCCGGTCTCGGGCAAGTTGCCGGCGTTGCCCCGGGAATTTTTGGATTGGCCGGGGTTTTCACCAATCCACAATTTCAGGTCGTGATTCGCGCGCTCAACCAGAAAAAAGGCGTCGATCTTCTTTCTGCGCCCAGCGTGACCACAAAGAGCGGTCAGCGCGCCATCATCGAAGTCATCAGAGAACTTCGTTACCCGAGGACGTACACTCAGCCGCAAGTTCCGTCGATCAGCAGCAGCACCTCAACTATCATTGGAGCAACGTCAGCACTGTTCCAGTTGTCGTGACGCCGACGACGCCTCAAGACTGGGAGACGCGAAATACCGGTGTGACGCTGGAAGTTGAACCGGTCGTTGGCGGAGACGCGACGACGATCGATCTCAACCTCATTCCGCAGGTTGTCGAGTTTGAGGGCTTCATCAATTACGGCAGCCCGATCAATGCAGTCGGTGTCAATACCATTGGCTGGTACTATTCGATTTCCCAGCCGGTCGAGCTGACGCCGAACGTGATCAATCAGCCGGTGTTCAGCACGCGCAAAGTGACGACGAGCGTGAGCGTTTATGATGGGCAAACGGTGGTGCTCGGCGGGTTGATGCGCGAAGACGTGCAGAAAACCGAGGATAAGGTTCCGATCATTGGCGACATTCCACTTATTGGCAGAGCGTTTCGCACCAACACCGAGCAGCACACCAAAAAGAACCTGGTCATCTTCGTCACCGCGAAGATCATCACGCCCGCAGGTGTGCCGTTGAACGAGGAAGAAGAGGAAGGCCTCCTCCCGCCCGAGCTGCCCGAGGTGCCGGCCTACAAAAAGTAACCACGGATTGCACAGCCTGCCCGCCCGCATGCGGGGATATCACGGATACGGAGACGGATCTGCCCGCGAATGACGCGGATTAGACGCGAATTATCGTTGTCGTCCTGCAATTTTTTCGCGTGTGTTCGTGTGTTTAGTGGGTAAGCTCTCTCGTCATTCCGACCATCCGTGTCATCGGTGTAATCCGTGGTTGCTTGCTCCTGCTCCCGCCGGAGCTGCCGGAAGTGCCGGCGTACAAAAAGTAAGACACGAATTACACGAATTGGCACGGATCTGGGGAGCGCACGCGGCTCGCGTGCAAGTTTCGGCGGCCTCGCCGAAACGATCTTTCTTTTCCAGCTTCGCGATCGCGAACTTCTCTCTTAACCACGGATTACACAGCCTGCCCGCCCGTGTGCGGGGATATCACGGATAACGGAGGCGGATCTGCCCGCGAATCATGCGGATTAACGCGAATTATCGTTGTCGTCCTGCAATTTTTTCGCGTCTATTCGTGTGTTTAGTGGGTAAGCTCTCTCGTCATTCCGACCATCCGTGCCATCCGCGTCATCCGTGGTTCCGTTTCCACACCGATGTGCCAGGCGAAGCTGACGAACAGGGACAACGTTATACGGTCGATTTCCCTATGACCGGTATGCTGGGACGGGCGATCATCAGAAGCATCTGGATCATTCGCAGCGCGGAAAACTTTCCACGCCTGGTAAGTTGCTATATCTTGTAGAAATGAAACCGACGCTGCATCTGCTGGACGTGGTGGCACTGGCGCGTGACTTGCCAGAGAAGGGTCTTACTCGCGGTCAAGTCGGGACCGTCGTCGAAGAACTCGACCATGGTGCGTTCGAAGTGGAGTTCGCGGACGATAACGGTCGCGCCTACGCATTCGCGGCACTGACACCGAAGGATGTGCTCAAGTTGCGCTTTACACCTATGGCCGCGGCATCAGCCTGATCCGACTTGCGGCGCATTCGCCATTCTCCGAACATCCGTGCCGTCCGTGGTTCTCTCTTCTGTTCCCAACATCCGTGATATCAGCGTTATCCGTGGTTCTCCGCTTCCGAAATTGGCGGTCGGTCGTGGCGTTCTGGCACAGACGCCCTACAATATTCGTTTGATCCGTGCCATTCGTGGTTACGGAAGACATGGGACGAAAAGCCTAACCTATACTAAAGTCTATAGTAAGTAATTGTTGACTTTACCCGTGAAGACGGCGATAAGCCGGGCACCTCAGAGTACCCCTCTAAGTGCAACCCCCAGAACGAAACCGTAGAAACCCAACCCTAAAAACAAACCCAAAACCCCAAACATCTGAGACCACGTAAAACCCCGAACGTTTTCGGGGTCACGTGGCAAACCCTCAGAACACTTGTCCGCCGAAGTCCCGCGATTGCGGGACGAAGGCGGAACGCAACAGAAAGAAAAGAAAACCGAAATGAAAATCCAAAAAATAAAAAAATACTTCTCAGCATTCACCCTCATTGAGTTGCTGGTCGTGATTGCGATTATCGCGATCCTGGCCGCACTGGCAGTGCCCGCATTAACGTCGGCGCTGTCCAAGGCTCAACAGACCGGCACCATGAACAACGCCCGCCAGCTTTACCTGGCCCAATTCCAAATGTCGAATGACGGCTCGGCAACCGGCGACACCACTTCAGCGTGGCCCGGCGATCTGCCTACGCGTTCCAACGACCATTACGGCATACCTGAATGTGCTATGTGGAAAAGGTTATCTGAAAGGTGCCGACGCCATCAAGCTCATGAATGCTCCCAGCGCCAATTACACTGCTACGGTAGCTACCACCAACGGTATCGACCCGCTAACCTACGCTACCGGGACACCCGCGCTGAAAGTTTGGACGGTCCAGGACGTCGATCCGGCGACGACGATTTTTGCTACCACCACAACTACGTTTATGACACCGCACTTGACGTCAAGCCGACGTTCCGTACGGCACAAAAGGTTTCATCACCATCAAGAAAGGCGGCGACGCGGCGATCTACAGGGTAGGCCAGGCCACAGATAGCTGGTTGGACCAGTCCTACAGTGTTCCAGAATTCAGTCGGCTATAAAGATCGGAGATCCGATCGGAACTCCGACTGTCGGCGATCCTGACTCCGGCAACGCGTGCTGATCACACCCTTGACCTATTCACATTAAACGAGCCCGGCTCGTTTAGTCTAATTAATTCAAAGCGCCCCGCTGGAAATTCCGGCGGGGCGCTTTTGTTTTTGGGGAAAGCGAACACCGCGGATAACACGGATGAAACGGATTTTGGGGAGCGCGCCCGGCTCCTTGGGCGCCGTAGCCTTGCGCGAAGGCGGCGGGTGCTGGTTGGAAAGACAAGCACACCCAGTTTGAATGTTTGAGAGCAGTTGATCCTCGCAACGAGGATGCAGTTAGATTATTGAGCCTGTGATGTGAAACGGATTCGACTTTCCAGACATGCTCGGGAGCAGGCAATGGAACGCGGGGCGACCGAGGCTGAAGTAAAGGAGGCTATCCGCAAAGGTTCACGCGAAGCGACCACACGAGGCCGTGAAATCTGTCGCTACAATTTCGCGTTCAAGCGCACGTGGCAGGGCAAACTTTACCCGATTAAACAAGTGGCGCCGGTGATCAAAGATGAAGGCAACGAAATCATTGTCATTACCGTTTACACATTTTACTTTTAATAATTGGCATCCATGAAAATCAGCTATGATCCTGAGATTGACGCCCTTTATATCCGTTTGCTTGACGGCAAGCATGAGTGCCGGTCTGTGCGATTGTCGGACGAAATTGCGCTTAACATCGGTGCAGGCGAAAAGCTGGTCGGCATCGAAATTCTTGATGCCACATCAATCTTAGGGATGGAAAAAACTCCGGCCGTGACCCTGGAAGGAGTTGAGTTGGCAGATGACCCGTTGGTTGTTCAAGAGAAGTCTGCGAAGAAATACAAAGCGTAAGCTACTCCACAAGACTGCTCGTTAGTTTGGTTTAATTCAAAGTCCCGCCGAAAGTCTTCGGCGGGGCTTTTGTTTTCATGAAAAATGTGGGAGGGACCTCAGTGTCCCGACTGTCACGGCGGGTGCTGGTTGGAAAAGCCCGGCCGGTGCTCAGTTTACCCGCCGTGGTGGGCATCCGTTACGGGACCTCAACCCCGAAAGCTTTCGGGGTTTGGGGGAACCCCGTGAGATAGGCCATTCGGGTGAATCGCCCTAACCTGTGGACATCTCACTGGTGGCGAACCCCGTGAGGTAGACGATGTCGGGTGAATCGCCCCTACCTGCAAAAGGGGGCGCGGCAACAGCGTAAGAGCTCTGCCGAAAGAACGGCGTCGCAATGTTGGCAGGAGGCTGGATGCTCTGCAAATCGATCTCTCCGGTGCATGTGAAAAAACTCACTGCGAATAACGCACGAGTATCGGTCTTGCGAATGGGGACTACGCGATGACGCCGATGACATTTGGGAGCGCTCGTGGCAAGGACGATCGCTTCGATCAGGTGCAGCCTGAGATGCATGTAAGATCGGCAGATGCTGAACTGAGCGTCTACTGGGCTGAATGTCGTCCAATACTGCAAGAAGCCAACCATTCATCGAGTCCCTTGCTGCCGAGATGCGTCGGCTTCAGGAACGCATTGCAAGACATGGAAGACCTGATTGAATTGCGAAGTGCAATGGAGGGTAATGCGGGCAAGCCCGGTGTGGAATCGGAGCAGGTAAAAGCGGAGTTAGTATGCGCAATTCGGTCTTCCTCAGCCGAAGAGCTGAGAAATTTCTCGCGGCCCTTCGTTGTCTTCTCGCTGTCTTCTGTTCGCTCCCCATCCGCGTCATCCGTGTTATCCGTGGTGCTCTTCCTTCTCTTCTGTGAAAATTGGTCCCGCAGCCGCGGGATTCGTGGTTAATTTGAGCGTTTCGTGGGTTCGAGCCTATCTGATAGTCTCGCAATGGGCATGGATAAACGGACGGCGCAAAAGAGAGACGACGGCGCGCGGAACTAAGAAAAAATTTAAACAGAAGGAAGCGAAGGTAACGAAGGTTCTTTAAAAATTCCGATCTTCGCTTTCTTAGCCTGCTCGCGAATGCTTTCGGAGCTGTCTTCTGTAGGATTTCTTTGCTGGTTGGCTGAAGAGAAAGATTTGAATTAGCATATGACAGTCGCCGAGTTGCCCATTCATCTGGATTTGGAAAGAATCGGCCAGTTTTGTCGCGAGCGCGGGATTCGCAGGCTATCACTGTTCGGCTCGCTGTTGCACAGCGATTTTGACGCAGCGCGCAGTGATGTTGACGTGCTGATTGAATTACAACCAGGCGTGCGCCCTGGCCTTACATATTTTGAGTGGAGCGACGAATTGGCGGGGATCATGGGGCGTAAAGTGGACCTCTGTTCACAGCTCGATCCGCGCATCGAGAATCAGGTCCGCAGCGAGGCGATTACGATCTATGAGCAGACATGACCCGCGACTTACTCTGCTTCAAATGCGCGATTATGCGCGGCGCGCACACGAAGCTGCGCGTGATCGCAAAGCGGAAGATTTGAGTGGCGACGACATTTTTCGCCTGGCGATCGAGCGCGCATTGGAACTTGTCGGGAAGCAGCCAACCGATTACCGCCGGAATTGAAGGCTAGATATCCCGAGGTCGGATGGCGGAAGATCATCGGAATGCGCAACGTTCTGATTCATGGCTACGATGTTATTCAACCTCAGATCCTTTGGGATACCGTGCAGCAAAGCATTCCAACCTTGCTGAATCAGATTGAGGTGATCTTGCGCGATTTGGAACGACAATAGGTGAAAAAACGGCGCGAGGATGAACTTTCGTTCTTAAGCCGGCTAAGCCTATCTGATAGTCTGTTACAAAGGGCATGGCTAAACGGACCGCGCAAAAGGGAAAACCTGTCGGCTCTACCGCTGCCAACGAAGCGAACATCGAAGGCAAGCTTTTGGTTTTAATGGGCTGGAGCGGTGATATAATTGCCATCATGCGATGCGTGACGATGGAAGCCGAGATTGACCACGGGCGAGTGATTCCAAAGGAGCCTGAGAAGTTACCACCGACAGGAAGAGCGCTGCTGACGGTGCTTAATCCTACAGGCGAAAAGCCCGATTGGGACAAGGTAATGGCATTGCTCGGCACAATGAACGAAAAGGCGGACGGGGTCACTATCGAACGCGAGGCACGAGATGAATGGGGCGGTAGATCGCGCTGGCGAGAGTAAGCCATTCCCTCGTGCGCTGGCTTCTCGATACCAATGTGCTGATCGACGCTTTTGCTGGGCGCGCAGATAGCGTAAGAGCAATCACGAGCGCTCGCACGGCGAACTTGGAATGGATCGGCTACTCGGCGGTCACACATCTGGAGGTACTCGGATTTCCTGGATTGAATGCTGCTGATGAATCGGGGTTGCGCAATCTGCTGGCTCAATTTAGCGAAGCGCCAATCGACGACGCTGTCATTGAGCGAGCGGTCGAAATTCGCAAATCCATTCGGATCAAAATACCGGATGCCCTCGTAGCGGCTACTGCCCTGATTTACGAGGCGACTTTAGTGACTCGGAACACAGGTGATTTCAAAAACATCCCAGCTATCTCCGTGCTTGATCCTGCAACGATGTAAACGTGAAACGGAGCTATCGTCTTTTGAGAACGAGGCGCTCGTGCAAATCGCGGAACGCGCAAGAGCAAAAAGCTGTCGGTTTACCGCAGCCAACGAACGAACTGGTGTCGCGGGCAATCGCAAGCGAGACGCATGCGCTACTATGATGCGTGAACGCAAGCTCGCCCCGGCGAGTCCGTCCGGTGGCGGACGCGACGCCCGCACACAGGCGGGCAGGCAATACGCTACCTTAAGATTTGAGCGAGCCGACTTTCTCATCCTGCTCGGTCTGGCGGTAGTAACGTTTGGGATTTATGCGCAGGTGATCGGGCATCGCTTCATCACGTTCGATGACCCTACGTATATCCAGGACAATCCGATGGTGAATCGCGGTGTGACGCTCGCGGGACTCGCCTGGGCGTTTACCACTTTTTACGCGGGCAACTGGCATCCACTCACGTGGATCGCACACATGATCGATAGCCAGCTTTTCGGCATGTTTGCGGGGGGCCATCTGCTTGTTAACGCACTGATTCATACGGCAAACACGTTGCTTCTCTTCTGGTTTCTCTTGCGAACGACACACGCCCGGTGGTCGAGCGCGCTGGTCGCGGCGCTTTTTGCGCTGCACCCGTTGCATGTGGAATCGGTAGCGTGGGCGTCCGAACGCAAGGATACGCTGTCCACATTTTTCGGCTTGCTGTCGCTGATCGCTTACGCGCGCTACGCGGAGGCGCCTTCCATCCCGCCTTCGTCCGGCTACTCCGAAAGCTTTCGCGAGCAGGCGGGCGCAGAGGCGGTACGCGTGGGTGGCCATCATGCTCGCTCTGGGGCTAATGGCCAAACCGATGCTGGTGACGTGGCCTTTTGTCATGTTGCTGCTCGATTACTGGCCGCTGCGAAGATGGCAAAGCGCGAAGAGCAAAGAGCAACGGCCGCTTGATCGGTTTGCTGCTGTCATTCCGAGCGAGGTCGAGAACGGAGCGGCTGGGGAGGCCGCGACATGGACGGGAGGGCCGGAGGCTGCGCGAATGGGAATTGAGCGAATCAAATCCCGTCGAAAAACCTCAAAGCTAACACCACGGGGTCCCTCGACTTCGCTCGGGATGACCATCAAGAAGCTTATCGTCGAAAAAATACCCCTGTTCGCTCTCGTGGCGGCGTCCGCGGTTATAACCTTCCTCGCGCAATCTCATGGAGGCGCTGTGCGCACATTCACGGAGCTCCTATTGCGCTGCGGCTGTCGAACGCGCTTGTCTCGTATGCGAAATATCTGCTGCTCGCTTTCTGGCCGAATGATCTTGCCGTGTTTTACCCATTCCCGAAGGCGGGCATACCGGCCTGGCAGATCATCGGCGCAGCGTTGCTGTTGATTGCAATTACGGCATTCTGTTTTTCTCAGCGGAAAATCCGGCCCTACCTCATCGTAGGCTGGCTTTGGTTCCTGGGAACATTGGTTCCCGTCATCGGACTTGTTCAGGTTGGCGCGCAAACCATGGCGGACCGCTACTTTTATGTTCCGTCAATCGGTTTGTTCATTGCCATCGTGTTCGGATTAGCGGACATCGCGGAAAGGCGACGCGTTGCGCCGTGGCTCAGTGCAGCAATAGCGAACGTGGTTCTGCTAGTGCTCGCTACGCTTACCAACGCGCAGATTCATCGCTGGAGTAATAGCTTCACTTTGTTTAAGCACACGCTCGCAGTCACCCCGCCTAACTTCACCATAGAAACCATCTGGGGGTGGCTTTGCAAAAGAGCGGTCAACTACGATGAAGCCGCGGCGCATTTTGAGAAGGCCCTCCAAATCAGACCCGATGACTACGATGCCGCTGTTGAACATGGGCATTATCCGTTTTTACCAAGGCCGGCTGCCGGAAGCCGTCGAATATGCCAAAGCAGCAATCCATTCGCAGCCGGACGCGCCCAAAGCGCACAAGCTGCTGGGCATGGCGTTAGCGAAGCAGAACCGCAACGAAGCCGCGCTCGATGAAATGCGCCGCGCGTCAGAGTTGGCACCCAAAGACGCGGAGATTCGGAGCAATCTTGGACTGGCGCTGGCGCGGCTGGGCAGAATTCCGGAGGCTATTGATCAATTTCACGAAGCGGTGCGGCTGGATCCTAACAATGCCGCGGCCCATGCCAATCTGGGGTGGCCCTGCTTGCATCCGGCAAACCCAGGGAGAGCATTTCGGAATTTGAGGCAGCGCTGCAGCTCAAGCCGGAGTTCAAAGCTGCGGCCGACGGTCTGCGCCAGGCGCAGGCGCAATTAAGCTCCGCAAAGGTAGTGGCTAGACGGCTGATAAAGAAAAATTTAAACAGAAGGAAACGAAGATAACGAAGAGGCTCCCGCCGGGGACGATAAAAGAACGGGAGAATGGATAACGCGCACCATTGTCAGTAGTCTGGTTCTCTGACCTTTGTTTCCTTCCCTGCCTTCTGTAAAGAATTCTGGAGATGCTTAAACGGACCGCGCAAAAGCGAGAAGTCGATCGGGACGCCTGCGCAACTGCGGAGCGGGAACGCGCCACTGCAACGACCCGCAACCGGGACGGATGCGCTACTATACTCGAGCGAGCCGACTTTCTCATCCTGCTCGGTCTGGCGGTAGTGACGTTTGGGATCTATGCGCAGGTGATCGGGCATCACTTCATCACGTTGGATGACCTTTCGTATATCGAGGACAATCCCATGGTGAATCGCGGGGTGACGCTCTGCGGGACTCGCCTGGGCGTTTACCACTTTTCACGCGGGAAACTGGCATCCGCTCACATGGATTTCGCACATTGATCGATAGCCAACTCTTCGGCACGTTTGCCGGCGGCCATCTGCTCGTTAACGCACTGATTCATACGGCAAACACGCTGCTTCTTTTCTGGTTTCTCTTGCGAACAACACACGCCCGCTGGTCGAGTGCACTGGTGGCGGCGCTTTTTGCGCTGCACCCGTTGCACGTGGAATCCGTAGCGTGGGCGTCCGAACGCAAAGATACGCTGTCCACATTTTTCGGCTTACTGTCGCTGATCGCTTATGTGCGTTACGCGGAGGCGCCTTCGATCCCGCCTTCGTCCGGCTACTCCGAAAGCTTTCGCGAGCAGGCGGGCGCGGCAGGCAGGCGGTACGCATGGGTGGCTATCACGCTCGCGCTGGGGTTAATGGCCAAACCGATGCTGGTGACGTGGCCTTTTGTCATGTTGCTGCTCGATTACTGGCCGCTGCGAAGATGGCAAAGCGCGAAGAGCAAAGAGCAACGGCCGCTTGATCGGTTTGCTGCTGTCATTCCGAATCGGACGGAGCGGCTGGGCCGCGACAGGCGGGAGGGCCGGAGCTCGCGAGGTCGAGGAATCCCGTCGAAAAACCTCAAAGCTAACACCACGGGATCCCTCGACTTCGCTCGGGATGACCATCAAGAAGCTTGTTGTCGAAAAAATCCCGCTGTTTGCTCTCGTGGCGAGCGTCCGCGGTTATAACCTTCCTCGCGCAATCTCATGGAGGCGCCATGTAAAAACCTTTACTGAAGCTCCTGTTACGCTGCGATTGTCGAACGCGCTTGTCTCGTATGCGAAATACCTGCTGCTCGCTTTCTGGCCAAATGATCTGGCTATCTATTATCCGTACTCAGGGCCGATACCAGCCTGGCAGATCATCGGCGCGGCCTTGCTACTGATTGCCATTACGGCATTCTGTTTTTCTCAGCGGAAAGCCCAACCCTATCTCATCGTAGGCTGGCTGTGGTTTCTGGGAACGCTGGTTCCGGTTATAAGACTCGTTCAGATTGGCGGGCAAACCATGGCGGACCGCTACTTTTATATTCCGTCTATCGGTCTCTTCATTGCACTGGTTTTCGGATTAACAGACATCGCCAGGAGTTGGCGTGTTGCGCCGTTGTTCGGCGCAGGAGTAGCTCTCGCGGTTTTACTGACTCTTGCTACCCTCACGAACGCGCAGATTCAGCGCTGGCGTGACAGTATCACTTTGTTCGAGCACACGCTCGCAGTCACTCCACCGAATCTCATCATAGAACACAATCTGGGCCTGGCCATGGGGGATAGCGGTAGATACGATGAGGCCGCGATGCATTTTGAAAGGGCGTTGCAGATGGACCCGACCTTCTACGATGCCCTGGTGGCCCTGGGCGGTACTCGTGAGTTCCAAGGCCGGCTGCCGGAAGCCATCCAGTATTTCCGAGCTGCAATCCGTTCACAGCCGGACACGCCGAGAGCGCACGTGCAGTTGGGTCACGCACTCTGGAAGCAGAACGATCACGAAGGTGCGCTAGAGGAGATGCGCCGCGCATCACAGCTTGCGCCCGACGATGAAGACATTCGTGCTGACTTCGGAATCGCGCTGGAGTTGGTGGACAGACTACCGGAGGCTATCGAGCAATTTCACGAAGCGCTCCGGATGAATCCCAATGATGCCGAGACTCACAACAATCTGGGGTTGGCCCTGCTCGCCTCCGGCAAAGCGCGAGAAAGCATTCCCGAATTTGAAACGGCACTGCGCCTCAAACCGGGCTGAAAGGCGCAGCGGACAATCTGCGCCGCGCGCAGGCGCAGTTAAGCTCGGAAAGGTAACCACGGATGACACGGATTATACGATGAGTGTAAAGCGGAGAATTCAACAGAAGGAAGCGAAGGTAGCAAAGGAATGGCTCGTATTAATCCAGCATACTACCTGGCCCGAAAAACGAGATAAGGCTCCGGCGGGATTCGGGCAAACACCCAGGGCAACGGGCCAAATCTGCTCGAATAAAATCCAGCACCCGTTTCTGGACTCATTGTCGCGAACAAAAACTGGGAAAATTAACTTGCTCCGTCCGACCAGGTCTAGCCGGCGGAGTCGGACTAATGTTGCTGTTATTCACTGGGATGATAACCAGGTCACCGAGAAACTATCCCGCGCTTATTCTGGTCCACCGGCTTTGCCCTCCATTGCTCCATATAGTATTGGAAGCCCCAATGTCCCTCGAACCATACCGTGCCTGGCTCGGTCTGGAATCGTTTCTGGAAGTAGCTGGAGGCCAGCCGTGCCGTGTTGGCAACCTTGTCATCAGCCGTTGTAACCAAAAGCGAAACCAGCGCGGCCGGGAGAAGCGGCCACCAAAGCGTGCGACCATGACCTGCCTGCGAGATGTTGAAGCGTCTCAGCAAGAGAATCATCACAGCAGGCGCCATCGGTAGGAGCGTTCGAGCGGTGATGGACCAGTTCATAATTGCAGCGAAAAAGAAGGTCCCGATTACCCAAAGGCTGAGCAGAACCGAATCCGCCGTTCGCCGCTGGGCGACATCGGTCACCGCCAGCGCAAGAATCCCAATGCCGGTGGTAGCAAACAAAGCTTCGGGGGCCGGGAGCGCGATGGAACCGGTCGCGAGTCCGCGGCCAATGCCGAAATAGAGTAGCACAAGCAGTGCGACGAAGATCGCGAGTCCGCTGATGAGAACCCGCCTTGACTTAACGAAGGGCACATAGAAAACAGCTGGAAACAGACAACCGCCAGTGAACGAAAGCCCAATAATAAATTGCGCAAACAAGTGCTTCTCGGTGCTCCTCCTATGTTCCCACGGATAAATCATAGCGTTGCTGAAAAGGCCCTCACCGTATTTGGCTTTCGTCATTACTTCATACATGATGACGACCGTGATCGGGATGAGAAGAAACAGAAGCCGGTAGGTGAAGCGGCGGTCTCGCACCAAAGTATAAGCCGCCAGAAGCGGCACCAGACTGGCTCCAAAGTATTTCGTCAGCGCGGCTGCGGCGGCGAGAACGGATGCTAAGAGAAGAAACCAGTAGCTATGACGCTCGAGCCCACGCAACCAGATCTCGACTGACCACACCCACAGTGCCAGCAGCCAGACATCGCACATTACTCCCGTTGCCGAGACCAGGAAGACAGGCGTGAAAAGCGTAAGGAGGGCGGCAAGTAGCGGTGAATCGCAAAAGCGCCGCGCCAGAAATAACGTTCCGAGTGTGGCCGCGACTGCTGGAACGAGGAAAGCGCCATGCATTGCCGGCTCGCTCCAACCAAGGAAGGTGGCGGCCAGGGCCATGTAATACGAACTTAAAGGGGGATTTTGCATGACCGAAAACATTGGCTGAGCAAATCCATACCAGTTCAGCGAGAACCCGTACGGGTCGCCCGGATGCTGAGATACTTGCTGCGCAATCCACAGGAAAAGCGGATCGTCGATGTGAAAGGCTTTGTTCAGAAATGGAGCGAGAGCAGCAATCGCCGCAAAGATGGCGAAGAACGCATCGCGAGTTGCCGAATTTTTCACCCCAAAACGAATAGCAGGTTAAACGTCAACCTGGAAGCGTGTAAGTATTCTTGTAGAATCGGTGATGAAAATGACCGTTCGCATTCCGCCGGTTGGGGCCAACACGCTGAGAGAGCGCCTCTTGGTGTGATACGAAGCACGGTCTCTGTGGGCGATCCGCGCATGTAACGCGCGCGTGGAATGGGTCACGCAGCGATCTCCGTCTCTGTATTTTCGCTCTGCGACAAGAGACATCGAAGTCAATAATTGACGGGCGATGGTTCCGTCGCTCAATCTGAAGACGCATGCCAGTCAAGCGAAAACAGAAATTTGGAATCGAAACCGTGGCAGCGCTGATCGGTACCGCCTTCTCGGCCATGCTGCTGGTGCTGGCGGCGATGAATGCCGGGCCGTTGTGGCGTGATGAAGCCGGCACCTTTAATCTGGCGCATATGCCCTCGCTCAGGGACATCTGGCACAACCTGCCGTTTGACTCATGTCCGCTGCTGTGGCTACTGGTGGTGCGCGGATACGGCATGTTGGGGCTCACCAACGGCGATATGGGTATCCGTATTTTGGGGTTGGGCATTGGTTTATTCTTTCTGACCTCGCTGTGGCTCTGCCAGCGTTGGATTGGGGGACGCACGCCCATCTTGAGTATCGCGTTGCTAGGCGGTTTGCCCGCGTTCATTTTTGTTGTGGGAGAGAATCGCGCCTACGGCCTGGCGAGCTGCCTGCTGGTGCTCAGTTTCGGCAAGATCTGGCAGGTCCTGGAGTCTCCGACCAAGTCGCGGATCATTTCAGCGGGTCTTATATCCCTGCTGTTCGCCCAATGTCTCTATTATGACGTGATCTTTCTCGGGGCAATGCTGACCGCTGGAGCCCTGGTCGCAATTCGGCGGCAACAGTGGAAAATAGTTTGGACGATGGCGGGCATTGGTTTCCTCGCTGGCGCATCTTTCTCCATTTATTTGCCGGTCATTCATCGAGTTCCGGAATACCCATCGTTCGTACGCTCGCCGTTCTTTGACGCTGTAACCCTTTGGAACGGGCTCGGCGCCGCTCTGGCCGCGCGGAGTAGTGCCGACCCTTTCGGTGCCAACGGACCACAGATCTGGATTTGGATCATGCTTTTGTTAGCAGGCATCATAGTCGCCGTCATAATGCAACGAACGCATGTACGCCAAACATCGAGAGCCGAAATTATCTCGAAGAGTGCCAACCGAGACCAGCCCGACCGGGCACTGTTTTGTATCACCAGCGCGGTCCTGGGAATCATCGGGTATTTTGGGTTCCTGCTAAACCTAAGGTTTTTCATGCAGCCATGGTATTACGTCGAAATTCTGGTCCTCTGCGCTATCTCCCTCGACGGTATCCTAACTGCCAGCTGGCCGGCGCTGCGTCCCTGGGGGCTATTGCGCATTGCATTCCTTATCGAGATGATGGTGTTGAATGCCCGGCCGGCGTGGGCGGAAGCGCATACCCGCCGGAGCAATGTAGATTTGGCTGCAGCTTTTCTCAGCCAGAACGCTTCAGCGGACGATCTCATTGTGGTCCAGAACGCATGGGAGGGGATCACTTTTAACCGGTATTACCACGGCCAGGCTCAATGGCTCACCGTACCTCCGATCAATTCACACGAGGTACATCGCGTCGATCTGGTAATAACAGAAATGAAGCGACGCGAGGCGATGACTCCAGTCTTAGGTGCGATAACCGACACGCTGAGCAATGGCCACCATGTTTGGGTCGTGGGGAGCATACCGATCGCGCGTTGGAAGGACGCGCCAAGCGGGCCAACTCCGCTTCCGCCCCTGCCGCCCGAGATGCCCACCCGATGGTGGTTCGGATCGTATTTAAATTGGTGGAACCAACAGGTTACAGCGCTCCTGCTGGATCATGCTCAGCAGGGAAAAGTCGAAACGATTGCCGCGCCCGGACCGGTGAACCATTTCGAAAACGTTTCAGTCATACGATTCACCGGCTACAAGCCTGATAAGGAATGATCCGACAGGCTATTGCGGTGCCGAAATCACTTTTGGCATTCGAGAAATATGATGACGTATGGGATACGTAGCGGCTTTGTGTCGATCCATGCGTTTACGTTTTTAAACACACCGTCCACAAGCTGGCGATACATTTGCTCTGTCCGAACATTTTGGCCTCGGTCCTTCGACATAATATATCTGGAGAGAAATCCCTGGGTCGGGACCCAGCAGGCTTCGAAACACACGAATCGCCCGCCTTGTTTCAGGGCGCGATGAGCGAAGCGGACACAATGTTCAGCTTCCTTATCCCTCAAGTGATGCAGAATTCCGAGTCCTATAACAATATCTGCATCTCTAAATCGCGAGTCATCCCAAAGAGACTCGGTGTTACCGACCACGAAAGTTCCCCTGCCAGGGTGCATCTGTTTGGCCGAGGCGATACAAGCTGGATTAGTGTCGAGGCCGAGATAATCGACCTCTGGAAGCCACGGTAGTATCTGCGCCGGACCACATCCGATATCGATGACCTTGTCACCACCCTTGGCTCGGACATGATTTCGAATAAACCTTCGACGCAGCGCATTCCCCCCAATGGCGTCTTGGAACAAGTTGTAAAGGAGAGGGACCTTTAGCCAACTCTGTAGTCCAGAGTTATGGCTCATACTGAAGTTCTCTCAAAGAGATCGATTGATGCCCGTGAGAGTCAGCTTTCGCGAATGTCTTCGTGTTACGCATTCATAGAAGTCCGCAGGCGACCGCAAGCAAGGATGGATGTACCAAAGGGCATCCGGAACGGCAATGCGGTTTCAAGGTTTTTCATGCCGTGGAGTAGCAGCCGCGATGCGGCGTTTGGCGGTACAAACCGGTTCGAATCGTTTCGCTTCGCTCTGCTCTGTACAATAGAGCTTTGCGTGTAAACAGTAAGGGGATCATGAGCATTCCCCATGGCTCGACAGCTTGGATTTCCACGCCACAACTGTCCAATAGCTCTCTCAACCCGCCGACCGTATAACGCCTCACGTGGCCAGCTGCTTTATCGTAATCACTGAACAAGAGCATATTGGCTGGCACATTGACAGCCACTAGTCCGCCTGATCGAAGGTGCCGTAATGCAGCACGGAAAAATGCGATGTCATCTTCAATGTGTTCAATCACGTCTAACAGGAAAACAGCATCGTAGCGGCCTAACAGCGAAGATTTCTGATCCAGTATGTTATAAAGGAAAAGTTGGCCCTTGCTCGGCTTTGCCGTTTCCAAGGCCCTCCGATTCAAATCGCATCCGTCCACCGGAATGCCAAGATCACGCTCCAGCATGTCACGAGCGACTCCGTGTCCGCATCCGATTTCCAATGCATTCTGCACCCGATCTCCCCCGCGTTTGAGTGCCCGAACAAGCAGACGATGTCGCCATTGCATCCAAAAATGATCTGCCGTGGCGAACTCGAACCACTCGTCCGCCATTGAAACGGCTTGCGGTTCTGAAAGAGTTTCAATCACGCTCATCGGTTTTTTCCGCCTCTTTGATATTGACCGTACGCTCAATAATGAATGAAGGGCGATCTTTTACCTCCAGAAAGGTCTGGCCGATGTACTCGCCAATAATTCCCAGGTACAGGAAAATTAATCCATTCGAGAAGAGCAGAACGATCACGAGCGTTGAGAACCCGGGCGCCACGAAGTGAATGTCGGTGAACAATGCAAGCCCGAGATAAACGAGAGCAGTCATCAGTGCACCGAAACAAAGAACGCTGCCGCACACAAGTCCCACTCTTAATGGCTTTGTTGAAAAGGATGTGAGTCCAGAGAAAGCCAGCCGTGTTAGTTTCGACAGTGAATATTGTGAGATGCCCGCTGCCCGCGCTGGCCGCGAAATTGCAAAGGCCTTTGCGGGCAGTCCAACCCATGCGCGCAATCCACGCACGAAGCGGAGTTTTTCTGGAAGATTTAGCAGCAAGCGAACTACCCGATGGCTCATCACGCAAAAGTCCCCACTGTTAATCTGAACAGGGGTATCAGCGAAGAAAAGATAAAGGCGGTAAAAAACGAAATAGAAAAACCTTTTAAGCCCTGTCTCGCGTCGACTGGTTCGCACGGCGTAAACGACATCGACTTTCTCTGCAAGCAATACCCGATACATCTCTAGAAGAAGTTCTGGTTGGTCTTGGAGATCGGCGTCCATAATCCCAACACACTTTCCGGATGCGAAGGACAAGCCGGCCGAGATCGCACTTTGATGGCCGAAGTTGCGAGTCAAAATAATGAGCTTCACCGATGGATCGATGCGAGCCCACTGTTCGATAAAGTTAATGCTCCCATCGGCCGATCCGTCGCTTACAAAGAGCAGTTCCCACACGACTAGCCGATCCTGAATTTTTTCTAGGCGCTCACGCAACAACGGCAAAACTTGTTCCTCATTCAGGAACGGAATCACGATGCTCAAATCAGGACGGTCCATCAATATTGGAGAACAAATCTTCTATCACAGGTGAGATTACTTGCGAACGGCAAAAAGTCTTCATTCATGTCGAATGCGGTTATTTTTTCCTAAGATGTGGATGTCACGGAAGACTTGGCCGATCGCCTCCTGCGCCTTCCGTTTTTCACCCGGGATGAGCAGTTCGGAGCAGAGCGAGGTAATCGAGGCTGTGCGGGGGTTCAGTTGCTAGGCAATTTGTGCAGACTGGTTGCACACGAAAAATCGAACTTACAGCTTTATCCATTCCCGGCGAACCTGATCTTCGGACGATCTTTGTCTATTTATTGGCTGGCTTGTGTAAAAGCCCGAGAGCAACCTTAAGAATTTGAACAGAAGGAAACGAAGTTAACGAAGTCTTCGAAGAAAAATTCGAATCTTTGCTTCCTTGTGAGATCTACAGCTGCTCGGTGCTAACCTTTACCTTTACCCGAGATGGCGGCGGTACGACAGGGCGCCTTGCAGGAATCGCGGTTTCGGGGACGGGGTCAACCATCCAATGCCAGCCGACACGGCCTTTTCTGTCGACAGTCCAAGCCGCGCCGCCGCGTTTGTAAATCTCCATGCGCCAGTAGTCGCTGTTAGCAGGAAGCGAGAACATGAACGTGAACGCCGCCGCGAGCGTCACTCCGCAGAGCATACCAATCAGAAACGTGTGTCCTCGTTTCATGGTTACATCAGAACATCCGAACATCGTCTTACGATTCTCGATCCATGAACGTCGAATCACCCGTATGAGTCCTTTCCCCATATTCCCTTATCTGTCCTTCGTATGTCGGCGTCAAGGTGGATCGGTCGTCGCGGCTAAAGCCGCCGGTGAAGCGATGAATAGTTGAAGGGTTGAAGCGGCTAGAAGGAAATTGCTGATGGTGCGAAAAGAATTTCGCTTAGGGGAGAAGGAGAAGAGAACCACGGATGGCTGCGCCGGCGTTGAATCGTTGGTTCGGTGAATCGTTACACGGATCTAGGCAACCACCTGCCTTCGCGCAAGGCTCCGGCACGGCAGGCGGATGACACAGATTTCACGGATTTGGGAGCGCACCCGGCTCGGGTGCGGGCGTCGTCGTTCTGGAACTTTTGTTATTGATCCTCGCATGCCGGGAGGATAGCCGTTAGTCTCTTGGGATTGTCCCGTGAAACCGATCCGTCTTTCGGCACACAACCGAGCGACCGGCTATAGAGGGGCGCGACACAAGACGAAGTAAAAGAGCCCGTTCGAAGGCTCGCGAGAACCGGCTCCACGAGGGCGCGAAATATGCCGCAACAATTTTGTGTTCGACCGCAGATGGCAACGCAATACTACCCGATCAAACAGGTCGCACCCGTGATCAAAGAGGAGGACGATGAAATCATTGTCATTACCGTTTATACGTTTTATTTTTGAGAGGGAGGAGCGATGAAGATCAGTTACGACCCCGAGATCGATGCTCTCTATATTCGTTTGCTTGATGGCAGACACGAGTGTCGCTCACTCCGGTTATCTGAGAAGTTGCGTTGAACATTAGCGCAGGCGAAAAGCTGGTGGGCATCGGAATTTTTGATGCCACAACCGTTCTGGGCATTGGCAAAATTCCCACCGTGACGCTTGAAGGCCTCGAGCAGGCGAGCGGCCGTCTGGTTGTCCAAGAGAAGCCTGCAAAGAAATACAAAGCGTAACGCTCTCAAGAGATCTCATCAGAGTGTATGCTGTGAAGGATCGCAAGAAAGCTTATGAGTAACGTTGCCACCGTTAAGAAGCAGACCTTGAAATCTCTCGCAGCCGAGATGCGTAGGCTCCAAGAACGTATCGAAGACATTGAAGACCCGATTGAGCTTCGCAGCGCGATTGAGCGGAATGCCGGAAGGCCCGGCGTGCCGTGGGAGAAGGTAAAAGCGGAGTTGGGCCTTGGCGGAGTGTAGTGCTGGGGATTTTGCCGATTTCCCCAGGAAGCGAAGCTGGGCGATCCGGGATGCGCTCACAAAAGCGAAGTTGGCTCGTTTTGTTAATTAATTCACCCCGTGGAATAGTTGAACCGGCGACAAGAGCTAGACGAGCTCGATTTATTCCACGGGGTGAACCCCGTGGATTAGCTTGCATGGGCGAGACAAGAGCTAGGCTCGCTGAGTTTATTCCACGGGGTGAAAAGCGCCCCGCTTTGGCTGGGCGGTTTTGTTTGTATTGTAGCGGCAGGCGTGTCGCCTGCTTTGGAAACGATCACGCCCTCGCGAGTCGCGAACTTGAAATTGCTCTTCGCTCTGGCATGGTTCGAGCGTGAACAAGGTCGAGTTGGCTGAGGCAATTTCGAAACTGGAAACACTCTCCAATGCGCGTGCTAAGCGGGTCATGTCGCTGATCGAAGATTTGACTGAGCTTGAAACACTGGAAAACGCAGCCGATTTGAAAGCGGCGCGCGACGCCTTGGGAGAATTGGAAGAACCTCTGCCGTGGGCGCAGGTGAAAGCCAGGCTGGATGCGCAATTCGGTCTTCCTCAGCCGAAGAGCTGAGAAATTTCTCGCGGCCCTGCGGGACGCAAAACTGTATTCCCGATTGCGGACGGCGATTGATGATCTGGAGCAAAATGCGCGCCCCTCTGGTTGCGTGAAGCTCGCGGGCGAACCTGATCTGTATCGAATCCGCGTGGGCGATTATCGGATCATTTATCAAGTGAATGATCTCAAGCTGACTGTGCTCGTTCTGGCGATTGGACATCGGCGCGAAGTGTATCGTCACTGAGGCAAAGCCGTCGTAATTGGCTAAACCTTCAATTCAAAGCGGCTTGAATGGAGAATCTAGGCAGGGCGCTTTTGTTTTCTGGGGAACCGATTTACCTGGTAGGGGCGATTGAAACTCGCTCGCTTCCCACGTACAAACCTAAAACACGCAAACCAGCGTCCATATTTCCGAAGCTGGTCGCAGCCGACCATGCGCGCACAGCTAGGTGCATGAGAATCGGGCAAGAATCATGTGGCAGGTTTTGCCACACCTCCGCAAACGATGGCAGCAGGGATAAATGTGAAATGCAAAGACGACATCTGGCCAGCCGGGGCGCGACAGGATTCGGTGCGAGCCGCGAGACGCGCGCTTGATCGTCCAGCCAATCCCATCAATGCTGCAAAAACCTTGCGCGCTTTTGCAGAGCCCCATTGGCTCATGCTGCTGCAACCGAAAAGACTTGCTCAATGAGCGGCGAAGTTTCTCCATGTTCGATACGCTCGGCCAGCACTCGCAATGCCAGGGCTTCAACGCGTGACACCGCTTCTGCACGAGTTCGCCCATAAGCCATCGCGCCCGGAATTTGCGGAATCTCCGCGATCCAGCGCCCATCTTTTTCCTTTTCGATTTCGACGGCGAACCTCACGACTTGCGAAGAATCGGTGAGGAGTAACGAAAATTCAAATCCATTCGCCGCTCATCAAGTCCTCACCGCGTCGTGCGGGCGACTCAGAGCTGCGCGGCACGAACCTTCACTGGTATGCGGGCACGGTGACTGGCTTCTCGACGGGTGTCTCCGGTATCGGTTCAACGATCCACTTCCAGCCGTAATGGCCATCCTTGTCGAAGATCCAAGTCCCGCCGCTTTGATTCCAGATCTCCGGGCGGGAAAACGTTTAACAGAAGGAAGCGAAGATAGCGAAGGGGTTCCTAGTCAGCTCCGATCTTTGTTTCCTTAGCTATCTTCTGTAAAAAAACTCTCTCTGGGATGCCCTGCGGAGCGCCTCTGAGATTTAACAAAAGGACCAGCTTTCGTTCCGCAGGCGCGGAAGATTCTGGGACGGTAAAGAACGGACAGAAGGTTTGGATTTCTGAACAGAAGGTAGCGAAGATAGCGAAGGGTTTTTAAAGCAAAATTTCAACCTTAGCTTCCTTCGCTATCTTCTGTAAAAATTCTTGGGATGCCCTACACAATGCTCTGAGAATTCAACAGAAGGAAACGAAGTAAGCGAAGAGTTCTAATTAAAATCCGACCTTCTTTTTCTTCGCTGGCTTCTGTAAAAAAACTCGGTGCATCCTTTATACGAAAGAGCAGATCGCCTCAGTAGCGAAGTGATTGGAGCGGCAATCGAAGTGCATCGGAACAAAGGGGCGGGGCTGATCGAATCGATTTACGAGCGGTGTCTGCTGCGGGAATTGGAGTTACGTTCGATTCCCGCCGTAACGCAGAAAATCATTCGAGTAGAATACAAAGGTCTCATTTTTGATGAACCGCTGCGCTTCGACCTTCTCGTGGATGACTGCTTGCTCGTGGAACTAAAAGCCGTTGAAGTTTTGCATCCCTCCAGCAAGGCGCAGCTTTTTAGCTACATGAAGTTGCTGGACATTCCCATCGGGCTCCTGATTAACTTTCACGAGCCGGTTCTTAAGAATGGCATTTTCCGCATGATTCTGCCAGGAGCGAAAGATACAGCCGACAATCAGGTGTCGCTGTAGGATGTGAAATTGGTCAAAAAATCTTCGTTGCTGCCTTCTGTAAAGATTTTGCGAAGGTAAAAACGGACAGAAGGTTTGGGATTTTTGAACAGAAGGTAGCGAAGGTAAAGAACGAAGGGTTTTTCTAAATCAAAAATCAGGTCTTTGTTCCCTTGGTCTGCTCGCGAACGGAGCCGCGGGGACGCGAGCAGCTCGCCTTCGTCCGGCAGTTGCGGGACTGCGGCGCGGCAGGCATAGATGGGCAAGCCGAGAGGCCGAACGACGGTAGCGAATGAGTCAAAGCTTTCGGAGCTATCTTCTGTAAAAATTCTTCCGATTGGCAACAACACGGGTGTCGAAAAGAAGACCTCAACAGAAGGAAGCGAAGATAGCGAAGAGGCTCTCATCAAATCCGATCTTTGTTTCCTTTGCTATCTTCTGTAAAAATTCTTCCGATGCCCCACAGAATGCTCTGAGATTTAACAGAAGGACCAGTCCCGCGGCTGAGGGACCCGGGACTACTCCGAAAGCCTTCGCGGGCAGGCGGGCTTGGCAAGCGCGAAGGTAATGAAGAGGGTTTTTCTGCAGGCGGCAAAACATTTAACAGAAGGAAGCGAAGATAGCGAAGGGGTTGCAGCAGAGAACGCTCAACTCCGATAAATCGCGAGCGGGCGCTCAACATCCAAGGTCGAACGCCACCTTTTTTGCCAAAGCCTAGTGAAGGATGTCGTGGATTTTTTTTGAACAGCGCGAAATTTTTATCGGCCAGCTTCTGAATCTGCTTCGGGAGCTGCTCGTAGCATTTCCAGAACGATGGCAGCGCATGGGAGATCACGGAAGCGGCGTGAAATTGCCCGCGTCGATTTCGGCATCGATCGTCTTGAACGCTTCGTGATATTTGCCTCCCGGGGAAAAATCGGCTTCGATTTCCTCATCCCAAGCGAGCTTGTCGCGCCGCGCAATATACGCAGCCAGTTTTGCCAAGTCCCCCGGCGATAGTTTATCGACAGCGTCTTCGATTTCCGCGAGGCTCATGATCGAAACACTAGCTGCAGCGCGTTCCATTTTCAATTTCACTTGTTTAAATTCAAAAGCGCCCAGGCGATTCAGGTCAATCGCCGCTACCGGAAATCCGGGGTGTGCGGTTTTGTTCTTCTCGCACAAAACCTCGAACCAATCGAATGCTAAACATATGAATCCTCGGGCCGATCTCTTCTGCATCATGAACGGGATGGGGAAACGGACTGCGCAAAAGCGAAAAGACTGGCGCGCGGAGCTAAGAGAAAACTTTAACAGAAGGACCAGTCCTGCGCCTGCGGGACGCGGGACTTCTCCGAAAGCCTTCGCCCACCACTCGCCACGGCGAGCAAGCTTTGGGTAAACTGGAGCAGGCGGGCTTGGCAAGCACGAGCGTAGCGAAGGGTTTTTTAGCGAAATTTCAACCTTAGCTTCCTTCGCCTGCTCGCGAACGTATTTCTTACAGCAATCGTCGAAACTCATCGGGCGTGAGTCCACATTGTTTGGCGATGTTGCCCATGGTGTACGCGTTGACCGGGTTCGCCCGCGGGACTTGGATCGTCCGCAGGCCATCACTCATAGTGATGTGTTTACCTTGCCGGATGACGACGAATCCGATTTTCTCCAATGCTCGGACCGCTGCCAGATGATTCACTCCCGGCAGCTTTGGCATGCTGCTAAACAGTGACTTCTTCCCGCGTCACGCGAGTACCGAAGCGTTTTTCAATTTCCGGCTGTGCCGCTAGATACTCACTAATTGCGCTGCGAATGTTTTCCAGTGCCTCTTCGCGGGTAGCGCCCTGGCTGTTGCAGCCCGGGAGGTCATCACACCAAATAGCGAAGCCTTCTTGTGATTCTATGAGGGTGACGTGATAGGTCATCTGGTCAAAAATGCAGCACGCAGAGAGCTTGCTCAAGACGTTTTTGAAGTCGAATCCATCCGCAAGTAGCTGGTCTACGCAATCGCGTCGTGCACAAATTGTAGAAACAAAACACGGATCACCCGCATGTTCGGAGATCCGGAGACTCCAGCGGTTCATTCTTTTCGAACGAGCGGGAGCGAATGAGTCAAAGCCTTCGGAGCTATCTTCTGTAAAAGTCTGTCTCTGCCATGCCCTGCGTCGCCGTGTGGAAGCGCGTAAAGCGCCGTGGGCGCCACGGGCCTTTACGGCATTAAATCGTTGGTGACGCGCCCTACCTGGCGCGAAGGTTTGGCGAATGAAAGGTTCTCCTTCTTTCCTATCTTCCTGATTCAATAAATCTGCGTGGCTTTTGGGCCCTTCGTGATGAAAAAGAAGATCGTTTCGGCGGAACCTCCGGGACATGGTACGACCTTTGGCGCTGTCTCAGCCGCCACGGCCCGCACACCGCGGGCAAGGTGCCCGCTCCCCGATTCTCGTATCCGTGATATCTGGGTAATCCGTGGTCGGTTCCCTACCTTCGTGTCCTGGATTCGTGGCTAAATCTTTCCGGATCTGCACGAAACACACGCGGAGCGGATGCAGTTTTCGAATCAGAAGTTGAATAAATTCCGGGGCGGAAAAGTCGAACGCCTTGTAACCATTATTTGACCATTATGAAAAAAATTCTCTTTGCATTAAGCATGCTGGCGTTTGCTGTGTCTGCTCTTCCGCAGGCGCGGGGAGCGGATGTATCGGTCGATTTCTTTTACAACAATCTTTCCGGTGGCAACTGGATCGATGTGGAAGGCTACGGATACGGTTGGCAGCCGGACCTCGGGGTGAGCGATCCCAACTGGCGACCGTACTCCGATGGATACTGGGCGTACACCGATTACGGATGGACCTGGATCAGCTACGAAGACTTCGGCTGGGCCACTTATCACTACGGTCGCTGGGCCAATCTCGCGGACTACGGGTGGGTATGGCTCCCGGGAAGCGACCTGGAGTGGGGACCGGCCTGGGTGTCGTGGCGGACCGGTGGCGATTATGTCGGCTGGGCGCCATTGCCTCCGCGCGGCCCGGATGTTGTCTATGAAGGCCAACCGATCAGCGGGAACGTGGATGTGACTTTCGATATCGGACCGCAATATTACAATTTTTGCGATGTCCGGTTTATCGGCGAACCGGTGTTGCGTGACCGGATTCTGCCGCCGGCCCAAAATGTGACCTACATCACCAGCACGGTAAACGTGACCAACATCACCGTTCAAAACAACGTGGTGTACAATTACGGCCCGAATTTCAACGTCATTAACCGCTACTCGAGCCGGCCGATTCAGCGGCTCACTATCGAACGGGAGACGTCGACTAATCTTTCCGGTGCACTGAAATCCGGAACCCTCACCAAGGTGCAGGGCAACAAGCTTCTGATTGCTGCGCCAGCTAAAATCGCGAAGGCGCCGGCCGCGGCCAAGCCGCCGGCTGTGAAGGCGAAGGTTCAACAGCCAAAGATCCAACATGGCTGGAAAGGGGTGCCCAACGAAGCGGAGGTTAAGGAAAAGATTAAGAATCAAAATCCAAAGAACATTCCGCCGCCCACCCGTGCCGCTGCGCGCGAGGAAGGGAGCCCGGCGCCGGGCGCCGGTACCAGTCCGGCGGACACGTCTGCTCGAGGGGCAGCAGCCACGCCCGGCCCACGTGGAAAACGGGGGCGACCGATGGCCGGCGCAACGGAGACCCCCTCGTTAGGCGGTTCTCCGTCGCCATCTGAGCGTGGAAAAGGGAAGGCAGGTGAACGCACCCGTGCCGGAGCAACGGCAACTCCTGAGGAGCGCGAAAGAGCCGGTTCACCCTCGCCGTCTGAGCGAGGTAAAGCAGGCGGCCGAACGCGTCGAGGCATGACGCCTGCCCCGCACGAGCGCGAAGGTCTTACGTCTCCTCCGCCTGAGCGCAACAAAGGCCGCGGCAAACCGGGAGAGCGATCTGCAGAAAGCAGTCCGGCAGGGGAACGAACTGGAGAAGCGAAAGCTACTCCGCGGCCGGCAGAGCATGGTCGATCTCCATCACAACGACGGGGTGAAAAGCCAGGAGCAGGGCAGGGCAAGTCGGAGCAGAGCACGCCGGAGGGTTCCGAGCAGCGTACACGTTTTGGCACGCCGCAGCCGAATGCTGCGAGGCAGGAAAGGCAACCCGGCGGAAATCAGCGTCCGAATCTCGTCAACCTGCCAATGCGCCGGGCGGAAATCAGCGATCCGAATCTCGTCAACCTGCCAACGCGCCGGGCGGTGGAAGAGCAGGGGATGAAGCGCGCGGCCAGCGAGAAAAAACCCAGGGTGCTCATGCCCAGGAGCCACCCGCGCAGCGCGAGCGTGCTCGCGGGTCCGCGAATGCCGAGCGCCGCCAGGAACAGGGACAACAGGAAGGCGGAAAGAAAAAACCCGAAAAAGAAACACCGTCGCCAAGGTAACGAGAAGCCAGGCGAAATTATTTCAGCGGCTCCGGAAGGAATAATTCCGGAGCCGTTTTTGTTTTGTCCGTGCAGTTCTTGTAGGGCGTCTGTGCCAGACGCCGATGATTTTCGCGTCTAACGAAACATGGATTGGCGTTTCACCGAACGGAGCCGGCGGGAGCCGGGCGACATAGACGGGCAGGCCGGCAGGCCGAGTGAGCGGGAGCGAACGAGTCAAACGCCCTACAATTGCAATCCGCACGGCGTTTAGCGCGGTACCTTGTAGGGCGTCTGTGCCAGACGCCAATGAAATTTCCGTGTCTAAGGAAACATGGAATCGGCGTTTCACCGAAACGCCCTACAACGGCGATCCGCACGGCGTTTAGCGCGGTACCTTGTAGGGCGTCTGTGCCAGACGCCATTCCCTAATCTATTCATCGTCGGCAAAACCTTTTTGGTTACCGCCACTGTTTCCAATGCGTCACCAGTCCAACGCGGACTGGATTCTCTCGAATATAATTCCATTTTTCGTGAACTGATTCGGAAGTTCGGAGAAGGCGATCAAAACCGCCTGACTGCCATCGCCATTTTTCGTGTAGGCCATATGATTCATTAAACCAGCGTTTGAACCATTTCAGAAAAGCGGCGACGCTCCGTTCTCGTTCTTGGGGCGCAGTCAGCAAGTGAATGTGATCGGGCATCGTCATGATGCAATATGTGTTCCAGTTGTCTAACCGGCCGACCGTTTCACACACCGCTTTCCAGGCGGCGTCATTCGCGAGCGCGTTGCAACGAGGCACGACGCAAAACGTAATAAAATAAACGACCTTGCATTCCCAGGGCAGCATGACCGGGATGCGTGGCGGTCGAGCCATGAAGCAGAACTTGTAGGGCGTCTGGGTCAGACGCCAATGATTTTCGCGTCTAAAGAAACATGGATCGGCGTTTCACCGAAACGCCCTACAATTGCAATCCGCACGGCGTTTAGCGCGGTGCCTTGTAGGGCGTCTGTGTCAGACGCCAATGATTTTCGCGTCTAAGGAAAGGTGGTTTTGCAGAAAAGCTCGGCGGTCACAGACCGCCGCTACAGGGCGCTTGACACGCCCCCCTACAATAATTCGGCGATCTGCACGGCGTTTAACGCTGCGCCTTTGAGCAGTTGATCGCCTGCAACCCAAAACGAGAGACCATTCTCAAAAGCGCAATCCAGACGCACCCGACCGACCTGGCAATTGTCTTTTCCAGCCACGCTGAGCGGCATCGGATACTGATTTTTGTGCGGTTCGTCCACCAATTCCAATCCTGGCGCCTTGGACAGAATTTCGCGCGCCTGTTCGACGGAGATCGGCCGCTGAAACTCAGCGCTCACGGCCACGGAATGCGCGCGGTATACCGGAACGCGAACACACGTTGCCGAAACTCGGAGCGCCGGCGAATGCATGATCTTGCGTGTTTCATCCTGCATTTTGGCTTCCTCCTTTGTATAACCGCTGTCGAGAAATGAATCGATATGCGGCAGCAAATTGAAAGCGATCGGGTGCGGAAAAACTGTAGCCGCGACAGAATCTGTAGCCGGGGGCGGCCTGTCCGCCGTATCCTCGGCGAAGGTGAACAACCCCGGCCGCTTTGAATTTCCAGCTGCCTCTTTCACCTGGCGGCTGAGCTCTTCAACCCCTCGGGTACCGCTTCCGGAGACGGCCTGATAACTCGCAGCGAAAACACGACGAACGTGGAAAATCCTGTGCAAAGGATACAAAGCCATCAACATGACCGTGGTGGTGCAGTTGGGATTGGCGATGATTCCCCGATGAAGGCGCACGTCCTGCGCATTGATCTCGGGAATGACCAACGGCACGTGCGGGTCCATTCGGAACGCCGAAGATTTATCGATCGCGATGGCGTCTGCCTGACAGGCGATCGGGACAAACTCGCGTGAAATGTCGCCGCCGGCGCTGAAGAAGGCGACGTCGATTTTGTCGAAGGACTTACGGCTCAGCCCTTCTATCGGGATCGATTCGCCACGAAACTGAACCGATTTTCCCGCGGACCGCGCCGAACCGATGGGACGCAGGGTTGCCACGGGAAAATTTCGCCGTTCCAGCACGCGCAATAGCTCGCTGCCTGCGGCACCGGTCGCGCCCACAACGGCAATGTGATAACCTCCCATGAGCATCGCGATTGTAATGCTTTCACAGGATTTTGTCGCGACCGGAAAACAACACTAGAATGAAAACCATCCACGTATCGATAGGACGCCAGCGGCTGACCGTGAATGAGAACGAACAGCCGATCCGCACTTATCCGGTGTCCACTTCGCGGTTTGGCATTGGCACGGAGGAGGGAAGCTTGAAAACTCCGACCGGCCGTTTTCGTGTAGCCGGAAAGATCGGGGGCGACATGCCGGGGGACACCATTTTTGTGGGGCGCGTTCCGCTCGAGCGCGGCGCAGAGCCGCCTCCCACGGAGGACCTGGTGATGTCGCGTATTTTATGGCTGGACGGATTAGAGGAGCATAATGCCAATACGCGTGACCGGTTTATCTACATCCACGGCACGAAACACGAGGACAAGATCGGCACGGCGGCAAGCCACGGGTGCGTGCGTATGCGTAATGCGGACGTGATCGAACTGTTCGAGCTGGTGGAGGACGGAACGCCGGTAATAATCGAGGCGTGACTTAAAAGCTCCAAGCGTATCTGGCGTCGTGAGCGGCGCAAAGTCCCATGATTGGAGCCGCGACGCCCTCGTCGCGTCGGGAGCTCAAGAAGCGACGCCCTCGTCGGGTCGGGAGCTCAAGAAGCGACGCCCTCGTCGGGTCGAGAGCTCAAGAAGCGGCGCCCTCGTCGGTCGGGAGTTCAAGAAGCGACGCCCTTGTCGGGTCGGGAGCTCAAGAAGCGACGCCCTCGTCGGGTCGGGAGCTCAAGAAGCGACGCCCTCGTCGGGTCGGGAGCTCAAGAAGCGGCGCCCTCGTCGGGTCGGGAGCTCAAGAAGCGACGCCCTCGTCGGGTCGGGAGCTCAAGAAGCGGCGCGGGGGCGCGCCGTCTCCATTAATAGACTGCGGGGCTTCCGGTCTGTATTGAATCGGCGGTGATACATCCAAAAAACTTGACAAAAACGTTGTTGTCCGTGTGATCTTACACGGGCAGTGCAGCTTGCAACGAAAGGAGGCGAGATAATTGAAACTATTTAAGGCAATTCTGATCGTGGCCGTATTGGCCACAGCTTTGAGCTTTGGTGCTTGTGCTCAAAAGAAAGAGACCGTTACTACAAGCGCAGGGACAACCGGCTACTCCAAATAGCACAGCCGGTCAGTTTTTGATGGCTCAAAAAACTGAAGAAAAGCATTGCTTCCCCTTGGTTCCCTGCCTAAACAGACCGGAGCAACCTGCGACGAAAGGAGGCGAGATGGATTGAAATTTTTGAAAATGATCATGATCGTGGCCGTTTTGGTAACGGCATTGGGACTGGGGGCTTGTGCACAACACAAGGAGGTCGCTGCTCCACCGATGGGGAAAACCTCGGCAAAATAGATCCGGTGCCCTGCAATTTAACGTGGGCCATTTCGCCCTAAAGGCCAGGTCGTCTCTCGGCCTGGCCTTTTTTTTACCGAAGGGCTTCCGTGCAACTCCCTTCCCAACGAATGTTTTTCCACTAGACTGCGCAAGTGGAGCTAAACGGCGAAACGCTTACTCTGGAGCAAGTCGCTGACGTCGCGATTCACGGCGAGCCAATCACCATCTCGACATCGGCGCGCCCGCGCATTTCGGCCTCGCGCGAATTAATCGAGCAGATCGTGGCGCGGGATGAAGTGGTTTATGGCGTCAACACCGGTTTCGGCAAGCTGTCCGATGTTCGGGTGCCCGCGAACGAACTGCGCGAACTTCAACTGAATCTCGTCCGCAGTCACGCCTGCGGAATCGGCGCGCCACTTTCGGAACCGGAGGTCCGCGCCATGATGCTGCTGCGGGCAAACGTCCTGACCCTGGGCTTCAGCGGAATTCGCCTGGAGGTGATCGAGTTGCTTTGCAAAATGCTCAACCGCCGCGTGCATCCGGTTGTTCCCGAGAAAGGGTCCGTCGGCGCCAGCGGCGATCTGGCGCCGCTTGCGCATTTGGCATTGAGCCTCATCGGCGAGGGCGAAGCGTTTTTTGAAGGGCAACGGATGTCGGGCGATGAAGCGCTGCGGCGCGGAAAACTGAACCCTATACGACTGGAGGCGAAGGAAGGCCTGGCTTTGCTCAATGGCACCCAGGCAATGCACGCCGTCGGGGGGCTGGCGCTTGCGCGCGCGAAACGCGTCGCGCATGTGGCGGATGTCTCCGGCGCCATGAGTCTCGAAGCCCTAAAGGGAACGCCGGCCGCATTCGATCCGCGTTTGCAGGAGGCGCGACCGCACCCGGGGCAGAAAGCGGTAGCCGAACATCTTTTGTCCCTTGTGGAGAACAGCGAAATCCGGATGTCGCATCTCACCGACGATCCGCGCGTGCAGGATGCGTATAGCCTCCGTTGCATGCCGCAGGTACACGGCGCAGTGCGGGGCGCGCTCGCTCATTGCGAAGATATTTTGCTGATCGAATCCGCATCGGCGACTGATAATCCGCTGGTATTCGCTGTAGCCGATGGCGGCTTGTCCGCCGGAGCCTTGGCGAAGGCGGACGACTCCGGCAAAGGTGAGGTGATTTCGGGCGGCAATTTTCACGGAGCACCCCTGGCTTTCGGATTCGATTATGCGGCGATAGCGATCACGGATCTCATGAGCATCAGCGAGCGCCGAACCGATCGCCTCGTTAACCCCGACAAGAGCGAAGGTCTTCCGGCATTTCTTGCGCCACGCCCGGGTGTGGAGTCGGGGTTCATGATCGCGCATGTGGCGGCTGCGTCGCTGGTCAATGAGGCGCGGGTCCTCGCGCATCCGGCCAGCGTTGACAACATCACCACATCAGGCGGAAAAGAAGATCACGTTTCGATGGGTATGACCAGCGCGCTAAAGTTGCGATCCATTGTCGAGCTTGCGGAAAACCTGATTGCCGTCGAGCTGCTTGCTGCCGCGGAAGGTTTGGAACATCGCCGGCCACTGAAAGCCGGTCACGGCGTCGAGGACGCGTTTAATGTTCTGCGGAAGATCGCGCCGCCGCTCATTCGGGATCGCTCGCTCTCTGGCGATATCGCGCGTGTTGCTGAAGCGATTCGCCGGGGCGACTTTGATTGAGGAGAGAATCAGCATGAGTGGAAAGCGAATTATTCACGCGCCGCGCGGCGGCGATCGCACCTGCAAAGGCTGGCACCAGGAAGCCGCCATGCGGATGTTGATGAACAATCTCGACCCCGACGTTGCGGAAAATCCGGATCAACTCGTGGTTTACGGCGGAACAGGTCGAGCCGCGCGAAGCTGGGACGCATTCGATGCCATCGTCAGTTCGCTTCGTGAGCTGGAAAACGATGAAACGCTTCTTGTGCAGTCGGGGAAACCGGTCGGCAAATTTCGGACGCACGATCAATCCCCGCGTGTCCTCATTGCGAATTCAAATCTCGTCGGGCAATGGAACAACTACACCGAATTCAATCGCCTCGAGCGGATGGGACTGACGATGTACGGACAAATGACTGCCGGTTCGTGGATCTACATCGGCAGCCAGGGAATCGTGCAGGGGACGTTTGAGACGTTTGCGGCTGCGGGTCGCAGGCATTTCGGTGGCTCGCTGGAAGGAAAATTTGTTTTGACCGGTGGCCTCGGAGGCATGGGCGGAGCGCAGCCGCTTGCCGCGACCATGAATGGCGCGGTCTTCCTCGGCGTTGACGTCGATCCGGCTCGAATCGAAAAGCGATTAAAAAGTGGTTATTGCGACAAGATCGCCCACTCATTGGATGAAGCGCTCCAGTTGATCGAACGGGCACGCAAAGATCGGAAACCAGTTTCTGTCGGGCTTGTCGGAAACTGCGCTGATGTTCTGCCTGAAATTGTAGAACGCGGGATTGTTCCAGATGTGCTCACTGATCAAACCAGCGCGCATGACTCGTTGAACGGCTACATTCCGCATGGGATGCCGCTGGAGGATGCGCTGGCGCTGCGGCGCAAAGATCCAGATGGATACATCGAGCGCGCCATGCAATCCATGGCGGTGCACGTCGAAGCCATGCTGGCGCTGCAAAAGAAGGGAGCCGTGACGTTCGATTACGGAAACAATATTCGCGCGCAGGCGCAAAAAGCGGGAGTAAAAAACGCGTTCGATATTCCCGGTTTCGTTCCCGAGTACATTCGCCCTTTGTTTTGCGAAGGCCGCGGTCCATTTCGATGGGTTGCGTTGAGCGGCGATCCCGCGGATATCGCGCGCACCGACAAACTGGCGCTTGAATTATTTCCCGGGAACCAAACGCTGGCCCGCTGGATGAAACTGGCGAAAGAACGGATTCAGTATCAGGGGTTGCCTGCGCGGATTTGCTGGCTCGGGTACGGCGAACGTGCGGAGTTTGGCGTTGCGATGAATGATTTAGTGAAACGCGGCGAAATCAAAGCGCCCATCGTGATCGGCCGCGATCATCTCGATACCGGCTCGGTGGCTTCTCCCAATCGTGAAACCGAAGGCATGGTCGACGGCAGCGATGCCATCGCAGACTGGCCATTGCTAAATGCTCTCGTCAACACGGCAGCGGGCGCATCCTGGGTGTCGATCCATAATGGCGGCGGGGTTGGCATCGGTTTTTCGCAACACGCCGGCATGGTCGTCGTGGCGGACGGTACTGACAATTCCAAGAGTCGCCTCGAGCGCGTGCTGACCAGCGATCCCGGCATGGGCATTCTTCGCCACGCCGATGCAGGTTATTCTCGCGCCATCGAATTCGCCGCGGCGAACGACATTGGCATTCCTATAAAGCCCCAAGCGCGCGATTGAAGTGCCGGGTAGCGCATGCGTCTCGCATGTTGGTTTGAAAGCCTGGCCGTCGCTTCGCGTCCGTTGCAGCGGCGTCACGCCGAAACAAGCTTTTCGACCTGCTTCAGAAGGGGCTGATCAGCGGAATCCTTTCGCGCCGATGGCGTCGGTAGGTAAGAAAATCGCGATCGGTGGTGAAAACGAGCGAGTCGCGTTCTATTTCTGTCATTCGCACGAGGCAGGCGTCGGCAAACGACATCGGCACATCTTTATAGCGCTCCATGTTGGCCAGGATTTCATCAGAATGTTCGTAAAACGAAAAGTCCGGATCCACGCGCACAAGGTTGTCCCTGAGCAAAGCAGCCAGTGTGCTGGTCCCGTTGCGAACCGGGCCGAGAAGAAAGAACGCTTCGGAGAGGACGGCTTCGCAGGTCACCAGCGGATGGCGTAGATGTGCGACCTGTTGCTTCGCCCACGCATGGTGCGTATCTCGGCGATCGAGCAGCCCGGCAATCGGTCCCGCATCAACGAGAACGCGACGCGCCATATCCTTTCATACGCGCTTTGTTAGTGGAAAGATCTCCCGGGCCGGAAAGCTTCCCAATGTAAGGCCGCAGCGCATCCAGAAGCGACGTGGAATTGCCATGCGCTGAAGCGAGCGCTTCACGCACGATTTCCGATTTGCTTCGTCTCGATGCCCTGGCATTTGCCTCAAGCCGCGAGAACTCAGGCTTCGAGAGTTTTACGGTAATCGTGGGCATGGTAACATGGTATTACTGATTTCGTAAAAAGCAATACGCGGGCGCGTTAGCCGTGTTCCGACCCGTGGGGGGCCCAGCGGTCCAGCCTGGGCATTGTCCGCCCTTCGGACTCGGGCTACGCCGGCGCCGTCGAATTCGCAGCGGCGAACGACATTGGCATTCCTATCAAGCCCCAAGCGCGCGATTGAGGGACACGGCCGGGACACCAATACTTGCTCGCGGAGACGCCGCTGGTTACACTGCCATTCGTGGCTACAATTACTGAAGTAGAGAAACTCGCCCTGGATTTGCCTGAGAATCAGCGCGCTGTTCTTGCGGCGCATCTGCTTGGATCGCTTCCATCAGTTCTTCACGACGAAGACGAAGGCATTGCTGAGGCGCTGCGTCGCGATTCCGAGCTTAGTGCGCGCACCTCGGCGGCAATTTCACTCGAAGAGCTTGACCAACAGATTGAGCGCAGGCGCGCAAGCTGATGCGGCTCGCCCTTCATCCGAAAGTTTATTCGGATATCGATCAGATAATGGCTTATTACGAGCAAATCGCCACTCCGGATCTCGCAAACGATTTCTACGTCGAATTGAGGCACTTCATGAAGGCAGCGGCTGCTCGACCTGAGTCATTTGCAATTCGCAAACGCGATGTTCGGCGAACGAACCTCAATCGATTCCCTTATCATTTTCTTTACAGAGTTGTCGGCGACGAGGTTCGTATTCTTGTCGTTCGTCACCATAGCAGAGATCCATCCATGGGAATCCGACGCCGATGAAAAAACTGATCGAGTGCGTGCCGAATTTTTCCGAGGGCCGCGACCGGAATGTAATTCGGCAGATTACCGATGCGATTGAATCGGTGGATGGTGTTTCATTGCTCGATGTCGATCCAGGAGCGAGCACCAACCGAACGGTGGTGACCTTTGTCGGTGATCTGGATGCCACAGTTGAAGCGGCGTTTCGAGGGATCAAAAAAGCAGCGGAGCTAATCGATATGCGCAAACACAAAGGCGCGCATCCACGGATGGGGGCCACGGACGTTTGCCCGTTCATTCCGGTGAGCAACGTGAGCGTGGAAGAAGCGGTGGAATGTGCACATCGGCTGGGGAAACGCGTGGGCGAAGAATTGAAAATCCCGGTCTATCTTGTACGAAAAAGCAGCGAAGGATAAATCGCGCGCAAACCTTGCTGTGATCCGAGCAGGCGAATACGAAGGATTTTTCGAAAAGATAAAAAAACCGGAAATGAAACCGGATTTTGGACCTGCGGTTTTCAACGAGAAATCCGGCGGAACCGTGATTGGCGTCCGTGATTTTCTAATTGCTTACAATGCGAACCTGAACACGAAGTCTGTGCGGCGTGCGAACGCGGTTGCATTTGACGTGCGAGAACAGGGGAGAGTGAAGACCGAAGACGGGACTCCGTCGGGAAAGATAGTGTTGGATGCGAACGGCGAGCCCGTCCGAATTCCCGGAATGTTGAAACACGTGAAAGGAATTGGCTGGTTTGTGAAGGAATACGGCATTGCGCAGGTGTCGATGAATTTAACGAACATCGAGGAGACGCCTCTCCATGCGGCTTTCGACGCGTGCGTTGAGTCAGCCGCGAACCGTGGGTTGCGTGTAACAGGTTCGGAAGTCGTCGGCCTGCTGCCGAAAAAGTCCCTCCTCGATGCCGGCCGTTATTTTCTACGTAAACAGCGATGGTCGGAGGGCGTTTCGGAAGAAGAACTGATCGACATTGCTGTTCGCTCCATGGGCTTGGGCGAACTGAAGCCTTTCGATCCCAGGGAGAAAGTGATCGAACTAAAGATCGAATCAGCTCAACCCAAGCCGTCTCTCGCAAAATTGAACGTGCGGGAATTTTGTAATGAAACCCTGAGCGATTCGCCCGCGCCGGGCGGCGGTTCGGTGGCAGCCTTGATGGGCGCTCTCGGTGCTTCGTTAGGCGGAATGGTGGCCAATCTTTCTGCCGGCAAACGCGGCTGGGACGATCAGCTTCAGTATTTCAGCGATTGGGCGGTCAGGGCGCAGCAACTCAAGGACGAATTGTTGTCGCTGGTGGATGAAGACACGGCCGCATTCAACAGAGTGATGGAGGCATTTGGACTGGCTAAAGGATCGCCGGAAGAAAAAAGAACGCGCGCGGCGGCGATCGAGGAGGCCACCAAACATGCGGCGGAAGTTCCCTTAAAAGTGATGGAAACTGCGTCCAAATCCTACGAACTGCTGGCCGAGATGGCGGGCAAGGGCAATCCCGCGTCGGTTTCGGATGTTGGCGTCGGTGCGCTTGCCACGCGTGCATGCATCGAAGGAGCTGCGTTAAACGTGAAGATTAACCTGGGGCAACTGAAGGACGAAAACTTCAAAACACTGCTCGCCGGCAAAGTGAAAGCAATCAGCGCAGACTCGGAGACGCAATTCAAGAAAATCAGCCAGGATGTGGAAGGGAAGCTTGGTTGAAGCCTTGAAGCGTCGCTGGATATGTCATTCCGAGCGAAGTCGAGGAATCCCGTGGCCGTACTCTCCGGTATCGCCGCGAGGTCCTTCGACTTCGCTTCGCTACGCTCAGGATGACCACAGTCACCGATGAAGAGTTCACTTGCCGTCCTTCACGCTTCGCAAATTGTCACCCTAGCTGGTCCAGGGCGGCCCCGGGTTGGCCCGGAGATGTCAAAGCTCGGAATTATTCGCGATGGGGGAATGTTGATCCGTGAAGGCAAGATCGAGCTCGTCGGGCCGAGCGATGAGATCGAGGGGAACTTGACTGCTTTAAGCAGTCAAGTTTCAGCCGGGCAGTATGCCTCGGAAATTGTCGACGCGGGCGGGCGCGTTGTGATGCCGGGATTTGTCGATGCGCACACGCATTTGATTTTTGCGGGCAATAGACTCGATGACTTCGAGCGCCGCGCCCGAGGAGAAAGTTACGAGCAAATCGCAAAGGCCGGCGGCGGAATTTGGTCAACGGTCGAAAAGACGCGCGCAGCCAGCGAGGTCGACCTTCTGGCGGAAGCAAAGAAACACGCAAACTGGTGTCTGCGCTGCGGAACAACAACCGTTGAAGCGAAATCGGGCTACGGATTGACGCTGGAAAGCGAATTGAAACTGCTGCGCGTTCTACGCCAGATAAACCTCCCGCCGCGCACCGGTGATGCCATACGTGATTCACGTACAGCACGGAGTCCGGGGGTCGAGGGCAGGGGGGCAGGCAGCGAGACGCCGCTTCAAATTGTGCCCACATTTCTCGGGGCGCATGCCGTACCGCCCGAATTTTCGCCTGATGAATATGTCGATGTGGTGATCAATGAAATGTTGCCGCGGGTCGCATCGGAAAGACTGGCTGAATTTTGCGATGTGTTTTGTGAGCGCGGCTATTTCGACGTCGATCAATCGCGAAAGATTTTCTGCGCGGCGAAACGCCTCGGCTTGAATTTGCGCGGGCATGTCGATCAACTGACAAACTCCGGCGGTGCGCGACTGATGGCGGAATTGGGCGCGACCACGGCTGATCATTTGGAGCAAACCGACCGGCAGGGGATCGCCGCGTTGAAGAAGGCCAACGTGCAACCGGTGCTGCTCCCTGGTTCGGTTTACGCGCTCGGAGCGAGGCGTTACCCGGCTGCACGAGACATGATCGACGCGGGCCTTGCAGTGGTGATCGCGACCGATTTCAATCCTGGATCTTCACCCACGCCGAGCATGCCGATGATCCTGTCACTCGCCTGCACGCAAATGAAAATGTCACCTGCGGAAGCGATCACAGCATCCACCATCAACGCTGCATATAGTCTGAACCGCGGCGATCGCATCGGTTCGCTGGAGCCGGGTAAGCTTGCTAATTTCGCGATCTTCGATTGCGAAGATTATCGTGAGTTGGCTTACTGGTTTGGAATTCCACAGACGCATTCGGTTTATGTAAAGGGCGAATGTGTTTCGAAGGAACGGCGGTGTGTAAGTCCGAAGCGAGGAGGCAACTCAAAAAATGTCTATATGGAAGAAGAACTCTTGAAACTGGAAAAGGAATTCACGGAGGCAGTTGTCAGGAACGACCCGGAAGCAAGGCCGATCGATAAAGAACGTTTTCTCGGGGTGATCCGATCGGGCGAATTAACGTATGAGATGATGGATTTCAGCGATAACCAGGTGCGCATTCATGAAGATAGCGCCGTGCTAACGGCTCTGACCCGAAGCCGGGGCACATTCAAGGGGCAAGAGTTCAGCACGCAGGAGCGAGCGACCGATGTTTTGGTGAAGAGAGATGGCCGGTGGCAGTGCGTGCTTTCGCAGCTTACCCGATTTAAGGAACGCTGAATCCGGAGCGTTCAACTCTCAGCATTCATCCGTTGGTTAATTTTGCGGCGCCCCTGAGACCCGCTACAGTGATCCACGATGAAGGTGGAAGTGGAAAAGCAACCGGGCTCAGTATCGACGTTGCGGATTGAGTTGCCGCCGGAGGAAGTCGCGAAGGAGTGGGACACGATCGCAAACAGCTTCGCGCGGTTCGCGAAAATTCCAGGATACCGTCCGGGCAAAGCCCCGCGCGCGGTAATCGACAAAAGATTTCGCAAGGAAATCCAGGACGAACTGACCAAGAAACTGGTCTCGAAAAGTTATCACGAGGCGGTTGAGCAGGAACAACTGCGCGTTGCTTCGGTCACGAATATTGAGGATATCCAGTTTGGCGAGGATAAATCCATGCAGTTCCGGGCGACGGTCGTCACTGCACCGGAATTCGAAATACCCGATTACAAGAATATTCCCGTGCAACTGCAAACTGCAGAGGTTTCGGAGAAGGAAGTCGACGAGGCGCTGGAACGTTTGCGCGATCAATCAGCGGATTTTGTAGATGTGCCGGAGCGCGCGTTGGAAATGGGCGATTTTGCCGTGCTTGATTTCGAGGGTTCGGTGGATGACAAGCCAATCAGTGAAATCGCGCCGCAAGTCAGCAAGAATTTACAGGGCGGCAAAAAATTCTGGCTGCATTTGGCTCCCGAAAATTTTCTTCCGAAATTTTGCGAGCAACTAATCGGATTAAAGCCAGGTGAAACACGGCTGGTGATTGTCAATTTCGCAGATGACTTTCCGGTGAAAGAAGTGGCCGGCAAGAAAGCGGATTACGCGGTGACGTTGCGTGAGATCAAGGAAAAGGTGTTGCCCGCGATCGACGACGCCCTGGCAGGCAAGGTCGTCCCCGGCAAAACGCTCGCCGAGCTTCGCCAGATGATCGAGGACGATCTCGAGCACGCGAAAGAGCATGATGCCGAACGGGGGAAGGAAGCTCAAATTGTGAAGTATTTGCACGAGCGAATTCAGTTCGACCTGCCTCAGCCGCTTTTGCAAAACGAAACCCGCCGTGCGCTTGCAGAAGTAGTTCAACGCAATCGGGAGCGAGGAGTCACCGACGACATGCTCAAGGAAAAAGAAAAAGAATTGATCGATGCCGCCGCGGGAATGGCGGCCCACAGGTTGAAAACAAATTTCATTCTGCATCGCATCGCAGAGAGCGAAAAGATTCGGGTCACAAAGGAAGATCTCGATGCGCGTATCAAACAGGAGGCGGCGCGTTACGACATTTCCCCGGAGAAAATGCGCAAAGAACTGCAACAGCAGAACGCGCTCGATGACGTTTCCGAGCAACTTCTACTGGGCAAGACTCTTGATTTCCTAAAGGCGAATGTTAGCGTCGAATCAACTGGAGAGTCCGCCACTGAAGAAGAAAAATCATGAAAGTGTCGAATGAAAATGTCTCGCAAGTTTTGGTTCCGATGGTGGTGGAACAAACTGGGCGGGGCGAACGCAGCTACGACATTTATTCGCGGCTGCTGAAGGACCGCATCGTTTTCGTCGGCCAGGTCGACGATCATATTGCAAATCTCGTCATAGCCCAGTTGCTCTTTCTTCAAATGGAAGACGGCAAAAAGGACATCAATCTCTATATCAACTCGCCCGGTGGCGTGGTGACGGCGGGATTGGCGATCTACGACACGATGCAGTTTCTGACATGCGACGTGGTGACGTATTGCATCGGCATGGCGGCGAGCATGGGTGCGGTGTTGCTGTGTGCCGGAACCAAAGGGAAACGCTTTGCTTTGCCCAATTCCGATATCATGGTTCACCAGGTACACGGCGGCGCGCAGGGACAGGCGAGCGATGTGGAACGCCAGGTCGACTACATGTTCAAGCTCAAAAAGCGTATCATTCGCATCATCTCCCAACACACCGGCAAATCCGAAGAGCAAGTCCGGATAGATTCGGATCGCGATTACTACATGTCTGCGGAGGAAGCCAAGGCATACGGGTTGGTGGACGAAGTAATTAAGTCGCGGAAGGAAGTAAAGTTGTTGGACGGCAGCACTCCCCCGGATGGTCGACTGATAGACGTGCCCGACGCTGTGGTATCGCGGAAGGGGTAACGGCACAATAGAAGGATCCATATGGCCCGCGCTTCCAACCTCACCATGTGTTCCTTCTGTGGCAAAAGCCATGCCGAAGTGCGAAAGCTCATCGCCGGGCCCGGCGTATATATCTGCGATAGCTGCATCAACGTCTGCAAAAGCATCCTCGACAAGGAACTGAACGAAGACGCCCGCCGTCAGTCCTCGAACATTCGCGTGCCGAAGCCGGCTGAAATAAGACACGGACTCGATCAATATGTGGTCGGTCAGGAATCCGCGAAGAAGACGCTTTCGGTGGCGGTTCACAATCACTATAAACGCGTCCTGCAAATTCCCGCGACGGCAGATTCGTCGTCTGCGTTTCAAACGGACCCGCTGGCGGACGTTGAAATCGAGAAAAGCAACATTTTGCTTATCGGCCCGACTGGGTCCGGTAAAACATTGCTCGCCAAAACGCTGGCCAGAGTCCTCGACGTGCCGTTCTGTATTGCCGATGCCACAACTCTGACCGAAGCCGGTTACGTCGGTGAAGATGTTGAGAACATCATCCTCCGGTTGCTGCAGAACGCCGATTACGATGTGAAGCGCGCCGAGATCGGTATCGTTTACATTGACGAGATCGATAAGATCGGACGCAAAACCGACAACGTTAGCATCACCCGCGATGTATCCGGCGAGGGGGTGCAGCAGGCGCTATTGAAAATTCTGGAAGGCAGCACTTGTAATGTTCCGCCTCAGGGGGGTCGCAAGCACCCGCATCAGGAATACATTCAGGTTAACACCGAAAAGATTCTGTTTATTTGCGGCGGGGCATTTATTGGACTGGACAAAATCATTCAGAAGCGCATCGGCCAAAAGGTCATGGGCTTTGGCAGTCCGACGCTCGAAGTGGAGGAAGCGATGCGAAAAGAATCGATCCGCCACGTGGAACCGGAAGACCTCCTTGCGTTTGGAATGATACCTGAATTCATCGGGCGTCTGCCCGGTTGTCAGTTCACTGGACGCGCTTACCGAGGATGAAATGGTGGCGATATTGACCGAAACAAAGAACGCGATGGTCAAGCAGTACACCAAGCTTTTCTCAATGGAAGGAGTCCGGCTTAAGTGTCACCAAAGACGCATTGCGCGCGCTCGCGGCCCAGGCGGTCACAAAAGGCACAGGTGCTCGTGCACTGCGTTCGATGCTCGAACGCATCATGCTCGACATCATGTACGATGTGCCCAGCCGGGAAGATATCGCCGAAGTCACGATCAATCGCGCGGTTGTAGACGGCAAAAAACTTCCGCTGATTCGAAAGAAACAGGACAAGACGGCAGCCTAATAATTGCCCAAACGTGCAACGCCCAACTTCGAATGCTGGATTCCCGAAGCATTCAGCGCTATTTCGTCGCTAGCGCGAAGATGCCCCGCCAATCTTGAGGCGGATTCATCGCGAGCTCAGCACACCTCTGGGCGAGTACCCGTGCTCGGCTTGTCGTGCTTGCTAAGCGAGTAGAACTGCTCTTCTGCTTCTTTGAACTTTCCTTCTCGATAAGAAGCAAAGGCTTCGCTGTAGCGTCTCGCGATCTCCTCGAAGTTTTCCGGACTGAATTTGTGTTTCAATTCGAACAATTCGAGCGGAACGCTTTTGCCCTTCACCACCACTCGATCGATCATGCGCGCATCAGGCGGCTGCCTTAGTTGACTGCAAAATTCGCGCGTGCCCAAAGTGAGAACGCCGTAATATTTAGTTAATGACTCAACGCGCGCCGTCGCGTTCATGAGATCGCCAACTGGACCATAGTGGAAAAACTGAGGGGAGCCGATGTTTGCAATCAGCGACTCGCCCGAGTGCAGGGCCAATCCGTAGCCGAACAGTTCAATAATTGTTGCATCAAATGTTTCTCGGAGTTTGTGCATCCCCTCAATCAATGTCATTGCAGCGCGCAAAGCGCGATCGGCAGCGTCCGGCTGTGGATCCGGCGCGCCCCAATACGCGAGGAACTGATCACCTACGGGTTTTTCTAGACTGCCATCTTCAGTGAACACCGCAGCGTTTTCTATGGTGAAGATTTTGTTTAAGAGATTGAGCATTCCCTCAGTACCGAGTTGCTCGGCGAGTACAGTTGAATTCCGCAAATCGGTAAGGAGCACGGTGATTTCGACGCGCTTCGGTTCCAGTCGGCCGGGATTTTCCAGCACATTTTTAAGGACTTGTGGCGAGAAGTAGAGTCCCATCGTGTTCCGCAGACGTTGGCGTTCGACAAGCTCGTTCGTGTGACGCCGCGCGATTTCCAGCACAGTAGCGAGTGTCCAAAGGCTGGTGGTTGCCACCGTCGGCAAAACGATATTCATCCAAAGTAAAGCCGCTCCGCCGGCAGCCGTGATTACAACCACACCCATCGCCCACCAAAGAACGAGCGCCCATTTGGTACGACACCATCGTGCGCCTGCGAGCACGAGCAGCGCCGAACAGAGCCAGAGCGCATCCACGAGTCGCCCGCTGCGCTTCACCCATCCCGACTGCATTAAATCGTTCAGCGCCGTCGAATGCAGATAGATCAGCGGTTCGTGCGGCCCGAACACAGTTGGTCCCACGTCGCCCTCGCCGATCGCTACATAGCCAACGAAGAGTATCTTGTTGCTAAGCGGTTTCATGCCTCCCGCGCTCCCCATTTTTTCAAATAGCGCGTCCAACTGACGCAGATTCATGTAGCCAAACGCTGCTGGACCTGACTCCACAGCCCATGGGCATCGAATGTTCAGCAATACGGGACCGATTGGCACGCGACGAGGGATCATCGTGAGAAAATCAGAAGACGAAAGCTCATGCCATTGGGCCTCATGCGCGTTAGGAAATGAGACGTCGTTTTTCCAGTCCAAACCGAGTGCCATTAAACAGGCCGCGAGCGCGAGTGAGGGTTCGTAGCCACTTTTGGAAGGATGAATCAAATCATAGTGACGAATGACACCGTCGGCATCCGCGGAAAGGTTAATCAAACCACCTCGCTGCAGGGATATCCTCGCGAAATGGAAACGAGCGAATGAGCACCGACAGTTCAGTCTGGCCTGGCTGGGCGTTGAAAGCTTCTGCGAGCACGACGTTCTTATGCTCGGCGATTGCTTCCAGCAGTGGTCGCGCCGTTTCGGGATTTGCACGCGCAAATATCGTGTCAAACGCAATCACGCTTGCGCCCGAGTACCGAAGCTTCCCGGATGATCCGCGCGGCTGTCGAATATTCAGATTCAAGCGTCGAAAGAGTTCTTAAATCTTCCTGGTCGATATTCAACTGAACGATTGATCTCTCGACCGGTGGAGCCCAGCCGATGGCGAATCGCCACCGCAGGCATTGACCAAACCACCGTAGCTCTTGCAGTCTCAAGAGGGTTGCCGAGAGCTCAGGATGACAATGACTGCGCACACACAAAGGGCAACGTGCGGTGGCCAAACTCTCGTCCACCAAGGTTGTTTACCGGCCTCAACGGCCATGACGTACCACCAGCGCGCCTTCGAACGCGTCGTTCAGGACGACCTTCTGTGCATAATCGCGCCACGGAAATTCGGTACTGCGCACCTCACCGCCGACTAGCGCCGTGCGCGCTTTAGGTTCTTGATTAATCGGTTGTTTGCCGCTCATCCGCGAATCGAGCCTTTCGCAAATCTTTCGCGTCTGCTGAGCCAGGACCTTCTCATCCAAGGTCGGGCTCTGCATGGCTGCGACAAGTTTTTGAATTTCGTCAAGGCCGGCCGCGTCGCGCTTGAAGAAAAAGATCCAAAGCTCAAACGGATCAGCGCCTTTGTTCCAATTCCAAACCGCAGGTGGAGCAGGAATTTTCCTTTCATCCCATTGCGGCAAGCCAACGATCTGTGGTCGCCAACCATTCGCAAGTCGCGAGCCTTTTTCCGCGAGTGGAAGAATCAATGCCACGCATTCAGCGCTCGCGTCCAAGTGCACAACCAATTTTTCGCCCGGCCCGGGCGCAGAGGCATCGGCAAGCGCGGTTTCATTCGATTCAGCATCAACCGTCGTAGAGCAAATGCGGGCGTAGTTCTCGGCGCGCGCAGATAGCGTGAACGATGAAATGAGACAAGCAAGCGCCACACGGGGAAACATCTTCCAGTAATGTCCTAGTCTCATTCTTATTGATCGCCATCCAACGGCGCGCTATTCTGGCCAACAAGCCCCCCATGCGCGAGCGAAAAATATGCGCCTTTGCGCTGCTGAGTCTCTTATCGCTCAGCGCGTTACCCGCTCCTGTACCGTCGCCAGCGCCCCATCTTTCCGAGGCAGACAAACTCGATAAGCGGGGACAGGAACTTTTTAAGGCCGGCAAGTATTCCGAGGCGATTCCTGGTGCCACTCAGTCCTTACACCTCCGCGAAAAAGCGCTCGGACCGGAACACCCCGGGACCGCAACCAGCCTCAACAATCTGGGCGAGCTTTATATAAAAACGGGCGACTACGCTAAGGCGGAACCGCTTTTTCAACGCGCGCTCAAAATCCGGGAGAAAGCGCTAGGGCCGGTTCACGCCGCTACCGCAATAAGCCTCAACAATCTGGCGCAGCTTTATGCTCATATGGGCAACTACGCCAAGGCGGAACCGCTTCTTCAGCGCGCGCTCAAAATCCGGGAGAAAACGCTCGGGCCGAAACACCCCGGTACCGCAGAGAGCCTCAACAATATCGGCGAGTTTTATCAGTCCATGGGCAACTACAACAAGGCCGAACCGCTTCTTCAACGGGCGCTCAAAATCAACGAGGCAGCGCTCGGCCCAGAACACCCCGCTACCGCCATAAGCATCAACAATCTGGCCGGGCTTTATCAGCAAAAGCGCGACTATGCCAAGGCGGAGCCGCTCTTTCAGCGCGCGCTAAAGATTCGCGAGAAAGGGCTCGGCTCGGACCATCCCGGGACCGCACAGATCCTGAACAACTTGGCGCAGCTTTATCAGTCCATGGGCAATTACGCCAAAGCGGAACCGCTTCTTCAGCGCGCGCTCAAAATCCGGGAGAAAACGCTCGGGCCGGAACACCCCGGGACCGCGATAAGCCTCAACAGCTTGGTTTGGATTTACTACTACATGGGCGACTACGCCAAAGCGGAACCGTTCTCCCAACACGCGCTCAACATTCGCGAGAAAGCGCTCGGCCCCGAACATCCCGCGCACCGCGGCGAGCCTCGACATTCTGGCGCTGATTTATAGAGAAATGGGCGATTACGCCAAAGCGGAACCGCTCTTCCAGCGCGCCCTCAAAATCGACGAAAAAGCGCTTGGGCCGGAACATCCCGGGACCGCAACGGTTCTTCGCGATTTGGCGTGGCTTTATATGTGGATGGGCGATTACGCCAAGGCGGAATCGCTCTTCCAGCGCACGCTCAAAATCCGCGAGAAAGCACTCGGCCCAGATCATCCGAACACCGCACAAAGCCTCGACAATCTGGCGTCGCTTTATGATGAAACGGGCGACCACGCCAAGGCGGAACCGCTCTATCAACGCGCGCTGAAGATTCGCGAGAAAACGCTCGGGCCGGAACATAGCCTGACTGCATCAAGCCTCAATAATCTGGCGTCGCTTTATCAGGAGACGGCCGAGTACGCCAAGGCTGAACCACTCTATCAGCGCGCCCTCAAAATCGACGAGAAAACGGTTGGGCCGGATCATCCCTACTACACCGCACTAAGCCTCATCAATCTGGCGCAGCTTTATCAGTCCATGGGCAATTACGCCAAGGCCGAACCACTTCTTCAACGCGCGCTCAAAATCGTCGAGAAAAACGCTCGGCCCGGATCATCCCTATACCGGCAGGAAGCCTCAACAATCTGGCGCTGCTTTACGTTGGAATGGGTAATCCCAAAGAAGCGCTGCACCGCGCCACGGAAGCTCGGCGGGCCAAAGAAAAACATCTGTCGGATATTTTGTCCTTTACCTCCGAGCAGCAGCGTTTGGCATTTCAGAAGGAAACCAGTCCCTATGATTTGCTCGGTACATTGGGAAACGCCCCGGAACTCGCAGAGACGGTTCTTCGGCAAAAGGGTGTCGTGCTCGACTCGCTGTTGGAAGATCGCCTAGTCGCACAAGCCAGTGGCGATCCGCAAAGCAACGTGAAGTTATTGAGCAACTGCGTGACGCTAAGCAGCGACTGACGCAATTGCAGCTGGAATTACCCAAGGATTTGTCCGCGCAGGCGCAGAAACAGCGCACAGCCGAAAAAGAAAAACTCTCCTCGGAAGTCGAACAATTCGAAGGCGGCCTAGCTCGTCAGGTGGCGGGCTTAGGCCACGCGAGGCGAGCGTTGAGCGTCACGGTCCAGCAAGTTCAATCGGCTGTGCCGAAGCAGGCAGCATTGATCGAGATGCTGCGCTATTCGCATTATCTTGGGAAGGACAAGTACGAACCGCGCTACGGAGCTATCCTGATCGGTGCGAGTGGTGAACCCAGCTGGGTTCCCCTAGGCAGCGCCGCTGACATAGAAAAGAACATAGGGCTCTATCAGAAATCAGTGCGCGGGAAGACGGATGAAGCGACGCTGAACAGCGTTCTCAAGGCGCTCGATAACCAAGTCTGGGCACCGATCGAGAAAGCGCTTCCTGCGGGCACCACAACGGTCATTGTGAGTCCTGATGCAGAGCTCAGTTTTGTTTCCTTCGCAACGCTCGTCGGACCTGACGACAAGTTCGTCAGTGAAAAATACTCAGTCCGCTATGTCGCCAGCGGCCGCGATCTACTGCGTGAATTTAAAACGTCAGGCAATTCGAGGACGACCGTTTATGCCAATCCGGATTTTGGCGGCAAACTCGGCATCAGAGGATCTAAGCCGGGAGACTGTGGTTGCGCTGCGTTCACTTGAAATGCGGGATTTGCAGAATATATCGCTACCGCCGCTGCCGGGTACTGCCGCCGAAGCTGCTGTACCTGGCAAAGCGTTTCGGAAGTTCAGCTAAGGTATTCTTAGGGCCCAACGCTACCAAAGAGCAGCTGCGGCATGTCAACTCTCCGCATATTCTCCACCTGGCCACGCACGGCTTTTTTTTGCCGGAAATCGAGCTGGGCAAGCCAAGCATTGTCCCAGAGGGAGAGGAAGAGATTCCCAAGCGCAAGCTTATGAATCCAATGCATCGCAGTGGTCTGGCATTGGCGGGAGCGCAGACCACACTGGCAGCGTGGGCTCGTGGTGAAATCCCGCCAATCGAAAACAATGGCATTGTCACAGCCGAAGAAGTGGGTGCGCTAAAACTAGACGGCACCTGGCTGGTTGTGTTGTCAGCTTGTGATACCGGGTCGGGCGAAGCGCGTGCTGGAGAAGGTGTGATGGGACTGCGCCGCGGTTTTATTCAAGCGGGGGCACAGAACTTGTTGATGACGCTCTGGCCGATCAGTGATCAAACCACCGTGCAAATCATGCTCGATTTTTATGACGCGGCATTCAAAAGCGGCAACGCACCGCAAGCGCTAGCGGGAGTTCAGCGCGACTGGCTTGTGAAGCTGCGAAAAGAGCGCGGTCTGCTCGAAGCCGTCCGCTTGGCCGGCCCTTTTATCATGTCTTCACAGGGAAAACAATAAGTTAAGGAAATTCAAAATTCTTCTTATGAGAAGTGCCTTCTTAATGAGTGTTTTACTTCTATGTCCGGCTATTATCACAGCCTTTGGCCAACTGAATGAAAACATTGGGCCGGGAGATTGCGACAAAGGGATAATTACAAAAGCTCCAAGCGTGCAATTTAGCCTTATTCAGGCTTCAGCTTACCCAAGGTTGAAGTCTTGTGACAATGGCTTGCCTTGTTGTCAGACTACCGTCCAGTTTCAGGATAAGTCCAAGCCAGACGTGGTTCTGCCAGAAGTGGGGTTGTCGGATAATGCAAGTTATCAGGCGCCTGCATACTATGTAATCTCGCCGGATGAACGTTGGTTTGTCCGCGACCAGCACATTTTTGCGGGTTGGAATATTCTGGTTCTATATAAAATTGAATCTGATGGCCGGGTCCGGGAGGCGGCAAGCAATCTTCGTGATCTTGGATTAAAGTGCGTTCTGGCCGACTTGCGTCGGGCGAAGAAAGGTTGGGCCAGTGTCTCGGTTAAAGATTTTGATCATATCTCCGGTGAGAACGTGTCGTGGAATTCCACATCTGACGTCGTGCACTTTGAAGTTTTCGCTAGACCAGATCCACTGAATCCAAGATTGAGAGCACTTCGTCCCATAATCGATGGCTGGGGTGTCGATTACAACGTCAAAACTAATAAGATCACTACCGACTTAACTGATAAACCGGACACCACACCGCCATCCAGTGAAACGACCAATCCCGCGATTCATAGGTACTTGATTGGTGTGACTAGCGCGGCGTGCTTTTGACGAAGAAGCGCCCAACGCCGAACAGCGAACGCTGAGCAGCGCATTCCAAACGGCTTGCCGTCGCCGTTTGCTGCGATTTGGAAAATCAACTTCAGGATTGGACGTTGAGCGTTGAGCGTTGAACTTTTTTTTCACAATTTTCTATGCGCACGATGCTTGTAAATACCGGCACTGAGCTGTTGCTCGGCGACGTTCAGGACGCGCATCTTGTGTTTATCGCGCGGGAGATTCTTCCCCTGGGGCTGCGGATCGAGGAACGGCGCACGGTTCCTGACACGCAGGCCATTATGCGGCACGCTGGTGGAATTATTTTCACGCTGCGAAATTCTCTTCGTCACCGGTGGACTCGGCCCGACTACCGACGACATCACCCGGGAAATGGTTTCGGAATCACTGGAACTGAAATTACTTCAGGATCCTGAACTGCTGAAGTCGCTTCAGCGTAGACTTCAGGCGCGCGGAATTAAATGGAGTTCGGGAATTGCACGTCAGGCAGATGTCCCGGCAGGGGCGCTGGTCCTGCCCAACGAACACGGAAGCGCGCCCGGTTTCTATTTGAAAGCGAATATCAATACACGCGTTTCGTCTCCGCACGTTTTTGTTCTCCCCGGGCCGCCACGCGAACTCCAGCCCATGTTTAAGAAATTCGTGATGCCGCTTTTGCACGCGATTCTTCAGGTACCGCTTTCCATTGAACGACGGTCGTACCGCATCGCAGGCATCGGCGAGTCGCTGGTCGAAGCGGCAATTGGCGAAAAGGTTCTGGCGATCAAAGGAATCGAGCTGGGTTATTGTGCCCGGCCAGGCGAAGTTGAAGTGCGCATCATCGGCGGGCCGGAGGCGATTCAAATGGCTGACGCCATCATTCGCGGGGAGTTGGGCATGTCTATCTTCTCTGGTTACGATGAAACGCTCGAATCCGTAGTGCTGAAACTTTTGAGGCAGCGGAACGAGACCCTGGCAACAGCCGAATCGTGCACGGGCGGTTTCATAGCAAATTTAATTACCAATGTGCCGGGCGCGTCCGAAGTTTTTCTGGCCGGCTACGTCACCTACGCAAACGAATCGAAGAGCGACATCCTGAATGTCGACCCGGGATTGATCGAAAAACATGGCGCGGTAAGTGAACCGGTTGCGCGCGCGATGGCCGCGGGCGCTCGATTGCGCGCGGGCTCGACATACGCGCTAGCCACGACCGGAATCGCTGGACCGGGCGGCGGCTCCGTTGAAAAACCAGTCGGGACTATCTACGTTGCCCTGGCTTCGACACAGGCAGAGACGGTAGTGAAAAAATTCATTTTCCCAACCGATCGCGAGACATTTAAACAGCTAGCCACGGCGGCAGCGCTCGATCTTCTACGACAAAAACTAGTGGCGTAACGCGGCAGGCAGAACGGCCGCCGGCCTCACGGCGCTCGACACGGCGGACCGGATTACCTGGACTACTCTCTTAGTAGTCGCCAACGTCTACCGGGGTGCCGACCTTTACGTGATCGTAAAACAATTTCGCTCCGTCCGATGGCATCCGAATGCAGCCATGCGATGCGGGATATCCCGGCAGAATCCCGACATGCATTCCGACCCCTTCGCCTGTTAACCGCATAAACCACGTCATCGGCGCGCCGACATAGTGTGTTCCGCTGGGCGCGGAATCGATCTTGGCGCTGATGCCGGCACGAACAACGCGGCCCGAGCTGTCAACGAAGTCACCATAAATGCTGGAACGATGGTCGGGATCCTTTTCCATAACAGAGAAATGGCCCGAGGGGGTGGTGTGCCCGCGTTTGCCGGAAGAGATCGGACTGTCGGCGACGACTTGGTCACCTATCTTGAGGTACGCGCGCTGTTTGGGAAGAGAGACGACGACGTGCACGTTGTCCGGCGTGGCCTGATTGAGCAACGATTGATTTACCTTCAATGGCGCCTGCCGGCTGATGTACGCCGACGCTTTGCGCATCGGTGGAGGCGTCGGCTTATGGCGCGGTCCGAAGAGACGGAACTGCGCGCTAATTGAAGAGGCAAGGCCCGTCAACAAGACGGCGTAAAGAAGTATGCGAAGTCTTCCCGGCATAATATTAGCCGCCACTGTAGCTGTTTATGCGCCGAAGCCAACCCGTTAACCATTGTGACTCATGGCGGCCCGGTGGGGAGTTTTTTACGCGGCGCGTTAACACCGCTTTTGCCGCGCGCGTGAATTCATCGACGGCATCGGCCTCCGAAGTACCATGCATGGTTTCGAGCACCTGAAGCAGACCCCAACCCTGTCCCTGGTAACGTTCGGTGTGCAAGACGCCTTCTCCCTTGAAGTTGACGTAATCGACGAGGGCGTAGCGTCCCTGTGGTGTTTTCATGAGGCGTTCAAATTGTTGTTGCACGTTCGACCGGTCGGCAGACGCCGCTTCTGCCAGCATCTTAGGCAGAGCAGCCTGTAACCTGGCAACAAGAAATTCTGCCTGGAGATCGATCGTATCGACCAGGAACCGGCGTAGCTGTTTCATCTCAGGTGTCTGTTCTGCCCGAACAAATTCGGTTCGCGAGTTCCAGGGACAGGGGTCTCCACGGACTACACCTAAAAGCATTGTGGGCAATTTGGCGCCTCGCTTCGAGATGTACCTTACAAGCTCCGGGAAACTTTCATCGAATGGACCGCGTCGGCCTTTTGGGTACCAAATGAAGTGACCGATCCCGAGAGAGGCAAAATCCTCGCCTTTGTTCCATGAAGTGAGTCCGGAAATAGTTCCATTACACTCGTTTTGCCAGACGCGTTTCCCGATCTTCGAAGCTTCGCCCGCCGGGAGATTGATCGAAACAACGGAATGGGGCCAGAGGGCGATTATGCCGACGGCGACCGATGCAACGGCAAAATTGCGGCGTCCAAACAGACGGCGACGCTGTTCGCTTGACGGGCGGGATTTATCCATTAGCGTGCCGATCTCCGCGACGACCAACCTTTAACCAATGCGGCGCGGAAATACGATCCTATGAAACGTTTTATTGTCATTGTTAGCGCATCCTTAATTGCATTGCCGTTATTCGGGCAAGAGAAATCACCTCAGCTCAAAGACCAAAAGGACAAGGTCAGCTACAGCATCGGCATGCAGATCGGGTTCAATCTGGGACGGCAAAAGGTTGATATCAATCCCGACATCCTAGCCGCCGGCATCAAGGACTCACTGGCGGGTAAGCCGCTAATGACGCCCGAGCAGGTGAAGGAGGTCATGGCGCAATTTGAGAAGGATATGGAACAGAAACAGAAAGAACTCGCCGAGAAAAACAAGACCGAAGGCACAAAGTTTCTTGAAGAAAACAAAAAGAAACCCGGCGTAAAAACCACTTCCAGCGGATTGGAATACAAGGTCGAGAAAGAAGGAACAGGACCACAGCCCAAACCGACCGACATGGTGACTGTAAATTATCGTGGCACGCTGATCGATGGCACCGAGTTCGACAGCTCATACAAGCGCGGACAACCGGCAACGTTTCCAGTTAATGGCGTAATCAAAGGATGGACTGAAGCGCTCCAATTGATGAAGAAGGGAGCAAAATATAAGCTGTTTATTCCATCGAATCTTGCCTACGGCGAGCGTGCAATGGGCCCTGAAATCGGTCCGAACTCGACGCTGATCTTTGACGTCGAGCTGATGGATGTTAAACCGCCTCCAACGCCGGCTCCGCAGACTGGCGCGAAGACGACGCCTCCGGCGGTGCCAGCGCCCACTAAAAAGTAGGAATACAGCGGGACAATCCCATCTGCTGAGAAGCCTTGCTTGCACAGGCTTCTGGGATCAATCGGCGTCCAGGGACGACTGCCCGCGCCACCTTGCAAAAAAGTTTGCTACGGGAGCAGCTCCGCTCCTGTGCGCGCTGCTCGCTTCCGTCTAAAGAGTCGAGACCGATTCCCACTGTAGCCTGGGCGCGTCGCCCCACAGATCCTCCAGACTATAGAAGGCGCGCTTCTCGCTGTGGAAGATGTGGACCACCACTTGGAGGTAGTCGAGCACTATCCATTGGCTTGCGGGAAATCCGTCCACCGCCGCAGGACGCATCGAATGCTCCTCGCGCAAACGCGTTTCGATCTCGTTCGCGATGGCTTTGAGTTGAGGTTCTGACGCGCCGGAACAGATCACGAAGAAATCCGTGAAGCTCGAGATGCCTCGTAAATCCAAGACAACGATGTTCTCGGCCTTTTTGCTCGAGGCGAGTTCGGCGCAGTTCTTTGCTAAATTTTCCGGCGTTATTTCGATTGCTCCCGATAAAGTTTCTCGTGCTTTATGATTTCCTCCACCGATTCGGGTACGAGATAACGAATCGATTCGTTTTGCGCAACTCTTCGTCTGATCTCAGTAGCGGAAATGTCAATGCGACGGTGAATCAAGGGATAAGCATGTGTGGGTTGTTTTCCACTGCGATCCAGGACCACAAAGCGGACCATTTTCTCCAACTCACCGAAGCGACGCCATTGCGGCAGTTGCTCAACGTTATCTTCACCGATTAGGCAGTAAATCACTGCATCGTGTTCGCGTCGCTGAATCTCCTCAACCGTATTGATTGTATATGAAGGAGGCGGCCTTCGCAGCTCGCATTCATTCACCTCAAACATTGGATCATCCTTGGTGGCCGCCCGCAACATCGCTAGCCGTACTTCGCCGCTCGCAACCGGAGCGGTCTTTTTAAGAGGCGAAATTGTCGCCGGAACAAGAATGACTTTTTCCAGACCGAGGGTCTCAATCGCTTCGCGGGCAAGAATCAGATGCGCGTGATGGACGGGGTCGAACGTGCCGCCATAGATGCCGATCTTCTTCAATCCTCAACGCTCAACGCTCAACGCTCAACGTTCAACTGCTTCCTGTCCTGTCGAGCGAAGTCGAGACATCCCGTTGAGAAATCTAAGAGTACGTCCTCGGGATTCCTCGACTGCGCTTCGCTTTGCTCGGAATGACAAGGTGTGTGTTGGACGTTGAAAGTTGGACGCTGAGCGTTGAATCTTTCCGCCAATGAAGAGTGACGAGCTTGGTCAACTGATCATGACCGGTGTGCCCGGCAAAGAACTCGATGCGGAAACGGCCGGCTTATTTCGGCGCGCACAGCCCGGAGCATTCATTCTCTTCGGACGCAATATTGAGAGTGCAACGCAACTCCGAAAGCTCATCGATGATTTGCGCGACCTTAGCGAGATCGAGCCCATCATTACCATCGATCAGGAAGGAGGACGCGTCTCGCGGCTGCGTCTGATCGGCAACGAACCTCCAAACGCACAACAGTTGCGCGACAAAAACGATGTCGATTTGATCAGGCGCCACGGCGATATCACCGGGCGTTTGCTGCGCCTTTTTGGGTTCAATTTGGATTTATGTCCGGTGCTCGACATTTCGTTCGACGACGACGCGGACAATTCACTGCGCGGCCGTTGCTATGGAAAAACCGTTGAGCAAGTGGTGCGCAATGCCGGCGCGTTTAATGAGGCAATGAAAGGGCAGGGGATCGCGAGCTGCGGCAAACATTTCCCCGGTTACTCTGCCGCGCCCTCAGATGCTCACTACCAGTTGCCGCGGATCGATCGCACCCGCGAAGAACTGGAGCAGAACGAGCTGGCTGTATTCCGGCAAGTTGTAGATCGCGTGGACAGCATGATGATTTGCCACGGCTGGTATCCATGCTTTGAGCCGAAACGGACCCCCGCCACATTATCGCGCCGGATTACCACAGATTTGTTGCGGAACGAACTTGGTTTCGAAGGTCTGGTCATGACTGATGATCTGGACATGGGCGCTATCCTGACTGGATACCGGCTGGAGGATACCATTCGCCTCTCGATCAATGCCGGAAATGACATCGTGATGATTTGCCATCGCATCCCGGAAATCGAAACCATTCGCGGGATTCTTGACACTCTGCCGTCGGATCAAATCGATCGCGCCGTGAGCAACGTTGCGCGCTTCAAACAAAAACTAACACCGCCGGACAAGTTCTCGGAAACCGCCTTTCGCGCGATCGATAACGAGATCTGGGATCTGCGCGTGGCTGTTCTTGGCGAAGAACGAGCCGGGCAAATCTCTCCCCAAAACGTCCAACGGTCGCCTGTCGAGATGTTCTGATCTAGCGAGCAACCGAGGCGAACGGACCCGCTTTCGTCGAGTAGTGCGGCGTTTTCGTCCTTGACACGTTAAGCAAAGTTTTTCCATACTGAACGTCAATAATCGGATTCGAATCAGGCGGAGCACTTGTCCCCGCTAGGTTCTTCGTCTCTTCCGGACCCGGAATCGCCAAAAAAATCAACATGGCGGGGGCATAGTGAAAGGAAGCACATGAATCCACTGATTCGACTGAAAACGACAACCGCGCCGTTCCTGGCTTCCCTGGTGCTCGTCTGCTTTGGGCTTTCGCCCTCGACGCAGGCGCTCACTCCAGCACCAGACGGGGGATATCCTGGAGCGAACACGGCGGAGGGACAGGATGCTCTCTTTAGTCTCACCACCGGTTCGTACAACACGGCAGTTGGTTGGCGTTCGCTACACGCTGTTACCACAGGCGGATTCAACACAGCGCTCGGCGCCGGTACGCTTTATGCCAACGCCGCAGATGGAAATACGGCTGTCGGCACGGGAGCACTGCTTAACAACAGTACCGGTATCCAAAACACGGCCACTGGAGCACTCGCTCTTTACAGCAATACCATCGGGGGCAGTAACACTGCCGATGGAGCGTATGCGCTCTTGGCGAACATCGATGGCGACGGCAATACAGCCATGGGGTCCAGCGCGCTTTATAGTAACAACGACGGCAATGGTAATACCGGCATAGGCGCTGGCGCACTCTTCAACAACACCACGGGCGATGGCAACACGGCGGTTGGATTAAATGCCCTCTCGAATGCTACTACTGGCTCCGGCAACATCGGGGTGGGCGCTGCAGCCGGAAATAACATCACCACGGCAAATAACGTCATCTGCATCGGAACCGACGGTCAGAACGTGAACAACAGTTGCTACATCGGCAACATTTGGAATCAAGCCGGCGGCTCCCAAGCCGTTTACGTCAATGCAGACGGCAAACTGGGCTTCGAGGCATCTTCCCGGCGCTTCAAGGACGAGATTAAACCGATGGGGCGCGCCAGCGAGGTCATCTATGGCCTCAAGCCGGTGAGTTTTCGATACAAGAAGGAGATTGAACCGAGTCGTCCGCTTGCCTTTGGGCTCATTGCAGAAGACGTAGAAAAGGTAAGTCCCGACCTCGTGACTCGAGGCAGTGATGGGAGAGTGAATTCGGTCCGCTACGACGCAGTCAACGCGATGCTCCTTAACGAGTTCCTGAAGGAACACAAGAAAGTCGAAGAGCAACAGAGCGAGATTGACAAACAGCAAGCGACGATCACCGAGTTGAATTCCACTGTCGTCGATGAGCAGAAAGACATGAGTATCCTCACCGCGCAGCTCGACCAGCAGGCTGAGCAAATCCAAAAAGTCGCCGCACAGATTGAGATGAGCAAAGCTGGCCGCGGTACAGCAGAACGAATCCGCGATGGAGGCCCCGTTGCGAAAATAGTTCTCAACGACCCGTAAAGATGAGCGTTGAAGAATTGGATCACCGCAGGACGCAAGAGGTTGAAACAGTGAAAGGAAATCAAATCAATGAGAAATCGTAATTTTATGCCGAGGCTAGTAGCGTCGGTGTTTTTTTGTCTTGTTGTGTCGCTTGGTCGGGATGCTTTCGGCGTTGTACCCGTGCCGGACGGAGGTTATCCGGGAGCGAATACCGCGGAGGGACAAGACGCTCTCTTTAGTCTCACAACTGGTGTGGACAATACGGCAGTGGGCTGGCTTTCGCTCAGGACCAGCACAGAAGGCAAGTTTAACACGGCGCTTGGCGCGGGGACGCTCTATTCCGATATCGGAAATCCAAGTACGGGTGAGGGAATTCTAAACACCGCCATTGGCGCTGGTGCGCTTTTATTCAATACTTCGGGCGGGCAAAATACGGCCACCGGAGCGTTCGCTCTTTTCAGCAATACTGGCGGCACACAGGGAACACTCACCGATGCCAATACGGCTGACGGTTTCGACGCGCTCTTTAACAATATCGAGTACTCCTTGAACACAGCGATGGGAGCCGCCGCGCTTTTTAACATAGCCAGTTTCCCCACTGCTGGCCCCCTTCCTGGTGGCAATACAGCCATAGGCGCCGGAGTGCTTTTTACTTACAGCCAGGGTATCTACTCGAACACGGCGATCGGATTAAATGCGCTCCCGAACCTAAACGGCAATTTTCCGGGCGGCGGGCCCGATATTGGTATCGGGGTCGAAGCCGGAAGCAACCTGGCCCTTATTGAAAACAACCGCATCTGTATCGGTGCTCCTGGTGAGTTTGGCGGCTCTGACAAGTACAGGTGCTACATCGGCAATATTTGGAATCAAGCCGGCGGCTCCCAAGCGGTGTATGTTAATGAAGACGGCAAACTGGGGTTCGAGGCATCTTCCCGGCGCTTCAATGACGAGATAAAACCGATGGGGCGCGCCAGCGAGATCATCTATAAGCTTAAGCCGGTGGGTTTCCGATACAGAAAGGAGATCGAACCGGGTGGTCCGCTTGCTTTTGGGCTCATTGCGGAAGACGTAGAAAAGTTAAGTCCCGACCTGGTCACTCGCGGTAGTGACGGGAGGGTGGATTCGGTGCGTTACGACGCAGTAAACGCGATGCTGCTTAACGAGTTCCTGAACGAACATAATAAAGTCGAGCGACAACAGGCCAAAATTCAAGAACAACAAGCAACCATTGCCGTATTAGGATCGGTAGTTGCGCGGCGCCGAAGGGAAATAGACACTTTCACCGCAAGGTTCAAAAAGCAGGCTGCGCAAATTGAGAAGGTGAGCGCAGAGATTAAGGGTCAGCAAGGCTGCAACGCGGAAGCAGGACCGCTAATTCAGCCAAGATGAGATTCCGTTACCCAACTTGGTTCGCCCCAGTCGCCCTCTTTATTTCACTCGCATGCTGAAATGCTGATTTGGTAGGCAGTTTGCTGTCTATCCAACAAAATTGAACTTCGACACGTCGGCTGGACTACAACGTCTTGACCCTTCCAGCGATTCCAGACTATCCTCCGCTCGCATTGGTCATGTGCGGAAGGGGCCACGCGACTAAAAAAATCAGAAGTCGTATCGTGAAAGCCAATCAAGAAACGCGCCCGAAGAGCCCTGCTGAACTCACTATACGCGGATTGATTATAGGCATCATCATCACGCTGGTGTTTACCGCAGCGAATGTGTACGCGGGATTAAAGGCAGCTCTAACTTTCTCTACCTCAATCCCCGCAGCGGTGATTTCGATGGCGATCTTGCGCCGCGCTCGCAACGCGACAATTCAGGAGAATAATATTGTCCAGACGGTCGCGTCGGCAGCGGGAACGCTCTCAGCGATCATTTTCGTACTGCCCGGTTTGATCATGATCGGTTATTGGACCGGCTTCCCGTTCTGGACCTCGTTTTGGATCTGCGCGCTCGGCGGAATTCTCGGCGTAATGTATTCGATCCCGCTGCGTCGCGCACTCGTGACGAACTCGGACCTGCCCTATCCCGAGGGCGTTGCGTGCGCGGAAGTGCTCAAAGTCGGCAGTCGTCCAGGCAACGATGTCGAGGAGACTGCTCATGACGTTGAGCATGGCCGCGCAGGTTTGCTCGCCGTTTTATGGGGATCAATCGTGTCCGCGGTCTTCTATGGGATTGCTCAGACGAAAATTTTCGCTGGCGACGTGGCGGAGTATTTCCGTGTCGGCCGCAACGGTTCGGCGACTGGTTTCGATTTCGCCCTGTCTTTCATGTTGTTAGGAATCGGCCATTTGGTCGGGCTCGGTGTGGGTCTTGCAATGCTTTTAGGCGCGTTGATCGGGTGGGGTTGGGGTGTCCCGCATTTTTCCGGTTTGTCTGGCGACATTACGACGGATGCGGCCGCGCTCGCGCAAAACACCTGGAGTACCAAAGTGCGTTTCATAGGCGCAGGCGCGATCGGTGTCTCAGCGATCTGGACGCTGCTCAAATTAGTAAAGCCGGTTGTGGGCGGATTAACGAGCGCGATGGCAGCATCGCGCGCGCGAAAAGCCGGCCAGGCTGATGCGCTGCCAATCACCGAGCGCGATATCCCGATCGGTATTGTTGGATTGGTTTCTTTGCTCTGTCTGATCCCAATTGGCTTCTTACTTTGGAATTTCGCGCAGGCCAGCGGTTTGGGTGATCACGCGTTGCTGCTGGTCCTCGGCGGTCTGGTGTTCATAGTGATCCTGAGCTTCCTGGTATCAGCAGTGGTGGGTTATATGGCAGGGCTAATCGGTTCGTCCAATAGCCCGCTCTCCGGCATCGGAATTCTTGTCGTAGTCATTGCCGCGCTGCTGCTCGTGTTCGGGCTCCAATCTTCCGTCGCACCGGGAGCGGGCAAGTCGCTGGTGGCGTTCGCGCTGTTCGTTACCGCTATCGTGTTCGGGGTGGCTTCAATCGCCAATAACAACCTACAGGACCTTAAAACCGGTCAACTGGTAAACGCTACGCCCGCAAAACAGCAATGGGCGTTGGTAATCGGAGTGATCGCAGGCGCGTTTGTTATCCCGCCGACGATGAATCTTTTGAATCAGGCCTACGGTTTCGTGGGCGCGCCGGGCTCGGAAGGGCGACCGAATCCGCTTCCCGCTCCGCAAGCTGGTCTCATTTCATCGCTCGCCAACGGCGTGATCACGCACAACATAGATTGGAGCCTTATTGCGACCGGTGTGGCGATTGGTGTCGGCATCATTGTGTTGGACGAAATTCTGCGTCGCTCGACGAAACAGATGCATGTTCCGCCATTGGCGGTTGGTCTGGGCATTTACCTGCCGACCTCGACGACGTTGATGGTCGTGGTCGGCGCGATCGTCGGTTGGTTCTTCGATCGCCGCGCTGAACGGACTCCGCGGCCCGATGCGACCAGGCAACTGGGCGTGCTGCTCGCATCGGGATTGATAGTCGGCGAGAGTCTGCTGGCGGTGATCGTTGCGGGATTGGTTGCGTTTGCTGATAAACTCGGTTTTTCGAATCCGAATGCACCGCTGGCAGTCGTTGGCGCCAGCTTTGAAACCGCAGGGAAAATCTTGGGCGGCATCGCGTTCGCGACGATCACATTTCTGCTTTATCGCTGGATCTTGCGGTTGGCGACTCCAAAAGCCTGAACGCACGAACGCGCAAAGCTTCCGACATCAACATGAATGCGGGTCCGAAGCGAAGCTGGAACTGGTCACTCTGGTTCGGGTTTCTTTTTGTACTAGCCGGCTTTCTCAGCTACGCGTTTTTATTCGTGCACTTCCCGGTCACACGGGATTCCCCCTGGGCTAATTTTCTCCTGTTTGGCGCTGGAGGCATCTTGCTCGTCGTGGGTCTGGTTCGTGCATTTGGAAACCCTCGGGCATATCGCGGAAAAATTTTTGGGCCCATTCTCGGAGTTGTCGGCGCACTTATGATTGCCCTTTTTTGCTACGCGTTTTTCTACGCGGCGCGGCAAGTGCCGGCTTCAACGGGAGCGCCGCGCGTCGGACAAAAAGCCCCGGAGTTTACTTTATACGATAAAGGTAACAAACCGGTTTCCCTGGCGGATCTACTTTCCGGTTCAAAGGCCGTCGTCCTAATTTTTTATCGCGGTTTTTGGTGACCGTTCTGCAACTCCGAGTTGCGGAGTTTTCAACAACGGCTTTCGGAATTCGACTCGCGCGGCATTCGCGTTGTCGGCATCAGCGTCGATCCGCCGGAGATTAATCGGCGGCAATCACAAAAACTCGGTTATACGTTTCCGTTGCTTTCGGATCCAAAAGCGGAGGTCATTCGCCGATACGATGTGTTGCATTCCGGGGCCGGCCCCAAAGGAGCGGACATTGCCAGGCCGGCCGAGTTTTTAGTCGATGGAAGTGGCATAGTGCGTTGGGTCAATTTGACCGACAGCATTGCCGTGCGGGCGCGTCCCGGGCAGGTGCTCAACGCCTTCGACGAATTTAAGGCTGCTGGCCGGTGATTGACGTCGCTCTGCCGAATCAATAGGTTGAGCGCGCTGTGCATCCGGAACTGGAACAACTGCTCGTTCTCCAAGATCGACAACAGAAGATCCGACAGATTCAATCTGAAATTAAAACGCTACCGTTGGAACGCAGCCATCTTGAATCGCAACTGGCAAAAAGTGCAGCAGACGTTGACGCGTTGAAACAAAAAACACGGCAACTGGAAGTGGGACGAAAAAATCTGGAGCTCGACGTGGGCACGCGCAACGAAAGTATCGCACGGCTCAAAACGCAGCAATATCAAACCCGGAAAAACGACGAGTTTCAGGCAATCGGTCACGAGATTGAGCGATACGAAAATGAAATCCGCAAGCTCGAGGATCAGGAACTCGAATTGATGATCGAAGGCGACAAGCTAAAAAGCGAACTCGAAGCGGCGGAGAAAAGCGCTGTAGCAACCAAAGATGCGATCTCGCGGCAGCTGGTCGACCTCGAAAGCAAATCAAAAGCTCTGGAGTCGCGGCAGCGAGAACTCGAAAATGAGCGGGAAACGCTTGCGTCTAAAATCGATGCCGATTTGCTCGATCAATTCGAGCGCCTGTTCAACAGTAAGGGCGACGCTGCGATCGTGGCCGTGGAGCACGGTGTGTGCACCGGTTGCCACATGAAAGTAACCACTGCAACCGCGGCGCGGGTCAAAGCGGGAAAGGAAATCGTCAGCTGCGAACAATGTGGTCGGATCTTGTACCTCGGGCAGTGAAGTAGAATCCTTCCTCTGCCGCTTCCTCTTGATCCACTTTCGCAGAAGGAGATTAAGATTAAGAGGAAGAGTGCGTATTACACGTTAAAGCGAAAGAGAATCACGTCGCCATCGCGCACTTCGTATTCTTTTCCTTCCAGGCGCAGCTTGCCCGTTTCGCGCGCTTTTGTGAAAGAACCGGCCGCGACCAAATCATTGTAATGGATAGTCTCCGCCGCGATGAAGCCGCGCTCGAAATCGGAGTGGATTGCTCCCGCCGCGGCTGGCGCTTTGTCGCCTGCGTGAATGGTCCATGCACGCGTTTCCTTTTCGCCGCTGGTAAAATAAGTGCGCAGGCCGAGCAGATGATAGACCGCCCGAATTAGCTCGTGAACGCCGCTGTCGCCCACGCCAAGGCCGCGTAAATATTCCACTGCCTCCTGATCGGTGAGATCGACCAACTCGCTCTCGATTTGCGCGCTGATCACAATGGCTTCGGTGGCGAAATGGTGCCTGGCGTACTCCTGAACTGCGCCGACGTGTTTCGCGGCGCTGTAGCCGGGGGCGTCGACCCCGGCAGTATCCAGATTTCCTGGCTCGATCGCGGCCGCGGTCAGCGCCCGCGGCTACAGCTGCCAGATCCGATTCCGCCACATTGCAGGCAAAAATTGTCGGCTTTGACGTCAGCAGGAAGAAGCCTCGCGCGATCGTCTTCTCTTCGGGAGTTAACTCAGCGGTGACCGCCGGCTTGCCCCGGTCGAGATGGGTAAGCAGTTTTTCGATGATCGCACTTTCAATGATTGCTGCTTTTTCGCCGGCGTGCAGTTGCTTCTGTATTCGGTCACGTCGTTTCTGCAGCGAAGCGAGGTCTGCCAATACGAGTTCGGTGTTTATCACTTCAATGTCGCGAACCGGATCAATCGTGGCGCTGACGTGATGAACGTCGGGATTCTCAAAACAACGCACGACTTGGACGATAGCCTCGACTTCGCGGATATGATGGAGGAACTGATTCCCAAGGCCTTCACCTGCGCTCGCACCTTTTACCAACCCTGCAATATCTACAAACTCGATTGCCGTCGGTGTGATCTTTTTCGAGCGAGAAATCTCGGCGATCCGTTCCAGTCGGGGATCGGGCACGATCACCACGCCGACATTCGGATCAATCGTGCAGAAGGGATAATTCTCCGCCGGCGCTTTGTGTGTGCGTGTAACCGCATTAAAAAGCGTCGATTTCCCGACGTTTGGTAATCCCACAATTCCGGCACTTAGCATCTAGCAATGTAGCGTGAGCGTCTCGCTTGCGCCGTCGAAAATCGCAAGCGGGGACGCTTGCGCTACCATAGCTCCGCCAGATATCGGGCCGGCGGGATTCGAACCCACGACCTGTCGCCGCGGCGACCGTTCTACAACTGCAATCGATCCAGTTCGTCCCGACCCCGCCCTGATTTGTAATATCGCTCCTTTTTTGCCGCATCGGCACGATTAGCAAAGCACTCACTGTGAATCAAATTCCATGGAATGCCATGACGGGTAGCTTTGGAATGACCCAAATTGTGGCGGCGAAAACGTTCATCCAGATTTTCGCATGAACCCACGTAGCGTCGACTAGTTTTGCCGCTGCGCAGAACATAAACGTAAAACATTTTGACCGGACATTTACAAAATCGGGCCGGCGGGATTCGAACCCACGACCTCTTGAACCCCATTCAAGCGTTCTACCAAGCTGAACTACGGCCCGATTTGCTGCAAACTATTGACCAACTGCAGACAAATAGCGAGACACCCGATCATGAAAATTGTCATTCGAAGCAATGCCTTTGTTCATTCAGTCGTAATCGCAGTTTTTCTATTTTCCGTTGGCACTCTTTCCGCTCAAAGGCGGAAGAGTATTGAGTTAAATAAAGATGCCTTCACGTTCGCGATGGAGCTAATTAAGGAGGGACAGGCCGTTCCGGATCACAAAGGCAGGTGGAGCAAACATCGCCCTTCAGCAATTGAAGAGAATGAGTTTATTCGTCTTCATGGATTCACAGAGTACGCCAAATGGCATCTGGGTGTCGACCGCCGTTTCCCGGAGAATACGAAGCGACGATACAAGTTTCCCTACGGCGATTTCAAAAATGTTCACCGGTGTGGGCTGCTTGCAGTGAAAGCCAGAGCCCGACAATATGGCTACGCAGAAATCGAAACCGCGGCGGCAGAGTTAGACCGGGCGATAAAGCAACCCAATTAATTTGTGTGTTCTGTGACGCTAATGCGCCCAGGCCGTTAAAAACGCGTCAATCAATTCTGGCAATTCATCGCTGTATCCGCCTTCGAGGGCGACCGAGACTGGAATATCAATTTCGGTTAACCACTCGCCGAACGTAGCGAAATCGTCGCGCTCAAGCGTTAACTGCAACAGTGGATCTCGCGCGTATGCGTCGAACCCTGCTGAAACCAAAAGCAAATCGGGTTCGAAAGCGATCAACTTATCGAGAGAACGCCGCGCAACGTCGAGAATTCCATCGCGCGATGTGTAAGGCGCGATGGGATAATTATCGATGTTCGCGAACGATTTCGCTCCAGTCCCGGGATAAGCGGGGAACTGATGAATCGAGGCGAACCGAATTCGCTCGTTATGCGCTACGATTGCCTCGGTGCCGTTCCCGTGATGGCCATCAAAATCCCAAATGGCAATCCGTTCGACATGTGCTGTAGCCGGGGGCGGTGACCCCGGCAGGCCGGCATCAGCGACGCCGCCTGCAGTGAGTGCGTTGAGCGCCGCGACAGCAACATTGCTGAAGTAACAGAAACCCATTGCGCGATCCCGCGTCGCGTGATGGCCCGGCGGCCGCATCAAGCTAAATGCGGGCTCGCCACGCATCGCAGACTGCACCACAGCCAGCGCGGCGCCAGCCGATCGCCGCGCGTAAATTTCGATGTTTGGATAAAATGGGGTATCGGCATCGAAATCTTCATGTGGAGTGGCGAGATGTTCGAGATGTTCACCAGAGTGTGCGCGCAACAATTGATCATCCATAGCCGCGCCCGGCTCACGCCATTCCCAGTCAGGGTGGCGATCGTTTAGCAGTGGAACAGTGCAAGCGATGCGTTCCGGCCGTTCCGGATGGCCCGGGCTGGAATATTCGAGGCAATGTGAATCGTAAAAAATCGTCATCGAGCTTGCAAGGTAGCCGTTCAACGCATATTCGACGATCAAGATGCTAAACAGCCAGAAGATTGTCGTGGTGATGCCCGCGTATAACGCTGCGCGCACGTTGCGCCAGACCTACGACGAAGTCATGGCGCATGGCATTGTCGATTTGGTCATTGTTGTGGATGACGCCAGTCGCGACGAAACGGTGGCAATCGCGCGCACGCTGCCAAACGTTCAGATAGAAGTGCATCCGGAGAATCGCGGTTACGGCGCGAATCAAAAGACCTGTTACCGGCTCGCCCTGGCGGCAGGCGCGGACATCATCATCATGATCCATCCCGATTATCAGTACACGCCTCAACTGATTCCGGCGATGGCCGCGTTGGTGGCGAGCGGCCTGTATCCCTGCGTTCTCGCTTCACGAATCCTCGGCGGAGGCGCGCTGCGCGGCGGCATGCCCTGGTGGAAATATGTTTCCAATCGATTCCTCACGCTGGTGGAGAATCTTCTGGTGGGCGCGAAACTATCGGAGTACCACACTGGCTATCGCGCTTTTTCCCGACAGTTGTTGGAGCGCCTGCCATTGCAGACAAACTCGAACGATTTCGTCTTCGATAATCAGATCCTCGTTCAAATTATCGCCCTTCGCTGTGGTATCGGTGAAGTAACCTGCCCGGCTCGATACATGCCGGAGGCGTCATCGATTAATTTTCGCAGAAGCGTACGCTACGGTCTGGGCTGCCTGGCAACGGCGGCGCGTTTTCGTCTGGCAGCCTGGGGCCTGGCTCAACCGATCGTTTGACTGCCGTCCGCTCAACGGTATCTCCGGACGACGTAATGGCCGCGGATCCAAACTTTCTGGCTGTTACGCCAAACCCAGTGACCGGGCTTCCAAACATAATACGCGCCTCCCGACCAATATCCGGGCCCGCGATAGTACGGCCGATCGTAGACTGCGACAGCTACTGATCCTGGATACGCCCCATAGGCCGGAGCGGCTCCATAATAAGGTCCATTTCCCGGATACGTCGTGTAGTAATCCGTGCACCCACCGATAGTGAGTGCAGTGGAGAGCAGGACTAACAGGACAGAGTATCTTGCCTTCATATTCATCCTGATGGGATTCGGATTGGAGAGACGACTTGCGTGGGCCGTGCGACGAGAATGATCTCAACGTTGAGTCGCAGAAATAACGGCGACCGAAGCAGAATCGGCAACATCCCGCCGGTTCGGTCCGGTCTGATGATGAGATTCGTTCTTCGCTCTCGCAGGCCGGCACGAGGTCCTAACGAGAAGACCTTTATTTGAAAGGTGCCTGTGAAAATCTGTTAACTAAACCACGCCCTGATCGAGCATGGCATCGGCGACTTTGACGAATCCCGCAATGTTTGCACCGACTACGAGATTTCCCGGTTGCCCGTACTCTTCAGCAGTGTCCCAGGCGTTTTTGAAGATCGTCGACATGATGTGGCGTAATCGCGAATCGACCTCTTCGCGGGGCCATGGCAAGCGCATGGAGTTCTGGCTCATTTCCAAACCAGATGTTGCCACGCCCCCGGCATTTGCCGCTTTTCCCGGTCCAAACAAAATCTTCTCTTCAAGGAACAGATCGACTGCTGCCGGCATGCTTGGCATGTTCGCCGCTTCAGAGACAAGGTAACAACCGTTGGCGAGCAATTTTTTTGCGTCTTCGCCGGTAATCTCGTTCTCGGTCGCGCATGGAAATGCGCAATCGCATTTTATGCTCCAGGGCCGCTGACCGGCGACATATTTTGAGCCACGGAATTTTTTGGCGTACTCTCTGATGCGTCCACGCCGGATGTTCTTGATGCTCTTGACCCAGGCAAGCTTTTCTTCATCGATGCCATTCTTGTCGTGAATAAAGCCGCTGGAGTCGGACATCGTGACCGGCTTTGCGCCGCACTGGATCAATTTCTCCACAGTAAACTGCGCGGCATTGCCGGCGCCGGAGACAGTGCAAATTTTGCCTTCGATTGATTGATCGCGTGTCTTGAGCATTTCCTGCGCGAAATAAACAGCGCCGTAACCAGTCGCCTCCGGACGTATCAGCGAGCCGCCCCAGCTGAGACCTTTTCCGGTCAGCACACCGGTGAATTCGTTCGCCAGCCGTTTGTATTGGCCGAAGAGATACCCGATCTCGCGTCCTCCCACCCCGATGTCGCCGGCAGGCACATCAGTATTCGGACCGACGTGTCGGAACAGTTCGGTCATGAACGATTGGCAAAATCGCATGACTTCCCGGTCGGTTTTCCCCTTGGGATCGAAGTCCGAGCCGCCCTTGCCCCCGCCCATCGGGAGGCCGGTGAGCGAGTTCTTAAATACTTGTTCGAATGCCAGGAACTTGATGATGCTGGCACAAACAGTCGGGTGAAAACGCAGGCCGCCTTTGTAAGGGCCCAGCGCGCTATTCATCTGGACGCGGAACCCGCGATTCACCTGGATCTGTCCTTTATCGTCGATCCACGGAACACGAAACTGGATCAAACGCTCCGGTTCGACCAGACGCTCAAGAATTCTGGCGTCGCGGCACTTCTTGCTGCGATCGATGACTGGACGGATCGATTCAAGCACCTCTGTCACGGCCTGAAGAAACTCAGGCTCATTGGGGTTACGTTTTCTAACAATTTCGAGAACTTCCTGTATCAGAGCCATAAAATTGGGGATCTATTTGACATCCTGTGAAAGAAATAATCTGGTGCGCGATGCTGGTATCGAACCAGCGACCCCTTGCGTGTGAAGCAAGTGCTCTACCACTGAGCTAATCGCGCGACTTTTCAGAAGCCGAGATAATAAAGAGCGCGCCTTGCAACGCAAGCCCGCGACTTGTCGCCGCGGCGACCGCTCGACCACTGAACTAATCGCGCCGATTTCAGAAGCCGAGAATCTGTCCGGCGCCCCAGAGCGCAAGCCCAAGGCTGTAGGGTCCGCTGTCCTCAGCGGATTCTTGAGCACAAACCCAGAGATGCGCTGAGGACAGCGCACACTACAGCGTGGTTGCGGTATATCACCACAGCGCTTGCCCTGTGGCGTGTCGCGTTCTATCTAAACGCATGTCAGAACATAAAGTCACTCTCACTTGGAATCGCGGCGACAAGCCGTTCGAGTATCAGAAATACTCACGCGATCACACCTGGAAATTTGAAGGCAAACACGAAATGGAGGCGTCGGCAGCTGCGGCCTATTTGGGTAATCCCAGCCTTGTGGATCCGGAACAGGCCTTCGTGGCTTCGCTTTCGAGTTGTCACATGCTGACCTTTCTCGCTATTGCCTGCAAAAAGAAGTTCGTGCTCGACGAATATGTAGATGACGCCGTTGGAATCATGGAAAAAAATGCCGAAGGCAGACTTGCGATTACACGCGTCACACTTCGGCAGCGACTAAAATTCTCCGGAGAGACATCAACCGACGTCCCAAGACATTGAGGAGATGAATCATGCCGCGCACGAGCAATGCTTCATCGCTAACTCGGTGAAGACTGAGATCAAAGTCGAGCCGCAAACGTAAGCGAATCGTTGTAGCGGCGGCTGTGTCAGCCGCCGAAGCAATAAAGGCGTTTAACACAAACGCCTCCACAACGTCGCGCAGTCTGTATAACCTGTGACTTGAAATATGAGCGCGCCATTAGACGCCCAACGCATGGAGAAAATCGTAAGCCTGTGCAAGCGGCGAGGTTTCATTTTTCAATCCAGCGAAATTTACGGCGGGCTCAATGGCGCCTGGGATTACGGACCGCTGGGAGTGGAATTAAAGCGTAATCTGAAAAATTACTGGTGGCGCGTCATGGTACATGAGCGCGATGACGTAGTCGGCATGGACGGCGCGATTTTGACGCATCCCTCTATTCTCAAGGCGTCAGGGCACGTCGAGGGATTCTCCGATCCGATGATTGACTGCCGCACCTGCAAGGCCCATCTGCGCACCGATCAACTCGTGGAGAAAAAGGGCGATCAGGCAATGCCCAAATTGTGGCGGCAAAGACTTTACCGAAGCACGGCAATTTAATCTGATGTTCGAGACGCATGTTGGCGCGACTGCGGACGAAAGCTCGATCGCATATCTTCGGCCCGAAACTGCACAATCGATTTTCGTCCAGTTTAAGAACGTCCTCGAAGTGTCGCGCAAGAAGTTGCCGTTCGGGATCGCGCAGATCGGGAAAGCTTTCCGGAATGAGATCAATCCCCGTAATTTTACATTTCGGTCACGCGAATTCGAGCAAATGGAGCTCGAATACTTCTGTCGCGGGGAAGAGGGGATGAGATGGCTCGACTACTGGTTGGAAGAGCGGCTGAAGTTTTATGAAAACATCGGTATCCCACGCAGCAAACTTCATGTGCTGACCGTGCCTGACGAAGAGCGCGCTTTCTATTCCAAAGGGACCTATGATATCGAATACGATTTTCCATTTGGGCTACAGGAACTCGAGGGGGTCGCGTATCGAACCGATTACGATTTGCAACAGCACCAGAAAGGAAGCGGTAAATCGCTCGAGTATTTTGATGATGAAGCCAAGCAGCGATTCATTCCGCACGTGGTTGAGCCAAGCGCGGGTGTGGATCGCACCATACTGGCGTTGATCTGCAATGCTTACACGGAAGATCAGGCGCCTAACGACAAAGGCGAAATGGAATCGCGCATAGTTTTACGCTTTCATCCACGGATGGCGCCAATCAAGTGCGCGGTTTTCCCGCTGCTCAAAAACAAGGAGCCCCTGGTCGCAAAAGCAAAGGAGATCGTCGGTCTCCTGCGCCCGCACATGACTGTTTTCTACGACGAGAGCGGCGCAATCGGCCGGCGGTATCGGCGGCAGGACGAAATCGGTACGCCTTTCGGTGTTACCGTCGATTTCGAGACTCTTGGAGAAAAGGACCCCGCCTTGCGCGACACCGTCACGCTGCGAGAGCGTGATTCGATGAAACAGGAGCGTGTCGCCATTCGAGATTTGCCGGAACTGTTGCGCGACCGAATCGTGTGATGGATCTCGCGCAATTCCGCGAATACTGCCTTGGGAAACCTCGTGCAAGCGAGGGCACGCCGTTTGGACCCGATGTTCTCGTGTTCAAGGTTGCCGGTAAAATGTTTGCCCTGGCAGCTCTGGATGAAGTTCCGGCCACGGCGAACTTGAAGTGCGACCCGGATTTAGCGCTCGACCTCCGCGATCGATACGAACAGGTGACGCCGGGTTACCACATGAACAAGAAGCACTGGAATACGGTTGAGATTGAAACGGGCATTCCTGAATCCGAGCTGCGGAAAATGATCGATCACTCCTACGATCTCGTAGTCAAAAGCCTGCCAAAATCTAAGGCAAAGATTGCAGCTCGATCTCGCCGAACCGCAATTTCAGCGCGTCGCGAGCGACGTTGAGAAAACTATCGGCGGCGTCGGTAAGAGCGACATGGAGTTCGCCGCGGTTTGGCAGGCTCGCTCGAAGTGACTGTCGATCCAATGTTTCTTCCACCGCGCGGGCGCAATTCTGCGCCGAATCGACGAGCACGATTTGCTGCTTTAGCAGTCGAGCGATCGCGCTCTTGAGCAGAGGATAATGCGTACAACCGAGCACCAGTGTATCGATTTTGTCAGCCAGCAGTGGTTCGAGGTAGCGAGTGATCACTTGATCGGTCACGTCGTCGTTGAGCAATCCTTCTTCGATTAACGGGACGAGCAATGGGCACGCGCGACTGCTTACCCGCACGTTGTGTGTCGGCTGCGCGCAGCGCCTTTTCGTACGCGCCGCTGCGAATCGTAGCACGGGTTCCAATCACTCCGATATGCCGGTTGCGTGTGGCCTGCAGCGCGGCTTGCGCTCCCGGATCGATAACTCCGATCACCGGCACGGAAAATTTCTCTATTAACAATGGCAGCGCGACCGACGACACCGTGTTGCAGGCAACAACCAGCGCCTTCGCGTTCTTTCGCATCAATATTTCCGCCAGTTCCACGGCATAGCGCCGCACGGTTTCAGGACTTTTCGGGCCATAGGGAACACGAGCTGTGTCGCCCAGGTACACGATGTTTTCGTTCGGCAGCAAATCACGCAGTGCTTTCACGACCGTCAAGCCGCCGATGCCGGAATCGAAAACACCAAGCGGTCGCGGGTTACTCATGCAGGTGGGAAAGTGGCGGCGTAGTAGATGACCTGCAACTTGGATTGTCTTGTTGGAGTTGTTGGATGAAGCGGCCGCCTTTGGCTGGTGGCCGATAAAAGGGCTTGTCATCGCGCAATCCGCCAATGCATCCTTGGCATATGACTAGCGGGACAAATAGGTCCCTTATCTCGTGGAGACGGAAGGAGGTCCTATTTTCGGGCACTCCGTTTAACGAGTTCGTTGAAAGCAATGTGCAGCAGCCGGAGCCTTGGTTAAAACGGCGCTACTCAAATCTCCCTTTATTCCTTCTGGTCGGCTTCTGCGTCCTGACGGTGAGACTTTCGCTTGATGGAGTGAGAGGGGAGGAAGCGCCCGCGCCTTCGACCACCGTTGCGCAGCAAGTAGCCCCAAGTCCAACTCCGGCGGGTCCGAGTCCTTACGTGGGTTCGGTAGGTCTGCACACCTGGAAGGAAATAAGGGGCCAGCCTGAAGTCCACGTCGAACGTGGAGACGATATTTGGGTGGATATTTATAATTTTGAAAGATGGTGCGACGAATTGGAGAAAGAAAAGAAGCTACCTGAGCAACACGACATTAAGAATCTGATCCTTTATTTGGACCATCGTCCACTTAGCGGAGTTCCGCCGGTTTACTGGTACGAAACCTCGGCATGGACTAGTGCATCAAAGGAGCAGCCTTCGGTCGAGTATAAGATCACGACCGTTTATTTCCCTCTGGTCCGCAACGATGCTTCAAAGACAACATGGTCCCATCTGCTTAACCAGCCGGTCCTGGATCGTCGCGTTGTCGTGTCCGTCGGATTCAACAACGGAGAGGAAATACGATCGGAATTGCGACCGGACGCACAGGGTGAACACAAGCTCGATCAGCAATTCTTTTTGACGATCATTCCGAAGTTTCGCACCGCGCTCGGTTTTCTCGTTATTTTCGTTGCGTTGATTGCCTTTTTTATGCTGGCTCGCTACACGCATATCATTCGTGATGCGAACGCGCCATGCCGGCCGGATGGTCAAAGACCTTACAGTCTCGCACGCGGTCAGATGGCCTTCTGGTTCTTTCTCGTGATCGCGTCCTATTTTTTCCTTTGGGTTGTCACCGGAGCGATGGATACGCTTAATACGTCGGTGCTGGCATTGATCGGAATCAGCGCTGGTACTGCGCTTAGTTCTGCTTTTGTCGACGCGGGCAAACCGGTTCCAGCCGGTTCTACTGGCAATCAGCCAATTGTCGACGTGACGCGGCCATACCCCGAAGTCTTGGAGGAGTTGAAGGAATTGCAAAGTGCTACTCAGAAGGAGCTGGAAGCTCTGCAGAAAGCGCGCGCTTCAATATCTCCGTCGGACAAGCAAGAGCTCGAGGACAATGAACAGAAACAAAATGAGATACGGGAACGGCTCGCAAATTATCGCTGGCAAAGCGCCTATTTCGCATGGCCGACCTGGAAGGGAGTCATGTACGACCTTCTCGCCGAAAATAACCTTATCAGTTTTCATCGGTTCCAGATTTTCGTCTGGACACTTGTTCTGGGGATAATGTTTGTGGCGAATGTGTACAATGAACTGGCGATGCCGGCGTTTAGTGCCACGCTGCTGGGATTGCTTGGGATCAGCGCTGGAACTTATGTTGGTTTCAAACTCCCGGAGACGAAAACGCAGTAAAGACGGAGTCCGCTCGTGCAGACGGGAAAGTGCCGGTAATTACAGTGTCGCAAGCCGCTCGCGTGCGTTTTTAACGTTCGCAAGCCGGACGCATGCGCTACTTTTGACAATCCAAATAGGTACGATCTCAAACCGGTTGAACCCAGACATTGCATTAGGCGAGGGTTTAAATCGCGGAGGGTTACGAACAAAATTGTTGCTTTGCGGCGGCCGTTGTAGCCGAGGGCGGCGACCTCGGCCAGCCCAAGGCTTTACCTGGCACGCCGACCGCCGGAGTCAACGCCTCCGGCTACAACCACGCTCATGTTTAATGCGAAATCTGGGTTGAACCGAAATGTTATCAGCGCCGGATTGAGCATGGCGATTTCGTAGGAGGTCGCTCATCGTCAAAGCCGCCAGTTTCTATCGTGGTGCTGTTGCGGAACATCACGGGTGTTCGCGTTGATCCGTTTTTGCACGACTGGTTCGTTGTCTCTGCACGTTTTCAGGCGGCAGCATTCGCATGGCCAGATTGACTGTGCACCGAGCTCTCTGGTAAACGCCGGGCTACAGAGTGCAGGATTTGCCGGCCATGGCCAAGGGAAGTTCATCGTCCGAATCCTCGCTGGAATTGCGCGAACTGCTCGAAACAGAGTTTGTCGCCTTGCATGGCGACCCGCCCGCGGCGTATCCAAAATCGGCTGAACCCGAAACGCGGCTCAAAGAATTCTACAACACGTGCAGATTAGGGTAGCGCAAGCCTCCGGCTTGCGTTTTTAAGATTCGCAAGCCGGAGGCATGCGCTACTTTACCGCATGGCAGAACTTCCCAAGCGTTACGATCCGAAATCGGTTGAACCGAAATGGTATCAGCGCTGGATTGAGCATGGCGATTTCGTAGCGAATGCTTCGTCGCCGAAGCCGGCGTTTTCGATTGTAATGCCGCCGCCGAACATCACCGGCATGCTTACGCTCGGGCACGTTTTGAACCATACCATCCAGGATATCCTCGCGCGACGAGCGCGGATGCAGGGATCCGAAGTCCTCTGGCTTCCGGGAATGGATCACGCGGGAATCGGCACGCAAACGGCGGTGGAGAAATTTTTACGCCGGACTGAAAATAAAACGCGCCACGACCTTGGGCGGGAAGAATTTTTGCGGCGAGTCCTGCAATGGCAGGACAAACACGGCGGCATCATCATTGAGCAACTGAAGCGACTCGGTTGTTCATGCGATTGGTCGCGCCAACGCTACACGCTTGATCCCGCCTATGCCGCGGCTGTTCAGAAGGTTTTTGTCGACCTCTACAATAAAGGCCTGATCTATCGCGGGCGCCGCATGATCAATTGGGACCCCGCAGCGCAAACTGCAGCTCTCTGACGAGGAGGTGATTAGCAAGCCGCAGAAAGGATATTTGTATTTCGTTCGTTACGAGATTGCAGAAGAAGGTAGCGCGACCGTCTCGGTTGCGGATGCCCCGCAAGTTCGCCACAGCGAATCCGTCCAATGGCAAGCCGGAGGCATGCCCTACATTGAGGTAGCGACAACTCGGCCGGAAACGATCATGGCCGACACCGCGATCGCTTTTCATCCCGGTGATAAACGATATGTCGATTTGTTAGGTAAACATGCCTGGCGCCCTCTGGCGCGGGAGAAAATTCCAATCATCGCCGATGAAGCAATCGATCCGGAGTTTGGAACCGGTGTGCTAAAGGTCACGCCAGCGCACGACGCTCTGGATTTTGAGATCGGCCAGCGACATGACCTGCCAGTTATCGACGTCTTAACTCCTAATGGCCGCATCAATTGCCCGGCAGAGCCGGAACTGAACGGACTGGATCGATTCGAAGGCCGGAAGAGAGCAGCGGAGTTATTGCAGGCGAGAGGAGCGCTGGCGAAAGCGGAGCCATATGAGAATAATGTCGGCTTCAGTGACCGCAGCGATGTGCCTATCGAGCCGCGTATTAGCGAGCAGTGGTTCCTGCGCTATCCGAAAACCAAAGAAGCGCTGGCGGTTGTCCGTGATCATTTAATCCGTTTTTTCCCCGCTCACTGGGAGAAAGTTTACGGGCAATGGCTGGAAAATATCCGCGACTGGTGCATTAGCCGTCAGGTCTGGTGGGGACACAGGATACCGGCGTGGTACAAAGTAACGCGACCGTCCCGGTTGCAAAAAGTAGCGCATGCGTCTCACGTGCAAGATAAAGACGCACGCAAGCCGGAGGCTCGCGCTACTTTTATTGGCTACGACGAGTTCGCGGACGTCGACATCAGCCGTCGCAATCTGCCGCATTGGCAGCAGACCGGAAAAACATATTTCGTTACCTTCCGGCTCGCCGATTCAATTCCAATGACGAAACTCTCGCAACTGGAGGACGAAAGGCAGGCGTGGTTGAAATGGAACCCGGAGCCCTGGACCGCCGAGCAACGCCAGACTTATTACGAACGTTTCTCGGCAAAGATTGAAGAATGGCTCGATGCCGGCAGCGGCTCCTGCGTATTCAAAGACGAACGCGCCGCGAAAGTTGTTGCCGAGGCGCTAGTCCGCTTTGATGGAGAACGCTACGATTTGGGTGCATGGGTCGTGATGCCGAATCACGTTCATGTCGTGGTCACCCCTCGCGATGGGCATGATCTCGGAGATATCCTCCATTCGTGGAAGTCGTTCACGGCACACAAAATCAACGAGTTGCTCGATCGAACAGGGCAGTTCTGGCAGCATGAGAGCTATGACCACATCGTTCGGAACGAGCGAGCTCTGTTCAAAATCGAAGAGTACATAAACCGCAATCCAGAGAAAGCCGGGATTGAGGTAGCGCATGCGTCTCGCTTGCAAGATAAAGACGCACGCAAGCCGGAGGCTCGCGCCACCATTTACGTTAGCATCGAACCGCCGCCCGATCCGGAGAATTGGACGCAGGATGAGGACACGCTCGACACCTGGTTTTCATCCTGGCTCTGGGCCTACGAAACGATGGACCCGGAGACGCGAAAAAAGTTTTATCCGACCAGCGTGCTCGTAACCGCGCCCGACATCATTTTCTTCTGGGTGGCGCGCATGATTATCGCAGGGCTGGAGTTCAGGCCTGGCAAATGCGATCGCGACGAAGACAACATTCCGTTTCACCACGTCTTCTTCACCGGCCTCATTCGCGATTCCCAAGGCCGAAAAATGTCGAAGTCCCTCGGCAATTCGCCCGATCCCCTTGAACTGATCGACAAATACGGCGCCGATGGCCTGCGTTTCGGATTGATGCGCATAGCGCCAACGGGACAGGACATTCGGTTCGACGAACGGCAGATTGAGGAAGGCCGAAACTTTGCGACAAAACTCTGGAATGTCGCGCGATTTCGCCAGATGCACGGGCCAACCCCGAATGCTTTCGGGGCTGCGATCGATCAGCGGAAGTTGTCAATCTACGCCATCGAAGTACTCGCGCGGTTAAACGAGACAATCGACGCAATCGACGTCGCCTATCGCGAATATCAGTTCAACACGGTCGCGCAACGCCTGTATGATTTTGTTTGGAGCGATTATTGCGACTGGTTCGTTGAAGCGGCGAAAACTGAGATTTTCAGCGAGGACCAAAACACGAAGAAATCCGCTCTGGCAGTGATGGATTTTGTGCTCTCGGCAGTTTTACGATTGTTGCATCCTTTTATGCCGCACCTTACCGAGGAACTCTGGTCCCTATTGGGTCTGGGGGACACTTCGATTCAATTTGCTGAGCCGCCAAAAAAGTTCGGTTTAGACGACGTTGAAGACCTTGCGAACACACACAATTTTGTATCGGGGATCTACGGACTCACACAAGCCGGCCGGAACCTTCGTGCCACTGCTAATATACAATCAAACAAGAAGATGCGGTTTATTTTACGCTCTGATAGTAAAGCGATTTCCAACGAAATTCCGACGTTAACGCGGCTATTGAACGCAGAGGAAGTGGTCCTTCAACCTGGATATCACCCACCGGTTGGAACTCCGGTGGCGGTTACGCCTCTAGGGGAAATTTTTCTGCCTGTCGCCGCTGCGGATCAGCCACGCGAAAGGGAGCGATTGGAAAAGGAAATCGCGAAGATTGAAGCCGAAGCCAGAAGCGTGGCGGCGAAGTTAAAGAACGACGCGTTCGTCGAACGCGCGCCAGCGAAAGTCGTGGAGGATCACCGGCAACGGTTGACCGCTCTTAACGCGCAGTTGGCGAAGTTGAAGCAGGCGCGCGAAGGCCTGAATTAAAGACGACCTTGTGTTCGTCAATTTTGGCGCCGCGACTTTCAAAAAATTCCTTTAACTCGGGCGTGTAAAAGGTGCCGTCGTATTCCTGATTCAATTCGAGCCAGATCCGGCCCCGCGGCTTTAGATGCTTCGCCAGATCGTCGAGAAAGAAATCCCACTCCGGCACGCCCCAAAGTCCGGGCATCTTGTGATCGTTGAAGCAAACCATGAAAGCGGTAATAACATCGAACTTTTGTCCGAAGCTGGGCAGGGGACGGAAAGCATGGATCCGCTGAACAACGCGGCGCACGTCGAGCAATCGCGTGATTTCGCGAAACATCGGCAGCCGATCCATGTCGAGCCCAAGACCGGTATGACCAAGCAACTGCGCGATGTAGAGAAAATAACCCGCGCCGCATCCAAGATCGAGAATCCGCTTTGGACGCGACAGATCAAGTTCAATGGCCCGGATTCGGCGAATGTTAACCTCAATCCATCGCTTCAGATCGAGATACTTTGGCCAGTCCGCTCCGGGATCTCCCACTGCATAACGGCTGCGAATCTGCTCGAATTTAACTGGATCGATTGTTTCGATTACGCGCTTCGTTTCCAACGGGAAGGTGTGCGCGCGCAGCAGCCTCAGCGTATGTTTTCTCGCGCTAGCCAGGCTGCGGCCGTCTACCAGTTTTTGTATTTTGTGACCCAATCTCACAAGTCACACATTGTAGCGGAGCGCAACAATTTCAATTAAGCTTTCGGGAACGTGACCATCTGGAAGAAACTGTTGTGGTTGGGCGTGGCTGCGCTGGGCACGTGGGCTGTTGCCGTCCTTGCCCTCTCGCGCGGAGAACGAATCAGCGCGCTCTGGATCGTCATCGCCGGATTTTGCGCCTTATCCATTAGCTATCGTTTCTATAGCAAGTGGCTCGCGACAAAAGTGCTCGTGCTAAATGAGGAGCGCGCCACTCCGGCAGTTCTGCGTAATGACAATAAGGACTACGTGCCGACGAATCGGTGGATGGTGTTCGGACATCATTTTGCCGCGATTGCCGGCCCCGGGCCGCTCGTTGGGCCAGTGCTCGCGGCGCAGTTTGGTTTTCTTCCCGGTACTCTTTGGATTTTGATCGGAGCCACGCTCGGCGGCGGAGTGCACGACATGATTATTTTATTCGCCTCGATCCGGCGCGGTGGAAAAACGCTGGGCCAAATGGTGAAGGAGGAAGTCGGACCAGGCGTGGGTTTTCTCGCGCTGATCAGCGTGTTGGCGATCATGATCATTTTGCTGGCAGTCCTTGCGCTCGTTGTTGTCCAGGCGCTGGCGCACAGTCCGTGGGGTGTTTTCACCATCGCGGTGACCATTCCACTGGCGTTGATTATGGGAATCGCGTTGCGCACAGGAAAAGTGAGTGTCATTGCGATCACGATTTTTGGCTTGTTCGGCCTGGCGTTTGGAGTGTGGGGCGGACAATTTCTCAGTCATTTTCCGGCGATTGAAGCGTGGTTCCGTCACGACCAGAAGTGGCTGGCGTGGGCCATCATGATGTACGGTCTGGCCGCGTCGATTTTGCCGGTGTGGATGTTACTGACGCCGCGCGATTATCTCAGCACGTTCTTGAAGCTTGGCACCGTTGCCATGCTCGCGGTCGCGGTGGTGTTAATTCATCCCACGCTGCAAATGCCATCGATTACAAAATTCGTCGATGGCACCGGGCTTGTCTTTGCCGGCCCGGTATTTCCTTTTGTTTGTATCACCATCGCGTGCGGCGCAGTCTCAGGTTTTCATTCGCTTATCGCCTCGGGCACCACGCCGAAAATGATTCGACGCGAATCGCGAGTAAGAAGCATCGGCTACGGCGCGATGGTAACTGAAATGATGGTCGCTTTGATGGCGATGATCGCGGCGTGCGTGTTGGAACCGGGAGAATATTTCGCCATCAACATGAAAGGCACGCCCAGCGAAGTCGTGGCAACAGTTTCCGCGGCCGGTTTTCCTGTGACCGAACACGAAATGCAAACGCTTGCCTCGGATCTTGGCGAGTCCACAATGTTCAACCGTGCAGGTGGCGCGCCGACGTTTGCAGTCGGCATGGCTCACATGTTTGCGCGAGTCACTGCGAATCCAACCGCGCTGGCGCTGTGGTATCACTTCGCCATCATGTTTGAAGCCTTGTTTATCCTCACGACGATCGATGCCGGAACACGGGTAGGGCGTTTTCTGCTTCAAGACCTTCTGGGCAATCTCTGGAGGCCACTCGGCAATACGCGTTCCTGGAGCGCAAACTTCTTCACCAGCGTACTTCTGGTGGCGGCATGGGGATGGTTTTTGTACGAAGGGGTGATTGATCCTTTTGGCGGCATCAACTCGCTCTGGCCGCTCTTCGGGCTGGCTAACCAATTACTGTCGGTCGTCGCTCTTTGCCTCGGCACCACGCTCCTGATCAAAATGCGAAAAACGAAGTATGTCTTCGTCACAATTCTGCCGCTTTGCTTCATGTGCGCTGTCACGTTTCTCGGCCGGCTATCTCAAAGTGTTTTCGGCCGACCCGAGACTCGGTTTCTTGAGTGGTGCCCGCTCGCTTTTGCGTGATGCCTCGGGAATGTCCGACCCAGCTAAAGCGGCTGAACTGGTAAGGCAGGCAAGCGTATGGCGCCTCGATGCGCTGGTGGCCATTTTCTTTCTGACGCTCGTGCTGCTGATCGTGCTGGGCTCCGCCAGGCAGTGGTGGCGACTATTGCGTGGAAAGAAACCGCTGATTCTCTACGAAAGCGAATTTGTGCCTATTAGTCCTGCGCGACTGGCACAGTTTTAAATACGGAATGTAGCGCATGCGTCTGGCCCGCCGCGGCGGGCCAGAGGCACGCGCTACATCACTGACACTGCCAGCTTGATATTGGTGAGCATTCTTGTTTCGATAGCGGCGTGCCTGCCGATGATCCGGTGACTTCACAGACTGGGGTTGATCCAGGCGCGCGATATGGAAACGTCGCATTTACGACCACCCACTGGAGCGTGGTGTTGCAGTCGCAAGGCGAATCGGCCGCCGCACAAGAAGCACTCGAGAAACTTTGCAGCAGCTATTGGCGGCCGGTCTACAGCTTTATTAGGCGAGAAGGCGCCCGACACGAGGAGGCGGAAGATCTCACTCAGGCCTTTTTTGCTCTGTTGTTACAGCGTCGGAATTTTGATGATGTTCGCAAGGAGAAAGGACGCTTACGTTCTTATCTGCTGACGTCGCTGAAACATTTCCTTGTCAGTGAGCACCGCCGTGCGGTGACGGCCAAGCGGGGAAAAGGACAACAGTTGGTGCGCTTGGAAGAACTGACCGCGGGCGAACGAAGCGAGATGGAACCGGCAAATCCACTCACGGCGGATCGGCTTTATGAGCGTAGCTGGGCGTTAACGCTTATGGAACAAGTGCTACGTCGGTTAAAGGACGAATACCACGCCGCAGGCAACGCCGAGTTGTTTGATTGTCTAAAACAATTACTCCCGGACGAGCCGGGAGCGCCCTCGCGACCGGAGACCGCTGCGCGCCTTGGTATGACAGAGAATGCGGTCCGGCAAGCTTTTCATCGATTTCGCCATCGCTATCAGGCTTTGTTGCGCGAGGAGATCGCCAACACGGTTGCCATCGCCAGCGATATCGAAGATGAGCTGCGCCATTTGATCGCTGTGTTGCGAGCGTAACGCGTGATAGAATTCCGCGCAGTACAGGGTGGGGAGCCCGTGGACGACCCGCCACGATGACCAAGGTACTCAGAGTTTGTCAAAAGTGCGGAGCGGAAATTCTTGCCGACGCACCGGAAGGACTTTGTACCGCGTGTCTGTTTGAGACCGGGCTTCTCTGCTCGCGGACGATGTCTGTAGCCGGGGGTGGATCGGTCCGCCGTAGACCTCAACGAGTTCGGCCTGACCCCGAGCCTCGGCGCAGGCAGGAGAACACGTTCCACCACCGCATCGAAGAACATATCCGCTCGCCAAAAACGTTCACCGACTTTGGCGACTATGAATTACTGGAGGAAATCGGTCGTGGCGGTCAAGGCGTGGTCTATCGAGCGCGCCAGAAAAGTCTCAACCGCACGGTCGCTCTCAAAGTGATTGGCCTCGGCCATTGGGCTACCGATGCGCATCTGAAGCGCTTTCGCCGGGAAGCGGAAGCCGCCGCCAGTCTGGATCATCCGGGCATCGTTCCGATCTACGAAGTCGGCGAGCGCGATGGCTCCTGCTACTTCAGCATGAAATTAGTCGAAGGCGGCCAGCTTGACGAAGTGGTCAGGCGCGAGCCAATGCCGATCCGGCGGGCGGTTGAATTGATCGCGAAGGTAGCGCGCACTGTTCACTTCGCTCACGAACACGGCATCCTTCATCGTGACATCAAACCGGGAAACATCCTGCTCGATCAAAAAGGCGAACCGCACCTGACCGACTTCGGTCTTGCGCGACTCGTCGAGACTGAGAGTACAGTCACACGCACGATGGAAGTACTGGGCACGCCCAGTTACATGGCGCCGGAACAAGCTGTGGGAAATAACGACGCCGTCAGCAGCGCGACCGATGTTTATGGACTTGGTGCAGTGTTTTACCAACTGCTGACCGGTCATCCGCCTTTTGCCGGAGGAACAACCTACGAGACTATCAAGTTATTGTTGGATACCGAGCCGCGGCAACCGCGCCTGTTGAATCCGAAAATAGATCGCGATCTCTCAACGATCTGCCTCAAGTGTCTCGAGAAAGATCCAAAGCGTCGCTATCACTTCCGCGCTCGCGCTAGCTGAAGATCTCGAGCGCTGGCTAAAGCATGAGCCGATTCTGGCGAGGCGCATTGGAATTCTCACTCGCGGTAAGAAATGGGTGCGACGAAATCCAACCAGCGCACTTGTTAGCAGCGTCTCTGGTTGCCCTGGCAGCAGCCGCCGGCTGGATTCTTTGGAAAAGCGAATTTATCCGGCATTCCGCTAACAACCGGCATCGCCGTGCTGCCATTTGAAAATCTTAGCGACGAAAAAGAGCACGCGTTCTTCGCTGACGGCGTCCAGGACGACATTTTGACCAAGCTTGGAAAAATCGCCGACCTGAAAGTGATCAGCCGCACCAGCGTCATGCAATATCGCGGTAAACAGGATGTGCGGGAGATCGGTAATGCGCTGCGTGTCTCACATGTGCTGGAAGGAACGGTGCGACGTTCTGGTGGGAAAGTGCATGTGAATGCGCAATTGGTGGACACGCGCACTGACGCCGGCATCTGGGCCGAGGAATACGATCGGGATTTGAATGACGTTGTTCGCGATCGAAACGGAAGTGGCGCAATCAATCGCAAATCGGCTTAGCGACCAAACTTTCAGCTCGCGAACGGGCTGCCATACAGGAACGACCGACCAAAGATCTTGCCGCCTACGATTTTTATGTTCGCGCCATCCCATCGATCGAGGCGGCCGATAGTGATACTGATCCGAAGGAGATTTTTCAAACGGTTGATTTGCTTAATAAAGCGATCGCTCGCGATCCCAACTTCGATCTCGCCTATTGCGGGCTAGCCAGGGCGCAGGACTGGCTTTACACTACGGCTGATCAAACAGCCGCTCGTTTGGCACTGGCGCAGGAGGCCATCGATTCGGCTTTCCGCTTGAATCCGGCCTCGGGCGAGGCGCATGTGGCTCTGGCGTTGCATCTTTATTGGGGTTATTTCGATTACGCTCGCGCCCGTGCCGAACTTGCTATTGCCCGACGCACTTTGCCTAACAATCCGCAAGTCTATGAAGTGACTGCATGGATCGATCGCCGGCAGGGTCGCTGGTCTGACGCCGTGCGGAATATGGAGCGCGCCAGTGAGCTGGATCCCCGAAGCTTCTATTTGGCCGCGAATGTTGCAGGATTTCGTTTCGGATCGCGCCCCCTGCCTTATGAACAAACCAGGAAGGCTTTGGATCGTATGCTGGCCCTCAAGCCCAACCATATCGGTGCAAGAATAGATGCGGGTGGTGGGCTCGAAATGCATTGGCGAGCCGATACGCGGCATTGGCACGCCACAATTGACAAAATCCTGGCGGATGAACCTGCATCCGCTAACGACGAAGCTATGAAGCAGCAACGGTTGCAATTGGCTTTGTTCGAGCGCGATTTTATCGCCGCCAGTCGTTTTGCGGCCGCACTTCCGCAAGACGGGATGGACGGCTTTTGCCGTGATTTCTGGATGGGTATAGTTGCTCACGTCAGCGGAGACACAGTTGCTGCCCAGGCGGCCTTTATGGCCGCGCGTCCGCAGCAAGAAGCGGCGGTCCGCGCAGCGAGCACGCGCCAACCCGATTACGCGCAGGCGCTCTCTTCCTTGGGGATGATCGATGCCGGACTGGGGCGAAAAGAAGAGGCGCTCCGCGAAGGCCGACGGGCAGTCGAACTCGCGCCCATCGCAAAAGACTCGACGGACGGTCCGCAGGTTGCATTGCACCTGGCATTGATCTGCGCATGGACCGGCGAACGCGACCTCGCCATCGAGCAACTCGAAATAGTTTCGAAAATCCCAGGCGGTCCAACCTACGGTATGCTGCGCCTGGACCCGGTGTGGGATTCTCTGCGGGGCGATCCACGCTTTGAGAAAATCGTCGCCTCGCTGGCGCCAAAGGAAATGGTTTCCAAGTAGCACTCGGGCATGGCGACCGCGACCTTACTTTGTGGCCGATGCGGAGCGGAAATTTCTGTCGACGCTCCCGAAAGCCTCTGTACCGCGTGTCTGTTTGAGACAGGACTCAATCTGCTCGCGAATTCATCTGTAGCCGGGGGCGACTTGTCCGCCGTAGCCTCGGCGAAGGTGGATGACCCCGGCCTGGTCGATGATGTTCCATCACCGCATCACAAAAAGGAATCCGCTCGGTCAGAAACGTTCGGCGACTTTGGTGATTACGAATTGTTGGAGGAGATCGGCCGTGGCGGTCAGGGCGTGGTTTATCGCGCACGGCAGAAAAGCCTCAACCGTATCGTGGCGCTGAAAATCATTGGCTTGGGCCGTTGGGCCACGGAAGCGCATCTGAAGCGGTTTCGACGGGAAGCGGAGGCCGCCGCGAGGTTGGATCACTCGGGTATCGTTCCCATCTACGAAGTCGGCGAGCGCGATGGCTCCTGTTACTTCAGCATGAAGTTAATCGAGGGCGGGCAGCTTGATATAGTTGTCAACCATCGGCCAATGCCAATTAGAGACGCAGTCGAACTAATCGCAAAGGTAGCGCGCATTGTGCATTACGCTCATGAACATGGAATTCTCCATCGCGATATCAAACCCGGGAACATTCTGGTCGATAAAAAAAGCGAACCACACCTGACCGACTTCGGCCTGGCGCGATTGGTCGAGACTGAGAGCACGGTAACGCGCACGCTCGAGGTGCTTGGCACACCAAGTTACATGGCGCCGGAACAAGCTGTGGGAAACAATGGAGCAATCAGCAGCGCCACTGACGTCTACGGCCTTGGGGCGGTGCTTTACCAATTACTAACAGGTCATCCGCCTTTTGCTGGGGGAACAACGTATGAGACGATCAAGCTATTGCTGGATACCGAGCCGCGACAACCGCGTCTATGGAATTCGAAGATTGATCGCGACCTCTCGACAATTTGCCTGAAGTGTCTCGAAAAGGATCCGAAGCGCCGCTACTCTTCGGCGCTTGCGCTCGCCCAGGATCTTGAACGTTGGCTAAAGCATGAGCCGATTGTGGCGCGGCGCAGTGGAATGATCAGCCGCAGCAGCAAGTGGGTGCGGCGAAATCCAACCGGTGCGCTCCTGGCAGCCTCTCTCGTTGCGCTGGCAACCGCCGCCAGCTGGATTGTTTGGAAAACTGAATTCATCCGGCATCCACTCACCACCGGCATTGCTGTGCTCCCATTCGAAAATCTAAGCGATGAGAAAGAGCACGCTTTTTTTGCCGATGGCGTGCAGGACGACGTTTTGACCAAGCTAGGGAAAATCGCCGACCTCAAAGTGATCAGCCGCACCAGCGTGATGCAATATCGTGGCAAACAGAACGTACGGCAGATCGGCGATGCGCTGCGCGTCTCTCATATGCTGGAAGGAACAGTGCGGCGTTCTGGTGGTAAAGTGCATGTAAATGCACAATTGGTGGACGCTCGCACCGACGTAGGTATTTGGGCGGAGGAATACGATCGGGATTTGAATGACGTGTTCGCAATCGAAACGGAAGTTGCCCAGTCAATCGTGAATCGACTCAGAGCCAAAGTTTCAGCTCGTGAAAAAGCTGCCATGCAGGAGTGGCCGACCAAAGACCTTGTCGCCTATGATCTGTACGTTCGCGCCAGACCTTTGATTGAGTGGGGCGGTGCACTACCAAGTAAAGAGAAAGATCTCGTTCGGGCTGTAAACTTGCTCAATCAGGCGATCGCGCGTGATCCTGCATTCCTCCTCGCATATTGCTGGCTGGCTAGAGCACACGACACCATCTATTTCCAAGGTGTCGATCGCACCCCCGAGCGTTTGGTGATCGCAAAGTCTGCCATAGATTCCGCTTTTCGACTGAAACCGGATTCGGGGGAGGCCCACCTTGCTCTAGCTGTGCATCTCTTTTGGGGCTACCTCGATTATGACCGAGCCCAAGCCGAGCTTGCTATCGCCCGGCGCAGCTTGCCCAATAATCCACGCGTTTTTGTATTCTCTGCATTGGTTGACCGCCGGCAAGGGCGCTGGCCGAACGCGGTGCACTATATGGAGCGCGCAAGTGAGCTGGACCCCCGAGACGCTTACACTCTGAACGCACTTTCATTCACTTATTTCTTCGCGCGCGCCTATCAACAAGCCGGCGATGCTATGGATCGTCTGGTCGTTCTCGAACCGAATGGGCTTGTGCCAAAGTTATATCGCGCCTGTCTCGAGATAGGCTGGCGAGCCGATACCCGACCATTGCATGCGACACTTGAAAAGATTTTAGCCGACGATCCTGCTCAGGCAGAAAATGAGGACCTCAAACCCGCGCGCTTCTATCTTGCTTTGTACGACCGCGATCCCGTCGCCGCTGGTCGTGCCGTGGCGGCGCTCTCAGAGAAAAATTCTCTTAACGACGACTTTGGATATGGACGCTCTTTCTGGACGGGTTTAGTTGCTCGGATGAAAGGAGACCCGGCGGCTGCGTATGCCGCCTTCGGTGTCGCGCGTGCCGAACAACAGCAGCTTGTCCGCGACCAGCCTCAATTCGGAATTTTTCTTTCTGGCCTGGGGCTAATCGACGCCGGACTGGGCCGAAAAGAAGAGGCCATCCGCGAAGGTCGGCAGGCGGCAACACTTACGCCAGTCGCAAAAGACTCGCTTATAGGCCCTGAGATTGTCTCCAACCTGGCATCGATCTACGCATGGACGGACGAACGCAAGCTCGCCATTGAGCAGCTCGAAGTAGCAGCCAAAATCCCGAACGGAGTGCATTACGGCGACCTCCGTTTAAATCCGACGTGGGATCCTCTGCGCGGTGATCCGCGCTTCGAAAAAATCGTCGCTTCGCTCGCGCCGAGGTAAAATTCACCACGGATTACACGGATAACACGAATCCCGGATGATTCAGCAGCAATGGTAGGGCGCGACCGCCGGGCGCGCCGAATCGAGCGCCCGATGGATACCCTAGAATCTCTTCTTTAGCTGGACGTACCAGAACCGGCCTTTGATGCGTGGCAAGTGATTCGTCGTAGCCGTTCTCGAAACTGCCGGCCACAAACGGTGGATCGGAGTCGAACACGTTTTGCATGCCAAGCGTAATCGTGGTGTTATTGAGCCACCATGTCCAGTTGCTGCAGCCGTACTCAGCTGTCGAGAGCGGCATGACTTCTTTCTCCTTGCCGTCTTTCATCGTCACGTTCTTGCCGCCCTCCTTGGCAAAGCCGGGCACTTGGCTGTAACCGGCGGAGGCAGATTGAACGTGTAGGACGCAATCAGATCGAGCGTAGTCCACTCCCGCACTTTCCGCGCGCGCCAGGAACGAAACCCACTTCTCGGCGTTTGTGGCTTGGAGAATTCCGCCGTGAACGGACTTCGGGTCAGACTGAGATTGTCATCTTCGTATTGGCCGGTGTAATGGACTACCGCGCCAACATCCAGACCCTGCATCCACGTGTCAGTCGGACCGTCGTAGAACAGACTGAGATTGGCGCGACTCCATGGTAGCGAACCGGTTAGAGTGAATCCCGGCGGTATGACTTCGCCCGCGATACCGAACCGTTTTGTTTCAGGCGCAATCTGAAGCTCAGCCCGGGATAGCCATGTGCCGTTGACCGTTGCCGTCAGTCTGCCGAAATCGCCGTGGCCAAAAATCGCTGAGTCCAGAATATAGATCGCTTCGTAGTCGAGACCTTCAAAAATCGCGCCGGTAAGATTTTCGTTGGGATCAATGACCAGAATGATTGGGCCCGGTCTGACCGGGAATCGCAGGAGGACCACGGATAACCAGACCGGGGATATTATTCTCGATAATGAATTGCGCGCCGAGGAGGGACGCGATCGATCGCATATCAATATGCCACCAATCCGCGCTGAGCGTCAGGCCCTTGAGCCATTTCGGGCTGTAAACGGCCCCGTAAGACCATTCATAGGCCACTTCCGGCTGTAGGTTGGGATTTCCTATAACGCGTGCCTCCACGTTGACCGGCTTCCTTTAATATTGGGTCGAAACCGTTGGCGAAGCTCTGCGTGGAAGCGGGCGAAATCTCCGATAAGGCCGGCGCATGAAACGCTTCGGTGTAGCTGCCACGCAAGGTAAGGGCGCCGATATATTTTGGATCAAGCGGCTGCCAGCGAACCGAAACCTTTGGCTTCTGCGCGTTATACTGGCTGTGCGCCGCCGGCTGAAAGGGGAAGGCTCCAGAAGGTAGAACTGCAGAAGTGTTCTGGCTGTACCATTCCTCGCGCTCGGCAAAGTCAACCTCGAAGCTGTAGAAACCGGGGAAGTTCCATGTCGGGCTGGTGAAAGGAACCCGCACTTCCTGGTAAATTGACCAAACATCCCGGTTCACCCGTGCGCCTTCCCCATCACTGGAGCCGATGGTTTGAAACGTGGTATTGAGCGCGTCACGATCGCGCGTCCACCTCGGCGCGTCATACTCACCGCCGAGAGCAAATGAGACTGGCCCGGCGGGAAGATTGAACAAGTCGCCGTTAACAGTGGCATAACCTAATGGGCAACTCATATTCGCCCGAGTTATGCAGGGTGACATAAACTCGTTGCCTGGCCGCCTTGGTGTTGTGGGCATTGAAATTCAGGAACGGATCAAATGCCGTAGCCGGGTCCGTATCCAGAAGTGCTTCCCGCAACCCAGGCTGGCTGACTTCGCCGACGGACAAATTCTGCCCCTCGTTCCGGGAATAACGGAAACCCATCTCCCAGTTCCAAGTCTTGAAATAATCGCCAAATTCTCCCATCTCGCCACGTAGCCCAACGTCAAACAGCGAATCCCAGTAGGTGAACTTTTCATGTCTCGGACCGGTGTCGTTAATGCCGCGAAAAGAACTCCGGTAGTCACGGGAAGACCGCTTCCGTCAGGAAAGAAATTTGGAATAGTCGCATCCGCGACCGTGAACGGATTAAACGGATTCTGGATTGGCACGCTGATGCCGAATGGGACTAAAGCCTATGTTAGTGCCTGGGATCTTGAATGGATCGGGCGCAAACGGCACAGCTGCCAGCGACGCATCGAAAAATGAGCGGACAAATTTAAAGTCGGCAAACACCGTCAGGTATTTGTCACACAGATCGCGCGTGAAGGAACCGTAGAAGGCTTGGCGATCTGCTGGAGGAAGCGCTGGCGTGACAGCCGCGAAGTTATAGAAGAAGTAGTCGCCACCGCCCTTATAATCAGTGCCGAACTGTGGAAATGTTGGACTGCATGGGGCCGATGATACCGGGGGCGCCTGGATATGCATTGGGATTGATGAAGCCCGGGGTCCCCGGTGGAATGCCAATAAGGAGCAAACAAGGGAAATAAGGGTGCTTGTAAAATGGAGAAGTTCGCCGCATTCGGAGCTGAGTGCGGAAGTGGCGTGTTCACGCCGAGTTGCGGAAGACCGCCAGGGCCGAAAAACATTTTCGGGATCATAGCGGAAGTCTGGAAACCTGCAATGCGGCCGGGGAAATTCCCGCTGCGATTATCGAATCCTCCCCAAGGATTTGAAACGCGTTGCCGGAGAGGTCCCGGTCACGGCTGAAAAGGCCGCCGGTACGCTCCCAGAAATCGGCAATGACCACAATCTCGGTCTTATCATCTCCCGTGCCGGCTTTGATCCATGCCTCCCACTCGCCCATGTCGTTGGACGCTCCCAAGTTTGTGTTTCCATAACTGCCCCCGATCTCCAGTCCACGGAACTTGTGGACCAAAAAGAAATTGACCACGCCGGTGATCGCATCGGAGCCGTACACAGCCGAGGCGCCATCCTTCAGGATGTCGATGTGATCGATCATCGGAAACGGAATCAGGTTAATGTCCACGCCTCCGCTGAACCCGACAGCGTTCAACGAACCAAAGGCGACACGTTTTCCGTCAACCAGCACCAGGGTTTCTTTGGCCAACAAGCCGCGCAGGTTGAATTGGACAGTGCCGTCCCCGCCATTGGCCGATGTTCAGGTTCGTGGTTGCCGCCCGCCTGCTGCGGCAGAAAAGTTGTCAGGTCCGTTGCATTGCGGATGCCCAGTTTTTCGATGTCTGCCGGACGATACGTGTCCACTGGATTCGGGCCCGGTCTCTTCCGCTGTCGGAATGTTCGAGCCAGTGACGATTACTCGCTCGACTTCCGCCACGCCCGACGCTGCCGTCTCCTGGGCAAGTGCATCTGCCGTGAAAATGACGAAAGATCCCGCTGCTAATAAAACAGCAAGGTGACAATATTTAGGTTCGAGGAGGATGTTCATTTCAGACCCAAACGGGTCCGACGAACGCAATTACATAGATTTCTGCAAAAACTTACAATCAAATCCGGGGTAACTGAGAACGACGCCTGTTTTCTTCCGATCTGCCCCTTCAACGGTTTAATGCTTTAACCGTTTAACGTGGCGAAGCCACTTTCCGCGTAACACCTGGCCGAATTTCACGCAGTACACCGGTGAACGGCCAGAACTGACCCGGAAACCGTTCGGGGCCAAAGAAGGCCAAAACAACAAAAGAAAATAGAATCCAATGATGACCCCAAGGGAACACGCAGTATTGCTGTCGTTCGGCTTCTACCTGCTAAACCTCCTCGTCCCCATCGTTCCGGCTGTGATCATCTATCGGCTCTTTCCCGAAGCTAGGGCCAACAACACAGTGGAGGGCAACGTTGGTGCCTGGAAGATCAAAGCGGTCGGTGCGTGGGGTGCCTACGTCACCGCATTTCTACTAGGGTTTTGGGCCATCAATTCCACCGCCGTCCCATTGATCAAAGCCGTCGCCGGTAAGTCGGTTTGGCAGCTTGACTCGGTTAATTTTCAGCTGCAAGACGAAGAAGATACTTTGGACAAGCTGTCAGTCGTTCCTTCCGTGGTCGAATTGCAAGATCGCACTCACGCGGGCATCGAGGTGATTTCTGATACAATCGAGGCTCCGAAGTCGCTTCACGTGAAGCTGCCGGGGTACGACGACGCGTACGTGCCCCTGGAGGGCACTTCCGCCAAGGATGGCAAAATTATGCTTTCAACCCCAATTGTCTTGAAACGCAGTCCGTCGTATGCCCCTGGTCAGGAATACACACCGTCGCCGGCGGGAACTGGACCGACGCCGCTAAGCTCAGATCACTAACTCCCATGCGCTACAAGCACCTACTCCTACTCCTGCTGACAATTCTTCTCATGGCAGCCGCGACAGTGCCCGCTGCGGATCTGAGGGGACGCATTGATGGTCTTAACCCATACGCCCAGACAATTGGCCCCATCCCTGGAGTCGGCATCGCGCTATTTGCGACGCTTCCAAATGGCAGTTTCGAGCTTGTCCGCAAGACAGTGACTGATACTAATGGGATGTATTACTTCACGGGCGTCCCTCCCGGGAATTACATTGTTCAAGCAGCCGGACGCAATTACCCACTCGCGGTCGGAAAAGAACCAACGAAAGATATCCCGATTATACGCAAATGACGCTTTCTCCAAGATCGGTAGCGGCAAGATAGAGTTGGCTGTGATGCCGACCGGACCATCAGCAGCCGCCGGCCCCCCTCGTGACTGTCCATTTGTGTTCATTTGTGGTTAAATGTTTGGCGGCGACTTCGCTGCTTGTGGTTAATCTGCGGTTAGGTATTCAGGCTTTCTCTCCGCCATTAAATATTCGTCGTCCCTGTTATTCGCGCAATCCGCGGTTAGAACTTCAGTTGCGGGGGAGCCGCTCTGGCAAATCTGCAGGACCTCCGCTTCAACGGTTTTTTGACGCGGCGAAGGCACTTTCCGCGTAACAGCCGTTTAAGTTTCGCGCAGTACATCTGCGAACGGCCAGAAATGACTTCTCGCAGGGAGAGATAAAAGAAGCCCCAAAACCAACCAAACGAGATCAAATTCTGAAAAAGCGAAACATTATATTCACGCAAATTTTGCTGGGGCTCGGCTGCTGTGCATTTTCACAAAGTGTACAAGCGGTGACCCCGGCGCCCGACGGAGCCTATCCCAACTTCACTACGGCAGAAGGGCAGAACGCCCTTTTTGGCCTCACCACCCGCTCTGGGAATACGGCAGTTGGTTGGTTTTCGCTCAAGAGCGACACAGACGGTAGCTTCAACACCGCTGTCGGCGCAGGGACACTCGTTCTCAACAACGGAGCTGAAAACACGGCGCTTGGCGCGGCGGCGCTATTTCTCAGCACCGTTGGCGACGGCAACACGGCCAATGGCGCGTTTGCCCTCTTTAGCAACACCATCGGCGGCGCCAACGTGGCCATGGGTGCTCACGCACTCTCGAGCAACACCAGCGGCAACGGCAACATTGCCATCGGTTTTGACGCCTTGGCTAATAACACTGCCGGGAACAGCAATATTGTCTTAGGCATACCGCTGGCATCAATGTCACCACAGCCGATCGCGTGATTTGTATCGGCAACGTGCCAGGTTCGAATGTGGCTGACACCTGCTTTATCGCCAACATTCGTGGGGTGACAACCCAAAGCGCCAATACTTCTACCTGTGCTAATAGACACCGCCGGCCAGCTCGGCACAGCCAGTTCTTCTCGGAGATCCAAGCGGGACATCAAACCGATGGAAAACGCCAGCGAAGCGATCCTGGCGCTCAAGCCCGTTAAGTTCCATTACAAGAACGACAGAACAAATACGCTGCAATTTGGCTTGTTGGCAGAAGACGTGGCTGCCGTGAATCCGGATCTCATAGTGCGCGATAACAACGGCGAGATCTATACCGTGCGGTACGATGCGGTGAACGCGATGTTGCTCAACGAATTTCTGAAAGAGCACCGGAGAGTCGAGCAACAACAAGCGAGCATCACGCGGCTAACATCCACAGTCGCTAGACAGGAAGAGATTATTGCCGAGCAACAGAGAACTTTTGAATCAAGACTTGCAAAACACGAACAAAAAATCGAGGCACTGGGGTCCGGCCTACAAGCGGTCAACACGAAAATGCAGATGATCAAGTCTGCGCCGCAATTGGTCCGAAACGATCACTAAAAGAAGGCAACAAAAACATGAAAGCTACACTCCCGCTGACCAGGAGCTTAATCGGGCGACTGTTTTGCCGTATCGGTATCACGATCGTGGCGCTCGGCTTCTTTACGGTTCGCCCACAAGCGCAGGCGCTCAACCCGTCGCCAGATGGAGGTTATCTTGGAGGCAATACCGCAGAAGGGCAGAGCGCGCTTTCAAGCCTTACCACCGGCGGCTTCAACGCTGCGGTTGGTTACTTTTCGCTGTTTTCAAACTTCACGGGCAGTTTCAATACTGCTGTTGGCGCTGGAACACTTGACCTCAATGCAGCGGATGACAATACGGCCACCGGTGCTGCAGCGCTTTTGCTCAATACGATCGGTGCGGACAACACCGCCACTGGCGTAGATGCGCTTGTCCATAACGACACCGGGTCCCGAAACACGGCCACTGGAGCATTCGCTCTTCTTAGCAATACGGAAGCCAGCTACAACACGGCTATCGGGACTGCCGCGCTCTTTTCCAACACTACCGGTACCAACAACACCGCCATCGGGGACGCGGCGGGTGGGGCCCAAAACACCGGCAGCGGCAACGTCTATATTGGCGCAGGAGTGGCTGGCGCGGCTGGCGAAAGTAACGCTTGCTATATCAGGAGCATCTTTGGCCAAACCTCAGTGAGCGGAATGCCTGTTCTCGTTAACTCAAACAATAAGCTCGGCACCACCACTTCCTCAAGGCGCTTTAAGAAAGACATCAAACCTATGGACAAATCGAGCGAAGCGCTCCTCGCACTCAAGCCTGTTACCTTCCGTTACAAGAAAGAGATTGATCCAACAGGTAAATCGCAGTTCGGACTCGTAGCCGAAGAAGTCGAAAAGGTGAATCCCGACCTTCTGGTACACGACAAAGAGGGAAAACCCTACAGCGTGCGCTACGATCAGGTAAACGCCATGTTGCTCAATGAATTTCTCAAAGAACACAAGAGAGTAGGGGAACAGGCTCGCGAAATTCAGGAGCAGAAAAGCACAATCAGCGAACTCAGGAAAGGGCTGGACACTGTCGTCGGGCAACTGAAGGAGCAGGCGGTGGAAATTCAGAAGGTGAGTGCGCGGCTTGAGACGAGTAAGCGGGCCTCGAAAGTAGTCGTAAACAGTCAATAACGCTCCGACTTTTTAGCGGCGATCACGAGAGTTGCAAAGGCTGGCACGCGTAGACGCGACATGCAGGTCGCTTTCTCTTTTGTTTTCTTTTATCGCAGAGCCGTCGCGCGCCAATGAACACAGATTAAAGTTCGTTTCGGCTAGCAGCCGAAATCAGCAGGCTGGCGGCCTGCGCTCCCCAATCCGTAATATCCGCGTCATCCGTGGTGTTTCCGCTTCAACGGTTGAACGATTCAACTCCGAAAGCATTCGCGAGCAGGCGATTTAACGCGGCGAAGCCACTTTCCGCGTAACATGGCACAGAAGTTTCGCGCAGTACAACAATGAACGGCCAGAACTGCATTCTCACGATGAGGAGTCAAAGAAGGCCAAAACAACAAGAAAAGAAAATTAAAGATGAAAAAATTGAACATTACATTCGGAACAATTCTGCTGGTGCTTGGCTGCCTTTGGCTTTCGCCGGCGGCGAAAGCAGTTGAGGGCGCGCCGGGGAATCGTGGGTTTGTGGCTTGAACATTATCACCGGTCTCGGCGCTGCCGTATGACACTTACGCGCAGTGGCACAGTGACGGGCTGGAAATCGAAAGCCCCAGCTTTTCCCTGGGCGCAATGCCAGGGGACTTTTAAACAGGTAGGAGCCAGGACCTATCAGCTCTTCCACGTCGGATGGCTCCCCGACGGCGGACCTGGCGGGAGCGTCCGGTTCGAGTTGAGGGAACTAAATACGGTCAGCGTCGACAAAAATAGCTTCGACGGGACTTACGATCAGAAGTTCTTCGACTCGGATGGAAACGTCGTCTTCGAAGACATGGGCACACTTCATGGAACGCGTCTTTCGGTAGATCAATTTTCAAATCAGCCAAACGCCACCGCAACCAGATAATTCGTAAGAGAGCCTCTTCGGTCGTCGCAAAGAAGCGCCGGAGAGGCTCTCGCAATTTCGACTAAAGTGCCGCTGATTGCGGTATCATGATGAAGTAGCGTATGCGTCTCGCTTGCCGCAGAGGCTGAGGCCGCAAGCCGGAGGCTCGCGCTACCTTAGCTGTACAAATCCTCCCGGCGATGCCCTAACGACTGTATCCGCTGACGAACCGAGTCGACCAGCTCTTGAGATAAACCGGCGTAAATCAGTTCTTCACGGTCTGCGGAGGCGGCTGCAATCACGACTCCACGAGGGTCGATGATTGCCGAGCTGCCACAGAACCAGAGGTTATCGTCTTTGCCGACGCGGTTCGATGCGAGAACGTAGCTTTGGTTTTCGATCGCGCGCGCCTGAGCCAGCACCCGAAAATGTTCGACTCGCGGGAATGGCCACGCGGACGAAATAAGGAACGCGCCGACATTCTGATCAGTGACCAACCTTCGAAACATTTCCGGAAACCGGAGATCGTAGCAGATGCTGAAGCCAAAACGCAGACCGCCAAGTTCAAAGCTCGAGAAAGTATCGCCCGGTGCGAAGCATGCCTGCTCTCCCACGGGCGCGACCGCAAACAGATGGGTCTTACGATATTTCGCAAGGATGTCGCCTCCGGCGTCGACAATTACCTGGGAATTATAAATTGATGATCCATCTCGCTCCGAAACGCCGCTGACGATCGCAATGGAGTGTTCCGCCGCGATTTCTTGAAGTCCGGGGACGAATCCAGTTTTCCAATGCGCGGCATGCTTCTGAATCACTGGCATGGCGTAGCCGGTGTCAGTCATCTCCGGAAACACGATCAGTTCCGCGCCTGCGTCTCTGGCCCGCCGGGAAAAGTCGCCAACTTTGGCAAGATTCGCATCCGGATCGCCGAGCGAACATGAAATCTGAGCGACGGCGATTTTCATTTAACTTTAGATAGCGCTGTCATGTCGAGCGAAGTCGAGACATCCCGGTGCGGAACATCAAGCTTTTTCCACGGGGTTCCTCGACTTCGCTCGGAATGACATTCGTGGACACAGCCTACGCCGCAATCGGCCGGCAGTAACCGAAAAATTCGCGTTTCTTGATGATGCGAGCGACTTCCGGCGGAACCATTTGCTCCCATCTGTTGTCGCCGGACTGCAATTTCGCAAGAACGTCGGGCGGATGAATCCGCAAAAACTCAGGATGGTAGTCAGCAATTTCCTGAACGTATTGATTGTCTATCAAGTATTGAAAGAGCGAGCGCAAATTCGGCGCGACTTCGATTTGCGTCGCCGTGACGATCTCTCCGCTCGCTTCGTCAATCATCGGATAAACGTAAAGTTTTAGTCCTCCTTTAAACATCCGGCCGAGCGCCTCGAGAATCCCGCCTGCGAGATTTGTGTAATACTTTTCGTTCAGGATCTCGATCAGGCTTGGCACGCCCATGACGAGCCCGATTGCTCTGTTCGTATAGCGAAACAGATAACCCGCGAGCCGATAATATTCGCGGAACCGCGAGATCAGGACAGTTCGTCCCAAGGCGCCGAGGATGTCCACGCGGGCCAGAAAATCGGCGTGATTCACCTGGCCGTCGGCGAGCAAATTTTCCAACGTCATTTCCATGAGCACCACGACCTCGTCTTCCGAGCAATCGCAGTGCTTCAGAAACACGCGCCGCGCGCCATCCAGCATGTCGTTCGTGGCGTATGTAACGGGCCGAAAATTGCCGCGCTCGACCAGGATCGCTTTTTTGTAGAAAACTTCCGCCGGCTGAACCGTTTCACCGTCGGCCTTAAACATCACCGCATCTGTTAAACGCTGGCTGACCAACTGCAAACTCATCAACCGGTTGTCCACATGTTGAAAACTCGGTCCGGAAAATTTGATCATGTCCACCTCAATTCGTCCCGGTGCGAGATTTTCCGGGAGCGACGCGATCAATTCTTCCGGTTGCCGATGGTAGAACGCGCCGTACAGCAAATTGATACCGATCACGCCGAGCGCTTCCTGTTGTTCCACGTGAGTCGCGTCCAGCAGACGCACGTGGATGATGATCTGGCTCGGCTGCGCTCGGGGTTCGGATTGAAATCGAACACCAAGCCAGCCGTGCGATTCATTCCGTTCCTTGAAACTGCGCGCTGCAACTGTGTCGGCGAAAACGAAGAACATCTTTTCGGCTCCGAACTTTTGGTCCAGCCGCTCGATGAGAAGATCGTATTCATGATCGAGCATCGTCTTGAGACGAGCACGGCTGACATAACGTTGTGCCGGTCCGTAAATGGCATCGCTGAAAATCATGTCATAGGCGGACATGGTCTTGGCGATCGTGCCCGCTGCACCACCGACACGAAAGAATCTCCGCGCTACTTCCTGCCCGGCGCCGATCTCGGCGAAAGTCCCATACTTCGTTGGATCCAGATTCATTTCGAGCGCCTTCTCGTCGGTGCCGATCTCCATCTCTGGATTCATGTAATTTCTCTAGCGGCAATTTCCGACCCCTGCAAATCGTGATGCTCTGCAGTTGTAGGGCGTCTGTGTCAGACGCCTCTCCGTTTGGTTGCTCGTACACATGGCGTCTGACACAGACGCCCTACAGAAACAGTTACAGGCGCACTTGCTCGGCGTTCTTCGCCTGAATCCAGCCGCGCAAGTCATTCGGAAGCGCGGCGTACATCCAATCACCGCGCCTACTCAGGATTTTGATCTCGCTGCCCGGCGGTAACGCGAGAACACTGTTCGCCGTGTCCGCGGTAGCGAGACGCGCCTGCACGTCGTTGCCCGTAACGATAGCCAACGCGGGTCCATTGCTGCCTCGCTCCAGTATGTAAATGGCCCACACAGTCGCGGCGCATACCAGCAGGCAGGCAATCGATAAGACCGTTAACGCAGCGGAACGGCGGCGGGCAAAAATCAGCGCGATCAACCCAAAAATTCCGAGCCAAAACGCAACGGCGGCAGTGACGCAGTACTCATTAGCGCTGGCAAATTGGAGGTAACGCTCGAGGCGACTTGGTTGGAGCTCCAGCGCCCGCGCTTCGTCCCGTGCAATCTGCAAATTAGCCATCGCTTCCGGATGATGTCGGTCCAACGCAAGCGCGCGCTCGTAATTTAAAATCGCATGCCCAAAATCGCCGGTGCGAAAATAGGCGTTGCCGAGATCGTAGAACAGATTTGCGTTCCATTGCCCTTTGCGAACCACTGCCTCATAGCTGGCGACCGCTTCCTTGAAATTTCCCTGAGCGTACTGGTTGTTCGCTTTTGCAAAGTCAGCATCTGCTTGCGCGAAGGCAAACGACGGCACTACCGAACAAATCATCGCGCAGCAAGCGCGGATAATGTAGTGCGAGCGTCCTCGCTTGCGCGTCGGAGAGGTCTCGCAAGCGTGGACGCTTGCGCTACTATTTTTTCCTGCATTCATTTCAAATTCTCAATTAACTCCAGCACGTCGCGCCGGCTTTCCGGTGAGATTTTCCCCGGGCCGTTGTGCGTTCCGCTGTACTGCCACTCGTCATTTTGCTCGAACAACCGGCGGAGCTGGTCCCGCGAATCCGTATCCAGCTTGAAAGTGTTGGCCGCGGTCTCCACGTCCACCACGTTTGGATCGATCCCCCGCGTACCGGAAGCCAGCGCGGCCTTCAACCGGACAACTCGCGACGCTTCGGCGTAATATTCCCGCGGAGATACGTCATCACGGCGCAATTTGTGCATCAACTCAGCCGCTTCGTGTTGCAGCGTGGCAATGCGCCGGGCCTGGCGATTATCGAGTCTGGCTCGCCGAATCTTCCAGCCGGCGAAGATGAGCAGCGCCGCCAGGGGCAGTGATTGCGCCTCCCAAAAGATGCGACGCGTGTAAAACGGCTCGAACGATGCCACGGTGCGCGATGGCTCTGTTAATTGATAAAGAATATCCTGCGGCTTGGTGGCTGTTGAAACCGATGGGGCCGCAGGGGATGCGCCAGCCGGCGGGGATGACGGCGGCTGAGCGGCAACGTTCGACCCGGCTGAACCACCCTGCACCGTGATCGCCATCGGCTCACTGTGCAGCGTCATGTATTGTTCCTTGGCCGGATCAAAATAGGAGAAGGCGAGCACTGGCAGAGTTTGCTTTTTCTCGTTAGGCGAAAGCACCATTTCAAAAGTCTTTGTGCCGCTAATGCCGACTTCATCGTCCTGCTTGAACTTTGAAGAGGGGGGATATTTATGCCAGCCGCGCTCATCCTCGATCAATGGCGCATTGACGCGATCAAAATTGCCGCGCCCTGAAATTGTAGTTGTGACAGTAATCGGATCGCCTACCTGAACGCTCTTCGGCTTCGCGTCCGTAGCCATGGTAAAGCTCCCGATAGCTCCTGAAAAACTCGGTGGCGCGTTCGGTGGCAACGGCTTCACCTCAAGCGATACAGGCTCGCTGCTGATATCTATGTCGCGACGCTCGCCGAGTTGGGCAAAAGGATTCGAGAAAAATGGATCTGAAAAAGGATCGTCCAAATCGAATAAATCGAATGGCGAACGGGAACGCGGCGCGTTTCGCCTTCGGGGAACGACAATCTGCGCTTTCGCCGTGACTGGCCCGAGTTCAAACTTTCCCGCGCGCGCGGCAGCAATCGCAGTTTTAAACGTGACCACTTCGTAAGGCCTGTTGTTGATGGTCTCCAGGTTTTGTCCGGACTGTTGCAATTTCTGCGACGTAAATCCTTGTCCCGTGATTTCTGGCGGCTCGACCAGTCTGGGACGGATACGCGCATCAAATCCCATGCGAATTTGAACCGGAACGATCTCACCTACATATGCTGTTTTCTTTGGTACGATTAATTCAGCGAAAACCAGATCCCGCGCACTGGTAGAGGGACGCTGCGCGCTGCGACTTTGCTGCGTGGTCGTCGGACGTCCCGGGGAATCGACAACATTCAACACCAGCTCTGGAGTCCGGAGGATCTTGCCGCCGGCCCGAACGGTCTGCGGCGGGATGGTAAATCGTCCGGCTCTGAGCGGAAGAATGGTGTAATTATAAGTCACGCTCGAGTTGGTCGCGAAGTTGTGGATTTCAAATTGTCGCGACGTTCCGGTGGAGTGAATCTCCAGACCATCGATTGAGATCTCTTCAGGGGGCCGCGCATCGCCGGGACCGGTTACCTTGATTTGCAGCTCCACCGTTTCGCCGACAGCTATCTCGGCATTGCTCAGGACGGCGGTGACACTCGGTGCATCGGCTAATGCAGCTTGCATGCACGCCACTGTCACGAAAATCGCGATTAAGATTCGTTGAAGCATCCTAAAACCCTTCATCGTCGTCATTCCGAGCGAAGTCGAGGAATCCCGTGGGTAACCGAGGGATAAATTCACGGGATGTCTCGACTTCGCTCGACATGACAAATACTCTTACCAATCGTTATAGACATGGCGCTTTACTTTGCGTTCATCAAGTCGGACTCGCGCTTCCTCGTCTTTCATCGATTCAAGAAGCGCCAGGGCCTGGCGTTCACTCATCTGGCCCTCTTTCTCCTGCTCAGCTTCGGCGACTTGCTCGTTTTTCTCAGGAGGTTTTTGTGAGGTATCTCCTCCAGCGCCTTTTACTTCGCCCGCAAATTTCTTCTGCGGCGATTCTGCAGGGGTAGGGGAGGCGTTTTCCCCTTCACCTTCGCCCGGCGACGGCGAGGGCGTTCCGTTTTCTCCTTCGCCTGGACTCGGGGATTGTTCGGCCTGCTGCTCGCCTGGCGATGGCGAGGGCTGATTTTGCTGTTGGTTTTGCCCGCCGGGCGAAGGAGAGGGAGTCTGGCCGGGTTGCTGCTGTTTCTTTTGAGGCTCGTTCTTCGCCTGAGCCTGATCTTATCTTTTGTTGTTGCTCTTTTTGGTCTTTGTCTTTGTTGTTGCCAGACTGGTCTTGTGTCTTTTGATTTTGTGACTGCTGCTGTTGTTGTTGCTGTTGCTGGTCCTTTTGGTTCTGCTGTTGCTGCTGCTGGTCCTTTTGGTTTTTTGCTGCTTGCTTGCTGCTGATTCTTTTGTTGTTGCTGTTGATCCTGTTTTTGCTGGTTCTGTTGATTTTGCTGGTTTTGCTGCTGATTTTTTTTGTTCTGTTTATCTTTTTGCGGAGGAGTTGGAGAAGGAGAGGGCGAGGGCTGTTGTTGTTGCTTCTTGTTCTTTAGCTCATCGATTTTCCTTTTGACGTATTCGTAGTTGTCCTTCGCCTCTTTGTTATGGGGATCGAGTTTGAGGGTTTGCTCGTAGTGATCGAGGGCATTGTTCCAGTCGCTTAGTTTCTTATCCTCGTTCTTCTGCATTTCGCCGCGCTGATACAACGTGTTGCCGAGATTGTAATGCCCCTTGCTCTGCAAACCTGTGTCAGGTGTAAGGAGCGCCTGACTGAATGACTCCAGCGCCTTATTGTAATCCTTTAATTTGTAAGCAGCGGTACCCGAATCGAACTGGAGCTCGTCTTCGGCGCGGGATTGCGGATGGGATTTCAAGATTTCCTGAAATTCTTTGTAAGCGTCTTCAAATTTTCCCTGCTGATACGCGTCGACTCCCGGTGCAGTGGCAAAAGCGGATGCAGATAGCAGGAGCATGAGAGCTACGGCTGCGGTTGCTGCCTTGGCCGGCGCAGGAACATACGTTCGTCCACGCGCGCGTTTGCCACGGCGAATCCACCCGGTGGCCGATTTGCGCTCGGGAATCAAAATGGAGAAAGCGAGAACGATCAACGCGGCCCCGAGCGGCCACTCATAACGCTCAATCGGCCGCCGTGACAACCGCACGTCCATCTCAGCGGCCTGCATTTTTGCCAAACCTTCATTTTGAATTTGCTGCATTGTGCGCGGGCCGTTTTCCAGATGAACGTAAAACCCACCTGTTGCCTCAGCGACCTCGCTCAGACGCTTGTCATCCAGCTTCGATTTGACGACCTGACCGGCTGAATCCTTTACAAAGCTGGTTTCACCGTTTTCTCCGGTGATAGGAATGAGAGAACCCTGGGGTGTGCCGACACCGACCGTGAAGATTCGCACCCCGGCGTCAGCCGCAGCCTTGGCCGTTTTTAGCGCATCGCCGCTTAATTCCTCGCCGTCAGTGAAGATGATGAGCGCGCGATTTCCCGTTGCGCTTTTGCCAAAGCTCTGAGTCGCGAGCGTAATGGCGCTGGAGATGTTGGTGCCACCTTCGGGAATTGTCTTTGTGTCGAGATCATTGACCGCTTCGATGACGGCGTCGTAATCAATCGTCAGTGGTGCTTGCAAGAAAGCTCGTCCGGCAAAGGCAATCAGACCGACGCGGTCGCCTTGGAGTTCGTTGATCAAATCCTGGATCGCCAGTTTGACCCGCTCGAGCCGGTTGGGCTGAACGTCATTGGACAGCATGCTTCGGGACGTGTCTACAGCGACGAGCAGATCGAGTCCTTTACGCTTTACGTCTTGAAAGGTGTAACCCCAGCGCGGTTGCGCAAGACTGACGATCGCCAGCGCAAGCCCGAGCAACTGCAAGCCAAACCTTATGATGCGCCGCGGTCGATTGACCGTTCCCGCGAGCTGCGGGAGAAGGCGCGCGGAAACGAATTCCTGCAATCGCTTGAGTCCCGCGATGCTCCGCACGCAGAAATAGCGCGATCAAGAGCGGGATTATCAACAATCCCCAAAGCCATTCTGGTGCGCCGAAGGTCATAATATTTTTCGAGAGTCATTCCGAGCGAAGTCGAGGAATCCCGGGGCATTGCAGTGGGTTTTTCTGCGGGGTCCCTCGACTGCGCTTCGCTTCGCTCGGGATGACACAATATTCATGGCAATTTTTTCCACACGGTCTGTGACAATAATATCTGGGCCAGCAACAACGCCGCAGCCGCCCATGAGACACAGCGGAAATAGATCGCGATATTGCTGATATTTTTTCACGCTGACCGTCGATTTCTCCAGCTTGTCGATATCGTCAAAAATCTGTTCCAGCGATTCCGTATCGGTAGCCCGAAAAAATTTGCCGTCGGCGATTTTCGTGACTTCCCTCAGCCCCGCCTCGTTAAACTGCACCGGCTGATTTTCATAGAGGATGTTTCCCAATGCATCGGTCAACGGACCGCGACTGGTGAAAATGGGCGCAGGCGCAATTCCATTTATTCCAGCGCCGATGGAATAGAAATGAATCTTTAGCGCTTTCACTGCTTCGGCGGCAGTCTTGGGCGGAATTTTGCCGGCATTGTTTTCGCCGTCGGTTAACAAGACCAGCACACGGCTTTTGGATTTTTTGTCGTTCAGGCGATTCGCTGCTGCAGCCATGGCCGACCCTATGGCGGTGCCATCTTCCACAAGGCCGATTTTCACCCGGTCCAGGTTTTGCAAAAGCCAATCATGATCCAACGTCATGGGACTAACGACATAAGGACGACCGGCGAATGCAATGATGCCGATGCGATCATTTGGCCTGGCTTCGATGAATTTCCGCGTGACTTCGCGAATCGCATCCACACGCGTAGCCTCCTGGCCGCCAATGGTAAAATCTTTCGTCAGCATCGAACCGGAAACGTCGAGCACAAGAATGATGTCGATCCCGCTGGCCTCGATTTGAGTGAGACTCTTGCCGAGTTGCGGTCGCGCAAGAGCCACGACGAAGATGGCGAGCGAAGCGAGCAATAGCGTTCGTAAAAGTTTTCCGACGCGCGCTGCACTTTTTTTCCCGATCGTCCGCAGGCTTGCTGTCGACGAATAAGTTAGCGCCGCGGCCGGGCCACTTTTCCCGCGCAGCCATGCAAGCAAAGGGACCGCAAGCAGAAGCAGCAGCAGCCAGGGATGCGCAAACGTCAATGCGCTGTTTGACCAGGAATCGAATAGATTTTTCATATCACTAGTCGTCATCCTGAGCGAAGTGAAGCAGAGTCGAAGGATCCCGCGAAGTTACCCTACGATTTAGCCGCGGGATTCCTCCACTTCGGTCGGAATGACAGAAACGATTAAACAGTCGCAAGTTGCCCTCCTTTGACGAAGCGGATCGCCTCTTCCAGCAATAATTCGCTGTCGGACACGGTCGCCTCGTACTTTGCGAACTTGATCAGGTCGCAGCGGTTCAAGAAATCCTCGAGCAAGGACTTATCAGCCGCTGAAAATGAGGGCGCCTTTGCGGCCGCCGTCAAAAATTCTATGGAAGTTTGTCGCGTTGCCGGTAGCCCGTACTGCTGCGTCACGTACCGCCGCAAAATGTCGGATACGCGAATGCTGAACTGATACGGGCTGACCTTTTCAATCTCCCAGCGAATTTGTTCGAGCTCCTCGAGCGCAATTTCCCGTGGCTGTTTAGGCGGCGCTTCCGGTTTCTTTCGGCGCACAAACCACCACACCACCAGCCCGACCAGTGAAAGCACGCCGAATGCGATGACAAATACAAGCCAGGGAGGAATAAGGGAATAGTCCACGGGCGGGGTGATGTCGTGGAATTCTTCTGTAGCTAAAGTAGCGCAAGCGTCCCCGCTTGCGAAGCAGCCCAAATACGCAAGCGCGGACGCTCGCGCTACCTTACTCCAGTAATCCATCACTCCAATACTCCAACTCTGCCTATCGAACCCCAAGCCGACGCTCGCGTTGTTTGAAAAACGAACGCAACGCCGGCAGATAGTCCCTGCCGGTTTGCAGCGTAATCGCATCAATATTGTTCTTCCGGAGCGTGCGCGAAAGCTCTGTTTCGTGCTCACTGGCGGCGTCCGCGAACAGGGCGCGCGTTTTGCGGTCCGCGGTATTAATCTCGATCTGGTCTCCGGTCTCGGCGTCCTCCAGAGTAATGATGCCCACGTTTGGTAGCGTTCTTTCGCGTTCGTCCGTGATCTGGATCGCCACAAAATCATGCCGCCGTCCGCTCACCGCGAGCGTTCGCGAGAAGTCCGGCGTTTGAAAATCAGAAATGAAAAAAACGACCGCGCGACGCGTAACGATTTTATTCAGGTAATCGAGGGCCGGCCCGGGTTCGGTGCCGCGTCCCTCCGGTTCGAAAAACAAAATCTCGCGAATGATACGCAGCGTATGCGAGCGGCCTTTCTTGGGCGGGATGAAAAGCTCAACCCGATCCGTGAAGAGCAGCAGGCCTACTTTGTCGTTGTTTCTAATCGCGCTGAAAGCGAGAAGACAGGCTACTTCGGCAGCCAATTCGCGTTTCGATTGCGTCGTGCTGCCAAAACTTCCTGACGCGCTCACATCTACCACCAGCATCACCGTCAATTCGCGTTCTTCGGTAAATTTTTTGACGAACGCGTTCCCCATGCGCGCGGTGACGTTCCAGTCGATCGCGCGAATTTCGTCGCCAGGCTGATATTCGCGCACTTCGTCGAAATTCATGCCGCGACCCTTGAAAACGCTGTGGTAATCGCCGGCGAACGCGGTCTCGACCAGACCGCGAGTTTTGATCTCGAGGGTTCTGATCTTTTTTAGGATTTCTGCAGTTTTGTCCGCTCTATCGTCATCCCGAGCGGAGCGAAGCGGAGTCGAGGGAGCCCGTTGCATTACCGAGAACCTCCCACTAGTCGTAAAGCGTACATCTCAGCAAACAGATCGCGCAATTCCGGATTTCTTCGTGCGATCAGAGCTTCTTTCTTAACACGACTCCAGCGTTTGAGTTGTTTCTCTCGTGCTATTGCGCTCGTCGGATCTGAATATGCTTCGAAATAAATTAGCTTGTGGGCATTGTACTGCCGAGCAAATGCGCTCCCGAATCCGAGCGAATGTTCGTTCGCGCGTCGCTCGAGGCTGTTCGTGACGCCAATGTACAAAACGGTGTGCCGATCTGCGTTCGTCAAAATGTAAACGAAGTAATTTTGCTGTCGCATTGGTGAATCTTGGGTCGTGTTATCGAGTTCCTCGACTCGCGCTGCCAACGATGGTCATCCTGAGCGGATCCCGCAGACGCGCGAGGAGTCGAAGGACCCCGCGGAATCGCTCTCTGGTTACGCTACGGGATTCCTCGACTTCGCTCGGAATGACGGTCCCTTCCATCACGGCACAGGCAGTCCGGCAAAGATTCGTTCGATAATCGTCTCGCTGGTCACCGTTTCCGCCTCGGCTTCGTAGCTGACGATGATGCGATGCCGCAACACGTCTGGACCGATGCTTTTTACATCCTGCGGCGTTACGTACCCGCGTCCGTTCAGGAATGCGTGAGCGCGCGCGCCCAGCGCGAGATAAATCGTTGCTCGAGGCGAAGCGCCGTACCGAATCAATCCTTCAAGCCGCAGGTTGTACGCGGAGGGTTCGCGCGTCGCCCAGACTACATCCACAATGTAGTCTTTCACGCGGTCGTCGATGTAGATGTTGTTGACGACGTCGCGCGCGGCGACGATTTGCTGCGGGTCTACAACGGGATTGATTCGCAAGTCAGGCGCCGAAGTCGCCATTAAATCGAGGATGCTTCGCTCCTCGCGTTTGTGCGGGTACCCGATGTTTAACTTGAACATGAAACGATCGAGTTGCGCCTCCGGCAGTTGGTATGTGCCTTCCTGTTCGATGGGATTCTGGGTCGCGAGAACCAGGAACGGATCGGGCAGGGGATAAGTCTTTTCGCCCAGCGTGACCTGCCGCTCCTGCATCGCTTCAAGCAAGGCGCTCTGAACTTTGGCCGGTGCGCGATTGATTTCGTCCGCGAGAATTAAATTAGAAAAGATCGGCCCGAGCTTGGTAGAAAATTCGCCGCTCCGGGGATTATAAATGAGGGTCCCGATTAGGTCGGCGGGCAACAAATCGGGCGTGAACTGCAGCCGCTGGAAACCGGTCTGAATGCCTGCGGCCATTGTTTTTACTGTGAGCGTCTTGGCAAGACCGGGGACGCCTTCGAGCAGGAGATGACCGTTGGCCAAAAGTCCGAGCAGAAGACGATCCACCAGATACTTCTGTCCTATTACAACGTGACCGACCTCTTGACGGAGCGTCGGAATCCATTGGCCTAGCTCTCGGACTTCCTGCGTAATTTCCTGCGTCGATTTCATACGGTCTGGTCAGACACGTTTGACGGGCGGAACGTTCGATCAAAGCGGGACTTATTGCCCGAGTGCCAGGTGCTGTTTTCGGAGGGCAAGCTAATCGCGTTTCTTTTGAACGCGGGCACGCAACCTTAGAATTAACGGCAGACCTGGATACGGTTCCGCCTTACGAATGCGAGCTTCAAGATAACGGCGATAGTTTTCATTGATCAAACCGGGATCGTTCACGAAGAGAACGAATTCCGGGGGTGAGAGCGTCTGGCTCCGCCCGGCCTGTCGGGACGTTTGGCTGCCGCGCCGGAGCGCTGACGTCACAGAGGTTCCTTCCTCCCTGGAAGAATGGTGCTCAACGCCTGAGGATTGAGCTGCGTAAAATAATTTCAGCCGTTTCCCTTTGCTCAACGGAGGTGGATTCGCTTCGAATGCCTGGCGGAGTAAGCGGTTAAGAACGCCCGTGCCGATGCGTTTTTGCGCCGCGCGTTGGATTTGTTCCACGAATGCAAATAGCTGATCGACGTTCTCGCCCGTCGAGGCAGAAGTGATCAACACCGGCGCGTATTCGAGAAAGAAAATTCTGGCGCGCGTTTCATCGGCAAGTTGTCTTGTGACCTGCTTTTCTCTGCGCGCCGGCTTAACCAAGTCCCATTTGTTCAATACAATGATTGCCGCTTTTCGCGCTTTTTGGATCAATCCCCCGATCCGTTTGTCCTGCGCAGTCACGCCTGTGGTGAGATCGACAGTGAGGATGCAAAGATCAGCCCGGCGAATACTGCGTTCGGCGCGCATCACACTGAAGACTTCCGCGGAGCTTGAATGCCTGCCGCGCCGTCGAATTCCAGCGGTGTCAATGAAAACGTAGGTTCGGTCGTCGCGCTGATAAAGAACGTCGACGGCGTCCCGCGTTGTTCCGGGTAACTCGCTCACAATCGCGCGTTCGCTGTGGACGATGGAATTGATCAGCGAAGATTTGCCCACGTTCGGCCGACCGACGATGGCGATGGCAATTGGATGTTCCGCCGCGGCGGTGACTTGTTTGATCCGCCTTCGCCGAGGCTATGGCGGACAAGTGTTTGATGTTTGATGTTGGCAGGCGAGGGGAGCTGGAGTTCAATTGCGTCCAGCAGGTCCGAAATCCCGCGGCCATGTTCTGCGCTGACCAAAATTGTTTGGCCGAAGCCTAACGAATCAAACTCCGACGCCAATGGCTCGTGCTTGTCGGTATCAATCTTGTTAATCACGAGCACCACTGGTTTTCGCGCTTTGCGCAGCATTCGACCCAGTTCCTGGTCGATCGGCGATAAGCCGTCCTTTGCGTCCACCAGAAAAAGGAGAACATCGCTTTGACGCAGCCCCTCATCGGCAGCGCGGCGCACTTGCTCTGTCAGTTCGGATTCGCCAGCACCGACAATGCCGCCGGTATCCCACAATGCGAATGGGCGTTTACCCCGTGTGCATATTGCCGAAAGCCGGTCACGTGTGATCCCCGGCTGATCGTGGACGATCGAAATCTTCCGGCCTACGAGGCGATTGAACAGCGCGGACTTGCCTACATTCGGCCGCCCTACGATTGCGACGCTTGGTGCCGTGTTCGGGTCATTTTCTGATGCGGCGCGCATTTACGATTTCGCCGGATGCGCGTGCCCTGCGGCCTGCAACTGCCGAACGCCGTCGGTGACGTAAATGATCCCTGAGATCAAAGTGAAGAGTCCGGCAGCAAGTACAATGTAAAACAGCGGAACGACGTAGATCTGCAGCATCACCCATCCGATGGCGAACATCTGCAATACGGTGGCGATTTTTCCTGTCCAGTGTGGTTGGACCTCTACTTTTCCGTTGAGTAAATACAGGATGAGTGTCCCGACCAGCAGAATGGCATCCCGAGAAATCACGAGCACCGGGAACCAGACAGGGAATTTTCCAGCTTCCGGCCCGAACTCGCTCCAATTTGTCAGGCTCAAGGTGATGATGCCACTGAGCAACAATCCCTTATCGGCAACGGGATCAAGAATGACGCCGAGGGTGCTGCGCTGGTTGTACCGACGCGCCACGTAGCCATCCAGTCCATCGCTTACCGCAGCAAGAACAAAGATCGCGATCGCAGCGAAGCGTTGCCATTCAAGGGGTTGGCCGCGTTTGATGCTCTCGCCATAATAAATCGCCATTGTCACGAACGCAGGGATCATCAAGATCCGGACAACGGTGATTTTGTTGGCGGTCGTCATACAGCGCGGGCACAATGATTGTAGGGCGTTTGATTCGCTCGCGCCAGCGAGCTTCACCCTCGGGGCTGCCCGTCCATGTCGCTCGGCTCTCGCCGGGCTCCATTCTTTGAACCCCGAAAGCGTTCGGGGCTGACACAGACGCCCTACAATTCCCTTGCGTTGCCGCCCCCCTTTGAACCGCCGCCTGTCCTAAATCAGCGCTACGCCGCTACTGCTGTCTTATGCCGACCTTCGGCGAATTCTTCGATCATTTTTTTATTGAAGGCTGGAATGTCGTCGGGTTGACGGCTGGAGACCAATCCGTTGTCCACTACCACTTCCTCGTTGACCCAGCGCGCGCCCGCGTTGCGCATGTCCACTTGAATGGCTGGCCAGGAGGTCATTCTTCTTCCTCGAACAAGGTCCGCATTGATCAAAACCTGTGGGCCGTGACAGATCACCGCCACCGGCTTGCCTTCGCGGAAAAAATGCCTCGCAAATCCCAGCGCCTTCTCGTTTGTGCGCATGGCATCGGGATTGTAAAGACCGCCCGGAATCATGAGCGCATCGAATTTTTCCGGACGCGCTTCGTCCAGCGTAAGATCGACATCGAATTTATCGCCTTTCTCCGCGTGATTCATGCCTTCAATCTTGCCTGCTTTCAAAGAAACGATTTTCGTTTCCGCGCCCGCTTCTTTGAGCGCGTTGCGCGGTTTTGTCATTTCCACCTGCTCAAAGCCATCCGCCACAAGGATAGCCACTCTTTTCCCTTCGAGTTTTCGTTCCATAAGATCCCTTTCCGTTGATGTTTGACTTCGTTCGGTCGTGAAGATCGGCCGTACTTAAGTTACGAAGCGTAACGGAAGATTGGATGTAGCCGGGAAAATCTTCAGCGCCTGGCGGCGGAAGCGGCGAGCACTTTTGCGGACGGGATCTTGAAGCGTTCGATTTGGTTTTTGAGCTCGTTGGCGAAAGCGGCTGCGCCGGCGCCGTTTACGACTCGATGATCGAAGGTGAGTGAGAGCGTAATGACTTCCGCGCTCTGGTCGCCGTTTTTGTTTGGAATCAGTTCGCGGTGCGCCGTGCCCACAAATAACGTGCCTACTGATGGCGGCACGACAATCGGCGCGCCGGCTTTTACGCCAAACGCACCGAGACTGGTGATAACAACTGGCGCATTCATGGCATCAACCCGACCCGCGCGTGTCGCGGCGATTGCCTCGTCATAGGCTTTAACAAATTCCGTCCAGCTTTTTTGATTCGCTTTTGTAATCACGGCCGTTGCCAGGCGATCGTCTTCCAATGCGACCGCAACGCCCAAATCGAAATCGTCATGTTGCACGATCTGGTCGTCCTCGAGAATCAACCGGCGAAACGGGGCATGCTTTTCCATCGCCCGCACCACTGACCACGCGATCATCACAGAAGGAGAGGGAGCATGCTCGGGATCTTTCTTTCTCGTCGCCGCGCGCGTTTGCCGGATCGCTTCCCACCGCGCGTCGATTTGTAAATTGGCGGGAATGACGCGGTTCAATTTTCGCGTAATCGTCGGCGAAAGAGCAGGCTCGATTACTTTCCCTGTAGCCGGGGGCGATGACCCCGGCTTTCCCAAAGCAGTTTCACGCGCCGTTCGGTTGCGATCACCAGTCTCCGCAGCCGGCACGGCTGCCGCTACAGTTTTTCGAGGGGCGGATTCTTTTGCTGCGGTTTCGAATTGTTCTGCGAACGCAGGTTCGCTGGTAACGATCGTGCCCAATTCTTCACCGATCTCAACTGTGTCGCCCACCTGGGTTTTCCATTCGCCCATTACTCCGGCGAATGACGATTGAATTGGATAAACAGCTTTATCGGTTTCGACTTCGCACAACTCGTCATCGAGCTGGACCGGTTCTCCAGGTTTTTTAAGAAGCGAAACAATTTTCGCGTTCCGAATGCCTTCTCCCATCACAGGAACGGTGATGTTTTGGACACGCCGTTCGTCCTGGTTCCGTTGTAGCCGGGGGCGCCGACCCCGGCTCGACGAACTGTGGTTCTGTTACATCAGGCCCGCGGTCGACGCCCGCGGCTACAGCTGCGCGCTCATGCTTCGTTGAGATGGAGCATCTGATTGCAGAAACGATGCGCTCTACGTCCGGCAACGCCGCATACTCGTAGATCGGATTGTAACCGATCATTACGTTCGGTTTGCTGACGAGGATGGGCGGGGCGACCATTTCGTTCCAAAGATCGGGCGCGCCGGTGACGTGTGAAATAATCATCTGCCCGACGCTGCAATTCACCGTGTCTTCCTGGACCACAACGAGCCGGCCTGTCTTGCGCACGGATTCCTCGATGGTCGCCGTATCCCACGGCACGATTGAACGGAGATCAATCAGCTCGACGCTGATTTCGTTGCCAATCTTGTCTAGCGCTTCCAGCGATTTCTCTGTGGTATTCCCCCAGGCCACGACTGTGACATCGGAGCCTTCGCGCAGCTTGCGCGCTTTGCCGAACGGCACGGCACGAATTGGCTCCTTATATTCGTGCTCTGCCCAAAGCAGATGTTTTGGAATCAGAAAGATAACCGGATCTTCTGCATGCATCGCCGTCCATAGCAATCCGGCAGCGTCGGCAGGTGTGCTGGGGATTACGACGTTTAATCCCGGGTAATGGGCAAGCGCAGACTCATTTGCCTGACTATGCCACAAACTGCCGCCCGGCAGGTACGCACCATACGGCGCATAAATCACTGCCGGACATTTCCAGTTTCCTAACGATCGCCACCGCAACGTCGAGATGTTGGTCACAAGCTGATTGAATCCCGGATAAATGAAATCAATGAATTGGATCTCGAACACCGGGCGCTTGCCGTACGCAGCCAGCCCGCATGCGACTCCCAGAATGGTCGATTCGGCGAGCGGCGAATTGAAAACCTGTTCGGGAAACTCAGTCGAAAGCTTCTGCGTCAGACGGAATACGCCGCCTTTCGGATCTTCGATGTCTTCGCCGAAAACAATCCGGCGCTGATCTTCGTCCAGACCAGCCCGCAAGGTTTTGTTTACGGTATCTCCAATACGGTATTTGCCGGCAGGAAGGATTTCTTTGTTCCAAGGAGAGGCGCTTTCCAAAGCGCCTCGCGGCGGTTTGGAAACCGCCGTTCCTTGTGCCGTGACGTTTGCAAGGAGTTCGTTAGGCGATGGGTCCGCGGCTTTTTCCGCCTCGGCATATTCGCGACGAACGCGTTCCTTAATTTCGTTGTCGAGCTCCGCGTATTGCTCCTGGCTGATCACGCCATCCTTGATCAGCCGCTCTTTCCAGCACCCTAACGGATCGGATTTCTCAAGCTCCCGCAATTCCTCGACAGCGCGGTAAAGTTTCTGATCGTCGGAACTGGTGTGGCTCGACAGACGCTCCATCCGGATCCAGAAAAAGAATGGTCCGCCGCCAGCGCGAATCTTCTCGAACGCTTCGGCCGTAGCGTCGTAGATCTGCTGAACGTCTTGTCCTTCGACTTTGCGCCAGTTTCCAGGTTCAAGGATTTCTAAAGCAAGCGGGTTCGTTTTACGCGTGGGCATGCTGATGCCATAGGCATTGTCTTCGACCAGAAAAAGCATCGGCAGTTTCTTTTCCTTCGCGAAACAAATGGCCTCGAAGAAATCTCCCTGACGCGTCGCGGCGTCGCCGACCGTTGTGACGACAAGATTTTTCTTTCCATCGAGTTTGATGCCCCAGGCCATGCCGCACGCGGGAAGGAGTTGTGCGCCGGTTGGCGTGGGCACACTCCAGATGTGCAGGTCTGCATTGCTATAATGGGAAGGCATCTGACGCCCGCCGCTGCCGGTGTTGCGCTTGGCAAAATATTCCAGGCCAAGCTGACGCGTGGTCATGCCGCGTCCAAGGACAAGGCCGCGGTCGCGGTAGTAGGAAACGATGTAATCGTCCGGCTCCATCTGAATGGACACCGCAGCCAGCCCTTCGTGGCCCATTCCCGAAACGTGAAAATGTCCTTTGCCCTGACGAATCAAATTCTGTTCGCGCAAATCCGCGTGCCGGCTCTCCAGAATGAGCGTCAGCAGCCGCAGCTTATCGGTTTTGCTAAGGGCAGGCATACGGTTGAGTTTACATATCGCATTCCGATCGACAATCGCGCGAATTTGCTTCGCATAAGAAAATTGAATGGATTCGACAACAACAAAATCACAGTGGAGCAGGGGAGTGATCGAGCGTTACCGCGAATTTCTGCCGATCTCCGCTGCGACGCCGCTTGTTTCCCTCGGTGAAGGAAATACTCCGCTGATTTATTGTCCACGACTCAGCGAACGGGTCGGCCGCAGCTGCGAAGTTTTCGTGAAGAACGAAGGGGTCAACCCGACAGGGTCGTTCAAGGACCGTGGGATGACTGTAGCGGTTTCGAAAGCTGTCGAAAATCGCACCAAAGCTCTCATCTGCGCTTCGACTGGAAACACTTCAGCGTCGGCAGCCGCCTACGCTTCGCGAGCCGGAATTTTATGCGTGGTGATTTTGCCGGCGGGAAAAATCGCCACCGGCAAACTGCTGCAGGCTTACGCATACGGAGCAAAAATCGTTGCGATCGAAGGCAATTTCGATGACGCGCTGCGAATCGTGCGAGAGCTTGGCGAGACCGGAGATTTTACAATTGTGAATTCGATTAATCCGGACCGGATCGCAGGCCAAAAGACCGCTGCGTTCGAAATTATCGATGAACTGGGTAACGCGCCCGATTTCCATTTGCTGCCCGTCGGCAACGCAGGAAACATCACTGCTTATTGGGCGGGTTACCGGGAATTTTCCGCGCACGAGAAATCAACGAAATTGCCGGCGATGATCGGATTCCAGGCAGCCGGCGCGGCACCGATTTTCCATCAGCGGATAATCGACAAGCCTGAGACAATTGCCTCGGCGATTCGGATCGGAAATCCAGCCAGCTGGAAGCAGGCCCGTGCGGCCATCAAGGAATCGCGCGGCGCGATCGACGTAGTGAGCGATGAAAATATTCTGGCAGCGCAAAGTTGGCTTGCGCAACACGAAGGAATTTTTGTCGAGCCGGCGAGCGCCGCACCAATCGCGGGGCTGTTCAAATGCTGCGATTCAAATGAAGCCGCATATCCGTTCCGGAAAATCCCGGAAGGCAGCCGTATCGTTTGTACGGTCACTGGACATGGATTGAAAGATCCTGATGTGATTCTTCAAGGCATGACGGAATTAAGGCCGGTCGCCGCAACAGTAACCGACGTGCGACGCGCGATTGAACCGTAGCTTCCCACTATTGCTATCTGTCATGTCGAGCGAAGTCGAGACATCCCGGTGAAGTCAGCTATGAATCGGACCACGGGATTCGCTCAATTCCCATTCGCTCAATCTACAGCCTGCCCGTCCATGTCGCGGCCTCCACGAGCCGCTCCGTTCTCGACTCCGCTCGGAATGACGGTTATGAGATGTGGTTTAAAGTCGATCTGAACATGCGCCTGGTAATCCAAAAATATGGTGGCACCTCGGTTGGCACACCGGAACGGATCCGTAACGTCGCCGAGCGAATTATTCAGACCCAACGCGAGGGGTGCCGGGTGGTGGCCGTGATTTCCGCCATGGGAGGTGTAACTGACGAACTCCTTCGGCTCGCTAGCCGCTGTTTCGCCGAACCCGACCAAGCGCGAGCTCGACCTCCTGCTTTCAACCGGCGAACGGGCCGCCGCAGCCTTGACCGCCATGGCGGTAAACGTGCTGGGCGGCACAGCAATCTCCCTGACCGGCGCCGAAGCCGGAATTTTGACCGACCGCAATCACACCAGGGCCCGAATCGCGAACATCAGCCCAAAGCGAATTCACGAGCTGCTCGCGGACGACTACATCGTCATCGTGGCTGGTTTTCAAGGGCCAGACCCCGGAAGGCGAGGCCGCCACGCTTGGCCGCGGCGGCTCGGATCTGACGGCGATTGCGCTGGCCGGCGCATTGAACGCGGACGCCTGCCAGATTTTTACCGACGTTGACGGGGTTTTTACCTGCGATCCCAGAATTGTTAAAGATGCGGAAAAACTCAACGAAGTCGCTTATGATGAGCTGCTTGAGATGGCTGGCAGTGGCGCAAAAGTGATGCAGTCGCGCGCGGTCGAGTTCGCCAAGAAATTCGGGGTCAAATTTGAGGTTCGATCGAGCTTTACGCAGGCCGGCGGGACGGTCGCGCGGGAAGAGACTCCGAGCATGGAAGACATCGTAATTCGCGGCATCAGCCTCGACCGGCATCAGGCAAAGCTCAGTATCGCCGGGGTACGTGATCAGCCCGGAATCGCCGCCCGGATTTTCTCCGATATCGGCGCGGCGCACATTATCGTCGATATGATCGTGCAAAATGCGTCGATCGACGGGACCACCGACATTTCGTTCACAATCCACGAAGACGAGCTGGAGAACGCGCGGACGATCCTGATGCCGGTGCTGGGCAAGCTGGGGGCAAAACGGCTGAACACCGCGAGTGGCGTAGCCAAGCTAAGCGTAGTCGGCATTGGAATGCGATCCCACTCAGGCGTCGCAGCGCGAATGTTCGAATGCCTGGGACGCGCCAACATCAATATTCAGATGGTTTCCACCTCGGAGATTAAGATCGCCGTCATTATCGACGAAAAGGAAGCAGAGCGCGCAGCGCGGCTCATCCACGCTGAGTTCGGCCTCGGACGTGTGCTTTCCACGCCGGCGGCGACGCAGCCCACTGGCCTGACACGAGCTCGCTACGGGCGGCGCACCGGATCGACGTAGAAGGCCTGGGTGCCTTCGAGCTGCATTTTGTAGCCGAAAATGCCGTGAATGACGACGGCTGCAGGGTGATCGGTATTTTTCGAGCGATAGCGGTCATCGGCGTTCGCCTGCTTCCATATCGTGCCGTCCTCCAAACGGATAATCGTCCTGCCTGTCAGCCCGTTAAAGCTTCCATCCACGCGGCTCACGAGCACATCAAGCTTGGTTCGCTCCGCTCGCGCTGAAGCTTTCTTTTCGGCTGCTTGTTCAGTGACCTGACGGTAACCCTGGAGCCAGGCATTGAGCTTCGCCAGTTCATCAGGCGAGAGCTTGCCCAAACCAGCAGCTTTGAATTCCTCCGGAGTCATCATCTGCTGAATGTCACCGGAAACCGGTTCTCGCGCTGCGCGCGCCGGTTGCAGAAAGGCAAAAGTCACGCAAAAACCGAGCGCCAGGCAGTAGATCAACAAAGTTCGAGAAATCTTCATGGTAAGGTGAGTTGCAAACTCGGCGACGCTATCCGCCAGGGGGATGCCGTCAAGAGCAGGGAACAGCGGCGAAGACCCGCTTTTGAGGAGTTCGGCATTCAGCGCGAACCACCCTCAACAACATCAGACAATATATGTCATATAAAATCGCTAGGTGTTGCCTCCGATTGCCCATGAGGGTTAAGGGCGCCCAACGCCAGCGCTGCAAATGCTGTGGTCGCCTAGAAGGCTTTAACTTCCATGTCCCCGACTCGATTTGGGAACGCATTGTCCCGCGAGCGTATTGGGGTCGCGTCGTTTGCCTCTTTTGCTTCGACCAGTTCGCGCGAGAAACGCGAGTTGATTACAGTCACCACATCTCCGACGTGATGTTCGTCGGAGATGCTGCCCACTTTGACTTCGCTATTACGCGGAGTCTGTGGGTTAGTTACGATGACTGACACGTACCGGCGCTTTCCTTGCTTTTGCATTGATTGCAAAGCTCGCCGGTTGTCGGTCTACCGGATGATTCTTTTTCCTCATAATCAGAGGTTGGCCAATCGCCGCAGTTGCGACACCAATGCCACGTATCGTGGCCTCTTTTCTTTCGATATGTCATAAACGTTCACCTCCTAACTAATCCAACTTTGGAAATTCTAATTTGGAGATCGTATCTTTCTTTCGGCGCATGTAATTCACCGTCATTTGTACGACGTGTTCTAAATCCCACGGCTTTTCTTCAAGTCCAGCAGCTACCGCTGGCGTGGTTCCGAGCGTGTGATGTTTTCGCACGAAATTGTAAACGCCAAAATGAATCGCGAGCGCGTGCTTGTGCATTTCCACGCTTTTACTGTATCCGAGTGTTTTGCGTCCAAACCGCTTCAATTCCTGACGTGTGGTCAAAAACGCGCGCTCTATATGACTCGTGGTGAGGCTTTCTAAGTCCGGCGAGCCTACTACTGCCGCCCGTTCCGCTGTTTGCATCTTGCGAACGCCTTCATTGCGTCCGAGACGCGCCAGCGTGCCGTCTGGCAGCTTTGGCTCGCCGAATATCTTTGTTTCGGTTCCGTAGCTGTAGCCCTCATATCCGAAGTGTTGTCGGATGTGAAATGGATATGCCCTGAGGTTGTCAGTAGCGATTTGAATTCGCGTGTTTCCGGTCCACCAATCGCGTTTCCCAATCTTGTGCGAAAAGATCAATTTCGTATCCGCGTCGATGCACGCCCATAGCCAATAGTCCCCGCGCTCCGTCTTGTCGTCTTTCGGAAGTCTGCCAGCGTGACAGCCGACGTACTGCCACTGCTCATCCATTTCGATTCGGCTACATGGTAGGTCGCGCAGTTCCTTGTCCATGTAATCGGCAAACGCTTCGCCAGTTTCGCGGATAACTCGCGTGATCGTGTTCGTTCCGATCTTGAACATTCTGGCGACGGCTTCAATAGGCGTGCCCTCGCACAATGCCGCCAAAACTAAAGCTTGCTTCTCTTTGGAGAGTCTTTTGTTTGCCATGTCCTCACTATCTCAAGCAAGCATATTCAAGTCAAGAAATTATTTGCTTGCAAGCAAGAATAATCAGTGATCTAGTAGTATGCATGCAGCCACCAGAATCAATTCAAGAGATGGGCGGGAAAGCCAGAGCAGAGGCTTTGTCCGCGAAACAACTGTCGGAAATCGCACAAAAGGCCGCTGAAACTAGATGGTCAAAACCAGTAGCTCACTTTGAGGGCGATCTTCAACTCGGACCTACTAAGATCAATGCTGCCGTGGTCGAAATCGACGGCGAAATAGTACGGCTAATCAGCAGTTCAGGTTTCATGCAGGCACTCGGACGACCGTGGAAGGGAACATACGAGCGTACCGGAAAGCCCAATTTCCTAGAGGCAAACAACCTTACTCCGTTCATTAGCAAGGATTTAGAAAGCGTACTAGAGATGATAGAATATCGGACACCTGCCGGTGGCTCAAAGAGAGGTTACAGGGCCGAGATCGTCCCGATGGTGTGCGAAGTCTATCTAGCCGCACGCGATGTTCCGGGTGCGTTGCATGCGTCGCAGCAAAAGATTGCTAAAGCCTGCGAGATCATTATGCGAGGACTAGCGCGGCTAGGCATTGTCGCGCTTGTAGATGAGGCGACGGGATACCAAGAAGTTCGCGACCGTCTGGCGCTCCGCCAAATTTTGGAGAAATACGTCACGGACGAATGGGCAAAATGGACGCAGCGATTTCCAACAGAATTCTATCGCCAACTATTTCGACTTAAAAACGTACCGTTTCCTCCAAACACGGGAGCGAAAAAGCCACAGTATGTCGGCCATTGGACTAACGACATCGTTTATCGTCGCCTAGCCCCTGGTATTCTGAAAAAGCTTAAAGAATTGGTCCCTAGAAAGCCTTCTGGATCTCGGCCACGAAAGTTCCACCAACACTTGACTGAGGACATCGGCGTACCGGAACTCCAACAGCATATTTCAAATGTCGTTTTTTTAATGAAGGGCTGCGACAGCTATCAGGAGTTTAAGGACAGACTCGACAAAGCCTCTCCGAAGTTTGGCGACACTATGATGCTGCCAATGTGAAACTAATCCTTGGCTTCGTGTGATTGCTCGCGCTTACGTTCGCGTTCCTTGGCTTCGCGGAGCTGCCGCTGCAAGTCTTCCGAGCCGAGAAGGTCTTCGCCTGAGACAGGCTCGGACTCTGTTATTCGTTCGACTTGCTCTAAGGCCTCTTGATTGGCGTCCTTACCTTCCACGGCTCCAATTATAGCGTAAGCGGCGCACATGCGCCATTACGGAAAAAATTGCTCCCCAAGGTGGAACCCATCTTCACTCTCGTAACCAATTGGCGCATTGCGAAGTTCCCAGATAACCAGACCAAGCGCACTGATAATTCCTAGGAAGATCGCGAGCACATCTCGGGTCTAAATTGTTCAGCCTGAAGATGTCAAGGGCAATTCGAGGGAATCCGCTCCAATCGGAGGCAACACCAATCGCTATGCTCGGCGTGTGTCAACAAAAAACTCTGGACACCCCCCGCACACCCTCACTCACACTTCAGGACGACAGCTGCTCTGAGGCGGACCGCTGAAGACCGGTCCAAGTCCGTCGAGGTCGGACCCCACCCGTTGCAAGCGCGGGAAACTCAACCCGCGCCATGAATACGAACGCGTCCCGAGCTCGCAGACAACAGCGTCTAGACCAACAAAACGCGATCGCGTCCCGCCCAAACAAATCCCAGAGCACACTACCGGCCGCCGCAGACAAACAACTTCCCGATCCCTGGCTCTTCGACACCCAAGAACTCATCAACGCGCTGGACAAAATCCGCGAAACCATCTTGCGGATCCCAAACGCAACGCATGAAGTCCACTTGCGAACGCTCGCCGCGATCGATGAACTCTGGAGACTACGCGAACACTTGCGCCAGTTGCTCGCGATTCGCTCTGAAATGCAGCGCAGTTTTGCTCAACGCGCTTCGAGCCTGCAAAGCGCAACGCGCCGGGACGTAAGGCGGGCTCCTTCGTCCGCATCAGCCCCGCAGTGTTTGCCATCCACCCCGTGCCCTCCGATCACCGCCAGCGGGCATCGGTCTTGATTCCTCAGGCCGGAAAGGCCCTTTCCTGACGGCCAGCCACGGGCGCCCTTTGACCAAAGTCTCCTCTTTAGTCTTGCCGTTCATGACAGCTGTCAGTTACAAGCATTTCCATGGCAACGGTGATTTTGTGCTCCCACCTCTTGAACTCAAGCCGGATTTAACACTCAAGTTAATGAGTCATACCAACGTTATTGCACAGCAGGCAAAGACGTTTTTGATGGTGTACGAAACCCTCGACGATTCTATGTATCAGCGGGTACAGCATGGAAACCTGTTTTTCAGACACCTAATCGTAGAACGATTCCCGATTGTTACCGCTGCGATTACCTGTATTGCATTTGCAGCAGAAATTGCTATCAAGGCGCTAATCGTTCACTCTGCTAATGGTAGTCTTTCAGCAATTCCAAAAGAGCATGACTTAGATAAGCTCTTCAAAAGCGTTCCTGAGAATTTGCAGGAAGCAATTGCAAATGTGCTAAACAAGTCGCTTCACGACGTGCAAGAGAATCTTCAGAAGAACGCGAAGGCATTTGAGAAATGGCGCTACTGCTACGAGAACGAAGCCTGTGGCGATGAACAGTTTCTCCGAGAATTTGTCAAAAGCTTCCCTCGCACAGTTGGGCATTCGCATAGAGCCAGATCATCCCGGTGCCTCAGCTCCGTCTCGTTGATATGGCTGTGGATTTGTCAATGGGCAAAAGTTCTCCTGGGGCGAACGTTGGATCGCTGTTATCTCGATGTGAGTGGCAGCGGGTTTGAGGCGGCCGGAGTCAGTCGGGGTGAGTTAGTTTTCCCGGCGGTTGGTTAGGCTGATATTCGCGGGTTATCCTTTGCGTGACCTTTCCGGCATTCTTTTTATTCACCGCAGCTCTTGTCCGACAGTCTAGGTGACGCGTGCTTAGCTTTGAATCGCTCCAAGCCTAACGCTAACGAGACATCGTGGATTGGCTACCGTGACCCTGCCGCCTCAGATCCAATGCCTGAGTAATGGGCGTTATTTTTCGCAGATCCTTGGTAGTGGACCTCCTTTCAACTGGAACTGTTCCCCTCGAACAACTAATTGACTCCCGAGGGGGAGGGTGCGCGATAACACTCCTGAGTGCGGAGTAATTCCCAGATAAAGCCGCACAGCTCGCGCGCTATGGCTACGATCACTTTGTTGCGCTGCAGCCGGCGGGCCATCAACCGGCAGTAACGGTGATGAAGACGGTTCTGTGCTTTCCAGCTGAGCGCTCGCACCGCCCGGGATTGGTTTTGCTGGCGGCGACTGAGTTCTTTACTCACTTTGGGCGGCGCAGCGTAATGCTGGGCGCACTCCACCAGCAACCAACGCGCATGGGCGTTACCGCATTTGGTGATTGCGCCCTGGCGACGCTTGTCACTGGAAGTGTGCTCGCTCGGCACCAGGCCCAGATACGCCATCACCTGCCGCGGATGGCTGAAGCGGTCCAGCGCTCCCAGTTCGCTCACCACGATCATGGCCGCCACCGTCTGGAAGCCTTTCATGGCCATCAACGCGCGCACCGCCGGCTCCAACCGCCATTTGCCTAACAACTCGCTCATGGCCGCTTCGCAACGCGCGATCCGTTCGCTGGCCAGTTGCACCGAGATCAAGTATTCCTCCAGAATGACCTTCATCGCCGGATGCGGCAACACCAGTTCGCGCAGGTAACGTTCATGCGCCGCGCTCCAGGAGGTTTTGCCCTGGTAGCGATACCCGTGGCGCAAGAGGAACCCTTTTAAACGATGACGTGAGCGGCGCCGATCATCCACCGCATCGCTCCGCGCCCGGCACAGATCGCGAATCGCTTCGTCGGTTGCTTCGGGTATGTAAACCGCTGTGAGTTCACCGGCCCGGAGCAACCGCGCCAATTTGCGCGCATCGCGCCGGTCGGTTTTAAGCCGATCGCCTGCCCGGGTGGGCGTGAGTGAAGGCGCCACCACCGCGCACTCCACTCCCAGTCGCCTCAGGCGTCGCGCAATCGTAAACCCGCACACCCGCTTCATAGCACGCGCGGATAATCACTTCAGGCCCGTACCGCTTGCGCAACCGGCCAAGCCACTTTTCCAGCGCGTGCAGATCATTGCTGATCGCGCCTTGATCCTGCACCGCGCCGTTACGGCCCCACTCCGCCAGCGCAATTACCATCCATTCTTTATCGACATCCAACCCAACATAGAGTTCAGTTTTCATAGGTGTGTTTGCCTGTTCGCATTGAATTGACAATCGAAACGTTGCGGAACATTTGTCCCGCCCGTTTGTGCGGCTCTGCTCCCTAAAGGAAGCAACCCGCGGTTAAAATGAACGGCAAACACACCCGCCTTTCTCCCCACTCGCGCTCGCCCGTTCACCCAGCGCCCGCAGCCATAAGGTCTAGGCGGCTTTTCCTCGATCCTCCCATCGAGTCGCTCTACGCATCTAGCTGATGATCTTTTCCCACCGGGGATGATCCCAATTCCTGCAATTTCGCACACCAATCCTTATTCAAGTCCCAGGCAGGCGCCCGCCGCTCGCGGCGAATCGCAACGATGCGAGCTTTTTCAAACACGCTGTGGGCTAACTAAACGCCAGACCCCTAAAACCACCTCCCCGCATTTTCACACCAAGCATCGTTTTGCCCCCATTAACAACATCGGACCTTGTATATGTCATAGAAAACTCTCGACATTTTGATCCGCGTTTGATCAGAATGAACCCTCGCCACGTTTAAACGCCGGTTTATGAAAAAACAAAATCCGCCGTCGAGTAAGGCGTATGTTGTTCGAGGCGCGTTTTACCTGTTTCTGCTCCTGTCTGCCTTTGTGATCCCGCTCGTGCTCGGACAGCAAAAGGCTACTAACTCCGCCATAGATCACACGAAGAGCTCTGGCAATATTCTTACAGGCGGTCCTTCGTGCACTAACGACACGTGGACAGCCACCAGCACCACGAGCGCGCCCGATGGCCGAATGCTCCCTACCGCAATGTGGACCGGCAGTGAATTGATCGTCTGGGGCGGGACCACTGATCGCATTAATGGCTTGAACACTGGCGGGAGATACAATCCCAGCACAGACAGTTGGACTCCCATGAGCACTACCAATGCGCCTAGCGCCCGGTTCGCTCACACGGCGGTCTGGACTGGCAAAGAAATGATCGTCTGGGGTGGATATAACAACGGCAGCCGGTTGAACACCGGCGGGAGATACGATCCGAGCACGGACACTTGGACTGCTATCAACACCACCAATGCACCCGATGGCCGATACTCTCACACGGCAGTCTGGACAGGCAAAGAAATGATCGTGTGGGGCGGAAGTAGTGCCACAGGTCATGTCAATACTGGCGGGAGATACAATCCGGTTAGCGATACGTGGATCGCCACCGGCACCACAGACGCGCCGCTTGGCCGAGAGATTCATACCGCAGTGTGGACTGGCAACGAAATGATCGTTTGGGGTGGCGTGAACGACATCACAATCCTCAATAGCGGCGGCAGATATGATCCGAATACGGACACGTGGACTTCAACGAGTATGACCAACGCGCCGGACGTCCGAGTCTGGCACACGGCGGTCTGGACCGGTACTGAAATGGTCGTCTGGGGTGGATTTAATAGCCCGAATAGCTACCGCAATACCGGCGGAAGGTACAATCCCGGTACGGACAGCTGGACACCCACTAGTACTACGAACGCGCCTGTTGGTCGAGAGGCGCACACAGCGGTCTGGACTGGCGGCGAAATGATCGTCTGGGGCGGCGATGAAAACGCCAACTCGTTAGACACCGGTGGGAGATACGATCCCGGCACAGATAACTGGACCGCCACCAGCACCAGCGGCGCCCCCACTGCGCGCTTCTGGCACACGGCGGTCTGGACGGGCAGTGAAATGATCGTGTGGGAAGGTACAATAGGGTGAGCGTTTTCAACACCGGCGGCAAATACTGCGCGCAATCCGGTTCCTCAACGCCAACAGCAACTCCGACTGCGACGCCAACTCTTACTGCAACTGGGACGCCAACTGCTACTGTGCCTCCAAGTCCGACGCCAACACCGTCAGTTTGTTTTCTATACATCAGTGACCCAGATTGTGGCAGCGTGATCAACACGCCCCCGGTGGATTTCTCTGTTACCTTAAGCGATCCGACGAATCCGAGCAGTGTCCAGCCCACCGATTTCATGGTTAACGGAACTCCTGCGGACAGTTACATTATCTCCCCTCCCTACTTGGGCATAATCTTCCACTTTAATACGTCACCTGCCGTGCAGGGTCTCAACGTAATGCACATTCCCGTTGGGGCTTTTAGTTGCAGCATTGGGGGAACGCCGGAATTCACCTTTACCTTTGGTACCAGCCATCCACGCCTACACCTACAGCAAGACCCAGTCCCACACCCAGACCTACACCATCACCGAGGGTTCGTCCGACTCGCACCCACGCCCGTAGCCCGACCGCAGCGGTAGAACCAGCACACCCTTTTGCTTGAGCTAGGGGAAATTTTGGATGCTGCCGTAGAGCGGATAGACGGAACGGACTTGCTTCGAAGCCGGGGTGACTGCCAGCGTGTCGCCCTTTGACGCCTTGAAGTCCACTCGGCCGGCCAGGGTGTAACAGTCGATGACAAACGGCAGGCTCCGTCCGGTAAAGAGATCGGGGCGGTTCAACAGACCGAAGTGCAGGTGGGGACCGAGGGACGGGCCGGTGTTCCCGATCCTGGCCAGGGGCGCACCGGCCTTCACGGTGTCGCCAGCCTTTACGCGCAGACTTCCCGGCTGCAGGTGTGCGTAGATTGCAAAGACGTTCGGGCTAATCTCCAGCATGACCTGGTTGCCGCCGAAGTCCGACAACGTTTTCGGGGTGATCGGCTTGTTCGGAGTCGTCTCCTGCTTGCCGTCCTGAACTGAGACCACGGTCCCGTCGGCTACCGCGAACACATCTGCTCCGTAGTCGTAGAATTGCTCGTTGTAGCCCCCTCCCCCTCGTAAACCCTGTCGCCTTTGAGCAAGGCCCAGTCGACAGCGAACGTCTCGGCCGTCTCGATACGGCGACCGTCGACAACGACGCGAAGATCCCGATGGACATTGGGCGTGCAACATGCGCTGGTGGATAGCCAACCTTTGCCCTTAACTGGAGACTTGATCACGGTGGCGGGTTGGCGGTTGATCGGCACCTCGGGACCGTCGATTACGGGAGGATCGACAAACACCGCAGTGGACGTGCCTGCCGGCACGCTATACTCGAGCCGGTGTGTCACTCGTTCCGGCGCGGTGCCGGGCGGCAAGACCAGATCGACGTCGACCGAGACCGCGGCCGACGCGGGAATCTCCGTCACTGGCTTCTTGTCCAGGAGAGTCTGGGTGGCGGCGATGAGCACCGGTCCCTCGATCCGAGTGAGCTCCTTTGCAGCGGGATTGAGGATCGTCAGGCTCGTCAGTGTGACCGGTTGATCGACTGCGTTGACGACCAGCAGCTCGTACTCGACATGGTCCTTGCCGTCGTCTCCGCGGACAACCTGGGCTTCGTGGATTGGACTGACCAGGATTGCGGTCGGTCGGCTACGCTCGTGCTCGGATGGCTGGCCGTAGGCAGCGAGCGCGAAGGCGAATATTACGGCTATAAAAATAAAGGTGCGCTTTTCGCAATTTCTTCGCCTGTCTCCTTCGAGCCTGCCGGTGCGGTCTTTTGGCTCGTCAATCGGTGCGATACATTGGATCCGAGGTTGTATGTGCTTTAGTCGGACTTCGCCGTAGCGCATAAGGTTTAATTAGAATTAGACTGCAACCTACAATCTACTCCTATCTCCATTAGAGCGACTTTGCCGGAAAAGACTGCAAGGCGTCAACCGCGATTCCGGCGCAAAATCCGGCGTCCTGAAAATTCCGTAAAAAACTATATGTGATATTGAACGAGACCAGACAAGCCACGCCGCCGAGGACGGGGCAAGCTGCACGTTGAGGCGTAAAAAACCATATGTTATCTAAACAAATCACCCAGGATGCAGCGGCAACCACGCAAACGAGAAAGACGTAAAGAATTTGTGTAGGACAGCGGTTTTGCCTAGGTTCGGATTACTAAATCACTGAATACGAATTCGAAATCAACATTCAAAGCTCCCAATGGTGCTGTTTAGTAAACGTTTGAACTCAATGGTAGCTGCGGTCTTTGGCCTTGCCCTGTGCGCGCATGGTGCGCAGGCTCCGCAGCACCTCAATATTAACCAATTGTCCACGACTGTAGAAGATGTCGTGGTGCCGTTACCGAACGAACTTTTCGGGGCGCTGAACAAGCTGGGTGCGGTAAACTGGAAGGAACATGTCCGCAGCGATGAAGAACCCAATTTCACCGAGCGACCGCGTATCGCTCTCTTGCTTGGGACAGTGATTGCCGATGGCTTTATCGCGGTGCAAGCGGAGGATGCGCCTGCTGTAAAAGATATTGGCCAGCGCGTCCTGGTACTGGGCAAGGGAATCGGCGTAGGGAATTCAATCACGCCACACGCCAAGGCGATCATCGATGCGGCAGACAAGCGCAATTGGGCAAATGTGCGGCAGGAACTGGATCGCACTCAAAACAGCGTTCAACAGGCAATGAACGAAGTGCACGATGAAAAGCTGTCGCAGCTCGTTAGTCTGGGCGGGTGGCTTAGGGGCACGGAAGTATTGACCTCTGTGGTGAAACAGCATTTCTCCGAAGACGGCGCTGAGCTTCTGCATCAGCCGGATCTGCTGACCTATTTTCAAACCAGACTGCAGACGATGTCCGAGTTTAATCTTCCGATCGTTCATCAAATTCAGGACGCCTTGGTGGAGGTAAAGCCTCTAATCAATACCGGCAACGCTCGCATTTCTGCCGAATCAATTAAGAAGGTCAACGAGATCACTACGCGGCTCGACGACGACATCATCAAGAAGGACTGAGGAATCTCGGGTGAACCCTTTCGCAAACCTCATTCTTTGCGCGACCTCCCTGTTGGCGGCCATCGTTGTGCTACCGTCTGCGATTTTCGCCTCGGTGGACCCCACCACAGTCTACGCGCGGGCATATGCTCTTCTGGCGGCAGAACCCTATGTAAAACAAGGATTTCAGGTGCGCGAGGATTACTGGGCAGGCGACCTCGCTTCGGGTGAAAGGAAAGTGGTGCGACAACAATTGTTTAAAGGGAATGAGTATTGGTTCTGGCTGGGAACAGAAGTCGACCGAGCAAAGGTATCGGTTCATATTTATGATTCGCATGGAGAACTCGCGGAACAACCAGACAGTTGGGCGAAAGACCACTTAGCGGCTGCGCACATTATTCCGAAAACCACAGGCAGTTACTTTATCATCGTTAGGGTGGAGGCATCGCCAGCAGCCCGCACGCATTGGGCGATGGCGTATGGTTTCCGATAAAGTTGCCTTCCTGGCCGGTAACTGTATGGGCGCGTTCTCGATACTACGAATTGCGTTGATTGCCTGCTTAGGCCCAAACAGACTCATAAACCGGCAAAGAACGCTGCGATATCGCGGGCGAGCAGCTCGGGCTCTTCGGCTGCCGCGAAGTGGCCGCCCCTCGGCATCGGCGTCCACCGGCGAACGTTATAGAGACGTTCGGCCCATTCGCGGGGAGGTGTGCCCTCGTGCACAAAATTATTGGCGAAAACGGCGATACCAGTTGGCACGTCGACAAACTCCTGTTGTCCAAGCGTGATTCGGAACCGCTTGTTGTCGTTGTCGAAGTAATCCCGCATGGAAGATGTGATGGTCTGCGTTACCCAGTAAAGCGTCACTATGGTCAACAAGAAATCGCGGGAGATCCGCTCATCGAGATTACCGTCGGAATCTGCCCAGGAGCGCCACTTTTCCAGAATCCAGGCGGCAAGCCCGGCCGGCGAGTCGTTTAGCGCGTATCCGAGCGTCTGAGGCTTCGTGGACTGGATTGCCTTGTAACCGTATTCCTCCTGCCAGAATGCCTCGTTGCGCTCGCGATAAGCTCTCTCCGCTGCGGACAGCCGTCGCGACCCTGGTCCAGTGTAAGGAGCAATCTCCAGATTGCTCAGATGGACACCAATCATTGGCCTGGGATTGTTCAACGCCATAAAGGTGGCTAATCCCGGCCCCGAAATCTCCGCCTTGAGCACCGTAACGCTCGTAACCCAAGCCACGCATAAGGCGGTGCCACAGCCCGGCGACGTACTGATAGTTCACGCCCGTCCGACGGGGCCGTTCGGAGAACCCGTAACCAGGAAGAGAAGGGATGACGACGTCAAAAGCGGGACCGTCGATGCCGTGGGCATGTGGATCGGTCAGGAATGGCACGAGCGGAAGCAGCTCGACGAACGTGCTCGGCCAGCCGTGAGACAAAATCAGCGGAACACCGTGCCCGTGTCGGGCCCGCTCGTGGACAAAGTGGATGTGCACGCCGTCGAGTTCGGCGCGGAACTGAGTGGCCGCGTTCAGCTCGCGCTCTTGTGCCTGCCAATCGAATTCGCCGGCCCAATACTCAAGCAACCGCCTAAGATATTCAAGGTCAGTCCCCTGCTCCCAAGGAGCGCCTGGTGCCTGATCAGGCCAGCGCGTCTTACGAATGCGCTCTCGGAGGTCAGACAAGATCTCTGCCTCGATCTGGATCGAGAACGGAGTGACATGTAAGGGCGCTTCCATTGCAGGTCTACCGGCTGGCTAGCATTATCACCTGCGGCCTAACGAGAATTAGACTGCAAGCTGCAATCTATTTCTGCCTCCATAGAGGCAGTTTGCAGGAAAACGTGACAAGAGGTCAAACGCAATTCCAGGCTAAGGTCAGCCCGTAAAAATTCCGTAAGAACCATATGTCATCGAAAGTGAAACCGCACGTCGTCGATTGATTGGCGACGCCGTGTGGTTAGGCAACGGTTTCATTCTTCACCATCAAAATAGTCCACCGGCTGTGAGCGGACACACCTGCGCTCGGGGATCGGCACACCCCATTTATTACTGTCGGGTTGATACTATGAATCGCCAATTGGATTGTCCGCCACCACGTAAAGGATCATGTCTTCTGTCGTGTCATTGGTGATCTGGTGTGGCTCACCCGGTTTGAAAATAAATGCGTCACCGGCCTCAACCGGAGTAATCCCATCTTTATGGCGGACGACGCCGCTGCCTGAAATCACATGATAGAACTCCCACTGTGCGCTGTGCGAATGATACGAATAAGGAGCCTTCCCCGGCGGAATACGCAAAATCTCGACATCAAAGGGATGCCGCTCGTTGAGGTCAGTGGACTCGGGCTTGCGTCCCAACGCCTCTGAAATCTCTTTGCCCGCACCGCTGAATTTTCCCTTCGGTGAGGACCATGTGAGCTCTGCCATTTTGGTTGTATTGACCTTTTGCACAAGCGAAGTTGTCCAACTGGAATTACACTGCAACTCGCAATCTATTTCTGCCGATATAGAGGCAGCCGATGTGAATTGGTTTCGGGGGAAGCCCGGCTCGGTTCAAAAGAGGCGCGCTGCCGCCTATTGTAAAACGAGTCGCTGGCCGTCCCAGGATGCAGTTACCGTGGTATCCTTACCTGCGGCGATCGTAACCTGCTTGCTTGCCTGGTTCATTGGCTTTTGTGCCGATGCCTGAACTTTCACCTCATGCGTGCCGGCTGGTAAGGAGGTAGTGTACAGCAACGCCGCGCTGCAGCTGGTCGACACGCTTTCCATCAAGATAGACATCGAGAATCATTTTTTTACCGAACTTGGCGGACCTCTTAACTGTTAGCTTGCCGGTATCCGCCGCAAGTGTCGGGCTCGGAACAAGAACGCAAGCAAAGGCAGTTACAATAAGACTGATGAGAAGTGAAGTTTTCATAAACGTGTTTACCGCGTAAGCCAGGCCGAGGTCAAGTTGCAAAGGGTATGACGCGTAGGTCGAACGCGATTCCGAGGACAAAATCCGCGCCCAACAACTCTGAAAAAACCATATGTCGTATGAAAGCGGTAGACATGCTTACGGTAGCGAGGCTCGGCGCCGCATGGGAAGAAACGAAATGCCATGGACGCTCTGCGTCGAACCAGCTGGAACAAACCTGAACCTCCGATAGACCGGGATTGCGGAAAGGCTTGAGTTGACCGTGAAAACGCCTTCGCTATTCGGAGTGCACAGTTCTCGTAAAGCCTGCTGCCACAAACGTCGTCCAAGACCAAGGCGCTGATGTGCGCGCCCGACGAACAAGTGAAATAGATGGGAACCGTCTCGTATGGCGATGAAGCCGGCGAGCTCAGGGCCAGCAAAAGCCAGAAGGTACCGATAGCGGGCTGAAGCGAGGTATTCGCGCTCGGCGCGCACTGAAACGGAAGCAAGATAGCGCTCAGCACCGGCGCCGGACGGATCGTCGGTGAGCTCGCTCTGGAAGCTGGCAATCAAGGCGGCGACTGCTTCTGCGTCAGACGGCGAACCAGCGCGAATCTCCATCTGAGGCCTAACGAGTTTGGATCGGATCTTTTCGATGATGTTTTTCCGAGACGTTCGGTCTAATGAGTCCCTCGCAAGGGAACGCTCCGATAAAAACTCGAATCACGCAATCCCGACGATACCTGTGTGCAGAAATTCCCAAAAACCATTTCATACAAACCCAAACAGCGACCGTTCCACTAGGAGCAATTGTTGCAGGCATTACCCCTCAACGCTTCGATGCCCTCGCGCGTGATAATCGGAACCATGAGAATGGCGGCTATTGAATCCGCCCACCACCAGCCAAAAAGCGCGTTGAGAGCAAGTCCGACAAACAGGATGCCTGAGAGATAAGCGCAAAGATCGGTCTGGCGTGAATCCGCCACAAGCGCGCGGCTATGTAATCGTGCAGCTACCCGGCGCTTGGCACGAGCGAGAAGAGGCATAACGACAATCGAGACGGCAGCAAGGCAAACCCCCACCATGCTCGCGTGGGGTGGTTCTCGCTGAATCAGCGTTGTGGCGGCGTCGATCGCGACATAGGCCGCTAGTACGAAAAAACTTATGCCGACGAGCTTAAGAGCGCGCTGCTCACGTTTTTCGTCAGCCTCGTGAGATTGCAAACGCCACAGCAGGCTAGCACCGGAAAAACTCTCGATAATTGAATCCACGCCGAAACCAACCAGCGCGATGCTGCCAGCGATAACACCCGCTCCGATACCAATAACTGCTTCAATGAGATTCCAGCCGAGCGTAAAATACTCCAATCGGCGACCTCTGCGCGTATCTGCCTCGCGCGACGCGAGATGGGCAAAATCACTCATGAATCATACTGTTATTTGCAGTTGTCTCCTGCGCCAATACGCAGACGCACGACATCGCAATTCGTGATCCGACGGGAAAGGAAAAGCTTTTAGCGTGGTGCTACCCCAATTTGTCTCGGGCCGACCCAGGCGGTTGTGTCACTTTGTCCTCTATCCAAGCAACGCATCCGGGGACTTCAGACATAAAGCGAACTCAATCTCAAGAGGTTACGCGATAGAAGCAACCGAATAACCTCTCAGCATGCCTCTTGCTAGTCGCTAAATTAAAAGGTTACGCAACGGCGCGACCTGTGTCGCGCCCTGACTTTGGACCGAAAGGAGGTGCAGAGTTTTGAAAAAGCTTGCGCGACAAATCGCAAAAGAATTGGAGACGGCCAATCACTGGGCGGTATACGAGCCTGAATTGACGCGCGTTTGGCCCGAGAAGGACAGGCAACGGGAGATGCAAATCGCGTTATTTGCCAAAAGGCACGGCTTTCGACTTCGCCACTACGCGAAGGGCTTGTGCGCAATCTTTGATAAAGAGCCGAGTCGCTGAAGTCAGTGCCACGTGGCGCTTGCTCCAAGAGTGCCGGCTTTCCGGGTCACGCTCTTTCACCAACTGCTCGTGCAGTCGATCCCGCCTACGTAGTTAAGGCGACGCATCAATTTTCACTGTGCATTTACCGGCGAGGTATGCCCATACCCGCCGCGCGCCTTCGCCTTGTTTTAGCCTGACCACCGAGCCGATTCCTCCTTCCGCTCCAGTATCGAAATGCAGAGCGAGGTATTCGCCGGAGCGTTCGGCGTAGGCGAGGTGTTCGAGGTTGATGATGCGGCCATCGGGTAAACCTAACAAATTCATGACAATGCTGATTATCAGATCTGGCAAAAACGCACAAAGAAAAAAGAATCCATCGTACTTCACGCTTCAAAACCATCCAGCACCGAATATCGGAAGCTGAAGGGGATATCACTTCACCATTTGAAATTCGACGTTCGATGTTTGCGCTGCGACGGGAGCCAGACCAATCATTGCCAGATCGTTCCCAGCGCAGGCGACGCTTGGCCCTTCAAACGTTGCTGCCACTCCACTTTAGCTTTTGTCGGACGACGCTGAAGAATGAGGTATCGGGCAACGATGCCAGCGGAAGAGTCTTCTTTGCCTTACGCACCGTAACGATCGAGCCACGCTCCACATGAATCGGCCTGCGGCCATCCAGGGTCAGGTACACCGGATAATCCGGATCGCTCGCTTCGATTTCAATAATCGAGCTATTTGCAACGATAATGGAGCGGTTCGTAAGAACGTGCGGACAAATCGGTGTGATAACAAAAACACCCGACTCCGGATCGAGAATCGGTCCTCCGGCCGACAACGAGTAAGCGGTGGAGCCTGTCGGCGTCGCCACCACCAATCCGTCGGCGTTGAACTCGGTTAACGGTTCGCCATTGACTCGCGTGCACAGCAGCACCAGCCGCGAAAGTTCGCCACGGCTCAACACGGCATCGTTCAGAGCGAGCATCTTGCTCGTTCTCTTGTCGCCGAGGCTCACCCTGGCCTCGAGCAGCGCGCGATGGCTGAAATTAATCCGATCCTTTGCGATGCACTCCACGGCTTCGCGATAATTTGCCGAACTCGCGCAAGTGAGGAAACCAAGCGATCCAACATTGATGCCGAATATCGGCTTGATCATCTCCCCGAGCTGGCCGATCACGCGCAAGATCGAGCCATCGCCGCCGGCTACAACCAATAGATCGGTGACAGCCCCCAGTTCCGCCACGGGATAGCCTGATTGTTTCCCTGCGAGGCGCGCCGTTTCCTTTTCGAACAAAGTGGAAATCGAGAACCGTTCGAATTCCTCGGCAATGGCGTTGATCAACTCCGCGACGCCTCGCTTTCCGGTATGAGCTATTAACCCGATCGTTTTCGTATGCATGCGAAGAATTCCTGGTTGCCGTCCGCGCCTTGGATCGCGGCTGGGGCGATTCCCGCCACAACATGACCCAGATCGTCCACAAACGCGACGATCTTGTCTTGGGCTTTCCGGTGCAAGGCAGGATCGCGAACAATTCCGCCTTTCCCCACATCGGAGCGTTGCAACTCAAACTGCGGTTTGATCAATGCCAGAATCACACCAGCCGGTTTCAGTAACGCCAATGCGTTCGGCAGAATCAGCGTCAGGGAAATGAAAGACACGTCGATCACACAAATGTCGACAAGCTCCGGCACATGCTCGGCCGTGAGAAACCGCGCATTGATCTTCTCGAGAACAATTACCCTTCGATCCGTCCGAAGCTTCCAGTCCAGTTGGCCGTAACCGACATCAACCGCGTAAACCTTTTCAGCGCCGCGCTGTAAAAGGCAGTCGGTAAAACCTCCGGTTGAGGCGCCGATGTCCAGCGCAGTCTTTCCCTGCACTTTGATTTGAAAATAGTCGAGCGCCGGTTCCAGCTTCAGTCCGCCGCGGCCGACGTATTTTCGGATGGGTTTAACCTCAATCGCTGTTCCTTCTTCCAGAAGTTCCGAGGGCTTTCCGGCGGTCCGGGTGCCAACCCTGATCTCACCGGCCAAAATGGCGCGCCGCGCCTGCTCCCGGCTGGGAAACAAACCCCTGCCAACGAGAAGCTGATCGAGCCTTAGCTTTTTCGGCATGTCTTATTGGTAGAATGGTCTGCCGACCGGGCAAAGATCAGTAATTAAACACCAAAATACTTTGTTGTTTATCACAGTAATAACAATCGTATAGAATTTGTTTATAGAGCTTTAGCTACAACATATAAAACGAATGATGCTTCTTTGTGTTCACTTCGGAAACACCCCATAATGCACCCTCGCCTGGGTTCACTTTGGACCTTCGGTCTCATCGACCTTATGTTGCGGCATCGCCGCTTCTGCCTGCTGAGTAATGAGTTTCTCCACCGATGCGACATCTTCGCTCGAAGCACGCCGGCGCTGATATTTTCGCGCGAGGATTTCCTTCAGAGTTAGCAAATCCTCCGGCAATGGGCGCTTGTAGTAGGTCCAGTCAAGATCACCACTCGTTTTCGCCTGTAAGCGCCACGCGCCGCCGAATTTTATCGCGCGCACTTCACGTTTGCGTCCATCGCCGGTTCGTTCCGTCCATATATGTTGACTCGGCATTGCGGTAACGCCTTACATTAGCAGGCCTTGAAAGACGCAGCTAGATTGACGGCCTATTTTGCCGGAACCATCGTTCTGGGAGCGCTTGTCGCTCCAGTACTTTTCTGGTCAGCCCAATGGCTCGCAGCGCATGGCGTGTTTCCGTTTCTGGCGAAATACGATTTCGACACGTTTTTTCACCGCGCCGTCCTCATTGCTGCGGTGGTCTTACTTTGGCCGTTTCTATCCGCGAGTCGCGTGCGACGGCTGGGCGATCTCGGCCTGGTGTCCAATCCCCTTTGGGCTCGCGATTCCGGCATGGGATTTCTCCTCTCGGTCACTCCCCTGCTCGTTTGCGGCGCTGTGCTTGTGGCATACCACACTTACTCATTTCGACACGTTATTGTCTTGTCGCGCTTTGGGAAGGTATTGCTCGCTATGATCGCCGTTCCCTTGATCGAGGAAACGTTCTTCCGCGGAATTATTTTAGGCGTTTTACTCAGGAAAGGTCGGAAAATTTTGCCGATCATTGCCGTCTCCGCGCTGTTCGCAGCCATCCACTTTTTGAAAGGATCGGACCGCGAACCCGCAATTGTAACGTGGACATCCGGTTTCCAGTCGATTGCCCAGGCGGTCGCCGGTTTTGGAGATCCGGTCATGGTCGCTGTCTGCCTTTACTACGTTGTTTTTGATTGGGTGTATCCTCGCTGATGCGCGTGTCCTTACGAATTCGCTCTGGCTGCCGATTGGTCTTCATGCCGGATGGATTTTTGCGAGCGGCACATTCAATTGGCTGGCGCGCCGGCAAATTGTTGTTTTTCCGTGGCTGGGTAAGAACCTGCTTGTCGGGATTGTCCCGCTGTGCCTGGCGGCAGTAACATGGATGCTGATGCGGCTCTGGTTAAAACATGATCGCGCTTCACAAGTCTGAGCTCTTCCAGGCAACAGTATCGCTGCTGTATCCGGCGACCTGCACGATCTGCGGAAAAAGCCTCCGGGCGGGTAAGTATCTCTGCGACGTATGCGATACGAAGGTGCCCCGCATTGTGGCGCCGTTTTGTGGGAGATGCTCTGAGCCGTTTGAGGGCTCGATCACCGGTGCTTTTACCTGTGCAAACTGCGCGCATCGCACCATTTACTTTGACGCTGCGGTGGCCGCATATCGCGGCCGGGGTATTGTTCGCGAAATCATCCACGAATTTAAATACGCCCGACAGATGCACCTTCGCCACCTCGTTGCCCGCTGGCTACGCGCTGCGCTGGATGACGAACGGGTGCGCGACGTTTCCTTCGACCTGATTGTGCCGGTCCCATTGCATCCTGCGCGTCAACGCGAACGCGGCTTTAACCAGGCCACCCTGCTTGCCGAATTGCTTAGCGCGGACATTTCACTGCCTTCCAGGCCCGTGCTCGAACGGATTCGCTACACCACCACCCAAACCGCACTTGATCGTTCCGAGCGCATGGAAAATTTGCACAACGCATTTCGTTTACGAAAAAACGCGAACGTGCGAGGTTTGCGCGTGTTGTTAATCGATGATGTGCTCACAACCGGCTCTACCTTGAGCGAGTGCGCGCGGGTCTTAAAACGTGCCGGCGCAATCTCGGTTCATGCCGCGACCGCAGCCCGCGCATAAGCCATGGCGATTTTCAAAAAACCGGCGATCAAGGCCGAAGGCAAAAAGCGTGAGATGCCACGGGGCGTTTTTCAGAAATGCCCCGGTTGCGGCCAAGTCGTGCCCGAAATTGAGCTCGCGCAAAATCGAACGTGTCTGTCCGCGCTGCGACTATCACCACGCGCAGCCGGCCATGGAGCGAATCCAGAGTCTGCTCGATCAGAGACAGTTTTGTAGAGATGGACGCCGACCTGACGTCCGTGGATGTGCTGCGATTTCAAGGTATGGCGACGTATAAGGATCGCCTCAAAAAGTATCAGGAGGGCACGGGCCTGGTCGATGCAGTGATCAGCGGGCATGGCATTCTCGACGGCTACAAGGTCGCGATCGCGGTGATGGATTTCGGTTTTCTGGCTGCCACCATGGGCTCGGTCGTCGGCGAGAAAATTACGCGCACCATTGAATACGCCACCGCGCAGCATTGCGCAGTCATCATTGTGGCCGCATCCGGAGGCGCACGGATGTACGAAGGAATGTTAAGCCTGATGCAGATGGCAAAAACCAGCGGAGCACTGGCACGTCACGCAGAGGAGAAGCTTCCGTACATTTCGGTGCTTACCAATCCCGACCACCGCCGGCGTGATGGCCAGCTTTGCTTCGTTAGGCGACGTGATCATCGCCGAACCCAAAAGCATGATCGGCTTCGCCGGACCACGCGTGATCAAGGAAACCACGCACCAGGATTTGCCGGAAAGATTTCAAACCGCTGAATTTCTCCAGGAACACGGCCTGATCGATATGATCGTGCCGCGAAAAAAACTGCGTGACGAAATCAGTCAGTTGCTCAGCTATTTTGCCGTGACCTCGTGAATGTGGCTCTGAAAGCGTCCGCTTTTGCTGGTAGGAACAACTCGCCGGGGCGCTCGAACGACGCAACGCGCCGTCCCTACCCGTCGATAGCCTCGAGATTCTAAAAAAGTGCCGCAACCTTCAATGACTTACAAAGAGGCGCTCGCGTGGCTATACAGCCTCCAGCGCTTCGGCATAAAGCTTGGCTTGGAAAATATTCGGCGATTGCTCAATGAACTCGGTCTGGGGAGCGCACGCGGCTCGCGTGTTGTTTCCGGCGGCTCGCCGGAAATCGTTAGGAAAATCATCCACGTCGCCGGCACAAATGGGAAAGGCTCTGTGTGCGCCATGATCGATTCCATCTGCCGTGCGCAAGGATATCGCACCGGTCTGTTCACATCCCCTCACCTTGTCAGCTTTCGCGAACGCATTCGCGTAAATGGTGAAATGATTTCCGAGGAGGCGGTTGCTGATGGTGTGACGGCTATTCGCGATCTTGTTAGCCTTTGGGATCCGCACCCGACTTTTTTTGAAGTCATCACTGCGCTCGCGCTAAAGTATTTCACTGATCCAGCAGACGCAGAGCCAAACATTCGGATGTCTGTTCGATTCCCTATCGATGATACTGACGGCCTTGGCGGCAGGCTCGACGCAACCAACGCAGTTCAATCCGATGTTTCAGTGATTACGCCAGTCGATTTCGATCATGAAAAGTGGCTGGGAAAGACGTTGACTGAAATAGCCGGTGAGAAGGCGGGAATTATCAAGCCACATGTCCCGGTCGTTTCTGCTCCGCAGCGCGTCGAAGCCGAAGAAGTCATTCGTGCGCGAGCCGCGGAATGCGATGCGCCATTGCGTTTCGTGACAGACATTTATCGTGAGTCGCCTGTTGCGTTGCGTGGCGAGTATCAAAAACAAAATGCCGCAGTAGCAATTGCCGCGATTCAAGCGGCGAATATCGACGTCGATGAAAAGGCGATTGTTCGCGGCCTTGCCGCCACGGAATGGCCGGCGCGCTTTCAAAAATGGGACGAGCGCATCATCATCGACGGCGCGCACAATCCGGGCGCCGCGCGAAGTTCTGGCAGAAACCTGGCGCCAAGTTTTTGGCGATCAAAAGGCGACGCTGATCCTGGCGGTTCTTTCCGATAAAGATTTTCGCGGAATATGCGAAGCGCTCGTTCCGATTGCTGACTCGGTGCTGCTCCCCAAAATCCGCAGTGAGCGCGCAGCTGACCCGGAAATGTTAGCGCGAATTCTTCAACGGCTTTGTAGGCCAGGCGCTTCGCCTGCCGGCAACCCCGAAAGCTTTCGGGGTGCCCTACAATTTCTGTCACCCTGTCAGTCAGCGAAGCGATTGATCGTGCGCGTGCGAATCCAAATCCGATCCTGGCCACCGGCTCACTGCATTTCGCCGGCGAAATTCTTGCCCATCTGCGAGGCGAACCTGCTGCTTTTGAAGAATGCGCGCAGTGATCCAGGCGACGCGATTGCGAACCTCTGGGGAGCACAGGCTGCCAGCCTGTAAATCTCGGCAGCTTGCCGAGATGCGGGCATGCATCCGCAACATCTGCAGACCGACGTCCAGAGCATGTTGTCGGCAGGCTGCCGACAACCACAGGCTGGCAGCCTGTGCTCCCCGGAAATCAGGATTCAATCCTCGGGAACAGCGGCGTTGGCTTGCCGAGGTGATGGCTATCGGGCAAACCGCCCCAACTTGCATCGGATCTTTGACGTTCTTCGCGAATATTGAGCTGGTAAAAAATCTCGCGCGCGGCATTGGGTACAACCGGAGAGAGCAAAACGCCAATAACCCGCAGAGACTCGGCAAGCACGAACAAGACATGGTCCAGCGTTTCGGAACGTGCCGGGTCTTTCGAAAGTTTCCATGGTGCGCTCATTTCGATGTAGGTGTTACAGGCCGTGGAAAACTCCATCAAACGGCTTATTGCGGCGTGCACCTCGAATCGCTCGAACGCGCTCTCATAATCTCGCAACAACTCCGCGCCTTGCACAGCCAAGGGCGAATTGCCGCCGGTTTTTGTGATGACGCCGTCGCGATATCGATGAGCCATATTCAGTGTTCGGTTAAGCAGATTGCCTAACGAATTTGCCAGATCGGCATTGTAACGTTCTATGAGACGCTCTTCCGAAAAATCTGCGTCCTTTCCAGTCGCGATGTCGCTCATCAAGTAATAACGAAGCGCGTCGGCAGCCGTATTTATCGGCAAGCACAAATGGATCGACGATGTTGCCTGCGCTCTTGCTCATCTTTGCGCCGCCGAGATTCCACCAGCCGTGAACGAGCAATTGCGGCATTTGATCGTCGGGAAATCCAATCGCGTGCAGCATGATCAGCCAGTAAATGCCGTGCGCTGGAACGAGAATGTCTTTGCCGATGATTTGCAGGGCAGGCCATTTGTCGCGGAAAGTTGAAGGTTGAGAGTTGAAAGCTGATTCAGACGGATCGTATCCGGCGAAGCTGATGTAGTTCGTTAGGGCGTCGAACCAGACGTAAGTGACAAAATCTTTATCGAACGGCAGCTCGATTCCCCAATCGAGACGCGATTTTGGACGCGAGATGCAGAGGTCGCCGCTGATTTTCTCAACCGCATTGCGCAATTCTGTCTGGCGAAAATCGGGAATGACTGCGTCGTTGCGATTGTGGAGATACGAAGTAGCCACTCTTTGTGCTGGCTCAGCTTGAAGTAGTAATTTTCTTCCTCGCGAAACTCGATCTCGCCCCACTCCGGTCCGAATTGGCCGTCGGCACCACGTTCCTTGTCGGTCAAGAATTGTTCCTGACGAACTGAGTAATAACCGGACTTGTTTGTCCTTGTAGATTTGGCCTTCTTCGAATAAGCGCTGCAAAATTCCTTGAACGACTTTCTTGTGCCGATCGCTCGTTGTCTCCGCCCATTCGTCGTATTGGACGTCGAGTTTTTTCCAAAGATCGACAAACTTTTGTGTGATCTCTTTGACGAATTCAGCCGGAGGAATGCCCGCCTTCGCTGCGGATTGCTGGACTTTCTGGCCGTGCTGATCGACACCGGTCAGAAAAAAAACTTTTTCACCCTTGAGGCGATGATAACGCGCAATTACGTCGGCCAGCACTTTCTCGTAAGCGTGGCCGACATGCGGCGGCGAGTTTGTGTAATCAGATCGCGGTAGTGATGAAAAACGTTTTCGGCATTTTCGTACACAACGTGTCCAACGAATGCTTGTAGGGCAAGCGCTCCGCTTGCCAAATCGAAAGGGCGCTGTAGCGCAAGCGCTCCCGCTTGCCAATTTCGGTTCGTCCGTCGGTGCCGTCGCGCGAGAATTAATCGTCTAGGCCAAGCCGATATGGCCAATCGGCCCAGCGTTTAACGAGGCCGGCTCGAACTGGGTTATCCTGCACGTAAATCCACTTCTCATGAAGCGATTCGTCTGATCGTAATAGTCGGTCAAAACAACCCGGCTGCCATTTCCACGTTGCGTCTAGCTCTCGGCGAATCCAACGTTTCAGTGCTGCCGAAAAGTTACCAAGCTTCGCATCGCGAACATCTATCGGCGAGACGATGAGATGCACGTGGTCTGGCATCAAAACAGCAGCGAGAACCCTCCAGTGCTGAAGCTTCGCCACTGCGGTTTTGAAAGCTCTAAAAACACGCTGGTTTGCCAAAACCGGCTCGCGATTGGCGACGCAAATGGTAACGAAATAGATAACCGGTTGTTCCCAGCGCAGCCAAACAGGAACCCGCATAGGATGACCCATAGCGAGAATTTGCAAGCCGCAGCATCGGTCCGGCAAGATTTTTTCGTCGCCAGCTAGGAGCCGGCAGGCGGAGCGCCTGCCCTACAATCTGGGGTTGCGCCGCAACTCGTTATTCCCAAAACTGCGCTTGCAACTACGAAGCCGGCACTTTTTTCCAAACGCCGCCCTGCTGCTTCCAGTTGTAAAGGGGTTTGCCGTTGATCTTGTGAACGGAAGTGTCGGTGACGGTTAGCTTACTGCCCGCCACCGTCATGAAGAAATCGATGTCGTACATCTTGCCGTCGGTTCCTTTCATATCAACACAGGCGAAATATTTGTTACCACCGAGATTCGCGAACCGGTCGTCGTGAACTTTGACCAAATCCAAGGCGAGATTCTTGCGCTGATACGGGACAGGAAACTTCTTGTCGGCAGATTTTGCTGCGTAACCGCTAATAAAATCCTGCAGCCCGGCGGAAATGGCGGACATGGTGGCTTCCGTCATCGCAGCTTGAGGAGCGCCGGTTCTTGTCTGCGGCAGTTGTTGGCCCTGGGATTGCTGCGGTACCCGTGGATGATCCTGCGCGAACATTGGCAGGACCGGCACAATCAGGATAAAAAGCGGGACGAGAATTCGAGTGATCATCAACGACAACATACGCTGCACGATAACAAAACAAAATATGCGGGAACCCTGTTAGAGGGGATCCTCTATTTGCGGACACGAATCGCCGGAGTCGGTGCCCGTCATAGAGATTTCACTTTCATTCATCGGTCGTCATCATTCGTTAGGACGAATAAAGCTCTCTGGTTACCGGCAGTTCGGGTGCCGCTTCCATTCCCGCCTCACGGGAAAATCGATGCTCGACCCAATCATAAAGCAACGGCAGAAGAAGCAGCGTGAGAAATGTGGAGCTAATGATACCGCCGATCACAACTGTCGCCAGCGGACGTTGCACCTCCGCGCCAGCGGTCGTTGAAAGCGCCATGGGGATGAAGCCGAACGCAGCCACGGTGGCGGTCATCAACACCGGCCGCAGACGCGTCAGAGATCCTTCCAATACTGCGGAACGAACATCGCTCCCCTGTTCGCGCAGCTGATTGAAATAACTGATCAATACCACACCGTTCAAAACCGCTACCCCGCTCAGTGCGATGAAGCCAACTGCAGCTGAAATGCTGAAAGGCATATTGCGCAGCCAAAGCGCGAACACGCCGCCGGTGACAGCCATGGGCACCCCTGAGTAAACCAGCAGCGCCTGCCGCACACTGCCAAACGCCATGAAGATCAGCACGAAGATGAAAGCCAGCGCCGCGGGTACGACGATCGCCAGCCTCGCCTTTGCTTCACGAAGGTTCTCGAACTGGCCACCGAATTCCAGCGTGTAGCCTTCGGGCAACTTCACCTTCTCACGCACCTTTGCCTTAGCCTCTTGCACCCAGCTTTCCACGTCGCGTCCGCGCAGGTTTACCATTAAAGCAGCGCGGCGTTGCGCCGAATCGCGCAAAATCGGTGAAACTGTTTTGACGCGCTCGATATCAGCCAATTGACCGAGCGGAAGCATGCCGGAATCTCCCACTCGCACGGGCAGTGCCTGGATCAAATCCAGATTCTGACGATCATTTTCAGAAAGGCGAACCACAATTTCGAATCGGCGATTGCCTTCTATTAAAGTGCCGACGTTCTGACCGCCCAGAGCGGCCGCGATTGCCTGGTTCACATCAGCCGCATGAAGATTGTATTTTGCGAGCACATCGCGTTTGACCCGAATTTCGAGCATGGGAGCACGTCCAGTCGTTTCATATTCCACCTCCCCTTCTCCCTCGCGCGTACCAGGAATCTGTTCCAGCACCTCCTTCACTTCGGAGCCCAGCCGCTCCAGCACGTCATAATCATTTCCGAAAATCTTTACAGCAATGTCTGCGCGAATACCCTCAAGCATTTCGTTGAACCGCATCTCTACCGGCTGCGCTACCATCACGCGGGTTCCTGGATTTAGCGCTTCAATCTCGGCCGTAATGATTTTTGCCAGATCGTCCTTGCTCATCGGCCGATCATCGATCTTGCGCCATTGGCTTTGAGGTTTGTAGTAGATGTAAAAGTCACAATCGCTCGGTGGCATAGGGTCGGTAGCAATCTCCGCGCTGCCGATCCGTGAAAAGAGGTGAGTGATCTCAGGCACGCGTTTCTTGATTTCCTGTTCAGTCCTCTGCTGGTCCTCGATGCTTCGCTCAAGATTGATACTATTCGACCGGTATACCATCATGGTGAAAGCCCCTTCATCGAGCTTGGGAATGAAGTCCGCCCCCAACTTCGTGAAGATGAACAATGCAAGGGCGAACGGAACCACTGCTCCGAGTATGACTATCCAGCGCAGTCGAAACGAAAGTCGAAGTGTTGGTAAGTAGATGCGCTTTATCGAACGGACAATGAAGTTGTCTTGTTCGGCGACATTACGCCGGAGAAAAAAAGAACAGAGCGCCGGCATCAAAGTTAACGCGAGAACAAGCGATCCACCGAGCGCCAGCATCACTGTTAGCGCCATGGGATGAAACATTTTCCCTTCAACACCTGAAAGCGCCAGGATCGGAACGTAGACAATCGTAATAATCAAGACTCCAAAGAACATCGGAGTGCCGACTTGCTGGCTTGCGCTAACCACGGTGTGCAGCCGCTCTTCAATCGTTAGGCGTCGTCCAAGCTGATGCTGTTTTGCGCCGAGCTGCCGAACGATGTTCTCCACTATTACTACCGCGCCGTCGATGATCAGGCCAAAATCGATCGCACCAAGGCTCATCAGATTGCCCGAAATACCGAACAGTCTCATTCCGGTGATGGCAAAAAGGAACGCCATCGGGATAGCAGATGCGACAATCAAAGCGGCACGCCAGTTTCCCAGCAGGAGAAGCAGAACCGCCGTAACAAGCAAAGCGCCCTCGAAAAGGTTCGTGCCCACGGTGCGAATCGTTCGATGGACCAAATTCTTTCTGTTGTATTCGGGGCTGACAACGACGCCTGTCGGCAAACGCTTTTGAATTTCCCGCATCTTTGCGGCAACGCGTTCCGCCACGGCGTGGCTGTTTTCGCCCATCAGCATCATCGCGACACCCACCAGCGCTTCGCGTCCATCATGAGTAGCGGCCCCTGTACCAAATGCATGGCCGATTTGAACCTCTGCCAGGTCCTTAACGCGCAGCGGCATCACGGCGGCGGCGAATTTTACAGGCAGCTGCCCAATCTCTTCCGGCGAGATCACACGACCGACCCCTCGAATCACGAGTTGCTCGCCGCCGGCATCGACAACGCCGCCACCGGCGTTCTCGACATTTTCACCGACTACCTTTGCCAGATCGGTGACGGTCAGGCCGGCATCACGCAACTTCGCGATGTTTGGTTGCACGACGATCTGTTTCACATAACCGCCGTAAGCGTTGACCTCGGCTACCCCGGGCACCGTTCGCAGTTGTGGTTTGATCACGTATTCCTGGATCTCCCACAGGGCCATTAACTGTGCTTCACGCGACGCCGGCGTATTCGGCGCATTGTCCGCGTAATCGACGGCATAATAAAAGACCTCGCCCAGTCCGGTCGTGATCGGAATCAGCTTTGGCGTTAATCCTTGCGGCAGGGAATCAGCCGCGGTCTGCAATCGCTCGGTTACGAGCTGGCGCGCACGATAAATGTCGGTGTGATCGGTAAATTGAAGCGTGATCTGCGACAGGCCGAAGCGTGACAGGGAACGCATTTCGATGACACCGGAAATGCCGCCGAGCGCCATCTCCAGTGGAACTGTGACGAGCTTTTCTACCTCATCTGGTGCGAGTGACGGCACGGTTGTGTTCACCTGCACTTGAATCCCGGTGATATCCGGAATTGCGTCCATCGGAAGTTTCGTTGCGGACCAAAGGCCCCCGAGGAGGAGTCCAAGAGCTCCCATCAAAACGAGAACTCGCTGACGAACAGAAAATTCCAAAATTCCGTCGATCATCGCGGCGACTCCTCGCGGTACAGTTTTTGGCCAGTTAAAATCTCGAGCGTCTGGGCCGCTTCGAGCGCATCCTTTTGGGCGTCGTTCAAACTGCCGATGGCTTCGAGGTACTGTTTTTGAATCTCGAGGTACGTCGTCAATGGAACCGCGCCGAGGCGATAGCTGCGATCCGCCGACTCTGCCGCCTCACTGAGTTTCACCAGTGCACCGCCTGTCTGCCACATCTCAATCTCAGCCCGCTTAGCTTCCAACGCGGCGGCGCTTTGTGTAACTTGCCTTTCGACTTCCCGCTCTGCCGAAGCCAATGATGCTTCGGCTTGTTGCTGGCGCGCTTTGCTGCTCGTGATCTTCCCGAGGTTTCGATCCCACAACGGCAGCGGTAACGAGACACCGAGTCCTACTCGCTGTTCGCGATCGATCGCATTTTCGTAGGAATAAAACGGACCGATGGCGACAGCCGGAAACCGTTCGTTCTTCGACAAAGCCACCTTGAAGCCCTGTTGAGCGAGTTCGACCTGTCGAATGCGAACGTCGAATGCATGTGAGCGGGCGGCCTCGACGAGGCGCGGCACCGAAACGGATGTAAAAACGATCGGGTGCGCCTTCACCGTTAGTCCTGCGTCCGCCGACCGCCCGCACAGCTGATTTAATTCGGCGACAATGGTTTTCGCCACCAACCTCGACTCACGTTCCTGCCTCTGAAAAGTCAGCAGGTTTGCGCTGACAATCTGAGCTTCTAATTGCGGCGCGACGCCTGCCAAAGGTCGCTGTTTAAGGACATCTTCGAGCGCTTGCGTTCGGGAGGTAACTTCTTGCACCGCTTTCGTGCGCTCATAAGCATTCGTGCTTGCATATGCCAGGGAGCGAACACGCGCGGCCAGCTTGAGACGAAACTCTTGCAGATGTAGCTCAGCAATCACCAGGTCGTGGTTCGCGATCGCCTTGCGGAGAGCTATTCGACCGGGGTATTCGATAGGCTGGCTAAGTGAAAGCGCCAATACCGCGCCGTCGCCGCGGCCTTCTCCTGAATTTGCGCGCGAATTCTTGTATCCGACCTCCGCGCTTAATTCGGGATTGCGAGCGGTTCTGGCAGTTCGCACGCTTCCTCTCGCCGCAGCGATCTCCGCAACAAAAAAGTTTAGTTCCGGATTTCGGTGAAGTGCCTCTCGGACCAGCGTCTCCGGTGTTTCTGCAAGAGTCCCCACGCAAACGAGCAGGATGGCACTCGTTGCGAGAAATTTAGTTTGTGTGCAAATCAACATTAGTTAGGCAAAAGCAATTTAAAACACCACAACCCGGGTTGGCTGTGGTCAGGACAGAAAACTGAGCGAAGAAAAGGCGCGGACACACCGCGCCCGTACTCAGTTGTTAGGCAAGTTGAGGGGGATGATCTATTGCCCCCGGAACACCTGGCGGGGCCGATTCATCGCCTGTCAGAACAAAACTGAACGCTTTGAAATCATCCCTGACGATCACGGCGTGATTCGTAGTGATAACGGTGCCATTGTGAACGGCGCAAGAGCAGTGCGAACAAGGTGTCGTGTCGTGATGAGAATCCGATGGGCATGTTTGCGCAACACAGTGTTCTCCCCGCGCATCACCAACCGAATCCGCAACGATGTCCCCTGCAAAGGTGAACAACGCAAATACAACCGCGATACGCAGACATAGTGTGCTCTGAAGAGCGCTCATCCTCGGAGACGGGTAGCCGAATGAGCCGTTAAGTCAACTTCGCGCGGATTACAGGTGCACCCTGCGCAGCCGTAATGCGTTCGCAATCACCGAAACCGAGCTGAAACTCATGGCGGCACCGGCGATCATTGGGCTGAGCAGAATGCCGAAAAACGGATACAACACGCCCGCCGCAATCGGAATGCCTAACGAGTTGTAAACAAACGCAAAGAACAGATTCTGCCGGATATTGCGCATCATCGCCCGACTAAGGCGAATCGCTTTCTCGATTCCGCGCAGATCGCCTTTCATCAATGTAATGCCGGCACTTTCCATGGCGACATCGGTCCCGGTCCCCATGGCGATTCCCACATCGGCATCCGCGAGCGCCGGGGCATCGTTGATTCCATCGCCTGCCATGGCGACAATGTCGCCCCGCTCGCGCAAGGCGCGGACGCGCTCGCTTTTGTGCTGCGGTTCGACTCCAGCTTCGACGTCATCAATTCCAAGCTTCTGCCCAACAGCCCGTGCGGTGCGTTCGTTGTCGCCGGTGAGCATGATAACTTTTAGCCCGAGCTTGTGCAGATGGTCGATTGCTGCCGGAGTTGCTTCCTTAATTGGATCAGCGACAGCGAGGATGCCGGCAGGACGGTCATCCACCGCCACGAAAATCACAGTTTGGCCTTGCTGCTGAAGTTCGCTGGCTTTGGTTTCGAGCGCATCGAGATTACCGATGCCTTCATGGCGCAGAAATCGCGCTTTACCGACCAGCACGCGATGCCCGTTCACCTGACCAATTACTCCGCCGCCGGTGGTCGACTGGAAATCTTTTACCACAGACGGTTGCACTCCCCGTTCTTTCGCGCCGTTCACGATCGCGGCGGCAAGCGGATGTTCGCTGTTTTGTTCGACCGCTGCAGCGGCAGCAAGCAATTCCTTGTTCAGAAATCGAGTCGGCGGGCAAAATAGTCGGTCAGGCGCGGACGACCTTCCGTGAGGGTGCCTGTTTTATCGACCACTAACGTGCGAACCTTCTCCATTAGTTCGATCGCTTCAGCTTTCTTGATCAGCACACCGGCTTGCGCGCCGCGCCCGACACCAACCATCACGGACATCGGAGTCGCAAGACCCAGTGCGCATGGACAGGCGATGATTAACACTGCAACGGCGTTCACGATTGCATACGCCAGGCGCGGTTCGGGTCCAAAGAACGCCCACGCGATAAAAGTAACGATTGCAACGGCAATCACGGTTGGAACGAACCAACCGGCGACTTTGTCGGCCAGTCCCTGAATGGGTGCACGACTGCGTTGCGCCTGCGCGACCATCTCGACGATCTGCGAGAGCACGGTCTCACTCCCGACACGTTCCGCTTCGATGACGATGCTGCCGGTCTGGTTGACGGTACCGCCAGTCACGGGATCGCCGGTTGCTTTCTCTACTGGAATCGGCTCGCCGGTTATCATCGATTCATCGACGCTCGTGCGTCCGTCGAGTACGCGTCCGTCTACGGGGATTTTCTCGCCAGGGCGGACGCGCAGGTGATCGCCCTTTTGAACTTCATCCAGGGGCACATCGCGTTCCTCTCCATTGCGCACGATACGCGCCGTGTCAGGCGCGAGCCCAAGCAACGCGCGAATGGCACTCCCGGTGCGACTGCGCGCACGCAACTCCATCACCTGGCCTAACAAAACCAGGACGGTGATGATTGCAGCGGATTCGAAGTAAATTCCGATCTTGCCGTGCGCTGCGAACGAAGCCGGAAAAATCCGGGGGAGAAGCATGACGATCGCGCTATAAAAGTAGGCGGCGCCCACACCCATGGCGATGAGCGTGAACATATTGGGCGACCGATTCACGAGCGATTGCCAGGCGCGTTGAAAGAACGGCCATCCGCACCACAGCACGACCGGCGTGCTAAGGATGAATTGCGCCCATCGGGAGAGATCTCCCTGCACCCAATCCGGTGCAGACGGCAAAATGTGCCACATCGAAAGAACGAACACGGGCAGGCTTAACGCTGCACCAATCCAGAACCTTCGCGTCATGTCGGCTAATTCCGTGTTCTCTTCTTCGTTATCGGCGGGAGTTTTTCGCCTCCAACGTCATCCCGCAAATAGGGCAATTCCCGGGATGATCCTGCTCGATCTGCGGGTGCATCGGGCAGGTGTAGATAACCTTCTTCGGTCCGTGGAAGGTAGGATTCCGTTCCAGCGCCATGCCGCAGTGCGGACAACTGCCCGTCATATCGCTCTCTATCCCTTCGCACATCGGGCAAAAGTATTTCTTTGCTGGCTGACGCGACTTGGCAGGTGCTACGGTCATCTCGGGATCGTGATGCCGGCCGCCGCAACAGGAATCCGCGCCGCGATCAAGTGGAGCATCACTTTTCATGCAAATACTGTACGCCGTCGGAAGTTCGTCGCCAATGCGACGGCAGCCGCGGCAAAGCTCAGTGGGCCAAAAGCCCGACTTACTGGCTTTTGGTTGGCTTGCCGGTCTCGACAAACAGCTTCAGTCGATCGAACTGTTCGCGAAGAACACTTTCTACAGCTGGCGCCACCTTATCAAAACCGCCCTCGATGAATCCACCAACACTGTACGAGACCTGGACACGTGTGTTATCACCGGTGCCGGTCAGTTTCCACGTCATGCTACCGGCAACACCGGATGCCTGGAGCGGTCCAAGCGCTCCAGCAAGACGCAGGACTTCACGCGGAGCAACATAGATAACCCGCAGGTGCTCGATCGCCCCGCCATTGGGCAGTTTTTCACAGAAGCAGCCTCCCGGCCGCGCGTCGATCGAGAGATTTTTCGCGTCACCAGAATACGTATGCGCCGGATTCCACCACGAGCCGACTTGTCCAACCAGTGCATCGTACACCTTCGCCGGAGGCGCATTGATGTTCGCCTCAAATTTCACCAAGAAGCCGTTTGCCGAAACCACTGGTGCCGAGTATCCCGATGCCCCTGCGAGCATCAGCGCGCAAACGGCGCCTAACAAAGATGGGCGCTTAATCCCTGAGCGAAACATTATGCGGCTTTGGCCGTTTCCATATCTTCGGTGTATTTGCCGAACCGCGCCTTGCTGTTGCACCACGCGCGATGATGGAACGCCGTTTGAGCTGCAGCTACGTTTGCCGCATCCCCTTTCCAAGCTTTAAGCACCGGAGCTTGCAAAGCGCGACCATAGGAAAAGCTCAACTGCCACGGAAGATCCTGCATTCGATTCATGGCGTTGAGATGTTCGGTGGCTTGTTGATCGCTCTGACCACCCGACAGAAACACCAGGCCGGGCACGGCTGCGGGCACCGCGCTTTTCATGCAACGCACTGTGGCTTCAGCAACTTCCTGCACGGACGCTTGCTTTGAGCATTCTTTCCCCGAAAGCACCATGTTGGGCTTCAGCAGTATGCCTTCAAGCACTACTCGGTGCTGGGCCAGACAATTAAAGACGCTGCGCAATGTTTGCTCAGTGACTTCGTAATGCCGTTCGATCGTGTGCGTACCGTCCATGAGCACTTCCGGCTCGACGATCGGCACGAGATCGCCTTCCTGGCAAAGCGCCGCGTAACGCGCCAACGCCTCGGCGTTCGAGTCGATGCATGTGCGGGTTGGAATTCCCTCCCCAATCGTGATGACGGCGCGCCACTTGGCAAACCGCGCACCGAGTTTCCGGTATTCGGCCAGCCGCTCGCGTAATCCATCAAGTCCTTCCGTGATTTTTTCGCCGGGAAAATTGGCCATGCGCCTTGGCGCCTTTGTCCACCTTGATCCCGGGAACGATCCCCTGCTGCTCCAGCGCTTCGACAAAACTGCGACCGTCATCGACGTCTTCTGCCGAATTGTTTCGTCGAAGAGAATCACGCCGCTGATAAATTCGCCCGCGCCCTTTGTGGTAAAAAGAAGTTCGCGATACGCGCGGCGGTTCTCCTCTGTCGAAGGCAGATTGATGCTTTTTAATCGCTTCTCGATCGTCCCCGAACTTTCATCGGCTGCCAGGATTCCCTTGCCCGGCGCGACCAGTTTTCTTGCTATGGTCTCCAGATTTTCAGTTTTCATAATTGTGTTCTTTTCATTGATAGAAATTCTAGTCTCCTTCCTCGCAAAATCCTCGTAGAAATGCAAACGAAAACAGATGGCGAGATCACGTTAGGTCAGGCGTGCCTACATGATTTTTTGAAAAGCCGGCAGAGCAGCGGTCTTTGCTAGATCCGGCGCTGAATCTCTCAGCCGACGTGAGCGCCAGATGAAAAAGATCGCAGGAAAGACAATCAGTTCCATGATGGTGGAAGTAACAATGCCGCCGATCATTGGCGTGGCGATGCGCTTCATCACGTCCGCGCCGGCACCGTGGCTCCACAGTATCGGCACAAGACCACCGATGATGACAGCGGCGGTCATCGCCTTGGGACGTACGCGCTTCACTGCGCCATAATAGATGGCCTCGCGCAAGTCGGCAGTGCTCCGCATTTTTCCTTCGCGCTTCCACTGATCGTAAGCGAGGTCGAGGTAGAGAAGCATCACCACACCTGTCTCCGCGCTAACGCCTGAGAGCGCGATCAAACCAATCCAGACAGCAACGCTTAGGTTGTAGCCATACAGGTAAAGCAGCCAGAAAGAGCCGACCAAAGCGAGCGGAACGGAGAGCATAATAATAGCAGTTCCCACAAGCGAGCGTGTGTTGAGATAAATGATGAGCACGATGATGAGCAGCGTGATCGGAACAACAATCATGAGCCGTTGCTGAGCGCGCAGCATGTATTCGTATTGGCCGCTCCAGAAAATGTTGTATCCGCTCGGAACGTGAATGGTTTTATTCGCGATAGCTTCATTGACTGCGCGTTGGGCCATTTGGACATAAGTGCCTACGTCGATGCCTTTCACATCGACGTAAATCCACGCATTCGGAACTGCGCCTTCACTTTTCACGCCCATTGGTCCCCGGACGATGTCGACTTTGGCGAGTTGGCCGAGGGGAATTTGGGCGCCGGTGGGAGTAGGAATGACGATTTCACGGAGCGCCTCAAGATTTTCTCGAAAATCACGATCGTAACGGAGATTGATCGTGTAGCGTTCAAGACCTTCGACCGTTGTGGTTAACGGCTTCCCACCAAGCGCGACTTCCAGCACTTCCTGAACATCGCCAAGTGCGAGGCCGTAACGGGCAATCTCATCGCGGTTGATGTTGAACTCGATGTAATTGCCGCCCATTACCCGCTCGGCAAAGGCGCTCGACGTACCCGGCACCTGCCGCACCACGGCTTCGATTTCACTGGCAATTCGCTCGAGTTCGCCAAGGTCCGGACCGGCGACCTTGATGCCGACTGGCGTTTTGATGCCGGTAGCCAACATGTCGATCCTGGTCTTGATCGGCATCGTCCAGGCGTTGTTTAAACCGGGAAATTGGAGCGCCGCGTTCATCGCTTCCACCAGCTCGTCTACCGTTCGTTTCCGATGCGCGATGGTCTTGCCGTCCTGATCTTTGATGTCCACAGCCGGCCAGTCCTTTTCGTCTTTCAGCATGATCGTCGTCTCGATCATATCCATCGGCGCAGGATCGGTGGCGGTCTCGGCACGACCGATTTTGCCGAAGACATGATGCACTTCCGGGAAGCTCTTAATAATCTGGTCGGTCTGCTGCAGGATCTCGCGTGCTTTGGTCATCGAAATGCCGGGAAAGGTGGTCGGCATGTAAAGCAAATCGCCCTCGTAAAGGGGCGGCATGAACTCGGAACCGAGACTTTGATATGGAAAGAGTTTGCCGATATATCCCGCGACGGTGCGCAGCCTGCCTTCGGATAGACGGTTTGTGACCAGCCAATTCCACGGAAAAAACACCCATAAAACGACGGCAGCAGCGGCAGCGATAACCCACCAGCGCCAGCGGATCACGAAATCGATTACCGGATGATAAAGCCTGATGAGGAAGCGATTGATCGGATTCTTCTCTTCGGCCGGCAATTTGTCCTCGAATAAAATAGCCCATCAGAACTGGCGCCAGTGTGATGGAAAGCAGCGCCGCCGCTGCCATGGAATATGTTTTCGTATACGCCAACGGCTTAAACAGCCGGCCTTCCTGCGCTTGCAAAGCGAACACCGGGATAAACGACACCGTAATCACCAGCAGCGAATAAAAGAGCGTCGGTCCTACTTCGGTGGAGGCGTCGCGGATGATCTGCCAGTGAGGTTTTCTGCCGCCGTCGCGCTCGATGTGTTTGTGGGCGTTTTCGATCATGATGATCACTGCATCGACCATGGCGCCGATAGCGATGGCGATTCCGCCTAACGACATAATATTAGAACTGATGCCCTGCCGGTACATAACAAGAAATGAGATCAGAATTGCTACCGGCAGGATAATGATAGCGACGAGGGCGCTGCGAAAATGCAGCAAGAATGCGATGCAAACCAGCGCCACCACGATGCTTTCTTCCACGAGTTTTCGTTCCAAAGTTGCCACGGCACGATCGATTAACGCCGTTCGGTCATAAGCGATGGTGTAGTGGACATCCGGTGGCAGCGCCTTCATGGCGTGATCGAGACGTGCTTTGACTGCTGCTATGACTTCACGGGCGTTTGCTCCGTAGCGAACGACCACGATTCCACCGACCGTCTCGCCTTCGCCGTTGAACTCGGCGATGCCACGCCGCATATCGGGCCCAATCTGCACGTTTGCCACGTCGCCCAGAAGAATCGGAACACCATTGGCTCCCACGCCCACGGCAACTTTTTTAAGGTCATCGGTTGAAGTCACGTAACCACGGACGCGAAGGATAAACTCTTTTTCGGCCATCTCGATGGAACGGCCACCAACTTCGCCCGTGCTCTTCTTGATGGCTGTGCTGACGTCAGCAAGGGAAATGTTGTAGGCACGTAGCTTGGTGGGATCAACCGTGACTTGATATTGTTTAACGAATCCCCCGATGGAGGCGACTTCGGACACGCCCTCTACGGCGGTAAGTTGGTACTTCAAGTACCAGTCTTGCATCGATCTCAGCTCAGCCAGGCTGCGCTGCTTCGAATTCAACGAATACATGAACGCCCAACCGACCCCGGTTGCGTCGGGACCGAGCGTTGGTGTGACCTCCTTCGGGAGACCACTGCCTAACGAACTAAGGTATTCGAGCACTCGACTCCGGGCCCAGTAAGGATCAGTGCCGTCTTCAAAAATAACATAGACAAACGAAAAACCGTAAAAGGAGTAGCCGCGCACGACTTTAGCACGCGGCACAGACAACATCTTCGTCGTAATTGGATACGTCACCTGATCCTGTACGATCTGTGGCGCCTGGCCCTGCCACTCAGTGTAGATGATGACCTGCGTATCAGAGAGATCCGGAATTGCGTCCAGCGGAATATTTCGAAGCGCAAAGATGCCGCCAAACACCAGTCCTGCGGTGCCGAGCAGGATCGCAAACTTGTTTCGCAGGGAGAAATCTATGACTGCGCGTAGCATGGATCGTTATTGTCTGGGTTTTTCGAGCGCCGCCTCCGGCGTTGGTGTGGGGGTTTTGGCGCTGTCACTCATCGCCGGAATAAGCGTCATTCCGCAAATCGGGCACTTGCCGCCATGATTGTATTTGATCGTGGCATGCTCCGGCATCGGACACACGTAAGCAGTTGGCGGCGCTGACTCCTGCGGTGTTGGATGTGTCGACGACCTACCCGCCAAACGGGCGGGTGTCGGCGCCGGCGTTGGAGTCGCATTCGGATTCAGCATCTTCTGGACTGCTTCGCGAAGTTGGCTCTCCGAATCGAGCATGAACTGTCCCGAGGTAACAACCCTTTCGCCTTCTTTCAGTCCGCTTAGCACTTCATAGGAGTTGTTGTCAGTGCGGGCTCCGAGAATTACCTCGCGTGGGTCGAAGTGCCCACCGTCAAGGGCGACAAACACCGTATTCTTTTCGCCGCTTCGCAGAACCGCAGAATCTGGAACGAGCAACGCAGAGGGTTCGAGTTCGGAGTGAATCTCTACGGTCGCAAACATCCCCGGCTTCAGAAAGAACCCCGGGTTGTGAAATTCCATCCGGATCCGGGCGGTTCGCGTTTTCTCGTCCATCGTGGGATAGATGTAAGTGACGCGGCCACGAAACTTCCGATCCGGCAGGTAGGAAAGACTGACTTCGGCTTCCTGTCCCAGCTTCACAAAGGCGAGATCCTGCTCGTAAATCTGCGATTGCACCCAAACGATGTCGAGATCGGCAAGGCGGTACAGGTTCATCCCGGCCTCAACCATCTGACCCTGCACTGCGTTTTTCTCCACTACGATGCCGTTAATGGGCGCGTCCACGCGCAGCGTTCGCTGGGGTTGCCTTGTCTTTTCCAACTCGGCAATTTGATCCTCGGATACATCGAAGAGCTTCAGCTTCTGCCGGGCGCTGGCCTTCAGTCCGGAACTACCTTGATTCAGAGCGATTACGTACTCGTTTTGGGCGCTGTAAAGGTCCGGTGAATAAATATCAAAGAGCGGCTCGCCTTTGTGCACTTGTTTGCCAGTTGAATCGACATAAAGCTTCTCGATCCAGCCCCGAAACTTCGTAGTTACATCAGCGAGCGCGGTCTCGTTGTAATCGATTATGCCTACAGTCCGGATCACGTGATCCACCGGGCCTTTTTTTACGACGGCGGTGCGCACTCCCATCTTTTGCACCGTGGCCGGGTCAACACTGATTGTGTTGGACTCCTCCTCGCCTTCGTAAACGGGTACCATGTCCATTCCCATGCTGTCTTTTCGCGGCGTCTGACTGATCTCGCCCAGCAGCATGGTCGATTTGTAATATTTGATTTTGCGCGGAGTACCGGCGTCCTCCTTCTTCTCCGCAGTGGCAGATCGCTGCTTGCGTATGGGCACGAGCTTCATCCCACAAATCGGACAATTCCCTGGATGATCTTGAATCACTTGCGGGTGCATGCTGCAGGTGTAGAGAGTCTTTTCGGAGAGTTTCGCCGGGGCGTGCCTCCAGCACGACGCGGCAAAAAGCGCGATGAGTAACGTGCAAATGAACTGAAGCATTCGTGAATTCACTTTGAAGCTCCTTCCGAGATTCGCGGCAGGGTTCGTCCAACAATCGCGTCCAATTCTGCGACGGCTACTTCGTGCTCGATCAGATGTTGGAGCTGACTGGACTCGACACCCTGCAATGTGCGTTGCGCTGTTATCAGTTCGAGGAAACTGGTTTTATCCACTTCGTAACTCGCGCGCGTTACGTCCACGGCCTGCCTGGCTAAAGGGGCAATGTTATCGCGAAACAACTCGTAGTTATGCGCTGCTGTTTCGATCTTTTTAAGCTGGTCCCGGACGAGGCCCAGGACTTCAGTTTGCGTCGCTCCATACTCGCGTTGCGCCGATTCCAGACTGTTTTTTGCCTCCGCGACACCGGCCGAATATTTTCGGTAGTTTACCCAGGGCACCTCAAAAAAGATGCCAGTGTCATATTCTTGAAAGCCATTTGGTTCCTTGAACTGACGTGCTTCCACGCGTAGCCGCGGATCAGGAATCCATTGACGTTGGGCTAACTGGACCCGGGCCTTCTCCGCTTCGATCTTGCGCTGAGCCATGCCGATCTCCGGGCGATTTGACAATGCGTAAGCTTCGAGCTTTTGCGTCGGCCAAAAAACAGGAGTGAACCCAAGACCCGGCGGACGACCCAGGTGCGACGAGGCGGGTCGATTCATTAGAACGTTGAGCTGCGTTTGCTGGTCGGAGATGTCGCGTTCGAACTGAGCTTCTGTCTCTCCCAGTCTGGCCAGATCAGTTTGTGCAAGTAACACATCGGATTGGGACTGCGTTCCGCTCTCGTACTTTGCGCGGCTGATCTCGGTAAATTGTTTTAGTAATTCCTGGTTTCGGCTGTTAATTTCAAGTTGCCCATAAGCTCCGGCCAGACGCGCAAAAGCCGCTTTAGTCCGGCTGACAACATCGAGCTCGATTCGTCGAAGTTCTTCGAATACGAAAATTGCTTCAGCCACCGCTGCTCTTCCGCGCGCCAGATTCTTGCCCGAAAGTGGAACAGCCTGTGAAACCATCCACTCGTTATCTGAGAAAGTAGTAAAGGTAGTGGTGCCATGCCGCTCGACGTCGACGCCCACCATTGGATCGTCCCAGGCTTTCGCTTGTGGAACGCGTTTCTTCATCGCAAGCCATTTCGCCCGCGCCGCCTTCACCGTCTGGTTTTCTCGTAATGCGACACTTACGACTTCACGTTCCGTTAAAGTGCCGGCTCCTTGTGCGCTTACAGAAGATATAAACGCTGCGACTACTGTAAGAATCGCAGTGGCAAATTTCTTGCGATGCCATTTTCGAATATCGGCATTTCCTGGTCCGCTCATGTAAAATTTGTTCTGATTTTCGCTCCAGATGTCGACGTTAACGTTCCCCTTGCAGAGTCTTTGACGGGAACGGCAGGAAGCGTTGCCGATCGCGTGCCGACTCGGGGCCAAGCTGTAACGACTACAATGAATTCCCGACGCCGCGGGCAAAGAGTCGTTAAGCTATAACGGGCGGAGCGTGAGCGAGAATGCTCCGCTGCAAAACAGATTCGGCGAATGTGCTTACAAATGGCGGACCCGTGTCTAACTCAAGAACAGAAGCCGGCTCGGAGTCAGTCGCGGAAATTACGGGCCCAATAAAATAAAGCTGCAATGCGAATAACGAACTGTCGTATCCGGCGAAATTTTTGGCAGCTCCGGCTAATGGAGCACGAAGTGTCTTGCAACATTCGCCTGCGTTGTCGCTTTTGCTTTTAGCGGGAGGTTGATTATCGCAACAAGGCTGATGACAGCTCGTTTTTGCTTTCGGTGCGACTTGTAACTCCGCAAGCACGCAATGATTGGAGATGGAGAACCATGCAACGGCGGTCATAATCGCCGTCAGAATCCGAGCAAGACTCGCGCTGCGGGCTACACTCACATCCAATTAGTAATGGGATCCGGGCAAATGTTCAATCCCGTTCTTTGACAGATCTGAACCGCTAACGATCCGATCTCGGCCTGCGCAACTGACAATCGGGCCACGTCGGCGAGTCCGGCGCGTTCAGTGGGCTCATCGGCGCGGGAACAGGAGCCGTCGGATCGAGCACGCCGATGCGCTTGTTCACCCAGAGCACCTGGTACGCCCACGCGGGAAGCGGCGCCGCCTTCGGCGTGCACGACCAGTTGTTGAAGTGAAGGTTCACGAGATAAAAGTTCCGCCTCAATTTCCGAAGCGCCTCGACAATCTTCGGATCGTCGAAGCCGTGCATCTCCATTGCAAGCTGCGGAATCGAGGCCAACAACTCGTCAGGCGCCGCCAGTAGCGAATCCCATTCTGCGCCTTCAATGTCCATTTTGATAATGACACGCCGGCCTATGTCGTTATTCCTCCTGATCTGGTTTTCCAGCGTGTCGAATAGACGCGAATCTCTATACCCAGTCCGATTTCCCACGCATTCGTTGTGAAACACAAAGGTGCCGCCATTGCAGGTTGGCCGTGCGGGATCGAAGCAATCATACTCATACACTGGAACGTGATACCGACGCGATATGTCGCACCCCCAATCGTCGTTTCTGCCGACACCGTACGAATAAGCCGAATCGAGCGGCTCAATCAGGTTCTCGCACATCAGATATCCGCCGTCGTTGGCGCTGCCGAAGCGTTGCAGCGTGCAATTTTTCAACGTGACCGGCTGAAGTTCCGCAAGAATCGCTTCGCGCAGCTTTCGTGCTCTCGCGCGAAGCACGAGATCGCCAATCACGATGGCGACAGCGATTCCAAGAGCAATGGCCGCGGATGCAATCCGAATAACCGATCCTTTCATAAAGAAGTCCTGCGAATCGGTGTGTTATTTTGTCGACCCCGAAACAATCGAAGCAATGCGTGGCTTCATCGCACTCAAACGCTCTTCCGACACATTCTGATTTTAGTGACTCACCCGGAACGTGAAGCTTCCCTTCGTAACGTGTTTGTCGACAGAAACGACGTGCCACACGACTTTGTACGTTCCAGATTTAAGCGGCGGCAGCGAAATGCGTAGCAACGCTTGATTGGAGCGATCCGAGTGCATATCGCGTTTGTCTACTTCTTTGCCAGATGCATCGAATACCTGGATCGTGCTGGATGCGGATTTGATTTTTTCGCTAAACCAGATCCGAATCTCGCCAGGCGATGTCTGAACTGTGCTGCCAACGGCAGGCTCCGCGCGTTTAAGGAACGCGTGCGCTTCAAGCCTGGCTGAGCCGGCTACTGCAAACAACAAAAGACCTAGAATGACACGTTTCATTTCTTTCCAGCAAAAAGCGGACGACCCAGGGTGTGAGGAAAAAGATCGTCCAGGTAAAAATGGAGCTGGGCGATGAAGCCAACATCGTTGCCTGTGCGTGAGTTAATCGGGATCATCGCTTCCGCGCCAACTTGGAAATATTTTCCCGACCAGATGACGCCAGGGTTAATCGTGCCGGTTGTCAGGCCTTCCTCGCCGCGGTTAAGCGGTGTTTCAAAAGCGAATTCGACCAGCGGGATTAGTCGATCGAACGGCGGATGTAGTCCAATGTTCTTCACCTGTTCCTGCAAATAAATGACACTGTATTCCAGCGCGAACCCCCACACGAGGACGTCGGGATGACGCTCGATATCGATATCACGCTCGCCCGTCGTCTCGTCCAGCGTTACTGTTCGCGAACTGGCGCTCGTGGGAATCGCGACGCCGACCTGCCCGGTGACCGCGAACGGCCTTAGGAATGAAATCGCATTCGGCAAATCGCCAAATCCCTTGCCAAAAAAAAGCCCCGGCGCCCACGTGGTGAATGAATCGGCATCAACCCGCTTGTTGCCCGTTCCGCCGACTTCCACTTCCGCGCCCAGCGAAAGGATTGTTTCGTGTTCGTCGTTTTCAAAGAATTCATACTTTGCGCCGAGTTCGAGATTGCCAAATCCGGTTTGAGACGACTCATTGGGCGGCCTGAGGTTGATAACGCTTTCGCCTACCTCCACGCCGAAGTTCGGCGTGATGCGCTTGGCAATGTCTACGGCAATTTCGGTTTCGCGGGTGCCGCCTTCTTCGGGTGTGACGATCGTAGATACGGTTGGCAATGAAAGCTCGTCGGCAACAAATGGGTCGTCGGTCGCAAGCGTCGCTGGGAAAAAGCGCGCACCGGCGAAGCCGTGACCATAGCTCCAGCCAGTTCCCAGCAAGGTAAATAACAGTAATACGTGTGGAATTTTCACTCCGGGAATAATTGTAGGGCAAGCGTCTCGCTTGCCATGTAAATGGCTGGCAGGCGGAGCGCCTGCCCTACAACTGCTCTCGCAAAAAGCGTCGCTGCGAATTAAACCAGGAAAGATCGCGGCGGCGGAACCGGAGGAGACTGCTCGATTTCTGAAACGGAAAAATCGCTCGTCAGGTAATTGAAACGGACAAACGGCTGGACTAAAGACATTGCGCGTTTTGTGCAGATGATGTCGATCTTCGGCGTCAAAAGTTGGAGGTCCGATTTCTTTTGAGCCGTTTTTCCCCCATTGACGATATGACAAAGGGAACATGGATGCGTGCCGTCGAAAGTTTGCGCAATCGCAACGCACAGCGAGCCGCGTTTTGAATAATCCACAATCATCGTTGTCCATGCGATGGACTGGAGGGCTACCCACTGCAGACCGACTGCGCAACAGAGCGCGCAAATCGTCACGATGCGAGCGAGGCAACGAAGCACGCTAAGGAGCCTAGTGCTGCATCGGCATACGTCAATCACCTCGACCTGCGCTCGAGCATTCAAGGGCGCCAGGGCAATCTCCCTTCAATTTCCAGTTGAAGCGACAAACTCAGAAACGTGCGGATGAGCACAATCAAACCCAGGACCAGCACGTTTTGGATGGTGGGTGCGACGACAACGGTTCGGATAATGTCGCCGGCAATCAGGAATTCCAACCCGAGCAGAATCGCGCGGCCGATATCCTGCCGATAAGAGGAGTAGTAGCTGCCTTTATTGTGGACTCGATGAACCAAGAGCCGCGCGGTGGCCACGAGCGCACCGCCAGCCACGATAAAAACGCCCAGCCCATCCATGGCCGTGCCAACGAGATCCATGAGTTGACGGAACTGTGTCATTGACACCTTTTGCCGGAAAGCGCGCCGCATTTCAACTCGCGAAAGCTTTCGGAGTCAATGCTGTTTACAAATCTGTCTCAGGGTGGATCGGCTTCTCCGATCGAAGATTCGCCGAGGCGAAAGACGATGGCAATATCGGCGCAGTTTTAACTCAAGGCGCCCGGAGGTCGCGTTCCACCGTTTCAGCCCTCAATCACAACGCAGGCGACCGCGTGATGCTCCGTGTGACTGAGAGTGACCAGAGCAGACGTAACGCGGCGCTTTTCAGCCAGCGTCTGCGCCGGTCCCCAAAATACCAGAAACGGTTCGCCGCTGGATTTTTTTTGAATATCGATGTCACGCCATCCCATTGCTTTGCCAATGCCTGTGCCGAACGCTTTCGAAACAGCCTCTTTTGCCGCGAAACGCGCTGCCAGATGGCGCTCTGGAAATTTCATCGACATGGAATATTCGATCTCGCCGTCGGTAAAAACACGATGCAGGAAACGATCTCCGAAGCGCTTCATGGAACGTTGAATACGGGCGCATTCCACAAGATCGACCCCGATGCCAATCACGCTCATCTCGCAACGTAAGCCGAGCCATCCGGCATTGTAGGGCAGGCGCCCCGCCTGCCGCGTCCTGCGGTGGCAACCGGAGCGGTTGCCCTACAAATTTTGCGGACAGCTCCAGTCCTCATTCGGGATAATCCGCGATTGCCGCGAGCATTTCTTTCACCGCGGTTTCTAATCCGACCCACATCGCACGCGAAATGATGGCGTGACCGATATTGAGTTCACTCAAACATGGAATCTGATTGATGAGCGCGATGTTTTTGTAATTGATGCCGTGACCCGCGTTTACCTGCATATGAGATTCCGATGCGGCGCGGGCAGCCGCTCTCAGCTGTTCCAGTTCTTCCTTTTGGATCTTTTCCGTAAATGCGTTCGCAAGGCTGCCGGTGTGCAACTCGACCATTTCCACTCCGAGCTCGGCTGCGGCATCCACCTGTTCCAATGTGGGATCGATGAACAGACTCACGCGAATCCCGGCAACTTGCAGCCGCTTGATGGCTGGCTCGAGTTCCTTGCGTTGTGCAATGACGTCAAGGCCACCCTCGGTGGTAATTTCTTCGCGTTTTTCCGGGACCAGGCAGACCTCATCGGGCACAATCCGTAGCGCCACATCGATAATTTCTTCGGTGTTGCCCATTTCCAGATTCAATTTCGTCATGATGTTCTGACGAAGCCGCTCGATGTCGTAGTCCTGAATGTGGCGACGATCAGTGCGAAGATGCGCAACGATGCCGCTTGCGCCCGCCCGCTCGCAAATGCGCGCAGCAACGAGCGGATCAGGCTCTGCATTTTTGGATTCCGGCATCGTGGCATATCGCGCCTGCCGCAGTGTCGCCACGTGGTCGATGTTTACTCCAAGACCCAAACTGCTCATCGCGCCCAAATAGGACTCACTCGATCAACCTGAGCAAGTTAGAAGGATCAAAAATCTTGCGATATTGTTATTGGTCAGCGACTACCGGGGCTCGGCGCTGGCGTATTCGCCCCGGGATTTACCGGCTGGTTTTCTGTGCTTTGAGCCTTGGCTTTACTCGACGTGCTTCTGGACTTGCGGTGACTTTTCTGTGTAGTCTCCTGCGCCTGTTCACCCGCGCCTTCGACGGTTTCCTTTGTTTTTCTGGCGACAGTCTGGCCGGTCTCCTTCGTCTTCTCGCCTACGGTCTGGGCCGTTTCCTTTGTTTTCTTACCGATTGTTTTGGCGGTGTCCTTCGTCTTCTCACCTGCCGTTTCCAATCCATCCTTGATCGTTTCCCCTGCTTTCTTTGCGCCGTGCTTAACGTCTTGCAGAACACCGTCCTGGCCAAACGAGGTCAACGCGGCGGCCATCACCAAGGCGACAGTCAAACTCGTGATCTTCATGTTCTCTTCCTCCTGATAATTACCTTCTGTTATGGGTTCGGATCAGGCGCCGCTCTCGCGCGCACCAACAGCCGGCGCCGTTTCAGTTTACCGCGCGTGTCCTGGTTACTGGCTCGGGCTGCCCGCGCGCAGCACAACATGTGTTTTGATAAAGTCCGGCAAGCCTAGACAACGAGACGCCGAAAAAATAGAGCGTCGCGATCAATCCGTAGGCAAATGTCAGGCGCACGCGTCCGACTGCTTCGTACCGGCGCGGGCTTATCACGAGGCGCTTGCTGCTATGCACCACGCGCCCGTCACGCCGAAGCCGACGAAAAAACTCCACATCCTCCATCAGCGGAACGTCTGGAAATCCACCGGCGTTAACGAAAGCTGTTCGCCTGCAGAAAATTCCATGATCACCACATCGAATCCCGAGCAGAAGTCCTGCATAATGGGCAAAACTGTCGGTCAATCGATAAACGATGGGTTCCGGCAGACGGATCCGAAAATATCCGCCAGAGACTGTCGGCTCGCGCATTATGGTGCCAATCTCATTCAAACAGTCCCACGGTACTTCGGCGTCTACGTGAAGGAACCACAGAATGTCGCCGCTTGCTTTGCGAACGCCGGCATTCATTTGAATCGCCCGGCTGCGTTCGCCGCTCCTGACGAGTTGATCGCAGAATCCTGTCGCGAGCTGATCAGTACCGTCGGTGCTTGCACCGTCGGCCACAATGATTTCGGCTGCGGGCGCCCGCTGCCGCAGATGGGCGAGAAACGGCTGTATCAACGCCGCCTCATTAAAAACCGGAACAATAATTGAAACCTGCATTTAAGAAGAGTTGAGGCGACGCCTGTTGATTTTTTTCGCTCGTGGATGAATCGCCCACAAATTTGTTAAAATAAAGGGTTTGCTCGATGCTTCTATTCGTCGAATAAGGTTTAACAAGTCTCAACGGAGGAACCCATATGATTAAAAAGATTACCGTGGCAGCAAGCATTGCATTATTCATGTCGCCGGTAACGGCTGTTTTTGCACAGGAACACCCGGAGCATCCCGAACATCCGAAGGCAGGCGGCGCTACAAAGCAGGTCAGCACCGCTGACATTTCGGCCGGAATAAACAAGCATATCAAAGCCGAAACGAATAAGGGCGACGGAAAATTTCATGTCAGTTACGAGGGCCAGAATCTCGCCCTCACTTTGATCAAGGTTCATGACGATCGATTGCAGGACCTCGGTAACGGGAAATATTTCGCCTGCGTCGATATGAAAGGGACTGATGGAAAAACGTACGATATCGATTTCTTCCTGACCGGGCAGCCTGGCCAAATGAAGGTCACTGACACCTCCGTTCATAAAATCGATGGCAAGCCGCTTTACAATTGGAAAGAAGAAAACGGCAAGTGGAACAAAGTGCCGGTGAGTTAAGAAAAGGAATGCTCAAATTAAGAGTTTGCCTGACCGTTGCTCTTGTGTTGTGCCCGGGCGGCGCTGTCATGCTGCATGCCAGTGGGGACCCCATCGTCATCAAGGGCGCCGATCAATTTGAGTTCGTCTATCGCGTCAAACTTCCCGAAATCACGGGCACAGCTCGCATCTGGATCCCGTTGGCAAAGACGGACGCATTTCAGACCGTAACCGTGGAAGAGCGCAGCATTCCCATGCAATGGGAAAAGGTTCAGGACCGCGATTACGGCAATGAAATTTGTGTCATTAATGCGCAGCCACAGGACAGCGGCAAGAACATCGAAATGCGATATCGCGTAGTGCGCAAGGAGAAGGCCGCTTATCCTGCAAGCAATGCGGAAACGGCACGGTATCTGCGCCCCGAGAAATTGGTGCCGATCAACCAAACTTTCAAAACACTTGCCGCGAAGGCGACAGCGGGAAAGACCAACGACCTCGAACGGGGAAAAGCGCTATATGATCATGTGATCAGCCGGATGCGCTACGATAAATCGGGCACCGGCTGGGGTCGCGGAGATGCAGTGTATGCGTGCGACGCGCACACCGGAAATTGTACTGATTTCCATGCGTATTTCATCGCACTGGCCCGAAGCATCAACATACCAGCGCGTTTCGCCATCGGCGCGACCATTCCGGCCGATAAAAATGAAGGCAAAATCGAAGGCTACCACTGCTGGGCCGAATTTCTCGCCGACGGAAAATGGGTACCGGTGGACATCAGCGAAGCGTGGAAGAATCCGAAGCTGGCGGATTACTACTTTGGCCATAATCCGGCCAATCGGTTTGAGCTGACAAAGGGCCGCGATTTGGTCGTCCACCCGGAGCCCGAAAGCGGGCCGATCAATTTTCTCATTTATCCGCTGATGGAGATGGACGGCGAGGTCATAAAGCCCGAGACAACGTTTGAGTTTCGACGGATCGGGGCGTAAACGGATTCGATTTCTATCTAGTTACGGTGCGGTGTCGCCATGCCTCTGTAACGCCTCGACGTAGCGAGGCCGCTACAAATGTATTAGTGGCCGATACGTTGCGGTAGCAAACGAGGCTATGATAAAATTGCAGCAGGAGCACCTCATTCCATGCCCAAGATTCCCCTAATGGATTATGTCGGCAGGCCCTTGTTGGCTTGCTTGTTTCTGGTCCTGCTCTGGCTGCAGTGGCAATATCCGCTACGCCGCCAGCATTTCAGTGTGCTCCATCGGCTGGTTCGGAATTTTGTGCTGTCGATCCCCGGCTTCGCCATCGCTCGTCTGGCGATGTTACCCGTTCCCATAGCCATCGCGATTTGGGCACAAGAGCGACACATCGGCTTGTTGAACTGGGTTCAGGTGCCGGCGTGGCTTGTCGTGATCGCGACGTTTCTTCTAATGGATTACGCCTATTGGTGGTGGCATTGGGCCATGCACATGGTCCCGTTTTTCTGGCGATTTCATAATGTGCATCACACCGACCTCGACATGGATGTAAGCACCGCCGCGCGATTTCACTTCGGCGAACTAATGCTTTCAACCGGTTTTCTCTCATTGGCCGTGATTCTCTTCGGCATTGGCCCAATCATGCTGCCCGTATTCTTCATAAGCTTTGAGGCGGCGACGCTCTTCCATCACTCAAACTGGCGTTTGCCAATCTCGATCGAGCGGATTTTAAACCTGCTCGTCGTCACGCCGCGGATGCACGGCATTCATCATTCGATTGTGCAGCGCGAGACCAATTCAAACTGGGGCACGATGTTCTGCTGGTGGGACAGACTGCATCGCACGTTACGTTGCGATATACCGCAGGCTGAAATCACCATCGGCGTCGCTGCTTATCGAGAGGAAAACGAGCTCACGCTGGGCAAACTTTTTGCATTGCCATTTCGAGAACAGCGCGAGTGGCGGTTGCCAAACGGCGAGATCCCCGATCGCCAGCCGCAGCCTAGCGAAAAAGCTGGCCGAATAGTTGAACCGGGCAAGCCTGCCTGGCTGACGCAGCGCGCCGTTTTTGCACGACTACATGACGTCGCGAGTGCGATCTAAAGATAATGGCCAACGCGGAAAACAAGTCTGTTGCAATTGTCGCCGGCGTAGGATCGGGCTTGGGTGCCGCGCTGGTGCGGAAACTCGCCAGCGAAGGCTGCTCCATCGGAATGTTAGCCCGGTCGCCGGAATTTATCGGCAAACTGGCCGCCGAGATCGGAAGCAGCGCCTTGGCGATTCCTACGGATATTTCCAATTCAAAGCAGGTCGCGGCCGCTTTTCAATACGTCCGGCAACAACTTGGCCCGGTGGAGATCCTGATCGCAAACGCAAGTGGATCTGTTGGCGACGGGTTAATGGAGACCACCCCGGAGCAATTCGAACAATCATGGCGGATCGGTGTCTACGGCGCGTACCTGTGCACACGCGAGGCAGTGCTCGATATGCTCGAGAGTGGCGGGGGCGCTATTATTTTTACAGGCGCAACTTCTTCAGTACGAGGACGCGGCGGCGCAATCGCATTCAGCAGCGCGAAGTTTGCGCTGCGCGGTCTGGCCCAATCGCTCGCAGTCGAGTTATGGCCTAAAGCCATTCATGTTGGACACGTCACTATTGATGGCGTGATCGAAACTTCAGAAAAACGCAAGAGGCACAAAGCAGCCGCTGACGAGCCGCTGCTGAAACCGAATGCGATTGCCGACGCGTACTGGAATCTCATTCAGCAAGATCGCAGTGCCTGGAGTCTCGAAATCGATCTCCGGCCTAACAAGGAAGCGTTTTTTGAATGATGCGGTCGTTCGCGACGGGCTGCAGGCTAAGGCGCATTCCCCACAAAAAAATCCAGAGACAAAAGCAATGTGCCGGCCGATTTCCGTGCAATAATGTCTCTTGCAACCGATTTAGCCTATCGGCGCGAATCGAGTGTGGAGGAAAAACATTATGCCAAAACAATTACTCATCGCTTTGCTGCTTGCGCCATTTGCCGGTGCAATTCTGAATGCGCAAGAAACGCCGCTGATTCATCAACCTACCCTAACCCCGCAAGATAGCGGAACCACTAACGGCCTCATCGCAGTCTGGCCGGTAAATCCACGGGTAGTCTGGGCTAGCGGTCGCAACGGCACATACACTGTGACCACTGACGGTGGACAGACTTGGAACGCCAACGTGGTGCCAGGCGCCGAGATGCTGCAATTCCGCGATGTGCAGGCTTTCAGCGCCAGCGTCGCGTATTTGATGTCCATCGGAACTTCGGGCGATCCAACGGATTTTCGGATCTATAAAACCACGGACGGCGGCGCCACATGGACAATACAATTTGTGAACCAAAATCCCGATGCATTCTACGACGGAATTGCATTTTGGACGCCGCTTCGCGGGATTGCGCATAGCGACTCGGTTGATGGTGTTTTTCCCGACATTCGTACCACTGATGGGATGACATGGCAGGACATCAGCAACAACATGCCACCGGCCTTACCGGGAGAATTCTCTTTCGCAGCAAGTGGGACCTGCGTCACAACGCAGGGCGGCAGAAATGCCTGGATCGCCACCGGCGGCGCAACGATCGCACGAATTCTGGCCACTACAGATCAGGGGAATACCTGGAACGCTTACGGTACACCCTTGGTTAGCTCACCCAGCGCAGGCGCGTTCACCGTCGATTTTCGTGATCCATTTCATGGAATCGTGGGCGGCGGAGATTTGGATCCCGCTAATCCCAACGACGCACGCACTGCCGTTTCCAGTGACGGCGGTCGAACCTGGGCGTTGACTAATCCTCCTCCGGTAACGGGTGCGATTTTTGGCTTGAGCTACGTGGGCCAAACTGGTCGCGGAGCTGGGAACAATCTCGGACGAGCAGTGGTAATCACTGCCAACGATGGAGGCGCCGCGTGGACTCCTGATGAGGGGAACACATGGTACGCGTTGCAGGATGTGAGCGGCTTCTGGGCGGTAGCTTTCGCGAGTCCACACGCTGGCTGGCTGGTCGGAACAGACGGACGCATTCTGAAGATCAGCTTTTAGCCATCCCTGTTTTCTTCTGCCGAGGCATCTCGGTGAAAGCAACCTTCGGTCTTAGAACTCGCGACCGGGGAGATGGTCGGCGCGGCGAGCAACTGGCGCAGAAGTGACGCAGGATAGCGTTGACGAAATTATTTAAATATGTTGTCCAAGATCAGCTGCAGCCGGCTGTAATCGCGGCCGTGAGGACCCTGATCGTTTAAGCCCCAATTGTACGGCAGGTATTTGATTTCGTAGTTTCCGCTCGCGGCAAATTCACGCACCGGCTGCGGGGCGTAGCGTCCCACGATTTTCGGGATGCCCCCCGCTCTTGCAAAATCCTTCTTAAACCATTTGAAGATGTTCGAGATTTCGACGCGTTTCTCGCCAGGCAAAAATTTGTTCAAATCTTCGCGAGCGAGCCAGGCACGGTAAGCGCGATCGTCCTGCTCATCGAAATTGTCGGCGGCGTAAGCGAACCGCTGCAAAGGCGGACAGCTGCGCGCAGCGCAAACGAGGACAGCGTGCGCGCGATAGCCGATCAGTGGCCGTAGCGTGCCATGTTCGATGTTATCGAGCGAAACTTTGCGGCCGCCGACCTCGTTGCGCTTGGCGGTAAAGGAATCCTTCAACTGCTGAATACTTTCAGTCGGATAATTCGACAAAATCCAGCGCAGAACAAACGCGTTGTATGCGTTGACAAGTGAAGCCGCCTTTTCGTTGCCGGTGGCGGGGTTTTCTGGCTTTGGCGCAAACTGGTTTAAATAACCGTCAAGTGCGGAGAGGTCCGCGGCAGTTTGTTTCCAGGCAGTGTAGTTCACCAGGCCCCGATCGTTCACGTAGTTTTTCAGAAGGCGATCGAACTCATCGTGTCGAATTCCGGCGCGCACAGCGACGTTTTCGACAGTCTGGCCCCTGGCACGGGCTGCAATACCCATGCACGCGAGAACTAAAATGACGAAAAGAATCCAGAGATTCATTTTAATTTTCGTTGCAGCGTTAAGGACTGGCACGAGAAAAGAGCAGGTAATCGATACTGAACCAGCCGGGGCCGGATAGAAAAATCCAGAACAGAATGACGAGATAGAGCACTTCGGGCAGATACAAAAACTCTGACAGCCAGCCGGGGATCGATTTTGATTTAATTTGTTTAAGCCCGGCGGTGGTAATCGCCACAATCATCACGCAACAAAGCATGGCGCACGCCAGAGGCGTTAGCGCTCCAAGAACAAGTAGTAAACCGCAGACAAACTCGACGGTTGAAACAAAAAGAGCGTTAAGCTTCGGAAATGGAACATGCGCTTCGATCAACGTTCGGCGCATCTGTTCCCGCTGCTCGCGGAGAAAAAGTTTGCCTCGTCCCGAAAGAAAAAACAACAAACCGACTGCGAGCCGAGCTACGAAAACTCCAAGCCATTGCCACGTATGCAACTCGGTCAGAAATGTTCTCGCCCACAACATCGCACTTATTAGATGGATCGCTGTTCTCCTTTATTCCTTTTAACTGCCTGTCCACAACGGATAGTTCAGTCAGGTCGTGTGGCAAAAGCTGCGCAGCATTTCGATGAAAAAAGGTGAAGGCGTTTACAATGTTATCGTAATTGGGGCCGGCACAGCGGGTCTGGTGACAGCCGCGGGAACAGCTGGACTGGGCGGGCGCGTGGCGCTGATCGAGCGCCACTTGATGGGCGGCGATTGCTTGAACTTCGGCTGCGTCCCAAGCAAGGCGCTTATTTCCTCCGCCCGGTTAATCCGGCAAATTCGTGAATCTGAAAAGTGGGGTTTGGATCGGCAGGAACCGCAATTTGTTTTCGAGAACGTTTTTGAGCGGATGCGCGCGCGCCGAGCGAAGCTCGCACCAAACGACTCGCAGAAACGCTTCGAATCGTTAGGCGTAGACGTCTTTCGCGGGGAAGCGCGGTTTGTTTCACCCCACGAAGTCGAAATACACGGATCACCCTCACCTCCATCCTTCCCCTGGCAGGGAGAGGCGAATGCGTCAGCGACTGGTGAGGGTCGAAGACTGCGCGCGAGAAATTTCGTGATCGCTTCTGGCAGTCATCCCGCCATCCCTGAAATCCAGGGCATCAACAGCGTTCCATATTTCACCAACGAAACCATTTTCGACGGGCTAAAGAGAAAACCTGAAAACATGATTGTGCTCGGAGGCGGACCGATCGGATGCGAACTCGCGCAGGCATTTTGCCGCCTTGGCACGCAGGTCACGCTGATTCAGCGCGGTGATCAGATTCTGCCAAAAGAAGATCGGGACGTGGCAGAATTCATTGAGCGTCGCCTGAGTAACGAGGGTGTTCGCATCATTGAAAATGCCGACGTGCGCGCGGCAACGAGCACGGACGAAGGAAAGATCGCAGTTGAATTCCTGGATCGACCATCGATCCCGCTGGCTGAACGCACTCTCTTTGCAGACGCGTTGCTTGTCGCCGTCGGGCGAAGCCCAAACTTACATGGCCTCGATCTGAAATCTGCGGGCATTGAGGTCAACGAAAGCGGCGTACGCGTTAACGACTATTTACAAACATCTCAACGGCACATTTACGCCGTGGGCGATGTTATTGGGCCATTCTTGTTCACACATATGGCCGATGCGCAGGCGCGCGTGGTCGTACGGAACATTCTCATGCCCTTCCAATTTCTGAGACAGAAAATGGATTACTCTGTCGTGCCGTGGTGCACTTACACCGATCCCGAAGTTGCGCACGTCGGTCTCGGCGAAAAGGAAGCGCGACAGAAAAATGTCGATCACGATTTGTTTGTTGTACCGCTCGCGGATGTCGATCGCGCAGTGGTAGAGAGTGAAGACGCCGGGTTCGCCAAAATTTTAACGGCAAAAGGCTCTGATAAAATTCTCGGCGCGACTATCGTCGCGCCGCATGCTGGCGATCTGTTGCACGAGTTCGTGCTGGCGATGAGCGCAAAGATTGGCCTTGGCAAAATTTCGTCGATGATTCATGCCTATCCCACGTTCGCTGAGCTCGCTCGTAAGGCCGGTGACAAATACAACAAGACCCGCCTCACCCCGCGCGCGAAGCAAATTTTCACCTGGCTATACAAGCGCGCACGAAGATGAACAAAGGTGGATCGGCTTCTCCGATCGGAGATTCGCCGTGGCGAAAGACGACGGCAAAGTTACCGCCGAAGGCGCAAGATTGCCCATTCCGTGATGTGGGGAATAGAAAAATTAGGCCAAAGGCGTTCGGAAGTCTCTTTGTCAACGCGTTAAGGACAACGCGTTCCACCCACAGATGAGCAAGGACAACAGGAGCACAATCACGCACCTGATCGTTCTGATCGCGATTCTCATCGCGCTTATCCTCGCAATGAAATTTCTGCCGGTCCGCGAATGGCTGACAAGTTTCAACGACTGGGTCGGACAAATGGGAGCGGCCGGAATCTTCATTTTCATTGTTGTCTACGCTGTAGCCACGGTATTGCTCGCGCCGGGATCGATCCTGACAATCGGCGCAGGATTCGTATTCGGGCTTTGGAAAGGATTTGTTGCTGTTTCTGGCCGGCTCGACTCTCGGCGCTGCATTGGCTTTCCTCGTCGCTCGATTTATTGCGCGCGACAAAATTGAACGCATGGCACAGGCAAACGAGAAATTCCGCAGGATCGACAACGCGATCGGCAAACAGGGCGCGAAGTTGATTTTGCTGCTCCGACTTAGTCCAATCATTCCCTTCAATCTGAGCAACTACTTTTACGGTCTGACCGCCGTGAAATTCTGGCCGTATGTGGTGGCCAGCTGGATTGGCATGATGCCAGGCACATTCCTTTACGTTTATATCGGCACGGCCGGCAAAGCTGCCGCATCAGCGACTGCCGGTGGCCAGGCGATGCAACACGGCTGGAAATATTGGACATTCATGGGTGTGGGTTTTGTCGCGACAATTGTCGTGACAATCTGGGTAACCAGGATCGCGCGCAATGCGCTGCAGAAGACCGAGCTAACGTAGAATTGCTGGCTTTTGAGGAATCACGCGTTCTGTTTAAGCTTGGGAGTACGATGATGGAACTCAAAAGCAAAGAAGCGATCGTTCGGCAACGTTATGCGGCCGGAGCAAAAGAACGCGCGGAGAAACTTTGTTGTCCGGTTAATTACGAACAATCATATCTGAGCGTTATTCCGCAGGAAGTAATCGAGCGCGACTACGGCTGTGGCGATCCGTCGCGCTATCTGCGCCCGGGAGAAACAGTCCTCGATCTGGGTAGTGGCACTGGCAAAATCTGTTTCATCGCTGCCCAGATTGTCGGCGCAACCGGGAAAGTGATCGGTGTCGATATGACCGGGGAAATGCTCGAAGTTGCGCGCCGCAACGCACCGATCGTCGCCGAACACCTGGGCTATGCGAACATCGAATTTCGAAAGGGTCGCATCCAGGATCTGGCACTCGATCTCGAACTGTTAGATCGACACTTGAAAGAAAACCCCATCACAAGCGCAGCTTCATTTCTTGCTGCAGAGGAACTGGCCGGAGAATTGCGGGTGAAACATCCATTGATTGCCACCGATTCGGTTGACATCGTCGTTTCCAATTGTGTTTTGAATTTGGTCGAGCCTGAATCCAAGAGGAAGCTTTTCGACGAAATATTCCGTGTCCTGAAAAGAGGCGGCCGGGCTGTTATCTGCGATATCACGAGCGACGAGGAAGTACCGGAAGCAATGCAGACCGATCCGGAGCTATGGAGCGGCTGCATTTCCGGGGCGCTGACCGAAGAGGGCTTTCTCCAGGCTTTCGAACAAGCCGGATTTTACGGAATCCAGATTTTGAAGCGAGATGCACAACCATGGCGCACGGTGCAGGGGATCGAGTTTCGTTCCGTCACCATCGAAGCATACAAAGGAAAACAGGGCGACTGTTTCGAGCGGAATCAGGCGGTAATTTATCGCGGTCCGTTCAAGGAAGTCCTCGATGACGACAATCACCGTATGGAGCGCGGAAAACGGTATGCGGTGTGCGACAAAACCTACAGCCTTTACAAAAAAGCCCCGTATAGTGAGTCGTTCGAGTTTGTCGACCCGGTTGTGGATATCCCGTCTGACGAGGCTAAACCTTTCGACTGCTCCCGTAACGCCACGCGTCATCCCAGAGAAACCAAGGGCCAGAATTATAGTCTAACCACAGAAGCAAGCAGTAAATGCTGCGACGCCGGTGGTTGCTGCTGATTCCGGCATGAATCGGTTCGCGCAAAAGCTGGCGGAACAATCAATCTCGCTCTGTCGCGGCCGCCCGGAAATTCTCCAGGTAAACGTAGGCAAGCTTTGCAATCTCACCTGCGTGCATTGCCATGTGAACGCCGGACCAAAGCGCAAGGAAATCATGACGCGGGAGACAGTCGACCGGATCGTTGATTGGCTGGCGCAGACGGACATTCCGACCGTTGATCTCACCGGCGGCGCGCCGGAAATGATTCCTGATTTTCGCTATTTCATCGAACAGCTAAAAGGGCTTCAGCCGTCACGTCACGTAATCGATCGTTGCAATCTCACTATTTTAATCGAAGACGGTTACAAGGATCTTGCCGCGTTTCTCGCGAACAAACAGGTGGAAATTATCGCCTCTATGCCGTGCTACTCACCGCAAAATGTGGATGCGCAACGGGGCGAAGGCGTTTTTGACGGCAGCATCGCCGCCCTGCAACTGCTTAATTCGTTAGGCTATGGGATGGATTCAGCGTTGCCCCTGCATCTTGTATATAATCCCGTAGGCGCGCTTTTACCGCCTGCACAAGACGAGCTTGAAGCCGATTACAAACGAGAACTGCACGAGCACTTCGGAATCGTGTTCAACAGACTCTACGCGCTCACAAACCTTCCGATCGGCAGGTTTGCCGCTTACCTGCGGCGCAGTAATAAGCTTGAGGACTACATGAAGCTTCTGATCGAGGCGTTCAATCCAGCCACCATCGAAGGTCTCATGTGTCGCAACACCATCAGCGTCGGTTGGCGCGGGGAAGTTTATGACTGCGACTTCAATCAACAACTGGGAATGCAATGGACCAATGGGTATCCTATTTTTTTGTGGGACGTTGCGCCTGACTCAGTCGAAGATCGTCAAATCATGACGGGCGATCATTGTTTCGGTTGCACCGCCGGCGCGGGTTCCAGTTGCGGCGGCGCAATTGCGTAGTGCGGTTCCGTAGCGTCTTCCATGTGGAAAACGCACGCGCCGCCCGCAGTGGCGCACTACAAACGACGAATACGACGACCAAATCGTGTACCGAATCCCTAAGAGCTATTCCAAGGGAAATTCGATGCGTTCTTCTTCTGCGCGGGACAAGTTTGTTTCGTTCAATGATGCGGGCACACGTATTCCAACGCAGTATTGCATCATCGTGACCGGGCGGTTTCAGAGATTCCGCTCTTTCGAACCAATGCATTGCTTCGTGCAAAAGATCGTATGCCTGGAATCTGCACCCCGGCGTGTGCTGGCGCAGTTTCATCTTCGCCCGGCGTTCGGCCACGATACCGGAATAATATGCGCGGTCGTACTCTGATCTCACGCGCGTGAGTAACTCTTTGGTTTGCGTTTCGCTGACGCCGTATCCTTTGTCGAAGCGGTCAGTCAACGCGAGCAAAAGCATGATGATGGCGCGTTGGCTGTCCGGATCGACTGCGAGAATATCGAGGCAAATGCTCTCCGCTTCTCCGGGCTCGTTTAGCAAACGGTAGCGTTCCGCCTTTTCCAGCGCAGCAGGAATGGCGTCCTTATGAAGTTTCTTTAACTCAGGCACGGCGAGCCTCGTAATATGTTACATCGTTAAATCGTTACATCGACGAAGACAACCCTTTCATGTTTCGGGCTTCTCGTTTCTCGAGTCGCTCTTTCGCTTTTGCCGTCGCCAGAACCACCCGAGTGGATCATAAAACTCGTCCACGACGCGTTCCTTCAACGGAATGATTCCGTTGTCTGTGATATGAATGCTTTCAGGGCAGACCTTGGTGCAACACTTGGTGATGTTGCAGTACCCGATCCCGTAGGCGTCGCGTAATTCTTCAACGCGATCCTCCGTATCCAGCGGGTGCATCTCCAGCGCGGCGACGTGAATCAGAAAGCGCGGTCCAATGAACTTTTCGTGCATGCTGTGATCGCGGAGCACGTGACACACATCCTGGCAAAGAAAACATTCGATGCATTTTCGAAATTCCTGGACACGATCGATGTCCTCCTGCTGCATGCGCCAGCTGCCGTCGGGCGCATCCGGCGCGCGCGGCTTAAATTTCTTGATTCTTTTCTTTACTCGAAAATTCCACGAAACGTCGGTTATCAGATCTTTTACTGGCGGAAAGGTCTTCAACGGCTGAACTGTCACCGGTTTTTCCAGCGGCAGATCGCTCAGGCGCGTCATGCACATCAATTTGGGCATGCCGTTGATCTCGGCCGAACACGAGCCACACTTACCGGCTTTGCAATTCCAGCGGTACGCAAGGTCGTTCGCTTGCGTCGCCTGAATGTGATTGACCGCATCGAGCACCACCATGCCCTCGGAAACACCTGTGGTGTAATCGCGAAACTCGCCGCCGTCTGGATTGCCCCGCCAGATTTTGAAGGTGGCTGTTTTCATTCGTTGAATCGTTAAATCGAGAATCGTGAATCGGCGATATCTTCGTCGTATGGCGAGGAGTCTTCTCTAATCGACAAGCGACTGTGACCAGTGCTTTGTTGGCGCAAGTAGCGTATGTACCCGTCAATCAACTGATGAGTCGCCACCCGTGCTCTTTGAGAGTTACGATCTCTTCAACCGGGATGTATTGCTCGTCTGTGCACACGTTCAGATCATCTATTAGTTCTTCGAGGGAGCCGCGAGAGTGAAGCGTAAATTTGATTTGGTCGAGATAATGGTAACGACCGTGTCCCTCAGCGATGTTGTTCGTCAGCGAAACAGCCGCGCGCATGATCTGGCTGGCCAGCCCAAATTTCTCGATCTCCGGTAACCGTCTTGCAACGCGGTACATCGCTTTGCGAAATTCACGGGCCTTTTGATAAACCTCTAGGTCTTCAAACGTCGAAACTTGATCGGGGCCGTTTGGCAGTCGATCCACGATGTAACGATTCTCGATTCATCGCTCTCAACGATTCTCTTCAATCACTTGCTTCAGATAATCGGGCATTTCCGGCAACGGTGCCAATCGAACCTCCATGCTGCCGTCCCCGGTCTTTCGAATGACTGTACTAAGTTTTGCAAAGCGTTCGTCTTTCTCGGGGTAATCCTCGCGAAATTGTGCGCCCCGGCTTTCTTTTCGCTCGAGCGCTGCGAGCGCGATTGCCTCTGCAACGGTAAGCAGATTTTTTAGATCAAGCGCGGTGTGCCAACCGGGATTGAAATCGCGGTTGCCAGTAACCCCAACGTGCCTCGCCCGTTCCCAAAAGGTTTTCAAATGATCGAGCGCTGAGCGCATTTCACTCTCATCCCTTACGATGCCAACGTTGTGCTGCATCACTTCCTGCAAATCGCGCTGGACCGAGTACGGATTTTCACCGTGACTGTTCTCGAAAGGTTTTAACGCTTCGCGCGCGTTTCTGTCGACCTGATCCTTGTCGATGGTGCCAGGCGGATTCTCTTGCGCGAATTTTGCGGCGTATTCCCCTGCCCGTTTTCCAAAAACCAAAAGGTCGGAGAGCGAATTACCGCCAAGCCGGTTGGCGCCATTAATCCCGGCAGCGCATTCGCCTGCAGCGAATAAGCCCGGCACATCGGACATTTGTGTGTCGGCATCCACATGCACACCGCCCATGATGTAATGAGTAGTCGGTCCGACCTCCATTGGCTCCTTGGTAATATCCACGTCGCCAAGCGCCTTAAACTGGTGGTGCATGCTGGGTAGTTTACGTTTGATGTGCTCCTCGGCGTTTGCGAGTTTTTGCTTGATCCAGGAGATGTCGAGATACACGCCGCCGTGTGGTGTCCCCCGCCCTTCCTTGATCTCGCGCACAATGCAGCGCGCCACGTGATCGCGAGTTAACAACTCCGGTGGCCGCCGCGAATTCTTGTCACCCTGAGTGTAACGCCAGCCTTCTTCTTCGTTGTCAGCCGTCTGAGCTTTGTAGTTGTCCGGGATGAAATCGAACATGAAACGTTTGCCGTCGGCGTTGGTGAGAATCCCGCCTTCGCCGCGAACTCCTTCGGTCACAAGCATTCCCGCGACGCTTGGCGGCCATACCATGCCGGTGGGATGAAACTGAATGTACTCCATGTCGATCAACCCGGCGCCGGCATGATAGGCAAGCGAATGTCCGTCCCCGGTACAATCCCAGCTGTTACTGGTAATCTTGTAGGCCTTGCCAATTCCGCCAGTTGCCAGCACGACTGCCTTAGCGCGAAAGATTTTGAAGTGACCCCGCTCGCGGTCGTAGCCGAAGGCGCCCACCACCCGGTCCCCATCCTTGAGTAACGCGGTAATGCAAATCTCCATGTGCACATCTATGCCCTGATGGATCCCGTGATCCTGCAGGGTCCGGATCATCTCCAGCCCGGTGCGATCGCCCACATGCGCCAGGCGCGGATATTTATGGCCGCCGAAGTTTCTCTGCAGGATGCGCCCGTCCCTGGTCCGATCGAACACCGCACCCCACGCTTCGAGCTCACGAACACGAGCCGGCGCTTCCTTCGCGTGGAGCTCCGCCATGCGCCAGTTGTTCACATATTGGCCGCCGCGCATCGTATCTGCGAAATGCACTTTCCAGTTGTCGCGGTCATCAACATTGGCCAGGGCAGCGGCGATGCCACCTTCGGCCATCACCGTGTGCGCCTTGCCGAGAAGACATTTGCAGACCATGCCGACCGAAACGCCAGCCGCAGATGCTTCAATCGCTGCGCGTAATCCAGCGCCGCCGGAACCGATAATCAAAACGTCGTGCTGAAAGGTGTCGTACTCGGGCATGGGATTCGTTGAAGCGTTAAAGAGTCGAAGGGTTGAAGCGGGAATTGACACGAAGCTGGATTCGCTTCAACGCATCTCGCTTCATCGCTTAAACGATCCTGAAATCATGCCAGATGCCCATTGAGCAAAGGCGCACATAAAGATCGGTAAAGCCGACCCAGAACAGACTCATCCATGCCCAAAGCATGTGCCGGCGATTCAAACAGCTCACGCAGGCGTAGGCGCGATAGCGGGTTGGCGAGTTCGCAAGTTGATCGCGGAATCCGCCGATCAAATGTCGTAGGGAATGGCACCCAAACGTATAGCCGCTCAGCAAATACACGTTAATCGCAAGCACAATCGTGCCAATCCCAATGCCGAATGAACTTTTGCCGGTCGTTGGATCGACAAACCAGAGACCTTTCCAAACGTCGTACGCAAGGATCAAAATGATCAAAAGCGCCAGATAAAGAAAATACCGGTGGATGTTCTGCATGATGAGCGGGAACGACCGCTCGCCCCAGTAGGTCTTGCGCGGTTCCCCAACGGTGCATGCCGGAGGATCTGCCCAGAACGCTTTGTAGTACGCGCCCCGATAATAGTAACAAGTGAGCCGAAACCCGCCCGGCGCCCATAGAATAAAAAGAGCCGGTGAAAAGATGAGCCACGCAGGCCACCACGCCGGCTTCGGTCCAAACCAGCTGTGGGGGGAACTGCCGAACAGCTCAGGCGAATAAAATGGCGAGACGTAATTACCAAAGAAATAATTTTTGTTCTGAAACGCCGCCCAAGTGGAATACACGATGAAAGTCGATAGGCCTATGAAAACGAGCAGCGGCTGGATCCACCAAAGGTCTGCGCGCATCGTCTCGCCAAAAGAGCGGCGTGTAAGTGCTGTAGATGTCGATCCGTTCATGACACAGTGTCATCCTGAGCGTAGCGAAGCGGAGTCGAAGGACCCCGTGGAGCCCAGGGAAACTTTAGCAATGAGATCCCTCGACTTCGCTCGGGATGACAGCAGATGTTTTTACTCGGCTTCATTTGACCGTCCGCTCCCTCCACAGGCAGTTTGGCTTTTTTCCACGCTTCCCAACTACCGGGGACATTCCACAGCTCAGCGAATCCGGCCGGCTTCAATATGCTTGCCGCAATACTGGCGCGGTAACCGCTGCCGCAATAAATCGCGGTCGGTTTTTTGCGATCGAGCTCGTTCATTCGCTTGCGCAATTCAGGAACAAAAATGTGTTGCGCCCCGGGGACATGTCCTTTTTTCCATTCACCGGGCGACCGCACGTCGATGACCTGCAACGACGCCTTGCGCTCATTGAGTTCGTGCACAGTCATCTGCCCGATTCTTTCCAGCGGAAACCCTGCTGCGTCCCACGCCTTCATTCCGCCGATCAAATAACCTGCAAACCGGGTGTATCCGGTGCGAACGAATAAACGGAGGATCCCTTCAAGATCGTTATCCTCGTCGAGCACGAGAAGGATTGGTTGTTCCGGGTCGAGCATCCACCCCGCCCAAATCGAGAGGATGGGTGTGCCGGCTATGTTGAGGGCGCCGGGAATATGGCCGCCGCCAAACGCGAGCATGTTGCGCACATCAACAAGAACGCCGGCCTTTTTCTCGATCGCATCTTTGAACGCTTTGGGAGAAAGACCGAAAACGCGTGGAAGACTCCCGAGTACTTTGGGACCTTTTGCGTTTACTTTTTTCATCACTGGATAGTAATGCGGAACCGGTGGCGCGGTTTTGATTGCGAAATCAGTGAAGCTCTTTGCGTCAGTAAACTGCAAGAAGTTATTGAATTTTCTTTCGTAACCGATCGTGCTGCTCAATCGCGCGCCAATATCTGCGCCGCACGGTGAACCGGCGCCGTGATTAGGATAAATCATCACGTGATCCGGAAGATTGAGGTAGAAATCGTGAAGCGTGCGGAATTGTTGTTCTGCCAGTTGCCTGGTGAATTTCTCACCTAACAAGTCAGGCCGGCCCGCGGAAGAGACGAAGAGCGAGTCTCCAGTGAGCACCGCCCATGGCTCGTCAGGATGATCGGCCTCGGACAGCATATACGACATATGCTCAGGCGTGTGCCCGGGGGTATGCCGCGCCGTCACAATGACTTCGCCAAACGTGAATCGGTCTCCATCTTTGATCTTCTCGGGGTCGAACCCATACTCCGCGCCGCCTTCTCCGCTGGCGTAGATTTTTGCCGTTTCCAATCGCGCGCACAGTTCACGAGAGCCGCTGACCAGATCGGCGTGAATGTGCGTTTCAAAAATGTGGGTGATAGTGACGCCAGCCTCCCGCGCGGCGTCGACATAAACGTCGCAATCGGCTCGTGGATCAAAGACCGCAGCCACGCCTTCGTCGTCGTCGCCCACGAGATAAGAAAGCTCAGCGATTCCTTCGGTCTGAATGGTTTTAAAAACGAGTGACATTGTGGAGACTTAACGCGAAGCCGCCACGTAATTCAACAACCGACAAGGTAGATTCCGGGGAGCGCAGGCTGCCAGCCTGCAGTTGTCGGCAGCTTGCCGACGACACCATGGAGCGTTTAAATGAAACCGCGGCGCTGTAGCGACGGCCCTTTGGGCTTTCCGATCTGAAATGCGAAAGCAGTGTTAAGTGAACCGGTCTTAGGCCAATCGCTACAAAATTTCTCAAAATGCTCTAGCGACGGTCGCCACCACAGAATCATCGAACTGTGTCAAAGTACTTTTCCGCAAGCTGCCGAAAAGGACACGCTGCCAGCAGAAGATGATTGATGTTTCTGTTTCTGGGATACTCTTTGTTCCCAGCAGCGGTCACGCAAGGCAAGGCGACGAGCAGCCAAGACTCTTGAACGTGAAGCGAGGCAAACGCGTCAGTGATTATTAGCCGGAATTGTCGGCTGTTAATCCGGCTGCTGCTTCCCAATGGCGGATTTGATGTTCGTCAGCGGACGCGCGTCGGGCATCAGTAACTGTTTTTTTATCGGCCCAGCCCTTCTGGTGCGGTTTGCATAACCCACACGCGGAGCGTTTAGGCGCGCGATAACGGCGCTGGGTGAATTTTGATTTCATCGGAGCAATTACTCAGTTAGCTCGGGAACGTGCTCATCCTCGTATTTCTCGATGAGCACGCCTAACACGTCCATGAGCGAGGCGAGCGGATGATTTTCGTTTTCTCCGACCTCGTCCGTGATGCGGTCCAGCAATTCCACAAGGTCCCGATAATCCGCATCGGTATGAGGCACCCGCACGGCGCGCGATATTGGTGGCCAAGCCTCTGTCACTTTTTCGAGTTCTGCGGCTGACATATTATTTTTTCCATTTGCCAGCGTCGTACTCGTGATGAGTTAGCACGTGGCGGATGTAAATCTTGTTTCTATTATAATGTAGTGCGGCGATCAGTCGAACTTTGTTACCTCCAATATTAAACACCGTGAATTTTTCAACCTGATCGGCGTGCGGAAAAGTCTTACGCAGTTGCGCGAAATTCATAAAGCGACCTCTTCGCATAATGGCGTACCAACGCGCCAGAGAAGATTTGGCGTCCGGATGTTTTTCCGCGAACTCGTTTAAGCGTTTCCGTGTAATGACATGCATTACCGAGGCGCAACATTATCCAAATGTCTTTCGGATGAGAAGTCGGAACAAGGTCGGTGGCCGGGGCCCTTTGGGCCGCGTGCGCGCGTCGCACAGCGACGCGGCTACAAGACGACTTCGACTTTAATCGGCAGAAGATGATTGATCATGCCGCGTAAAACGCTTCGCGCACGCGGCTTGAGGAGTTTGCGCAGCGGGAATGTGCTCGCTACTTCACTTCGACCTCGATCGGGAGTAAATGATTGATCATGTAACTGCCGCGATCTAGCTCGCGCATGTACCGGTTGTGTTCGGCCGAGCGAATCGGTGGCACGCGCGATCAGAGTGTGTTTGCCAGGTTGCGACGGCGTTTGCCAGTTGAACTCCCAAAATCGCCACGCGTTCGAGGTCGATTCGCCAATCAATTTTGCGTCGTTCCACGTTGCACCGCCGTCTGTGCTGAGCTCGACTTTGGTGATCTTCGCATCGCACGACCATGCGCTTCCGCGGACGCATATGCTACTATTCGCAGGCAGGATTTCGCCTTCAGTTGGCCGTGCGATCTGCGCTTTGACCTGCATCTCGCTCAGTGGCTTCAGTTCAGCGATCTGATTTCGCTTCTGCCAATACGCGTAGTCCAGCGTTTGATAATACCCGGTAAACGGCCGGTCCGTGACGATGATACGTTGGAGCCATTTAACGGAGGCCATCGCATACCAACCGGGCACGATGGCGCGTACCGGAAACCCATGTTGCGGGGGCAATTCGTCTCCATTCATTTTATAGGCCAACAAGACGTCGCGACGCGCTTTCTCCAGCGGAATGCTGCGGGCAAACGTTAATTCACCCTGCGGACCCTTAGGTTCCTCGATCATGCCGCAATCGGCTCCTTCCAGAATCACTTCGCAGGCATTTGGTTTCAGACCCGCCCGATCGAGCAAAGTCGAAAGTCGCACGCCGGTCCAATCTGCGGTGCTTACGGCACCGAGGTGCCATTGGACGCCGTTCACTTTCGGCTCGAGGAAACTTCTGTTGTTCCCCGCGCATTCCAAAGTCACGGGAGCCGTCGCTGACTTCAGTTTGATGAATTGCTCGTAATTTATGGTGAATGTTTTTTCCACTTCGCCCTCTACGTGTAACCACCACGCATTGCGATCGATTGACGGGATTGGAAAATGGCTTCGAACGTAGAATGATTTCGTGGGGGTAAGAAAGCTGTCCAGATTCGAGAACGGCATCTCCAGATTAAGCGGGCTTTCGCTGCGCACGATTCTTCCGTCGCGAAGTTTTGTTTCCGGTTCGGACATGGCTAAAAAGCGGTTATTTGGCAGCACGGAGATACGCGGCAAACTTATCGTACAAACTGATCTGAACCTGGCGATCTTCCTTCGTGATCTCGTTCAACTTAAGTTGGTCCGGCGACATTTTGGTAAGTGCATTACGTAATGCTTCGACCCGCTCCAGCAACTCTCCACGGCTGCCTTGCGCAAGATATCCCGGTGGAATCGTTGCTTTAAATGAATCGGCAAAAACGATCAGTGTGGTCCCGGCTTCTAGTTGATATTGCGGACCGCCTGCCAGCATGGGTGTTTTGTCGTCGAAACTGGAATACTCGATGGCAGCTTCACGAGGATTGCTTCCGGGCGCCCGCATCACTGCCAGAATGTCGACAACTGCCTTTGCCTTGATGTCGAATTTTGTCCGCTGCAGAAAATGGACCTCTTTGACAGAGCCAACGTAAACAACCTGCGCTTTCCTTCGAACCGATTCGATAAAGCTGCGCATGTTAGCTGCCAGCAGGTACGCAGCGTCACCGGACATTAAAACAAACACGAATAGCGTGCAGCAGTTCCGTTCGGAACCGGCCGCCAGAAGCGAACATGGTCACGCTGACGTCGCCGTCGATAATGTACTGCCATTCGTCTGCGTTGGGATGCCAATGCAACTCGCGCAGAGCGCCCGGCTCCAAATCGAGAATCACCCCCGTTATCGTAGTTGAAATTGGAAATCGTGTTGAATCCACGCGCCATTCGCGGCCACCTTTGAACACGCCGTGAGGCGCCTCGGAAAGCATCCGAAACTTGTGGGTCTGGGGCGGAGCAATCCCCGGGCCCTGCAGATTCTCGGGTGTTTTCTCCGGCGGAACCGCACCTTTGGCGAAATAAACTTCGCCGTTTGGAAAACCATCAAACGCCGATTCAGAAAGGCCGAAATTCTTTGCCAGCAACGATTTGGGTACATGACCGATCCAATCGGTAATGCTGAACGTGCCGAACTCGGAGAAATAGCCGTTATCAAAAATCAGAATGAAATGGGTCGGTTCATTGCCGAGACATTCGAGCACGTGAGCGTGGCCGCGTGGAAAATACCAGATGTCGCCCGGATCGAAGTCGTTCGTCTCTGTTTGCCCGGCCGGGCTAATCACCGTGGTGCGGGCGCGACCTTTCAGAATAAACGCCCATTCCGCAGCGGTCGCATGCCAGTGAAGTTCCCGCATCACGCCAGGTTCAAGTTGCATCGACACGCCAGCGATCCCCTTGGAAATCGGTAATTGTTCGACAGTCACTTCCTTGCCGAAACTGTTCCCGAGAACTTTTCCCTTCGACTTCTCTAATTCGAACTTGAACGTTGGCAACTCTTTGCCGGCCAGCAAAGGATCCGGGACATTATTTTGAAAACTGAGATCGCCCATCACGTGATCTTAACGGCCAATGCGACCTGGTGGCCAGCCCTTACTCCAGACATGAAAAGTGTATGTGAAGACTATGTAACCGAACAGATCGTGGTTCGGACCATTGTTGACATAAAGCGCGGGATTGAACTGGAAGTCTGGCGTGACGTTGCATGTGAAACCGATTGTCGAGGAGTTTTCAGAGCCGCTTTGAAAATCGACCTGCACACGCCACCTCTCATTGAAGTCGTAGGCATAACCGAGGATTGCTTCGTTTTTGTAGCCGGCGTGAATAGCTCCGGCGATGAGCTTGTGATGCTCTGTGTAATAACCAGCTTCGATGAAGGGTTGAGGATCTACATCCAGGTGAGGCGACCAATTGACGAAGCCCACAGAAAGAAGAAAAGGCTCTTTCGTTAACAATCCGATCTCCGTGCCGAAAATCCATTCGTCGGGTTGAAATCCGCGAAACACCGCCACCTCAGCCCACCTCGTTAAGCCCATCTCCGCTTGCAATTGATACGGGTTCGCGATCCGCTTGTCTTGAATCTGGAAACTTAAGGAAAGATCTCCCGTCGGTTGCAAATCCGGCGTCACGATTTGGCTCAAACCTTTGGTTGTAGCGAAAGATGAACGAGCGCTCAAAAGAAGAAGGATCATCATCACTATGATCGTGACGAAGCTGATTGGCTCCTCTCTCAGCGCGGATTTTTGCAAATCATTCAATATATTGCCGCGAGTAAAACGGCTGCTCAGGCATTTGTCCATTTCGTGTTGAACCCGAAAGCCATCCGAGTCGCGCCGGATTTGGGGCAGCCTTCGAACGGGAGTCGCGAGCGGAGGCATCACATTTGACGCGCAATATGTGGCCAGGTTTAAGGCAATCTGAACGGGCGGCGAAAGCACTGGAACATTCGGTCTGTCGCCCGCAGGCCGATTTTGATTAAGATATTTTGTCCTGACGAGCACTAACTTGAGGCGTCGAAAGTTTCGCTGTCAAACTTGCGGCACCGTCCAGCTTAACGCGACGCGATACCGAGAGCTTTCTCGATCGCTGTCGGGTCATAAACCTTGCCCCCCTTAATCACGGTCGTGATCTTATTGATTTCACGAATGTTCTGCGTCGGATCACCATCAATGAGAATCATGTCGGCGAGTTTACCCGGAGCAATTACGCCTCGATCCTTGTTTACGCCCATCACGAGTGCCGGAGTCAACGTCGCCGTGCGCAAAACTTCAGCTGGCGCAATGCCGGCGCGGACATAAAGCTCGAGTTCATGGTGGAGCATGTAGCCGGCCAGGCTGTCGGTACCGGGAATAATCGTAACCCCGGCGTCGTAAAGCGCCTTTAGCAAGCGCAGCATCGCAGGGAACGCTTCGTGATAGGCAGCCTCCTTGCCTTTTGGAACCTCAAGCGCACCGCTCAACAGCTGGCGCCGTACCTGTGGCGGGAAACGCGGCGCAACTTCCTCGAGGCCGGGCGTGATCACGCTGGGATCACCGCAGAACAGTCCCTCAAAAATACCCACCGTTGGATCAAGCACGGTATGATGTTGCTTGAGGAAGTCGATGAACTCACGCACTTCGGGTTTGTCCGGCGTAAATTCGCGTGCGTGCTCGGCGACTTTGATGAAGCGGTCGCGGTTGCGCGTTTCCTTGACCTCCGGGAAGAGAAAATTCAGCTCGATGAAGTTAAGGTGCTGGATTTCATCGGCGCCACCTTCGACAAATTGGCGGGCTGACATAAAGGCTGGGACGTGACCGCTCACGCGCAACCCGCGCGCGTGAGCGCGATCGGCAATGATTGGAACCAGTTCGGGTTTGACGGAGGAATAGATCTTGATCTGCGCGTATTCGTGGTCGGCATACCAATCGACATCTCGAATCGCCTGTTCGGCTGTATCGACGCGCATCTTGGTAGGACCGGCGAACTCTCCGGTGCCATCGATGATGCCAGCTTTCAGTACGCGCGGCCCTAGTTCGGTGCCATTGTCGAAACGAGCGACGCGTTTCAGGAAATTATCCGTGTCGTTAGCCATGTCGCGCGCACTTGTCACACCGTTGGCGAGATCGAGAGGGCCATCGATGTCACTAAAATGTTGATGGTTATCCCATAACCCCGGCATCAGGAAGCGGCCATGCGCATCGATGATCTCAGCGTCCGCGGATGATTTCATGTCAGCGTTCGGGGCCACACGCACGATGCGATCGCCGCGCACAAGAACACTCATACCCGGGGTGACACTCAGGTCGCGCGGATCGAACAAGCGTACGTTGCGAATCACGAGATCACCTTTCGGAGCGTGCGCAAGATCGTGCGCCAGACGCGCAGACCAGGCGTTCTCGGCTGTCTGTTGCGCTTCCTGCAACTGCGGGACCGCCTGTTGGTACTGAGCCGGGACAACTGAGAACCAACTTGATACTGACGCCGCTGTATCGCCATTGGGTTCGAGCCAAATCGCCTGTGGCGTGAAGCCAAGACCAATAACTCGATACTGGATTAGATCACCTTTGCCGGGTCCTCTCTTAACGGCGAGTTTGCCGGTTTCTTCGATGCTCGCCTCGCCAGCAGGCAGAAGTTGCAGCTTATGACCAGGCGCTTTGAGTAAAGCACGCGCCAGCACACCGAAAAATTCGGGAGGCGGATTGACCGGGACATAAAACGCCTCGCTACTGATTTTCTGTTCTCCCTTTTCGGAACGATTTTTCCAACTGGCCTTTCCGTCCTTGATTTCGAATTGTTCCTCGACCGGCGCTTTCATGTAATCGTTGCCGTGCGCCTCGTATTTGGTTGGCACACCAGCAGCATTCAGTTTCCAGGTCGCGGCAATGTGATCCCCACGGCCACGATCGTTGTAGGAATATTCGACGTGGGTGATTCCCGCAGAATCAGTCTTTACCGTCTGACTCCCGGCCGGATTGCCTTGAATCAGAATTGTATCGCTACGTTGCTCGGCGGAAACCTGCGCGATTGCGGCGAACGCGAAGGCAAAGCTAATGAATGTGCGCATACCTATCTTTAATGATGCGTTGCGGATCGCAATCGGATTCAAATTCGTGCAGCGAAAGGACTAATTCAGGAAGAACACGCCGTTTGCCGACGCAATCAAACGTCAGCACGGTCGGGGGAAGTGTCGGAGCATGGCGCAAAACATTCGATCGCCGCAATAGCCGTTAGCGTCCGATTTGGTCGATCTGGAGTGCCTTGTGTCCGCTACAGGGCATCCTCGAATTAGTAACCTTCGTTTGTCTGAAAATCATTTGCGCCAGCATCGAACAGGCCCAGCGCCTCGACGGTTGGTTCGTCGATTGCTCCCGTAACCTCCAACCTGTAATCGCGCTGGAAATTTGCGAGCGCTGCTCGCGTAGCTACGCTCAGGGAGCCTGTTATTGCTCCAAGATAATAACCTGCATCTTGCAACGCGGTCTGGACGTTCGCGATCACATCGTCCGGAAGCAGATTGCCGTAAGTGTAAATCGGCCCGTCGTAATCGTAGTAGCTCTGCAATGGATCGTAGCCATAGGCTGGATACCAGTAGCTACCGTCCAGAAAATAATATCCGGTGGTGACGTAAACGATCGTGTCACAATGATCGTGCCACCAATTTCGATTATGGAATTCGTGCCAGTGCCGCCGGAAAGCATCGTTGTAACCAACGCGATCATGTCTGTTGCGCCATTTTCTGGGCTGCCCGTCTTTGATTGATTCACGGGTCTTTGGCTGAAGTGCGGTCACCGGAGCATGAGTTTTGACGCGTCGTTGAGCGTCTATCGCAGCGAGTGTTTGGTCGTTAGTCCCCAAGCCGCGCCGTTCATGCATTGCCGTTAATGTACGCACTTCCGTTTCCCGGGGGGCTATGCCCAGCCTTCTGGGTCGGGTTACGAGGCCACGCCGTTCACGCATTTCCGCCAAGGTTCGCAGTTCGGTTTGGCGTATCACCGGATCAAGCGTGATTGCTTGCTGCTGCGCTACGCCGCGCTGCTTATTTACTACGGCTAAATTATAATTCGAAAGCCGCACAGGCGGCGAATAGGTGTGCCGCGAAATAACTGCCGGCGGTGCGATGATGGGACGCGCCGACGGATTAACAATACGAAGGTTCGTATTCGCAGGCCTTGGAGCGACACGCGGTGCAACGGCTGTGCGAGCGATCGGCCTGGCTGCCGGTCCGGCGTGGGTCGTCACCACGCGCGGCGAGATATTTTGCGTGGTTGCTTTGGCAACTTGCCCGGAGGCACTGTGGATGCCTGGCAGAACCGCTGCAATAAAAGAAAGAATAAAGAATTGGATTTGTTTCATAAACGGCTCCGCCAATTGAACATTGCCACTACTGCTTGGTTGCACTCTTTCGCTTAAAACATTGGCTGAGGCAAACGATCCTCTGGCTACGGCAGAGGTTGCAATCTCCAATCTGAAATCTACAATCTAAATTCTTTCACCGGGGTCTTAGCTCAGTTGGTAGAGCGCCTCAATGGCATTGAGGAGGTCACGGGTTCGAATCCCGTAGGCTCCACTCACATCTCAGGTCGCCGGAAGCGCGACGGCAACTGTCTACCATCGAGTCCGCTCTCCCTAGCGGAGTTTATTGCCCGTCTCGATAAGCAGAGGACAGCGTAACCTTCTCCACGCGCTGCCGGATAACAATGCGTAACCTTTTTCGACCGTCACGCGGTATCAAACTTGCCATCGTATTGGCAATGATTCATTTGACCGGAAATCGACCCAGCGAAAACGCGAACCTACAGGACGCTATGATCCGAGGCCGTTCGGAAGTCAGCGAGCGCGAACCTTCCGAGGCCCCGTTTCGTTTCAGGATGGACCGCCATCGAGGTCATTCGTTTTAAGTGTAGGACCGTTCGAGGTTGGGGCACACAAATTGTTAGGCATGTAATGGAGCCTCCGCTTCCGGCGAGCATTTTCCTCTTTCCACTCAATGGTTTTCGAGGAAGGGTGCTCCATATCGCGCAACATCTGTAGGCGGCACGGTTTGAATTTCTTCAAAAATCGCAGGCCAATGCACAAAACCAATTCCATTCTCATGCACGCACCGAAGATGGCGATCTTTGAGACGGCGGCGAATCTGGAGCTATGGCCAAAAATCCTGCCGCATTATCGCTACATTCATTATCTGGAGCGCGGTCCTGAGCGAAACGTCGTGGTAATGGCGGCGCGGCGTTCCGGAATTCCGATCTCGTGGACATCCGAGCAAATAATCGATCGCGAACGGCTGGAGATTCGTTTTCATCATTTGAAGGCTTGGACAAAAGGGATGCGTGTGATCTGGACGTTCTCTGATACGGAAAACGGCGTTCTGGTGGCGATTTCGCACGACCTTCGATTTCGGATTTCAGCTCTATCGCCCATCGTCAGTCCGATTATCGGCGATTTCTTCATCCATAACATTGCCAACAAAACCTTGCGCTACATGAAAGCGTACGTGGAAACGAGGGCAGACAAGGTAACGGCATGACCCGAAGACGCGCAGTCATAACCGGAATTGGCCCGATCACCTGCATCGGCACGGGCGTCGAGAATTTTTGGAATGCGATCCTGGCAGAGAAAAGCGGCATTCAGAGCATATCCAGTTTCGATCCCAGCGTGTTCCGTGTGCGTTGCGCAGGGGAGATTCGCGATTGGAATGGCGAAGAACATTTTTCACTACACCGCTTAAAACGGCTGGATCGCTACGCACAGTTTGCGGTTGTATCGGCAAAGCTCGCCTTGGAAGATGCGCGGATTGAGTATTCGCGCGAAACACCGCAAGACCGCGTGGGCGTCAGTTTCGGCACTGCGCTGGGCGGCGTCTGCAAAGCCGAGGAGCAGTATATCCGATATTTGAAAAAGGGTGCGCGCGGCGTTCAACCGACGCTTGCCGTCCAGGTCTTCGGGGGTTCGGCCCATTCGAATATCGCAATTGAATTTGGCTTTCGCGGCGTTGGCACTACAAATTCGAATAGCTGCGCCAGTGGCACCGTCTCTGTTGGCGAAGCATTGCGCTACATTCGCGACGATTTCGCAGACGTCGTTGTAGCGGGTGGTGCGGAAGCGCCGCTAACGGCCATCACTATCGGCGCCTTCGACATTATCAAGACGATGAGCAGGTGGACGGGTGATCCATCCCTGGCCTGTCGCCCATTCGATGCGTTGCGAGATGGATTTGTTATGGGCGAAGGCGGCGCTTCACTCGTCATTGAGGAGCTCGCGCACGCGCGTGCCCGTGATGCTCACATCTACGCGGAGGTGCTCGGGTATAGCATCAATAACGACGCTTTTCATATGACCACACCGCTTCCAGGCGGCGAATCATCCATTCGCGCCATGCACGAGGCGCTCGCAGACTCAGCACTCGCGCCTGAGCAGATCGATTACATCAACGCGCATGCCAGCTCGACTCAGCTCAACGACAGCGCAGAAACAGCGTCGATCAAGCAAGTCTTTGGCGAGCGCGCACGACGAATCCCCGTAAGTGGGACAAAGGGTTATTACGCGCATCCACTTGGCGCGACCGGCGCGATCGAAGCAGCGCTTTGTGCCCTCGCCGTGGATCGGCAATGGATTCCGCCAACGATCAATTACCAGAATCCTGACCCTGCATGCGATCTCGACGTTATGCCGAATCATGGACGATCTGCGGAGTTAAATTACGTGATGAGCAATTCGTTCGGCTTCGGCGGCATCAATGCATGCGTTGTCTTGGGACGCGTTCCGGAGTAGCGCACGGTCCCGGTTGCAATCGAGGGAGAGCAAGCTGGAAGCTCGCTCTACTTTAACAAATCCGGGCGATTTTCGCGTGTACGTTTGATCGCCTGCTCTTTACGCCACCTGGCGATCGCCGCGTGATTTCCCGAGAGCAAAACCTCGGGAACTTTCCAGCCGCGAAACTCGGCGGGGCGGGTGTACTGGGGCGCTTCCAGGAGCCCGTTACTGAAGCTATCGTCGGCAGCCGATTGATCATGGCCTAATGTTCCCGGCAGCAAACGCACAATTGCATCAACCAGGACTGCCGCAGCGATAGCGCCGTTAGTGAGTACATAATCGCCGATCGAAATCTCAACATCGATCAGATGTTCGATCACGCGGTGATCAACTCCTTCGTAATGTCCGCAAATGACGATCAGATGTGCTTCCTTCGATAGTTGCTCTGCGAGTTGTTGATCGAACCGCCGGCCCGCAGGCGACAACAAAATTACCTTCGATGTTCGATGTTGCTATTGTTCGATTTCGACGTTTCAAATCTTCCACCGCAGAGAAAAACGGCTCCGGCCTCATCACCATCCCCTGCCCTCCGCCAAATGGCGCATCATCGACCACGTGGTGCTTGTCAGTCGTCCAGTCGCGCAAATTATGAATGTGCAGGTCAATAATACCCTTTTCCTGCGCGCGCTTCATCATGCTTTCGCTTAAGGGAGCACGGCAGATTTCGGGGAACAATGTGACGATGTCGATTCTCATTCCGGAAGACCATCGAACGTCGAACATCGAATGCTCAACGTCCAATGGGGAAACTGTACGGCGTTTTGTGAACCCCGAAAGCATTCGGGGCTGACACAGACGCCCTACAAGATCATTCGATTATTTCGAGTAATGCACGCTGGCCGTGACGCGCGGCAGAACTGGCCAGCAGAGCGCGAATCGCGTGAATGGTCTGACCGGACCGTCCAATCACTCGACCGACGTCTCCGCGTCGAAGCTGCAGCTTAAAGATCACGGTTCTGCCGTTCGGGATTTCCGTAAGGACCATGTCGTCAGGAAACTCGATCAGTTGGCGCAGAATGAACTCGAGAAATTCTCGCATCGCTCAAAACTAAGCGCGAATGGACAAGGATAAAACAGCAATCTTATCAACTGACGAACCGGGGCATAATGTCCGCTGTTCTCAGCGGATTACGCTGCTCTGAAAAGAAGAGGGCGCGGTTGGGAGAGCTCACCCCCACGGCACCGAAAAACCCGCGGACTAGCTCGAGGTGTCTTCGGCTAGATTGCGACGCAGCCGTTTCAACCGGTTCCGGACTTTCTTCTGTGGCCTCGGATTCTGGCTCGGCCGCGCGCATCTTCTTTTGCTTCTTAAGCAAGCTGCGCACGGTATCCGATGGCTGAGCGCCTCTGCCGATCCAGTACTCGGCGCGTTCTACATCGAACGAACTGTTCTGTTCGGTTTGCTTCGGATCGTAGGTACCAATGATTTCGATAAATTTCCCGTCGCGCGGGCTGCGGCTATCGGTCACCACTATTCTGTAGTAGGGCCGGTTCTTCGCACCTTCTCTGCGTAATCTAATTGAAACTGACATCGTAATTACATCCTCATTCGCGCCATTTGCGCCATCATTTTTTTCATCTTACCCGTGTTCTTCATCATTTTCCGCATCTGATCAAAACGCCGGAGCAAGTCGTTTACTTCCGTGACGGTGGAACCGCTGCCGCGCGCGATGCGTTGACGCCGCCGCGCATTCAGAATGTCGGGCCGCGTTCGCTCTTCCTTTGTCATCGAAAGCACGATCGCTTCCGTGCGCTTAAGCTGCTTCTCGTCAATGGAAAGGCTTTGCACATTACCCATACCCGGTAACATGCCAAGAATATTCTCCAGTGGACCCATGCGGCGCATCATCTTGAACTGCGCCAGGAAGTCGTTGAAATCGAATGAAGCAGTCCGCAATTTGCGCTCGAGTCGGGCTGCGTCCTCGGCTTCAACGGCTTCGGCGGCTTTCTCGACGAGACCGATAACGTCGCCCATACCGAGAATCCGTCCGGCGAGCCGCTCAGGAACCAAAAGTTCAAACTGATCGAGCTTTTCACCCGTGCCCGCGAATTTGATTGGACGGTTCGTGACCTCGCGCATCGACAAAGCCGCGCCACCGCGAGCGTCGCCATCCAGCTTTGTCAGGATAATTCCGGTGATCGACAAGGCAGCGTCAAATCCGCTCGCAACACTGACCGCCTGCTGTCCGGTTGCAGCGTCCACAACAAGCAGAACCTCTTGCGGCTGCAAAAATTCTTTCAGCTCCCTGAGTTCACTCATCAGAGCTTCGTCGATCTCCTGTCGGCCTGCCGTATCGAAGATCTGAACGCTTGTGTCATCGCCCGCTGCCGCATCAATAGCGGCGGCAGCGACACGTTGGACATTCGTCTCGCCCGTTTTGGGAACATGAACCTGGACGTCGATCCCTTTTCCAAGAGTCGCCAGCTGTTCAACAGCTGCCGGCCGATGCAAATCGCACGCGACGAGCTCAGGGATTCGACCTTGTTTCTTTAGAAGCAGAGCCAGCTTCGCCGCCGAAGTTGTTTTGCCGGAGCCGTTGAGTCCGACAATCAAAATTCGCATTTTATTCTCGATGCGAAGCGGCTCTGTATCGCCGCCTAGCAGCGCGGTCAGTTCATCGTGAAAAACTTTTACGATTTGCTGACCCGGCGTGATGCTCCGAAGCACCGCTTCACCGAGTGCTTTCTCTTTTACGCGAGCAATGAATTTTTTAGCGACCTGAAAATCGACGTCGGCCTCAAGCAGTGCCATGCGCACCTGGCGCAATGCGGCGTCGACATTCGACTCGCTGATAACGCCGTGCCCACGGAGGTCCTTGAAAATCTCCTGAAGTTTGTCGCTAAGTTGTGGAAACATGACTCTGTCCGAGGTGGATCATCTTCTCCGAAGACGATCTCATATTCCCCGTTGAAGACGCATTATCAACGTGTTGAAGACAACACGCTCAAAATTTCGCCGCGGAATTATCTTTTTACCGCCGACCCGGGCGATGCCGCGCCGACTGTCGCGCCTTCTTCAATTCCGAAAGTCCAATGTGTCTCGACCTTCTTACCTGCAGACTTGGCGCTCACAATTACGGTGCATGATTTGTCACGTAGTTTTTGCGGAACCTGATACGAGACGATGCCTGTTTTCGGATCGTATTTGGCTGGGACCAGGCCAAGTCCACTCACCCGCATCTGCACACTACCGGGTTCGATCTGGCCGATGCCGGTGAGGTTCGCTTTGATAAGCGGCAACGCCGTCCGCACAGTCTCGCCATCGGCCGGTTGTGTATTCAGTTCTTTCGGGCCGACTTCCGCGACTGCTGTTCCTCCTCCTGTGGACGTACCGATCATATTCATCGCGTCTGCAAAAACCTTCGGCTTGTTTGCTTCAATGGCGTAGCGGCCGATCGCATCCATCGGAGAGGTGAAAGTGATTGGCTGGCCGTACACGGTGAACATCGCTTCGTAACCGGCATTTCGCGCGAGTTCCTTCACATGCTCGTTGTAATTTCCGAACGGCACGGCAAAACAATTCACCTTGATCCCGAGCCGCTGCTCGAGCAGCTCCTTGGAACCCACGACTTCGTTCTGAACCCATTTTTCATAGTCGGCCCCGGTGAGTTTCTTCCTGCTTCGTTTACCGCCGGGCTCGATCACCGTAATGGTATGGCCTTCGCGCAAGTCCTGGTGCGTCGCCGAGTGAGCCTGAATATCCACGCCATTGTCGCGCATATCGGCGAGTTGTTCCCACGTAATCGCTCCGCCGCCGCCTAACGAACCGCCGCGGACCCCTTCCGTGTAAATGAACAGCGTGAGTGGATAACCGATATTTTTTCAGGATCGGCCAGGCCACTTCATATTGCGTTTCCCAGCCGTCATCGAATGTAATCACGGCGCAACGCGGAGGTATGTTCTTTTCGCCCCTCTTCCACGCAAGCAAATCCTGCATCGAGATGACCGTGATCCCCTTGTCCTTCAATTCTTTCATCTGCTCCTCAAATGCAGCGGGAGTGATTTCAGTTCCGGGATAACGGACTTTGTCGACGAGTCGATGGTAACAGAAAATAAGAACCTGAGCCGTCTGATCGACGACTGGTTTAGTGATCTTGGGGGATGACGCTGGCGCGGCCGGCGCGGCAGCCGCCGTGGCGGGCGTTGTGCCACTCGCAGGTTTCGGCTTTTCGGCAACGGTTTCGTGCTTTTTACACATCGAAAAGTTCAGTGCCAACAGTAATGGAATGATTGCGAATCGGATCATCATAGGAGTGCTAACGGATTAGGCGCAGTGGCGCAAAACACAAGCGCATTTTATACGCATTACCGAAAATATGCGAATCGTTGACAGGAATTCGGGCCGGTCTGTTCGAGTTTAATTGAAAATTTTTTGCTGTAGCGCCCTTTTTTTGCTATTACATCAGAATGCCGCGTCTGTTCAGTGTTACGATCACAATCGCATTTGTCGTTTCGTTCGCCGGGTGTAGCTCGCTTCAAACTTCCTCTGTTAAGAACACGACGAAAACGTTTAGCACAGTGGTTGTAGATGCCGGGCACGGCGGGAAGGACAGCGGTGCATATCGCCGCTACGGCCCACCAGAAAAGTTGGTTGCTCTCGATGTCGCCGAACGTCTCAATCGCAAGTTGCGCGAATCGCAGTTGAAAACGGTGATGACCCGATCCTCGGATGTTTTTATTCCATTAAACGACCGCGTAGCGATCGAAAATAAGCAGAAGAACGCAATCTTCGTCAGCATACATTTCAACGATTCGCGCCGGCGCGGGATTCACGGATTCGAAACCTACTATCATTCGCCCGCGTCATTCGACCTGGCGAAGGGTATTCAAGCGAAACTGACGGAAATTCCCCGGTCTAAAAATGGCGGAGTTCACACCGCCAATTTTCGCGTGCTGCGCTACGCGAAGTGTCCGGCAGTTCTGGTAGAATGTGGGTACTTGAGTAATCGGAATGATGGCAGCCAGGCACGTGATTCAGAATATCGCGAATTGCTCGCAGACCAAATCGCGGAGGCAATAGTCGACCAACGTTTCGGAACGGGTGTTTACCGACCATCAGGCCGACTTGCGTTGCAATTGCAATCCACCAGCACTGGCTCGATATTTCCACGTTAAGAATTCCTTCCAGCGTTTCAATTAAGCAAATGCTAGTCAGGAAAGTTGAGCCGATCGACAAGATTCTTAAATCGCGAGTCATCGCGCAGCGGGTCATAAGCTGGGTTCACCTTCAGTAAGACTAAGCGGCCAGCGCGCTCGCGATAAGCCTGCTCCAGCAGCCTGAAGGCTGCATCCCGCTCGCCAAGCTGCGCGCGCACAATAGCAAGATGGACCGACGGGTTATTGCCGGTTCGGCGAGCTTGATCTTCCAACCTTTGCAACCGCCACGTCCAATACCCCTCTCCACCAGACGTGGCATAGGCTTTCTCGAGAGACTGGATCTCGTCCGGCTCACCGCCAGAAAGAGCCACAAATTTTCGCTCAGCGGCCACCGCTTCCTCGTACCTTTTCTGCCTGGCATAGATGTCAGCCATCAGATGATAGGGCGACGGGAACCCCGGGACCCTTTTTAACGTCTTTTGATATTGTTTGAGGGCGTCGTTGTGGCGGCCCCACGCTTCCAACATATCCCCAAATGACGCATTGACGTACGGGTTAAACGGATCGAGCTCGAGTGCCCGCTGTATTTGAGTGCGCGCTCGATCTTCTTTTCCCATGGACGTCAAGAACCAGGCGTAAAGCCAATGAGCAATCCAAGAGTTTGGATTCGAACGAACTGCCTGTTCAAATTCCTTCTGCGCTGCATCCCAATTCCAGTCGTAGGCAAAATCGGCCCAGGCTAATGCCAAACGAGCCTGCACGAGCGATGAATCAATCTCCAGTGCCTTGAAAGCTGCTGCCCTGCATTTCGGGTAGGCATCGCGCGGGGAGACATATTCAAAGAATGCAAGAGCATCGTAACAGAGCGCCAGCCATGCGTGTGAGAGCGCGTAATTAGGATCCCTGCGCACGGCTTCTTTGAAGTACTCCGCGGCCCGCGTAAACCCTTGACGTGACTCGCGATTGAATTCCTGCCGGCCCAGCAGATAGGCCTCATAAGCTTCCGGCTGAACAGTGTCCCTCCTGGCCAGCTCAGCCTTGCTTTCGGGTGAGAGGGTCAGGCGGATCTCGCGAGCCACTTCTCTCGCTACATCACGATGCACTGCCAAAATATCGCTTAAGTCGCGGTCGTACGTTTCCGCCCACAGATGCGTCTGGTCTTTGACGCGGATGAGTTGCGCGGTAATGCGCGCGCGATCTCCCTCTCGGCGAACACTGCCCTCCATGACGTAGTCCGCGCTCAGTTCGTGACCGATCTGTTCGATTGTTTTTTGCTTGCCCTTGTACGTCCGGACTGAGGTCCACGCGATCACGCCCAGCTTTTCCGGGTTGAGGCTGCCCAGGCGCGCGATCAACTCTTCGGTTAATCCGTCGCTGAAATAGTCCTGCCCCGGATCTCCGCTCAAGTTTTGAAAGGGAAGCACTGCCAGCATCGGCCTTGCGGGGGCGCGCGCCAGAATCTGCCAGACCCCGTACCCAACGACGAGCGAAAGCGCAACGGCGGCGGCAAAAAATATCTTATGAGATCGCGTTTGAAACCACGAGGGCCGAACCGATTCCGCAGCTTCCAACCTCGGCTGACGTTGAGCGAGCCACGCGTCCAATTCCGACTTGTAGGCGTAAACGGTTCCCTGTGTCCGGTGAAGATGCCGATGCACCGGCAGGTTTTCCTCTCTTTCCCATCGCTGAACGGTGCGGACTTCCCGCTTCAGGTAAACAGCGATTCCTTTCCACGATTCCAGTCGCTCGTCGCCGAGAGGACCGTTAGAAATTGGTGCGGAGTTGTCCCTGGGCATAGCGATCCCCAACTACTCCCCGAAGTCTAATCTCCGTGTTCGCCCTTCTCAAGATCCTGCGACAAAGCACGCCAGCGCGTCGATGTCGCTCCTTGTCGCTTGCGTAGCTCACACTGGGAATTCTAGGTGGGCGCATTATGAAAATAACAACCACGAAACCAAAAAAAAGAAGCCAAGTGCTTACAAATATCTTGTTAGTTATGATCTTCACGCTGCCAGTAACGGCGTTATCCCAAGTCGAACCAGGCAGCGTGGAAACCGTTCTGGTGCTTCCTGCCGGGAACCGGCCTGAGGGCGTTGCGGTTAGTAACAGAGGCACTGTTTACGTAGGGAACCGCATTTTCGACGGGACAATCACGAATCAGATTCTTGCGATCCACGAGAATGGCGCAATCGAGGTGTTCGCCACTTTGCCCCCCTCATCGTTGGGGAGCCAGGGGCTTCTCGGTCTGGCGATTGATCGATCCGGTCATCTGTACGCAGCGCTCGCCTCGTTCGATCCTGCCACGCACGGTGTTTACAGGATCGGACCTGATGGCGCTGATATTGAACGCTTAACAGGCTCTGAAAACATCGTGTTTCCGAACGCCCTAACGTTTGATATTTACGGTCGCTTGTACGTGTCTGACAGCACGGGCGCGATCTGGCGCTACGTTGACGGTACGTTTGGCAATGACCCGTGGACACAGGATCCGCTGCTCGAGCCACTTCCCAATGATCCGTTTGGGTTTCCCCTGCCAGGTGCAAACGGGATCGGGTTCTACCCGCCCAACGTACTATACGTCGCGAACACGGAGCGGAGCATGCTCTTGCGAATCGACATCGCCCTGGATGGGAGCGCAGGGGCGGTTGTGCCCGTAACGGCACCGTTCTCACTGCTCACTGTGGACGGGATAGCGGTTGACGCGCACGGAAATGTTCACGCCGTGCTGCCAGGATTCACGGTGCTCGGTACGCCGCCGCTTGTGAAAGTGAATACGGCCACCAGTGTCATCACGCCGACAGTCACCGATCCTGCTGAAGCAGCGAAGTTCGATACGCCGGTGAGCGTCGCTTTCGGCAGAAGACGACAGAGCAGAAAAGTGTACGTCACCAATGCTGACCTGCCGATCGTTGCCGGAGGACCAGGCCCAGGCGTAGTTCGCGTGACCGTGGGAATTAACGGTCCGCCACCACCCCGATGAGGACTCGCGCGACCTCTTAAAGACGCTCGAGGCGACTAGACAGATTTGTAGGGCGTTCGGTACGAAATGCCGATCGATTGGTCGTCTGCGTCTGACACAGACGCCCTACAACATTTGTGTCGATTCGTGTCCACCTGTCACGACATAGCGATTGTGCGAAGGCGGATTCGTGTTTAAGAAATCCTAAAATTCCTTTCCGCGTTTTTCGGGCCCGATCGCAGTGAGAACAATCAACACCAAAAAAATGACCAGAGCGAAAATGCCGAGCGCTTTCGCGTAATCGGGATGTCCGTTCACACCGCGGAAATGATTGGCCAACTGGGCTTCTATGACCGCTGTATTCGCGGCTAACAGATTTCCCAGTTGATAGGCAAAGCCCGGAAAAGTTCCGCGCACGGCATCGGGCGACAACTCATTAAGGTGCACTGGCACAATTCCCCACGCGCCTTGCACCATGAACTGCATGGCGAAGCCGCCGATCACCAAAAGCACGTACCCTGGCGAAAACACCCACAAGGGAATCAACACGATGCCAAATGCCGCACACAAAATGATCGAGCGACGGCGGCCCCATATTTGCGAGAAATGACCGACGACTGTTCCACCGCAGATTGCGCCAAAGGCGTAAATGATCCCCGTCGCTGCTTTTTGCGTGACGCCGTAGTGACGCTGCTCGCCGAGGAACGTTTGGTACATGTCCTGTGTACCATGCGACATCGCGTTGAACGCGGTCATCAATAAAACCACGTAGAGAAACAGCGCCCAGTGGCGTTTGAGCACAACTACCAGCTGGCTCCAAAAATCATCCATCGTATGCCGCTGGCGCAGCCAGACTGGCGACTCGGGCACGCGCGCTCGAATGTAGAGAACAAGCACCGCCGGCAACGCACCCGCAATAAAGAGACCCCGCCATCCGAAGAACGGAAAAACGACCCAATACACAACCGCCGCAAGCAGATAACCGAACGCGTAACCCTGCTGCAAGATTCCTGAAAACAATCCGCGCGCTTGTGTCGGCAGCGTTTCCATGGCGAGCGAAGCGCCGAGTCCCCATTCGCCGCCCATGCCGATCCCGTAAAGCGCGCGGAATACCAGCAGCATTGTGTAATTCGGAGAAAACGCCGTGAGGAGTTCCATCGCCGAATAGAAAATGATGTCGACCATGAGCGGGATCCGCCGTCCAAAGCGGTCGCCGAGCAAACCGAATATGAAGGCGCCCAGCGGACGCATCGCCAGCGTGATGGTAATCGCATAACCGAGATGGGCGACGGTCGTGCCGAAGTCGTGTGCCATCGGCACGATGACGAACGTTAGCAAGAAAAAATCGAATGCGTCCAATGCCCAGCCGAGAAAGCAGGCGACAAACGTGTTGCGCTGATTGCGGTCGAGCAGCTTAAAAAGACGAATCGCTTCCACGGTGTGATTCAACTAATTCGAGCCCGCACGAATCAATACTAATAATAGATGTGACGCATGGCGGTCGGTTTCAAGGCGCTGGCCTCCGCCGACGCTTCCACCGGCTCGCGGCAGCGAAAGGACTTCCAGGCGAAGATTGGCAAGCTTGAAGCGACGGTCGCGCAGCAACAGAAAGGAATGGACGTTCTGACGGCGCAGCTCAAGGAGCAGGCAGCAAACATCCAAAAGGTCAGTGATCGAATGGAGATGAGCATGCCTGAGCCACGCACAGTTGCGATTAGTCAGTAACGCGGTTGCGGTGGTGCGGACAATGTGGCGCGAGCCTCTGGCTTGCGGGAGATTACAAGCGCAAGCGGGACGCATGCACTACTTTCCTGCCCGCCACGACGCATCCGCGCGCAGGCGACGATTGTTCTTGCCACGCCGGGTGGTCCGATCAAGACTCGGCCCGGTATCCATCAAAAACAATCTCGATCGGGGACAAAGCTTTTCTCCGTGGAGTTTTCTTCTCCTTCTTTAGAGGTGCACTGCCACGGTGTATTCGGGGGAAAAACTGAAAGAAGAAAAATAAACATGAAACCACAAAATTTAATTCTCATTCCAATCCTCTTTATCTGCACTGGGCTTTTGCCACGAATGCAAGCAGCACCAGCGACCGCCCTGCCCAACTTCAACACGGCGGACGGGCAGAAAGCGCTTTTCAGTCTCACCACCGGTGTTGGGAACACGGCGGATGGTGCGTTCTCGCTCTTTGCCCTTACAGAGGGCAGCTTCAACACCGCTACCGGCGCGGGAGCGCTGCTTTTCAACACCGCAGACCAAAATACGGCTATGGGCGCCGTAGCGCTCCTTAACAACACGACCGGCGGCACTTTCGCCGGGACACCGTCGTCCGGGCAGGACGTGGGGCCGAACGTGGCGGTGGGCGCGCTTGCGCTGGGCCAAAATGCCACTGCCGGCGCCAATACCGCGGTCGGTTATCAGGCCTTGGGGAACATGACTGTTGGCAGTCGGGGCGAATCTGGGCGGTTTCAGCACGGCGGTCGGGTTCAGGGCGCTGGCCTCTGCCGACACTTCCAACAGTGGCGGCTATGAAAATGACGCGTTCGGTTATGAAGCGCTCGCCAAGACCACAACCGGCGTTGCAAACGTTGCCATCGGCACGTTGGCGCTCTTTAACAACACCACCGGCGCTGCAAACGCAGCCGTGGGCAGCGAGGCGCTCGCTAATAACACCAGCAACTATAATGCCGCGTTAGGCTATCAGGCTGGCAGCAGTGCCACCACCGGCAGTCGCAATGTTTACATCGGCGCGCTCATGGCCGGCGTGGCTGGCGAGAGTAATCACACCTATATCGCCAATATTAACAACACCACGGTGAGTGGCGGCAGCACCGACACCGTCACGGTGAACCTATCAACAGGCTTGTTAGGTCACCTGAGTTCTTCGCGCCGGTACAAGGAGGACATCCAGCCGATGGATAACGCCAGTCAGGCGCTCTTTGCACTCAAGCCAGTTACTTACCGTTACAAGAAAGAAATCGATCAAACCCAAAGCCTCGACTACGGCCTGATCGCCGAGGAGGTGGCCCAGATCGATCCCAATCTGACTGTTCGCAACGGCGAAGGCAAAATCGAGACGGTACGGTATAACGCGATCAACGCCATGTTGCTTAACGAGTTTCTTAAAGAGCACCGCAGAAACGAGCAACAACAGCGGCAGATTGATCAGCTTACCGCACAACTCCGAGAGCAGGCGGCGCAGATCCAAAAGATTAGCGCGCACGTTGAGGTAGATAGCTCCGCAATACAATTGGCGGCCGAGAGCCCATAAACCGACGGTAGCCACGGCAGCGTGTGGTCGTAGCGTGTGTGATTACTTCTTGCAGCGCCTTGACACCCGCCTCCGCACGGCTTCGGCGTGGCAGGCAGCGAGGCGGCTACAGCTCGTCGCCCTCCAGCATGTTTTCAAACGGGCGATAGAAATTGGCGTAAAACGGATAAGGCCGATCGGGATTGGCCGGACGGTAACGCCAATGTTTGTACATCCAGAGCCATGGCGCCGGGTTCTTTCGAACGTAAGGCTCAAACGAATTCCAGCATGCCTGCGCAATTTGCTGATGAGTCATCTCAGGCGTGCATTCGATCTTCGGGTGGAAGATGAGCCGGTAACGTCCCGCGGGAAGCGGTTCGCAGTGCGCGGGAATAATCGGCACCCCGGTTCGCTTGTGGAGCCAGGCGTGCGCGGAAGTGACGCTGGTCTTTAATCCAAAACAGTCGATCGCCACGGCACCTTGTGTCGGCGGCACGGTGAGATCAACGAGAAGTGCGGTACGGCCTTTTCTCCGAAGTATTTTGTAGAGCCGCATGATCCCCCGCTCCCGTGGAATCAGCTCGTGTCCGGACTGTTCACGTAATTTTTGAAAAATTGGGTCGAGGGACGAATTCTTAAATTCCTGCGAAATAATTGTGCCTTTCAGGTCGAGAAAACCACAGGCGAGACTGAGCCATTCAAAGTTGCCGTAGTGATAGCAGGCAATCATCACGCTCCGTTCCGGGCCTGTACCACGAGCCGTTTCCTCGAAATTTTCCCATTCGATGTATTGAGAAAAATTTTTCGCTGTAAGCCGCGGGCTCCAGAAAAGGTCAACCATGGTTTGCGCGAAATGTTGAAATGACTCGCGCACAATTTTTCGGCGCTCCTCAAGCGAGAAGCTATTGCCAAAGGCGACTTCGAGATTGCTCAGTGCGACATCGTAGCGATCCCGATCAAAAGAACTGAGCAGCGCCCCGGCTGCGCAGGCGAGCCGATGGCAAAGCCGCCGCGAACACAGCGGTATCACTTTTGTGGCAACAAGAAGCCCCAACCACTCCAGCCGGTACCGGATTCGCTTCCAGCGCGAACGCATCTCACGTTGAATGACGAAGCACGAATGACGAATGACGAATCACATGTCGGTCCATCCGAACGAAATCGAGGAACCCCATGGCGAGAGCTTTAGGGTGATTTCGCGGGATCCTTCGACTTCGCTCAGGATGACGGTTCGTCATTTGGCATTCTGATTTCGTCATTTTCGGGTTGTACGCTCCGCTTACCATCCCTGCCCGGGATTGCTCACCGGAGGCAAGCCCTTGCGGAACTCCGCCTGCTGCCGTTCGGCTTCCTTTTGCTGCTCCGCGTCGCGCACCTGCTGTTCAGGGCTCGGGCCTGCACCGGCACAGCCTAGCAATGAAAGGAGCGTCAAAATCAAAAGGGTTGTGGGTAAGAGCTTCTTCATAGGAGTTGAGAACGTTACGATAATCCGCGCTCTCAACGCGGCAAGCTTGCCCGGAGATGCTGCGCGATTGTCGCAGCTTGATTATTCGACTTTTCTAACTCCGTATTCGCCCGATTCCTGCTCGCGATAATTGCGCTCAAGTTTCTTCAGGCGTTCAAGAATTTCATTCAATGCGAGCTCGTTCTTTAGATTAACCTGGTAATCGATTTCAGCGCGCAACCGGTCCTTGTGGGATTGCCGATTCTGCGACATCAGAATGATCGGTGCTTGTAGGATGGAAAGCACATTAATCGCGGTACTCAGCAATAAAAATGGATATGGATCGAAGTTGATTTTGCCCATCCACGCCAACCACATGTTTATCCACACCCAGACGTTGACGAAAAACACCGCAGCAAGAATAAATTTCCAACTGCCGCCGAATTCGGCGATGAGGTCTGCTGCGCGATCGGCAAGTGTCAACTGGGCCGCTTCTTCGACATTAACGTTACGTGTAGCGCTATGGCGCAAGAGCTCATCGGTATGGCGCAACCGGTTAGCGAGCGCGGAAAGCAGCTCCAGCGCGACATCTGGGTGTCTCCGCACAAAGGAGAGGAAATGCTCACGCGAAAGCACAGCCAGGCGCGCATCCACAGTGACCCGCGCATCCGCCGAGCGCGGCTTATCTTCGAGCAGCGCCATTTCTCCAAAGAAATCGCCGCGGCCCAATTCAGCTAGCGTGATCTCAAGTCCTTCCTTCGTCCGCACGTTAATGCGGACTCTCCCCTCTTCGATCACATACATTGCATCGCCTTCGTCGCCGGCGCGGAACAGCACCGCCCCGGATTTCTGGTCGATGCTCTCGAGCAGTTCGCACAATTCATGTGCTGCCTCGTGATCGAGCGACTCAAACAAAGGCACGTGACGCAGCGTCTCAACGTTCATTTGAAACAGACCAATGCAACGGCAGTCACATTACCTGCAATGTACGCCGTCGAGAAGCGTCAATTATGGCGCTGTTGTCGTCAAGGTAGCGGTGGCAGAAATCGCCTGAAAAAACAATCTTTTGGTCGACCAAAATTGACTTGATGAGGTTCGCTTTTACGTTGGAACAATACGCTCCCTGCGCGCTCTGAACCGTGAAAAACGTCCTCTTTGTCTGCACCGGAAACATTTGTCGCAGCCCGATCGCAGAAGGGCTGTTTCGCCGGATGATTGGCAACCGGAAGGACATCGAAGTCGCTTCCGCTGGCGTGCACGCCGTTTCTGGCCAGCCGCCAAGTCTCTACGCTGTACAGGTATGCGCGGAAGAAGGCATCGACATCACCAGTCTGCGTAGTCAACCATTGACGCCCGCGCTGGTTGGTCAGGCCACGCACATTTTTGCAATGACCGGAGCGCACATTGAGACCATCCAGACATTGTTTCCTCAAACTGCGGAAAAAACGTTCTTACTACGTGAATTTGAGGATCCTGGCAGTACGGTGTGGCGGGATGTGCCGGACCCGATTGGCCTCGGTCGTGAGGTCTACGAAGAGTGCGCCAGAATCATCAAAAATGCTTTGCCAGGTGTGCTCGCGTTTGTGGAACAGGGCCAACTGGTCCGGCCTGGTGCAATCCGCTCGCCGGAGCTATCGTCCTATCCCATGGACGATGTTTCTCGCCACTTTGAGCCGGGATCAGTCGCTTCCAACCCGGCACCGCGTTACGGCGAAGCATTGCGTAAGGTGGATCCGGAAATCTTCAATGCCATCGCGGCCGAAGAAAAACGCCAACGGGATAACATCGAGTTGATCGCGTCGGAAAACTTCACCAGCCGTGCGGTAATGGAAGCGCAGGGCAGCGTTCTCACCAACAAATACGCCGAGGGCTATCCGCGCAAACGCTGGTATGGCGGCTGCGAAAACGTTGATACCGCCGAGCAACTGGCCATCGATCGTGCGAAACGGCTATTCGGGTGTGAGCACGTGAACGTGCAGCCTCACAGCGGCGCGCAGGCGAATATGGCCGTCTATTTCGCGATGTTAAAACCGGGCGACAAAATCCTCGCTATGAACCTGGCTCACGGCGGCCATTTGACGCACGGCCATCCTGCGAATTTCTCCGGTAAGTTTTACAACGTCTCGCAGTACGGAGTCAGTGAAAAAACAGAGCAGATCGATTACGACTCTCTGCAGAAGCAAGCCGAGGAAGTGCGGCCGGCGATGATCACAGCAGGCGCTTCGGCTTATCCACGCATTATCGATTTTCCGCGGTTACGTCAAATTGCGGATTCAGTGGGTGCGCTTTTGTTCGTCGACATGGCTCACATCGCCGGGCTTGTCGCGGGGGGCGAGCACCCCAGTCCGATACCGCATGCGCAATTCGTTACCACCACGACGCACAAGAGTCTGCGCGGTCCACGCGGCGGAATTGTCATGTGCAAAGAAGAGTTCGCCAAACAAATCGACGCCACCGTTTTTCCAGGTGTACAAGGCGGGCCGCTGATGCACGTGATCGCCGCGAAGGCGGTTTGTTTTCACGAAGCGCTTCAGCCGCAATTCCGTGAATACCAACGGCAGGTAGTGGTCAACGCCAAAGCACTCGCTGCTGGTTTGGCCAAGCACGGTTACCGGATCGTTTCAGGCGGGACCGACAATCATTTAATGCTGGTCGATCTGCGTCCGAAGGACCTGAACGGCAAAGAGGCGCAGGAAGTTCTGGACCGTGCCGGCATCACCGTAAACAAAAACGCAATTCCGTTCGATACTAGTTCGCCTTTCAAACCCGGCGGCATTCGCGTCGGCACACCTGCAGTCACCACACGCAGTATGAAAGAGGAGGAAATGCTGGAAATCGCCGACCTCGTAGCTGAAGCACTCGAAAAGCGTAACGATGCGAACGCGCTTGAAAACGTGCATAAAAGAGTGCTCGATCTGACGCAAAGATTTCCGCTGCCGTTTTAGGAAGAGATGAAGACCCTCAAGATTGTCGGAAAGAGAAAGCCTCCACGAACGCCGGAGGAATTTCATGCGGTTGGGGCACGCTTGGATCGGGAACTGTCGGTCGTGAAACCATTCAGCCGTAAGCGTGGTTTCGTTTTCAAGGCGCGCACATGGGATGAACTGGCACGCTGGGAGGCGCAGCGGGTTATCGAAGAGCATCATCAGCGGCCTCAATGAGCGAACAGGCTCCGCTCTTGCGAGTGTGCTCGCTGCTAAACAAACATGATGCGCAATATTTAATCGTTGGGGCCCGTGCTTGCTGGCTGCACGGGTACGTTCGGGCGACAGTAGATGTTGACATCCTCATACCCGAAGAGGTCGAAAATCATGCGCGCGTGATCGCAGCACTTTCGGAACTTGAGGACCATGCAGCAGCGGAACTAACACCAGATGACTTCGTCGAAAATATTGTTGTTAAGATCGCTGACGATGTCGAAGTGGATGTGAGCACGCGCGCGTGGAAAGTGAGTTACATAGATGCGATTGGTACATCGCTAAATGCAACGATCGAAGGTGTAAGAATTCCGTACGTCGACTTGCAAACCTTGATCAAGAGCAAGAGCACCGAGCGCGAACAAGACAAAGTTGATGTGCAACGATTGCGTTCACTAAGTCGATGAGGATAGCTGACGTTCGCTAATTTCTTCCTATCTCGCTGAGAGGAAACTGAGTAGTTTCTCCAGATCATGAATCGAGCCGCTGATCAACCAGAACCGAATCCACTTCGGGAAGGACTGGCCGCGCGCCCTGTACCGCAGCCATGCAGCATTGTTATTTTCGGCGCTACCGGCGATCTCACCCACCGCAAGCTGGTCCCGGCGCTGTATAACCTCGCCGCTGACGGCGAGCTGCCGCCCTCTGTGTCTATCGTTGGCTTCGCGCGCCGACCGAAAAGTGACGACGAATTTCGACAGGATCTCGAGGCGTCCACCCGCAAGTTTTCGCGCCAGACTGTACGCGACGAAATTTGGAAAACGTTTTCCCAGTCGATTTTTTACCATCAAGGCAATTTCGACGATGAAGCTGGTTACAAGACCTTAGCCAAACGCCTCGATGAAATTGACAAAAATCATGGCACCCGCGGTAACCGCCTTTTTTACCTTGCCGCCGGCCCCGAACAGTTCGAACCGATTCTGAAACACTTGAAAGCCGCCGGTTTGAACGACACGTGCAAAGGAAGCTGGGCTCGCGTGATCATCGAAAAACCGTTTGGAACCGATCTTGCCTCGGCGCGTGACCTCAATCGCGTCGTCCGCAACTCGTTTAGAGAGGAACAGACTTACCGGATCGACCATTTTCTGGGGAAAGAAACCGCGCAGAACATCCTGGTGCTCCGATTTGCCAACGCGATTTTCGCGCCGCTCTGGAACACGCATTACATCGATCACGTGCAAATCACCGCGGCAGAAACTCTCGGTGTCGGGACCCGGGCCGGTTTTTACGAGACCGCCGGCGCCTTGCGCGACATGGTCCAGAATCATTTACTCCAGCTCCTTTGTCTCATCGCGATGGAGCCACCCACTGATCTCAGCGCCGACAGCATTCGCGACGAAAAAGTCAAAGTGGTGCGATCGCTGCGGCGTTGGTCGCAGGGTGACATCGGAACCCATATCGTGCGCGCTCAATACACAAAGGGTGCCATAGATGGCGAGCCGATCATCGGGTATCGGCAGGAACAAAATGTAAAGCCCGATTCGCGAACGGAGACTTTTGTGGCATTGCGCTTATTCATCGACAACTGGCGTTGGGCCGATGTGCCGATCTACATGCGGGTAGGAAAACGGTTACCGAAATCGGCTACGGAAATTTCCATTCACTTCAAAAAAGCACCGGCAGTGTTGTTTAATAAAGATCTGCACGACCTCAACGTGCTGGTCATTCGCATACAGCCTGATGAAGGAATTTCCCTGCGGATTCATGCCAAGGTGCCCGGCACGAGCTTTCGTATCGAACCGGTTAAGATGGATTTTCATTACGGAACGTCCTTCGGCAAACCGAGTCCGGAAGCGTATGAACGTTTGCTGCTCGATGCGATGAGTGGCGACGCCACGCTCTTCGCGCGCAGCGACGAGGTTGAGCAAGCATGGGCGTTCGTCGATCCAATCGAGGAAGCGTGGCACGGCAAGAAAGATGTGCCGGAATTATGTTTTTACCCGGCAGGATCGTGGGGACCCGAGACGGCTGAAGATCTGCTCGCCCGTGACGGCCGCGTATGGAGGAGACTTATAAGGTAGTATGCCTGCTGTAGATCAAACTTATTCGTTAGGCGCGTCAGTCGCACCGGGAAAGATTGAGCAGGAGTTGAAACGACTCTGGCACGACGGAGAAGCGGTGATGACGCGCGCTTCGCTTATGAACCTTGCCGTTTACAGCGAAAGGCGGGACTCACTGCAGAGCAATACGCAACTAATGGCGAGAATTACCGAGAATCACGCCTGCCGCGGTATTGTCATCGAAGCCGATTGCACCGCGGAACAGGATGGTGTCAGCGCCTGGATTAGCGCTCATTGCCACGTGACTGGGGCTGAAAGCAAGCAGGTCTGCTCAGAACAAATTTCATTTCTGCTTAAGGGCGGATGCGCTACGCAGTTGCCCAGCATCGTTCTCTCACACCTCGACTCGGATCTCCCGTTGTATTTTTGGTGGCAGGAAGAATTTCGTGAACCAATGGACCCGCAACTTTGGACATGGGTCGATCGAGTTATTTACGACAGCCAAAGCTGGAAAGATTTCCGCGCACAAATGCGATTGGTGGAGGCCGCGCAACAGGAAGCAAAGCAGCGCATCGTTCTTTGCGATCTAAACTGGACGCGGCTCGACAGTCTTCGTTTCGCGCTCGCGCAATTCTTCGATCACCCCGCCTCACACCATCGCCTCGCCAATATCAGCAAGCTGCGCATCGACTTCGCGCCGGGATTTCGATCGACCGCTCTTTTGTTTGCCGGTTGGTTAGGAGCGCAATTGGGTTGGTGCATTCAGCAGGCGAAATCATCGCATGACTTGCGCTTTATCGGGACCTCCCGCCGTCAGATCAATGTTGAGCTGCGCGAGCGCGACGGCCACCCGGTTCACGAAATCGCGTTGACCAGCGGGGAGGTGGAATTTTCCCTTGCCTACGCGAAATGCGGCGATCTTCTGGAAGTCTCCCGGGGTAAGCCTGACGAAAGACGTACTTCACAGCTGATGCCTGCTGTAAAAAGCGATCCGGTGAGTTTGATGAGCGAAGAGTTAATGCGCGGCGGCCCGCATCGTGTTTACCTGCACGCGTTCGATTGCGTTCGGGATTTGTTATAACGCAAGTCGCTCGTTCGGTGCGGGAAGCAATTTCCCCCAAAGCTTGGACAGAATTACGGCATTAGCGCGCATAGTTCTCGCACATTTTTCTCGATCGAGAAAAGTCTTTGCGCACGTTCATAACCGCACCCACCAAGTCGCTTTGCCAGTGAATGATCGCTGATCAGCTTTTCAATTGCGTCAGCCATCGCGAGCGTGTCGCCCGGCGGCACCAGGAAACCGGTCTCGTTTTGAATCACCATTTCCGGAATTCCACCGAGATCCGTTGATATCACGGGCAATCCCGTCGCCATCGCTTCCATGATGACTGTGGGCAGATTGTCCATGCCGCCGTCGGAGTCGATCACGCTCGGCAACACAAAGACGTTCGCTGCCTCAAGACGCTGACGGAGTTGCGACTGCGGTTTTGCACCTGCGAGTACGACACAGCGCTGCAAACCAAGTCTTTCTATCAGACTGCGCAATTCGCTTTCGAGCGGCCCTTCGCCAACAATTTCGCATCGGAATGATCTCCCACGTCCTGCGAGCAAAGCGCAGGCACGAATCAAATCGCCAAACCCTTTCTTCGCGATCAAACGGCCCACCGCGATGATTATCGGCGGAATCGACGAAAATCCTGCGCGCGGGAATTCGGCTAGATTGAGCCCATTGTAAATACGATGAACGCGATCAGCGCGGCCGGGAAATCGCTCGCATAAAAATTTCGCGGCGTAATCCGTTTCGGTGATGATCGCACGCGCCGCATCGACAAGTTGGTTCAGGCCAATCTCGAAGTTCCGCGGGGCGAAAATGTCGTTCGCATGCGCAGTGAAACTGAACGTGATGGGAAAGAACCTGTTGATCCAGAAAGCAGTCCGGGCGGCCATGCCGGCAAAATGCGCGTGTACATGCCCAATCCCCATGTCTCGGAGACGCAATCCGATGTAGACGGCCTGGTAAAGTCGAAGGAAATCAGTGCGGCGTCCCCATTCATCGAGTGCGGCAAGGATTTCTGATGTGAGCTTTCCTTTTTTTGATGCGCGTCCGACGTCATCGAGTAGTTCTTTTTCGTCGGGCAGATAATACACGCGTTCGACAACCTGGATGTCCCAATCCTGCGGTGGTTCGTCCTTCGGATTCCGGATTGAAAAAATCGGCGGCGTCACGCCCTGCCGCTGAAGCTCCGCCACTTCGCGATAGCAAAAAGTTTGCCCGAATGAAGGGAACCGCTCGAAGAGGTAAGCGAAACGCGCCATCGACTCCAGGACATGCATTACCGATCACGCATTCCCGCGTTTGACCGGAATCGGTTTTCCCGACTCATCGACCGCGACCAGTGTAAACACGCCGTGCGTGACGCGAAGTTCTTCTCCGGTCATGTAACGAGTTACCCAAACCTCGACGGGGATGGTCATCGACGTCCGTCCGATCTTTTCCACGTGCGCATAACACCTGACGGTATCCCCTACTCTCACCGGCTGCAGAAACGACATTCCTTCCATCGCCGCCGTCACCACGCGCGCCTGCGCCGTCTTCGCCGCGAGAATCCCGCTGCCAAGGTCCATTTGTGAGGTCACCCAACCGCCGAAGATATCGCCATTCGGATTTGTGTCCTGAGGCATGGCGATGGTTTGAATTACCAGCTCTCCCCTGGGTTTGTCGCTCATAAAGTCAATCTAGCCCGTCATTCCGAGCGAAGTCGAGGAATCCCAGTGAAAAACATGAACGGTGTTGCCACGCGATTCCTTCGACCCCGAAAGCTTTCGGGGCTCAGGATGACCACGCTCACAAAATCAGCATGCAATCGCCGTAGCTGAAAAACCGATAGCGTTCACGGACCGCTTCCTCGTAGGCACGTAGGATGAATTCGCGCCCTGCGAACGCGCTTACCAACATCAGTAATGTCGATCGCGGCAAGTGGAAATTCGTCAGTAAAACATCGACCACGCGGAATGTGATAAGGTAGAAAAATGAAGAGGTCGGTCTCACCTGACTGTGTTTCAATGTGACTCGGTTCGGGTTCTTGTAGGGCAGGCGCTCCGCCTGCCGATGGCAAGCGATGCGCTTGCGCTACAATTTTTCCAAGCAGCCGATTTTGAAGCGCTGCGGTTTCCAACACGCGCACAACGGTAGTGCCGACGGCCACAACCCGCTGCGCTTTGTTGATCCTGCCTGCGGCTTCGGTCGAAATGTGGAAATGCTCTGCATGCATACGATGCCCCTCGATGTTTTCAGAGCGCACCGGAAGAAATGTTCCCGGTCCAACGTGCAGCGTAACGAAGGTGTGGTGAATTTTACTCAGAATTTCCGGGGTGAAATGCAGCCCTGCCGTAGGCGCGGCGATTGCTCCGGCCGAATGAGCGAATACCGTCTGGTAACGAGCTGTGTCCATCTCGTCAGTAGGGCGATTTATGTACGGCGGTAACGGCATTGAACCCCCGGCATAAACATCAACATCTCTTTCGAAGGCGACGATCCGCTCGCCGTCTTCCGTGATTTCCTCGACGCGCAAAAGCGTGTCATTAATTTTTGCCGTCGCTCCCACGCGCATTTTGCGCCCCGGCTTGATCATACATTTCCAACGTGTGGCACTGAGGTGTTCCAGAAACAAGAATTCAACTGCTCCGTCATCGGAGAACTGCCGCGCCGGGAGCACTCGTGTATCGTTTAACACGAGCAGATCGTCCGGCTCCAAAAGCATTTTTAGCTCGCGAAACTGACGATGCTCAATCTTCTCCCCGCTGCGGTGCAACACCATCATCCTGGAATCGTCGCGGCGCTCCAGAGGGCGCTGTGCAATCAATTCCCGCGGCAGAATGTAATCGTAATCGCTCAGCTGCATGCTCATGGTGATTTGACTCTAACTGTAAGGACAAGCCGCGCGTGTGAGCCAGCACGGCTGCGCTGGTTCAACAGAGAGTGATATTCAGCCGAACAGGCCTAACTGGGTAGCTGATCGGCGAAATGATGTACAGGAAAGTGTCGGCCGCTTGCCGATGCCGGCGTGACGGCAACCGACTTTGAATAGCGACGCGATTTGCTCGGCGAAAATTCCTTCTCCGGTCATGCGCGTGTGCCACTGCGAATTATTCAGCCGGTTTCGCCGCATATCCCGGATGCGCCCAAGCACTTTCTCTTTCCGGTCCGGAAAGTGTTCCTCCAGCCAATGTTCGAACAACGGCGCCACCGCCCATGGCAGACGAACAATAGTGTACCCGGCAAACTGCGCGCCCGCTTTCGCGCAGGCGTACAGAATCTTCGGAACTTCGTGGTCGGTCAGTCCGGGAATGATGGGGGCAACCATTACGCCAACTGGAATCTTCGCCGTGCGAAGTTGCCTGATCGCATCAAGGCGTCCTTCAGGCGACGTGGTGCGCGGTTCGAGCACTCGCTGCAAGTTCGGATCAAGCGATGTAACTGAAACGTTTACCGCGGAGGCGTTGTATGCGGCGAGTTCGCGCAAAACATCGATGTCGCGCGTAACGAGATGGTTTTTAGTGATGATCGCCACTGGGTTTCGAAAGTGCGCCAGCACTTCGAGGCAGCCGCGCGTGATCTTTAATTTTCTCTCGATCGGCTGATACGGATCTGTCACACCGCTCAACACGAGCGTCTGCGACTGCCAGCGCGCCGATTCCAGCTCCGCGCGCAACAACTCTGCCGCGTTGGTTTTCACCATGATTTTGCTCTCGAAATCGAGGCCGGCGGAAAATCCCAGATACTCGTGAGTAGGGCGCGCATAGCAATAAATGCAGCCGTGCTCGCAACCGCGATACGGATTGAGGCTCGTCTCAAAACCGACATCCGGACTGCTATTGCGCGTGATAATGGATTTCGTTCCATCCCGGAAATATTGTGTTGCCACACGGGGCGGCTTTTCGGCCTCACCGTGAGTGTCGACAATGTCTAAGTCAGTCCGATCGACATGAAGTTTCTCGAACCGGTTCGCCGGGCTCCACGACGCACCGCGGCCACGAATGGCCTCGCGGCTCTGTGGCAGTTCCTTAACAACTGGGACGAATTTCCGGCCGGCCATGGGGTAATGTTCGGTTGAACATATTCTGTTGTCTAGCTCTTTTCGAAGCAGCAAACGCTGAACGGCCAACGATGAACGCTCAATATTTTTCTGCATTCAGTGTTGGACGTTGGACGTTGGACGTTGGACGGTTTCCAACGCTTTGCAGGAGGGGTGGCAGAGTGGTTGATCGCGCCGGTCTTGAAAACCGGAAGGCCGAAAGGTCTCGTGAGTTCGAATCTCACCCCCTCCGCCACAGCTATGTCCAATGTTCGATGTTTGATGTTTGATGTTTGATCGGCAACAGCACGCGGTAAACAACAGCCGCGCAAAGCAGTCCCAGGATCGCCGCGCAGACGACGTCGGACAGATAATGCGCACCAACATACATCCGCGAAAATCCGATCAGGATCGGAATTGAGAGACATGCCAGACCGACGCGTCGCCGCGCGAAGATTAGGACGCCAAAGAACGCTATCGAAGCGCCGACGTGTCCGGATGGAAACGAGTGAAATTTACTACTGAAACGCGGGCCGCCCCAGCGTGCGTCAGTGTGCACTGAGGGCCGCGCCCGTGGAATGGTTCGCTTGATTATATGCCCCGCCAGACCTGCCAGGGCCATCGCCAGAAGCATTGCGAGGAAAACGCGCGACCATTTCCTGCTTCCGCGAATCCATGCGGTTCCCAATAGCAGAAGACCAAGGATGACATGCGATGGCCAGTCGCCAAACCGGCTGACATTTCGCATGAAATGGTACACCTCACGGTTTCGATGCTGCCTGAGGAAAGTCCATACGGTTTCATCAAAATAGAACGCAGCGCTTACTGCAACCGCGGCGATGACGATCCCGATCAGCCAATACAAAATGGACGAATGCTTCACAAATGTGTTCCCGTCAAGGATTCCAACTCTTGTCGAGCGAACTCTTGCTCATGCTACCTGATTCTTAGTCGAGCCGCAGAACTGTGATTCGCTCGGAATGACGTTTATGAGCATGAGGCAGACATTGAAACTCGACGACTGGGAAATTTGCGACTCTTATTTTTTGCCTGCCTGCTCTTTCACATGGCCGGGACATGGGTCCTGCCCTTGATCGACCGCGATGAGCCGCGCTTCGCAGAAGCGTCGCGGGAAATGATCCAGCGTAGCGATTACGTTGTTCCCTACTTCAATAATCACCTTCGGCTGGACAAGCCTCCCCTCACGTACTGGGCACAGGTTGCCAGCTATCACGTTTTCGGTGAAACCGATTTTGCGGCCCGGTTCCCCTCGGCGGTTGCGGCGGCGCTCGTTGCGGTATCGCTTTTGATTCGCGGGTCGCGGGTTGGCGGAGAACGCGTTGGATGGCGAGCAGCAATCGTTTTTACCATTTGCTTGCAAACCTTTGTTCATGCGAAAGCCGCAGTCGCCGATATGTGGCTGGTGCTTTTCGTTAGCACCGCGCATTGGAGCGGCCTGGAGTTACTTCGCGACGGTTTGATGAACCCTGCCCAACGTTCGACTTCCGAAAACTTTCGCGAACGTGAAGCCAAATATCCGCTTTCCTGGTGGTGGTTCTTTTTTTACATCTCCCTGGCGCTAGGCTTTCTGGCCAAGGGTCCCGATCGCATGGGTGCCTCTGTTGACAGTTGGCTCTACGATTTTCTACGCGCGGAATTTGCAGCTGGGTCGTCGATTCAAATTTGTTCGCGGCATTCTGCTCATGCTGGCGATCGTCGCTCTTTGGGGAGTTCCGGCGTTGATTCGAACCCACGGCGAATTTTTTACAATTGGAATCGGTCGTCACGTCATTAGCCGATCGTTTGAAACGATGGAAGGTCACGGAGGAAGTTCCTTCTGGATGTACCTGCTGCTACTGCCGTTTTATTTTGTGACTGTCTTTGGCAGTTTTTTTCCGTGGTCGATAAAATTGCCCACACTTATGAAACGGTTATGGCACGACCGTGACAACATTGACAATTATCTGCTCTCGGGCACCGCAATCATCTTCATCATTTTTTCGCTTATTAAAACGAAGCTGCCGCATTACACCCTGCCGGCTTTTAGTCTGCTGGCGCTTCTGGTTGCCCGCCACTGGCCGGAAATATCGGCTAACAGCCGGCGGTCTTTGTTCAAAACGATCGCTGTCACCACTGCCTGTATCCTGATCGCAATCGCACTGGTCGTTCCCCCGATGGTGGCACGGTTTTTTCCCGCCTATCAGCTCCTTCAACTGTCGCGAGCGTCTCTGAAACCGGCCATGCAATTTGCTTCCGTTCAGTTCGAAGAACCAAGTCTGGTGTGGTATTTTCGCTCTCGTGTAAGGGGATTTCTCACGCCTGTAAACAAGCGTCATGCCACGCAGTTTATGAATGGGCCAGGTCCACGTTTTCTGGTGCTACCGACGCCCATTGCCGCCACAACCTTTGCGAACCCTCCGCAAGATTGGCAATTTTTCACCACCAGCGGGTTTAATATACCGAAAGGGAAACGCGTGGATCTCACGCTCGCGCTGAAACCGGAGTGATTCATCGAGGGATAAAGCGTTGACACATCGAAGCGAGAGGGAGTCATCCTGAGCCCCGAAAGCTTTCGGGGTCGAAGGATCCCGTGGCGTAGCTGTAAAGTAATTCAACGGGATTCCTCGACTTCGCTCGGAATGACAGAAATAATCAGAGATTCTTCTCCCGCGAATGCGGGATCAGAATGACAACCAAGGCGCTTCCCTTTAAGCCATCAACGTTTAATCCTTTTTAACCAACCGATGATCACGTTCCTCAACGGTAAATTAATTGGCGCCCTTCCAACACAGGCGATTGTCGACGTCGGCGGCGTCGGTTACGAAGTATTCATTCCGCTGTCCAGCTACGATAAGCTGCCAGCCGTAGGACAAGCCATTCGCATCCTTACTCACCTGGCCGTCCGCGAAGACGCACACGTGCTTTACGGTTTCATGACGCCGGCTGAGCGGGATCTCTTTCGGTTACTGGTGAACAATGTCAGCGGCATCGGGCCGAAGCTGGCGCTGGCGGTGTTGAGCGGAATGAGCGTTAACAACTTCAAAGCGGCGGTGGTAAATTCCGATGTCGGAGCGATTTCGAAAATCAGTGGGCTTGGAAAAAAAACGGCTGAGCGGATTGTCCTCGAATTAAAGGACAAGGTCGGTGTGGCGGCGGCATGGGAGGCCGCCAGTGCCATACATGCGCCGACTCCCGAGCAGGAACAGGCGAACGAAGCAGTGCTCGCCTTGATCGCACTCGGGTACAAGCAAGCCGACGCGCACAAGGCCGTGCACGATTTACAACAAAAAGGTGAAGCAAAATCAGCGGAGGAACTGGTTAAGCTTGTTTTGAAGCGCATGGCGGCCGGAAGGTAAGAAACGCCGAACGCTCAACGTCGAATTCAGATTCTGTATTCGGTGTTGGACGTTGGACGTTGGACGTTGGACGTTTGCTTCATAATGGAAAAGCAGGTTCAGGACGAGAGATTTTCCGCAATTCGAGCTGCCTTTCCTAAAGAAGGCCTTTTTGCCGAAAAAGAGTGGCTGCTTTCGCCTGACGCATTTCCGGTCGACAGAAAATTTATCGCTGATCTTGAGCAACTTGGGCATCGCCTCTTTGTTTTTCAGCGCGCCTGCAACCAGCTCTATCAGCTCAGTATCAAGGGTAAGCAGCCCGGATGGGTCGCACAGTACCTCGATGCCGGTAAACCGAAGGAGGTCATTGAATTTTCGCGACGCAAGGAGATCCGCGACGATTTACCGCGAATAATTCGTCCGGACCTCATTCTCACTGACCACGGTTACATCATTGCGGAGATCGACTCTGTTCCCGGTGGAATTGGTCTAACGGGTTGGCTGAACCAAACGTATTCCACGTTCGATAGCGAGATCATCGGCGGCGCAAACGGAATGCTGGAAGGCTTTCGCAGTGTCCTGCCTGACGGTGGCGACATCGTAATCTCGCAGGAATCGGCAACGTACCGGCCCGAGATGGAATGGGTTGCGGCGCGATTGAATCAACGTGCTGTAGCCGGAGGCAATGAATCCGGCTCTGTCGGAACGTCTCGGGGCTGCCGGGGTCAACGCCCCCGGCTACAATTGGCGCGTTGTTGCGGCGGAAAACTATGAGCCGCAGGATGGACGCGCCGCATATCGGTTTTTCGAATTGTTCGATTTACCGAATATTCCGGGAATCGAGAACACCCTGCGCGCAAATGCAGAAGGCCGAATCACCATTACGCCACCGATCAAACCTTATCTCGAAGAGAAAATGTGGTTCGCGCTATTTTGGCTTCAGCCGTTGCGCGAATTTTGGCGACGCGAACTCGGCGAGAAATATTTCATTAAGTTGCAGGAAGTGATTCCCTACTCCTGGCTCCTCGATCCAACTCCCCTTCCCCAACACGGGGTCATCCCCCGACTGGAGATCCATAATTGGCGCGAGGCTGCGAAGTTCAGCCAAAAAGATCGCGATCTTCTTTTGAAAGTGAGTGGCTTTTCCCCGCTTGGCTGGGGCAGCCGCGGAATAGCGCTAGGAAGCGATTTGCCGCATGCCGAATGGGAAAAGCGGATTGACCATGCGCTCACAACATTTGAGTCGAGTCCGACGATCCTTCAGAAATTTCACAAGGGCGCACTGTTTGAGCATTATTATTGGGATCGGGATTCCGGGGAACTAAGAGCAATGAAAGGCCGCGTACGTCTTTGCCCGTATTATTTCGTTGAAAGTGATCGCGTAAAATTGCGCGGTGCGCTGGCTACAATTGTTCCCGCTGATAAAAAGTTTCTGCACGGGATGAGTGAAGCGATTCTGGTCCCTTCGAAAACAAGTGAACCAGGCACGTAAACCGTCGGTGCTGCATTCACCAAAGTACGTGATCGCCACTGGAATCGCCAACGTGCCGAGATGGCGTTGTATGAGTCAAATGACTTCGATTTCGTATATCCCACCGCTGCGCTCGGAATCGAGTACTCGACGTAGAACGATCCAACCAGTCGATGTTGCTAGCCGGCGTTTGAGAAGCGCTGTTGTCGCGTTGAAAAATAACGCTGGTGAACGTAATACACACATGTGCGCCTCGGCAGTTCCTCTCGACAGTACTTGATCTGTCGCTTTGTCGGACTTCGATTCTCTGTAGCCACCGCACCTACGGGCGGTTAGAGAACAGGAGCGGAAGCGAAAACCTCACGTCGCCCAGCGGCCGCGGCATCAGGTCTCGAATCGTTGATCAATTCACAGTCCCCCGACGGCGGCAGAGATCAGCAAAATCACGATGCTTAGCGAAATGAAGATCTGGATCATCGCCAGGATTTTTGCCCACCGCGCGAGTATCGGCGCGTCAGTTGGCCCGAAGGTCGAACTCTGCGTAAACGAGACGAACAGATAATCGACAAAGCGCGGACGCCAGCGCGCACATGCAAATTGATCACGCTCGTCGTGCGGAATTTGCATTTGTGGGAAAAGGAAACTGGTGCTCCCGAATTTTTTTAGCTCCTGCCGCAGGGTTGGTCCGCCGCCATCCAGTCGCCAGTACCAGAGGGCGAAAACGATCACATTGGTCAGCCAAAGGAGACCCCCCGAACGCAGCAACTGCAATGGCGACTCACGGTGCGTAGGCAACAGGCGCACGAGCAAAAGCACCGAGCCGATCAACGCCAGTGTTGTAATTCCATTGATGACGAACCCCAGAAGCCGATTGAGAGATTGTTTTCCCACGCGATGCGTCACCACCGTTGGCACGAGCAAAACGACAATCACAGTCGGCAGCAACCAAATCGGGCCGACAACGACGTTGCGTGGCAGTGCCAGGTAAATCGCGCCGATCGATAAAAATGCGGCGATCGCCTGCCCTCGTGGTTCCGGCTTATCAATGTGCTGTGACGAGCGGCTCATTGCGGTTCTCGGCATAAACGAAATTTGCCATGTAATCAATCATTGTGCTGATCATCCAGACTGATCGCCAGGCATGGCGCGCGTTAGCCACAAAAGCTGAATGACGTCGCGCTTGCATTGCTTGAGCCCGTCAGCAACTGTGAGGTCGCCCCGTTTTCCGAAGTTAAAGCATGACTAAGCGCGTCTGCTACATCCATGTTGGACCACACAAGTCGGGTACGACTTCGGTCCAGTGGTTTCTGCAGGAGAACCGGGCGGAGTTGTTGAAGCTTGGCTATTTCGTGCCTGAGAGCGAAACGAAACGCGGCGCGCATCATTTGCTCGCCGAGGGCCTGGCGGGGCTCGAGGTGGGCGAGCATCGTGAGCCACTGCTGAACCGGTCAATCTGCGCAATTGCCGAAACGCCCGCGGAAGCGATCATAATTTCCTCCGAAGCTTTAGAGGGCCTTCTGCGAAACCGATGGCATACGGAAACATTCTTTAATCGGGTTGCAGAGCTGAACCTGCAACCAAAACTCATTTTGTTCCCGCGAAACCAGGTGCAATGGATCAACTCGAGCTATGCCAGTTCAGTCAAAAGTTTTCGTCGATCCGATTCGTTCCAATCGGGCGTGCTCGGGTTCGCTGAATCTCCTGACGCCCGGTTCTGTCGGTGGATTGAGTTGGCCGAGATGCATGACGCCGAACTGATTGCCCGGCCATTTACCAGAGAAACCATCGCTCGCGGTGTCATACCCGAATTTCTCCAAAGCATCGGCATTGTTTCATCGCACTTTCGCGACTCAACAATCCGGCGCAATGAAGCGGTCGGGCCCTTCTCAGTATATGTAGCGCGCGAGGTCTTACGTTCGCTCGGAAAGCCGCTGACGTGGCTTCAGGCCCGGCGATGCAAGGTGGAACTCGCGAAGTATGTTCAGCAGAACCGCTTGTCCGATGCCAGCTACTGTGGCCTGACCACCGCGATGGCGCGGCACGTTGAAGAAGAATTGCGCCCGGATAATGACGCCTTCGCGCAGCGAGTCTGGGGGAAATCATGGGCCGATATTTTTGCTTCTGATGTGGGCGCACAGTTCACGCCTAACGATTTTGAGATATGCCTGCCGGATCGATTCATGGCGCGACACCTTCGGCGCGCGATAAACCACGTGACAGCCTTTGCGCGCAAGGTCATTCAAGATCCTGATCTGGCTGTGGATGCGCCCTGGAATGACGTGGCGCATCGGAGTGGGTTGGTGCCGCGAACCTAGTTCGACAACGACGCCCTTAAAATTGGGGGAGCGCCAACTTGCCACATACTTTAAGCCGTTGAAACGGCTTTAATTTGCCACGCTAGGAAACGCCGGGCTAATGCATGGTGTAAATGAGATCCCAAACCTTCGGAGTCGTTCCTTGAGTATCACGCGCTTCGTTGCATCATTTTCCAGTGCGACTCTCGCGTAAATTCCAAAAACTCTTTACCCGCGATGCGGCAGAGAGTCTGTGGGAGCATGCCTGCCGCTGGACGCACCCTGTTAGCGCCAGTCGAATTCTTGCGACGATTGATCGGCCGGAGTTGGCAAAGCTGCGCGAGCATTATCCGTATCGTCCCAACGCCCGAAAGATTAATGCCTATGAAGACGCCGACTATTGGGTCGGTGTAAATGTGAAACGGGTGCAGGACCTATGGCTGGACAGGTCGCCCCCGCTTCAGATTCTGGATCTCGGCTGCGGACCGGGTTATTTTCTTTATCTCTGTCGGCTGTTTGGACATGAAGGGCTGGGCCTCGATCCCGACGACGAACCCTTCTTTCGTGGCACGACTAAGTTCTTCGGTGTTAGTCGCGTCGTAGCCCGAATCAATGCGCAGAGGCCTCTGCCCGATTTCGGCAAAACATTCGACCTGGTCACCGCGCATCGCGTTTGTTTTCACCGAATCGAACGGCGTGAAAACGGTGAATGGCTGGAATGGACAGAGGCTGATTGGAAATTTTTCATCAACGATGTGCGGGCGCGACTTCTAAAACCCGACGGACGGCTTCTTTTGGAATTCAATCGTCGACAGGACGGCTCTTCCTTCTTTACTCCCAAGTGGCGCGAATTTTTTGAATCGCAAGGTGCACGGATCGTTCGTTGGAAAGCGCTGCTTGCGGCAAATCCTCGAGAGCGCCCAAATTTCAAACAAATCAGATAGAAACACCGCCCGCTGTTGGTAGCGACTGCGTGTCACCGCCGGTTCCTTTGATTAGCGCCTCGCTTTAGCGAGGTGACAGCAAAACGACCAGCGCACTGAACCGCTTCAGCGGTTTGCCCTAAAGCGGTGACCTAAACCGCCGAAGCGGTTTCCGCGTGCTGGCATAGTGTCAGCCACCCAGCGAAAGCAGGGTGTTAATACGATTCATGATAGTGGAAACGCTGAACACAAACCACCGGGGATAAAGATCCGGATGCGGCGGCAAGAATTGTCAACGCGGTCACAGTTTCCAATCCGCGCAATTCCAGCCCAGTAGTTGCTCAACTTTGGCGATGTCTTCCGCGAAAAGATTGTAAAGGAAAACACGCTCTTCCCAGTTCATGGCCCGCTCGTACGGCACGATGTTTCTGTCTTTGTTCCGGATCGAACGCAGAGGTTTACGACCCAGGAATGACAAAATGGACGTGACCGTTTCACGCTGGTTTGCTTGGAAATTCTCAAACTTTACCGCCTTCACTTGCTCACGCGGAAAGAATTTGAAAATGCGTTCGAGCTGCCGTCCGTAAAACCCTCTGTCAACATAGGCAAAACGGCGCGCTTCAGCTCGTCGGCGCGCCGGCGATACGGGTTTGCTCTTCGCGGACAGCGTCGAAGAAATCCAGCGGCTCGCGGTTTCTGAATCGTTGCATGTTCCATTGTGCGAAAGCGCGCTCAACCGGGTTGCGCAGGAGCACCAGTAATTTGATCTTCGGATTGTATTCAAAAATCCGTTCAGCGGCGCTCGCGTGATATAGGTAACTAGGGGTGCAATCACCGGCGATCGTTGAGGGGGAAACTGGCGGATAGTGTTTGTGCAGTTGCTGGTAATCGGGTTCGGCAACGAACAACGCATCGTTATCAAAGAAGTGAATCTCCTGTTGGTCGCCCATCATGATGTCCGGACGTCTGCTCAAAAAGTAATGCAACGCTGTTGTCCCGGACTTTTGAGCGCCGGCCAGAATGAAATCGAGCCGGTCAATCTTGCGACGTTTGGACCGAAACATCAGAGCAAAATTATTCAAACCAACGCGATTGGCGAGAGCGCGAGCGGATTATCTACGTAACCTGCTGTGCCTTTGCTTCATAAAGCGCCAGAACGGCGGCGTGCTTTCATCATGTGACCGTGATCACTAGCTTGGATTTCTCTTTTGAGTTTTGGACTGCGGCCGTGCTCCGAGCTTTCAATTTGTCCCCTTAAACGCCGCCCTTTATGGTTCGCGCATGTACGAGTGGTTTCGCCTGCAATTTCATTGGTCAGTTTTGATCTTCGTGATGGGAATGATTACTCCTGCGAAAGCTGATGAAGGGATGTGGCTGTTTAATGCGCCACCTCTGAAACAGCTCAAAGAGAAATACCATTTCGAACCGACGCCGCAGTGGCTTGAGCATCTGCAAAAAGCCAGTGTCCGATTCAATTCCGGCGGGAGCGGTTCATTTGTTTCGGCAAACGGGCTTGTGATCACAAACCACCATGTAGGAGCTGACACATTGCAGAAGATAGGCGACGCGCAGCACAATTATCTGAGAGACGGTTTTTATGCCAAAACGCAAGCCGAGGAAATCAAATCGACCGATCTCGAGCTTAACGTCCTGATGTCTATTGAGGACGTAACTGCGCGTGTAACCAGCGCGGTGAAACCAGGTATGACGAGTGATCAGGCCTCAAAAGCGCGCAACGCCGCCATTGCTGCGATTGAAAAGGAAAGCAAAGGCAAGACCGGGCTTCGATCGGACGTGGTCACTCTCTATCAGGGCGGGGTGTATCATCTTTACCGATACAAACGCTACGACGACGTGCGCCTGGTTTTCGCACCTGAGCAGCAGATGGCTTTCTTCGGCGGCGACCCCGACAACTTCGAGTATCCCAGATATGACCTCGATATCTGTCTGTTCCGCGTTTACGAAAATGGCCAGCCGGCGAAGATCGAGCATTTTCTTAAATTCAATCCCAGCGGGCCGAGCGACGGAGAATTGATTTTTGTAAGCGGCAGTCCCGGAAAAACCGATCGGCAACTGACCCTCGATGAACTGGCCGATATGCGGGATCGATATCTCCCGTACGCGCTGAGCATGTTTTACCGGCGGGAGGTGCTGGAATCGGCCTACAGCGCGCGTTCGTTCGAGAACGCCCGTAAAGCACGCGACGATCTATTCGCTGATCAAAACAACCGTAAACGTTACAACGGTTATCTGGCCGGACTGCTTGACCCACAAATCTGGTCGACGCTGCAAGCGCGCGAAAGCAAACTGCGCAACGCCATCGGGCGAGATGCGAGACTTAAGTCGGCACTTTCCGCCTACGATCGGATAAAACGCGCTCAGGCGGAGATTGCAAAGAACGCGCCAATATACAACTACCTCGAGCAGGAACGTCCGGTCACCATTGGTTATCGGGAGCCGCGAGCGTTTGCCGGGAACCTTTTCAAGTACGCACGCCTTTTATTGCGCGCTGCCGACGAACGCGCCAAACCAAACGGCGAAAGAATCCCCGCTTTTCGCGACAGCGGGCGTGAATCATTGGAACTGGATTTGTTTTCCAGCGAACCGGTTTACGATGACTACGAAATCCTGCGACTCACCGATTCCTTGACCGACTTCGTATCGAGATTCGGGGTGGAAAATCCGCTGGTGAAAAAAGTGCTGGCTGGCAAATCACCGCATGCGCGCGCGGTGCAATTGGTCACTGGGACAAAGCTCAAGGACGTGACTGTGCGCAAAGATTTGTACGGTAAAGACGCCGCTGGGTTGCAGGCTGCACACGATCCCATGATCGATCTTGCCCGTATGATCGATGCCCCGGCCAGAGAAGCGCGGAAAATTTACAGCGCGCAGGATGAAATAAAGAAACAAGCGTATTCAGAAATCGCGAAGGCGCGTTTTGCGCTAGAAGGGGCGAGCACGTACCCCGATGCGACTTTCACGCTTCGGCTCTCGTACGGAACCGTCCGCGGATACGAGCAGGATGGAAAGCAAATCCCAGCGTTTACGGATTTCGCCGGTTTGTATCAACGCGCAGCCGAACACGACAACCGGCCGCCGTTCAATTTGCCAAAGCGTTGGATTGACGCAAAAGCGAATCTTAATTTGTCGACCAAATTCGATTTCGTTTCGGACGCCGATATTATCGGCGGCAACAGCGGCAGCCCGGTGGTGAACAAGGCAAACGAATTCGTCGGGATTATCTTCGACGGCAACATTCAATCACTTGTGCTCGATGCGATTTACGAAGACAAACAAGCGCGTGCCGTCTCGGTTGATTCCGCTGCCATTATCGAGGCGCTTCGAAAGGTCTACAGTGCGGGTGCGCTCGCAGACGAGTTGCAGGGCGTAAGGTAGGGACGCAGCGCCGCGGCGTCCGGACAGCGCAGCGCGCTGTCTTACCATTCACAAGCGCTGGAGCAATTTCTTCCAGCGCGCCCAGGCTTCGTCGCGCGCCTTACGGTCGGCTTCGCGCATGGCAGGATTGCTCGGTTCTCCCGAGCGCATAAAACCGTGACCGGCGCCTTTGTAAATAACCGGCTCATATGTTTTCCCTGCTGCCTTCATCAGCTCTTCGGCTTTGGGAATGGTCGCATCCACGCGCTCGTCGTTCTCGCCATAGAATCCGTACACCGGGCATGGAATATTCGCGACCTTCGAAGCTTCATCGGGTGCGGTTCCGTAAAACGAATACGCCGCCTTCAGTTTTGGATTCTCGTTTGCGTAGGCAAACGTGACTCCCCCGCCCCAACAGAATCCGCAGACTGCGAGCGTTCCGTTGCAGGATGGAATTTTCGTCAGCACGTAATCGGCAGTCGCATCCAGATCGCTTTTCACCTGCTCCTTCGGCAATTCCGATGTCGCCTTTCGCGCAGCGTCGAGATCCTCAAACTTTTTGCCGTGCAAGTCGGGCGCTATGGCGATGACGCCATTTTCAGCAAGCTCATCGCATACACTGCGCACCCAATCCGTTAGTCCAAAAATTTCGCTGATCACGATCACAGCCGGCGCTTTCTCTTTGCGCTCGGGATAAACGACGAACGCTTTGATTTTGCGATCGCCCGATTTGATGTCGACCCAATCCGCGTGGCGCGGCGAGCTGTTCAAGCGATCACGGCCAAAATCCTTAATTTCTTCAGCAAAACACGACGCATCGCACATAAGCAAAGCAGTCAGAGTTCCAATCGAGAATCGAACCAGATGAAGTTTTAGTTTCATGGAAATCATTTCCTCCAGCCTTCACATAAGGATACGGCTCCGCAAGCGACTTTGCTCGTCACAACAAGCTAGGCAGTGGAGGCAGTCGCAGCCGTGGCTTTTCCTCTGCCGATCAGCCCGTCGATGCTCCATCGTCCCGGCCCATAAAAGACCATGAAGAAAAAGACCCAGCACAGGACAACAGCCAGTTCGCCTTTATTTAAAATTGGAAAAAATTGCTCGGTCGGCGTCGGCGCATGACCAATCGCTTTACCCGCAGCGTGCACCATAAAATAAGCCACTGCCATTTCACCGGCTGAGATAAATGCGGCAAGGCGCGTCAGAAAACCAAACGCGATCATAAGGCCGCCGACAAGTTCAATGACTCCGCCAAGCAGCATCAACCCGTGGGCACCATGCCCGCCCCCGGGAAATCCGAGAAGTTTTTGGCCACCATGGCAGGCGAAGATAAGACCAACGATAAATCGCATGATGCAATAGACGGGATCCGCAAATCGATTGAGCGCGTTCATGGCTGTTCAGGCTGAACAAGATCGAACTGTTGTGTCAAGCCTGATCACGGAATGGCGCCTTCGCAGCTGTCATTCTAAGCTCGACGGCTGCCCAATCCGTCGCTCCTTGTTAGCTACGCTGCTTTCTTTGCGGAATGTGTTCTCTTCGAACGCGACCTGCCTTTCGACTTCTGCTTCGCGCCAGTTTCCTCCAAACTTTTTTGTAAAACAGAAACCAGATCAATGACTTTGGTCGGCTTGGGCGCTTTTCGTGGTTTCTCTTCGATTTCCTTGCCGCCGGCTTCAACTTTTTCTTCGATCACGTCCATGAGCGCGTCGCGATAGTCGTCCTTATACTTCTCCGGCTCCCATTTCGAGGTCATCGAATCGATAAGTGACTTCGCCATGTTCATTTCGCGTTTGCCGACTTCCATTTTTTTCGGGACATGGAGCTTCGCCGGGTCGGCCAATTCGTCAGCGAAATGCATCAATTCAAGAACAAGCGTGCCGTCCGCCGCTTTAACGCCTCCGAGATATTGACGGGTTTTGATCACCACCTTGGCGATGCCGACCTTGTTCGTATCCTTGAGCGCGTCACGCAAAAGCGCATAAGCTTTGTCGCCGCCCTTCTGTGGCTCCAAATAGTATGGCTTGTAAAAAAACATCGGGTCTATTTCCTCCTGATCGACAAAATCCTTTATGTCCACAGTTTGAGTGGCCTCGAGGTCGACACGCTGGAAATCTTCCTCCTTGAGCACGACGTATCTCCCCTTCTCATACTCGTAGCCCTTCACGATCTGATCCCATGGCACTTCCTTTCCGTCCTTTTCGGCAACCCGTTTGTAATTCACCGGGCTGAGGTCACCCTTGCGCAGGAGGCGAAACTTCAATTCTTCCCGACGGGTCGCTGTGTAGAGAGCGATGGGGATATTAACCAGTCCGAAGCTGATACTGCCTTTCCAAATCGCGCGTGCCATACAAGTGTATTTCGTGTCGCGCTCACAGATCGCGTGCGTAAACGTCTGATTCTGTAGCGTCCGCTGTCCACAGCGGATTACAGCGGACTGAATTCGCGATGATTGATGCGCTGAGGACAGCGCACACTACAGCAACCCTGCGGTTATGCCGCGAGGTCAAGATCGCCCGCGCGGGATGCCGCGCAATTCAAAGAGTCGAATCAGCGTTTCTTCGATCAAATTATTAGGACAGGACGCTCCGGCAGTAATCCCAATAACGGCTGGCCCGTTCGGTAACCAGAAGTGCGAAACGACTTCGCGTTTCTCGTGCAAATTGTAGTGCTTAATCTCGGTTGCCGATACGAGCCGTGAAGCGTTTAGAACGAAATACGTCGGCAATTTTTCTTCGCCCATCTCTGCGAGATGCGATGTATTCGAGCTGTTATAACCGCCGACGACGAGCAGCAGGTCCATCGGAACGTTCAGTAATTCGCGTAGCGCATCCTGCCGCTCCTGTGTCGCGCCGCAGATGGTGTCGAAGAAGCGGAAATTTTGCCCGGCAAGCTCGGGTCCATCTCGATCGATGATTGCTTGTCGAATTCGGCGTTGAACCTCCTCCGTCTCGCCGCGCAGCATGGTGGTTTGATTAGCCACGCCTACCGTTTTCAAATGCACATCGGGATCAAAGCCTGGTGAATGCGCGCCCTGAAATTTTTCCAGGAACGCCTTTTTATCGCCGCCGTGCCGTATGTAATCACAAACGTAATCGGTGTCAGCCAGGGTCAGGACCACCACATAATGCCCGCTGCCGTCGCCCAGCGCGCGCGAACTCGTAGCTTTGGTCTCTTCATGTTCGGCCTTGCCATGGATGATGGAAGTGGCCGATTCGCTAGCGTATTTGCGCACCCGTTTCCACACGCTCATGACGTCCCCGCAGGTCGTATCAACAATCTGGCATCCGCGATCCTTGATCTGTTGCTGGAGCGACAATTCCGTTCCGAAGGCCGGCACGATCACTACGTCCTCCGGTCCGAGATCCGAAATGTCAGCCTCTTTATTGTTGCCTGTAAGATTTTTGATGCCTAACGAGGCGATCTGGTGATTCACCTCGGGGTTGTGAATGATTTCTCCGACGATGAATAGCCGGCGATCCTTGAAAACCTTACGCGCGGCATAGGCGAGATCGATGGCCCGCTCGACGCCGTAGCAGAAGCCAAACTGTTTTGCCAGACGCACAGTGGTATCCCCGACCGAAAGGATGCCGCCGGCACGCCGGATTTTTTCAATAATATCGCTCCGGTAATGGGACTCGACCTGTTGCTGCACCGCCGCCATCACATCTGGCGTGCGCAGGTTCACTTTCTGGCGGGCAGTTGTGCCGCTGGAAATCAGGTTCGTGCTCATTGCTTTTGGCTAAGGTAACCTTAACCGGCCGTTTTCCAATTGCCGGCCACCGGGCAAAATCTTCTTATCGGCAGAAGATCACTGGTCGACCAGCAGTGGACCAGGAGGATCCGTGAACCAGCTCGGAGACATCATTACCGAACGCGGCGGATCCGGGTCGCGGCTTTGATCGAGCCGGACAACCTGGCTGCCATATTTCGCATCTTCGGGAAGCGAGGTTTCGATGTCCACAGGCGTACCGATCTGAACCAGCGCAAAGAGTCGGGCAGCCGCTTCCTTGTGGAGACGAACACAACCATGGGTATGCGGCACAGCCCAGACAAATCCTTCGTGAAATCCATAGGCCGGGGCAAATTCACACCAGTAAGCCATCGGATAGCCTCGATCCGGCTCGCTCTGTCGGCGGCGCTCTTTTTGTTTGCTGTAAATCCTGAAGTGGCCATGCGGAGTCGCGGTACCAGGTTTGCCGACATTCGATTGAACAGCCATTAACAGCCGGTCGCCTTCCATGACATACAGGTTCTGTGTCGAGGTGGAGAGTTTTACTTTTACCTTGGACGGATCGTGCGGTCGATAAGCCGTCACGTGGTAAGAGCTTGCGGAGGCCACCTTTCCAGTCGCGCAACCGGTAAATAGTAGCAGCGAACCGCCAACAGCCAGCAAAATTAGTCGATAAACGTATCGCATACGGGGGTACTGGATAGGTTCGCGAAGGATTTTGTCAACCTCCAGTCCGCTGAAGCTAGTTTGAAATTCGCTCCGAATAAACACGTCTTACCCATATCAAGACGTAAAAATTGTCAGGAACGCCACTTCAATCGCAAGGCCTTCGTGGACATTTCGGCCGAGATGATCCCGCAATTCTTCAAGCGAACGAATACGGCTTAAAATTTCGATACTGCCGAAGCGCCGTGCAAGCGCTGCAGTTTCTTGTTTTGCGGCCGGAATATCGCGTTGTTCCACTCCGTTGCTCGCCCGAAGAATGTCGGTCCACCACGCAAACAATGTTTCGACCAGTGCGGCCCGTCGTTGCAGGTAAAGACTTTCGGCGAGCGCCTTGTAGTAATCTTCGCGTTCTTCCAGCCATGCCCCGTCGGTTGCATCCTTGTACCGTGTCTGTTCCCGTTTCAATAACTCTTCTGTTTCAAGTTTTACTTCCTCCCGCACCCTACGAAGGAGGTGTTGAAATTCCTGGGCAAGTCGATAGGCAAACTGAGTGCCCCAGGTTGTCTCGCGGGCTGCTTGCTGCAGCGATTTAACCAGTTCCTCTTCTTCTGCTTTAGCTCGGATTTTCGCGTCCGGGGCAAGAGGAATGCCGATGCACCTGGAAAGAATCGTTTCCGGCAATGCCTCGGGCAGACCGCTCAACAGAAGGAGGAGCGAATCCTTGGGCGGTTCCTCCAGCGTCTTGAGAAACGCGTTGGCCGCCTCGTTTTGAAGTCGGTCGGCATCGGAAATGATTGCTACTTTGCGCCGGCCGTTTGTCGCTCGCATCTGCAGCGCGTGCTCCAACGCTCGAATCTGCGCGGTGACGATACGTCGCGATTTTGATTCGGGTCGGGCAATGAAAATTTCGCGGGCCCTGGATGAGAAAACATCATTGGCCGGTGTTCCATTTACGAGGCTGGCCAGCTCGGCTGCCAGCAGTTCCTTCCCACTGCCCGCTGATCCGGTAATTAAATAAGCGTGCGCAAGTCGGTTCTGTTCGTGAGCGCGTTTCAGATGTCCAAACGCTGCGGAGCGGGAAAAAGCCATTTTAAGTGTTCGATCTTTTGCTTAACGCAGGGAACACGCGAGCAAAGCGTTTGCCAAATTTCCTCTTCGATAGCGCTTGGCTCTCGAACACCGTCGATCAGCACAACGCGTTTTGCATCACGCGCAGCCAGTTCCCGATATCCTTCACGAACCCGCTCGTGAAATTCGCCGGGCTGTTGCTCCATCCGATCCGCTTTGCGGGGCTCGCGCCGCATCCGCGACTCCGCCGTCGCGGCATCGACATCGAGCACGATCGTAATGTCTGGAATACAACCACTGACGGCAAACGCATTGAAACGCTCGATTATCTCTCGGTCCAACTTCCGTGCTGCTCCCTGATAAGCGGTAGTGGAATCAAAGAAGCGATCGGCGATTACGCACATGCCTTGCTCGAGCGCAGGCCGGATTACCTCGCGCACCAGTTGGCTGCGGCTCGCTTCAAACAAGAGAAGCTCTGTTTCCGGCGTCATATTAGAGTTATGCGGCGCGAATTGCAGAAGCTCGCGAATTGTTTCCCCGATTGGCGTGCCCCCCGGTTCCCGAGTTATCAAGTGTGGAACATGCAAACGTTCCAACCGCGTCGCGAGTCTTTGCACCTGGGTGGTTTTCCCGCATGCTTCCGATCCTTCAAATGTGATAAACGGCAGGCGCGACATTTAACCGATTGTGAAACAAGCAAGCGCAATTGTCGAATAAGGAGCTAGGGTAGCGCGTGAAGAGCTTCTGGCTGGTGAAACAGGAACCGAGTTCCTATTCGTGGTCCGATTTTGTCGCTGACGGGGAAACCAGCTGGACCGGCGTGCGCAACTTTGCTGCGCGAAATAATCTTCGCAAAATGCAAAAGGGCGAAGAAGTCTTTTTCTATCATAGTGGCGAAGAAAAGGCGGTAGTCGGAATTGCTAAAGTGACGCGTACCGCCTATCCGGATCCGACCGCGAAGGAGGGCGACTGGTCAACAGTGGATCTTGCGGCGGTTAAACCGCTGCACCGGCCGGTCACCCTTCGCCAGATCAAGGGAAATTCACGGCTGAAAGGAATTCCGTTGGTTCGGCAATCGCGTCTCTCGGTGATGCCTCTGAGCGAAGCGGAGTTTCGCGAAATTACCGGCATGGCCGCAGATTAGGAATTTTGCCAATCGAAGCGTGCCTGCGTGGTCAAACATTGCCAACTCAAGGACAACCCCTTACGCGATTACTATCCGGCAGCATAAACAGCGCGGGAAGAACTACAGTTTTTCACGTTTTGCTTGTTCAAATCTGCTTCGAGAACGAAAATTTTAGAAAATGAGTACCATTGCGGCAACCGAGTTCCTTCCGCTCGTCGCGACCGCTGGCCACGCAACGGATTCGATCATTGTGTCCCTGCACGATGTAGCGCCGCGTTCTCAACAGATCGCAAGCACAATCGTTTCCGAACTACGACTCCACGGGATCCCTGTTTGCTCCCTGCTTGTGGTGCCGGATTATCACCACGAAGGCCTCTTCGCGAACCACGCAACGTTCGTGAACTGGCTGCGCGGTCTGGAAGCTGACGGACACGAAATCGTCATCCACGGCTATTTCCACGAACGTCCCAGCCGGACCAAAGAAACCTTGCGGGACAAATTCATGACCAGGTTCTATACGCAGAACGAGGGCGAGTTTTACGATTTGCCCTATGAAGAAGCTCTGCGGCGTGTCACAAACGCACGTGATGAGTTTCGTGCGCATGGACTTAAGCCCCACGGATTTGTTGCTCCGGCATGGCTACTCGGAGATGAAGCGGAACGCGCGGTCCGCGATGCGCAGTTGGAATACACGACACGTTTGCGTAGCATATCCGATCTCCGTTCGGGAGATGTATTTCCTGCGAGATCCCTCGTTTACAGTGTTCACAACAGTTGGCGTCGCGCAGTGAGTCGAGGTTGGAACGATGCACTGTTTCGTTTGCTTCAACCCAAACCGCTCTTGCGAATCAGCATTCATCCGCCTGACTATTCGCAGCCCGCTATTTGGAAGCAGATCCTCGGCTTTATCGCCGCGACAAAAACTGCGCGTACCGCTACCACGTATCAGGATTGGATCGCGCAACAACGTTTGGGGGACGTAGGATGAGCCGGTGCGATTTACATATTCACTCGCGCCACAGCGCTCGCTCGGAAGAATGGCTTTTCCGGCGGTTCGATTTTCCCGACAGCTACTCCGATCCAAAGCAGTTGCACGAGCAGTTGCTAAAACGCGGAATGGACTTCGTCACCATCACCGATCACGACTCGATCGATGGTTGCCTGGAAATTGCCCATCTGCCTGGAACCTTCATCAGCGAACAGGTCACCACGTATTTTCCCCAGGACGGCTGCAAGCTGCACATTTTGGTTTGGGGAGTTTCAGAACGGCAGCACCGCGACATCCAGGGGGTTCGTGAAAATATCTTTGATTTGCAGCAATACCTTCAGGACGCAGGAATCGTGCACGCGGTCGCGCATCCGTTATACAGCGTGAACGGAAAACTCGAGGCGACTCATCTCGAACGGCTCATTCTTCTGTTCAAACATTTCGAGGGCATCAACGGCTTGCGCGATGCGCTTCTGAGCGACCTGGCTCAAACGCTTTTCAAACAACTGACGCCGGAAAAACTCGAAGCCATGGCAAATCGTCATGATATCGCGCCGACGCATGCCGAACCGTGGAAAAAAATCCTGGTGGGCGGCTCCGACGATCACGGCGGGCAATTCGTCGCTTCCGCATTTACAGAAGCTCCTGCTGCGCATTCGGCGACAAAATTTCTCAATCACGTTCGCAATGGCGATTGCAATGCCTGCGGCAAGGGCGGGACGCCCCTCATCCTGTCACACGGGTTTTACAACACTGTCGCCTGTTTCATTCAGGACCGGTTCCACGAAAAGCTCGGTCCGGGCGGGGCGCTACTGGAGAAAATGTTCTCGCGCTTCATGGAGGGACGCGCGCCGACGGAGTTTACACTTAAGGAGAAAACGGAGTTCATCGTGCAGGGTGTTTTGTCGGGAAAAATTTTCGAATTCGCCAAGCCCGCAAATGTATCGTTATGGAAAGAGCTCTCCGGTTATTTCGCGCGGCCGGAGGTAAAGGCAAAACTGGCTTCACGGTTGGACAAGGTCAGCGAACCGGAGCGGCGCACATTCCTGATGGCGAACATGGTCGCCGAGCAACTGGCATTTCGCTTTTTCAACAAATTCGTTCAGGAACTCACCAGGGGAAACATGGTGGAAAGCATGCAGGCTCTTAGCGCCATCGCTCCGATTCTCGTGATTCTGACGCCTTACATTTACGGCTTTCACAGTCAGGCACCCTCGCGCAAGTGGCTGCGCACGGTATTTAAAGAGTTGACCGGCGAAATCCCAATTGCCTTGCAAAATCGCAAGCGCGCTTGGTTCACCGACACCTTGGAAGACGTTAACGGTGTCGCTACCACCATTCGCAGAATGACCGCCGCAGGGGCTGCGGCAGGAAAGGAACTCGTTGTGGTCGCTTCGCAGAAAGAAGTGCATCTCTCCGATATTCCAATCAAAAATTTCCCGCCTATTGGTGAATTCGAGTTACCGGAATACGAACTGCAAAAACTGAGTTTCCCGCCGATCCTCCAGATGCTGAATTACATTCAGCGAGAGAGATTCACTGAAATCATTATCAGCACGCCGGGGCCAGTTGGATTGACGGCATTGCTCGCCGCCAAAATGCTGAACCTGCAAACCAGCGGGATTTATCACACCGACTTCCCGCAGTACATCGGTATCCTCACCGAGGACAGCTTCCTTGAAAGCGTGACCTGGGGTTACATGCATTGGTTCTATGGCCAGCTCGACACGGTTTTCGTCAATTCAGAAGAGTACCGACAAAGCTGGATCAAACGCGGTTTGGATTCGACGAAACTGAAAATTCTGCCGCGCGGCCTCGACACCGAGCTCTTTCATCCCGGCCGACGCGACCCAGCCTTCTTCGAAAGATTCGGCGCGCGCAACGGCGAGATCCGCTTGCTTTATGTGGGCCGCGTTTCACGTGAGAAAGACCTGGACCTTCTGGCCGCCGCTTATCGTCGTCTGCGCAGCGAAGGATTACCTGTTGAACTTTTCGTCGTCGGACACGGCCCGTATTCCGAAGCGTTCGCGAAATCTTTACCTGAAGCTTATTTCACCGGGTACCTGAAAGGGACCGAGTTAGCCACTGCGTATGCCTCGGCGGATATTTTTGTTTTTCCCAGCACGACCGACACGTTCGGGAACGTTATTATCGAAGCGCATGCCTCCGGCCTGCCTGTTGTCGTTTCAGATTCCGGTGGCCCGAAGGAATTGGTAGATGAGAAATGCAACGGCCTGATCACCAAATCGCACGACGTCGAAGATTTCACGAAAGCCGTACGAACGCTCGTGAGCGATCCTGCACTGCGCCGGCAGATGTCCAACTCCGCCCGGAATAGCGTCATCGACCGAAGCTGGCCAAGGGCGTTTGGCAAATTCTGGGCAGCGACCGAGGTTTAAACGTTCAACGATTCCCGGAATCGGCGTCGTGAAGCTGAGCTTGTGTCATGTCCGATTTCCGCCTTCTGATTGCGCCCTACTCAGCGCCCATATGCCTCAAAGTTGGACCGTAAACTTTCCAGAAAAAGTACGCCGACGCGGCAAAACCGATCCCAATAACGATAGAGCGAACAAGCGTGCGGTTCGCACGATGCGATACCATACCGCCGATGTAGCCACCAAGGAGGCCGCCGACCGCCATTGGTGCGCCATATTTCCAGTTCACATTGCCTTGCATTACGAGCACGAGCACCGCCATCCCCCGCATGCAAAGGGTCAAAAAGTTTTTAAGGGCGACCACATGCCGGATATCGCCGCGCGAGATAAAACTCAGCGCACCGATCATCAGGATGCCAATGCCAGCTCCAAAATAGCCGCCATACAATGCCACCAGGAAAACGCCCGCAATTGCGACAGGCCATAGTGCCATCCTGATTTTCGGATGCACGCTACCGCCTTCCTCGCGTCGAACCAGAATCGGCCGCAGCACGATAATAATAGTGGCGATTAATACCAACCACGGCACGAACTCGATAAAGTGCCGATTGCCGGTGCGAGTCAGCAGCATTGCTCCGACGACACCGCCAAGGACGCTCGGAGCAAGAAGAAGCCACAACCATGCGTGCCCGAATACTCCCTCTAATTGGCTGCGAGTGCGCCAAACAGCGGTGGGGTACGCGAAAAACAAGGCTACCGCGCTGGTCGCATCAGCGGTCACCGGCGCAACATTGAGCATTAGCAATGGGAATGTGATCAACCCCCCGCCACCGGCCAACGCGTTGATGGTTCCCGCTACGATATTGGCCAAAAACAATAAGACGTAGATCATCGTTGTCCTTCTTAGTGTCTTTTATAATGCTGCACCCGCAGGCTCGACGAATTCTACACCGCGGGTCACAGCTCGCGGTTACCGATCCAGGGCAACGTATCGAGATCGACATTGCCACCGGTAAGAATAATTCCGGCGCGTTTTCCGTTTACATCAATTGCGTCCCCGGCAACCGCCGCATAGGGAACGGCCGCTGAAGGTTCAATTATGATCTTCATCGTTTCCCAAATCGTACGCATTGCCGAGATAATCGCCTCTTCGCTGACCGTCACCACGTCGTCCACGTAAGATTGAACGATTGCGAAATTTGGTTCGCCGATATTCGTGCGGAGCCCATCAGCAATCGTGAATTTTTTCTCCGTGACAAGCCGTCGTCCTGCGCGAAAGGATTGCGCCGCATCATCCGCGTTGGCCGGCTCGACCGCGATCACTTTTATCTGTGGGCTCATCGACTTCGCCGCGATCGCTGTGCCGGACAACAGACCGCCACCGCCGATGGGGCACATGATCAGATCGAGGTCGGCAATATCTTCCAGCAATTCTATTGCTGCGGTCCCCTGCCCCGCCACCACGTGTTCATTCTCAAATGAGTGAATCAACGTTGCACCGGTTTGATTAATCACCTGCGCGCACTTTATTTCTCGCGACTCCTCTGTTGGTTCGCAAATGACGACCTGCGCACCGTAGCTTTCCACTGCGCGGATCTTCACTTTCGCCGAATTTGAGGGCATCACGATATGAGCCGGGATGCCGCGTAATTTCGCTGCCCGCGCTACCGCGGCACCGTGATTACCGGAAGAATGCGTCGCCACGCCGTGTCGCGCGGTTTCATCATCAAGCGCAAAAACAGCATTGGTAGCGCCCCGTGCCTTGAAAGCACCGATCTTCTGAAAATTTTCGCACTTGAAAAACAGGGACGCCCCGCACGCGTCATTCAGCCATGAATTCGTCAGGACGGGTGTGCGATGAATGTACGGGCGAATACGATCGTGCGCTGCGCGGATCGTATCCAGGTTGACTGATCCAACTAGTTCGACCATCCGAAAAAGGCGTCGATAACTCCAAAGGTGTCAATGAATCCGTGAGCGAAAATGCTGGCCCACAGGTTGCGACCGGCCAGCATGTACGCCGTTCCCAGGATTAGCCCGGCAATGCCGGAATCAATGATCCCGGACGGACGCCTTATAGTAATGGCCGTAGCCAAACAGAATCGACCGAAAGGATCCCTATCCAATAGGCGGTTGCTGATCTGCCTCCGATATCAGCAGCATCGCTTAGGTATCAGCAGTATGCTATTTCTTCGCCGAATGCGGCAAACGTCCAAAACGAAAGATCAGTCCAACAACACAAAGGACGATTACTTCGTTTGGTACAACCCAAGTTTACATCGCACCGGGCTAGTTGTAGCCGGGGGCGTTGACCCTGGCAATGATGCGTGACAAGCCCCGCAGCGGCCGGGGTCAACGCCCCCGGCTACAGTAATGTTCCGGCCGCGGACCCAGGCCGATGAAGCGGGCAGGCAATTGCCGCAGGAACGGAAACCATTTCAGCAACCGGACTACGAATGGCAACGAGTCTTTGCGACCCGACGCCTGCCCAGTTACGACGTGGCGATGAATGAACACCTGCATTCCCTGAATCAAACGGGTCGGCCATTCGCGGCGCGCTTGCACCCTGCTTAAATCGTCCACTGAAACCGGCCCGCTTCGCAATTTTTCCGAGAGCAGATTGGCGGTAGCCACTGCATCTTGGATTGCCAGATTGATTCCAACGCCGCCGGCCGGTGACATGGCGTGCGCAGAATCGCCGATGCAAAGCAATCCTTCCCGGCACCAGTTGCGTAGACGATTGATCTGTACCGTAAGCAATCTGATTTTGGACCAGTCGTCGAGCTGAGCGACGCGGTCGCGTAGAAAACCAGCGAAGCTGGCAATGTCATTGTGCAATTGAGAGAGGCCGCGTGCTTTGATCTCGTCAAAGCCGCCCTTCGGGATGACAAAACCGACCTGCCAGTAATCATCGCGATCGAGCAACACGAGGAGTTTGCCGTGCTCAAAAAAGCCGAGTGTTTGTTCGGGATCGTCTTTGTTCTTGGAGATCCGCATCCAGAGGACGTCGATCGGGACACCAAACTCCAGCTGCTCAAAACCTGCATGTGCGTGTGTAGTGGAATGCCGTCCGTCTGCACCAATCACCAGATCGGCATAAACTTCCACTTCGCCGCGCGGCGTTTTTGCGCGAACGCCAACAACGCGATCGTTTTCGAAAATGAGATCGACCACTTCGTGCTCCATGAGCAATTGGAAACCCGGAAATTGTTTCGCGTGCCCGGAAAGGAAATTAAGAAAATCCCATTGTGGCATGAATGCGATGAATTTGCAGTGCGTGGGAAGCTTTGTGAAATCGGCGATCGGCACATCCTGGCCATTAATCACGCCGTGGAGCTGCCGAACTTCCTGATGCGGTTGTTTCAGGAATTCCTCGAGCAGACCGAGCTCGTACATCAGCTCCAATGTGGACGGGTGAATCGTGTCTCCGCGGAAATCGCGAAAGAAATCGGCATGTTTTTCCAGAACGATTACCGACACCCCTGCTCGCGCGAACAGATATCCGGCCATCACCCCAGCCGGTCCACCGCCCACGATCACACAACGCGTCTGCAGTCTTTCGGGCGCATTCATTGCAAGTAATAAGAAACCACGGATTATGCGGATAGCACGGATACCAAGGCGCCCGTCATGTCGAGCGGAGTCGAGACATCCCGTGGAGTTACCTGTAAGCTGTGCCTCGGGATTCCTCGACTCCGCTCGGAATGACGGTTACCAGGCGGGCTTTTGGAATCAAGATCCAGAATGTTGCTTTCATTCCTTCTATCGGTGTCATTCGTATAGTCCGCGATCAATGATTTAATGAAAAGTAACCAGCCGGTTTTCCTTAACGAAGGACAAGTTCGGAACCATCTGCGAATAGTGGATCTGATTCCAGCGATGGAAAAGGTGCTGGTAGATTTCTCCACCGGAAAGGTGACTCAGCCTGTGCGCTCGGTTATCAAAATCGATCCACCGGGAGGATTTCTGGGCTTGATGCCCGCGCTTTCCTCCGACGGACTCGGATTAAAAGCCGTCACTTTTTATCCGTCGAACGCAGAGCGCGGGATGCCGACACATATGGCCACGATTTTTCTCGTAGATCCGCAAACAGGAACGCCACTGGCGATCATGGACGGGACGTTAATCACCGAAATGAGAACCGCGGCTGTATCCGCAGCGGCGACGAAACTGCTGGCCTCGCCCGATGCTAAAGTCCTCGCTGTCCTCGGCAGCGGCGTGCAAGCGCGCAGCCATGTAGAAGCGCTGAGACTCGTTAGGCACTTCGAAGAGATCCGTGTCTGGAGTCCTACCTTGGAACACGCGAAGCGGTTCGCGGAGGAAATTGGCGCTGCAGCAATGTCGGCCGAAGAAGCGGTCCGCGACGCAGATGTCATTGTGACCGCTACCAATTCGAAAATGCCGGTATTGCACGGCAGGTGGTTAAAAGCGGGCTCACATGTGAATGCAATCGGAGCATGCCGGCCCGACTGGCGCGAACTGGATGATGAAGCCATGCAACGCGGGATCGTATACGTCGATTCTCGTGAAGGTGCGCTGAAAGAATCCGGCGATGTGATTCTTTCTGGTGCAAAAATCTATGCCGAACTCGGAGAAGCGTTGGCGGGCAAGGTTCGACCGCGCGCACATGAGATCACAATCTTTAAATCGTTAGGAATGGCGGTAGAAGATATCGCTGCGGCGATGCTCGTGTATCGATCGGTCGAGCAATTGTAGAGCGAATGCCAGGTTGTTCGCCCCTTCCCGGCAAGCGAAGCGCTTGCCCTACAGACCCAGATGGCGGAACAGTTCGCATCAATGGCAACTCATCTTGCAGAGTTACATCTTAAAATCGAATGGGCAGTTGCCGATGGACAACTACTGGCATCGTCGGCGGAGAACATTCGCTCGCTGCTCGCTGGCGCTAGCTCAGATCTTTATTTTCGGTCGGTCCAGGAACTTGCCGGTGCCCCTGAGTGGGAGGAGTTAAACGACCGGTTTTATCAAACGCTTGCCTTCGGGACGGGTGGGCTGCGCGGCCGGACGATCGGGAAAGTTGTCACTGCTGCAGAACGAGGCGACGCGCGCAAAGACGAACGACCGCAATTTCCATGTGTCGGCACGAATGCGATGAATTTCTTCAATATCAATCGCGCGACGCGCGGAATTGTCGCTTATCTGCACGATTGGAACCGGAGCGAGAGTACTTCAGAGAAGCCGAAGCTTGTGATAGCACATGACCCGCGGTTTTTCTCAAAGGATTTCGCGGAGTTGGTTGCGAAAATTGCGGCTGAAAACGGTTGCGACGCGTTTGCGTTCGATAGCCCGCGATCTGTTCCGGAGCTTTCGTTCGCCGTACGCCACCTGCACGCCAGCTCTGGAGCAGTGATCACTGCGAGCCACAACCCGCCCTATGACAACGGGTTCAAAGTCTATTTCAGTGACGGCGCGCAAGTGATTGAGCCGCATGCCAGCGGAATCATCGCGAAAGTAAACGCAATCACCAGCGAATCGTTCACACCGCTTCCGAAAGAGCGACAAGGCAAAGTGACTACCGTCGGAAAAAACCTGGATGAGGCGTACATGCGGCGGCTTGAAACCCTAGTTCTTGATCCAAACGTAATTCGCGACGCGAAAACGCTCCGGATCGTTTACACGCCGCTGCACGGAACCGGCGGCGTCATCATCAAGCCGATGCTTAAGCGGCTCGGTTTCCATTTTGTGGTCGTACCGGAACAGGATTGCTTCGATGGCCGATTTCCCACCGTGAAATCGCCGAATCCCGAATACGGCGAAGCACTAACGATGGCGATTGATCTTGCGAAAAAGGAGAATGCCGATCTGGTCGTGGCGACTGATCCGGACTGCGATCGAATGGGCGCGGCGGTTCGAACGAAAAGCGGCAATCTGGAATTACTGACCGGAAACCAAATCGGTTCCCTCCTTGTCTGGTATCGAATCAAAACCCTTTTCGACAAGGGCGTGCTCGACAAACAAAACGCATCTCGCGCCGTGATCATCAAGACTTTCGTCACCACCGACCTGCAAAAAGCAATCGCTGACTCCTACGGTGTTTCCTGTGTCGAAACGTTGACCGGCTTTAAGTATATCGGCGCGAAGCTCGCAAAGTACGAGTGCGCGATTCCCGAACCCTTGCGTCAGAATTATGCCGATCTTTCGGAAGCGGAAACTCGCCGGCTTCGCCTCGCATACTCTTCATTCTATGTTTTCGGAGGCGAAGAAAGTTATGGCTACAGCGGGGCGGATTTTGTTCGCGATAAAGACGGCAACGGCGCGGTGATCATGTTTTGTGAAGTTGCCGCTTACGCCAGGTCGCGTGGACAAACGGTCGACCAATTACTCGACGAAATCTATGCGCAGTTCGGATATTTCTCGGAGAAAACCAGTTCCCTCGTTTTTGAAGGTGCTGAAGGCGCAGACAAAATTGCCAGTCTGATGAAGTCGTACGCGGCCGATCCGGTTCACGAAATACTCGGCTCAAGAGTGGTGAACATTAGAGATTTTGAGACCGACGAGATCAAAGACATCGAAGGCGATCTTATTCCGAAGACCAAGATGCTAATGTTTGAGCTGGAGGATGGGACGCGAATCGCGGTGCGCCCGTCGGGAACCGAGCCAAAAATAAAATACTACCTGTTTGCACGCCGCCAGCCGGGAAAAGTGAAACAGTCGGCCGCAGACCTTAAGCGAATCAAAGACGAAGTTGGAAAACACCTGGAGGACCTCTGGCAATGGCTGCGGAAAGATGCCGACTCGCGGCTGAAGGTGTAAATGTCATGTTGAGCGAAGCGAAACATCTCGGATTATTAATTTGCGTGGCACTGTCGCGAACGATCGGAGATTTCTCGACTTCGCTCGGAATGATAGAAGGTAAGCAAGGAGTGACGGCTTCCCAGCCGTCAATGTGAAACCGACGGCTGCCCAAGTTCACCGCGCTAAACTCCGTCGTATGGCGGACCGGTCTTCCTTAATGGTTAGTGCTTTGGATTTAAAGTTTGCACAAAGCTCATGACAAAGATCAGGAAGCTTTGGCCGTGGCTCGCCGCAATCTGTAGCGGTCTTCTTTACGCAGCCTGCTTTGCCCCGTTCAATCTGACGTGGTTCTGCTGGATTGCGCTCACTCCACTCATCGCTGCAGTTTGGTTTTCCGGTGCGGAGTCGCGTCGCCGATGGCTCCGGAACCTGCTTCTGGGTTACGTCGCAGGGCTAACGTTTTTTTGGATCGTCTTCTACTGGCTCACAACTGTCACGCCCCTTGGCTGGTTCGTTCTTGCGTTTTACATGGCGATTTATTTCGCGCTCTGGGCCTGGTTCTGCGGCCTGCTACGGCCACGAGAGAAAAAGAAACCCGTAGCCGCAAGTAAATGGAGCCAAATGCTGGTGCGGGCCCGGACCACCGCCGCTCAGGCGCAGTCCCCATGGCTCAAATCGACAAACAACCTGATGCTCGCCTTTCTGCTCGCAGCCGGATGGACCAGCACTTGAATGGCTGCGCGGCTGGGTTTTTTCGGGTTTTGGCTGGAACGGCCTCGGCGTGGCGTTGCACACCAATTGGCCGTTGATTCAAATTGCGGAGTTCACCGGCGTTGCCGGACTATCGTTCCTGGTAGCGTTCGCCAACGTGATCATTCTGACAACGGGATATCGCCTGATCCTCGAGGCGCGCACGCACATGGTGCGACCGCATTTTGATTTCACGATTACCATGGCATCGATCGTAGGCGTCCTGGTTTTCGGACTTCGCGCTGCGCAGGTTTCGCCGCCTGCTAAACCGCTCCGTGTTGCTGCCGTTCAAGCAAATGTTCCGCAGCAACAAAAATTCGATCCACAGTTTGGAAGGAAAATCTTCGATCAGTTCCGGCGCTTAAGCGAAATATCCTTGCGTTCAAATCCGCCGCCTGAATTGCTGGTTTGGCCCGAGAGCTCGATGCCCGGGCCAGTTCTTCAAGACCAGGAGAGTTACAAATTTGTGATGGACCTGGCCGCATCGGCGGAGACGGACCTTCTACTGGGCACGATCGACGAAGAAAACGGCGATGCCTATAATGCGGCGCTACTTGTTTCGGAAGGTGGCGATCGAGTGCAGTTATACCGAAAGATTCACCTGGTGCCTTTCGGCGAATATGTTCCCGGGCGCCATACAGTGCCGCTGCTGGCACAGATTGTCGGGGATCAGGTGCCGGGGGATTTTCAACCGGGAAAAGAACACACGGTGTTTACCTTGACGAACAGGGAAGTCCAAGTGGCGCCGTTGATATGTTTCGAAGACACCATCGGCGAATTGACCAGACGATTCGTTCTTCCAAGCGAAACCGGTCCCGGGGCGAATTTACTTGTCGATGTGACTAACGACGGGTGGTTTCAGCATTCCGCCGGATCGCATCAGCATCTCGCAAATGCAATTTTTCGTTGCGTAGAAACGCGTCGTCCGATGCTGCGTGCAGCAAATACCGGGGTGACATGTTTCATTAATCAATTCGGTCGAATCACTCAGGAATTACGGGATGACACCGGTAGCACCTTTACCGAGGGAGTCCTGACCGGCGAAATCAACGTGCCGACGGAACATCAGCTGACGTTTTATGTGCGTCACGGTGAGTTATTCGCAAAAGCGTGCACGGCGATCGCACTTATCGCAATCGTGGCGTTTGGTTTCATGCGTTTTCGCCGCTTGTAGAGGCGTTTCGCCACGTGCTCAAACTTCGCCGGCTGATCCACCTTCGCCGGGCTTCGGCGTGGCGAGCACAGCCGCCGCTACAGCCATATCGCAAGAATCTCTGTATCGTGATAAAAGAGCACCAATGCCTGTTCGGTTGCCACTTGATCATTTGAGCGAACTCTGGCCGCAGAAACTTCGAGGCGCGAGCATCGGGGCGCTTCTTCATCCGGCTTCAGTCTCCTCAACACTGAAACACGCGTCGCAAATTCTTGAGCAACATCATGGCGACCTTTTCCGTGTCGCTGCCTTCTTTGGCCCGCAACATGGCTTCCTGGGCCAAACGCAGGACAACATGATCGAATGGAAAAGCTACGAGCATCCGCGTCTGGGCATTCCGGTTTACAGCCTGTATGCCGAACATCGCGAGCCGACTGCGGAGATGTTGAGAGGGTTTGATGTGCTGGTTGTGGATCTTCAAGACATCGGGTCGCGTTACTACACTTTTATCTGGACGTTGTACCTCTGTATGCGCGCGTGCGAGAAATGCGGCACCGCGGTCGTCGTGTTCGATCGGCCAAACCCGATTAATGGCATAACGACTGAAGGTCCAGTGCTCGACCCGAATTACAAATCTTTCGTCGGGATGCATCCTCTTTCAATCAGGCATGGCCGTACGATTGGCGAACTGGCAAAGCAGTTCCGGGACGAAGCGTTTCCTGATTGCCATTTGTCTGTCCTGCCAATGAAAAACTGGCAGCGCCAAATGTGGTTTGATCAAACCGGTCTGCCGTGGGTAATGCCGTCACCGAATATGCCAAGCCTCGACACAGCCATGGTTTATCCCGGGATGTGCCTGCTCGAAGGTACGCAACATTTCCGAGGGACGCGGCACTACGCGACCGTTCGAAATATTTGGCGCGCCATTCGTTCATGCAGAGAAACTTTGCACCGAACTCAACGCGTTAAAGCTGCCGGGTGTTTTCTTTCGTGAAAATTATTTCCAGCCAACCTTTCATAAATTCGCCGGCGAACTCTGTGGCGGCGCGCAAATTCACGTGATCGATCGCGAAGCATTTCAGCCATTTCAAACCGGTCTGGAAATCATCAAACATATCCGCAAGAATTACCCTCAGGACTTTGAATGGAAACAACCTCCTTACGAATACGAAACAGAAAAGTTACCGATCGAAATATTGTTGGGCGGCCCGCTGAATAGATTCTTCGACGAGCAATGATTAACCAGCCCCGGTTTTCCCAGTTGTCATTCCGAGCGAAGTCGAGGAACCCCGTTGCTATGTTCCAAGTACCGCCGCAGGATTCCTCGGCTCCACTGCGCTCCGCTCAGAATGACCGGATGATCACGGTTCTCCTGGTCGGATTGACGATGTCGATCATCCCGCAGCTTTGTGCGGACATTCCCTGGCCGGAAGTAGTGCAGCGACTTGCCTACGAAAATGAAAAGCTGGCGCGGCGCCCGCAGGGACATAACGGAGAATACTTCGTCGTCTGTACGCTCTATTACACACCGAAGGAATCAGGTTTTACTTTCGAGCGCGGCTTCGACGCAACGCCGGTCACAAAACCGGGCCTCCACGGCCGGAAATATCCGCGCGATTTTCTGCGCTCGGTAAAAAAGGAAGGCTTCGGTCGAATTACGACGCCGGTGAATGGGCGGTATTACATTCGCTATAACGGCAGCAATTCGTACGCTTTCGCTTCACATGCCATGGGTGCAGGCGGTGTGTTGCTGCCGCGTTATTCAGCGGCAATGACGGGAGGGCACGATGGCCTCCGTCGCGGTGCGATTATTCAGACATCTTCTCCGGAACTTCAGAAAGTTTTTGGGAGCAACCGCTGGAAAATCATGGATACCGGTGGCGGGCTGCGCCGCTGGCAAATCGATTGTTATTTCGGCGAAGATGAACCGCTCGGACCCGGCAAGCTCCAGGGTCGCCCGCGTGCCACCACGTTTGAGTACGCTTACGCCAACGCGCGGGTCACGGATTGATGTGAAGCCGTTCACGATCCGGCTTCGCTTTCGGGGCGACCTTGATTTCTTTCTCCGACGAAGACCCGCAGTCAAACCATTGAACGAAGTCTGAGCGAAAAGACTTCTGTTAAAGACGTCATCGAATCATGCGGCGTGCCGCACCCGGAGGTGGATACGATTCTGGTGAATGGGCAAGCCGTCGATTTTGATCACACCCTGACGACCGACGCAGATGTAGAAGTTTTCCCGGTCGGAAAACACAACACGCAACCAACGGAACAACATTTACAAACTGCTACATTAAAAGGGTTTGTTTCCGACGGACATTTGGGGCGGCTTACCCGCAATCTCCGCCTCCTCGGCTTTGATGTCGCCTACGATCCAAAGGCTAATGACCGGCAGTTGCTCGATGTGATGGCTCGCGAAAACCGGGCGCTGTTGACTCGTGATCGTCGGTTGCTTATGCACGCGATCGTTCAGCAGGGTTATTCTCCGCGATCACAAAATGCCGACGAACAAACCATCGAGGTTGTTCGCCGTTTTGATCTTCTGGGGTTGATCGCTCCTTTTACGCGCTGCCTGCGGTGTAATGCACGGTTGCAACACGCAACCAAGGCGGATGTCATTCAAGAACTCGAGCCGCTGACCAAAATCTATTACCAGCAGTTCCGCCGTTGCCCCAGCTGCGGCCAGATCTACTGGGCTGGTTCCCATTTTGAAAAATTGAAGAAACGGATCGAAACGATTCAAAACCGTCTCGCGGGCAAAAATGCCGACTGAATCGCGTTCTTGTCACGCTCATTGCAACTGGCACACTCGTTTCCAATGCGAAAAGGGGTGGAATGGGGGTCGGATCTTCACTTTACACATTGGCGCACTAAGTTATCAAGCTTAAATCCAAGCAGGCCGTTCTGGTCCTTTCGCCTTGTGCGTGCAATCATTTGCGACACCGCAGTGTAGCCTGCTCCGCCAAAAAGCTCCCCCATCTCTCGCAGACTCATGCCGCAACAATCCCACAGTAGCACCATCGCCACGGCCCTCGCTTCGTTGCCTTTGGTTCCGCGTTTTAATAGATTGTTTTTGGAACATCCATAAGCCCGTGCCACGCAATCAAGGATTGATTGCGCCTGAGGCTGCCGCCGCAACTGTCGCAGAGCAGGCACTTCCCGATGCACCTGGCTTTTCTTCTCCACGTGATCCTTCAGTCGCTGAAGGAAATGTTCCCGGCCCAACGCAGTCTGCCACTGCACCGCTTCCCAAGGACTCTCAATCTCTCGTAAAAGCCCCTCTTCCACAAAACCCCGATATCGCAGACGCCGCTCCTTTTTCACGCCGCCGATTTCGCCGAACACCCGCTCCTGCTCCACCCACGGCTCCGCTTTGCCTAATCCACTGTAGCCCCGATAACTGCTCCAACGCCATGCTCGCAGCCGTCTGCGTCGCTCCACCGGATCGCCCCGCCCGACCACTTTCCCCCGGACCGGATTCAGATGCACATAGCGGCTCAGACCCAACAGATATCCTTCGGCCTCCACCACAATGCTCTTGTACCTTCCTTGAAACAGATGGCCCACCCTTTTGTGCCGGCGATTGAAATAAACGGTGTAAGCCGTGGCAAGCCAATGCATCCAGCGGCCCAGGTTGGCTCGCCGGGTCTCGGCGATCAGATGATAATGATTGCCCATTAAAACATACGCCTGCAGCGCCACATCGTAGCGCTGGAGCGATTCGACCAAAAGCTCCACAAACTTCGCGCAATCCTTTTCGTCAGCAAAAATCCTCTGCCTGGCATTGCCCCGGCCAGTCAAATGATACACCGCTCCCTCGAATTCCACTCGCAACGGTCTCGCCATACCGCGCCAGATTGCCTTCTCTCAGCGATATGTCAAATGTGAAGATCAGACCCCTTTCTTCCCCTTTCTTCCCCTTTGAGTAAGGCTTGGCAGTGGCGTCGGCGCAAAGTCGATACCATAGGTACTTGCACTTAAAGAGGAGCAGTCGATGCCATATGAAAGGATTACCCGTCGTCAGCTCGAAGATTCACCAGTGCGTAAAGCAGTTTGAAGATGTGGTGATTGATTACGCACTGCTGGATGATCACTATATCATCAAAGATGGCGACGAGTTTAAATACCACGATGATGATGAGTTTTGGCCTGTGGAAGCAAGCGATATAGGCGAAACAAAAAGCCACTGCGGCTACTACTTAGTGCGCCGACCAATAATAGAAAAGCGAGAAAGGAAACCATGAAAAAAAGACATTCAAGGCAGCCGTGCCGCCAAGAGGCAGTCTGCCAGCCAGCAGATTGCTCAGCTTGCAAGATGCAGTCTAATTCTCGTTGTTAGGCCATCTACGCCCATGTCATTATCGTCAAACTTTGTTCAATTCATTCTCGCTGGACTACGAAGGCGAAAGCATCCGGCTCCACGATCACGACCTTCCCAGCTATTTCGACAAGTTCTTCACTCTCTTCGTTATTTACAACCGCCTCTACACGGAAGCCACCTTTACGCTGTGGCGAGATGGGAGAGTTCGAGCCACCAGACCCTGATCGCCTTTTCCCAGACTCTAAGGCGGCCAAATTCTACGTGGCGCAGTTTCTCGACGGGCCGACGATGCTGAGGTCGCTCGAGACCGAGCCGGAGACTCGCTCAGCCATCCGGGAGATGGAGCGTATTCTCGAAGATCGTCGCTTTTTCGTGTTGCTCAAAGGGCCGGAGGCGGAGGGTTGCCGAGAGGACGATGAGGATTTACTTGAGCGACTGCGCTCTACGCGGCGCTGGAAGCGGGCCGAGGCCGTTCTTGAGTTTCGTGCACGCTATCCGGTGCAACACCTTTCACGGCAGTAAAGAATTTGACCGCGTGCAGATTCAGGGTACTCAAGCCCTGCATCAGCTTAGTCGCCCATTTTAACCGTTTGCTTTTTGATAAATTACAGAGCAACGATGAGAGGATGGCTTAACAAAATCACTGAAGCGAACGCTGGCGGGCCATGTCCGTTCCCGATGCGGACGCGCTGGCCGCCCGCGTCGCTCAGTTCTGTCGTTAGTCCTTATCACAACCCATGTGTCCAAACTGTGGTCGTCAGCTCGCGTACCCGCTGAGTCAGTGTCGCGGCGGCAGGTGTCCGTTTTGCCACTACAAGCCAGGAGACCTGGACCTCCATGTCAATCGACGGAAACCGCGGGAGCCCCGCGACGTGCCGCGCGACTACAAGCCAGGAGACTGGGACCTCCATGCCGATCCCCGAAAACCGCCGGAGCCGCGCGACTTGCCGCGCAGAGAATCTCAGTCTTATAGGGCGGGCGATCCAATCGTGGATCATAAGAAAAATGCTCCACCGCCTGATCCGGATGACTTAATACCGGAATTGCCGTGGTGGGTAAAACCGCTCGTCTGTATCTCGTTCATGAAAGACCCAAGGTTTTCGAGTGAAACTGAAGAAATCGAGTGGCAAATCAGGAGGCGAATTAAGCGTATCCAAAGTAAACCACGCAGCGATCAGACACCCGCTTCCTACTTAAAAAAAGCTGGAATTCCGAAGAAGGCCTTAAAGTCGCCCAAAGGTCGAGCTACCCGGAAAGACGCAAAATTATCACCTCTTCGCAAGCGCAAGTGAACTCACCGTCGCCTAACCAAACGCGCTGGAGCCAACCCGCTGGCCGCTGTGATGGCCAAATTTGATTTTATGAAACAGTTCTCGAACTTCGCCAAGCTCGCTCCTGCCAGCGGTAGCTCGGCTCCATTTCGTTGGTCTGATGCCGAGTAAGCGATTCTTCGAAGACGTTGCAGGCCGCATTAAAGATGCGCTTGCCACGATTAGCGGCAATAGACGCCGCGTTTGTCTCGCCGTTCCGTATCGCGCGCAGGTGGACAGCTACTGTTGCGGTCTGTGCTCGGCCCTTATGGTTGCGAGATTCTACTCGCTTCGCATCGCACAGTCGCGAATTGAGCGCTCCGTCGCCAACAATCGCGACGGTACAGAGACTGGTCCTATGACGCGTTTTCTGCGAGCCAGTGGATTACGCGTCCGGGTTTATCCAGAAGGTGACGCGCGCATCGCGACGATTGAGGACGCGCTAGATCACGACATTCCCGTCATCGCCTCAGTCAAGCCACCACACTACCTCGTCGTGATTGGCCACGATCGGCGCTTTTTTTACGTCAACGACCCATCGCCGAAAGGTAGTTTATTCGGCCGTATCCCGCGTTCGCGCTTTCGGCGGATCTGGACTCGCGAAGCTTTGATTGCTACAAAGCGTCAAAGCGCCCGCCGGTCTCAACGGACACGGAAGACCTAACCCTATGTCGGATGTCAAGCATTGCCGACCGAATGTGGTGTAGTGGTTGTTAGTTCACGAGGTGTGTTGATCGGGGTTGAAGTCTTTTTTGGAGCGCTTTGGCGCGCAGGAGCCTTCCTTATCTGCTCGTTGGTTCTGTTTCCAGTGGGTCTTACTCCTATCCGGGCATAAGCTCGAGAAACGCTGTTAGCTTTTCATCCGCACGCACGACGAAACGCCTTCCGTCGTCGCGATCCACGTCTGCAATCCAGATTGTTCGCCGGTTGGAATCAGTCGCTGAGACACAGCCCAGAAGGCCACGAGTGCTCGATTTTTTCACGACCGAATCGATGATTTTTTTAAGTCAGATTGGCTACTTCCAGCATTTGCGACGCGACGTCAGCGAGAAAAGCTGGACCGCTGTGGTCCGCCGAAGCACGTCTGCTGGTCGCCAATCGGGTTCAGGCGAGCGCAATGTCATCTCGGCCTCGTACCATGTTCGTGCCTTCGCTGAGGGATGAACTCTTTTTATTTAAGTCAATATTTCTCCTATAAGGAATATTCAAGTTCCGAGCTTGGAACGAGGACAATTACGACTTTAGCCGTTCTACGAATTCCGTGGACAGGCGCTGCGCACGAGAAATATCAGACTTAGACATCTTTCTTTCCAAATCGTCACGGAACTTCGCCCCATCTTCGCCACCTTGAGCCGCTGCCACGTTGAACCACATATAGGCTTCGACGAATGATTTTTGAACTCCCGCGCCATTCTCATAGCAAACACCGAGATTGAACTGCGCCTTTGCATACCCTTGCTCGGCTGATTTACGGCACCAGCGCACGGCTTCTTCCTCATCCTTCTCGACGCCCGTGCCGTGTTCGTAGCAAACACCGAGGTTGTATTGCGCCTTTGCATCGCCTTGCTCGGCTGATTTACGATACCAGCGCACGGCTTCTTCTTGGTTTTTCTCGACGCCCCATCCGTAAGCGTAGCAGTCTCCGAGGGAATCCTGCCCTTGGGAATAGCCCTCCTCGGCAGCCTTGCGAAACCAGCGCGTGGCTTCTCCCTCGTCCTTCTCCACGCCCCAGCCGGTACTCGTAGCAAAAACCGAGTAACAACTGCGCTTCTGCATCGCCTTGTTCGGCTGCCTTGCGATACCAGCGCAGTGCTTCTTTCTCATCTTTTTCGATGCCCGTGGCCCGATAGTAGCAAATGCTGAGCCTGCGTTGCGCAGCCGCCAAGCCCTGCTCGGCTGCCTTCCGATACCAGCGCACTGCTTCTTCCTCGTCCTTCTCGACGCCCGTGCCGTGCTCGTAGCAAACACCGAGGTTGTATTGCGCAACCGCCAAGCCCTGCTCGGCTGCCTTGCGATACCAGCGCGCGGCTTCTCCATCGTTCTTCTCGACACCATCGCCTTTGTCGTAGCAAAGGCCGAGGTTGAAGTGCGCAGCCACCAAGCCCTGCTCGGCTGCCTTCTGATACCAGCGCACTGCCTCTTCCTCGTCCTTCTGAGGTTTCTTCGGTTTTGCGGTCAGGGGCTTTTGGAAATAGAAAGGAAGAGTCCCTATGCAATCCAACAGCAGCAAGTTCGCCCGGCGTTATGACCGGGAGTTTAAAGAGAACGCGGTCGCTCTGATCCAAAGCGGCCGCTCCATTACCGAGGTGTCGCGTGATCTTGGCGTATCGCATTGGTCTTTGAGCCGGTGGCTCAAAGACGCTCAATGCGGTCTCTCTTTGAGCGAACCTAAAACCCTTTCAGCCGAGACACCGGAGCAGCGCGAGCTGCGCCGACTGCGCCAGGAGAACGACTATCTGCGCCGGCAGCGCGACATTTTAAAAAAAGCCTGCAGCATCTTGTCGGCCGAGGTGCAGCCCAGCGACTTACGGTGATGGAGCAGATGGAACACGTCTCATTGCCTCACCGAAATGGCCGACGCTCTGGAGATTTCCAAGAGCGGTTTTTTCGCTCATCAACGTAAAGAAGAGCGCCCCCGTGCTCAGCAGGACAGCCAATTATCCAACGCAATCGAGCCAATCTTTGTGGCCAGCCGCAGGACCTACGGCAGTCCGCGCATCATGCACGCTCTGCGCAAAACCGGGCGGCGCTGCGGCAAAAATCGCATCGCTCGGCTGATGCGCTCAGGCGGTTTGCGCGCCAGGCAAAAACGTCGATTCAGGCCCAAAACAACTCAGAGCGATCATAAGTTGCCCGTGGCGCCAAACTGGCTGGACAAAATCCCCAACCCGGATCGTCCCAGCCGGGTTTGGTTAGCCGATATCACCTACATCCAAACTCAGGAGGGTTGGCTTTATCTTTCCGGGATCCTGGACCATTGCTCAAGGCGCTGTGTCGCTTGGCATGCCGACCAGTCCCTGGAGAGCTCGCTCGTAGCAACAACCTTCGAAAAAGCCTGCCGTGACCAGCAGCTCGAGCCCGGACTCCTCCACCATTCGGATCGCGGCGTCCAATATGCCAGCACTCAGTTTCAAACTCTACTGCGCTCTTGCGGTGCAGCCGCTTCCATGAGCCGCAAAGGCAATCCGTACGACAACGCCATGATGGAAAGCTTCTTTGCCACCCTCAAAACTGAATGCTTCCAAAACCAAATCCCAAAAAGTCGCCGTGAGGCCAAATTGATCTTATTCGATTACATCGAAACCTTCTACAACCGCCGTCGACTTCACAGTAGTCTCGGATACCAATCACCACTGGAATTCGAAAACAACTTCAATCGAGCTAACAACTGAATAAAATATTAAAAGCCCTGTCCACGTTTTCGAAGAAAGATCAATGTCTAGGGGGTAACGTAGGCGCGCGTTAGGTAGAATCCCCTGCGTCGCGTCAAGACAAAAATTTCAGTAGCAAGTACCGTTCAATCGTATTGTTCTCGATTTCCGAATATGCAATCAACGCTTTGTTGTAGCCTCCTCTTTGCATTTTTTGCTACCGTCCGCTTGGCAGTGCCGGCGTATGCCTACGGCCCGCTGGGACATGAAATCGTCGGCGGCATTGCAGACGAGCGACTGGCGAACACGCCCACGGCCGCAAAAGTTTATCTGTTGCTCGATGGGTTAACATTGGAAAAAGCCGCCCTGATGGCGGACGAGATTAAAGGCTGGGACAAGAAGGGCGTGGATAATCCCAGATCGTTCCATTATTCGTCCCATCGAAACTTGGACAGGCAATTGCGTGATTTTTGGCGGGCAAACCAGCCGACTCACGACGTCAATGCAGCTGCGCCTTCGCATCATTGGTTCCACTACACGGACGTCCCGATCATTCCACCACAACGATATCGGGAGGGATCTGCCGGTCGCAGCAAGTGGGATATCGTGCACATGATTCCATACTGCATCGATGTCCTTCAGGGACGCGTGTCCGAGCAAAACGAACGCAAGATTACCAAATCGGTGGCGCTCATCCTGCTGGCTCATTATGTCGCCGACATTCACCAGCCTTTGCACGTCGGTGCTGATTATTTCGATGAACAAGGCCGCTCAGCCGATCCTGATAAGAACAAATCTGTGTTGGCCGACGAAGGCGGAAATACATTTACGCTTGAGCTCAGCGATGAGCCGCCACGACGACGAGGTATTCGTAAGAAAAAATTTCATGGGTTTTGGGATTACGACGCAGTGAACGCGCTTTTTCCTCAAGGGCCCGAAGCACTGAGAAAGAAAGAATTGGAAGCGCAAATTGAACCGTTGAAAAAGGATCTGATTCACGACATGGCAACGCGTGAGCCGCCCAACTGGCAAATGCCCGCGAACGTCTCGGTCGATAGTTATGCGGAAATGTGGGCCGACGAAATTTTGCCGATTGCACGCGAAGCGCATGCGCGGCTGGAATTTCGGAATGTAAGAGCGTTCCTGGACCGGGACCGGATTGTGGCGACGGGTGAGGCAATCGAGAGAGCGAGTCCGGATCATTCACTGTATCGGGCATGGGCCGCCGGCGTCGTGTGCGATGAGCTGCACAAGGCCGGGTGGCGTCTCGCCGATTTGCTGCAGAAAATTCTCTAGTTTGCCATGCGAGCAGTAGTTCAGCGTGTAAGTCGCGCCCGTGTGAGCGTTGACGGTAACATCATGGGAGAAATTGCCGGTGGACTCATGATTTTGCTCGGCGTCGGCCGCGACGATACGTCCGGGGTCTCTGGTACCATGGCCGCAAAGATCGCGAATCTCAGGATCTTTGAAGACGACCAGGGGAAAATGAACCGCTCCCTTTTGGAGATCAGAGGGAGCGCGCTGGTTGTATCGCAATTTACCCTTTACGGCGACGCGCGGGGTCAACGCAGACCGAGCTTCATTGCCGCTGCGCCGCCGGAACAGGCAAAGAAGCTCTACGAAGAGTTTTGCACGGCCCTGCGCGACTTGGGAATTACCGTGACCACAGGAGTTTTCCAGGCAATGATGTCGGTCGAACTGGTCAATGAAGGCCCGGTTACAATTCTTTTGGATTCGAACAAGGCGTTCTAGACAGCCACGCTATAGAGAAAGGACATGACGCCGCGGCTTACGGAAACGGCAATTCAAGTCGTCATTCTGGCTGCAACGGAAATTTCCGGCCGCGAATGATACTAAAAATCGACTTAAGTTTTCTTCGCGTCCGCTGATCTTTTGCATTGCGCTTGCAACTGAGCGAATTGCTGCGCCGAAAGAATTCCCTTTGCACGGGTCAGGAACGTCTGACGGCTCTCCCTGGTGCAACCTGCCTTCATGCATTCAGTCTGCCACGCTTCGATTCTGGTCTTTTGACCAGCCGTAAGATGCAATGAAGCCAAATTCACGCAGCCCATTGCCTGCGCTCTGGATGCACCCTTGGAACAACAGGCGTGCTCTCCTGCAAACGCGCTGGATGCAGCAAGCATTGCGACGGCGACTAAAGTGGTAACGGTATTTTTTATCATGGTGAACGCTCTGATACCTGTATTTCGAAGGTGTTCAAACGTTATTGTTTCAGGCTACCAACCACCGGAGTGATTGCCCCGCCCTTACCCAGCATGAGATTGCGCCTCCTCTGCTCACCTCTACACTACGTAACGAATGCCCACGCCCCTCGAACCCGTTCGTGCAATAGACGTTTCGGAAATACGTGCTGCTCGTGACCGCATTGCCAAGACGGTCTTTCGCACGCCCCTAATCCGACTCGAACTCGGACAAGGGTTCCCTGACGTTCGACTCAAGCTGGAGAACTTGCAGCCTATCAATGCTTACAAGTTGCGCGGAGCAGCCAACGCCGTGGCCATGTTATCCGAGACTGATCGCAAATGCGGTGTCTGGACAATTAGCGCCGGAAACGCAGGACAAGGCGTTGCCTACGCCGCGCGACAGGCAGGCGTTCCGTGCGCCGTTGTAGTAATTGAGACCGCGCCAAAATCGAAGTTGGAACGAATGCGCTCTCTCGGGGCGAAGCTTATTCCGGTGCCGTACGAAGTCGCATGGAAAACCCTGGACGAACGCTCATTTCCCGGAGTTGAAGGCACATTCATTCATCCGTTCGACGACAACGATTTCATCGCGGGTCATGGAACCATGGGCCTTGAGATCTTGGAAGATGCTCCGGATACGGCCGCTGTCATCGCCAGCATCGGTGGCGGCGGCCTCATCACTGGCGTTGGCAGCGCAATTAAGGCGCTCAACCCTGGAATAAAAATCTTCGGCGTTGAACCGGAGACAGCCGCACCGGCTGCGCTCTCGTTCAAAATGGGGTCGCCACAAGTATTCAAAGACTGGCAAGCCTCTTTCGTTGACGGCGCCGGAGGACAAAGCGTGTTCCCTCGCATGTGGGAACGCATGAAACCAGTGGTGGATGGTTATTTTGTCGTCACGCTTGAAGAAACTAAAAATGCGATGCGAACGCTGGCCGAAAAAGCACGTGTCATCTCCGAAGGTGCGGGTGCACTGTCGGTCGCTGCGGCGCTAAGTGGCAAAGCTGGCAAAGGTCCCATCGTCGCCATCATTTCCGGTGGCAACATTGATTTGCAGAAATTCTGGGAGTTGATCGCGTAGCCTGTCGGGTAAAAACGTTGCACCCATTGGCCTCAGCCTCCTGAGAACGGCATCTCGCCTTTCTTGAGATAATTGACCAACAACTTAATAAAATAAGCGTTCATATTTATTTTATTGACCACTCACTTGATTTTATTCACATTTCTGATCCACCGACCCAATGAAGCACTTGCCCACAACCTGTCCAAGCTGCAGCGGAGAGTTGGCGGCCAGACGTCTTCATTGCGAACGCTGTGGAACGGAAGTTGAGGGCCAATTTGATCTGCCGCTCCTGGGCCGGCTGCCGATTGATGATCAGACGTTCCTTCTCCAATTCCTGAAAGCGGACGCCAGCTTGAAGGAAATGGCCCGCATTCTTGGAGTGAGCTACCCGACGGTGCGGAATCGATTGGATGCAATCATTGAGCAGCTGAAGCGAAGCGAGTCAGGCAAGAAAGGAAAAAAATGAACATGCAAACTGGATCGAAGCCGATCACGCTGTTATTAAATCCCTCCATCTATATCGCGGGCGCCAGAGCACTTCTCCTCGGATGGGCGGCAATTTTTCTGGCTGGACTTCTTGGTGCGCTCAGCGGGACACATTTTGACGGTGTGCTCGACGTCCACACAAACCCGACTGGTAGCCCGCCCACGCCCTTGTGGTTCTTTATTTGCGAAGGATTTATCGCCTGGCTGTGCTTGACCGCGGCGTTGTTAATGGCGGGTAAACTCACAGCGCCTGGAGGATTTCGCGTGATCGACCTGGCTGGGACGCAAGCCTTGGCGCGTTGGCCGACAATGTTTATCAGCGTAATCGCTTTGCTGCCGGGCTATCAGCGATTCACGGGGCATCTCCTCGATCAACTTCTGAACCGTGGTGGCCATATCCAGTTCGTCACGCCTGATGCGTTTGCCTTCTTTTGCGTCGTGCTGGTGATGACCGTGCTTATCTGCTGGACGGTATATTTGATGTACAAGGCTTACTCGGTTTCGTGTAACGTGACCGGAGCAAAGGCCGTCGTGAGCTTTATCGTAGCCGTAATCGCCGCGGAAGTTTGCTCGAAAACGATTTTGTATTTTCTGATGCGAGCGATTTGACGAGGTTTTGCTGCGACTGGTCTATCGTCCTCCCGCAGCACAAAAACCAACGTTGACTTTCGCTCAAGCGATTGGGAAATAAGCTAAACCCAAAAGAGAGGAGAAATTCAAATGAAGATTGGAGATACAGCACCTGATTTTGATGCAGAAACTACTGAAGGCCCAATCCGGTTCCACGATTGGATCGGAGATTCGTGGGCCGTTTTGTTTTCGCATCCAAAAGACTTCACGCCGGTGTGCACGACCGAGCTTGGTTACATGGCAAAGATAAAGCCGCATTTTGATCGCAGAAATGTGAAGATCATCGGATTGTCGGTCGATTCGACGGGCGACCATAAGGGATGGGCAAAGGACATCGAGGAGACTCAAGGCCACGCACCAAATTATCCGATGATCGGCGACGCCGATTTCAAAATCTCAAAGCTCTACGACATGCTGCCGGCTGACACCGAAGGCGATGCCAAGGCGCGTAAAGCAGCCGATAACGCCACGGTACGCAACGTTTTCGTTATCGGCCCCGACAAGAAGATCAAGCTCATACTTGTCTACCCAATGAGCACCGGCCGGAACTTCGATGAAGTGCTCCGCGTGATCGATTCGTTGCAACTGAGCGCGAAGCATCAGGTGGCGACGCCAGTAAACTGGTTGCCCGGCGAGGACGTCATTATCTCAGGGTCAGTCTCCGACGAGGAGGCTAAGCAGCGTTACCCGCAGGGGTGGAAAGCACCTAAGCCGTACATCCGAATCGTGCCGCAACCGCAATAAGTGGGTGTCCCAGGGCCCACCGACATCGAAGCTATCAAACAAAACGATCCCTGAGCCTGGATCCTTTTTCGTCCGTCTGGGCGCCAACAGTCGCGGTCCATTGCGCCTGCACCATCTGTGGAAGGATTAGAATGGCGAGGAGCGAGGGCCAGCGGCAGATGGCGGCAAGCCGAGTGCGCTGAGATTTGTTCATGCTTCCGGTAGGTGCAATCTCTTTCGGTTTGGTTTTCATAACTGCCTTTCATTGTCATAAAATAAACACCCATCAAAATTGATCATCGGATTTGAAATTCTTTCGGAGACGCTTCTGTGTGCTATCTAGCGCTTTGCAACCAGATGGAATGCTAGTCAGCTTGCCGTCCTAGCTAGAATATGGAGTCGATGGCACAGCCACGCTTCAGGCGCAAGCGAAGCTGGCCGATTGCAATCGTCATGTTTAGCCTACGTCGCCCTTGTGCCAGGCAGCAACTTCCCGATAGGAGCCGATGCGTTTAACGTCAGCCTTAAATGCTCCAAATTTGCGTGCCACTTCCTCATCGTCCGAGTGAACGTTACCGGTGGGTTGACCACTCCAACCCACGTGCCAAAAGAATTCATTTTGCACATTATCGCCTTCAGTCTCGTTTTCCCGTTCCAGCAGCCTGAGATCGAACACTCGGCCAACACGCGTTGGTCCCACCTTGCCAACGGAGGGGAAGTACTCCTCTTGCATGAACTTCACGAACGCTTCGACATTCTGTTTCTTCGGCAGCTTGATTTGATAAATAATCATGTTGTTCTTCCTTTCGTTATTCCTGGCCCAATAGAAAGATGAGTTTGTCACGCACAGACGATTCACTTGGACTCAATACTTGAGTCTTGATAGAAAACGCTCCGGATAATCGCAGTTTGGAGTTGGCGATGGCTCGAACGCTGAAGGTGGCAGCAGCTGCTGCAGGGGCGATACGAATAGTCACACTGCTACGATCCGCGCTCACGGCCATGACCTCGATTGACAAATCGGTACTGGTCATCCACGTACCATTTGCCTTCCGACACTGCGGGTCCGTGAGTTTCTGCTGCTCCGCTTCCTCCGCTATTGAGCGTACGAATAAGCCCGGCGTAGTACGGTATCCCGTCCGCTCTGACTTGGTGAATCACGATTGGGTCATAAAATATCCCTCGATCCCAGCGGCCGCGACGGTATTCAATGAAGTAGCGGACGCTTTGAGGAGTATGGAACTCCACTACTGCCGCCTGCGGATGGTGTGCGTTTGCATCGCCCAACGGAGACAATTCAAGAATAGTCGTCGACGGATGCGTTCCATTCGATAGGACCGTCACGGATCGAAGTTGGGACAGCCATCCGGACTGAAGAACATAGGGGGAGCAGAGGCCCGGTCCGGCCGGTCCCCATTTACTGGCGAACGTCGGATCCACGCCACGAAATATCTCGTCATCGGCCCCGAACCTCAAGCCACTCATTATGCAAAACGGATTCTCGTAATCGACAGGATTCGAAACCGACCGCGAATGTTTCAATCCGTAAGCGTGTCCGTATTCCTGAAGTATCTGCGCAGGACTGCTGAGAAGATCGCACACGACATGCGGATTGTCCGATGTGCCAAACAAATCCGTTTGAACAGCAAAGAAGGCGACTACACCAAAGAAACGGTCGAAGTCGATGCCTGCGTCTCTTCCGGCAGCTTTTGCCCATCCAAACAACTCTTCTCGAGTGTTCAGACCTGCGTGATCCGAGCGCTTTTGCGGCAGATGCAGCCAGGGTGAGATTTCAGTCCCTGTGACCAAGTCTAACTCCCCGTAAGACACGTCCCGCCAGTAGGACGGGATACTCTCGGGATGGTCGCTACCGAAGAAAGCCGCGTAGTCAGCGATGGGCCTCAGAGTAGCCGTTCCGGGATCATCACTAAACTTGCATAGCAGTATTATCCAAGGCGTGTTTCTCACAAAAAGTAAGCCTTATAAGATGCGGTTCCTAATGTTGTCTCTGATGTAGCGGAAGTACGGACTGTCCTCACTTTCTTGTCGATTGCCTGTTTGCATTTTCCCGTTGGCGCCGAACCACTCGTCGACGATGCTTGCCTGTTGTTCCAGATTGAACTCGCCGAAGGCACGATCAGGGTTCCCATACCGGTAGATGTCCATGTTGCCGAAGAGCGTGGTCGCTTGGTTCAGAATCGCGCCACACATGAGACCCGGCAAAAAAAACGTCGCATCGATCTGCCAGGCATGCACGAGCTCGTGAATAAAAAGCTGCCCGGGCGCCTGCTTTCTGGGTTTGGCCGGGTCACCTTTTCCCTCATAATGGACGGGATCGTCGAATCCCTCGCCTAGATTCACGAGAATGGTGTCACCCACACTCGGTATGGTGAACGGTCGCCCACCTATTCCCAGCATGTTCGTGAGGACGATCCGGTCGACGGGCAGAGTGCCTTGAAACACACGATTAGCGAAGTCCACTTCTTCTGGTCGATCCGTGAGCTTGCGGTGCTTCAGCGCGAGTTCGACCGTGACCCCTGCAGCAACGCCCGCCACAATTGCGGGGACGATGGCGCTTGGTCCGAAGACGATCAGGACGCCAGCCGCAACGGTCACTCCGGCGAGGCCAGCCGTACCGAGATCCTCATCCAATCCGATGGCATCGGCGGCATCAACACCGAGTACGAAGCACACGCCGACGGATCCGGCCACAAAGAAGCCGCCGGCCAGCGTGGCGACAAACATAGCCACGTCTCCAATCGTGCCGAAGAAATCGGACTCGAAATTGATGTCTGTCTTGTGATCGGCACCTTTCAACACCGCCCAGTACAACTTGATGCCACTGCTCTCGCCCGATTCGTCCCACTTTGACCTGTCGTGCCCGAACTCGTTCGAGCCGTGTACCTCTCCGCTCGCGGCCGCAACGAATGGTATTCCCGCGGCGTCTCCCATCACCGTCCGCACACCGTACCGGAACGAAGGGAATCCGGTCGCGAGCATATGGCCCTCGTGGCGGAAGTGACCGTTTCGCTCCAGTGTGACGGTGTGATGACCGCCCAGCGCGACGCCATCGGGCGTGATCAGCGGTTCGTCGAGAACAATCGGCTCGCGGTATTTCGTTAGCAGGTCCTTTACGGAAACGGGACGATCCATCCTCAGTTGCGAGCGAACGTAATCGAGGCTGGTTATGCCAGGACCGATTTCTTGAAGCAGGTTCATTGTGAGACCCTCCTATTGCAATGCGATTAAAATTGGAATTAAGCCTTGCCCCCTTTTGAGCGGGCGCAAAGCCTTGCCGATGACTGCCCCGAACGCTTTGAACGGATCGGCCGCTCTCATCGCATGACCGGGCGAGATGGATGTCGTGAGCAGGTCTCCTACTTCAATCGACCCAAACTGCGCGTCTACTTTGCAGAAGACCTTACCCATCAACGCGACGGGTTGTCTATTGGCCGGTGATTGTTGCTTATCCAAGATAATCCCCGGCTTGTAATCACCCGCACCCGAGATGACGCCTGCGACGCGCTTGTCATAGGCTTGTCGGCTCTCAGACAGAGCGCCTTCGTCAACCAGGACCATTACGGTTCCTGGCTCAACTTTCTCCGCGCCTGAAACCTCGAAATCTTCAGCACAATCAGCGTTGGCCAATCGGATGTCGCCGGTAACTTCGACGTCTCCTTCAAAAAAGCCAGCTAGTCTGCCGCCTTTCCCGTGCACCCCTATGCCTAAAGCGCTTTGGCCGTTGACGCCGTCGCCGTTCGCTTCGCTGATGCCAAGGACGCCCGTGCTCTGCTTGCTGATTCCGACCACACCTTCGAGGTTGTCGCTGAAGCCCTCGGTTCCTCGGCCATTAACCGAGTGTCCACGCACACCCGGGAAAAGTTGGCTCTCGCCGGAGACACCAAGGTTGCCATTGCTTATTCCCATCACCCCGCGTCCGGTGTTTGACTCGCCGACGACTCCGACGTTGGCGCCACTGCGACCCTGGACGCCCACGCCGTTTGCGTCGTTGATTGCAACCACTGCGGCGTGTCCGGCGCTATGGCTGATGGCATTCATCGCCTCGGCGTTTTGGCTCTCGGCCGCAACTCCCACATTGTTTGTGCTTTTACCGAAAACCCCGTGGAAGTCTTGGCTCGTGCCGACAACACCGCGCGAGGTTTTGCTATCGCCGTGGACGCCATGTCCCGCGTCGCAGACGCCCCAAACTCCGAAGCCACCGCCATCCGTGCATTCGCCTTTGACGCCAGCCACCTTAGCGTCCGGCGATGTTGCTGATACTGGCTTGTCCATAGATGTTATCTCTTTCTTTTTGCTTTCTGTCGGTTCTTTTTTCTCGTTTGTTATTGTTATTTCTCTTAGTGAGTGACAGTCACCCGCCCAACCATGCCCAACTCGTCATGCAGGGCGCAGATGTAAGGGAAGACTCCGGGGTTCGGGAAAGTGACGCGGAAACGTGTCACTCCAAGGGGTGCCTGTGGCAGCCCGCGTCGTTCCTGTGGCGCAGCAATGATGAACCCCGAGTGGGTGCTGTCGGCAGTGGAAGCGATGATGGCGTGCCGGGCCCCATCCGAATCGATCGTTACGTCGGCGGAAGGATTCTGAAGGTTCGCCGGCTCCTGCCCGAAGGTAATAGTATGCGGGAAGATTGGGGCCTGGTTATCCCATTCGACCGTTTGACCGGCACGGATTCGGATATTCTCATGGGAAAAACGCACAGCCGCGACGGTTTCGGTGCCGCCCGCCGTTCCTGTGATGTCTGTGATCCCTGCCGTGACTCCCAGTGGTGAGTTAGGGACATGCACGGGTTTCATTTTTGCGCCATGGGAAAGCAATTCGTCGGTGCGACTCGCCGCCTGCTCGTCATAGAACGCCTGATCGTGGGGCAGCGGGTCGCTCACCGGAAGGACGTGAATCCGTCCATCCATATTTACATGGACCAGACAGGTCAGCTTGAAATTTCCGGCCACCGGGAAGATGACCGTAAAGGTCTGCCCCGTCACCATCGCGGGCGTGGTAACGCAAGTCGAACCATCGAAGATGGCCGGGTCACTCGAAAACCCCGGACACCCCACATTGAAATCAGGGCGCACCTGGGCGGCCCTGAGAAAAGTCACGGTGTGTGTCTCGTCCGCCTGAAATGTCCAGGTGATTCTGTCGCCAGCATGAATCCAGATTTCATTGGGCAGAAAAGCCAGAGCCTGAATTCCTTTTTCGTCGGTTTGGGCGCCGACAGTCGCGGTCCATTGCGCCTGCACCATTTGTGGAAGGACGAGAAGAGCCAGGAGCAAGGGCCAGTGGAAGATGGCTATAAAGCGAGTCCGCCCGGTTTTGTTTACGCCTGTGGCAGGTGCAATCTCTTTCGTTTTGGTTTTCATAGTTTGCCTTTCATTGTCATAAACAAGAAAGACCGATCAGAAGTGATCATCTAAATTGAAATGTTTTCGGGAGAAACTTCCGCATGCAGAAACTTTTTAGGGCGCGGTAGGATATGGAAGGAGATTATGGATAGGACGTGTCCCTTCTGATTTCGCCAACCAAGAATGACATTTCCGGCAGGTGTGATGTATGGCGATTGAGACGCACGAGCACGCGCTCGAGTTCAAGCCGCCACGCGCGTTGAAACGTAACGGTTGATTATAACATGCCGCTGCTTGGTTGGGGCGGGCGCTGCTTTAGGGATTGTTGACCACTTGCGGCGCAGGTCCGCCACCGCGGATTCCTCCTGTGGCGAGTTTGCTTGCTTCGAGTCCGCCGCGGGATGGACTCGCTGCGGCGAGCTGTGCGCTCACTTTCTGTAGGCCTGTAGTGAGAGCTTCAATCTGCTTCTGCTGGTCGGCGAGTTTAGATTGAAAGTCGTGCTTTAATTGCGCGATCGTCGCTTCTTGTTCCTCGTTCTTGCGGTGCTCTTTGAGAAACTCGTTGAGCAGCATCGCGTTCACCTGATCGTAACGCACGGTGTAAGGCTTTCCTTCTTTGTCCAGCAGCACCAGGGCCCGGTTCACCTTTGCGACTTCCTCGGCAATCAAACCAAATTGGGGCGTGCCTTTGGTGTCCGTCTTGTAGTGGAACGTGACCGGTCTAAGTGACAGGATTGCTTCACTGGCTTTTGCCATGGCGGCAATGTCCTTCTTGAACCGCTCAGAGGAGACGATTATGCCCAGCTGGCCGGTATCGGACACGATGACCGGCGCACTGGTGCCACTTTGTGTAAACACGCCATAGACGTTAGCAATCCAAGTGGTGTTGCTCACGTTTTCGCCACCGGCGTTCGCGCCGAGACAGATGACTTCATTGGCCGTGTTAACAGCGTTCCCGGCGTTATAGCCCAAGGCCGTGTTCAGGTTGCCGGTGGTGTTATCGGAGAGCGCTCCCGAGCCACTAGCCACGTTGCCGGCGCCTCCGGTATTATCGCGGAGAGACCGAAAGCCGTTGGCTGTGTTGAAGGTTCCGGTGGAGTTGGAATAGAGCGCCTCAAAACCGTTGGCCGTGTTGGCGTTGCTCGTGGTGTTGCTGAAAAGCGCAGAATTACCAAAAGCGGCATTTCCCGTGCCGGTGGTGTTGGAATAGAGCGCTTGCGAACCGTTGGCGGTGTTGAAAGCACCGCCGGTGTTGCTAAAAAGCGCGAACATTCCATTGGCTGTGTTCTCGCTGCCGTCCGTGTTGTTCACCAGCGCATAAGCACCATCGGCGGTGTTGGAGCTGCCGCTGGTGTTGCTTTGCAGAGCACTGAATCCCGTGGCTGTATTCTGCGTGCCGATTGTGTTGCTAAAAAGCGCGGAATCACCGGTGGCGGTGTTGAAGCCGCCGGTCGTGTTCCTAAAGAGGGCGAACCCTCCATTAGCCGTATTGGCGGGACCAGTAGTGTTGCTTAAAAGCGCCGCCGTGCCCGTGGCCGTGTTTTCGTCTCCGGTGTTGGCAAGGAGCGTCCCTGCGCCAGTGGCTGTATTGAACTGGCCAGTGGCGTTGCTCCTGAGTGAAAAGAAGCCAACCGCGGTATTGAATCCTCCCGTGGTGAGACTAAACAGAGCGTTCTGCCCTTCCGCAGTGTTGCCAGCGGGGTAGCCTCCATCCGGTGCCGGACTGACCGCTTGCGCGTATTGACCAAGTGCACACCAAGCGAGCGTGAACCCCGTGAACAGGGGATAAATAATCTTCGTTTTCATATGTTTCTTCCTGTCATTATCGTTCTGGAGAAATTGCGAACCGAACGCGTCCATTAATGATTGTTGAGGACGGTCTTAGCTGCTGGTTTGCTCATCTCAAGCTGGGCGCTCACTGTTTGGATTTGTGCGGCCTGCTCTTTGAGTTGTTGGATAAGTAGCCCGACGGTGACCTCCAATTCCTGAACCTTGCCTGAGAGTGCGTGAGTGTTCTGGAGAGTACCGGTGTTCGGTAGGGCCATCGTGCCCAATTTCCCATCCTGATCAACTAATACGAAAACGGCGGTGCCAGCATCCACGCCCTCTTCGAATACGTTGGCGACATAGCAGCTGTCATCCACCTGGCCATTAGTGGTGGAGACACCCTGCACTGGACCAATTGCAGTGATGTTGTTGCCGGTGGTGATGCCAAACCCGGCCCCTTGGCCCACAGCTGTATTTTCATTGCCGGTGCACAGCCTGAGCGCCTCCTCACCGATAGCCGTGTTGAGTATGCCGTTGGTGTTGCTATTGAGCGCAGAATCGCCGATGGCCGTGTTGGCTCCGCCGGTGGTGTTGCCAAAGAGCGCTTGCGAACCGGTGGCAGTATTAAAGGCGCCAGTGGTGTTGCTAAACAGCGCCTGAAAACCGTTGGCCGTGTTGGCGTCGCTGGTGGTGTTATTAGCTAGCGCATAAGCACCATTGGCGGTGTTGGTGCTTCCGCTGGTGTTGCTCGTCAGGGCGCTGAATCCTGTGGCCGTGTTCTGCGTGCCAACCGTGTTGCTAAAAAGCGCGGAATCACCGTTTGCGGTGTTGAAGCCGCCGGTCGTGTTCCTAAAGAGGGCGAAGGCTCCACTAGCCGTGTTGGCGGGACCGGTAGTGTTGCTTAAAAGCGCCCCGGCGCCGGTGGCGGTATTTTCACCTGCGGTGCTGGCAATGAGCGTCCCCGCGCCAATGGCCGTATTGAACTGACCAGTGGCGTTGCTCCTGAGTGAAAAGAAGCCAACCGCGGTATTGAATCCTCCGGTGGTGAGACTAAACAGAGCGTTCTGCCCTTCCGCAGTGTTGCCACCGGGGTAGCCTCCATCCGGTGCCGGACTGACCGCTTGCGCGTATTGACCAAGTGCACACCAGGCGAGCGTGAACCCCGTGAACAGGGGATAAATAATCTTCGTTTTCATATGTTTCTTCCTGTCATTATCGTTCTGGAGAAATTGCGAACCGAACGCGTCCATTAATGATTGTTGAGGACCGTTTGCGGCGCCGCTCTGCTTGCTTGAAACTGTGAGCTCACCTTTTGCAGGCCCGCAGTGAGCGCTTCAATTTGCTCGTGCTGTTGCGCCATCCTGGATTCTAGCTCAGCAACGGTCGCTTCTCGTTTTTCGTTCTTACGATGCTCCTTAAGGAATTCGTTAAGCAGCATCGCGTTGATCTGGTCGTAACGGACCGACTCGGGTTGGCCCCTGGCGTTGCGCCCGACCAGATCGGGGTACACTTCGGCTACCTCCTCGGCAATGAGGCCAAAAGCTAGTGTCTGCGTAGCATCATATTCCTTATTGTAGCGAAAGCTCGCTGGCGTCAGGGCGAAGAGCACTTCGCTGGATTTGTCCATCGGCTTGATGTCGTGTTTATAGCGGCGGGACGATATATTGCCCCGGCCGAGTCTGCCGATGCTATTTACAGTGACATAGTCGGGATCGGTCCCAACAACAGGCTGGTTGTTCGAGTAAATGTTTCCGATATAGCAGCTGAAGGTCACGTCCGCGCCCTCGGTGCCAATGGCAATCACGTTACTGGCGCTCCTAACGGCGGTCCCGGCTCCAAAGCCCATGGCCGTGTTGCCGGTGCCGCTAGTGGTGTTAGCGAGTGCACTAACACCGACGGCCGTGTTGAAGTTGCCGGTAGTGTTAAAAAACAGCGCTTGAAGACCGGTGGCCGTGTTTTCCCTGCCTTCGGTGTTGTTATAGAGTGCTTGATAACCGTTGGCCGTGTTTTGGTCTCCCGCGGTGTTGCTCACGAGCGCATCAAAACCGCTGGCGGTATTGAAGCTGCCGGTGATATTGAGATCAAGCGCATCACCACCAATGGCTGTATTGAAGCGGCCGGTGTTGTTGTGCAGGAGTGCAAAAACACCCGTGGCCGTGTTGCTGTTGCCGGTCGTGTTGTTAAATAAGGCAAGAGTACCGTTTGCCGTATTGGAGGTGCCGGTGGTGTTGCTTAAAAGCGCCCCGGCGCCAGTGGCGGTATTTTCCTCTCCGGTGTTGAGGAGGAGCGTCCCGGCGCCAACGGCTGTGTTAAAGTTGCCAGTAGTGTCACTCCTGAGCGAAAGCCAGCCAACCGCCGTATTATAACGACCGCTGGTCAAACTAAGAAGACCGTTTTGCCCTTCTGCCGTGTTGCCTCCGGGATAGCCGCCATCGGGGGCCGGGCTGAGCGCCCGCGCCTTTGGTAAAAGCGCAAAGCAGGCGAGCGCCAACACTGTAAACGCGGGACAAAGGATCTTCGTTTCAACTTTCATATGTTCCTGCCTTTTCACTATTGTTCTGGAGAAATTGCGAACCGAATGCGTCCATCAATGATTGTTGACGACCCTTTGCGGCACTGGTCTGCTCGCTTGAATCTGCGCGCTCACCTTTTGCAGCCCAATAGTAAGCGCTTCAATTTGCTCGCTCTGATGCGCGGTTGTTGCTGCTTGCTTTTCAGCCGCGGATTTTAGCTGCGTGATCGTCGCTTCCTGGTTCTCAATTGTGCTCTGCTGCCTCTCCACCCTGCGATGTTCTTTGAGGAACTCGTTCAGCAACATCGCGTTGACCGCGTCGTAGCGCACAGTGTAGATCTCACCGTTCTCGTCGCGCACTACCAGGTCCGGATCTACCGCGGCTACTTCCTCGGCGATCAACCCAAACTGCGGCGTCGTTTTGGTGTCGGTCTTGTAGCGGAACGTCACCGGTTTGAGTGCCAGGATAGCTTCGCTGGCTTGTTCCATCGACTTAATCTCTTTTTTAAACCGCCGTGCGGATGGCGGCGCTTGCGTGCCAAGTTGACCGTTGCTGTTTATATAGACAGGCAAAATCGTACCGCCCTCGTTCACCCCACTGATATTGCCGATAAAGCAGCTGTTGGCCACGTCCGCACCAGGGGTGCCGATAGCAATCACGTTACTAGCCCCAGTAACGCCAGTGCCAGCGTTAACGCCTAAGGCGATGTTGAGGCTGCCGGTACTGTTCAAGAGCGCACCAACACCGATGGCCGTGTTGAGGTTGCCGGCGGCGTTATTAGCGAGCGCTAAATTACCGATGGCGGTGTTGGCATTGCCGGTGATGTTGCTTAGGAGCGCTTGAATGCCGTTGGCTGTGTTGCCGATGCCTTCTGTATTACCAAAAAGCGCGAACGCTCCATCGGCCGTGTTGGCATTGCCGCTGGTATTGCTCAAAAGCGCCCCCGCGCCAGTGGCCGTATTTTGGTCTGCGGTATTGGCAAGAAGCGCCCCGGCGCCTATAGCCGTGTTGAAATTACCGGTGGTGTCGGTCCTGAGCGACAACAACCCAACCGCCGTATTGTATGTGCCGCCGGCCAAACTAAAAAGGGCGTTTTGCCCTTCTGCCGTGTTGCCTCCGGGATATCCGCCGTCCGGCGCCGGACTGACCGCCTGCGTTTTTGGCAAAAGTCCAATGCAGACAATCCCGATCAGAATGTGAACTAAATTTTGAGGTTTCATGCTTATTGTTCCTTTGATTGTTATAAACAAGAAAGACCGATCAGAAGTGATCATCTAAATTGAGATTTTTTCGGGAGAAGCTTCTCCGTACAGAACTTCTGAGGGTGATACGATACGATGAAGAAGCTTATGGATAGCCCTTCGGTCTCTCCTCCGGAACTGATCCAGCACATGGAGGATTGGCGCCACGGAGACGATGCCGCCCTCGCAATCGATTCAAACAAAAGCTGTGCGATTCACGACCGACATTGCGTATCTGACTAACTCGGGACAGCCGCTGCTGCTCGGGCCGGGCTCGATCTTCGTCGCTCACACGAACGATGATTTGTTTAAAGAAAAATTTGGAAGAGGCTGTCCGGCTCTACGCGCTTTCGATAAGGAGACTCTTCATTGACGACACCAAGCCTGAATTCCATGCTTCCCAAAACTCAATGACGGTTCGGCGCGATAAATAAAAGCGCCGAACCCTCACCTGATGACATTTATTTGAAGCGTGTACCGATTCCGGTGGCGCAATTGGTCGCAATTATGTTGCCGTTGAGATCGAGCACATGAGAGTCGAGGTGGCGGTGTAACTCTCTCGGTCGTTACTTACTTCGATCTGTTGTCTCGCTAGTAGTCGTCCCACCAGAGTGCCGTCAGCATTAAAGCGAAAGAATTGAAACGCGGTGGTATAAAGCCGCCCCGAGTCGTGACTCCATACGCCGTGACTGGGACTGCGCAGAGATGGGCTTATTTGGGTTCCCGCCTCCCAAAATGTTCCGCCACGCGAAAAGGTGAACATTGCGGAGAATGTTGCGATTGGCTGACCGGTTACGCAATTTATCCTGGTCGCTGCGTAGTTCCATGATCTTCCAGTTTTTTGTCGGCGCCCGGGTCCTGCGCGGCCACCGAAATTGGGCTAAACATGGCCACGAATAAAATCGGCAAAGCCAATTTTCCGACAGTTTTCAATATATTATTTATTCAGAATCGCTTTCTTTTTGTTTTGGTTTGTGATTTGCCTTCTATTTGAGATAAACAGGGAAGACTAGCGAAACTGATCACCGGATTTCTGAAAACTTTCGGAAAAGCTTTCGCGTGTGGAAAGGTTTTGAAGGTGATAGGGTACGAGGGAGAACCTTATCGATATGCCTTCGATCTCTCCGCAACACGTGACCCAACTCTTGTCGGATTGGAGTCACGGCGGCGATGCCGCCTTCGCAGAGTTAACCCCGCTGGTCTACGAAGAACTTCGACGCCTCGCTCATCATTTTATGGAGAGACAGCCTCCCGAGCACACACTGCAAACGACAGCGCTGGTCAACGAGGCTTATCTGCGCCTGGCTGGCCAGACCCACCCGAGCTTTACGAACCGCTCACACTTTTTTGCCGTGGCCGCGCAAGCGATGCGCCAAATCCTGGTCAATTATGCCAAGGCGTCTCAGTCCCAAAAACGCGGTGGCGGCGCGCTCAAAGTAGATCTGGAAGAGGTCGCACTGATCTCGCCCGAACAGACAACAGAGATTCTCGATGTCCACGAGGCGCTGGAGAGATTGGCGACGCTCGACTCAAGAAAAGCTCACGTCGTGGAATTGAAATACTTCGGCGGTCTCAAGCATGATGAAATCGCTGAGGTCCTGAGAATCTCTGCCGTGACGGTTCGACGTGACTGGGTCTTTGCCAGGGCATGGTTGCACAATGAATTGCACAAAGCGGCCTGATAGAAATGGCAGAGCTCGAATGACAAATGGCTTCGCCGCGTTAAAGCGTAAATTGTTGAACCGTTGAATCGAAAATCCGATGTAACGCTGTAGCCTTTCAACGAGTCACGTTCTCAAGTCATGACGCCGGCGCGGTTACAAACGATCGAGGAAATCTTTCACACAGCGCTGGATCAAAAGCCGGACCGGCTTGCCGCATTCCTGGACACGGCCTGCGAAGGTGATGAGGTTTTGCGCCGTGAGGTTGAAGCACTCCTCGCTTCACATGAACGAGGAGGCGGCTTCAGTGAAACATTAGTTGCTGGGATTGCGACGAAGATTATTCAAAATGGGCAACCTGATTTGCTCGTCGGTCGCACGATCGGCCACTACAAAATTTCTAAACGGATCGGCACCGGAGGCATGGGCGACGTCTATCTGGCCAGCGACGTGACAGCGGGGCGCCAAGCCGCGCTGAAACTTCTGCCCGAGCGTTTTACCGGGGACGCGGCGCGCCTGAAGCGGTTTCAACAAGAAGCGCACGCCCTAGTTGGGCTCAATCATCCAAACATACTAACGGTTTACGAGATCGGTGAGGATCATTCAACTCATTACATTGCCAGTGAACTGATCGAAGGCGAGACACTGCGTCAACGTCTGATGCGTGGGCAAATCGAGTTGAGGGAAGCTGTTGACGTTGCGACCCAGGTGGCGAGCGCGCTCGCCGCCGCGCACGCAACCGGCATTATCCATCGCGACATCAAACCGGAGAACATCATGCTCCGGCCGGACCGATATGTGAAAGTCCTCGACTTCGGGATTGCGAAGCTGGCGGAATCCGCCTTCGTCGAGGCTGCGGCGGGCAGGGCAGAATCGCTGACACTCGCTGCGACCAACCTGGGGTCTATACCAGGAACCGTTCGTTACATGTCGCCGGAACAGGCGTGCGGCGCGTCGATTGATAAGCGTACCGACCTGTGGAGTCTCGGCGTGGTGCTTTACGAAATGGTAACGGGGCATGCGCCATTCGGCGGCGAAACGCCGAGAGAGGTAATGGCTTCGATTGTTGAGAAAGAGCCACCGCCGCTCACAAGTTACATCGCGCACACTCCCGCTGAGCTTCAACAGATCATCAGCAAAATGCTACGCAAAAAGCGCGAGGAACGGTATCACACCGCACACGAGCTGCTTGAGGCGCTGAAAGATCTTCGTCGCAAATTGGAATTGAAGGCTGAGTTGAAACGCTCCACATCGGCTCGTTCCTGGTTGCGCTGGACAGCAATGACGGCAGCGTTGCTCGCAGTGGCGGCAATCGTGGCCGCTATCACGATGTTTTCCAGCAACCGCGTGAGATCCACGCCGGCTGCGCCTGAGAAAAGCATCGCCGTGCTTCCGTTTGAAAATCTGAGCCACGATCCAGATAACGCCTATTTTGCAGACGGAATCCAAGAGGAGATCCTGACGCGGCTAGCTAGCGTCGCGGATTTGAAAGTAATTTCGCGCACTTCCACGCAGCAATATCAGGGCAAACCGCGCAATCTCCGCGAGATCGCTAAGGAGCTTGGTATAGCGACCATTTTGGAAGGCAGCGTGCAAAAAACGGCAGACAAGGTGCGGGTCAATGTGCAGTTGATAAACGCGCAAACTGATTCCCACGTTTGGGCAGACACCTACGACCGCAAGTTGACTGACGTCTTTGGCGTTGAGAGCGACATTGCCAAACGAATCGCGGAGTCGTTACGGGCCAAGCTAACCGGTCGCGAGGAACAGGCGTTAGCAGTTAAACCAACAAATAATCCAGAGGCTTACGATGCGTATCTGCGCGGCATGGCTTTTGAAGCACGCAGCCACGCCCCCTCCTGGTTCACTTCTGCCGACCTCGTGTGGAGCGCGATCGGTTTTTATAAGCGGGCGGTGCAGCTTGACCCAAATTTTACGCTTGCTTGGGCGCGGCTTTCTCGCATGGACGCCTTTCTCTACTTCAACCCCGTAGACCCTACTACCGCCGCTCGGCGCGATGCATCGGAACGTGCTTTGGAGAATGCGCAGAAACTCGAGCCGAACTCACCTGAAACCCTGCTTGCCTTGGGTTACAATCAATACTGGGTGCTGCGTGAATACGGGCGAGCCAAAACCACGTTCGGTCGCGTCAGCAAAATGCTGCCAAGCAGCAGCGAGGTACCAAGGGCCCTTGGCCTAATTAGCCGACGCGAGGGACACTGGGATCAAAGCATCGCGTATTTCGAGCAGGCTCTCACGCTGGACCCTCGTAATGTGGAGTTACTCATTACCGCGGCAGAGACTTACGGCATGCTTCGACAATTCCCGACCGCGCTAAAACTCTATGATCGAGCGCTGGACATTGCGCCAGGCGATCCGGATGTGATGGCAGGAAAGGCGAGCATTTATCAGGCCCAGGGTAACCTGCGACGAGCCGCCAGCTTGCTATCAGAAATAAACGGACAGACTGCTGCTGAGGAGACCTTTCACATCAAGATCACTCAGTTGAGACTTGAGCGAAATTACAGCGAGTGCGTTCGACTGCTACAAGCGCGACAGGCTCAATTCCATTTTAATTCTCAGTACGAAAAAGCCCTTATTCCAGTGTGGCTTGCTTTCATGCAGCGCGTTGCTAGCGACACGGCGGGAGCAAAGGCTACCGCTGAACAGGCGTGCAATACACTGGAGCCTCTGTACAGAGATCAACCAGGCAACTTCCTTTTTGCGGCATCACTGTCTCAAGCTTATGCTGCGATGGGTGAGAAGCACCTGGCCCTCGAGGCGGCGAAACAAGCGATCGTGCTTTTGCCGAGTCCCAAAGATCGCGTGTCCGGACCTTCCTTAGAACAGAACCTCGCGTTCATTCAGACGATTTTCGGCGAGAATAGCCGTGCGATCTCGACGCTCACCCGGTTGTTACAAATGCCATATGGCAGTTGGCTTTACGACCCAGTGCCCATTACGCCAGCGCTTTTGAGGCTCGATCCGATCTGGGACCCGTTGCGCGCCGATCCTGCTTTCCAAGAACTCGTTGCTTCGTCGCCAGAATGAACCCGATAACGGCTTATAGTTCAATGTGGCACCTTAAGCCCGTCCCGAATAGCACCTGTGCGCCAACGGGTTCAAAAAATGATCGAATTTCGGCCGAAATTCAGGCATCAACTGCCGCACGGTTCCAGGTTAAAGTTCGTGACGTCACACCACCTCGGCAGAATATTCCGTCGGATCCTGTTGAAAGTACTTTTGCAGCTCAGCGTACAGATTCGGATGGCGAGCACGCAACGCACGCGGCTGCTCAAAGAACGCTTCAACCGAAACGGCAAAAAACTCCGCAGGATTAGTCGCGCCGTAAGTATTGAGCAAAGTCGGTATCCCAGTTTCATCTGCAGTGCGCAGGCGCTCGAACTCGGATCTCATCACTTCGCTCCAGGCTAATTGCTGCTGCCGGGTTGCTAATCCAGGGACTCCATCGGCTGCTCCATTTTCGAAGTCGAGTTGATGCGCAAATTCATGCAAAACAACGTTCTTGCCATCGGAAGGATCGGCTGCGCCATGTTTGACCGCGCCCCAGGCCAGAACAAGCGAACCCATTTTGCGACCAGTCTCGCCAAGGCGGCTCATGGTTCCTTCTTCCCAGACGTGTTCACCAACCTGCCGTCTTTCTTCCACCATATAGGTGGTTGGATAAACAAGGATCGTTTGCAGACCCGGGAAATATTCGGTCTGGCGATGCAACAACAGAAGACAAGCTTGTGCCGCAATGGTTAACCGGATCTCGTCGTTGATTGCCAGACCGCCGCATCCCTCGAAACGTTTTTCGGCCAGAAATACTTGGACGTGACCCAGCAATTCAATCCGGTCTCTTCCGGACAGTTTGGGAAAAAACGCGACATGACGTTGAATTAGCTTCAGCCATTCTGTTGGAAACGTCCGCTTTCGCAGCCGACGACGCCTGCGTTCTTTCAAGAACGAAAAAATCACAGCGCAATTTAACCTCAACTCTGCGCTGTGGGTAGCGCACGCGTCTAGCGTGCATGACGCTGCCTGCCCGACCACGATTCTCTATTTCTGCTCGCTGGCGATGTTTCACTAACACCGGCCTTCAGGCCGGTGCTTTCGGCAAGCAATCGTCAGCCGTTTCAACGGCTTTCACCCGGTATTCCCGGGCGCTTTCGCAAGCCGTTGAAACGGCTGGACCCGAATTCGGCATTAATACCGGGCTGAAGCCCGACGTTAATAATACACGAAGCAAAAAGAAGCCGTGTAAATAAGTCCGCGATGGCGAGGACGCACTCGCCAACAGGTGGGACGCGTGCGCTCCACAGATATCGCAATTCCATCTCGCGTCGGGCGATGAATCGTCTTATGAGTGATCAGATATGAACACGATTCCTCTTTCCCGCCGGAAATTTGCGCAACTCCTCGGCGCCGGCGCGGCGGCGGCTTTTGTGAGGCCGGCGGTTTCATTCGCAACCCAACCGGAGCATGTCCCCGCATCAAGCCATGTCGTCCGCTTGAGCGCGAATGAAAATCCGTACGGACCTTCACCGAAGGCATTGCAGGCAATGAATGATTCCTTTGTGCTTGCCTGCCGTTATCCCGATGAACACAACAACATCTTGATCGACAAGCTGGCAAAGCTAAACGGCGTTGCTCGCGATCAAATCCTGCTTGGCGACGGTTCCAGCGAGATTTTGAAACTTTGTGCCGAGAGCTTCACTGACAAAGAGGGCGGGACACTCATTGCAGCAGATCCAACTTTTGAAGCGATCCTGGAGCAAGCGAAGGTCAACGGTGCAGAAGTGATAAAGGTGCCTTTGACCTCGACCTTTGCCCATGATTTGCCGAAGATGCTTTCCGCGGCGAAAAGGGGTCTCATTTACATTTGCAACCCGAACAACCCCACTGCGAGTATTACGCCCAAGAACGAGCTACGCGATTTCATCGGAAAAACTCCGCATGAAACGATGATTCTTGTAGACGAAGCGTACTTTCATTTCGCCGATAGCCCTGACTACGAAAGCGTGATCCCGCTGGTAAAGGATTATCCGAACCTCATCGTCGCGCGCACCTTCTCGAAAATTTATGGTATGGCAGGATTACGCTGCGGCTACTGCGTTGCGCAGAAAAAAACGATCGACCGGATGCGTCCGTAATCAAATGTGGGACAGCGTCAATATCATGGCGTTGGCCGCGGCGAGCGCCAGCCTGGAGGATCCCGATCAGGTTCCAAACGGTCAGCGATTAAACAAAGAAGCGAAGACATTTACCATCAGCGCGCTCGATGAACTGGGTTACCAAACCATTCCGTCGCAGGCGAATTTTATTATGTTCGACTGTAAACGGCCGGTTGTTCCACTGATCCAGGCGATGAAACAACAAAACGTGCACGTTGGGCGACTATTCCCCACCCTGCCAAATCACATGCGGGTTACGATCGGGAAGAAAACCGAAATGGAAAGCTTTGTGACGGCGTTCAAGCAAGCAACCGCCTAACGAGCGACATAATTAGACAGAATCCGTCAAGCTGACGGGAGACAGCAGGCCTGGTTGCCAACGCAACCTGCAGATCTCAACGTTTAGGTCGAAAGAATCGGGCACCGCGGGACAAATAACTTCTGATCAAAGTCATGACCGGCGACTGCTTCTTGCCATTGTTCCCGTGCGCCTCGCCGGTAGATACCGCAATGCCGCGGCGGGAAGAGCGCCTCGAGCGCTTCATGATACGAATGTCGATCGTCCACTGACATTTCGCCGGCATTACTAAACTCGTTGCCATCGACAATGATCTTCGCATTCAGTTTAGCGGCCAGTCGCGCGCCGGAATGGAGCTCAGCCGGGTCGTCCACAGCGCGATCGTATGCCGCTCTGACTTCTGCCGGCATCTCGTCGGCATTGGCATACTCCCGGCCGTTGAACCGGATGTTCGTTTTAGGTCCTCGCGCTCACTAAAAGACCAGTAGTGAGACCTATTTTCCACGAAATTCAAGTGCGCCGTCTTTAGCGTCAACGTGGACGGTCTGGCCTTCGCGGACTTTGCCTTCCAGAATGTCGATACTGAGCGGATCGAGAATTTCTCTTTTGAATGGCGCGCCGCAGAGGGTCGCGCGCCGTAAACGGGATCGTATCCTTCGCGCGCGAGCAGTGCCTTGGCGGAATCGGACAGCTTGAGCGTGATCTTTTGTTGCTCGAGACGTTTCGCCAGACGGCCAAGCTGAATTTCGACTATCTTCTTTCAGCTCCTCTTCACTCAGCCGGTCGAAAATGATGATCTCATCGACGCGATTGAAAAACTCAGGTCGAAAATGCGCACGCAACGCATCCATCACCAGTCGTCGCCGCGCTTCTTTCGATTCTTCCTCCATGATGTATTGCGAACCGATGTTTGAAGTCATGATGATGACCGTGTTCTTGAAATCGACCGTTCTCCCCTGCCCGTCCGTGATGCGGCCATCGTCGAGCACCTGCAGCAGCACGTTGAACACGTCCGGATGCGCTTTTTCGATTTCATCGAAGAGCACGACCGAATACGGCTTGCGCCGCACCGCTTCGGAAAGTTGCCCGCCTTCCTCGTAACCGACGTATCCCGGCGGCGCGCCGATCAATCGCGCCACTGTGTGTTTTTCCATGTACTCGCTCATGTCGATCCGGATCATGGCGTTCTCGTCATCGAACAAAAATTCGGCGAGCGCGCGGGACAATTCCGTTTTGCCGACGCCGGTCGGACCGAGAAAAATGAATGAACCCAGTGGACGATTCGGATCTTGCAAACCCGCGCGGGCACGGCGCACCGCGTTAGCCACCGCTTTGATCGCTTCGTCCTGACCGACAACGCGCAAATGCAAATGCTCTTCAAGCTTTACCAGTTTCTCGCGTTCGCCTTCCTGCAAACGCGAAACCGGAATATCCGTCCAGCTCGAAACCACCTCGGCGATGTCTTCTTCGGTCACTTCTTCGCGAAGCAATGTACGCTGTCTTGTCTTTCGCCGATTTTGCTGTTGCATCAGCCAGTTTTTTCTCCAACTCAGGAATGCGGCCGTATTGGATTTCGCTCGCCTTTGCCAGTTCGCCGCGACGCTGAGCGCGTTCGAGTTCAGTGCGAATCGGTCGATTGCTCTTCCTCCACTTTCCGTTGCTCGTCGATGACCGCCTTCTCTTTCTGCCACTCCGCTTTCAGCGCGTTCGATTTTTCCTTTAGCCCGGCCAGCTCCTTCTCCAGCTTCTTCAAACGCTCCTTGCTCGCCGGATCCTTCTCTTTCTTGAGCGCCTGGCGTTCCATTTCATGCTGCATGATCTGGCGCTCGATCACGTCGATCTCTGTCGGCATTGAATCGAGCTCGATCTTCAAACGCGACGCCGCTTCATCCACAAGTCGATCGCTTTGTCCGGCAAAAAACGGTCCGTGATGTAACGCTGCGACAGCACCGCGGCGGCGACCAGTGCACTATCGGTGATGCGCACGCCGTGGTGCACTTCGTATCGTTCCTTCAACCCGCGCAGAATGGCGATCGTGTCTTCAACCGTTGGCTCGTTCACCAACACCGGCTGGAAACGCCGTTCCAGCGCCGCGTCTTTCTCGATGTACTTGCGGTACTCATCGATCGTCGTTGCGCCGACGGTGCGCAGCTCGCCGCGCGCCAGCATCGGCTTGAGCATATTCGATGCGTCGACCGAACCTTCCGCTGCACCCGCGCCGACGATGGTGTGCAGCTCGTCGATGAACAGAATGATCTCACCCTGCGAATCGGTCACCTCTTTCAAGAATGCTTTGAGACGGTCTTCGAATTCGCCGCGAAACTTCGCACCGGCCACCATCGCGCCAATATCCATCGCAATAATGCGCTTTTGTTTAAGCGACTCAGGGACATCGCCGCTGATAATTCTGCCGTGCCAATCCTTCCACGATTGCAGTCTTGCCAACACCGGGATCCCCGATGAGCACGGGATTATTTTTTGTTCGACGCGAAAGAACCTGCATAATCCGCCGAATTTCATTGTCGCGTCCAATGACAGGATCGATTTTGCCGCGTCGCGCCAATTCGGTCAGGTCGCGTCCATATTTTTCCAGTGCCTGATATTTGCCTTCTGGATTTTGATCGGTGACCCGCTGCGAGCCGCGCACCTGCTGCAGTCCCTGCATGAGCTTATCACGCGTGACGCCGTTTTCTTTTAATAGTTTCGCAGCTGGGACATTCGCCCCCGCCAGGGCCAGCAAGTAATGCTCGGCACTGGCGAATTCATCCTTCAATTTGGACATTTCCTTTTCTGCCGATTCCAGAACGTTGCGCAGTTCGTTTGAAAGCCGCAGATCGGTCGCAGCGCCATGGATTTTTGGGCGACGATCCAACTCCGAACGCAGCCGGTCACGTAATTGCTCTACATTCGCTCCGATCTTCTCGAGCAACGGCCGGGTGATTCCTTCGCCCTGATCCAGAAGCGCGGATAGAAAATGCTCGTTCGTAATTTCCGAGTCATTAGCCTGTGAGGCTAAGTCCTGCGCTCCCTGCAGCGCTTCCTGCATCTTCTGCGTGTATTTATCGATGCGCATCCATCAAGATAATCAATTGAGTGTAGGGATTGCAACCTGGCGACCCGCCTGATCCGTGCTCTTCGGAGACCTTGACTTTTCTGATCTGAAAAAGATACCATCGCCCCCAGGTGTTACTTGGATAGGTGGGAGTGATGATAGCACAGGACAAAATCACCTCGGGGTTCGATGTCGAGTTCATGATGGGCGAAGAGTACATCAAATACTTTCTGCTCAGCTCCATGGAAACCGGTTCCATTCCGTGGTTTTCCGAAACCGAAGTCAAAGACGCCCAGGGCAACCACGTCCGCACCGACGCCACGGTCACTCATCCGCCTGAGGAGTTGAACCAAAAGAGGCTTTATCCCGTCCATCCGGAATTTTTGGGTCACGAAAATCCGTTTCTCGATCTGGGCATCACGGCGTATTCAGCGAGGACCGATGAATTCACCGTTACTCTATTGCAGGATTCACCGGTCGGCGCGGACATCAGGTTGCGGCTCTATCCAACAATCATTAACAACCTCGATCACCCCGATAAAAGGGTAATCATTTCAAATGTCGCCTCCGTAAATCTTGACCTTAAATTTGAGCTCGCGTCCTCAGTCGGCTCAGACGGTCTGCTGAGCAATATCGGTCTGAAGATAGAACTACTCGACATCAACGGACCTTTGATTGACGCGGCGGAAAATCTCCCGCCGGATGACGACGGCAACCCGGTTTTTTCAAAGGCCGACACACTGGCGTCGATGAAGAAGCAGGTGGACCGCACCGTGGATTTTTCCGTTGCGGGAGGCGGAAAGATTGCTTCCATCGCGCTGAAAAAATTCTTTGCCGACAACGAAACGCCCAACGCCATCGGAATCTATATCAATCTGGTCTTGCAAAATGGTCCGAGAAGCACCGACTTGTTGCCCGCTCGCGGAAATTTAGACGACGCGCAAAACTTCCTGCCCAAGGACTCGCACATGGCCTTCGGTTTCGCGAGCGAGACTTATCGGCGACTCGGCGACGATCTGTTTCAAAAAATGGCAGTGCTCAAAGAAGGCACGACAGATGAATTCGAATATCCGTTGCTCCAGGACGGAGAAAAGAAAGGCAAGATTAAGAGCATAAAGGTTCGTCCGGAAATTCGAATCCCGCCGGGAGGGGGAAACCCTACTTTCACTAACGTCCTTGTTATCGATGTTCACGGCGAGTACGAGATAGAAAACTTTTTCGATCCGGACTTCCATTTCCTGATCAGGCTGGTCCCCGTTCAGAATAATGGCTTGCTTGATTTCGACCTGGATTTCGATCTGCAACTAAGCGCTCTGGGCCAAATCATCGTCTTCTTTTTGGAAACGGTGATCACGGTAGTGCTGCCAAAACTCGGTTTGTCTCTGCTGTTCGCCACGATTTTGATTATCAAGATCATCGAAAAAATTGGCGAAGACGCGGCCGCCGGTGTCATCCAATCGGAATTGGATAAGACGTCATTCCTGGACACGCTTCCCAACAAACTGACGGTGGAAAAAAGACGCTGGGATCCCTTGTATTTCACCACGCACCGTGTGGAAGCTGCCGTGGACGATCTAGTAGTCAACGACTCCGGCTTCGCCTTCAGCGCAAATGATCTCTTCATTGGGAAAAAATTCGAACCTTTGGCCGATATGGTCATCCGCGCGCCCACCCGGGACGATACAGGCACGGTCAACGGTCTCCTGTATCGCGCCAAAGATTTGCAACCGTTTCTCAATACCGATCTCACATTCATTTTCCCTGCTGTCGATCGAATGCCCTTCGTTGAACTGCTCAATCCTCAGGGCGATGTCGAATCCTTCCGCGTCTCACTTACCATCGACCAGATCAACGATCGATTAGCGAGCGAGAACAAGGGCGCAAAGGACAAGCACCTGGAGAAGATTCAATACGTGCCTAAAAAAGCGCACGTGATTAAACATCAGATTTACAAAATGCTTGCTGTTTCGTTAACCGAGATTGCGGAAATCGAGCAGATCACACGAAGACTGCTTCGCAACGAATTGCGAGCGCAAAATGGAACTGCTTTTCGCCAGCAGGCGATTGAAGAATTGCAGCAAGAACTTGGCCGGGCTCCAACCGAGGATGAGATCAACGCGCGAGTCAATTTCAAACTGGACCAGGCGGTCGCCATCGCGTTCCCAAGCAGACTTAAGATCGAACTCGACAAGCGAATGAAATTCGACCTTGAACCGTTCGAGTTTGCGGATCTGCAGAAAAAGAAATTCCTAACCCTTGGTCTGGGCAAACTGGATATCATCACCATGCACCGGGACGGAAAAGTCACGGTGTACTATCGAGACCATGAGCAGCCGTTCGAACCGAATGTTGACCAAAGCGACAACCTGCTAAATCTGCCGAGATACATTTCGTCGTGACCGACCAATGCTCGAGAGGCTTAACCTCGGGTCCGAGTGTCGTCCGGTTAAGCTTTTCCAAACGCAGCGTTTGCCGCCAGGAAATAAAGATTTCCTGCGTGGTTTGACACAACCGCCTCCACAACGATGAGTGTTTGCGATGAATGTGCAGCAAAAATGGGCCGGGTCGAAATCGCTGGCGCTTTTACGCCAGGGACCATTCCGCCGTTACATCATCGGTTCGCTTATTTCCGACAGCGGCACGTGGATGCAAATGATGGCGCAAAGCTGGGTCCTGAGCGGGCTCACAGGCAAGGCGATCCTCCTTGGTCTGGTAAACTTCGCCGCGGGTCTGCCGGCGCTAATTCTCGCGCCAATAGCTGGATCGCTGGCTGACCGGCTGGACAAACGCAAGATCCTGGTGGCGACGCAAATTGCGCAAATCATCTTTGCTATCGCGTTGGGTCTTTTGGTAATGAGCGGGCACGTCCGCATCTGGCACATTATTTTCTTTGCGCTGCTTTTGGGAATTGCTTTCTCCTATGAAATGCCGGCGATCAGCGCGCTCGTACCGGAGTTGGTAAAGCGCGATGAGATCGCACCAGCCATTGCTCTTGACCGGTCGGTCTTTCATGGGTCGCGTTTGATCGGGCCGTCGCTGGCCGGTTTCCTGGTCGGGTGGTGGGGCGCGGCGTCGGCATTTTTCGCAAACGCGCTCTCTTTTGTTGCATTGATCGCAGCGTTAATTTCGCTGCCGAAGCGGCCACTTGGCACAGCCGAGGAAGAAGAACAACGCCGGAGCGGTATTCTGGAAGGTTTTCGCTATGTCCGTTCGAACCGGATTATTCTTTCGCTCATAACCCTGATAGCGCTCAACACGATTTTCGTTTTCCCCGCGATCTCAGTGATGCTCCCGCTTTACGTGCGCAACATTCTTCATTTGGGAGCGAAGAGCATGGGCGGCCTGATGGCGATATCAGGCAGTGGCGCGTTCCTTGGCTCGATTGGTCTGCTGAGCGTTGCGCGTGAGAATCGGTTGAAATTCATGACCGGAAACGTGCTCGCGGTTGCGGTGGGGGTTTTTCTCATGTCGGTATCCAGGGGGTTTTTGCTTACCGCTTGCGCCATGGGCGCCATCGCCATTGCGCTCTCGATGAATTTCGGTCTTTCCAACACGATCGTGCAGGAACAGGCGCCGGCCCATCTGCGCGGTCGCGTGTCTGCCGTTGTGGGAATGAGCTTTTTCGGATTGATGCCTGTAGCAGGGCTGATCACACCCGGTTTTGCTGATCTCATCGGAATGCGAACCACACTCACGATTGCGTCCGTGATCTATGGGATCGCCGCTTTCTCGGTGTTAAGTGTTGCCGGACGTCACGTTTGCGACCGCCCGGTTTCGCCTGCACCTGCTCCCGAGATTGAGCCGGTCTGTTAGGATGGGGAATGTTTTCGCAAGGTGTCATCCCGAGCGGAGCGCAGCAAAGTCGAGGGACCCCGTTGAAAAACTCAAGTTTCTGCGACGGGATGGAAAGCCTGGCCTCGCCCCGAAAGCTTTCGTGGCTGCGTTGCAGCTTCGACTTCGTTCCGCTGCGCTTCACTCTGCTCAGAATGACAGGATGATCATGTGCCGATGATTTCGTTTTCCACCTGTTGGAACTCCGGCCGCCATACCGCCGGAGATGAAATGCTGCGCGAAATCAAAACGGAACTGGGGTTTGATTTGATCGAGTTAGGGCACGGCACTCGCCTCTCGCTCGTGCCCGGGATTCAGAAGATGTTCGATGCGGGTGAGGTACGCTTCAGCAGCCTGCATAATTTTTGTCCCTTGCCGGTCGAAGTGATGGTAGCTTCGCCAAACTGTTACCAATTTTCCGGTATTTCTATCGAGGAACGCGAGCGCGCGGTCAGGCAAACGTTTCAGACAATTGATTTTGCCCGAGCGATTAAATGCCCCGTTTGTGGTGTTGCATTTGGGTGAGGTAAGAATGCGGCCAATCACCGATCGCTTGATCAAGATGACAAAGGAAAAAAAACATCTCTCACGCGGTTATGTCAGAGCGAAACTGAAAGCGGTGGAAACACGCGAACGTCGCGCACCGCCCCATTTGGAGCGAGTGAAAGATTGCCTCCGCCGCATTGTTGAGCACGCGGCTTCGAAAAACGTCGGAATCGCTGTGGAGAGCCGGCGCGGTTACGAAGAAATTCCAACCGAGCGCGAGTTGCCTGCGTTGCTCGACGAATTGAATTCAGGACAGGTTGGGTACTGGCACGATTTTGGTCACTCGCAAATCAAGGAGAACCTGGGCTTTATTGATCACGCGGAATGGCTGGGGGCGGTCGGCGCGCGGGCTTTAGGCTGCCACGTACAAGATTGCATTTGGCCGGCCAGGGATCATGAGCCGCCTTTCACGGGCGGCGTAGATTTTGAGAAACTTGTTCCGCTTCTTCCCACAAATTGCTTATTTGTCTGGGAAATGAGTCCAAACAAGACGGCGGATGCGATTCGCCAGTCGGTTCGAATCTGGAAAGAACGTTTTGGCGAATGAAAAAAGCTCTGGTCACAATTTTCCAACTTAGCGTCACCATCGGTGTGCTGTATTGGGTCTATCACGATCCAAACAGGCGGGCCCAGATGGTGGAAGCGCTCCGAAACGCGGAGTATCGCTGGGTTTTCATGGGCTTGTTGGCGTATGCCGTCGTGGAAGGTGCAGCCGCTTTCCGCTGGCACGTTTTACTGAAAGTACAAAACATTCGCCTCAGTATCCCACGCCTCAGCGGACTGTTCTTTATCGGGTTATTCTACAATCAATTTCTCCCTGGTGGCACGGGCGGCGACATCATCAAAAGCTATTACCTGCTAAAGGAGACGCCGGACAAGAAAGCGGGTGCGTTGCTGGCGGTGGTGTTCGATCGGTTCATCGGACTGGTTGCCCTGGTAGCTATCACCGCCATTCTCATCACCCTGCGTTATGATTTTCTTTCCCAAAAACCGGAGACTCGAAATCTGCTTTGGATTTTGCTCGCTCTCCTGGGCGCGTCGATTTCCTTCCTGATTGCAACTTTCATCATAAGTGGATTCAAACTTTTCCACTTTTTGCCGGCACATTTTCCCGGGCGCGACAAGTTGATTGAAATCTTCGCGGCATATCATCTTTACGCGCATCATTGGCGGGCAACCCTTGTGGCGTTTGGCGCGTCGATCCTGGCGCACATTGCGACGTTTACCACGTTTCTGTTTGCCGCATATGCGCTCGGCGTGCGCGTGCCGCTGGTCAATTTTTTTGCCATCATGCCTGTGGAACGAACGATCTCCGCTTTGCCGATCAGTTTCGCGGGGATTGGGCTTCGCGAGAAAATCCTGCAGATCATGCTGCACGGGCTTTGTGGCGTCTCGGAAGCGAAAGCAATTCTCATTGGGTCGCTGAGTTTCCTGATCATTCTTGTTTGCTGTCTTCCAGGCGCTCTTGTGTACCTGTTTTACAAGCCGAGTGGCGCAGCGGAACACGTGAAATTGCGTGAAATGGAAGCGGAAGTTGTCACCCTGGAACATGAACTCGGCGAACCGGAATGAGGAAGCTCTCAACCTCCAACGCCCAACGCCCAACGCCGAACGCTGAACTCAGAAAATTAAACATTGAACGTTGGGTGTTAGAGCGTTGGACGTTTTCTTTATGATGAAGACGTAACACGAAAACGTCCATTCGTCATTGCGACTTTTGCCATGACCGCTGATGGCAAAGTCACGACGAAAAATTTCGGCCCGGTCGATTTCACTTCACGCGAGGACAAGCTGCATTTGTTTCGCCAGCGCGCTCGCGGAGACGCGGTCCTGATCGGACACACCAGCTTGGAGCGCGACAACGTCCGACTTGGCCTACCGATGGAACTACAGCAACTCCGGATTAAACGCGGACAAAGTCGTTGCCCTCTGCGGGTGATCGTTTCGAACAAGGGAAGAATCGATGATCAGCTTAAAATCTTTCAATCCGACGTTTCGCCCATCGTAATTTTTTCAACCAAACGAATGCCTCAGAAAAATCAGGATGCTTTAAGGAAAAAAGCGACACTGCATTTGGCCAGAACAGACCATCTAGATCTTACTGCCATGCTGCAAACATTGCGTAAGCAATACAACGTTCGCACGCTCGCCTGCGAAGGCGGGCCAACGCTTTTTCGCTCCCTACTGGAAAAGAATCTGGTCGATCAACTCAGTCTTACGATTGCGCCTTACATGTTCGGCGGCGCGGACGCGCCAACCCTGACAGGTCTGAGCAAGACCTTTTTGCCCGGCAGCGTGCATTGCTCGCTGATCGAAATGCGCAAAGTCGGCGACGAATGTTTTTTGACCTATCGAATCAAACAGCAGCGACGTCGCCGGAACTAAAGGATTCTTTGCGACGCGGACGGCGCACAAGTTCGCCTTCGCAGTTCGGGCAAACGAAGTTGATTTGCTGGGCACAACTCTCGCAGTACGTGCATTCGTAGCTGCAAATATATGCTATCCCGCCTGGCGTAACTGTAGCCCCGCATTTTTCACATACTCTTTTGAGTTCTAGCGCCATCTTGTTTGTATTTCTAAGCTCCTAAGGATGATACTCCGGCTTGCCCCGAGCGTGATAAAGCGCTGAAAGCCGCCGAGCAGCCAATAATGTCCGTGGATTGCGCTCTCCTTGTTCCCGCTTAAGACTCTCATAACTTTCCAGCAACAACGGTTCCGCTTCGGCGTAGCGCTTCGGACCAACCAGCCGCACCCACACCGACAGCGACACCAACGGTAACGGCCACAGCGACCTTTACTCCGACGCCAACAGCGACTCAACCGCCTCCCACCCCGACCGCAACCGCTACCTTCACACCCACGCCAACTGCGACCGCAACCTTCACGCCTACAGCCACGGCAACCGCCACATTCACGCCAACCGCGACTGCTACACTGACACACACCGACCCAACGACAACTCCTTCGGGCGGCTGTTCCCTAACGATAGGCTATTGGCAGACGCACAAAGAATGGCCGGTTAACCAGTCGCAGCTCAGCAACGTCACCTACAACCGGCAACAGTTGCAATCGATCCTGGAACAGCCGGTCCGCGGCAATGGATTGGTTCAGTTGGCGCATCAGGAAATCGCAGCCAAACTAAATATCGCCAATGGCGCCGATGGCAGCTGCATCTCACAGACATTAGCCGACGCGGATGCCGCCATCGGAGATCTAGTTGTTCCTCCAGTGGGTACCGGGTTTCTGCAACCGGCCATCTATGTGCGGACGCTCACTCTCCATAACCAGGGCTCGTTGTGCGTTCCCCACTGCGACACACCACCATTGCCACCGCCAACCCCAACGCCTCCTCAACGGCCGCGCCCGACGCCGCCGCCGAGGCCATGACGATTTGTGGTCCTCGACGAGTGATCGACGATTCGCACTGCGCCTCGTGAGTAAACCTAACGAGGTCAGTGCTGCAGGGGCGACGGAACTGTAGAAGTATTTTTGCTAGTGGCCGAGAATGGAAACCGAGGCGGCTTCGGCCAAATCCGTAATTGCGTCGCCCTCTAATAACAAAGTCTTTCCAGCTTGAACGGCGATTACACGCAGTCGTGATTCAGCAGCGACGCGGACTGTTTCGACACCGACGACCGGCACATCGAAACGCATGTCCTGATTTGGTTTGGCGACTTTGACCATGACGGCGCCTTCGCGAGCAAGCGTCCCACCGCGTCTAACGGCTTCGTTTGTTCCCTCCAAAGCTTCCACGGCAACAACGGTACCATTTTTGATGATGACGGTTTGTCCGATGTCGAGACGCGCAATTTCCCTGGCGACATTCCAGCCAAACTCGACGTCTTTCTCCTCGCGAGCCGATAATTTTGGACCTGCGATCAATCCCGGTTTCGCAAGCGAATCTTCGAGAAAAGTTGTGGCTGGCAGAAGATCCACCTCAATTTTTGCCAGCTCATCTGCGATCGCCGAAAAGATAGACTCTGCATTGCGCTGTTTGAGTTTTCCCATGAGTATCAGGGCCTTCAAATCCGGACGCAGATCGAAAAGATTCTTCGGCGCGATTTGGCCGGCCATGACCGCATGATGAATGTCTTGCGCCCGAAAAAACTTCAGGAGTCGTCCAAGTTGTCCGACACGCATCCACTCGACAAGGTCAACGTGCTGCTCAAGTGACGGATCGGTTTCGCCCGTGAAAGCGGCCGCAATAATCTTGTTAACACCGCGCTTCCGTGCTGAATCGGCCAGCAATCGAGGATAGACGCCGTTGCCGGCAATAACTCCTATGACGTCTGGCGTTTGCATCCGTCCATTTTCGCGGCGGCCACGGGCTTGTCTATTTTTATCGCGTTTCGGGGTTGTGGTTCCGAAGGACAGCTCGCTGACCGGATAGTTATGCTTTTTTCTTCGGCGCGAGTGCGATGAGAACTTCGTTGAAGCGGGAATTGCTGCGAAGTGGCGTCCAGATTGGATCACGCAAGAGATAACCGTAATCAATAAAATCCGGTACGCGTATCAGTTGATCGAGCGCGTCCAGTGCGTCCTCTTCTTCGCCGGTCCAGACATACACCTGCGCCAATCCTTCAAGCACCAAAGGTCCATCGTAAGCATCTTTTGAAATCGGCATCATCTCCACCGCTCTGCGGCCTTCTGCGATTGCTTGTTCCTTTCGGCCGAGGCCTGCATCGACCTGTGCAAGCACAGCGAGTGTTCGCGGATCTTCAGTATGTGCCTGCGGCCTTTTCTCCATTACTTCTCGTGCGGCAGCGAATGCGGCATGAGCTCGCGCCTCTTCTCCCGCGGCGCGCGCAATCTGCGCTTCATACCAACTCTTTGGATAGTAGAATGTGTAATCGACATCTTGAAACTCGGAGAGCGGTGATTCTTCCAAGATGCGCGTGGCCTCCGAATAGTGGCGTTGAATCAGTGCGACCAAGACACGCACGGAGGTTATGGCCGCACTCGGATTCACGTCGCGCGGCAATACTTGCAAGGCAGCACGCAATTGCTCGATCTCACCAGTCGCAGCGAAATGCGCCACGGACGCATAGACATGGAAGACGAGTGCATTTCGTGGGAATAGTTGCGCCTGTTTATTCCACCACCGCTCTGCCTGATCAAAACGACGCAGTTGGCGATAGTGGTCGCCCAGAAGATTCACGGCATTTAGATTTCGCGGGTCCAACTCGACTGCCTTCTCAAATTCGGTGGTCGATTCGGCCCAATGTCCCCGACGGCGGTCGAGATAGCCGGCGAACGTGAACAGCGGCCCGCTGTTGGGCAAGCCGGCTCTCGCGATCGCCAGCTCAGCCGACGCGCGTTCGTAATCCCGGCGGCACCGAAAATAATAATCAGCCTTGGCAAAATGCGCTTCGCTTGAATCGGGTCGCAGACGCAATGCATCATCGATCGCACTTTTAGCGGTCTCGGCACGTTCCGGGGTTACATCGAAACCAAGAAAGTAAAGCAGGTCGTCTGCCCGGGCGGCATAACAATATGCCAACACAAAGCCGGGATCGCGTTGCGTAGCTTCGTCAAGCAGTGCGACGGCCTTAAGCAATGCGCCTCGCTGGTTGTCCTGACCGAGATAATCTTCCACGATCTCTTTGGCTTTGATGTAAAACTCGTAAGCAACAAGATCTGTTGTCGGTCTGCGATTGATGGCTTCCTGTTCGGACCGTGAAAGTTTCGCCTGCAAATGATCAGTGATATTTCTGGCGATCGCGCTTTGGATTGCAAAAATGTCTGTAAGATTCCGATAATAGTGTTGCGCCCAAACGTGCGCGTCGGTTCGAGCATCGATTAGCTCTGCGCTCACGCGCACATTGTTGTTCACGCGTTGGACGCTGCCTTCCACGATATAAGCAACGCCCAGTTGTCGACCGATCTCTCGCAGATTACGGTCGCCCTTGTTCCGATACTGCATCACCGACGTGCGGCTGATCACTTTCAACTCCGCAACCCTGGCCAGATCGGTCAAGATCTCATCCTGCACGCCGTCGGTGAATGAAAGGCTCTCCGAATCGCCACTCATATTTTCAAATGGCAATACGGCAATGCTCTTGTCTCGCGTGCTCGGAGTCTGAGCTGGCCTGTCCATAAGAACCGAACGCCGCCGGCAACTATGAGACCCGTCACGATGATCGCCATCGTAATCGCCAGAGTTCGGCGCCAAACTCGCCGCTGCCTCAAAACCGAAACCGCTCTTGGCAACGCTGCATTGCCCGCGCCACGTCCGTGAAGATTGACGATAGAGATTTCAATGCCGTGTTTCACATCACATTTCCCCAAATCGTGAAGAAGCGGTCGCCATTCGTCGAACTCGGCCAGATCTTCAGCCGCGTGCTTGGAGAGAAGAATGTGATCCGCATCGCCGCAGTTCATGACGCGTTGGGCGACGTTCAAACCTGCACCGGCCAGATTGCTGCGACCTGTAACATCAACAACGGAACCCACCGGACCGCTATGGATTCCCATGCGCAGACGCAATCGCGGGCGCTCTTTCATCGCGCGACTCAGGTCGATCGCGCAACGGACAGGCGCTTCCGGGTTGGTATAGAACACCAACGCCATGCCATCGCCCGTGGCAATCTTGACCAATTGCCCCGACGCTTCGGCGCCTTGGAATTGATCTGTAGCGCGAACGGCTTCAGTTAGCTCACCGATGACAGCTTTTTGCTCCTCAATCGAGAGTTTCGAGTATCCGACGATGTCGATGAATAACACGTGTGCGATACCGCGCTGAACTTCTTTCATGACTTCGGTCGACGTATCCCCGTTGCACATCGCCATACCTTGTAATCATGATCGGCCTTTTCACCTACTCAGTCGAGGGCTATGAGAGTTTGATCATGGCCTGCGCTGACGATCGCGGCACACGCTGGCCAGGCGATCCCATTCATGATCCCCCGGAGAATTTCCCGCTGATCCGGACCGTGGATTTTAATGATGACGACGACGTTTGACATGCAACTGGGCGAGAGCTTTTTGCAGTGACGCCTGGATAGCGGCCACCTCTTCAGAAGTGTGATCTTCCTTCATCGCCGCCTTGGCGCGCTCCACCGCCGCCTCCGCTGCGGCGATATCGATTTTCTCCGATTCGAGCGCCATGTCGGTCAAAACCGAAACCGCTTCCGCTCGAATTTCTGCAAAGCCCTCTCCGATGGCCATCGAACTTTTCGCGTCCGTCTTTCACGACGCGCAGTTCGCCCGGTTTCAATGCAGTGAGCAGCGGAACATGTTTTGGGTAAACACCGAACTCGCCCTTCTGAACCCGGCAACGTAACCATGTCCACATCTTCGGAGTAAATTTTCTCCTCGGGCGTGACAATCTCGAGCTTTAGCGTAGCCATGGTTTTGAAGGTAAAAAGTTAAAGAGTTACAAAGTTGAAACGGGATCGGATAAACATTTTAACGATGTAATTTCTCAACATTTTAACCCTCTTTGATCATATCGATGCCGCCCTTCATATAGAAATTTTGTTCGGGCACATCGTCATGTTTGCCGTCGAGAATTTCCTTGAAACCACGCACTGTTTCCGCAACCGGCACGTACTGGCCCTTGAAACCGGTGAAGACTTCCGCCACGTGAAAGGGCTGACTTAAAAAGCGCTGGATCTTTCGTGCGCGATGAACGGTGATCTTGTCCTCCGGGCTTAACTCATCCATTCCGAGAATCGCAATAATGTCCTGCAAATCCTTATAACGCTGCAAAACACGCTGCACACCGCGCGCGACATCATAATGCTCTTCGCCGACAATTTCCGGAGCGAGCGATTTCGATGTTGATGCCAGTGGATCGACCGCTGGATAAATGCCCAGCTCGGCGATAGCTCGCTCGAGCACAATGGTCGAGTCCAGATGCGCAAAAGTGTTTGCCGGTGCGGGGTCAGTGAGATCGTCCGCCGGAACGTAGACCGCCTGGAATGACGTGATTGAGCCTTTGTTTGTAGATGTGATTCGCTCCTGCAAATCACCCATCTCCGCGGCAAGTGTAGGCTGATAACCAACCGCGCTGGGCGTTCGGCCTAACAATGCCGAGACTTCCGAACCCGCCTGCGAGAATCGAAAGATGTTATCGATGAAGAGCAGCACGTCCTGATTGCGCTCGTCCCGGAAATACTCGGTCATTGCAAGCGCAGAAAGAGCAACGCGCAACCGCGCGCCGGGCGGTTCGTTCATCTGACCGAAAACCATCCCGACTTTCGATTTGGACAGGTCTTTTTGATCGATCACGCCCGCCTCGCTCATTTCCTTGTAAAGATCGTTGCCTTCCCGGCTTCGTTCACCCACGCCGGCAAATATGGAGACGCCGCCGTGTTTCATGGCGATGTTGTTGATCAACTCCTGGATCACGACAGTCTTCCCGACGCCGGCGCCGCCAAATGCGCCGACTTTTCCGCCTTTTGAAAATGGGCAAACAAGATCGATAACCTTGATTCCCGGTCTCCAAGATCTTTGCGCTTGTATCTTGCTCAGTAAGCGAGGGAGCGGGGCGATGGATTGGGTAACGCTTGGTGTAATTCACCGGGCCCCGGTTATCAATCGCGTCGCCAGTGACATTGAAAAGCCGGCCAAGCACGCCCTCGCCTACTGGCACGCTGATGGGAGCGCCAGTATCGATTACGCTCATTCCACGCTTCAATCCTTCGGTAGAGGACATCGCGATGGAGCGAACCCAGCTTTCGCCGAGATGCTGTTGCACTTCGAGGGTCAACTTGGTTGGATTGCCGTTCGCTTCGTATTCGATTTCCAAGGCGTTATAGATCCTCGGCAAAGCCTTTTCGTCGGGAAATTCCACGTCCACTACGGGACCGATTACTTGAACTATTTTTCCTGTACCTCATAAATCCTGACTAACCATTTAGCGCCATTTGAGCTGTGGCGATCTCGAGCAACTCGGTTGTGATGCTGGCCTGACGCGCCTTGTTGTATTCCAGGGTAAGATCCTTGATGAATTGATTCGCGTTATCGGTGGCGTTCTTCATTGCCACCATCCGCGCGCTATGCTCAGACGCGCGCGCGTCGAGGATCATTTGGAAAACCTGATAAGAAACGTAATACGGCAGCATCACATCCAGGACGACCTCGGCATTGGGCTCAAATATGTAGCCCACAAACGGATCGGGACCTTCACTCTCAGCGCCGCCAGCTTCGCTCTTCGGTAAATCAAAACTACTGATAGGCAGCAGCGTCTGCACTACCGTGCGCTGGCTGATCGTATTGACAAAATGCGTGTAAAGGACGGAAACCTTGTCGACTTCGCGCCTCAGGAATTTTTCCATGCAAAACTTCGAGATGGGCTTCGCCTCAACGAAACTGGGGGAGTCTTTCAATTCAAAATCAGCCAACAATTCACGTTTCGTCCGGCTGATAAATTGTCGTGCCTTCTTTCCCGTCACCACAAAGGCCGTTTTAGCTGAATCAAAATTGCTGGCTTCTCGAAACAGGTTCGTGTTTAACGCTCCGCAGAGTCCCTTGTCTGTGCTTATGATTAAGACCAATTCTTTTTCAAGTGGGCGAACAGCAAGGAGCGGATGCAATCTCGGGTCTGTCCGCTTTTGCAAAGAGACCAGAACCTTATTCATCAAGGCAGCGTAAGGCCGCCCAGCAAGTGCATGTTGCTGCGCTTTACGCATTTTGGAAGCCGCCACCATTTGCATTGCTTTGGTGATCTGCGCGGTGTTGCGGATCGATTTGATCCGGCGTCGTATGTCCTGCGTATTTGCCATTACCAATTACGAACTTGTGATTGCCGGTTGTGAGAGAGCGACGTCATCGCCAGGTCGTTTTGAACTCGTCGAGCGCCGCTCTCAATTGCGGCTCGAGATCCTTGTCCAGCTCCTTCTTGTCGCGAATTGCTGCCAGCAATCCTTCTTTCCGCGTTTGAAGCCAATCCTGAAGTTTAAGTTGGTACTCCTTGACGCGTTCGACCGGAACCGCGTCGAGATATCCATTTTGCATCGCCCACATCACGGCCACCTGATCTTCCACCGGAATTGGATTGTACTGTTTTTGTTTGAAAAGCTCCACAATGCGTTGACCTCGATCCAGTCGCGCCCTGGTCGCCGCATCAAGATCTGAGCCGAATTGAGCAAACGCAGCCAGCTCGCGAAACTGTGCGAGGTCGAGTTTCACCTTACCGGCTACCTGCTTGATGGCCTTGATCTGAGCGGCCGATCCCACACGACTGACAGAAAGTCCGACGGAAATGGCCGGTCGCACACCTTGATAAAACAAATCGGTCTCAAGATAGATTTGCCCGTCCGTAATCGAAATCACGTTCGTGGGAATATAGGCGGAGACGTCGCCAGCCTGGGTCTCAATGATTGGTAATGCGGTTAACGAACCGCCACCGAATTCATCGCTCATGCGCGCGGCGCGTTCCAGTAATCGCGAGTGCAAATAGAATACATCGCCCGGATAAGCCTCACGACCCGACGGCCGCTTGAGTACCAGCGAGACCTGCCGATAAGCCACTGCGTGCTTGGATAAATCGTCGTAGATGATGAGTGCATCCATTCCATTATCCATGAACCATTCGCCCATCGCGGCGCCGGCGAAGGGTGCCAGATACTGATTAGTCGCCGTATCAGAAGCGGGCGCAGACACAATCGTCGTGTAGGGCATGGCGCCCTCTCTCTCGAGAACATCGAGCACTCGCGCTACGTTGGAATTTTTCTGACCAACCGCGACATAAATACAATAAAGCGGCCGATAATTGCTGTCCTTCGCGTCTTCGGCAGCTTTGTTCAGGCGGGCCTGATTAATGATCGTATCAATAGCGATCGTGGTTTTGCCGGTGGCGCGATCGCCGATAAGCAACTCACGCTGGCCGCGACCGATCGGAATCATCGCGTCAATGGGCATGATACCAGTCTGCACCGGTTGATTTACGCTTTGCCGCTTGATCACGCCGGGTGCAATTTTCTCCAGCGGATAAAATTCTTCGGCTTTGATGGGCCCCTTGTCATCGAGTGGTTGACCAAGCGTGTTTACCACGCGCCCGAGCAGCGCTTTGCCTACTGGAACGGAAAGGAGTCGACCGGTTGTTTTTGCTTCATCTCCTTCTACAACCAATGTGTTGTCGCCCAGTAAAATCGCGCCGACCTCTGTTTCTTCGAGATTGAGTGCCAAACCATAGACGCCGTTGGGAAACTCAATCATCTCATTAAGCATCACGTCGCTCAGACCTTCGATGCGTGCCACGCCGTCGCCGGTCGCGCGCACCACGCCGACGTTGCTCTTGGCCGTCGATGTTTTCAGGTCTTCAATTTTCGTTTCGATTTCTTCGAGGATGGTACTCATATGATTTTGAATTTGATTAAAGTTCGTGTTGCAGGCGTTGCAGGCGATTGCGCACGCTTCCGTCCCACACATCGCTGCCGACGCGGATTCGCATTCCGCCAAGTAGCGCAGGGTCGACATGGAATTCAGTCGCGAGATCGTTGCCGTATTTGTTTTTCAGATTCGCCACGATCTCTGAACGTATCGCAGAATCGACCTCACTTGCGGTCTCAATTCTCGCTTGGCGCTTCTCCAGTTCGAGTCGGAGCAGACGCTTATAGTTTTTTAGTACGTCGATGTAATTGCGCGGCTTGTGTGCAATCAAAGAATCGACCAGCGAAGAAACCCTACCAGGATCAAGCTGACCATCAGTGAAACTCGCCTGAAGCATCTTGCGAGAAATCTGACGAATTTCCTTGTTGAGCTTCATCAGGCTACTTCCCGGGCTGCTTCCTCCTGCAAGCGTCGCTGGTCTTCGGGCGTCAATACTTTTCCGGTGACCTTCGCCGTGGTGTCGACGACCAGCCGCCCCAGTTCGCGCTTCAACGATTCCATCGTACGTTCGTGCTCGATCGCTGCCGCCTCCCGCGCTTTGGATACAATTTGCTCCGCTGCCGAGATCGCTTCCTGTTGTTTGCGTTCGGACAAATGCGCGGCGCTGTCGCGCGCTTCATCAATCATTCTCTGCGCATCAGCATTGGCCTTGGCAACAATTTCCTGGTACCGCGTCTCTGCTTGCGCGAGTTCCTGCTTGATCTTTTCAGCGTTGATCTGTCCTTCTTCGATCTTTCGCCGGCGCTCCTCGAGCACAGCAAGGATTGGTTTATAGGCGAAACGTTGCAAAAGGTACGCGACAATGCAGAAGCTAATGACCTGCGACAGAAACAACTTCCAATTCCAGCCGAACGTTTCAGCTGTTTCCCGCAACATGTCGATCACGCCTCCGCTGGTGGCGGCAATTATCAGGCTCATAAACTAAGGTTCGGGCGCAACATCGATTGCCTCCCGGTAAAAATTAGTGAACGAGATATAGCGCGTAGAAAACAATCGCCTCGGTTAACGCGATGGCGAGAATTCCATGCACGAGCACCTGCGTGAACGCGCCGGGATTGCGGCCGACCGCAGTGGTCATTCCGAGACCGGTCAAGCCGATTCCAATTCCGACCCCCATCGCGGCAAGGCCGACGTGTATGCTTCCGCTCAGTTCTGCTAGTATTGGTAGTATCATATTTTTTTAGTTGGTTTCGCGATCTCGTCATGAGATCGGCAAAAATCAATGCGCGTGCTCCGGTCCCTCCTGGTGTTCGGCGATCAACATTGTGAAAACCGCGGTCAGCAGCATAAAGACCAGCGCCTGAACAAATCCCACGAGCACTTCCAGAAAATAGAACGGAATCGGCAAAATCGGCGACAGCAAGGGAACCATCGTGGACATCGCTTCGAGAATGCTTTCGCCGGCGTAAATATTTCCAAACAATCGAAAACTAAGCGCAATCGGCCGGAAAAGAATCGAGATCACCTCCAGCCAACCGACGGCGAAGAAAATAACGATCATGAGGATCTTTATAATTCCGGATGTTTCACCTTTTGGACCAAACAAATGTTTCAAGAATCCGCCGACACCGTTGGCTTGAATCGCCCAGACAAACCACATCACGAAGAATATGGCCGACATCGCGGTCGTCATGTTCAGATCCGCGTTGCCGCCGCGAAGCAACGGCCGGTCGACCACAAAATTTCCCGATGGCCCATAATGGCCCCAACCGACGGTGCCGATTCCCGGAATCAGTCCAAACCAGTTCACGAACAGAATAAAAATGAAAATCGTCGCGAAGAACCAAAACCCTTTTGCCACCAGATCGCGACCGATGATGTTTTCCAAAAAATCATGCAAACCTTCAACTAACCACTCCCAAAAATTTTGAATTCCGCTGGGGATCGCCTTAACCCGCCGGGTTGCGATTTGGGAAAAAACGATGATGCCGGCAGCGACGATCCAGGTCACCAGCATCGAGTTTGTGATTCCAAAGCCGCCCAAGTGAACAAGCATCTGCGGCCTTAACGACAAGCCCTCGTGCCCGGCTGGGCCGGCCTCAGCTGCAAAGATCGACGTGGGAAGCATCGTGTTCGAGGCCAACACCAGGATCGACATCAGTAAACAGCGGTTGCGCATTTTGATTGGTTGCCAAGTGACACGGACACCTTGCCCGTGATTTTCGGCTGCAAGCCCGGCCACGAACTTGACGCGCATACCAAAGCGCGTTTTACCTGAATGACAAACGAATTTTACGACCGCACGCCTACTTTGCGGCCAAACTCTCGGCAAACTGCGGAGCGACCCGCGCGATGGACGTGGAATCCACATGCTCGCTCGCCCCATGCATCGTAATCGCTTCTTCGTAAAACGATTCCAAATGATCAATTTGTGTTTCCTGTTCGAAGCGCTCTTTCACCGCCGTGTGGGCACGCACGCCCATCTCTTTCAACAGAACAGGCGAACTTGCGATGAACTGCATCGCGTTGGCTAAGGCAACGTGGTCCTCTTCCGCCACGAGAAACCCACCGCGGCCGTGATCAACCGCCTCAGGAATGCCACCGTGACGCGTCGCCACGACCGGCAAACCTGTTGCCATCGCTTCCAAAACCGAATTCGGGACGCCTTCCTGATCCTGGTTTGGAGAAATTTCACTCGGATGTAGAAACAAATGGGAACTGCCGTAAAGCTCGCGCAGCTTTGGTTGCGACAGAAACCCGAGAAAATGCACGTCCCGGGCGATACCGAGTCCGCCGGCAAGCATCTCCAACTCCGGCTGCAACGGTCCCTTCCCAGCGATCAACAATTCCGCGCCCGGATAATCCTTCTTAAAAATTGCAAACGCACGCAAACTGGTTGCCACGCCCTTCTTTGGAATTAAGCGGCAGGCCTGAACCACTCTCCATTTGCCGTCTCGAGGCAGTTCTCTGTCAAACAGCGGAAACTCATTGAGCGGGATACCCGTCCGATTGATGCGCAGCTTTTCCGGAGGGCATCCCAACTGGGTCAACCGTTCAGCGAGCGATTGCGAACGCGTGAAAACAAGCGGGACTGCATTAAAAAGACGCCGCAATTTTCCGGGATAGTCTTTGATCTCGGGTTTATGCGCGACGTCCGCACCGTGGAACGACACCACACACGGCTTGTGCCATTGCTCAATGAAAGGAAGTAAATGTACTCCCGTGTGTCCGAAATAGATGTGCATTAGATCGGCTCCGTGCCTTCTGAGCAACGAGTCCAACGTCTGGTACTCGCCGCGATAAACAATAGGTGGCCGCCGTTCGACAAATTTTAACCAACCGTGCACGAGCAAGTTAGTGCGCCGCTTCGGAATGACTTCAACATCATTAAACGGAAATCGCTCCGCATTCTGGACCTCTTTGGTAACTACAAACGTATCGACGCCACGCAGAGCTTTCACCTGTCGGTAAATGTGCAACATCTCCGACTTAAGAAATGTAGAACAATAACTCGCTACAACTCGTCTGCCCATAGCACAGCGCCCAGTCTCGCTAGGGATCATAAAGTTGTCCATCTCAAATTGCCGCGGTCACAATCTCCTGGTCGTTCGCTATCCGATTCGCCAATTCTCGCTTCAGGCCATCCATCCCCTCTCCCTTCGCTGCTGAAGTCGGAATGATCTGGACCTTTGGAAATCTCTTTCGGAGTGCTTTCAGATTTTCCTTCGCACCGGGCAAATCCATTTTATTGGCTACAACGAACCAGGTGCGCAAAGCCAACTTCGGGTCGTAGAGATCGATTTCCCGGCGAAGATTTTGCAAATCCTCGACCGGATTACGTCCTTCGCTGCCGGCAATATCCACCACAAAAACCAACACACGGCACCGCATAATATGGCGCAGGAATTCGTGGCCCAAACCGAGCCCGCGATGCGCCCCTTCGATTAAACCGGGGATATCGGCCACCGTGGCGCGCCGGTAGCCGGAAAATTCAATCACGCCGACAATCGGGTGCAGCGTTGTGAAAGGATAGGCCGCGACCTTCGGTCGCGCTGCCGAGATTTTCCGTAGAAGCGTTGATTTACCCGCATTCGGGTAGCCAACCAACCCCGCGTCCGCGATGGTTCTCAGCTCAAACAAAAAATGCCCCTCTTCGCCTTGTTCACCTTCGCTGTATTGGCGAGGCGCGCGATTGCGTGAGCTCTTGAAGTGCACATTGCCTTTCCCTCCTGCTCCGCCTCGACAAAGCACGAATTCCTCCCCGTCATGCGTGAGATCAACTAGCGGATGTTTCCCGGTCATTCCGAGCGAAGTCGAGGAATCCCGCAGCGATACCGTTTCGGTTGTTTCACGGGATCCTTCGACTTCGCTCAGGATGACCGGCGTACTTTGCTTCACCGGCCAAACAACCGTCCCTACGGGCACTTTCACGACTTTATCCGCGCCAGTGCGTCCCGTCATTTTCTTCCCCATCCCGTGCCCGCCGTTTTTCGCCTTGATCAAGGGTTCGTAGAAAACACTGACGAGGTTATCAACATGGCGATCCGCGCGCACGATGACATTACCGCCGCGTCCGCCATCGCCACCATCCGGTCCGCCTTTCGGGACAAATTTCTCCCTCCGAAAACTGACGCACCCGCGTCCGCCACTTCCCGCCTGCGCAAAAGCTTTTATTCGATCGATAAACATCCCGTGGCTACTTAAGTCGTCAGAAAGTTACAGCGTCAAAGCGAAACCGTTCCGACAATTCTAACAATCACTTAATCAATGAGGCGTACAGCGCCTTTGTCTTCTCCGCAATTGCGGCCCAGCCAAAGTGCTGTTCGACGCGTTGACGGCCGGCCTTGCCGAAACCTTCACGCATTTGCGGATCTTTCATCAGCTGATTGACACGCGACGCGAGGTCGCGCGCGAATTTTTCGGGATCCGTTGCTTCGAATGGGCTTTCTTTCATTTGCTCAAGTGGAACCAGGAAACCGGTTTCGCCATCCACAACGACTTCGTTGATTCCGCCCACGGCACTGGCTACCACCGGCGTTTCGCATGCCATTGCTTCAAGATTGATGATGCCAAACGGTTCGTAAATTGAGGGGCAAATGAAGACCGCAGCATGCGAGTAAAGTTCGCGGGCTACCTGTTGATCGACCATTTCGTCAATCCAGATGATTCCCTTCCGTTGCGACTTTGCCCGTTCCACCGCGGTTTTTATTTCCTCTGCCAATTCCGCTGTATCAGGTGCGGCAGCGCAAAGCACAATCTGGAAATCGCGATCCATGAAATCGATTGCCTGCACTAAATGGTGCAATCCTTTCTGGCGCGCGATCCGCCCGACAAACAGCACGTACGGCTTACTCCGATCGATGCCGTAGCGCTCGAGCGCGGCAGTCGAACTAACCTTTTTATACTGGCTTAAATCGATTCCGTTGTGAATTACATGCGCACGCGCAGGGTCGACTTCAAACAGGCGTTCGACGTCCTTCTTGGTAGCGACGGACACCGCGATAATCGCATCGGCCATTTCCAGCGCGGCTTTCTCCACCCAAAGTGAAAAGTCGTAGCCCCCTGCAAGTTGTTCGCGTTTCCATGGGCGAAGAGGCTCAAGCGAATGAACCGTGATCACCAGAGGCAAGCCGTAATTCTTTTTTGCAAGAATGCCGCCAAAATGGCTGTACCAGGTATGACAATGCACGATATCCGCATCGATGTTCATCGTATTGAAATCGGTGCAACGTCGCACCGCTCCAAAAGCCGAACGCAATGGCTTCGGGCACGTGAAATTAGTGGTATCCAACTCGAACCCGATAACTCTGAGATTACCTTCCTCGATACGTTGATCGCCAAAACAGCGCACTTCTACAGCGATGGTTTTTGCCAGTTCGCGAGACAAATAGCCTACGTGAACACCGGCGCCGCCATAGATGTGTGGCGGATATTCGTTAGTCAGGAAAAGGGCTTTCACTCCGGCGGAAGCATTGAATGAGGGATGCAGAATGTCGAATGCCGGACTGAAAACAAAGTTCGAACAGTCAAAGCTTGCGCACTCGCGGACGCTTAATTCTTCACTTTGAGCAACAGGACTGGCACATCGACTTCGTGGCGCACTTTGTCGGCCGTTGCGCCGTAAAGGATGTCGCTAATAAGCCGATGGCCGTGAGTCGTCATCGCAATGAGATCGATATCCTTCTCGCGCGCGAGCTTGATGATTTCATCCGAGGGCTCCCCCAACGCCAGCACAGCTTCACAGGAAAAACCTTCCGCGCTCAATTCGCGGACCCGCTTCTCCAAATAGGCGCGGTCGTTCTTCATCTCTTCGCTCTCGGCCAGTTGAAGTTTGTTGAAATTGCGCGCCACCCAGCCGTCAGCGACATGAACAAGCAGGAGTTCGGCGTTTGTCAGGCGAGCGAGTTTGCGAACATGACTAAGGATCGTTTCGTCAGCAGCACTGTTCTCGAGTGGGATTAAAATGCGTTTGTACATTTTTCCGAAAATCTTCTACTGTGGAGCCGGCAGATGCAGAGAGGCGTAGACAGCTCTTAGCATGGAAACAGGCAAAAAAGTGTCAACGAGCAGTTTCACGTTCAGAACGATGATGATGATTGCCGTGGTCCAGCCAAGAATTTTTATCCACCACGGGTTCACGAACTCGCCCATTTTCGCTTTCTCGCAGGTGAAGCGCATCAGCGGCCAGACCGCAAAACCCAGCTGCATACTGAGCACGACTTGACTGGCAATTAGCAGATCGGTCGTTTTCCCTTCACCAAAGATTCCAATGACCACCACTGCGGGAACAATCGCGATACCTCGTGTGATCAATCGCCGCAGCCACGGCGTAATCCGGAAGTTCAGAAATCCCTCCATCACAATTTGACCGGCCAGTGTGCCGGTGAGCGTGGAATTTTGTCCGGAAGCCAGCAGCGCGATTGCGAAGAGTCCGCTGGCAACGCCGACGCCGAGCAACGGAGTGAGCAATCGATAAGCATCCTGGATTTCGGCGACATCCTGATGGCCCGACCAATGAAAGGCGGCGGCAGCCAGGATCAAAATCGCGGCGTTAATAAAAAGAGCGAACATGAGTGCCCCGCTCGAATCGATGGTGGCAAATTTAATTGCTTCTTGCCTGCCCTTGGGCGTCTGCTCGTACTTCCGCGTCTGCACGATAGACGAGTGCAAATACAGATTGTGAGGCATCACCGTGGCGCCGAGAATCCCAATGCTGACATAAAGCATTTCCTGATTCGCCAGTATCCGGGGGCCCGGAATGAATCCGAGAGCGATACCGGCAAAGCTCGGTTTGGAAAATAGCAATTCGAGTCCGAAGCATGTTCCAACTGTAAGAATCAAAGTAATGACCAGTGCCTCAATATAACGGAAACCCTTGTTTTGAAGATAAAGCACCGCCAGAACGTCGAGAGCAGTTATGCAACAACCCCAGACCAGCGGAATTCCGAAGAGAAGTTGCAGACCAATGGCCGACCCGACGACCTCGGCCAAATCGCACGCCGAGATTGCGATCTCGCAAAGAATCCAGAGAAACCAAACAGTCGGCCTTGAGTAATGATCGCGGCAAGCCTGGGCCAGGTCGCGTCCGGTCGCCACGCCGAGTTTGATACACAGATGCTGCAACAGAATGGCCATGAAATTTGAAATCATGACAACGGTAAGAAGCGCGTAACCGAACCTGGCGCCGCCGGCGAGGTCGGTGGCCCAGTTGCCCGGGTCCATGTAACCGACTGCGACAAGAAAACCAGGGCCGGAGAACGCCAGCAATTTTCGCCAAAACGAAGCTGTCGTCGGCACCACGATGCTGCGGTGAACTTCCGGCAGAGAAACTTGTGATGACGAACGGCGCCAGACGCTTCCCGTCGAGACTTCTCGGTTGCTGGAATTCATTCGCTAGAATGTGGATGCTGATGCCGCTAAATGCGTTGATATCGTGAGCCGAACTCGCCCCACCGGCCCTGCAGCTAACGTAGTCTGAACTGCAATATCTAATGCTAACTGCATGATGTAGCGTAGACTACATTTTGATCGTACCGTGATCAAACAATATTTGCGTTGTGCAATTCTCTCTTCGATTATGATGCCGTTTTGTGAAGACCTCACGTAACGGTAAAGGGTCGGCTCGTCACGCCGAGAACTTTTCTCGGACCCGGTACGAACATGCCCATGAAATTACAGAGGATTATGTGGAAGCGATCGCGGCCCTGATTTCCGAAACCGGCGAGGCGCGCGTGGTCGATCTTGCCAAGCGACTTGGGGTTACCCACGTCACCGTTAATCGGACCATCGCCCGTTTGCAAAAAGCAGGCTACGTAAAGTCTCAGCCATATCGCGCCATTTTTCTTACCAAGAAAGGACGCGATCTCGCTACCACTTGCAAAACACGACACGAGACCGTGGTCGCTTTTCTTCGGTCGCTCGGTGTTTCAGAACGCATCGCCGAAATGGATGCCGAAGGAATCGAGCACCACGTGAGCCGCCAGACCTTGACTGCGTTTAAGAGCGCGCTGCGAGGCAAAGACCATTAAGCGCGGGCCGCCCCAAAGAACGCTGTTGCTAGTCGCAGCGGCTGTTAAGCTCAAGCACGACTCCAGGATGACAACGAACCGAAAGTGTGATTGGGCGGCAACAGACTGTGCAATCCTCAATCACGGTTTGTTCGGGCTGCGAAGTATCAATCTGGACTGGGAATACTTCCCCACAGTGCGGACACGTAATTTCCAATTCGGTGAGAAGTTCCATTCGCTGCGAATTCGGCGCCGATGGGAGAAACTATCCGTCAGACGCCCTGGGACGCGGGCGCTGACGCTGATGTCTCATTTTGTTTCTTGAAGTGCAATTGCTTGACGCGGCGGTTATCGGCTTGAGAAACGGTAACGGTGTAATTGTCGATTTTAACTTGCTCACCTGTCCTGGGCAGATGGCCTAGCAAATGGGTTACGTAACCGCCAATCGGTACTGACGTCAGGGCTTTCCAGGTCCAGCTTAACCAGATCGTTTAGTTCGTAGAGACCGAGCGCTCCGTCCACGCTGAATTCGTTGGCGTTGATTTTGCGAAATTCTTCCTTTTCGAAATCGAACTCGTCCTGAATATCGCCAACCAATTCTTCCAACACATTTTCGAGCGTGACGATGCCCACCGTGCCTCCGAATTCGTCCACCACAACCGCCAGATGGGCGTGCCTGCTGAGAAATAATCTGAGTAGATTTTCCAGTGCCATCATCTCGGGAACTGGAAACAATTCGCGCTTGATCTTCATCAAATCGGGATGTGGGTCGCGCATCATCGGGACCAGCTCCTTAATGTGAATGAGCCCGACAGTGTTATCCAGATTCTCGCGACAGAGTGGAAAGCGTGTATGTCGGGATTCTATCGCCTTTTTCACGTTCGTTTCGAAATCCTCATCAATGTTCAGATAAACGATCTCGCCCCGTGGAGTCATGATATCGCGCACTACCCGGTCGCGCAGGTCGAGGACATTAAACACGAGTTCACGGCCAAGGGGGGTTACCTCAGCTGATTTTTCACTTTCACTCACAATCAGGCGAAGTTCTTCCTCGCTATGCGCCAATTCTCCTTCGGCAATGGGTTCCACGTGAAGAATTCGCAGAAGCACCCAGTTGCTTGCCGCGTTTAGGAACCAGATCGCCGGTTTGAACAACGTATAAAACAATCGCAGCGGAGCACTGACAAATAGCGCGGCAGGCATGGCCTTGCGGATGGCCAGAATTTTTGGGCGCTTGTTCACCGACCACAATGTGCAAGAAGGTGATCGCCGAGAAGGCCAGCGTGAAAGATATGGATTTGATGACGGTGGCAGACTCAATACCCGCCAAACTGAAAAATGGCTGCAGCGCGCGCGCGAGGAAAGGTTCCCCCAACCAGCCAAGACCGAGGGAAGCCATGGTTATGCCGACCTGACAGGCTGACAGATAGGCGTTGAGTTCTTCCTTGATTTGTCGCACGATGGCAGCTCGCTTGCTGTCCTTGCCCGTCAGGGTCTGGATGTGACTAATACGAATCTTTACCAGAGCAAACTCCGCTGCCACGAAGAAGCCATTCAGCAAAACCAGCGCTGCAATGATCAGCAGTTTGCCGATCAACATCATGGGAGGATCCCACTGCCTGACAAATGTTTCGGCGATTGAAGCCAGAGCTAAGGGAAACACGAAACAATTCATCTGTAAGAAACCAGGACGTGCCCCGCTAAACGCGTCCCGAAGGGGGTCTCTGGCTACAATTTACCAGCTTGCCTTGGTTACGCCAGGGATCAACCCCTGCGAAGCCAGTTCGCGAAAGGTAAGACGCGACATCTTGAATCGTCGAATGAATGCGCGACGACGTCCGGTCACTTCACAGCGATTTACTACCCGTGTTGGACTCGCGTCACGCGGTAACTGCGCCAGGCCGGCATAATCCTTTTTCGCCTTGAGCTCAGCGCGCAGGGCGGCGTACTTTTTCGCGGTCGCGCGCTTGCGGTCATTACGATTAATCCAGGCTTTCTTGGCCATAAAGGTGCTGACTATAACGCCAGGCTCACAATTTGCAATCGTGAGTCGGAACTCGCTAGCCTAGCGCGCTGGCGCGGCGTTTCTGTTTGACTAACGCGCTGGTGGAGCGGCGAACGCCGTCCCGGGCAGAACCGCGCTTCTGTTTTACCGCTTGCGTCCGGTTCAGACTGTCCTGCAATACTTTTACCAGATCGAGCACGTTTGTCGGCGCCGGAGCAGCCGGCGCCTTTGGCGCGACCGGTTTGTGCTGCGCCTTTTGTTCTATGACTTCCATGAGGGCAGCCCGATAGTCGTCCCGATATTTGTCCGGTTTCCATGGCTCCGTCATGGTTTCGATGAGCGCCTGCGCCATTTTCAGTTCTTTGTCCGTGACAGCGGCATTCGAGCCATTCTGCAAGACGTCGGCGCTCAATATTTCACTGGCAAAATGCATGAGTTCCAAAATCAGGAACAGCCCGTCCGGTTTGACGGCAGCAAGGTGCTCCCGATTGCTGATCACGACCTTGGCGACACCAATCTTTCCCGTGCCGCTGAGCGCCTTGTGTAAAACTGCGTAGGCTTTTTCCCCGCCTTTCTGCGGTTCGAGAAAATATGGCTTATAGAAAAACTTGGGATCGACTTGCTCCAAATCGACGAAATCGGTGATATCGATCGAATGCGTGGACTCGATTCGCACTTTCTCGAAGTCTTCATCCTTCATCACGACATAACGGCCACGCTCATACTCGAAGCCTTTTACAATCTGGTCGGCTGGAACTTCCTTTGAGTCTGCCTCCGCCACCTTTTTATACTTGATGGGACTAAGATCGCTGGAACGAAGCTGCCGGAAGCTAAGCTTCTCCTCACGCGTGGCGGGGTAAACAGCAACGGGAATGTAAACCAGCCCGAAGCTGATGCTGCCTTTCCAGATGGGACGCATACGGGCAAATGCTTTCCCATAGACGTCTCCCTGTCAACCCCCGTCACTTCCTCGGCACCAGCCATGCTGCTTCGTGGAAATTCCTTGCAAGTCGGAGAAAGAGCCTTGATGTTGGAGTAGTTATGAGCCTCCTCGCCAGCTTCATGAACTTGGCCGGGCCGGACTTGATCGTCATCCTGCTGATCGTTCTCGTTTTGTTCGGAGCGAAAAAATTGCCCGAACTCGCCCGTGGAATGGGGCAGGCCGTGAAGGAGTTTCAGAAGGCGAAGGACGAATTTAGCGACGAACTCCACAAGGCGGGCAAGTCTGAACCCGAAATTGCCAAGCCAGACGTCAAAGCCCCCCAATCAACCATCGCGCGGAGCGAGAGCCAACCGGCCGCAACCATCACGGCGCCGGAGGCGAATACCGCAGTCACGCCGGGCGACAAAGCCGATCAGGTTTAGCTAAGCGAAAACGGCGCGAAGAAAACGCGCACTCGCAAAGGCTTCGCAAACGAAGGCCAGCATTTGTGTGTTTGACCGAACACGCGATTTACGGCAAAATCCCCGCTCGTTTATGTCTGAGCCGGATTTGCGCTCCGAAATCAAGGAGATGTTGGTCAAAAATTTGATGCTGCAGGTTCCTCCTGAGCAGATCGGGGATGATTTGCCGCTTTTCGGCCCGGAGGGTCTTGGCTTGGATTCCATCGACGCCCTCGAGTTGGTCGTAAGCATGGAAAAGACCTTCGGCGTCGGTGTGCCTAATTCTGATGTAGCCGGAAAAGCGCTTCGGAGTGTAAACACGATTCGCGATTACATTCTCGAAAAACGCGCCGCCGCTGCGTAGGCTTTGCCCCCAGGCGCGCGGCCGCCAATTCGACGTGAACATTCTGTACGTAGAGAGTAGTCGCAGCTGGGGCGGTCAGGAATATCGCACCTGTCTTGAGATCAACTGGCTCAATGCTCACGGTCATCGAGCATGGCTAATCTGCAATCCGGACAGCCAGGTTCATTCCAAGGCTTCTGAACTCGGAACCCGGCTTGTCACAATGCCGCTGCAGAACCGCGTTGATCCAATCTGTTCATTACGCCTGTGGAAGTTTTGCCGGCAAAACCAGATTGATCTGATTAAAACCTACAGCTCTAAGGACCATTGGATTTGTTTGCCACTTTACTTTTGTGGCATTCCACTGAGCCGCGCGCGATGCATCACTGACTCAATCGGGAGCAGAAGTCGTGCGTTCGTTTTCAAGCACGGCTGCTCACAAATCGTGGCGGATGCTTCCGTCATCAAACGCCAACTGGTAGAACAACACAGAGTCGATCCCGCAAAAATTCAGGTCATCGGTTCAGCTGTCGATTTGGAAAGATTCAAACCTCCGCGCGACCGGACAAAATTCCGTCGCGAAATCGGCGTCGGCGATGAAGCTCCGTTGATTGGAAACATAGGCATGATTCGGCCGGACAAAGGACAGCTCGAACTGGTCAAAGCGGCGCCCCTGGTATTGGAAAAGTATCCCGATGCCCGCTTCGTTATCGTCGGTCAGGGCACCGGGATCTTGAAGCGCGGCATCAATGTAAGAAACGCAATCGATCGGGCCGGATTAGCTGAGAAAATCATCATGGCAGGGTACCGATGGGACACGCCCGACGTTTACGCGGCTTGCGACGTGATAGTAATTGCATCACTGCACACCGAAGCATCTCCCATCGTTCTGCGCGAAGCCTTCGCCAGTGGGCGTCCCCTGATCGCTACTAAAGTCGGCGACGTCGCGGAAATCGTTCGCAATCGCGAAAACGGTCTGCTCATCGAACCGGGGAACGCAGACGCGCTTGCGGCGGCGATCATGGAATTTCTTTCCAACCCGAATCTTGCCGCGAAATGCGCAACTAATGGTCTCCGTTACGCGACCGAACACTTTTCATTCGACGGAATGATGGAGGCAAAGTTGCGCGCTGATCTTACTGTTCTCCGCCAGAACGTTAGCGGCGGTCCTCGCCGTTCGCATGACGTTGGATCGTTGGAGAAGAATTGATCGAATCAATCAACTGACGGAAACGCCCGAATCTGCCGCGAAACGCCGTGAAAATCAGCCGGGGCGACTTCGAAATCCCGGACTGATCTCTCTTGTCCGAAGGCGCAGTACGCTGATCGATCTTTCCACGCCGCACGATGTCTGCGAATTCCATGTTCAGGTCGGCAACCACCTCGTTCGACAAGCAATGATTGAGACGGATGACGAACTTCTTCCCAACCCATCGCGCCGAATGAAAAACTTTGTAGAATTGGGCGATCTCTGCAGCGGCGTCGCGGGCGCTGTGCCTGATCTTGAAGAACGCGAAGTCTTCTTCTGAAACGAAGCCGGTCTTGAGCAAACGTTCCGCAAGAAATTTCTTCCACGTCTCCCAATACTTTCCTCGTGTCCAGTCCAGCAGGAGAACCGGGACAATGCGTGCTTTGCCAGTCTGCATCAGCGTAAGCACCTCAAACGCTTCATCGAGTGTCCCGAAACCACCGGGAAACAGCGCGAACGCATGCGCTTCTCTCACGAAGCTCAATTTTCGAGTAAAAAAATAGTTTAGTGTAATTAGTTTCGGATCGCCCTCGATTACTTCATTTATTCGCCGTTCTGACGGTAAACGGATATTCAGTCCAAAACTGTGAGCGCGCCCTGCCCCTCGGTGAACCGCGCCCATTATTCCATCGCTACCACCGGTGATCAGCATGAAGTCTTGCCTGACCATTTCGTACGCAAAATCTGTCGCTAGTTTGTAATGAGGTGAGTCTGGCTGTATTCGCGCCGAGCCAAACACGACCACTTTTCGTAAATGCTTGAACGGCGCGAAAGCTTTCGCCGCGGAACGCATTTCTTTCAGCGAGCGATTGATTAACTTTAAGTCCGCCGTGCTCAGTTCGTCAGGCGCGATCTTAAGCGTGATGGGAATCATTTCCTGGGTACTTCGATGCCAGCGCGTGTCCTAGGACGAAATCAAATCCTGCAGAATTTCGCGCATGTGACGAATAGGCAGCGAGTAATGTCCTTCATTCTCAATGAAACGCGCGCTGCAATTCGGTAAACGGTTCGCAATGTCTTGCGCAAGCCGAACCGCGAAAGCGCGGTCCTCTTTCCCATGCCAAAGCCGCACCGGCACACGCACCTCTTCGATCCCGAACCCCCACGGTTGCGCGTAAATTTGAGCGTCGGACATTACGCCTTCCGCTGAACCCCGCCAGGCGCGGCGTTGACTTTCGAAAATTGCTTCGAACGCTGCGTCGTCGCGCAAGCTTGCCGCGTCGCAAGGCCGCAAAAGTAGCATCTTTAAAACTAATGGACGAAGACGAACCGGAGGACGGAGTGACAAAAACAATCGGGCCAAATGAAATGACCGGCGCAATAATTGCGGTCTGTCACGGTAAAATCTTAGCAGCAATCGGTAAAGCGGCAGTAATCCTTCAAGATTCTTCAGCTCGGCAAATGGGATTACTCCGCCCACGATTGCAACTGCGCGCACTCTCTCCGGCATCGCCAGGGCGGTGACGTAAGCGTACGGCGCGCCTCCCGAGATTGCGAGCATTCGAAATTCATCGATACCCAGGTGATTAGCGAGACGTTCGAGAAGCGGCGGCCAGTCGGTCAGCTTGCGATTGGGTTGCATAGTCGAACCGCTAATACCTGGACGATCTGGTGAAATGATGCGAATTCCGAGAGCCCGAGCTGGCTCGTCTGCGAGTCGGGCCATGGTGCGGGCGCTGGGCCAGCCATGACAAAATATCACCGGCATCCCGGTTCGATCACCATATTCATCAAAAGCAACGACCGCCCCGTTCTCAAGGCGAACGAAATCCTGCCTGTTCATCTGACGGTATTCTCTTGTTCGCGCTGGTATTGCAAGCCTCCGGTCTGTAGTCCAAATTGTACTCAGGAAAAGTACTCCGCGCTTCCTCAGTTTGGTTATGAACGATTACTCGCAACCTCCACCGGGAAAAATTTCGGACCACGGCAACGGAATCGGCGCACCATCGCCTGAGGAGGTGGAACGACGAGCGAGAGAAATTGCCATGATCGACGAGCGCAATCCTGACGAGTTTACCGATGCGGACTGGACGAAGGCACGCCACGAATTAATGGGCGAGGAAAACAACGTACCTCCTGAGGAAACTCCCGATAACGCCGATATGACGGAAGAATGGAATGTAATCGCCAGCTCGAAGGGTCATCGCATGCCGCGTCCTGGCACCGAAGAAGAGGAGACCGTTGGGGAGCATCTTGTGATTGAAGGCATAGAGGAAGCAACTCACGATCAAATGCTCGAAGCGCGCAAGGAGGAGCTCGAGCAGGAGGGGGGAAATCCTTGAGCACCCTCTCAGCCGACACCGCCACCCGGAAGGCGGAACGATCTTTTTTGCCAGCGAGCCAGTCTCGCTTGGAACGGTTGCGCGATGGTTTTCATCAAATCAGAAACTTTACCAATTCGCTTTGCGCAACGCTCGAACCCGAAGATTGCGTCGTCCAATCGATGCCCGACGTCAGCCCGACGAAGTGGCACCTTGCGCATACCACGTGGTTTTTCGAAACATTTATCCTCAAAAAATTCGTACCGGGATATCGCGCCGAAATTCCGGAGTACGCCTATCTCTTTAATTCATACTATAATGCTGCAGGCGACATGCACCGGCGCGATCTGCGCGGGTTGATTTCACGCCCCACCGTCAGCGAAGCGCAACGCTATCGCGCATCGATCGACTCGCACATCGACGATTTGCTATCAGATGCCAACGAGCGGTTGCTCGGTGATATCGAACCTCTCCTGGTCCTGGGCATGCATCACGAACAGCAGCATCAGGAATTGCTCATCACGGACATCAAGCACGTGCTGGCGCAAAACCCGCTTTATCCCGTTTTTCGTCAGCGAAACGGCGATGTCTCTGCAAAAAACATTGCACCTATCCAGTTTATCGATTTCGAAGAAAAAGTGACTGAGATAGGCCACGGTGGCGATGGATTCGCCTATGACAATGAAGGACCGCGGCATCGGGCTCTGGTTCCCGCATTTTCGCTGGCCACCCGCCCGGTCACAAACGGCGAATACATTGCGTTCATAGAGGACAACGGGTACAGCCGGCCGGAATTCTGGTTATCGCTCGGATGGATGACTGTGAACGAACAACGCTGGAATGCGCCGCTGTACTGGATAAAACGGGATGGCGCATGGTGGAATTTCACCCTCTCCGGTTTACGCCCTGTCGATCAATCCGAGCCTGTCACGCACGTCAGCTATTTCGAAGCGGACGCATATGCCAATTGGGCTGGCGGGCGGCTCCCGACTGAGTTCGAATGGGAACGCGCAGCGATGGATTCTCCTATCGAAGGAAATTTCGTCGAGACCGAATTGTTTCATCCGGCCTCCGTAGCGTTGGCATCCGATTTCTCAGCGGAAAGACCACAGCAACATCGAACTCTTTTTCAAATGTTCGGCGATGTCTGGGAATGGATGCGCAGCGGGTATTCCCCCTACCCCGGCTACCGCGCTGCACCCGGCGCGCTCGGCGAGTACAACGGTAAATTCATGTGCAACCAGTACGTTCTTCGTGGCGGTTCCTGTGCTACATCGCGCACTCACATCCGGCTCACGTATCGTAATTTCTTCCAACCGGAAAAACGCTGGCAGTTCACTGGAATTCGACTCGCACGCGACGAGGACTAAAATCCGTCGGAGCCCGACCGCGCAGCGATTGCGCTGCTTTTATCTATGACAATGGCACATGATTCGGTAATGGCACCTCATTCGGTTTCAATCCCCGAATCGTCGGATTTTCTGGCAGACGTATTATCCGGCCTCTCCTCAAATCCGCGCACACTGCCGTGCAAATATTTCTACGATGAGCGAGGCGCGACGCTTTTCCAAAAAATTTGCGAACTGCCGGAATATTACGTCACTCGGACCGAGATCGATATACTGGATCGAAATCGGGATGACATCGCATCGCAACTCGGGCCGAAAGTAGAACTCATCGGACTTGGCACCGGAGCGGGCACGAAGACGCGGATTTTGATCGAAGCCCTCGAAGACCCGGCGGTTTACATCCCCGTAGACATCTCCGAGACACAACTCCGTGAATCTACTCCTGTTTTCCGAAAGATTTTTCCAAATCTGGAAATTCTACCCGTTTGCGCAGACTACCTGCAACCTGTGGTTTTGCCGTCGCCCGATCGCAAATCTAACCGAAGGATTGTCTATTTCCCGGGATCGACTCTCGGCAATTTCGAACCGGGCGAAGCCGGACAGTTTCTGCGTCGCATAGCGAATGTCTGCCGGGGAGGTGGCGGACTGCTCATCGGTGTTGATTTAAAAAAGGAGCGCCACGTGCTCGAGGCCGCTTATAACGATCGAGCCGGCGTGACTGCACAATTTAATCTGAATTTGCTGAAGCGAATCAACCGCGAACTGGGTGCAAATTTCGACCTCGACCACTGGCGGCACCGGGCGGTCTACAATTCAGAGGCCGGCCGAATTGAAATGCATCTCATCAGCGATGTTGATCAGTTCGTCGATCTCGACGGACAAAAGTTTCATTTCCCTCGCGGCGACAGAATCATTACCGAGTTTTCATATAAATATTCGCCCAACGAGTTTGCCGCACTCGCCGGCAAGAACGGATTCGAGTTTGCTCGGATGTGGACTGACGAGGCGCGTTTATTTGGCCTTTTCTATTTTGTGGTCCCTTCAAAGTAGCGCATGCGTCCCGCTTGCGATTTAGTTCACAACGCAAGCCAGAGGCTCGCGCTACTCTAATGAGCGCGCTTGTTCGACTCACCGAGGTCAGCAAACGCTACGGCGACACGGTCGCCCTGCATCCGACAAGTCTGTTGATCGAACGGGGCACAACCACGGTGCTTATCGGTCCGAGTGGCTGCGGCAAATCTACTTTGCTGCGACTGATCATCCGCTTGATCGAACCGGATTCAGGTTCGATCGATTTCGACGGCGACCCAATCACCGCGGACAACATCGACAGCCGGCGTCACCAAATTGGTTATGTTATCCAGGAGGGCGGCTTGTTCCCACACCTCACTGCGCGAGCCAATGTTGTTTTGATGGCGCGCCATCTTAAAAAACCCCAGGAGGAAATCCGCAACCGACTTCTGGAACTGTGTGATTTAACAAGATTTCCTCAGAACTTGCTTGCGCGATATCCCGGCGAACTTTCCGGTGGCCAACGACAGCGCGTCAGCTTGATGCGGGCGTTGATGCTTTCTCCCGAATTGCTGTTACTCGATGAACCGTTGGGCGCTCTCGATCCGTTGGTGCGCGCTTCGTTGCAGACGGATCTAAAAGACATTTTCGATCGTCTTGGCCAGACCGTGCTCTTTGTCACTCACGACCTGGCTGAGGCCATTTATTTCAGTGACGAAGTCGTCCTCATGAATGGGGGACGAATCGTTCAAAAGGGCAGCATTACTGATCTGCGCGAAAAAGCAGCTGATCCTTTCGTCTCCGAGTTCATTAACGCCCAACGCGGAATGGCGAGTGTATGAATCAAAGCAGGAAACCAGGAAAGCAGGAACGTGTTGAATGCGGAAATGGTTCGTCGAGTAGATCAAAGCGATTCCGTCATTTCCTGGTTTTCTGGATTACAGATTGCCTCCTGATTTTTTCCTGCCTTCCTGTATTCCTGATTCATTCTGTTTCGGGTGCCGACGTGGTGATCGGTTCGAAGAAATTCACCGAATCATATGTGCTCGGTGAAATCGCCAAACGCGCACTGAACGATGCTGGAATTCCGGCGGAACATCGCCAGGGGATGGGCGGAACAATTATTCTTTGGGAAGCGCTGCGTGGCGGACAGATCGATGTCTATCCGGAATATACCGGGACGATTGCGCAGGAAATTCTAAAGAGCGATCACGCGTTGTCGCTTAAACAAATTCGCGAGTCACTCGCGAAAGCTGGCGTCGGGATGACAGAGCCGCTCGGATTCAATAACACCTACGCCATGGTGATGCGACGCGTCGAAGCGCAACGCCTTGGTGTGCGCACAATCAGCGATTTGCGAAAGTACCCGGACCTAAAAATCGGGCTGACGCACGAATTTCTCGACCGGCAGGACGGCTGGCGACCGTTACGTGAACGTTACGCGCTGCCCCAACAGAATGTAATCGGAATCGATCACGCGCTCGGCTACAGCGCGCTCGTCAACGGGTCGATTGACGTAAAGGATGCGTACTCGACCGATGCAAAAATAGAGCAGAACGATCTCGTCGTTCTCGAAGACGACCTTCAATTCTTCCCAAAATATGAGGCGGTGTTCTTGTTTCGATCGTCCATTCAAGCGGATGCGATTGCTGTATTACGTCGCCTGGCCGGAACATTGGATGAAAAGCGCATGATTCGCCTCAACGCGGAAGCGGAACGCACAAAAAATTACACACAAGCGGCAAATTTATATTTTGAGTCAGGTGCGACCTCTAAAAAGGCGCTGGGTGAATCCTTTCCGCAGAAGCTCGCACGCTGGACGCTTCGTCATCTCGAACTCGCTGGATTTTCGCTACTTCTATCGGTGATCGTCGGCATTCCGCTTGGCATCGTGGCTAGCCGCGGCGGAGCGATCGGCCACACGATTCTTGGTTTTACTGGCGCTGTGCAAACCATCCCGTCCCTCGCCTTACTCGCCTTGCTTGTTCCCCTGCCCTTCTTTGGTATCAGCCTTCGCACTGCGATCGCAGCACTGTTTCTCTACGGTCTGCTGCCGATTGTGCGCAACACCGCGAGCGGGCTCCAGGACATCCCTCGAGCGCTCCGCGAATCCGCGGTCGCGCTGGGGCTCAGCCCGATTGCACGCCTCTGGCAAATTTACTTGCCGCTCGCATCCCGTTCCATTCTGTCCGGGATTAAGACCAGTGCCGTGATTAATATTGGGACTGCTACATTAGCAGCCTTGATCGGGGCCGGCGGCTTAGGCGAACCGATTTTGAGCGGTCTGAACCTGAACGATCACGTCACGATCTTGGAAGGCGCCATTCCTGCTGCGCTACTCGCGCTGCTTGTGCAAGGGCTTTTCGATTTGCTTGATCGCGTCCTGATTCCCAAAGGATTGCGTTTGTAGGTGGATCGGCTTGTCCTCAAGACGATGTCCACCGCCGAAGGCGCAGAACAAAATCAACGGCAGAGTCGCGGCCTTAAGCCAACGCGTTGAGGACAACGCGTTCCACCTTTGCTCATTCACGCGGTCACGCTTACTTGCACGTATGGCAATCGCTTCTATCAACCCGGCAACAGGCGAAAAGATAAAAGAGTTTTCCCCTATAGAGGACCGGGAAATTGAGAAACGACTCGCGCGCGCCGACATGGCGTTCCGACAATTCCGTGGCACCACTTTCACGCAGCGCTCAGAGCTTTTGGAGGGTGTGGCCGAGTTGCTATTCCAGGAAAAAGAAAAGTTCGCGGAGATCATTACGCTCGAAATGGGCAAACTGTTCCGCGATTCGTTGGCAGAAATCGATAAATGTGCGCGCGGTTGCCGCTTTTACGCGGAGAACGGTGAACGATTTTTAGAGGAGGAACCGGCCCAGACAGATGCGGCTCAAAGTTACGTCGAGTATCAACCGCTCGGCCCCGTGCTGGCGATTATGCCGTGGAATTTTCCTTTCTGGCAGGTGTTTCGGTTTGCCGCGCCTGCATTGATGGCGGGTAACGTCGGTTTACTCAAACATGCTTCGAATGTCCCGCAGTGCGCGCTGGCGATTGAACAGATCTTTCGCCGTGCAGGATTCGAAGAGGGCATTTTCCAAACATTGCTCATAGAACCGGAGCAGGTGGAAAAACTAATCGTGGATCCACGCGTAAAAGCCGTAACCGTGACCGGCAGTGAAAAGGCCGGAGCAGCTGTCGCGAGCACCGCCGCCCGTGAGATCAAAAAGGCTGTGCTTGAGCTTGGCGGCAACGATGCATTCATCGTCATGCCAAGCGCAGATTTCGAATCAGCGTTGAGCACTGCCGTCAAAGCGCGCACGATCAACAGCGGCCAGTCGTGTATCGCCGCGAAACGATTCCTCATTGCCGATGAGATTCATGATCGTTTTCTCGAACACTTCGTTGAGCGTATGCGCGCACTCAAGATTGGCGACCCAATGGATCCCCAGACGGAGCTTGGCCCACTGGCAACGGAACAAATCCTCAAAGGCGTGCATGGTCAGGTTCAAAAAACAATCGCCGCAGGCGCGAGGCTATTGACCGGCGGCAACCGCATTGAAGGACCGGGATTCTTTTACGAGCCAACCATTCTTGTCGATGTTCCAAAAGAATCGCCCGCGTACCGCGAAGAAGTGTTTGGTCCGGTCGCATCCGTTTTCCGCGTGGGCAATGCCGAAGAGGCGATCAAGCTCGCGAACGATACCGTATTCGGTCTCGGATCCAGCGCGTGGACTAACGATCGCCAGGAACAAAAGCTTTTCGTATCTGAACTGGACAGCGGAATGGTCTTTATCAATGCGATGGTCGCGTCCGATCCGCGTCTGCCATTCGGCGGAGTGAAACGTTCGGGATTCGGACGTGAACTCGGCGCCGCCGGCATCCGCGAATTCACAAACACGAAGACGATCTGGATATCGTGAATTTGTTTGAACCGAGCATCGAACTAAGCGCCCGGGACGCACGTCTCGCCATTCCGTCGGCGGCTATTTGTACCTGAATTAGCTCGTAGTGCCGTTGATTCCGACAAAGCCTTCCCGTTCCAAATGTAAAATGATCTCCTGCGCGGCTTCTTCGGGTGAGAGCTCCCCTGTGTCGACCGTGACTTCAGCGTCAGTCGGCTCTTCGTAGGGATCCGATATTCCGGTGAATTCCTTCAAGATGCCTGCACGAGCTTTTGCGTAGAGGCCTTTTCGGTCGCGCTGCTCGCAAACTTCGACCGGCGTGGAAAGGTGCACCAGGATAAAGCCGCCAAATGGCTCGATCATTTCCCGGACATTCTTACGCGTGGCATCGTAAGGGGCAATCGGTGCACAAAGGGCGATGCCTCCGTTCTTCGTAATTTCCGAGGCAACGTAGCCAATGCGGCGAATATTAATGTCGCGGTGTTCCTTCGAAAAACCGAGCTCTGAGGAGAGGTGTTTGCGAACCAGATCTCCGTCGAGCAGCGTCACCGGCCGTCCGCCCATTTCGAGAAGTTTTATCATCAGCACGTTGGCGATCGTCGATTTCCCTGCCCCGGAAAGACCGGTAAAAAATACCGTCATTCCCTGTTTGTGCCGTGGCGGAAAAGTACGCCGCAATTCGCGCGCGATTTCAGGAAACGTGAACCAGGCCGGGATTTCGCGACCGTCGTTGAGTCGTCGCCGCAATTCTGTTCCCGATAGATTGAGTACCCGCGAGCTCGGCGGCACTTCATTTTCAGGAAAATATTTATCCCGATCTTCTACGTAGACCATCATCTGGAAAGGCACCATCTCTACGCCGATCTCGGCTTGGTGTTTACGGAACAACTCTTGCGCGTCGTACGGTCCGTAGAACGGCTTGCCATCGGCGTCGTTGCCTGGCCCCGCGTGATCGCGGCCGACAATAAAGTGCGAACAGCCGTGATTTTTTCGAATGATTGCGTGCCATACCGCTTCCCGCGGTCCACCCATACGCATGGCCAATGGCAACAAGGCCAGCTTAGCCGTGCCGCGAGGGTACTTTGAGGTGAGAAGTTGGTAACAACGAACACGCGTGAAATAGTCCACATCCCCAGGCCGTGTCATGCCGACAGAAGGATGAATTAAAAGGCTGGCTTCGACCTGGCTCGCGGCTCGAAATGTTAATTCCACATGGGCACGATGCATGGGGTTGCGCGTTTGAAACCCGACGATCCGGCGCCAGCCCAGATGCACGAACTCCGTGCGCAGCTCCGATGGCGTTAGCCGAAGAGTGCTGAAGTCGTAATGGGTGGGCGGTTGCAAACCTTCCACTCGTCCACCCACGTACCAGTCATGTCCCTTGTTTAAAAGATAGTCGACGCCGGGATGCATCATACTGGTACTTCCAAAAACAGCTTGCGCCTCGGTCTTGCGATCAGGCTTCCAAACGTCCTCCACATACAGAACCGCAAGCATGACGCCCTCGGAATCGCGCAGCGCCACCTTGCTGCTGCCAGGTTTGAGAGATTTCGCAAACGCTTCGGGCACGTCGAGGGTAATGGGAATCGGCCAAATAACGCCGCTGCATAATTTCATTTCATGGCAGACGCGCTCGTAATCGTTCCGGTTCATGAAGCCCCGGAGCGGTGAAAAGCCGCCGCTCATGAGAAGCTCCAGGTCGCGGATTTGCCGACTCGTTAAATCCCAGGAAGGGAAATCTCTGGACTGCGCTTTGAGTTGAGCGGCATTTTCGGAGTCAAGCGTGAGATCGACCAGTTCGCCACCATGCGGCGCAATAAGATGGCCGTGGGATTTTGCAGTCTCGGTATTCGTCATAAAGAGGGCTTCTATACTATCGAGAGACTGATGTCGCAATGTCGACCGACTGAATAAGGAACAAGCAAAATCGAAAGATTCGGAGAATCTCTGAATATCCCATCTCAGAATCGTAACTACGCAGCGATTGAGTTCCTGGATTCTGTGCTTCAAGGTGAATAGCGGTTGCGCGTCAAGGCGGGTATTTTAACGTCTGCTATGCCAGAAATGCGCGCGACGGCCTACGATTCGAAGATCGAAGGAAACGTAATTTTCACGAAATTCGACGCAGCGCTCAACTGGGTGCGCAAGAACTCGCTTTGGCCGATGCCGATGGGGCTCGCGTGCTGCGCGATCGAATTGATGGCCACGGCTGCATCGCGCTTTGATATCGCTCGCTTCGGCGCGGAGGTGATGCGTTTTTCCCCGCGTCAATGTGACGTAATGATTGTCGCCGGCACGGTCACTTACAAAATGGCGCTAGCGGTCAAGCGGATCTACGAGCAAATGCCGGAGCCAAAATGGGTGATCGCGATGGGCGCGTGCGCGTCCACCGGCGGGATGTATCGCTCCTACGCCGTGCTGCAGGGCATCGATCAGCTTTTACCGGTCGATGTTTATATCTCCGGCTGCCCGCCACGTCCGGAAGCTTTGCTGGCTGGCCTGATGAAGTTACAGGAAAAAATTTCAGGCGAACGCGCCTTCAGAAATCAAGCGCCGCAATTGGCAGAAAAGCTCGAGGAAGCGCTCACATGAGTATGACCACCACGTCATCCCGAGCGAAGTCGAGGGATCCCGGTGCATTGCCTTTGCTTATCGCCACGGGATTCCTCGACTCCGCTTCGCTCCGCTCGGAATGACCGCGCTTACAGTCCGCTATGACTCCGCAGGAAATCCTCGATTCGTTAGGCCAAGCTTTCGGCGAGAAACTTCAGCACAGAACTGAATTTCGCGGTGAAACGACGTGCACAATCACGGCGAGCGACCTCCGTGAAATTGCAAAATTCTGTCGGGACCAACTTTCATTCGATTATCTACTCGACATCACCAGCATCGATAACTTTGGCGAGGAACCGCGCTTCGAGATTGTGTATCACCTCTATTCGATGTCGCATACATGCCACCTTCGATTGAAATTAAAAATGTCGGAGGACCTTGGTGCAGTCGATACCGTTTCAGACATTTGGCCAACCGCGAACTGGCACGAGCGCGAGGTTTACGACATGATGGGAATTAAATTTAAGGGTCATCCCGATCTGCGTCGCATTTTGATGTGGGATGGCTATCCATACTTCCCATTGCGAAAGGATTTTCCTCTTGCCGGGTTGCCGAGCGAATTGCCCTCCGTTGCTTTTACCAAAGTAACGCCCATGGAAGGCGGACCCTTCGTCACTATTCCAAGTACCGCTGGCTCGAAGGAACGCGAACCCCGCGCGCGTCCGCGACAAGCATAGTCGTCGGTACCAGGCGCGCGATCAGATCACGCGGCCGACACCGGTGGCGCGTTTTCGGGCTTGCGGGTAGCGACCATCACGTCTGGTCGCAATGTCTCTTCCCGTGAAGCTACAGGCTTTTGTCCCGACTTTGGATAGGCGATCCGGGTATGCAACATCGACAAGAGCGTAAATCGAAATCGGTCGGCAATTGTTTTCAGTTCACCCAGGGTTAGATCGCATTCATCCAGTTGCCGGTCGCTGATGCGTTCACCGATGATCTCGTGGACGAGCGTTTCGATCTTCTGCGGCGTCGGTTTTTCTACACTGCGTGAGGCGCTTTCTATTGCATCGGCCAGACTGACGATGGCGCTTTCTTTTGTCTGAGGTTTTGGGCCGCTGTAACGAAAACTTTCCTCGTGTACTTCAGGGACATCGTCCTCGCGTAGCCTCATAATCTTGCCGCCTGCCAGCGCGTCCTCGTGTTGCTGGAGCGCGCGTTGGTAAAAATACCGCACAAGCGATGTGCCGTGATGCTCTTGAATGATGTCGATGATGCGCTGGTTTAGGCGATGCTTGAGCGCGAGATCGACGCCCTCCTTCACATGGGCAATGATGATCAGGGCGCTCATTGTCGGCGCGAGGTCGTCGTGTGGATTTCGCTCGAAGCTCATGTTTTCGGTGAAGTATTCCGGTTTCACCAGCTTGCCGATGTCGTGAAAGTACGCGCAGACACGGCAAAGCGTCGCGTTTGCCCCGATCGCCTCCGCCCCGGCTTCGGCAAGGTTGGCTACGACAAGGCTATGATGATATGTCCCCGGCGCTTCAATAGTCATACGGCGCAAAAGGGGATGATTTAGATCCGATGATTCCAGCCAGGAAATGTCGGTTGTAATTCCAAACAAATTCTCAAGCATCGGCAGCGCGCCGCCGACGATCATCGCAGTGATAATGCCGTTACCAACAGCCAGAGCGCTTTGCACGCCGACCATGCCCCAGTCATTGACGCTCGGATAGAACCAGTTGATTGGCCCGATCAGACCAAACGTCAGCGATAACAACCAGATCGCCAGTCCGACAAAAAGACCGGCGCGGATCAGTCTGCTTCGTCGCCGCACCTGCAGTGTGAGAGAAACCGCGGTAAATCCGCTGATCAGACTAGTGATTAAAAGCGGGGCATCGATTGGACCGAACAACATGCTGCTCCAGAGGCTGACGAAGAATGCAGCGTAAAGGCCGTGTTGCCGGCCAAGCAAGACGCTTAGGACCAACGGGGCGAAAGCGTAGGGCGTGATCAACCCGCCCATTTCCGGTTTCAGGAAGCTGTAATTGCCGCTGTTACAAATCACCAGCAACAGCTTGGTGACTGCCAATTGGATAAAAATGACTCCGAAAACGAGAAAAATGCGCGAGTTTTGCTCGAAGCTCTTTGGTTGGTTAATCCAAAGCTGCGTGATGGCAGTCGCCAGAACCAGGAGCGCAATAATGTAATTCTTGGTGGGCTCCGCCTGTTGGCCGCTGAAGACAAGAAAGGCCAGACCGCCGGCAAAGAGCGCAAAGACGAAAACCTTTAGATAAGATGAACTTTCCAGATTACGTGTCAGTTCACTGTGCGACCGACGCCGGCGTTTCTTCCGTGAAGCAAGACCTCGTTTGACCAGGCGACCGCGTCTCAGAAAATCAAACATATCAATTATTTATCAGATTCCGGAGCGGGGGTACGGTGCGCCTGGTACGCGCCGATGATGGCGCGGACAAGCTCGTGTCGCACAACGTCGCGCTCTGTGAAATATACAGTCGCAATTCCCGGCACATTTTTCAATGCCTGCAATGCCTCAAGCAGGCCGGACCGTTTGTTCGCCGGCAAATCAATTTGCGTGACATCACCAGTCACCACGCATTTCGAATTCAAACCAATTCGTGTCAGCAACATGAACATCTGCTCAGTTGTGGTGTTTTGAGCCTCATCAAGAATAACAAAAGCGTTGCTTAAAGTCCGGCCCCGCATGTAGGCGAGCGGAGCCACCTCGATTGTCTGGCGCGCGATTGCCCGCTCCATTTCTTCCGGTTCAAGCATCTCCCGCAGGGCATCGTAGAGCGGGCGAAGGTACGGAAGGACTTTTTGTTCCAGATCGCCTGGCAAAAAACCGAGGGCCTCGCCCGCTTCCACCGCGGGGCGGGTCAGGATAATTCGTGCGACCCGTTCTTTTTTCAGGGCTGCGACCGCCATCGCCACTCCGAGGTAAGTTTTGCCGGTACCAGCCGGCCCGATGCCAAAGACGACGTCGTGCTTCTCGATTGCCTCCACGTACGCTCGTTGATTCGCGCTCCGTGCCACTACCGGAGGCTTGCGCGAAGACGTCACAATCTTTGCGGAAACAATGTCGCTGAGATTCTCATCCCGCTCTTCGGTCACAGCCTTGAGCGTGTAATTGAATTCGCGCTTTTGAATGTCCACACCTTTTTGCCGGGCTTGCTCCAACTGCTGAAACACCTGCTGCGCTTTGTCGACGCCGCCGGGCTCACCCTCCAGTTTCATCCAGCCTTCACGGGTGGTGACTTTGACACCTAACGAGTCCTCGAGATTTTTCAAAAGCTTGATATCGTTTGCGTAGAGCGACTGCAAAGCGCGTGGGCTCTCAAACTGCAAAGTCCGCGATTCAGTCATAATCGTGGCATCGGTTTCGAGCCAATATACCATCGGCCCCGTCCCAATCCCACATCTACCGACCTAACGAAAGCCATACACCAGGGCCCAATGCGTGCGTTCCTCTGGCGATTGCTCCACGCTTACAATAATAAAGTAACTGCCTGTCGCCTTGGGAATGACGTGTGCCGCCGCGAAATGGCCTTTCTCCCAGCTGTCGGGTTCTTCCGCCAGCTTCCCGTCCGAATCATAGACGTGAACGGAAACTTTCGCCTTGTCTACTTCGGTTCCCATCCAAAACCAGTATTCGTTTCCTTTGAACAACTGCTGCCGCACCGCTTTCTTTTCCCCCGCAGCAAGGTCACCTCCCCAGTAATCCTCGCGTACTTGGAACCCTTGCTTTACGTAGGGTTCGGCCGCCTGAAGAGCAAAAGATTGCGCGTCATCTACCGACGCAAGAATTGACGGCTGCAGTGCCGTCAGCAGCAGCAGGGGAAAGCTCGCACTGAAAAAAATCTTCACGAAACCGTTCATGGAGCTTTAGCTTCTGGTGACGATTCCCTGCTCGAGCCGTGTGGTGATCTCGTTGACCTTTTTCACCGTTTCCGGGGGGATATTGCGATCGCCGACATCAATCAAAGGTTTCACCTCGCCAAGAGCATCCCGAATCTGGTGGATAATTGGAAGATCAAATTCCGGCATCGCCTGGAGCCTTTTTTGGAAATACGAAAGCAAATCGGGCTGGTGCAACAACTCTGCCCCATCGGGCGAAAAGTGGTCGTTTACCACTGAGGTTAGTACTTCGGTGCCACGCAGCCACCCCCCCAAGCTCACCAGTTGCGACAATTTTTCATCATGCACTTCGTTCATCGCCTCTTGTACACTGTTCTGGGTGCGATCCAGTTCCCGCCTGACATTGCTCCAATTACGCTTGTCTGCTGCCTCGATAATCGCCTTGGCATGCGGTGTGATCGAATTGCCCACCCCGATCCCCTTCGCCAACGCGAGGACGCGCTGGCCGATATCTTTCACGGCTTCAGCATCTTCCGCCTGGACGGCAATGAAACCATCCGCGATCACCGTCCCGAGCAAAAGCGCAATACGCGGCCGCTCGGTAAAGTTTGGCCCCTTATCACTGCGGACATGCGATCTCCAGTTGACGGTGCCCAGTTTGTTGAGCGCTCCGAAGATCTCGTTGGGCAACGGGACAACTACATCTTCTACGGTTGTAGAGAGTTGATTGATATTAATGTGCTGAGGCGCCTGGGTGCCATATGCGTAAACTGAAAGCCCACAGAGCAACCCGACGCTCAACTTGAAATGTCTGATAAACGGCATCATTGGCAGTTTCGACTGTTGATTTCGGCTATGTATTCAGGATTAATGGAGCGAACCTTAACCGGAACTCTCGCCGTAGACAACTCATGGCAGCATCGATTTTATCAGTTCGGCCCAAATACCGACGTGCAGAGCATTTGGGGCGCCACACGCTAGATCTCAAGTTGCCATGAATTTGAACCGTTTGGAGCAGATTCTTTCGCGGGCGAGTTCGAGAAGGATCACGGTTATCGGCGATTTGATGCTGGATGAGTTCGTATGGGGAAAAGTCGGCCGCATCTCACCTGAGGCTCCTGTTCCGGTGGTAGAGGTAACCGGCGAATCGTTCTACCCGGGCGGCGCAGCTAACGTTGCTCGCAATCTGCGTGAATTTGTCGACCGCGTTGCCGTAATTGGCATGGTTGGCAATGACCGCAGCGGGTTGCAGTTGCAGGAGCTGTTAGAGGCGCAAGACATCGACACGTCCAGTCTGGTCAGGGACGAAAGCTTTTGCACGATCGTCAAGACGCGCATCATCGCACTGCATCAACAAGTAGTTCGCGTCGATCGGGAAAAATTTGTTGCTCCTTCTGCGGCGCAGATTGCAAAGGCGGTGGCGGCCGTTCGAAACCGTATTGAAGAGACTGATGCGATCATTTTCGAAGACTATGGCAAAGGCTTTGTGACATCCGAGTTAGCCACGCAAATTACCGGCGAGGCACGTGCGGCTGGCAAAATCGTAGCGGCTGATCCCAATCCACAACACCCCGTTAACTGGCAGGGCGTTACAGTTGTGAAACCGAACCGCGCGGAAGCGTTCCTCGCCGCGGGCATTCCCTGGCGTGATCCCGATAAAGCTCAAAAAAAAGACGTTGACATCGAGCGGGCTGGGCAAGCGCTGCTTAAGCAATGGGAAACAGAATACGTCCTGATCACCCTCGGGGAAGATGGCATGATGCTTTTTCAGAAGGATGAAGCGCCTCATTACATTCCTACCAAGGCGCGTCAGGTTTTCGACGTCTCCGGAGCGGGTGATACGGCGATCGCCCTCTTCACGCTCGGACTGGTGTGCGGCGGAACTGCGATTGAAGCAGCGGAGATTGCAAACCACGCCAGTGCCGTGGTCGTTAGCAAACTGGGAACCGCGACGGTGACGCGAGATGAATTGATCACCAGTTTCCAAGAGGACAGCGGACATGAGTGACGCGCAGTCGCCTGCCGTGTTTATCGATCGCGACGGAACGCTCATGCAGGATTGCGACTATTGCTCCAATCCCAAAGACGTGCGGATTTTTCCAGGCGTATTTGAAGCGCTGTCGCATCTGAAATCCCGAGGGTTCAAACTGATCGTCATCACAAATCAAAGCGGCATAGGCCGCGGATTCTTCACGCTTGCTCAATATCGCGCGGTTGAGGCCGAGGTTTTGCGACAGATCGGCGATGGATTGATCGACGCCACTTATTTCTGTCCGGACCCTCCCGGGCAAAATTCGAATTGCCGCAAGCCGGCGGCGGGAATGGTTTTCAAAGCTGTGCAGAATTACCAGATCGATCTTTCGCGGTCATTTTTTATTGGCGACAAAGAAGTCGATGTCGAGTGTGCCCACAACGCAGGGGTACGGGCGATCCGGGTGCAGACCGGTTCTCAAGAGGACATGATGACGACCACGGCGGATTGGATCGCGGTCGATCTACCGGCAGCCGTCGATATTATATTGAACGAAACGCCATGACACAGGGGTCATCGCGAGAGACGCGAGCCAAAGCCGTTGGCATCATTCCCGCACGCTTTGGTTCTACGCGTTTTCCAGGTAAACCATTGTATATAATTCGAGGCAAACCCCTTCTACAACACGTTTGGGAGCAATGCAGACGTGCCACCGAGCTGGACACAGTGATCATCGCAACTGATCACATGAGCATCGCTGAGGCGGCGTTTAACTGGGGGGCAGAAGTCGCTTTAACCTCGCCCAAACATTCCAGCGGGACCGATCGCGTGGCCGAAGTCGCGCGCCATGCTCAAGACTTCGCCTTCGTCATCAACATTCAAGGCGATGAACCGCTGATAAAACCCCGCCTGATCAATCAGCTTGTGCAAAAACTTCGCTCCGACGGCACGATCGGCATCGTCACTGCGGCGCATCCCTTTACCAATCCTGCCGAGGCGGAATCGCCGCACCAGAATAAAGTCGTCCTCGATCGCAACAATTGCGCTCTCTACTTTTCGAGAAGCCTCATCCCTTACGCCGCTAACTCTTCCAAGGTTCGTTATCTTCGCCACCAGGGCATTTATGGTTTCCGTCGCGATGCGCTCCTCCAATTTGTGAAGTGGAAACCGACGCCGCTGGAGCGTGCTGAGTCGCTCGAGCAATTGCGGGCATTGGAAAATGGTGTAAAGGTTCATGTGCTCATCACCGCGAAGGGATCTCCCGGCATAGACACACTCGCCGACGCAAAAGCTCTCGAGCGAAAGCTTACTTTGGCTAAAGGGAGGATCGCCCGTTGAAATACATTTTTGTTACAGGTGGTGTGGTCAGTTCGTTAGGCAAAGGCCTGACCGCAGCTTCACTGGGAACGCTCCTGGAAGCGCGTCAATTGCGTGTTGTTCTCCAAAAATTCGATCCGTACTTGAATGTCGATCCCGGAACCATGAATCCATCGCAGCATGGTGAAGTGTATGTGCTCGATGACGGCGCAGAGACCGATCTCGATCTCGGACATTATGAGCGTTTCACCAACTGCGTTCTCACCCGGCATAACAATCTCACCAGCGGTCAGGTTTACGAGACAGTCATTCTAAAGGAACGCCGCGGCGATTATCTCGGGAAGACGGTCCAGGTGATCCCGCACGTCACAGACGTGATCAAGGATCGGATCCGTAAACTTTCAGACGAATCGAAATACGACGTTGTAATCACAGAAATTGGCGGCACCACAGGAGACATAGAAGGTCTCCCGTTTCTCGAGGCGATTCGGCAATTCATTCTCGAAGTCGGTCCGGAAAATGTGGTGGAGATGCACGTCACTCTCGTTCCGTACATTAAGGCAGCGCACGAATTGAAAACGAAACCGACGCAACAGAGCGTGGCCAAGCTCCGCGAGATCGGATTACAGCCGCAGGTGTTAATCTGCCGCACCGAAAAGCCGCTCGACCACGATGTGCGCCGCAAACTTTCAATGTTTTGTAACGTGGCAGAAAAGGCAGTGATCGAGGAACGGGATGTCGAGCATACGATTTACGAAGTACCTTTGACCCTGCATGCCGAAGGACTCGATCAGTTGGTATGCGATCTTCTCCACCTCGAAACGCCCAAACCCGATCTGAAAGACTGGAGGAAATTCGTTGACCGCGTCATTAGTCCCAGCAAGCGCGTCAAGATCGCTGTGGTCGGCAAATACATGGAAGTCCGGGACGCGTACAAGAGCATTTATGAATCGCTGACTCATGCTGCTGCCAGCGAAGACTGCGGAATCGATCTGAAGTTAGTCGATGCGGAGGCACTTGTTGACGGCGTCGATGATCAACTCAAGGACGTAGCTGGAGTTTTGATTCCCGGAGGATTTGGCGTACGCGGAGCGGAAGGAAAAATCAATGCGGCGCGCTATGCCCGTGAGCACAAGATCCCTTATCTTGGTTTGTGTCTTGGCATGCAGGTGGCCACGATTGAATTCGCCAGAAACGTTTGTGGAATCGAAAATGCCAATAGCACTGAGTTCGACAAACAGACTTCAGATCCGGTGATCTCGCTCCTGGAAGAACAGCGCGGGGTACAGAACAAAGGCGCGAGCATGCGGCTGGGAACGTGGCCGACAAAAATTGTTCCAGGTACCCTGGGAAAAAAAATCTACGGCGATACTGAAGTAACGGAACGGCATCGGCATCGCTATGAGTTCAACATGAAATACCGCGACCGGATGAATGCCAAAGGCTTCATGATTTCGGGAACCTCACCCGATGGGACCCTGGCCGAGCTGATTGAATTGCGTGATCATCCGTATTTCGTCGGTTGCCAGTACCACCCCGAATTTCAAAGCAAACCGAATAAACCGCATCCGTTGTTTAAAGGATTTATCCAGGCTTGTCTGGCGTTCGATCCCAAGCGTGCAACGAGCACTTTGACCGATCTGAAATCGCAGCCCCAGGTCTCCGCACAGGAACTTGTTCTGCAGCGATAACATTCACTTCGAAGTGGTCGATCCCGGTGGCAACTAGTGGGCTGCCATAAAATCGGCGTTTGATTTCCTGAAATCATTCCGCACGTTTTTAGTGTCTGCGCGTGAACCAGCGATCACACACGCGCCGGGGAGGCGAAATGGGACATGCAAAACGCATTGAGGATCATTGGAGCAAGAACAACATCTACGGCCTGATCGTTTCGACATTAGGTAGGATGTCGAAGCCGTTAGACGGCCTGACACTGGAAGATCTCGCGCCAGTAGATCATTTTCATGCCCGCGGTTTTCCTGCGACAGCCGAGCTTGCTGATCACCTTCCGATTAAGTCGGGCCAGCACATACTCGATATCGGTTGCGGACTCGGCGGCCCGGCCCGCTACATCGCCCACCGATTTCAGTGTCATGTGAGAGGGATCGACATTACCAAATCTTTCGTCGCAACCGCCAACAAACTGACGGCACTTCTGGGAATGGAGCGACAGGTGAACATCGAACATGGCGATGGTCAGCACCTGCCGTATCCGGACTCTTCGTTCGATGGCGCTTACACACAACACGTCACCATGAATGTGGCGGATCGTGCCGGTTTTTTTCGCGAAGCTTATCGAGTGCTAAAGCCCGGAGCCTTTTTCGCGGTTACCGAGCACGGCCTGGGGCCGGGAGGCGAACCCCATTATCCTCTCCCCTGGTCATCGGACGGCAGCGGTTCGTATCTGATTAGCCCATCCAGGAATAGAGCAATCCTGGACCAGGTAGGGTTCGAAGACATTGTCGTTCACAACACCGGGAACAAGTATCTTGCCGGATACAAGATGGCGATCGAGAGGGCTGAAACGGGCAATTTGCCGCCGCTTGGACTTCACTTACTCATGGGCGATACCGCGTTGGTCAAGATGCGTAACGCGGCGAAAAATATCGAGGAAGGCCGCACGCATCCGATCGAACTGATCTGCCGCAAACCATACTGAGTGTTTTGGTTTTTAGTCGGCGGTAGTTGCTGCGCGTGTCAGCCGATCCATGATCGCCGCGCCAAGTCCGCGAGAGGAAACGCGTTCCGCGACGATAAGATCCAGACCGAGCGCATCGAGCTCTCGCAGATAACGAAATAAATTTGCTGCTGCTTCGCGCAGGTCCTGCCGCTCGCTCAAGTTGCGAACAGCGGTGAAGCGTTTCTCGTCAGCTGAGAACCTGGCGCTCGATGTCCAAGCCAGTAAGCCAACACGTTGATTTTTTTTAGGCGAGAATAATTTCGCGTCATCAATGAGACGCAGCGGCGTGCGCGGCGCGTAGTGCGACGGTAATTGCCCCGGCGCCGAAATCTTTGGCGTTTGCGCAACGGCAGTCACTTCGGCTACTTGAGAGAGATCCTCATCCGTGAGCGGGCCGCGCCGCAGAATCTCGATCCTGCCAGCAGTTACAGCGACGATTGTGGACTCGAGTCCATGCTCCGTCGGTCCGGCGTCGATGATTAGCTGGATCCGCCCTTCGAGTTCGTCGAACACATGCTGCGCAGTCGTCGGACTGATTCTGCCGAACCGGTTTGCGCTCGGCGCAGCCAGCGGCTGATCCAATTCACGCACAATTTCACCGAAAACCGGGTGCGCACTGATTCGCACCGCTACGGTGTCGAGTCCTCCCGTCACAATCCCGGGAACAATATCGCGCTTTGGAAGCACCATCGTGAACGGGCCAGGCCAAAATTTGGTGGCCAACGCCAAAACCAGTTGCCGATCGTCCGCTCGAATATCGGCAATTTTTTCCAGCCACTCGTGATCGGGAAGATGAACGATCAGTGGATCGAAGCGCGGCCGCTCCTTCGCTTCAAAGATTTTCGCAACGGCAATTGGATTCAGCGCATCGGCAGCCAGGCCGTAAACAGTCTCGGTAGGTAGCGCGACAATCTCGCCGCTTCGCAGCAGTTCAACCGCCGCAGCGCGGTCGGTTGAAATTACTGTTTTCACGTTGGCAACTTCGCAGCTAGAACGGTCTCACTCTGTTTACGTCGAAAGGCTTCGAGATTGCTCCGAATTTTTTCGTCCGAAAGCCCAAGGATTGCTGCCGCCAGAAGCGCCGCGTTTTTCGCACCGGCCTCGCCAATGGCTAGCGTGCCCACTGGGATCCCGCCGGGCATTTGCGCTGTGGACAACAGCGAATCGAGCCCCTGGAGCTTCGATTGAATCGGAACGCCGAGAACCGGCAGCCACGTGTGGGCAGCAATAACTCCAGCCAGGTGAGCCGCTCCGCCGGCGCCGGCGATGATCACTCGCAGACCGCGATCGGCTGCACCTCGTGCGAACTCTGCGGTCGCATCAGGTGTCCGGTGAGCGGATAGCACCCGCGCTTCATTCGGCACGCCCAATCCACTCAAAGTTTCCGTGGCGTTGCGCATCGTATCCCAATCCGATTTGCTTCCCATAATTACTGCAACCAAAGGAGTTGATTCAGACATGCGCGAATTGTAGGACGTTTGATTTGTTTGCGCCAGCAAACTCACTCTTCGCGCTCGCGTTGCTCCGACGACTCAATTCTACGAAGCACAATTAATACCGCGCTTCAGCGCGGTGGCTGAACCAGGGTACGTCGGAAGCCGTTTAAACGGCTTCTCTGTTTCTCTGCGCAATGCACCTGGCCGAAGCCAGGTGTTGATGAGATATTGGGCGGTGAGCGGCGTAGGCAACTCCATCGTTCTCATTGGCATGATGGGTTCCGGCAAATCTGCCGTCGGACATTGTCTGCACCGACGAACGGGCCTGGCTATGGTCGAGACCGACGAAATGATCGCTTCGAAGCTGAGAATGTCGGTTTCAGAAATTTTTTCCAAGCACGGCGAAAAAGAATTTCGTGAGGCAGAAACAAAAGCGCTTCGGAGAGTCTCCCGAACGAAACCGGCAGTCATCGCCACGGGCGGCGGGATAGTGTTGCGCGAAGAAAACGTGGGAATTTTGAAGCGACTCGGCCTTATCGTGTGGCTCGACGGCAACAAGGAAACACTTTTTGCGAGAGCCTCACAAAGAACAGACCGGCCATTGCTGCAGACGAAAAATCCGAGTAAAACGTTTTCGCAAATCCTTGATGCGCGAAGCCCTCTTTACGCAAAAATTGCGGATATCCGCGTCGATACATCAGGGCTTACAGAGGAAGAAGTCGCCGTTGCGATCCTGAGTAAACTAAAGAGGGTGAATTGGGAAACCGGATTTGGCGCGGTGACAAAGTCATGACGCAGATTTCCGCAGCAGAACTAAAGGTGCGGCTCGTTTCTTCAGCGAGAGACGTCGGTTTTGATTCCTGCCGCATTGCAGCCTGCAATCCGCCCGCGCACGTGACGGAGTTTCGTGAATGGCTACGCCGGGGCGCTCACGGTGAGATGAATTACATGCAACGTGGCGAGGAAAAGCGTTGCCATCCGGAGAAGATTTTGCCGGGGGCGCGATCGATCATTGTTCTTGCGTTAAATTATTTTCAAGGAGAACCAACTCGGCGGTCGCAGACCGCCAGTACAGGCCGCGTCGCACGCTACGCCTGGGGGGAGGATTATCACGATGTGATCGAAGTAAAGCTCACCAAGATCGACGAGTTTCTTCGCGGTTTCGGTGGACACCAAAAATGTTACGTCGACACCGGCCCGTTGTTAGAGCGCGATCACGGTGCCCAATCGGGCATTGGGTGGCATGGCAAGAGCACCATGCTGATCGATCAACGGCTTGGGACCTGGTTCTTTCTCGCAGAAATTTTGACTACGCTGGAACTGCCGCCGGACGAGCCGATCCTGGATCGTTGTGGAACATGCGAGCGTTGTATCCATGCATGTCCCACTGGCGCGATCACCGGACCGCATCGGCTCGACGCACGCCGGTGCATCTCGTACTTGACCATCGAACTCAAAGAGGCGATCCCGCTGGACCTTCGTCCACTTGTCGGCGACCGGATCTTTGGTTGCGACGATTGTCTTGAAGCGTGCCCTTGGAATCGGTTCGCCCAGGAGTCCCGGGAAACGGCGTTTTCCGCTCGGCGATCAACGACCGGCATGTCGCTTAGAGAGTATTTGGATTTGAACGCCGATGACTTCCGGGCGCTATTTAAAAATTCGCCGATCAGACGGATCAAGCGACGCGGATTCGTGCGCAACGTGTGCGTTGCGCTGGGTAATGTGGGCGATCGATCCGATCTTCCCGCGCTCCAACGCGTGGCAGCAGACCCGGACACAATGATTGCCGAGCATGCGGCCTGGGCAATCAAACAAATTCGGGACCGAAAAAACAGGCGCCCAGGGAAAATTGGTTGAATCCGAATCAGGCGTAAAGGGCATCTTATGCTTAATGGCTATGAACATGCGCCGTTGGCGAAAGTCTAAAGAGAGATACTTTCAGTCCGCACAAGCGAATCTGGCATGCATCAAGCGCTGACTACTCCCCCACTCGTCCATGAGGCCGCGAAGAAGCGTACGACTGCGTCGCAGACGCAGGATTCTTTTCGGTTCCGCCGGAGCCGTGCTGCTGCTGATCATCGGGTTATTCGTCGCGGGCAAACGTGAGAAACCGATTCCTATAACAACCGAGAAAGCCGTACGCCGGACGATTCTGCAGACCGTATCCGCCACAGGCAAGATACAGCCCGAAACCGAAGTGAAAATTTCGCCGGAAGTGGCGGGCGAAATTATCGAGCTGCCGATTGAGGATGGTATGCGGGTGAAAAAGGGCGACCTGCTCGTAAAAATTAAGCCCGACTCCTACAAGGCGCTGCTCGAACAGCAGGAAGCGGCGATCAGCGCAGCGAAGGCGACGAACCTTCAGCTAAAAGCGACGATGCTAAAAACCCAGCACGACTTAAAGCGAGCTCAAGATTTGTTCGATAAAAAACTCATTTCAGAGCAGGAATATAATGCCGCCGATGCCGCCTATGATGTAGCGAAGAACACCTACGAAAGCTCATTGCACGACATCGAACGCGCGCAGGCCGCCTCAAGCCAGGCGCGAGATCAACTGGAGAAAACAACGATCTATTCGCCGATGGATGGAACGGTGACGGTTTTGAACAGCAAATTGGGCGAACGCCTCGTCGCGACTAATCAATTCGCCGGAACCGAAGTTTTGCGCGTAGCCGACCTCAGTCACATGCAGGCTGTCGTTGACGTTAACGAGAATGATGTCGTCAACGTCAAGGTTGGTGATAAAGCCAACGTGAAAATCGATGCCTACGCCGATCGCAAATTCCACGGTGTCGTGGAGCAAATCGCCAACACCGGAAAGACAACGGGCGCGGGCACACAGGAAGAAGTGACAAACTTCGAAGTGAAAATTCGAATCGACGATCATGACGTGGCTCTACGCCCCGGTTTAAGCTGCACCGCCGATATCGAAACCAATATGGTCAAGGACGCTGTCGCCGTGCCGATGCAGAGCGTGACGATTCGCACCGGTGACAGCAATCTCAGTCCGGAAGAAATCGAAAAGCAGAAACAAAAGATAGCGGCGCGCGACAAGGACGACAATAAGGCGGAACTGAGCAATGAACGTCTCGAGAAGCACACGGAGAAGGAGGAACGCGAGAAACTGATCAAAGTTGTTTTCCTTAAGGAGGGCAGCAAAGCGCACATGGTGAAGGTGACCACAGGAATTGCCGACGATTCCTACATGGAAATCAAGAGCGGGATCAAACCGGGTGACGAAGTGATCTCGGGCAGCTACAGCGCGATCAGCCGGAAGCTAAAAGAAGGCGCGAAGATCGCCTACGACAAGGAAGCAACGAAGTGAATTGAACATTGGCCTGATCTGTCTGCGAGACTCATCAGGCTGCCAGAACAAATGGGACAAATGAGTGACCACCTGGTGATCGACATCGAGAACATCACTAAGGACTACGTGATGGGCGAAGAGATCGTTCACGCACTCCGCGGCGTGTCCCTGCAAATTCGCCGTAACGAATACATCGCCATCATGGGACCCAGTGGCAGTGGCAAATCGACGCTGATGAACATGCTCGGCTGTTTGGATACCCCAAGTTCCGGACGTTACGAGTTCAATGGTCGCGACGTTTCCGCAATGAGCGACGACGAACTGGCGTCCATTCGCAATCGCGAGATCGGATTTGTTTTTCAAACGTTTAATCTTCTTCCGCGCGCTGACAGCCTGCGGAATGTCGAACTTCCGCTTGTTTATGCCGGGATCGATTCCGAAACGCGCTGGGAACGCGCCGCGACTGTGTTACGTGAGGTCGGGCTCGGCGATCGTTTGCATCACAAGCCTAACGAACTCTCGGGCGGCCAACGCCAGCGCGTGGCGATCGCACGGGCTCTGGTGAACAATCCATCGATCATTTTGGCCGACGAACCGACCGGCAATCTCGACTCCAAGACGGGCGAAGAAATCATGGCGCTCTTCGAAAATCTTTATCAGCGCGGGCACACGATTATTCTCGTCACGCATGAAGGTGATATCGCACAGCATGCTCGGCGCACGGTCCGGTTGCGCGATGGGTTGATTGAAAGCGACGACGGCGGCTTCGATGAGATTGGCATGTTCCCGATCGAAGGTCCGCTTGAAGCCACGTACACGTGAAACGGTTCGTCTATGAGCTAAGCGAAAGCTGGAAAATCGCCCTGGCGCAGATGCGTGCCAACAAGACGCGTTCCACTCTCACCGCGCTCGGCGTCATCATCGGGATTGTCGCCGTGACCCTGATGGGAACCGCCATCACCGGAATCCAGGTGGGTTTCGACAAAAGCATGGCCATTTTTGGCGACGACGTGCTCTACGTGTCGCAATGGCCGTGGAAGCCTGTGGACGATTGGTGGAATTATCGGGACCGCAAAAAGATCAAGACAGAGTATGCGGAGCCGATCAATCGCATCATCGCGGCCACTCCGAATTCGAATCTCGTGATCGCAGTGCCGACGTCCAGTCTGCTGCGCAGCGTGAAATATGGACAAAGCGAAGTCAGCAACGTTCTGATCAGAGGTACCGTTTCGGATTACCTCATCACTTCGACGTTCGATTTCAGCGAAGGCCGTTTTTTTAACGAAGTCGAATCTCGTGGCGGCGCCAATGTGTGCGTGATCGGCTACGATGTGGCGGACGCGTTGTTTCCTTCCGAAAACCCGATCGAAAAATCGGTGTTGATCAATGGACAGCCTTTCAAGGTAGTCGGCGTCATTTCACGGCAAGGCACTTTTCTCGGGCTGTTCAGCCTTGATTCGATTGTGGTGATGCCGCTGCCGGCATTTCAAAAATATTTCAGCGCAAAAAGCAAATCGGACATTCTCGTTAAGGTGAAGGACAAAAAGCAGGCTGGCCGAAGCGAGAGACGAGCTCACCGGCGTAATGCGACGGGTCCGCAGTTTGCCGCCGGAGAAAAAGGACGACTTCAGCATCAACGAACAGCAGGCACTCAAAAGCACGCTCGATCCGATCAAGAACTCCATCGCCATCGCCGGACTTTTCATTACCGGCCTTTCGCTATTCGTCGGCGCAATCGGGATCATGAACATCACCTTTGTAAGCGTTAAAGAACGCACGCGCGAAATCGGAACGCGCAAAGCTCTTGGCGCGCGGAGACGTACGATTCTTCTTCAATTCCTGATCGAATCCACTTCGCTTTGTCTGCTGGGCGGCATGATCGGCTTGGGGATTGCGTACGTAATGTGCAGCGGCATCGGCAAGGCATTTCCCTCTTTTCCGGTCCGTTTCTCGCTTAGCCTGGTACTAGTGAGTATGGCTGTCTCAATCCTCACGGGTTTGTTCTCCGGTTTCGCCCCCGCCTGGTCGGCCTCCCGCCTGGATCCCGTAGCGGCGCTCAGATATGAGTGATTCATGCATCTGTATCACTAACACCGGCCTTCAGGCCGGTGGCGTTCGCGCGGAATGCCCTAAGCCGTTTCAACGGCTTATCTACATCCGCTGCGACGGCAAAGATTCTGCGCGCTTACAAGCCGTTAAAACGGCTCCAGGGACGATTATTTCACTGTCACTGGCCTGAAGGCCGGTGTCAATGAGATGCTTATTCCGTGAAATCATTAAAGATGGCTTTGGCCTCGTTAGGTGCGAACAAGCTTCGCGCTGCCCTGACGATGATCGGCATCACCATCGGCGTGTTCTCGGTGATCTCAGTGATGACTGCCATCGGCGCACTGCAATCATCCATCGAAAGTGGTATTAGCTTTCTCGGTTCTAATATTTTTCAGTTCGCCAAATACCCGGCGAACGTGAACGTAGGAGGAGAGATCAAGAAAAAATATCTGAACCGTCGCAATGTCACGTATCGGGAGGCGCTCCACTACGCGAAATTGATGGAGGGCAACGCTCGCGAGATCTGTCTCAAAAGTTTCGGCTACGAAGTAAAAGGACAAGCCGTTTATAACGGAGTAAAAACGACGCCGAGTCTGCTCATCGTCGGCACGAACAAAAGCTTTTTGGCTGCTAACGCGTATACGCTTGGCTACGGCCGCAATTTGAACGACGAAGACGTCGCGCTTTCCCGCCGGGTAATCGTCGTCGGCAAGATGATCGAAAAACGATTATTTCCGCACGAAACGCCGATCGGCAAAGTCGTCAGAGTAAGCGGGCACACCTATACGATCGTTGGCGTTCTCGCGGAAAAGGGAACCTCCTTTGGTCAGAGTCAGGACGATCTTTGCATCATGCCAATCACGCGATTTTTCGAGGATTACGGCGAAGCGAAACGGACCGTTAACATCGCGACACAGGCCTTCTCCACGGATACTTACAATCAGACGCTGGACAGGGGGATAAGCGCGATGCGCATTGCGCGCGGATTACGCGCCGACCAGGAAAACGATTTCGAGATTTACTCAAATGACTCACTCAAAAGCGCATTCACGTCTGTCGCCGGCATTGTGCGCATCGGCGCGTTTGTGGTCAGCCTCATCGCGCTTGTGGCCGCGGGGATCGGTATCATGAATATCATGCTTGTAAGCGTTACCGAGCGAACCAAGGAAATCGGCGTGCGCAAATCCATAGGTGCCCGGAACCGCGACGTTCTGCGTCAATTCCTAACCGAAGCGGTCTTCATCTCCGAAGCTGGCGGAATCCTGGGGATCGTCCTCGGAATCATTGCCGGCGATTTGCTCGCTGTTTGGCTTAAGGTGAACATCATCTTCCCATATGGTTGGGCGATTGCCGGCCTTCTCGTCTGCTCCGCCATCGGCATCGGCTTCGGCCTTTACCCCGCCTATCGAGCAGCCAACCTCGACCCAATCGAAGCACTACGCTACGAATGAGGCGCTATTGTTTAGACACTCGGCTAACGAGAGGTGTCAGTGGTTCTGACCACAACCATTTGGATGGAGGCGCGACTTGGTTAAAAAGAACCGGCGTTTCAAATTTGAAGAACTGAGGCAAAGATTACGCCTCACTCCCACAGAGAGACGGGTAGCCGTCTTCATACTCGCAGCGTTCGTGCTCGGCGTGATTACGAAATGCTACCGCGACGCTCATCCATCTCCTGCTCCTTCGCGACCGCACTCCTCTAAAGCAAACTCCGACGGTACTCCTGAGCAGACAGACACAAAAGGCGGACGAGCCATCGCAAAAAGGCATTGGGAAATCCAAGTGAACAGAAAAAGTAATTTCTTCAGAGCTGGAGTTAGAGCTTGTGCAAGAGGAAAAGCAGGAAGATACGTCAACTCCTTGCATATATATCCTGTTTGCGGCGCACAGCGTTCCCACAGATCATTCCACAGTGACCGATCATATTGACGCCCTGACAAAGCAGATTTGCGAAGTCATCGTAGGCAAGAATCAGGCAGTAAAGCTTGCGGTCGCCTGCCTCCTCGCACGAGGCCACCTTCTAATCGAAGATATCCCGGGCGTCGGTAAGACAACGCTTTCCCAGGCATTAGCGCGCTCGCTCGCGCTCGCCTTCCAGCGCCTCCAATTTACGAGTGACCTGCTGCCAGCAGACATTCTTGGCAATTCAATCTTCGATCGGGACGAGCAACGCTTCGTATTCCATCGAGGCCCGCTTTTTTCGCAGGTCGTGCTGATCGACGAAGTCAATCGCGCGACCGCCAAAACGCAAAGCGCGCTGCTGGAAGCAATGGAAGAACAACGTATTTCCATCGACGGCGTGACTTATGAGCTGCCCGAGCCATTTTTTGTAATTGCGACCCAGAACCCGCAACATGCGGTCGGCACGTTTCCGCTTCCCGAATCACAGCTGGACCGATTTCTGATGCGGATTGAGTTAGGCGTGCCCGACCGAGCCAGCGAGCGCGTCATGCTTCTTGGCATGGATCGTCGCGACATGCTGAAGGAGTTGAAACCGACAATTAGCCCCCGAATGCTGATCGAGATTCAAGACAATGTGCGAAAGGTGCATGCGTCTCCTGCGCTACTCGATTACCTGCAGGATTTGCTGGACGCGTCACGGCAGCGTCACAACACCGGTTTGTCGCCGCGTGCCGGTCTGGCCCTGCTGCATGCATCCCAAGCCTGGGCTCTGATGCACGGACGCGAGATGGTTCTTCCTGAAGACATTCAAGCTGTGGGGATTCCCGTCATGGCGCATCGGCTGGGACATGATATCGAAGAGCCCGGACAAAGCGGACGCACCCTGGCCGATAATCTGATTCATACCGTGCCCGTTCCGTGAAGGCAGGAAAATTTCCGCTCATTTATCCAACCATAGCTTTTGCCGGGCTACTGTTTGTGCTGAGTGCGATGTGGTACGCGGCAGCGAGTCAGAATAACGCCGCAGCTTATCTACTCCTATTCGCGCTGGTATCGGTATTCCTCGTTTCGATTCCGCACACTCTGATCAATCTCCGAGGGGCAACAATAACTCTCGAATCCGTGCACCCCGCCTTTGTCGGTCAGGAGATCTCGTTACCCGTTGAAATCATGAACGGTTCCCGTGCAGCCTGCCGTGGAATCGACCTGGCCGTGTTGGGTTCTACCGGGGAACGCCAGCGCGTCGACTACATTCCCGGCCTTAAGGGAGCGCGCGTAACGTTGCGATTTCCCGCGCGGCATCGGGGCGAACATACAGTCGGAACGTTGTATTTAACGAGCACTTATCCGCTCGGTTTTATTCGGCTTTTAAAGAAGTTTGTGGCTTCTCAAAGCTATATTGTTTATCCAAGACCCGCGGGCGACGCTCGACTCCCTTCAAGCTTCGCAAACCGGCGGGGCACCCAGCCACTAAGCGATTCTAAAGAAGGCGATGATTTTGCGGGAGTGCGCGCGTATGCGCCGGGCGAATCTCAGCGTCATATCGATTGGAAGGCCGTCGCTCGAGGCCAGCCATTGATGACGAAACAATTTACAACTGAAGCGCAGAGCGCCGTATATCTTGATTTTTCTGCTCTCCCGTTAGCAAACGTGGAAGAAAGGTTGTCCCAGCTGGCGCTTTGGGTGGTCGAAGCGGAACGTGCACGGCGCCCTTACGGTCTCAGTCTTCCCGGCACTAAAATTTCGCCCGCTATCGGCAAATCGCATTTTCACCAATGCCTCCGTGCACTCAGTGTGTTCCAGCGGCCAGTGAACTGACAAAAGTATGAGCAGGAGTAACAAAGATACCAGCATTCCACGGCGACCGTTTCTTTGGCTGGCTTTCGCGCTGCTCTTCACACTACCACCAATGTTCGGTTCAATCGCAAGCTGGGTTCCTTCTCTTTTTTTAGTCGCGCTGGCGATGAAATTCTGGATGGAGCCAAGAGGGTACCGCCTTCGCGTTGCAAGCCTGAAGCTGATACTCGCGGCGGTGGCGCTTCTGGCCATCTTCACCACTTACGGTTCTCTTAACGGGGTCGAGCCGGGCATATCGCTGCTTGTAGTACTGATGTCGCTCAAGATCCTGGAAGCGCACACTGCCCGCGAATTCCAAGTCATGGTGTTAATAGGATGGGTGCTTTGTCTTTGCGGATTTATTCTTTCGCAGGACTTCACGATCGCCCTCTGCCTTTTGATCGGATTTGCGTTGATGCTTGTGGCATTGGTCCAGTTTCATCGGGGGTCGGCACCCGACGCTCTATGGGCCCCGCTGGGCACAACCTGCAAACTCCTTGTTCAAGCGGCGCCAATCGTCGTTCTCTTGTTCATTTTGTTTCCTCGAATCAATACCAGTTTCCGGTTTGAACTTCGCTCTATCCGTTCGGCAACCCCCGGCCTCTCGGGTCGACTCTCGCCGGGGAGCATCGCAACTCTTGTAAATTCCTCAGACATTGCCTTTCGCGCGGCGATTCCCGACAGCAAAATGCGTCTACCTGGTTCTATTTATTGGCGCGGGTTAGTCATGTGGCATTGCGACGGCATGGAATGGCGAGCGGCGGACGCACCATTCCCAATCTCTCGTTCGACCAGGCAAATCCGCCGCGGAAATACAATCCGACAGCGCATCATGCTCGCTCCACACGGCGCTCGCTGGATGTTCGCGCTTGATCGACCGGTTGAAGCGCCTCCAGGTGCGATCCTTGCACGTGGCGATTACATCTCGAGCGTTCAGATAATTCGAAAGCCGCGTCGATACGAGGTCGTATCGTCCGCTGAGGCTGGGGAAAAACAATTGCGGCCTCTTGAACGCAGAGAAGCGCTTGACGTCCCGACATCGATTAGTCCAGCCGTACTCGAGCTTGCACAGTCGTGGACTGCGCAGAATCCCAATCCGCGGGCCATAATAAGTAATGCACTCCAGTTCTTCCGGACGCAGGGCTTTCGATATTCGTTGTCGCCAGGCGAATACAGCAAACACGACCTGGAAGAATTTCTTTTTCGTCGTCGGATCGGTTTTTGCGAACATTATGCCGCCAGTTTCGCCACTTTGATGCGATTAGCTGGGATTCCTGCACGCGTCGTCGTCGGATATCTGGGCGGTGAGTACAACGACCTGGGCCATTTCTTTCTCGTGCGACAGTCAGACGCGCATGCATGGTGCGAGGTATGGCTCCCGGATACCGGCTGGGTGCGAGTGGATCCAACCAGCGCGGTGGCGCCGGAACGAGCCAGCCTGGATCTAAACTCGTTTTTCGAGCGAAGTACTGCGCTAGGGGACATGGGAGCTCGTCCAAGCGCCTTCGTTACGAAGCTGGCCCAGTCCGTAGTAGTCACGAAAATCCGTCTCGCCTTGGAGACGCTCAGTTACGAATGGGATACCCGGCTCCTCGCCTTCGACTCTGACGTACAGGAAGTATTTCTGGGCTCAATCGGTCTCGCGAGGCAGGGACGATTCGTTCTCGTGATCGAAATACTGATTATCGCAGCCACGCTTCTGGTAACCTATTTCGGGTGGATGCAATTACGCACGGGCTCGCGCACAGACCGCGCGAAGGCGTTGTACGAACGCTTTTGCCAAAAGGTCGCCCGTCTTGGTGTGCGTCGCGACCCGTGGGAAGGCCCATCAGATTTCTCACTGCGGGCCGCGTACCTATTGCCTGAAGAATCGGAGCGCATTCGAAAAATCTCGAGTACATACATTGCGCTGCGCTATGCGTCCGAACCTGCCGCAATCAATGTCGACACATTTGCGAAAGAGATACGTGCATTTTAAAGCTACGGCCGTTGGCCCGAAAAGCTTTCGTGCTCGATAGCCGATTTCACAAAGAGTCGTTTCCGAATCGAACAGCGTTTTAGTGCGAACGCGGGCGCAAGCATCCTATCCAACGGGATTATATTTGTTTTGGAGTCAAATATCGGATGTTGATCCTCCGCGAACATATTTTTCCGGAATCGGATGCTCAGCATTCTCGTGCTGCCAGTAAACGGACAAGATCCACCAGCGTTTGCCGTCATTAAACAATTGAAAGCTGTTGATGCCGCGCATGAATGGCGCCGCTTCGCCAGGATCATGGCGCGATTCGTAAGTGCTCCAGACATGAGCAATCCGGCCAAACTGCTCGGTACGCCGGGCGACTTCCGTCTCATAAAAACCTTGCTGTAAAAGCGGCTCTACACGCGCGATGTACGCTTCTACATCCAAAATTTGTGGCTCAATAGCGACGTCGTTCCGTCCAGGTACGCTCGCCGTCGGAATTAAACGGGCGCCGGGATAAAACAACGACCGTTCGCGATCCCAATCGCGTTTTTTGCCAGCGGGACCGGAAATCACATCGTAGGTGGCAGCGATGATCGCGTCGATTGATGCGACATCAGCCAGATCAGGCTCTGATTTCGACATTGGATGTTCGATGTTGGGCGTTCGGCGTTTTCTTCACAACTTCCAAAACTTTCATTGCCGCGTTATGCCCTGGAATGCCGCTAACGGCGCCGCCACGCAGCGCGCTTGAACCGCAAAAAAAGACATTTTCGTATTCAGTTTCCACACCCCAGGTACCGACCTGTTCTCTCCGATCAGCGAAAGGAAACGTCGGCGCCGTTTGAAAAATGTTTCCATGGTACATTCCGAGCGCATCCTCGATATCGACCGGGCTCCTGCTTTCGATACAAGGTTTCTCGTCATTCGACAACGCAAGGCAATTTTCAATCGGCTCTTCCAACCATTGGTTGATGCTCGCCAGATATTTCCCCTCCGCTTCGCGGCGCATTGCCTCATTGGCCCGCGCAAACAAGCTCCACGGCGCGTCCAATCCGAAGAGCGTCATGGTGTGGAACCCTCGCTCACGTAACTCCGGCACGAGAATGCTGTCGTCCGTCAGCGTGTGGCAATAAATTTCGCACGGTGCGGTTCCTGGTAACCTGTTGTCGGATGCCTCGTCGTGGCTGGCGATCATTTGTTCGTAGCCTTCGTCGCTGTGAAATGTCCCGCAGAAGGCGTCACTCGCGGGAAGCTTTTTGGCTTTTAGTTTCGGCAAACGACTCAGCAGCATATTGATCTTGAAAACGGAGCCTTCGTCCGTGCGATCCGGTTGAAAGAAACGACCCGTATACTTTGCCAATAAGTTGCGACCAAAATTCACCAGGAGAAATCGTCCCTCGACGGTTTCGTCTTTTCCGTCCACCTGAAACTCTACTGTGCGCGTCTTGCCGTTCACATTGAGTGCCCGAACATGAACATTCGTAAGGATTGTGGCGCCTGCTTTGCGCGCTGCGCGTTCCAACTCGGACGAAACAGCACCCATCCCGCCAACCGGCACTTTCCATTCGCCCGTCTTATTGCCTATGAGATGATACAGAAAACAGCGATTCTGGAGAAGCGAAGGATCATGCGGATACGTCAACACGCCGATTTTTGCATCGGTGAACACCAAGCCGCGCACCAGATCGTTCCGCAGATAGTGTTCGATCGCATTCCCCAACGGTTCTTCGACCAAACTGCGCCACGATTCACGCGACGCATCATCAACTTTAAATCGGCGGCCCATTTCCTCCTTTGAAACCAGCGGCTCGAGCATCGAGTCCCAGACGCGCTCGGCAAATATGCGCGGCAACCTGTAGAAACTCTTGAGCGCGTCATACTCAGTGTCGTTTCCAGTCAGTTCAAACATCGACCGTCTGCTCACACTTTCGTCGACATTGCTCATAAGCAATGCGCCATGATGCCCGTGATTTACATATGGCGTGCACGAGGCCGTGGCGCGGCGTCGCAGCTCCAGCTTCAAGTCGAGGTCCCGGATAATTTTCTCCGGGAGCAAACTGACGAGATACGCATAACGCGACAAACGCGCCTCATAATCGGGAAAAACTTGTGCCGAAGTCGCTGCTCCACCGACGTAATCGTTTTTCTCCAGCAACAGCACATTGAACCCGGCGCGCCCGAGATAAGCTGCGGCCACCAGCCCGTTATGACCAGCGCCCAAAATAACTACATCGTACTGGGATCTCACTTTTTAATTCCTTCGCAAATCATGCTTACATCAAACATTACGCGCCAAAGTTCAAACCTTTCTTGGACCGAAACGCACCCGGGCAGTTCGCCTTTCACTGGTTGAATCATTCTCGACAAATGAACTTCATCAGCGGGAAAAATGTCGTTATAATAAGGCAACCCCTTCGTCCGAATGACACTATGAGAATGTCACTTTTGCAAAAATGCACGATAGCCCTGCTTGGCATCGGCATTTTCGGTGGTGCGGCCTATGTCGCACGCATCGTTTTTCGTCCGGAGAAACTGGCTAAATACGAATCGATTCCACGGGTGGAATACGTCCATCCCAACATCAAAAAACTAAAAAAAGCACAAACTCTGGTTACTGAAGGAAAGTTGAATGAAGCGCGTGCAATTCTGGTAAATGCACTCGTCACTTCACCGAAATCCCCCGTAACGCGTGAGTTGCGCGATCTTCTTGGAGACGTCAACACCCAAATCTTTTTCTCGAAAGAACCTTCGCCTCGCAAAAAAGAATATACCGTGAAGAGCGGAGACGCTCTGGCGTCGATCGCACGAAAACTTCAGTCCACTGCCGACGCAATCATTCGCGTAAACGATCTTGAATCCACATTAATCCGGCCGGGAGAAAAACTGCTTGTCCCGCAACTTGATTTCACCATCACAATCGAGCGCGGTATTCGAAAGGCCTTCGGTGTTCGACAGAAGCGCTTGCATGCCGTTAGCCGTGTTAAAGTGTCCGACTGTGTTGAAGTAGAGTGCATTCTAGCCAGTCGCAGTGTTTTGGTGCCCCGTCCTGTTGCTAAGGAGCGAATCGAAGCCGATGGCGGTGTTGTTGCTGCCCTCGCTGTTACTGAGCATGGCACCTAGTTCGACGTAAATCTTAACTGCTAATCAAGGCAAAAGGATGCTTAGATCAAATACTGCAAGGAAACATCAAATATTTCCTTAGCCCACGGGCGTGTTCGAATATCTCTCCTTTGGCGAATTCGGTCATTTTCGACAAATGAACTTCATCAGCGGAAGAAATGTCGTTATAATAAGGCATCTGTTTCTTCGGAATGACACTATGAGAATGTCACTTTTGCAAAAATGCACGATTGCCCTGCTTGGCATCGGCATTTTCGGTGGTGCGGCCTATGTCGCGGACATCGTTTTTCGTCCGGAGAAACTGGCTAAATACGAATCGATTCCACGGGTGGAATACGTCCATCCCAACATCAAAAAACTAAAAAAAGCCCAAACCCTGGTTACTGAAGGAAAGTTGAATGAAGCGCGTGCAATTCTGGTAAATGCACTCGTCACTTCACCGAAATCCCCCGTAACGCGTGAGTTGCGCGATCTTCTTGGAGACGTCAACACCCAAATCTTTTTCTCGAAAGAACCTTCGCTTCGCAAAAAAGAATATACCGTGAAGAGCGGAGATGCTCTGGCATCGATCGCACGAAAACTTCAGTCCACTGCCGACGCAATCATTCGCGTAAACGACCTTGAATCCACATTAATCCGGCCGGGAGAAAAACTACTTGTCCCGCAGCTTGATTTCACCATCACAATCGACCTTCCTCGCGACCGTCTGGTTGTGCACGATGGTCACGGATTTTTCACTCAGTACCCCATTGCGTCTGCCGATTTGCCAACGACGCGACACCACCGAATCCAGACCACGGTATCAGCGAAATCTTTTTGGAAAGATGGCAAACCAGTGCCGCCGAATCGGGACGCCAGAAGCGACGGCACTCCGCGGATAAACCTTGGGCGTAGAGGCTTTGTGCTCTACGGGGTCGAAGAAGATAATGATAGCACTACCACACAGATTGCGGTTGATGCCGAGGATAAACAGGGAACAGAGGATTCTGCGGATCCGGATCGCCCGCCCCACGGAATCGCCATGCTCAAAAACGATCTTGCTGAGATCGAGTTGCTGATCCGCAAAGGAACACCTGTCACGATCATCCTTAACGCCACCGGGCCCTAGGTCAGGGCTCAGCGCTTCCCAGCCGACGTCGAGAACAACGCGAAATCGAGCTTTGCCGCTCATCATGCGCTCGTACGCTTCGGCGGCTTTTTCCAACGGGAAAATTTCGTTCATGGAATGCACGTCCGCCGACGTACTGAATTCAAGTGTATCCTGAGAATCGATTGACGTTCCCGCGTACCAACCTTTGATGGATCGACAGCCGGTGATGAGCAGGATCGGATCGACCGAAAGCGGTCCTGCGGTGCCAATCACCATAAGCACCCCGTTCGGCGCTAGCCCGCCGACGACTGCTGCCATTGCTTCGGCATTCGTCACGGTCGCAATTACAACTTTCGCGCCGCCAAGCTTGTTCAGTTCCGCTGCCGGATCGGATGCACGACTGTCGATGTAGTGATGTGCGCCAAGTTTTTTGGCGAATGCTTCCTTGTCCTTTCCGCGCGCAATCGCCACGGTTTCGAATCCCATCCTCGCTGCGAACTGCACGCCGAGATGACCGAGTCCGCCGATGCCAAGCACAGCAACCACATCGCCACCTTGTGCGCCGCTGTTTCGCAGCGCGTTAAACGTCGTCACGCCTGCGCACATCAGCGGCGCGCCGTCGACAGCCGAGAGTTCGTCAGGCACAAGCGCCAGCGCTTCCGCCGGCGCAACCATGTATTCGGCATAGCCGCCATCGAAAGAAATTCCCGTGGTGAGCAAGGCCACAGTGCATGCAAAAAACTCGCCGCGCCGACAATGGTCGCAATAACCGCAGTTGCCACCGTGCCAGCCGACGCCGACGCGCTGGCCAGTTTTCCACGGCTTCACCCCCTCGCCCACGCCATCGACGACACCAATGACTTCATGTCCCGGCACACGCGGATACTGGATACCTGGCCAAAGTCCTTCTTTGACTAACGAGTCGCTGTGGCAAACCCCGCACGCCTCCACCTTAACGCGCACCCATCCCCGCTCCGGTTCGGGGATTTCCCGCTCGACTAACTCAAACGGCCCACTTGCTCGCGCGACTTGGACAACACGCATTTTCTTGCTCATGCGTTTCCATCGCTCTCGCCGATGAAAAATACAAGAGCTGCGCTGCAGGTTTCTGGGGAGCACAGGCTGCTAGCCTGTAGTTGCCGGCAGCCCTGCCGGCAACATCCTCATGCAATAATTTGGGCACCGCAATTTCCTCAGTCTCGGCAAGCTGCCGAGACATACAGGCTAGCAGCCTGTGCTCCCCGGAACGACTCAGGCACGGGGACACCCCGTCCTTCGGAATCCACGTGAACGGCACACGAGATGCGATTTTTAAATCGATGGCGCATAGCCGACTGGCTCGTATTTATTTCTACGCCACTTTCCTCGAGCTTACTTTCAATCTCACAAGAGTTATTTGCGGAGCCACGGAACGGGGCACCCTCCTCACTGGCAAGGACGCAATGGGCGATTGGACAAGCGATGCGCCGGGAGTCAGGCGCAAGATCACGGTCCAGGATTTGCCGCCGCCAAGTTCGAACGCCCTCTCAATTAATCGGCCGCACGTTGTAGACCGGCCATCGGATGCGCAACCGAAAGGTCCGCCGGGTTTCAAAATCGAATTGTACGCCAGCAGATTTCGCGATCCACGCTTCCTGCTCACTGCGCCGAATGGCGACATCTTCGTCGTCGAGAGTCGCGAGGACCAGATCAAGGTATTGCGAGACACGAACGGCGATGGCAAGCCAAATACGACGCAAGTCTTTACCGAGAACAATTTGAATAAGCCATTCGGGATCGCCTTCTATCCGCCGGGTGACGACCCCAAATTTCTCTACGTGGCAAATACCGATGGCGTCATTCGTTTCCCATATCGCAACGGCGATCTCAAAGCGCGCGGACCGCCCGAACAATTGGCTGCGCATCTGTCGGGCGGCGCGGGGCATCTGCGTCGGCGGCGGACACTGGACGCGCGACATCGTCTTTTCACCCGACGGCAAAAAAATGTACGTCTCAATCGGTTCGCGCTCGAACGATTCTGACAACGCCGCGGAAGCGCATCGCGCGCGGATTTTTGAATTCAATCCTGATGGCACAGATCGAAAAGTTTATGCCTGGGGAATTCGCAATGCCGTGGGCATCGCCTTTCGTCCTGGGACGAACGAGCTTTGGATGAGCACTAACGAGCGAGACGATATCGGGAAAAATTTGCCTCCTGATTATATCAGCAGCGTGCGGCCCGGCGGCTTTTACGGCTGGCCGTGGTTTTACATCGGCAACCATCAAGATCCTCGCCATAAAGGAAAACATCCAGAACTCGCCAATAAAGTCATCGTCCCCGATGTGCTGGTGCAGGCGCACTCGGCTTCGCTCAATTTATGTTTTTATACCGGTGACCAATTTCCGTCCGAATACAAAGGCGACATCTTCGCTGCGTTCCACGGCTCATGGAACCGGGTCAAACGCACCGGTTACAAAGTCGTCCGCGTACCATTCGATAAATCGACCGGGAAAACTCGAGGCGAATATGAAGATTTTCTGACCGGCTTCGTCACGCCGGAGGGCAAAGTGTGGGGTCGCCCAGTCGGAATTACCGTCGCGAAAGACGGTAGCCTGCTCGTTAGCGAAGACGGCAACGGCACCATCTGGCGGGTGAGCTACGAGAGGTAAGCATGGTCGTCCGGTGCGGATTGAAACCGCATAGAGAAAGTCAGCCGAGGCGTCCTGACACTCAATGTGCTCGGGACCGCGCCTGAACAAAATTAAAGCGCGATCTGCAAGTTGCAGTTGTCGCCAGACAAGTAAAAGACGATTGCCGCTTGTGGTAGGGCACATAATCTGTCTTTAATGGCGCATGAAGATCGGTTTCGCTCAAATTAATCCGACTGTGGGAGATTTGAGGGGAAATTGCGAACTGATCACTCGCGCGTACGAGCGGCTTGCGGCAGCCGGTGCCGAACTTGTGCTAACACCGGAGTTGGCTATCACCGGATATCCACCGCAGGATCTTGTTCTTCAAATCGCGCTTTGTTCCGGGGAACCTGGCGATACTGGAGAACCTCCACGAACGCATCGGCGAGGCTGCGTTGCTCGTAGGGTTTCGTTGATCGCAACGAGGGACGCGGCAAACCGTTTCGTAACGCCGCCGCTTTGCTCGAACGCGGCAAACCGATCCGGAAAACCTACAAATCCCTTTTGCCGACTTACGATGTCTTCGATGAGGAGCGATATTTTCAGCCGGCCGAGCGCGTTGAGCCCTTTCTGGTTCACGGGCAAAAAGATCGGCGTAACGATTTGCGAGGATATCTGGACGGAACACTACCTGCCGCGACCACTTTATGATTGCGAGCCGGTGCGCAGCCTGGTGGAGCAAGGCGCGGAGATCATCGTCAATCTAAGCTCGTCGCCATTCAGCTTGCACAAGCCGGCGATCCGCTACGAAATGGTGGCAGGTCTGGCACGCGCTTACCAACGCCCGATCAGCTACTGCAATCTGATCGGCGGCAATGACCAGCTGATCTTCGACGGCAACTCCTTCGCGGTTAATTCGGAGGGGAATGTCATCGCGCAACTCGCGGCGTTTCGTGAAGACGAACGAGTCGTTGATACCGATTCGACTTCTGCAATCGAATTTCACCAGGGCAAAATACCGGAGCAAATTTTTGCCGCGCTTTCTCTTGGGCTCCGCGATTACTGCCGCAAATGCAACTTCCATTCCGTAGTAGTGGGTTTGAGCGGCGGAGTCGATTCCGCTGTGACTGCAGTCATCGCAGCAGATGCGTTAGGCGCGGAGAACGTCACCGGCGTTTCCATGCCGAGCCCGTACTCGTCGCGCGGCAGCATCGAGGACGCGCGCGCGCTCGCGCGTAACCTCGAGATAAAATTTCTCGAGATTTCGATCACTGACGCGTTCCAAGTTTTCAAGTCTCAGTTCAAGGAAATTTTTAAAGGCCTGCCCGAAAACGAGACGGAAGAAAACATGCAGCCGCGTCTGCGCGCGATGATCTTGATGGCGCTGTCGAACAAGTTCGGTCACCTCGTTTTGTCGACTGGAAACAAGAGCGAACTCGCAGTCGGTTATTGCACCCTTTACGGCGACATGGCCGGCGGCCTCGCTGTCATCAGTGATGTTCCGAAGACGATGATTTACGAACTGGCCCACTGGATCAACTCCGGCTACGCATCGCGAGCCGGCCGCGAGCGCGAAATCATCCCGAGATCCACAATCGAAAAACCGCCAAGCGCCGAGCTAAAGCCTAACCAAAAAGACCAGGACACGCTGCCGCCGTATGAAATTCTCGACGAAATCCTGCAGCTTTATGTGGAAGAAAACCTGAGCGCGCGCGACATCATCGCTCGCGGGTTTGATGAGAAAACGGTGCGCTGGGTCCAGCGCCGGGTCGACCTTAACGAATACAAGCGCGAACAAGCCGCGCCCGGCCTGAAAGTCACCAGCCGCGCATTCGGTATCGGCCGCAAAATGCCCATCGCGCAAAAGTACGTGGATTAAAGGCTGCGAAGCGGCAAGAGTCAGGCGCCAGGCGGTCTTTTCGCTTTGCGCTACGCGCCTTGCCTACAATCGCCGGGCGTAGAGCTATCCGCTTCACATTGTTCTGTCATTCGGACAATCTGGGAGCATCGCAGTCCAAAAGAAGAAAACCAACCAGGATGTCAAAATCATTATTTGCCCGGCTTGCCCAAAAATTCGAACCGGAACCAGAGATAGATCGCCGTGAATTTCTCAGAATCACGCTGGCTGCAGGCGCAGGGTTACTCATAAGCGGAAACGAAACACTTTGGGGCAAGGAATCAAAAGGTGAATGGGATCGAGGCGGATTGTGATAATTGGCGCTGGGTTCGCGGGTTTAGCCTGTGCCCATGAGTTGTTAGCCGCGGGATGCGACGTAACGCTGCTGGAAGCACGCAGTCGCGCCGGCGGGCGAGTGATAACGCTTCGTAACTTTGTGAAAGGAAAGAACATCGAAGGCGGGGCTGAATTTATTGGTTCAAATCATCCTGCCTGGCTCGCTTACGCAAAACATTTCGGGCTGGAGTTGTTTGAGGATCCTGGAGATATCGATGCCGATCCTGCGTTTTCTTCGATGGCCATCTGCTCGTCGAAGGCGAGGCGAAAGCTTTGTTTGAGGAGATGGATGTTTTGAAGAAGCAAATGACCGCCGACGCCGCTGCCGTCAATGAAGACGAACCATGGCTTTCCCTTGATGCCCGCAACCTCGATCAACGAAACACTGCGACCTGGCTCGAGTCGTCGACGTAAGCCACTGTGCAAAAAGTTTTTGAATCGCAGTTTCAGGCAGACAACGGGGTGGTTCTGAAGGATCAGAGCTACCTGGGTAATCTGACCCAGATTAAGGGTGGCGGATTGGAAAAATACTGGACGGAGAGTGAAGTTTATCGTTTCACGGCGGTAACGAACGTCTGGCACAAAAGTTCGCGGAGCAGCTTCACGCGCGGCTTAAGCTAAAGACTCCGATTACTAGGATCAAAGTAACAGATTCGAAGGCTACTGTCCGAACAGCGGCTAACGAGGCAATCGAAGCTGACGACGTTGTGCTCGCGGTGCCACCGAGTGTGTGGTCACAAATACAATTCGATCCACCACTTCCCGATATGCTGAAACCTCAAATGGGAACGGGTGTGAAATACATAACAAGTGTTAAGACAAATTTCTGGGAGGCTAAGAAACAAAAACCCGATATGATTTCCGATACCATGGTCGGCATGACATGGGATAGAACCGCCGGTCAGAAAGGTCCAGGGACCGCGCTGACAGCCTTCTCGGGCGGACCAAGGGTTGACGTTTGCGAGCGTCTTTTCGCGCGTGAAGGTCGGGCGGCGTACAGTCGTGTGCTGGAACAAATATTTCCTGACTATACAAGTAATCTAAAGAACGCCCTTTTTATGGATTGGCCAAAGATTCCATGGACGATGGCGGGATATTCTTTTCCAGCACCCGGCGAAATAACTCGAATCGGTCCCATCCTCCGCGATGGCATTGGCCGGTTATTTTCGCGGGGGAACATACATGCTTCAAATTCGTGGGCTACATGGAAGGGGCTCTTAACTCCGGCGCGTCAGTGGCCAAAAGATTGTCACTAAATCAGGCGCCGCCTCGTCACGAACAGCGTTTTTAGGGTACTTTACTCGATTTTGGTGAGACGTTGCAGAGTATGACGAAGGTCCTATTGACAGGTTTCGGAGCCTTTAAGCATACGCCCCGAGGGTGTCGCCACCGAGCGTGAGGAGCGTTGGCTCTACGGCGAAGGCCTTGACGACGTCGACGCCGCTTTCGACCTGCTCGCGCAACACATCATGGACCAGCGAGCTTCCCGTCTCCTGTTCGGCGAAGGGTGCCACGTTCAAAGGGATCTCCTCGCCGACGCCGCGACCAAGGAGCTCAAGGAACTGCTCCTATCTGGCCGCTTAAACATGCGCGTGGGTCGCTAATCTTGGGCCATCAAGGCTACTCTGATGCCATAATAGTTCTCCAATTCGCTCAGCTTGGGTTCGCTTCTTATTGCAATCGCCGTTGCCGAAATCGCCTCCCTGCAGCGACTCAGGCGTGCGAGCGTTTCAATATTTGGAACTGCAATTGTCGTGATTGAAATCGTGGGCGACGAATATTTCAGAGGAAGTGTACCGTGCAGGAATCGCGGTGTTCATGAGATTTCCCACAAGCAAGTTGACTGCGAGGCCGGGATTTGATTACAGCGTTGCAATATGAACGCCGAAGAAACAGCGTTAACAAACCGACCCGCTGGGAGAGGGCTCGAACTTATGGGCGTACCTGAGTGAACGCACATGGGGCACGGTGCGGGAGGATTACAGCGCGAACGGCGATGCCTGGAATTATTTTCCCCACGATCATGCTCGCTCCCGCGCCTATCGCTGGAACGAGGATGGCATCGGCGGAATTTCCGATTACAAGCAGCGGCTCTGTTTTGCCTTCGCTTTTTGGAATGGGCGCGATCCGTTTTTGAAAGAACGCCTCTTCGGCCTGACCGGGCCGCAGGGCAATCATGGCGAGGACGTGAAGGAACTTTACTGGTACACCGACAACACGCCTTCCCACAGCTTCATGCGGATGATTTATCGTTATCCGCAGGCGGCGTTTCCCATACGAAGAATTGATCTCGCAAAACGCGGCGCGCTCAAAGATGGAAGGCGAGTTCGAGCTTTGGGATACAGCGGCGCTGCGAAAATCGCTTTTTCGATATCGAGATCGAATACGCCAAGGCTTCGACGGACGATATCCTGATTCGCGCCACGGCGACGAACTGCGGGCCGAACCGGCGCCCTTACACATCTCTGCCGACGCTTTGGTTTCGCAACACCTGGAGCTGGGGTCGCGATACGCGGCGGCCAAACCTTCGCATTGGGCGAGGTGGTACCGCTAAGGTTGGCATCATTGAAGCAAGCCACGATCTCTGGGCGAATACCGGCTCTATTGCGAGGAGGCCGTGCGCTTCTCTTCACCGAGAACGAAACCAATTGGAGTGCCTCTGGGGCGTTCCGAACTCAACGCCATTTGTCAAAGATTCGATCAATGATATGTCGTTTACGGTGACACAAAGGCGGTTAACCCAGCTCGCGTGGACGAAGGCCGCCGCCCATTACAGGTTCGACGTTCCGCCTAAAGAAAGCCGGACGATTCGGCTGCGACTTACAGCAAATCACGAAAGGCGAGAAATCCCTCCACGCGTTCGCGAACTTCGATGACTTTTACGAAAGCGTCGCGCCGTGAAGCCGACGAATTTTACGCCGCGCTCGCGCCTAGCGGTTTGAGCGAGGAACATTGCGCGATCCAGCGCCAGGCGCTCGCCGGAATGCTTTGGAGCAAGCAATTTTATCACTACGTCGTGGAGCAATGGCTGGAAGGCGATCCCGGCCTGTCGCCGCCGCCGCCAGGAACGCAGACACGGGCCGCAACTGCGACTGGCGCCATCTCTACAATGAGCGCGTCATGTCCATGCCGGATAAGTGGGAATACCCGTGGTATGCGTCCTGGGATCTCGCTTTTCATTGCATTCCGCTCGCGCTGGTCGATCCACATTTGCGAAGACCCAGCTCGATCTCATCGTGCGCGAATGGTACCAGCACCCCAACGGCCAGATCCCCGCCTACGAGTGGAATTTTGGCGACGTTAATCCGCCCGTTATCGCCTGGGCGGCGTGGCGCGTTTACCAGATCGAACGAAAACAGAGCGGCAAGGGCGACCGCGCATTTCTGGAAACTATTTTCCACAAGATGCTCATCGCCTTCACCTGGTGGGTGAACCGCAAAGATTCCGAAGGCAACAACATTTTCCAGGGCGGTTTTCTCGGGCTCGATAATATCGGCGTATTCGACCGCAACGCCACGTTCCCGGACGGCAGCCGGCTCGAGCAAAGCGATGGCACCAGCTGGATGGGAATGTTTTGCCTCAACATGATGCGGATCGCGCTCGAGCTCGCTCGTGAAAATCCTGTTTACGAAAACATCGCGACCAAGTTTTTCGAGCATTTCCTCGGCATCGCCGCCGCCATGAACAATCTCGGCGGAAAGGGTATCGGGCTTTGGGACGAAGAGGACGAGTTTTATTACGACGTGCTGCACACGCCTGGCGGACGATACATTCCGCTTCACGTCCGGTCGCTGATCGGCTTGATGCCGTGCTGGCAGTGGAAACGATCGAGCCGCGCTGCTCGATGCCCTGCCGGGATTTCAAGAACGGCTGGAATGGTATCTGGTAAATCGGCCCGATCTGGCTGCAGCCTCATTTCACGTTGGCAAGAGCGCGGGCATGGGCCAACGCCGGCTGATCGCGCTCACGCGCGGTCATCGCATGAAGTGTTGCTCCGACGCATGCTCGATCCCGAGGAATTCCTGAGCGACTACGGCGTGCGTTCCATGAGCAAATTTCACGAGGACCATCCCTACTTTTGACCGTGCGCGGCGAACAAAAGGTCATCGCTACGAGCCTGCCGAATCGCAGACGGAGCTATTTGGCGGCAACTCAAATTGGCGTGGACCGGTTTGGATGCCGATCAATTACCTGCTCATCGATTCGCTTGCAGCAATTTCATCATTACTACGGCGACGATTTCAAGTGGAATGCCCTACCGGTTCGGGCAATTCTCCACCCTGAACGGCGATAGCGAACGAGCTTTCGAATCGGCTGATCCGCTTTGGTTGCGTGACGAAAATGGACAACGACCCTTTCTGCGAGCCTCAGCCAAGGCTCGTCAGTGAAAGAGCGTGACGGCGATCGCTATTGGTTCCACGAATATTTTCATGGCGACACGGGTGCCGGCCTCGGAGCCTGGCACCAAACCGGCTGGACCGGCCTGGTGGCGAAACTGATCCAGCAACAGGGCGAGCACGGTACGATTAAGAGCGCGATCCGTTTACCGATTTATAAGATATCCTGTTGATACGAAAATTAGGGAGCTCCGAACCTCGGCAATTGTTATTTCAAGCCCGGATAAGCCGAGGCTCCGCTCTGATGACTTCGCTTCCAAAAAACGGTAAGTAAATGTTACTGCGCCAGAACTTGATTTGGGGACAGACGATCACGCTGCCGGCTTCGTTGCTCAGTGCCGAGAGTCATTTACAGATTTACGTTTTGAAAAGGACGTGATTCGTTGAACCGTTAAACCGAGGAGACAAAACGAGCGCCTCTGCACCCGGCGCTTCGTCTAGGGAATCGATCGCTCGATTGTTGCGCGAAAATTTCGCAGATGCTCAGCGAACCGTGGTGCCTGAAAATCAGCGCGCGATCGAACGTCTTCGAATAGTTGTGTGAGCGCAGGATTTTTTGCTTCACCCGCGCCCGCGTGCGTAACCGCAACGGAGAGTCGATCAAGTGCGAGGACAAGTCTTTGCGCGCGTTGAAAAAGCAGATCTGCCGACGTTTCTTTTGAAATAACGAATTCGAAAGCCGTTTCTGCCAACGCGCGAAGAAGCTGTCGGGCAAAGTCAGTGCTCAATTGAGATTCCGCTCCACGGCGTGCCAATGAATCGGCCTGTTCTTGTGCGCCAGTAAACACTACAGGGCTCGTTGTCTCGCCCGGTTGACCGATGACTGGCACGTTCGTTTGCTGTGCTGTGGTTTTCGCCAACAGCCAGGCCAGTCCCTTCCATCTGTTAATTTCCTCCGCGTTAGGCGTTCCATTTTTTGAGAGTGCCCAACTCATTTCGCGTAAGGCCACAGCTTGCCCGACGAGCCATGCTCGCAGACCACTCGATGGATCGGCGTCTCGCCAATGTTTCGGCTCATCGACGGATTGCCTATCGAGTTCAAAAGTGAGTTTGGGATGGCCGGCCTTGAGGATATCGGCATCAATATTTTGGTGGCACGCCACGCACGTATTTGCACGCACATAAAAGCTTTACAGATCACGAATCCCGGCTGTGACACGCATCGCATAATTCCAATCTTTTGGGGGTGTCCGCGCAACCACGATTCCGCTGCGTTGTGACAACTCTCACAAGACACGCCTTCATCCTGCGCTGTCGGCATGAGCCGTGCAGGGGCGACAGATTGAAACGGTGAATGGCAGACAAGTACAACGGCTGCTCTCCTGGGCTGCAGGTAAACCTAGCGCCTCCGCCATTCGCGCGGATCGGGCGTCAGTCAGAATCGCGTACGCGCGCGTGTGAAAATCCTTCTGCGACCACGTGAGATATTGGTTGTGCTTGTCCCCTGCTCCGCCGTGGCAACTTGACGATTTACAACCGGCTGCGCCCACGAATCGACCACCTGCGATTCGCGCAGCGTCTAGTTCAGCCGCCGGGCTGCCGCTGGCGTACAAGCAAGGACACACCCAATCACGGACAGCCACCACAAAACGCCTCGAACCACGTTTTCAATGCTAGCGGAAAACGGCAAATGGAAAACCATTCAAAAAACTTAGCGGCCTAGTCCATTGATGTCGGTCACGGGAAAGTTCTTCCACAGAGAGCACAAAAAAGGTATTCTTTCGCTGTTG
>CAWIPQ010000007.1:0-321017 GCA_963838045.1 uncultured Verrucomicrobiae bacterium | reverse complement strand
GCAGCAGCGACTAATCGCTTAACTCGACGTTCCAGTAAGCGAGATCGACGAAGTGTTTCCACAGATCGTGCTGAGGAGCGGCAAACGTGATCTGCACGAACGGGCGCCACTTCGGTCGCTTAGGTTTCCGGATTAAACTCATGTGTGCTTCCCGGGGGAGCCGGTTGCCCTTGCGCGTATTGCAGGGAATGCAGGAGCAAACCACGTTTTCCCAGGTCGTCGTTCCGCCCCGGTCGCGTGGCACGACATGATCCAGATTAAGATCGCTTCGGTCAAAGAGGTGGCCGCAATATTGGCAGGTGTTCTTGTCGCGCTCGAACACGTTGTGGCGCGTGAATTTTACCTCCTTTTTGGGAAGTCGATCGAACACGAGCAGCACAATCACCCTCGGAATTCGGATCTTGAATGAAATCGTTGTGACCACCTCGTGCTCGGGTGCGGTCGCGGACAGATCGCGCCAGCTCTCGAAATCATGCGTGAAAAAGTTATTCGCGTCATCCGAAGAAACAATCTGGGCATGCCCGGCATAGACGAGGGAAAACGCGCGGCGGGCAGAACAGATATTTACCGCCTGCCAAAGCCGGTTGAGCACCAAAACCTGACTGTTCAACAAAGTGTGCAAGTCTGGAACTGCTAACGCGTTGCCCGCTTTTACGGACTTCCGCGTAAATTTGGCCGACGGTACCACTGGCGTTTTTCCGTGTCAACGCGAGCGCCCCGGTGACCAACCACCTGATCGACAAGAGTAAATTGCGGCCTGATGGTCCATTTCCATTCATCATTACATGAGAGCACAATTTCCAGAGGAGGAGACGAAGTCCGGAGAATTCCAACGGCAGGAGGACGTGTTTCGCGATTGGGTGTCGAATGACGGCTCGACTCCCTACGCTGCGAGTGCCAATCGATATCACCTCTACGTTTCTCTAGCCTGCCCCTGGGCCAGCCGAACAATAATCGTCCGGAAACTGAAAGGACTTGAAGCTGCAATCGGCATGACGGTGGTCGATCCGGTGCGAGACAAAAAAGGCTGGGCCTTCCGCGATCCATCCGGCAAAATTCCTCCCGGCGCGCCCTTTGAATCCACCGATCCGATCAACGGCTTTCAATTTTTGAGCGAAGCCTACAAGGCCACCGATCCCGATTACACCGGACGGGTAACGGTCCCGGTGCTTTGGGACAAACAAACGAACAGGATTGTAAACAATTGCGAGGATGACATCTGCCGGATCTTCAATGACGTGTTTGGCGATTTCTCCACAAAAGAGGTCGACCTTTTCCCGAAGGAAATCGAGGCCGAGCATACAGAGCTAGCCAATTTCATTTACGACAACGTGAATAATGGCGTTTACAGAGCCGGGTTTGCCATCCGTCAGGCTCCGTACGAACGAGCTTGCCGAAGGGTTTTTAAGGCGCTCGATGAACTCGAGGAGCGTTTGTCGAAACGCCGGTATTTGTTCCCGAATCGCATCGTCGAGGCGGATTGGCGCTTATTTTGCACGCTCGTGCGTTTTGACGCGGTGTATCACGGTCATTTCAAATGCAATCTGCGGCGCATCGTAGATTATCAAAATTTGCAGGGCTACCTGACGGATTTGTATCAACAACCGGACATCGCCGATACGGTGAACTTCGATCATATCAAACGTCATTATTACATGACGCACACTGCGATTAACCCCACTCGCATCGTTCCAATCGGTCCGCAGCTTGATCTCACGAAACCGCATGGACGCGAAAGCCTGAAGTAAAGTTTTCGCCCGCTGAAAAACGGCAAAATGCCTTTGCCAGCGCGTTAATTCTTCATAGAGTCGTGCGCTTCACCGCGAACCGATGAATTTTCTGGCCCTAACTATTCTCAACTCAGGCGTGCCACTCTCCATGGTATGCGCCGTCATTGGTCTCGGGGTCGCCTTCTATCTAATTGCCATAGTCGTTCGTTCACCTGCGGGTAATCAGCGGATGCTGGAGATTTCCGGCGCCGTTCAGGAGGGCGCCAAAGCGTATCTGAATCGTCAGGTGATTACGATCAGCTCCATCGCAGTCATCATTTTTATTTTGCTCTTCATTTTCAAAGATCGCCCCACTGCGATTGGGTTTGTAATTGGCGCGTTCTGTTCGCTTTCAGCCGGCTATATTGGGATGCGAATCGCAGTGATCGCCAACGTTCGGACGACCCAGGCCGCAACAGTGTCGATTATGAAAGCGTTACGAATGGCCTTCAACGGAGGCGCAGTCACCGGGCTGTTGGTGGTGGGGCTCGCTCTTTTGGCGGTATCGATTTTTTACACTGTGGTGGCGGGCATAGCTGACTCAGCAGACCGCGATCAACAGTCTGGTCGGTCTCGCCCTTGGGGCTAGTCTCATCAGCGTATTCGCGCGACTGGGCGGCGGAATCTACACTAAAGCGGCCGATGTGGGCGCGGATCTCGTGGGCAAGATTGAGAAGGGTCTTGAAGAAGACGATCCGCGCAACCCGGCCACTATCGCAGACAACGTCGGCGACAACGTGGGCGATTGCGCAGGCATGGCCGCCGACGTGTTCGAAACTTACGCAGTGAGCCTGATCGGTGCGATCCTGATCGGCGCGCTCACTCTTCCGGGCAATCCGGCAGCCGTGGTTTACCCCTTCGTCCTCGGTGGAATTTCCGTCCTCGGCGCGATCCTGGGCGTATTGTTTGTAAACTTTGCCGGCGGAAAGCCAGCGAACGTACTGATGGGCGGCGTGATCACGAGTGCAATCGTTTCGGCCATTCTCTTCTGGCCAGCGACGCACTACCTGTTTCCTGACGGCGTCACGATCGCTGGCGTGCTACGCTCACCGACGCAACTGTACTGGGCCTCGGTGGTGGGTCTCATCATGACAGCCGTTGTGGTGGTGATTACCAATTACTACACGTCGATGCATTATCGACCAGTTCAAAAAATTGCACGCGCTTCAGAGACCGGTCACGCGACGAACATCATCGCCGGCCTGGCGGTTGGTCAACACGCCACCGCATTGCCGGTTGGTTTCATCGCAATCGCGATTTTGCTAAGTTTTCATTTTGCCGGTCTTTACGGAATCGCAATCGCCGTGATGGCGATGTTATCCATGGCCGGGATCATTATCTCGCTCGATTCATTCGGTCCGATCACCGATAACGCCGGCGGCGTGGCCGTCATGAGCAAGTTACCAAAAGAAGTGCGCAACGTCACCGATCAACTCGACGCCGTAGGCAACACCATGAAAGCGGTGACCAAGGGCTATGCCATTGCTTCAGCCGGCTTGGCCGCGCTCGTTTTGTTTGGGTCGTACGTCCAGGAACTCAAGGGCCACGTGACGCGCAATGGCGAGCCGTTCGTGTTCACGTTTTCGCTAACGGACCCAAAGGTGATCATTGGTTTGTTCCTCGGTGGATTGCTTCCCTTTATTTTCACCGCCTTCAGCATGGACGCGGTGGGCAAGGCCGCCGGTGCGGTCGTGCGCGAAGTGCGGCGACAGATTCAAGTGCATCCCGGCATCATGACCGGCAAGGATACGCCCGAGTACGGCACCTGCGTGGACATCGTGACCAAAGCGGCATTGCGCGAGATGATCGTGCCCGCACTGCTGCCGTTGGTCTTCGTCATCGGCGTGGCGGTGATTCCGCAATTGGGACCGGTCGTGCTCGGTGGTTTGCTGGTAGGCACAATTGTCACCGGCCTCTTTGTTGCGATTGCAATGACGTCTTCCGGCGGCGCGTGGGATAACGCCAAAAAGTTTATTGAGGAAGGGAACCTCGGCGGGAAGGGATCTTTCGCGCACGCGGCAGCAGTTACCGGCGATACGGTCGGCGATCCTTATAAAGATACCGCCGGGCCGGCGATCAATCCCATGATCAAGGTCGTCAACATTCTCGCGATCTTGATCATTCCCATTTTCTTTTAGCCAGGTCTGCGAGGGGCTTTGCAATCAAAGGCTCTCGCCAGTTGATTAAATTTCCATGCGCGCTTTGACCGGCGCTCTCTTAGGATATTCTCTTAAAAATTCTTGGTGATATTGAAAATGCGTGGCAAAATCGGCGCTTCCAATGCCTAGCTCCTCGGCATCGTCATCGCCTGCACGAATCAGGTTCTGGGGGACACGTGGCTCGATAGCGGTGCCCGGTCCAGAGACGCTGCGTTATGGGGGCAACACCACCTGTCTCGAAGTAAGGGCTGACGGCGAAATGATTATACTCGATGCCGGCTCCGGCATCCGACCACTTGGTATCGCTCTTGAAAAAGAGTTTCCAACTGAAGCGACAAAACTCACGCTTTTGATCACCCACGCCCATTGGGACCACATCCAGGGCTTCCCATTCTTCAAGCCGGCATACAATCCAAAGAACCAAATTCGAATTTTCGGTTTTGACGGCGCCGGCGCCAGCTTCCGCCAGATCCTCGCCGAACCGATGAAAGCGCCATTTTTTCCCATCGCGATGCGTGAGCTCTCCGCAAAGGTGGAGATAAAAAAATTGAGCGAGATGAAGTTTTCGCTGGGCAAACTGGAGGTCCAGGCCGCGTTCGTCAATCACCCAGGGATCTGCGTTGGCTATCGTATTTTCACCAGCGCCGGTTCAATTGCTTTCCTGCCCGATCACGAACCCTACGAGTTCTTCCTGCATTCGGCGCGGGCAAATAACTTGAGCGAGGAACAAGCGAAGAAAACCGCGGTGGAGGAGCGCGCCAAACTGGTTGAATTTCTTCGAGGCAGCGACGTCCTGATTCTCGACGCGCAGTACACGGACGAAGAATATGAATATCATATCGGATGGGGACATGGCTCAATCTCCAGTGTCGTTTCGCTCGCGCTCGACGCAGAAGTGCAGACACTTTTGCTTTTTCACCACGACCCGAATCACGATGACGGGATGGTGGATGCGATGCTAAAATCGGCTCGAGAACTTGTAGCCAAGTCCGGAAGGCCTCTTGAAGTCGACGCTGCCCGGGAAGGAAGCGAAATCCTGCTCGAGGGAAAAATCGCAGCGGCGTAAATCGTTCAGAGCAGATGACTGCACTCGACTTGCAGCGAAGCGTATCGGTCTTTACTTTGCCCGCTCGTTGCCTCGTGGTGTAATGGTAGCACTAGAGACTCTGAATCTCTCTGTCTAGGTTCGAATCCTAGCGAGGCAGTCTCGTAAACCTCGGAAGCTTTCAGGGCTCGTGGCAAGCCAGCTTTGTGAGCTGATCAAAACCGCGTGAGGCGAAGCCTTTTTACGCGGTTCGAATCCTAGCGAGGCAGCCACATAAAATAGGAACACCTATTTCTGCGGTGGCAAAACGGGATACTGATTCGGAGATACGCCCGGTTCTAAAGATGGAGTTTTGCCCTTCGGACAAAATTTTCCGGGCAGATAGCAACGAAAACCGGTTAGATTTCTACGACGCACCCGATCGAGGTATCTAGAGATCAAAGGCAACCGGCGAAACAGGGTTTCCGACTACGCTGCATGGAAGATGCATCCGCCTTTACGACGCGGCCGGGAACGTGATAGAAAGTCGCACGCCGGCCATTTCAGAGGCCATAACAATTGCAATAAAAAAATGACGAGCGACCACCGAAGCCTTATTGAATTTGGAAATTACCGCGAAGGCCTTCAGCGTTTCGAGTACTTCATAGTCGCAATATCCCTGGCCCTTTGCGGGTACGCTGGCTACACCCTGCATCCCGAGAAGCTGACGCTCTTGTCGGCTTACACGATTGAAGTCGTCTCGCTCGCTCTAGTTATTTTTTCTGCAGGCGTCGGACTAAAGCGTATTGAATCGCTCGTTCGAATCAGTCGCTTGAACGGTGAGCTACTTGACTCAATAGAAAGACGAGGAGCAGTCATAGTAGCAGAACCTAATTCGGAAGGGCTGTTTGTCCTGAAATATCCGGGAAGGATTCTAACCAGAGAAGAAGCAGCCAATTCGCTAAGCGTGTTAAATGAGAAAATAGAGGTTCTGCATCATATGATAGAGAAGGAAACAATCAGGGCCGGGAACCTGTACAAATGGCGCAACAGACTGCTCGTAATTGGCTTTTGCGGCTTAGTATTGTCGAAGGTTCTTACGCCGTACCTCCATTCTTCCTAACGAGCGTTCGAGTCCCGGAGACGCAGTCGGCTTTTCATCGACATGAAAACCAAAGGATGTTTGATTCTCCGAGTCGAATTCCCCAGTGTAGCGAAAAGCAAATTTTCCGTCCGGCGAAGGTGCTTCGGTCGTTTTCTTCATCCCTCCTTCTGTGTCCTGTCCGCAGACCGGGTGCGCGCAAGTCATAAGAATCGATAACAGGATTAAAGTTCTTTGTAACTTCATCATGTTCGTTGGATGCAAAGAGAGAATTAGACGGCATGTTGCAGTCTATTTCCTGCTCTTGCGAGCTGGAAAACGCTTTCAAAGCTTCGCATCACAGAAATCAGTCGTTGTTAAGTGGAAACTAGATAGTCTTTGATTACCGGTCTCGTCGCTTCCGAAAAAAATCCTGTAAAATCGCGGCGCATTCATTTTGCAAAACGTCGGAGGTAAATTGACATCGGTGGTTGAGGCCGGGCATTTGCAAAAGGTTCACCACGCTTCCCGCGGCGCCGCCTAATGGATCTGCGCAGCCAAAAATCACACGCCGGATTCGCGTATGGACGAGCGCGCCTGCGCACATGACGCACGGCTCCTTTGTCACGTAAAGATCGCAGTCGGTCAGCCGCCAATCGCCCACAGCTGCCTCCGCCTGCGTTAACGCCAGCATTTCCGCGTGTGCCGTGGCGTCCTTGAGCAACTCGACCTGGTTGTGCGCGCGCGCGATGATTTTCCCTTGCCGCACGACCACTGCCCCTACGGGCACTTCTTCGGCTGCAGACGCTTTCTGCGCCTGCCGTAAAGCCTCGCGCATGAAATATTCGTCAGGCAATGGCTCAATCATGGAGCATCACGTTACAATCGTTGCCCAAGTTTCATCGATACAGATGCCGTTGTAACCTTTGTTGACCATTCAACCAATTAACTGCAGTTGCCAGGCTGCGCTTGCCGAAAAATTATCCTCGCCATATTAGAAACTGCCCATGCACGACAACATCGAATCGCATCTCGTCGAAAAACGCGTTTTCAAACCACCCCAAGACTTTAGCAGGAAGGCGCGGATCAAAAGTCTCCCCCAATATCGGCGAATGTATCGCGAGTCGATCCGGCAGCCGGCCAAATTCTGGGCTAGAGAAGCGAACGAACTGGTATGGCGCAAAAAATGGCACCAGGTTCTCGAATGGAAACCGCCGTTCGCGAAATGGTTTATTGGCGGCAAACTAAATGTTTCGGAAAATTGTCTGGACCGGCATCTCGCAGGGCCGCGTCGCAATAAGGCGGCGATCATTTGGGAAGGCGAACCGGGCGACAAACGCACGCTTACTTATCAGCAGCTGCACCGCGAAGTCTGCCGTTTCGCGAACGTACTAAAACGGAACAACATAAAAAAGGGCGATCGCGTCATCATTTATCTTCCAAATATTCCGGAGGCCGCGATTGCGATGCTAGCCTGCGCTCGGATCGGTGCGGTGCATTCGCTGGTTTTCGGGGGATTCAGCTCAGACAGCATTCGCGACCGGATCAACGATAGCGGCGCGATCGCACTGATCACAGCAGATGGCGCATATCGACGCGGCGGCATTGTGCCGCTCAAGAAGAATGTCGATGACGCGCTCCGCGTCAGTACGTCTGTCCGGCGGGTGATCGTTTTTCGCCGCGCGGGAAACGACATTCACATGAAAGAAGACCGCGACGTCTGGTGGCATCGGGAACTGGAGTATGTCGATGCAAACTGCCCGGCCGTGCCGCTCGACAGCGAGCATCCGCTCTATCTTCTCTACACGAGCGGATCGACAGGAAAGCCGAAAGGAATTTTGCATACCACAGGCGGCTACCTGCTCTCCGTGTATTCGACCACCAAATACGTCTTCGATATCCGCGACGAGGACATTTACTGGTGCACAGCCGATGTGGGCTGGGTCACCGGTCACAGTTATATCGTCTATGGTCCGCTTGCTAATGGTGCAACGGTTGTGATGTACGAAGGCGCACCGAACTGGCCGGAACCCGATCGCTTCTGGAAAATCATCGAGGAGTATCGAGTCACTATTCTTTATACGGCGCCAACGGCGATTCGCGCATTCATTCGCTGGGGCGACGAATGGGTTGCGAAACATGATCTCTCGTCGCTGCGGCTGCTGGGGACAGTGGGCGAACCAATCAATCCAGAAGCCTGGATGTGGTACCACAAAAATATCGGCGGCGGCCGCTGTCCGGTAGTGGATACGTGGTGGCAAACCGAGACAGGTTCCATTTTGATCACACCGCTGCCAGGCGCGATTCCAACCAAACCGGGCAGTGCAACGCTTCCGTTTTTCGGCGTCGATCCCGCCATAGTCGATGAGAAGGGACACGAAGTCGGTCCCAATATTGGCGGCAAGCTGATCATTCGCCGTCCGTGGCCGTCGATGTTGCGCACGATTTACGGCGACAAGACCCGTTACCGCCAGCAATACTGGAGCGAATTTAAAGGCAAATATCTCACCGGTGACGGTGCGCGCCGGGATGAAGATGGTTATTTTTGGATTGTTGGCCGTATCGATGACGTTCTCAACGTGGCCGGCCACAGGCTCGGCACATCGGAAATAGAAAGCGCGCTGGTAAGTCACCCGCGAGTTGCGGAGGCGGCGGTCGTGGGAAGACCCGATGAATTAAAGGGCCAGGGGGTTGTCGCGTTTGTAACAGTAAAAAGCGGAGTTGAAGTCAATCGTGGGCTCAAGCAGGAATTGCGCGATCACGTCAGCACGCACATCGGCGCAATTGCAAAGCCGGATGAAGTGCGCTTTGCCGAAGCGCTCCCAAAAACGCGCAGCGGCAAAATAATGCGCCGCCTCTTGAAGGAAATCGCGAGCGGCGCAAAGGTCACGGGCGATACGACCACGCTGGAAGACTTCAGCGTTTTGGCAAAACTGGCCGCATCTGAAGAGTAGTTCGCCTTTCAACGCAAATGACACGACAGATGGCAAATGGCGCTGAAAAATCTTTTTCAAACCCTGCCTTCATATAGCCTTTCATTGTGAGCTTCATCCGCACTGGTCTTCGCGAAGTCGCCTTAAAGCTCAAGCGCCAGCGAACGCGCATGGCGCTCCGGCACGAGCGCCGGCTTCTACAAAAGAGTGAAATTGCCCTTGGACGCGAGGGAACGGCGCAAGCGGCAAATTTTCCCGAGCTGCGCAACGAGATCGTCGCACTCAAGAAACTGGAGCAGGAACAAAAAGAAGTCGCACTGCGAATCGCGCAGATCGAAGAAGGGATCAAGAGAATCGAGGAAGAACGGCAGCAAATTGCGCGTGAGCAAGCGGAGACCCTTGCGAAACTCGAATCGGAAAGAAAACCGCTTGTTCAGCAACGCAATCACGCCAAGGCAAATGCTGAAGTGTGCGAACGCGAGCTAGCCAATGTAGAGCGTCGGCTACAGCAGAGCGAAGCAGCGGATCGCGATCTGTTGAAGCAGTTGTCCGACCTGCATGGTCTTAATCCCGCTCCTCCGGACCTCGAAACGCTCTCGGAAGGCATCATGGCCAAACGGGCACGCCTTCCCGAGGAACGTGCGGAACTTGTCAAGGCGCGCCTGGGAAGCACCGAAGCGGTACGAGCGGCGAAGGAGACCCTGACCAGCGCGGAGTCCGACCTTGCCGCCACGGAAAAAAGCTTAGCGCGTACGCGAAGCGAGTTCGAGGCCCGTGATCGGAAACTTGTCGAAAGTATTCGGACTCAGCAACAGGCGGTGCGCGATGCGCGAGCGCGTCATCAAACCGTCGAAGAGCGAAAAAATCCTGCATATCTGAGTATCGGGCGACATTTGTCAGTTCAGGGCGTTGCGCCCCCAAATGCGCCGCATTTGCTCGAAGAAGCACATCGACGCAGAGACGCGGTGGAGGTGCAGTTACAACATCAGGCAGAGCTGGCAAAGCTCTCCAGTCAGATCGACAAACAGGAGTTGCGAAAGTTTTATTTCACTACGTTCTCAGTGCTGGTCTTACTTGCGATCATCTTGCTCCTTTTTTTCCAATCCCCTCGCGGACGCGATTGGTTGCCGCAGGAAACCGATACCATCCTGTCGATCAACACGGACCAATTTGAACGCGCAAATGTTGCAAAGCATTGGCGCGCAGAGCAGCCGAAGCTTTGGCCGGCGTTGATCGGCCCCGCCGCCTCAGTTCCTGGATTGAACCTGGCACGGGACACGGCGCGGATCACCCGCGCTCTGACTACAAGCGAAACCGGAGAGACTCGAGAATTTAACCTTATTCAAAGCCGCCGTGGTCTGGCCAAGGTTATCCGAACAGTCGCCAACGATAAGACGTTCGAAAGGCGTCCGGTAAGCGGGCTACCGGTGTGGGAACGAAAGGGCGCCTCTTTTAATCCTACGACGGGCAAATCCAATTTTGCGCTTGCACGTGTCGGACCGGCAACGCTGGCTGTGGGCTCCCCGAAAGAAGTGGACGAACTGGTCCTGGTACGGTTGGGAATGAAACCCGATCTCAAAATCACCGGACAATTCTTTGACCGCTTCGAATCACTCGATCAAGAGAGCGCGCTGCGACTCATTTCCCGCGACCCCGCGGATCTCTCCCGCGTTTTTCACCCCATCTTTTCCCCTGAGCTACTCGAAGCTTCACAGCTGATCGGACTTGCGGTGGACCTGCAAAATCCAGTAAAAGCCAGAATCCTTATAAAAGTGAATCCTCCGAAGAATGCAGCCGACATCGCGCAGAATTTGCGCGGGAACCCGCAGCAATGGCTACGCTTTCCCGATTCGCAGCTGTTGTTCTATTCCCAGCCGCCGGAGATCCAGATACAAGGCGACTCCAGTCTTGAATTGCGTTTTGTCGTGCCGGAAGAGAGTGCCCGGCTTCTCATCCAGCGTCTGGCAGGAATGGATGAACCTAAAGCAGCTGTTGCAGTGTATTAGCCAGGCAATGCAAACTCACCAAAGCAAAGTGTGGATTTCTTTGGCTGTGACTTTGGTACCCCTTCTGGTTTCAGCCAACGTAAATGCTGAGGATCGTCTCGTTGATATCCAATCGGTGAACCCCACCATTTTGGTAGAGTTGCGTTACGCGGGAAGCAATAACTTCGTGCGCCACCCGCTTTATCCCGAAGGCATGCGGGCGCTCGCCCACCAGGAGGTCGCCACGGCCCTGACCACGGCGCAGACGATTCTGCGTCGTTATCGGTACGGATTGAAAATCTGGGATGCTTATCGGCCAGTGACCGTTCAGGCAAAGCTCTGGCAGGCGTCGCGCAATAGTGATTATGTCGCCAATCCCCAGATAGGCATTGGTTCGCTGCACAGCTGGGGCGTTGCTGTCGATGCCACTCTGGTGGATTCATGGAATCGCCCTGTAAGGATGCCAAGTGATTTCGACGATTTTACACCCGCCGCGATGTGGCGTTATACCGGCTCTTCTTTCGAGGTCCTCGGTCATCTTCGTTTGCTGCAGTATGCCATGCATCACGCCGGTTTTTGGGGAATGCGAACGGAATGGTGGCATTTCACGATCGCCGACTGGCGAAAATTTCTCCCAGAGAAGGCACAGCGTTCCGCGCACGTCTGCGGAACGGAATGGAATGGCAAGTTATGATCGAGGGCTTTGTTCGTGCTTTGCGCCAGCCGGAATATGTTCATGTATTGCTCAATCCGCTGCCCGTTTACGGGCTGCTGATCAGTTGGATCGGTCTTATCGGCGCTCTGATTTCAAAAAGTCGGCGCGCACAGATTGTGACACTGATTCTGGTATTCATGGCCTCGATTTCCGCGTGGCCTACTTTTGAATTTGGCCAGCAAGGATACGATCGGGTTCTGGCCATGACCGATGACGATGGTCATGCCTGGCTCGATGAGCACATGGAGCGCGCCGAGCAACTCATTTACATATTTTACGCGCTCGCGGCTCTGAGCGTGGCCGCGATCATCGCGCCGCTGCGGTGGCCGAAGTCTTCCCTGCCGCTCGCAGTCACCGTGGCCGTGTTGGGAGCCGCCACGCTCATGTGCGGCGGATACATCGCGTACGCCGGCGGTAAAATTCGCCACCGCGAATTTCGAAACGAGCCCGCGCCTCCGATCCGGTCACAAGAAGATTAGGACGTTGCACGCACTGTAGAGGTGTTTGTATCAAACGCCTGGCGCTTGACACAAGCGCCCCTACAACACCCTCACGATGAACACCGAACTGGACAGCGCAGAACGCAATGTTGAAAAACACAGCGTTGGCCTCAAAAAGCCGCTGGCCCTGCGTGATCTGGTCCTAACCCAAATTCTCTTCGTAGTCGGCTCGAGCTGGGTTGGCACCGCAGCGAAGCTAGGGCACGCGCATCTTTTCTTTTGGTTGCTCGCAATTTTACTCTTCTATATTCCGCAGGCCGCGGTCGTTATCTATCTCAGCAATCGCATGCCGTTCGAAGGCGGCATTTATCAATGGGCCAAGCTCGGCTTCAATGAGTTCACAGGGTTTATTGTCGCCTGGAATCTCTGGCTTCTGTCAATCACGGTCATTGCGCTGGCCGGGAATGTTCACCACCACAAACATCTCCTATGCAATCGGTCCCGGTGCCGCCTGGATGCCGAACAGCAAGTTGTGCGTGTCGCTGATTAGCGGCGCCCTGGTCATCGGGCTTGGGTGGTCCTGTGTCCGGGGATTGTCGTTAGGCAAGTGGGTGCACAACGTCGGGGCGTTCGCGATGCTCGTGGTTTATACAGCTTTGATTCTGTTGCCGTTCCTCGGGCTGGCGCGTGGCGAATTGAGCTCCTATCACCCGTTACAGTTCGCGTTGCCGACCATGTCGATTTTTTATTGTTTCAATATTTTCACCAAGCTCGCGGTCGGGGCACTCAGTGGATTTGAATACGTAGCGATTTTGGCGGGCGAAACGCGCTCGCCTGCGCGCGACATTGGCCGCTCGGTGCTGATCGCCTCACCGGTAATTGCGTTGATGTTCATTCTTGGCACCAGCTCGGTTCTCGCGTTTATCGGCGACAATCCGATCGATCTTATCGGTCCGGTGCCGCAAACGCTGCGACTCGGCCTGCGTGCGTTTCCGATCGCAGGCGCCATTGCGTCGATTGCAATTTTGTTAATGGCTGCACGTACAATTTCTTCCACCAGCGTGCATGTGACCGGCAGCTCCCGATTGCCGATGGTCGCAGGTTGGGACCAGTTACTCCCGAATTGGTTCTCGCGTCTGCATCCGCGTTACAAAACACCAGTCAACTCGATCATCTTCGTCGGGACCACGACGCTCCTGATCGGGATCACCAGTCAGATCGGCGCCGGGATCCAGGAAGCGTTTCAACTGGTCGATAATGCCGCGAACGTTTTCTACGGCATTGTTTACGTAGCGATGTTCGCGATCCCAATCTTTGGCGCGCGGGCGGTTCGTTCAGGCGCTTCGATCTGGCTTCGTATTGCGGCCATCTGCGGCGCTGCCGTCTCGTTATCCGCGATTTTCTTTACTGTCTATCCCATTATTGACGTACCAAGCCCGTTGAGTTTCGCCGCTAAAATTATCGCGGTGACCGCAACCGCGAATGCGATTGGGGTCGCCATTTACGTGATTGGCAGGAGACGCCAGCAGAGCTAACCGCAATTTCTCACGATCCACTGCAAGTATTCCGGGAGCCCGTTCACGACTGGAATGAAGATTATCTCGGGAACGTCGTAGGGATGAAGCGATCGAAGTTTGTCCTGGAATGCTGGTTGTCGATCTTCGCTAATTTTAAATAAGACGAGCGTTTCGTTTCCTGATTCCAGTTTTTCTTTCCAGCGATAAACCGATTCAATCCCCGGCAAAATGTTCGCGCAGGCCGCGAACCTTTCACTGACTAATTGATTCGAAATCCGGCGCGCGATTTCCGCGTCCGAAAATGTGCTTAGGGCGAGCAGAATTTTTTCAGTCATGCGTCACGGGTCAGTGCTTTTGTTCGTCAGCCCAGGTGGATCGGCTTGTCCTCAAGACGATGGCGATCGCCGGAGGCGCGAATATCAGGCGGCAAAGCCGCTTTTTCAACGCGTTGAGGACAACGCGTTCCACCTTGCGCGATCATTGCGCTCAGCTCGGCAGATCCAGCCGCCCCCCAGAACAACATCGCTATCGTAGATGACTGCAGCCTGTCCGGGAGTGACTGCTCGCTGCGCCTCATGCAGTCGCACGCGGGCACGGTCGGCCGTCAGCGGCGTAATTGTAGCAGGCGTTCCGGGGTGATTATAACGGATCTTCACCGTCGCTTCGATTTGTTTGCTGTAGCCGGGGGCGTCGACCCCGGCAGCGGGACCGCCGCAAGGGAAGCCGGGGTCATCGCCCCCAGCTACAGGGTGCCAGTTGACGCGATCGATCTCGAATTCATCCGCGACCAAATCATCTTCGTTCCCGACGATTACGCGATTCGTCGCCGGATCGAGATCGACGACGTAACGCGGACCCGGCGAACCGCCGGGAAGTCCCTTGCGCTGACCGATCGTGAACAGCTCGATCCCGTCATGTTGACCAATGAAGTGACCGTCGACGTCGTAAATTTCGCCACGATGAAATTCGTTTTCACCGAGATGCGAGCGTAAAAATGCCTTGTAGTCATTGCCGGGAACAAAACAGATCTCCTGGCTATCGGTCTTGTCAGCGACCTTCAAGCCCTAACGAGTGCGCGATTTCCCGAATCTTCGGCTTGATCATTCCGCCCAAAGGCGTCAGCGCACGACGCAACTGCGGCTGACGCAAACTGAACAGAAAATATGACTGATCCTTTCGCGGATCGACACCTTTGCGCAGAATGCTGTAGCCGGGGGCGTCGAACCCGGCCGTTTCACTCGCGCGATTACCGCAAGCATCCGGAGCCGCGGCGCCATTGCCGCTACGGGACGAAGGCGTGCCGGCTGCATGCTCGATGATGGCATAGTGGCCCGTCGCAATGTAATCGCAGCCGAGTGCCCTCGCTTTGCTCCAGAGATTACCGAACTTGAGTTTCTCGTTGCACATCACGCACGGGTTCGGCGTCCGCCCGGCCTGATATTCGCTGGCAAAGTAATCAATCACGACGCGCTCAAACTGGTCCGCTTCATCGACCACGTAATGCGGAATGCCTAGTGCATGCGCCACACTGCGTGCGTCGGCGACGGCTTGTGGTCCGCAGCATTTGTCCTCCGCGCGTGAGATGCAATCCTGCGGCCATACCTTCATCGTCACACCCACTACGTCATAGCCTTGCTCCCGCAGCAGGTATGCCGCGACACTGGAGTCCACGCCACCGCTCATTCCGAGCAAAACGCGTTGTTTGGTCTGCTTCATTGAAGCCAGGAATCTCAGTTAATCACGAAATGAGTCAATCTTTCGGGAAAGCGCGCCAGAAACATAACGTTCGACTAAGGCTTCACGACCCGGCTCACAAATGGACTTCCCCGCAATGTAAATCGCCACGGCAAATGCGCAGAACGACTGATACCGATGCGTTTGTCCGCTACAACATCGACGGTCGCCGTTGACTTGGACATGAAACAGTGGCGTTGCTCCGCGCAGAGATCCATCTCATGGTGACGACCTGTAATAGCGAGCGCCTGGGTGAGCTTTCCCGGTCCGGAGCAAAGTTGACGAAGATCATCAATCGCGCGGCGCTTCTTCATCAATTCGGTCCCCCGGCGTGGTTCAAGCGCACGAATCAAAACAAAGCCGTCTGCGCTGCCTTTTACCAATACGTTCAACATCCAGTGCACGCCGTAGTTAAAATAGACGTACGCCGCGCCCGCCTGGTTCCGTTCGATAAAGCTGCGTGCACTCGGCCGCGTGAATGTGTGTGCAGCTTCATCGTCGATCGCTGCATAGGCCTCCACCTCAACAACAATCCCGGAGCACTGGCCCCAAATCAGTTCTGTGCCGATGAGCTCACGCGCACATGTGAGCGGATCGCGCTTAAAAAAAGAGGCGCGAATCATTTCGCTCACGATTATCCGGTCGCCATCGTTCTTCCACCTATCCGTCGGTCTTGCGCGACGAGTTAAGCCGACGGCTTGTAGAAGACCGGAATCTTTACGTTGCATTCGACCGGTTTGCCATTGCGGAAGGCCGGAATGAATTTCGCATCGCTGAAATCGGATAATGCCGCGTCGCCAAAACCCAGCAGAGGCGGTTCTTCCGATAGAACCTGTATATTTTTCAGATTTCCCATTGCATCGACATTCAGTGCGAGTTCCACAACACCGGTGACGGCAACCGCGCTTCCCGTGTCCGGGTAATGCAGACCAGTAAATTTTGAGTCCTGGCCGACAAACGGTTGTGGATCAATGAAATCGGTTTCCTTGTCTATGTCCTCCAATTGCTGATTAGCGAAAATGCGGAGCCGCGGTTTACCCTTCACTACTGCGAACTTCACTGTCCCGTAAAAAACGGCGATAACCGGCTTGTGATTGTAAATCGCCGGAATGAACTTTGCAGTAGCCAGACGTTTGAGTAATTCCTGCTCGAGTAGTTCTGATCCGCGCGTGCCGCGATAGGCGCCACTACGTGCAACGTCACCAGTGGGTGCAACGAGACAGGAAAACATTACCGCCGCCTCTTTTTGACCCTTCTTGATCAGATCGGCAGTATCGATGGTGTTAATAAGCGAATTGGAGGCGGTCCCGACCAACGCCGGCCGAAATTCCGGCAGGTTCGGAGTCGGCGATGCCGACGGTGCGGCGGTCTTGGGTGTTTGCGATGTCGCAAACCCCGCGCCGAGTACCACACCCAAAAAACAGAGTATCCCAAGCCGCATGGCGAGATAGGCAAGCGAAAGTCGTCCTTTTTGCAAGGGCAAACTGGCCCAGTTCAGGCGGCGAGATCCAGCGGCGCTGCCACGCCAATTCTGTGGACAACCTTGTGCCGCCTAAAATACTCGATCAACGCATCGCGCGTCTGCACGGGGTGCAAAACGTAATTTGCCTCCGGCCGATCAAGCAAAGCGCGTAGTCTCATGAAATGATGACCGGCGCTGCACGCGTCGAAACTGTTAACAGCAATAGCGTATTTATTGCTGCGCTCCAGCAGGCTACCATTTGGAAACATCATCGCGGCAATCCGGCGGTCGGGACCGCGGCCTTCTATTTTCATTTCAATGCCCAGCAAACTCCGTGGCTCGCGGCTGGCGTAGATTTCTTCCATCACCATTTTGATTTCGTCGGGTGAAAGCGTGGCGGTAACTATGAAGTTTTCGTAGGGAAGAATGTCCCAAATATCGTTGACTGTTTTGGGACCCGCGAGGAGTTGCGCGGTGCTGTCAAATACGCCATGGATCACCCCGTCCACCGCGATCTTGCGTTCCCGCAAAGACTCCATGATCGCTGCGCCGATCAATCTCTCGACATCGCTCGGGTGACCGGGCCGACTTCGAGCGCGTAGTGTCTCTGCCAGCTCACCGACCGGTTGTACAAGCGCAACCTCCGATTCCTCGAGCTGCGATTTTGCCCGAGAAATGACAACGGAATCGGGATCGAATCGCTTATCCATCAGTTCGCAGATCGCTTTACGCCCCAGCAATTGTTTCGAATTCCGATCGAACAATAGATCGACGCGACCGACGTGAATCCCGAAATGGTCCGCCTGCGTAAAAAGCACGTTGTTTGTTAGGCGACTTGGAATCGCCTGATGCGTATGACCCGCGATGAAGGTTGCGACTTCCGGGAATTCCGATGTTAACGCCATGACATTGTTGGCAAAATCGTCTCCTCCAGTACGCGGCTTCAGTCCCATATGCCCTGTGAGCACAATTGCATGTGCACCGTCGCTCTTTGCTTTCGCCATTGCTCGACGCACCGGCTCAACGGGATGTGGAAAATCAATTCCGGCCATGAACTCGCGCGGAAGCCAGAACGACATCCCCGGCGTCGTGATGCCGATGACCGCAATTTTGATTCCCGCAATTTCTTTCAAAATGAACGGCTCTATTTTCGCCAGCGGATGTTTCGCCTCGGGATGTTGCCCCGCCAGCCTGCCCTCAAACGCAGTGTTGGCAGCGAGTACAGGCATTGCCGATTTTTGCAGCACCTGCTGAAACGGCTCGATTCCCCAATCGAACTCATGATTGCCAATGACCCATGCGTCATACTGAAGATGATTAAGCAAATCGATCATCAGCTCGCCTTTATTTCGCAGGCTGACGTCGGTGCCCTGATAAACGTCACCGACATCTATTAAAATCGAGTTCGGATTTTGCCGTCGCCAGTGGCGGATCTGCGTAACGCATCGCGCCAGGCCGCCGCGATCAGCAGTTCCGTTGTAGTCGGAAGTTGGCAAAATGTGGCCGTGCAAATCCGTGGTATGCAGGATTGAAATGCAAACCGTATCCGACTCAACGGCGGCAGTTGTGCCCGCGAGTGTGGGAAAAGCGCTGAGAAATCCAGCCTTACCCGCGAGTTTTAAAAAATCTCGCCGTGTCCAAAATCGATCCGGACGCAACATCGCTGCAACCTCGCGTTGCAAGATACTACCGATGTACCGGCAATCATTTCAATGATGAAAATCCTGCGACTCAAGATGTTGACCACCAGACGGTTTCAGTGACACTCCATTATGCTCAACGAAGATTCTATCGCCGATTTCAAAGCGAACCTGCGCGGACACCTGATCCAGCCGGGCGACGCAGATTACGACGAAGCCCGGAAAGTATACAACGGGATGATCCATAAAAAGCCACGCCTGATCGCGCGCTGCGCCGACGTGGCGGATGTAATTCGCTCAGTAAACTTTGCGAGAGAAAACGATTTGCTCGTTTCGATCCGCGGCGGCGGCCACAACGCGGGAGGTTTGGGAATTTGTGATGATGGTCTGGTGATCGATCTCTCGCCGATCAAATACACCCGGGTCGACCCGGCGGCGCGCACGGTAACAGTCGGCGGCGGTTCTGTCTGGGGCGACGTCGATCACGCCACGCACGTTTTTGGGATGGCCACGCCGAGCGGAGTCATTTCTACAACTGGTGTCGGCGGATTAACTCTCGGTGGCGGAGTCGGACATCTCACCCGAAAATACGGACTGAGCATCGATAATTTGCTTTCAGCCGATGTCGTCCTGGCGAACGGCGACTTTGTAAAAGCGAACGCTGATGAGAATCCTGATCTTTTCTGGGCGCTTCGCGGCGGAGGCGGCAACTTTGGCGTGGTCACTGCTTTCACCTTTAAGCTGAATCCGATCGACATGCTTTACGGTGGTCCAATGCTTTATGAACTGAGCGAAGCAGCGGATGTCTTGAAATGGTATCGCGAACTCATTCCTGCGGCTCCGGATGATTTGAATGGATTCTTCGCCTTTCTCACTGTGCCACCAGCGCCGCCGTTCCCCGAACATCTTCACATGAAGAAAATGTGCGGTGTGGTCTGGGCGTACGCCGGACCGCAGGAAAAAGCAGAAGAAACATTCAAGCCTATCCGGGCTTTTAAAAAACCTGCGCTCGATTTTGTGGGACCAATTCCGCAACCGGCGCTGCAGAGCATGTTCGACGCACTCTATCCACCGGGCCTGCAATGGTATTGGCGCGCTGATTTTATAAACGAGATAAGCGACGACGCGATTGCGGAACACATCCGCTTTGGCCAGGCGCTTCCCACGATGCATTCCACGATGCATATGTATCCAATTGACGGCGCCGCAGCGCGCGTCGGTAAAAATGATACTGCCTGGAACTACCGCGATGCCAAGTGGGCGCAGGTAATCGTAGGCGTTGATCCCGACCCGACGAACAACGAAAAAATCATATCGTGGACCAAGAATTATTACGACGCGGTCCATCCGTATTCGGCGGGCGGCGCATACGTAAACTTCCTGATGGGGGATGAAGGCGGGGACCGCGTGAAGAAAACCTACGGCGACAATTACGAACGCCTGGTGTCAATCAAAAAGAAATACGATCCGAATAATTTCTTTCGGGTGAATCAAAATATTAAACCGAGCTTAAGCTGTAGCGGCGTGGAAATATACGCAGCAAGTAGTGTGGCGGATAGCGTCTCATTAACACACGGCTTCAGCCGGGTGACATAAGCAATTCAGAGCACCAGCCGTTTTAACGGCTTTTCTCCACGCGCAAACCGTTGAAACGGTTTGTTCTCTCTTAAGTCGGTTGCACCGGGCTGAAGCCCGGTGTTAATAAGAGAAGCTTCGAAATTTTGTGCGGATACTCCTCTAAAAAATAGCTGATGACTGCTGACGAGCTAAGATCATTGCAAGCACCGCTCAAAGCGCAGTATCGCGAGCATCCCGAGGCAGCATTGGTCACTCTGCAAGCCGAGGGCCGAGTCGGCGGCAATATCACCTGCAAGATCGAAACGGGTAAAGCACGGGTCGAAGCAGGGCTACATCCCGCGACCGGAGGCGATGGACAAAGCGCCTGTTCAGCAGACATGTTGCTCGAAGCGTTGGTAGGCTGCGCAGGCGTGACCCTAAGCGCAGTCGCTACCGCTCTGGGCATTCAGTTGCGTCAAGCAACGATTCGAGCAGAGGGTGATCTCGATTTTCGGGGTACGCTCGGTGTGTCAAAGGATGTGCCCGTTGGTTTCAAACAGATCCGATTAAACTTCGATCTGGATACTGACGCTAGCCAAGACCAAATCGCGACGCTTGATTCGACTGACAGAACGCTACTGCGTTGTTTACCAAACGTTGAGTAATCCTGCCAAGATCAACGTTTTGCATCGCGTTATATCTCGGTAAAATCTGAGCGTATGCCGCTATACATGGACATTCACGAATCTTCCCGAGGGAGTTACTCCGGAGGACATCGCCAAGGCTCACGCGAAGGATACGGAAATCGCAGGGGAAATATGGAGTCGAGTTCTCTAAATACTGGATTAACGAGAGTGGCAGAAAACTTTTCTGCCTTGCCCATGCGCCGAATGCCGAGGCAGCCGAGCGCGTGCATCGTGAAGCCCATGGGATGACGGCGGAGAAGATCATCGAAATTGAGCCCGATCTCGCCGAAGGAATTTCTTGGCGGCGTCGAGACAAACGCGGTCGGAGCGGCCGTGATTCCTGGTGGCTGGAGCAATGAACGCGATCCCGGGAATCCGAACCATTCTGTTTACTGACGTTGTAAATTCGACAACGCTAACGCAATCGCTTGGCGACGAAGCGGCGCTTGCAATTCTCGGCTTACACGACACGATCGTGCGTGACGCCTTGTCCACCCTTGGTGGACGTGAAGTGAAGCACACCGGCGATGGCATCATGGCATCGTTTGTTTCGGCAGCCGGTGCAGTCCGATGCGCCATTCAGATTCAGCGTGAACTGGACAAGCATGCTCAAGCGAATCCCGAACGCCCGCTCAAGGTTCGAGTTGGCGCCGCAGCCGGCGAACCGGTCGAGCAACACAACGATTTGTTTGGATCAACAGTCCAACTGGCAGCGCGCCTCTGCGCTCACGCACAACCGGAGCAAATTCTGGTATCGAATGCCTCGCCGAGCTGTGCCTCGGCAAAGGACTTTCCTTCGAAGATCTCGGGGAGTTGAGCTCAAAGGTTTCGGTTCACCGGTCCGCGCTCATGTCGCCGCATGGAAGCAATGAATCAGACAGATTTTATCTGCAATTAATTACAGATTTTTTGCAGCCGAATTCTGGTCAGGTCTATGCGCACGCTTCTGATCGCTCTTGCCGCCGCTTGCTTATTTTTCGCTGTTGCGATTCAGAGCTTGTGCTACGCGGATGTCACGAAGCTTCCGGCGGCGGCGCGTAATGCGTTGTTCGACGTTTCGCGCTTTCACGAGGTTCATTCCACCGGCGATTTGCCATCGGCACTTTTAGCGCTTTGTGACGGTGGCGGAGACGGCAAACTCGCAGAGCCGGGCCAGAACTGGAATGCGACTGATGTCATCGCGGACCCAACTCTTCCAGGCAAACGTCTAATTTGGGCAGCGATAGGTGGCGAATATTACGTTGTCCATTACGAGCGCGGCGGAATCGCGCATACGTATCACATTCTGATTGCGAAACTCGCGAAGAACGACGCGAAACCAAAAGTGGTTTGGCGCGCCCTCGGTGGCCCGTTCAACGATTACGGCGCATTTCTTAATGGATTGCGACACGGCAAGCTGGACGATCGTTTGGATTATCCACATTGAGCGCGCCACGGAAGATTGAAGCGCAGCGGTTATCAAGGTGGATCGGCTTCTCCGAAGGGCGATGTCGAGATTTCACTGAAGATGCAGTTTCGGTTTTGATATCGCATTGCCACATTGATTAGGAAAATTGGCTGCACAGCAACTCGGCGCCGACGCGTTGAGGACAACGCGTTCCACCTTGATCGTCCCAGCAATTCTGTAAATTCTGTACATTCTGTCCGACATCTCATGCAACTCGAAGGAATTGATCACATAGCAATGGGCGTTCGCGACGTTGAGCAATCCGCAAAATGGTACAAGGATGTTCTCAGTTTCGAGCGGCTTCACGAAGGGATGTGGAACAGTGTTCCGACTTTTATCGGCAAAGGAAATACGGCGATTGCTTTATTCCCCGCAAGCCGGGAACCAACGCTCTCAAGTGATCGCGAGATCCGGATGCTCCATCTCGCTTTTCGCGCGGATCGAAAAAACTTTCTCGCTGCGCAGCGCGAATTGGAAAAGCGGGGAATTAAGTTCGAATTTCAAGATCACCAAATCGCGCACTCAGTTTATTTCCGCGATCCCGATGGCCACCAGCTTGAGATCACGACTTACGAAGTGGATTAGCAAAGCATCTTCCAGTGTGTCATTCCGAGCGAAGTCGAGGAATCTCTAGCAAACTCTCTGGCGTTGTGCTTGCCGTAATCCAGAGATGTCTCGACTGCGCTCGACATGGCAGTTGAAACGGATGCTTGAAAAGCGGTCGACCGCCAACAGCATTCGACGCCTTGCGCAGCTTACGCGGTGCGACCGCAGCAGTTCTTGAATTTTTTCCCACTGCCGCAGGGGCACGGTTCGTTACGGCCGACCTTTGGCATTGAACGGCGAATCGGCAAATCGATTGATACTCCCCCTGCTCCGTCGCCGTCCCCATCCCCACCGACTGCGGCCATTGCACCGACCGGCTGGCGGATGCGCGCATCGGCGCCCGCTGTCGGCGCCGTCGGTCCTTCTTCGCGCAGAAGGAACTGCGGCAATGTTGCGAGGAAATTCTCGAACGCCTGCAGATTCGATGTGCTGCGGAAGAGATTATTCAGGACTTCGTTCTTAATGTTCGCCATCAATTCGACGAACATATCGTAAGCCTCGGTCTTGTACTCAATGAGTGGATCTTTTTGTGCGTAACCGCGCAGATAAACGCCCTCACGCAACGCATCCATGGCGTACAGATGCTCCTGCCAGAGGCGGTCGATCGCGTTCAAAATGATATAGCGTTCCAGGCTCTTGACGGCTGTCGGCTCTTCATGACTCGATTTGCGCTCGTAAGCAGTCTTGATTTTTTCCAGAAGAAACTGCGCATTTTCATCGACCGTGCGCGTTTCGAACTCGGCTTTTTCCTTGGTTAAACCAAGAGGAAAGGTCGTGTTCACCCAGTGGATAAGACCGGTGTAATTCGGTTCATCGCCATCGAGATACTCTTTCACTTTCGCCGGGACCGCTTCATCGATCACTTCGTAGATGTGTGACCGGGGTTCTTCGGAATCGATGACTTCGTTGCGCCAGGTGTAAACGACCTCGCGCTGCATGTTCATCACGTCATCGAAATCGAGGGTCCGTTTGCGGATAAGATAATTTCGCTGTTCGACTCGCTTTTGCGCCGTCTCCACCGACTTGTTCAGCCAGCGATGCTCAAGCTCCTGACCTTCTTCGAGGCCGAAGCGTTCCATGATTCTTGTCATCCGATCGGCAGCGCCGAAATTGCGCATCAGATCGTCTTCAAAACTAACGTAAAATCGCGATGCGCCCGGGTCGCCCTGACGCGCGCAGCGGCCGCGTAACTGTCGATCGATTCGACGCGCCTCGTGACGCTCAGTAGCGACTACCATAAGTCCGCCCACTTCTGTGACGCCCGGACCCAGCTTAATATCGGTGCCGCGTCCAGCCATGTTAGTCGAAATCGTGACTGTGCCTGGTTGTCCGGCGCGCGCCACGATCTCCGCCTCTTGCATGTGGAATTTTGCGTTCAAGACGTTGTGCGGAATTTTTTCGCGCTTCAGCATTCGGCTCAGCAACTCGGAAGCTTCCACGCTCACGGTGCCCACCAGCACCGGCTGGGTCTTCGCGTGCGCTTCCTTAAGTTCCCTGATCACCGCGTTGTACTTTTCGCGACGCGTTTTGTAGATACGATCGTTGTGATCGGTCCGGCGTACCGGCCGATTGGTTGGAATCACGTTCACATCCAGCTTGTAGATATCGTGGAACTCCGCAGCTTCGGTTTCGGCTGTGCCGGTCATGCCTGCGAGCTTCTGATAAAGCCGGAAATAATTTTGAATGGTGATGGTCGCCAGCGTTTGCGTCTCGCGATCGATCTGTACGCCTTCCTTCGCTTCCACCGCCTGATGCAGCCCGTCGCTCCAACGGCGGCCGGGCATTTTGCGTCCGGTGAATTCATCGACAATAACGACCTTGTTATCCTCGATCACGTACTGAACGTCTTTCTCGAACAGGCAATAGGCACGGAGTAACTGCGAGATATTATGGATCCGCTCCGCCTGCGTATCGCAATGTTGCTGGCGTTCCGCCTTCTTCTTGTCCTTCTCTTCGGGCGAGAGTGTCTCGTCCAAATCGATCTCAGTGAATTCGTTGATCAAATCCGGCAACACGAACGCATTCGGATCATCGGGATTGAGAAATTCGCGCCCTTGCTCGGAAAGATCGGCTTCGTTCGATTTCTCGTCGATCGTGAAGAACAATTCCTCTTTCAGCTGAAACAGTTCCTCTTTGCGCGTGTCTTGAAAGAACGAAAGTTCGGCTTTATCGATGGCGCGGCGCTTGTCCGGGTCTTCCATCATGCGCAAAAGCTGTTTATTGCGCGGCTGACCGAGTTTCACCTTGAACATCAGGCGACCGCCGATCTCCACATCGCCCTGTTCAAATTTCTCGATCGCTTCACTGGCCAGCCGGTTGCAAAGCATGTTCTGTTTGCGCACCAGTTGCTCGATGAGCGGCTTCCATTTGTCGTATTGATGCGTGGAAATGGTGGCAGGCCCGCTGATGATGAGCGGCGTGCGCGCTTCGTCGATCAGAATGGAATCGACTTCATCGACAATCGCATAGTGATAACCACGCTGAACTTGTTGTTCGCGCGTCGTGGCCATTCCGTTGTCGCGCAAATAATCGAAACCGAACTCGCTGTTCGTCCCGTAGGTAATGTCCATCGCGTATTGCTCGCGACGCACGTCGGGTTCCTGATCGTGCTGGATGCAGCCAACCGTTAGCCCGAGAAAATTGTAAAGGTGGCCCATCCATTCCGCGTCGCGTCGGGCCAGGTAATCGTTGACGGTCACCAGATGCGCGCCGCGCCCGGTGAGCGCGTTCAGGTAGAGCGGCAATGTCGCGACCAGCGTTTTCCCCTCGCCGGTTGCCATTTCTGCGATGCGGCCCTTATGCAAAACTATTCCGCCGAGCAGTTGCACGTCGAAGTGCACCATGTCCCAAGTCATCGGCTGATCGCATACGGCGAAAGTATCTCTACTTTCTTTAAGCCTGCGTGCCGCATTTTTCACCACAGCGAACGCTTCCGGCAAAATTTCATCCAGTTTGCCCCACTGCTCTTGCAAGTCCGGAAGTTTCGCGATCTCTTCCTTCCACGCCGTAGTTTTTGCCCGTAACTCGTCGTCGGACAAGCTCTTGAACTGCTCGTCCAACTCGTTGATTCGGCGCACAATCGGCATCAAACGCTTGAGTTCGCGCTGATTTTTCGAGCCCTAAAATTTTCTTTAGAATCCAGGAAACCATCTGAGCTTACTAATATCGGTCAGATTCCCGCACTATCAATTGCCAGCGCCTATTGTGGGCCGTCTGTGCGAAATAGAGGGCTGCTCTTGCTCAACAGAATCGAATCAGCCACAAAGCGGTCGCTTCGTCCTGAAGGAATCTACAGAAATTTGCGTGGTAAATCGACCGCTCGACGCAAGAGGCGCAAATAATGACTCCGCGCAATTTGGATGCCGCCGAACTGCTGCAAGTGCGGCGTAAGCCATTGCGTGTCGAGCAGGATGAATTTGCGACCGCGCAAATGTTCCACGAGCGCAACGAGCGCGATCTTGGACGCATTGGTTATGTGATGGAACATTGATTCGCCAAAAAATGCGCCGCCGACTGCGACCCCGTAAAGACCGCCAGCGAGCCTGTTTTCCTTCCAAGCTTCAACCGAATGAGCGTGCCCGAGCTCATACAATCTTGTGTAGCTCTCGATGATCTCGTGATTGATCCAGGTGTCCCCGCGTTCCGCGCAGGCCCGAATTACAGCCGGGAACTCCTTGTCGATTGTAATTTCGAACTCCTTTTTGCGGACCAGACGCCGCAACGTATGCGGGACGTGAAAACTGTCGAGTGGCAGAATAGCGCGCGGTTCCGGTGAAAACCACTCGATCGAATTGTCTTCCATGGCCATCGGGAAAACACCGAGTCGATAGCCTTGTAGCAAAAGATCGTGGTCAATCATGGTTTAGCGGTTGAAGCCTTAGAACCGGCTGTCTTTAGCCTGTCATGTTGAGCGAAGCGAAACATCTCTGGTTGTTACTAGGTGCCGTTGAAAGCACCCAATCAGAGATTCTTCGCTCCGCTCAGAATGACAATCAGATTGCCTTTTAAACCCTTCAACCTTCTTGCAATGAAAACGGCGCTTCATAAAATACGCGGATGAGGCCCATTTCGATTCTGCTTGCCATGGCTTGGCTGGCATTGAGCGGTTGTGCAGACCCACTTGAGCAACGCAGCACGCAGGAAGTTCAACAACAATTCGGGCGCGGCGTTACAGGACAGGGGACGCTCGGGCCACTGGAACGAGCTCCCGGCGATCCGGCCGCGGCTCATAGTGTGCCGCAAACGCATCCGTAGAGTGTGAAAACTTCAGAACGCCAAACGCACTCGAAAATTCTCATCCTCGATTTCGGATCACAATATACGCAGGTCATTGCGCGGCGGGTTCGTGAATGTCAGGTGTATTCGGAGATTGTTCGCTTCGACATGCCCGCCGCGGAAATCGCGGCACTGAAGCCCAGGGGGCTGATCCTTTCGGGCGGACCAGCCAGCGTTTACGATAAGGGCGCGCCTCAACTCGATCCGGAAATCTTTTCGTTAGGCCTTCCGGTGTTGGGAATCTGTTATGGGCTCATGTTGATGGCCCATCACCTAGGCGGCCGGGTCGTGTTCACAGGGCGCAGGGAATATGGCGCCGGCGTGTTGCAGATCCCGAATCGATCGGAACTCTTCGAAGGATTAGGCAACCATCTCGACGTTTGGAACAGCCACGGCGACGAGGTGACCGCGTTGCCGGAAGGCTTTCGCGTTGTCGGGACAACCGAAGGTTGCAACTTCGCCGCGGTGGAGGATCCGAAACGCAAAATTTACGGCCTCCAATTTCACCCCGAAGTCGCGCACACGCCGCGAGGCAAAGAGATCCTGCAAAATTTCATCTATCACATCTGCCACTGTGCGATGGACTGGACCATGGGTTCATTTATCGAAGAAGCTTGCGCGCGCGTACGGCAACAGGTCGGCGATGAAAGGGTAGTGCTGGGTTTGAGCGGCGGCGTCGATTCCTCTGTGACAGCTGCGCTTCTCCACAAAGCGATAGGCAGGCAACTTACCTGCATTTTCGTGAATAACGGACTACTGCGTGCCCGCGAGGAGGAAATCGTGCAACGGGTGTTCGACGAAAATTTCCATATCAAACTCAAGTACGTTGACGCTTCGGAACGGTTTCTGTCGAGACTGCGCGGAGTCACTGATCCGGAGGAAAAACGCAAAATTATCGGGAACGAATTCATCCGCGTGTTCGAAGACACAGTCACTGAGTTAGCTGAAGACGATCGAACGCCGAAAATCGGAGACGGGAAATTTAAGTTTTTGGCGCAAGGCACGCTATATCCCGATGTAATCGAGAGCGTATCGATTGAGGGCAATCCCGCACAGGTAATTAAGACCCATCACAATGTTGGCGGATTACCGGAGAAAATGCATTTCGAGTTGGTCGAGCCCGTACGGCAACTATTCAAGGACGAGGTACGCCAGGCCGGCCTGCAACTGGGCTTGCCGAAAGAGATCGTTTACCGCCAGCCTTTCCCGGGACCGGGGCTTGCCGTTCGCATTCTGGGCGAGGTGACGCCCGAGCGATTGTCGATCCTGCGCGAAGCGGACACCATCGTGCAAAGCGAAATGGAAGCCGCCGATTGGTACTATAAGGTCTGGCAGTCATTCGCCGTATTGCTCCCGGTGCAATCGGTGGGCGTAATGGGCGACCAGCGCACTTACGAAAACACGGTCGCGTTGCGCATCGTGGAAAGCCTGGACGGCATGACTGCCGACTGGGTGCGCATCCCCTATGAGCTGCTTGCGCGCATTTCCAACCGAATCTGCAACGAAGTAAAAGGCGTCAACCGCGTCGTGTTCGACATTTCCAGTAAACCCCCCAGTACCATCGAGTGGGAGTGATCTGATTGCTGATTTTCGTTTTGCTCGCTTGCCCGAGACATCGATCCAAATATTGTTTTACGCAATAACGACCGAGCAATGACGCGTACTACGTTATCACCAAAATTTCAGATTGTTATTCCAAAGGACGTCCGAGAAGCGCTAAAACTTCGTCCTGGAAACCAATTCAATGTTGTTGAGCACGACGGCCGGATTGAACTGCTGCCCGTCCGTTCGGCAAAACAAATGCGCGGTTTTTTGCGCGGCATCGACACGTCAGTTCCACGTGAAAAGGACCGCGTCTGAATCTCGTCGATTCCTCAGCCTGGCTCGAGTACTTCGCTGACGGGCCAAACGCGACATTTTTTGCTCCGGCGATTGAAAAATCTGGCTGAGTTGATCGTGCCGACAATTGTAGTCTTTGAAGTCTACAAACGCGTCTGTCAACAGCGGGATCGACATGCTGCGTTGCAGGCCGTGGCAACTCTCCGCGCCGGACGAATTGTTGATCTGACCCTAACGTTGGTAATCACTGCTGCTGAGATCAGTCACTCCGAAAAACTGTTGCTGGCCAATAGTATTATCCTCGCAACGGCGCGCGCGGAAAATGCTGTCATTTGGACGCAGGACGCGGACTTCGAAGGTATGACTAGCGTGAAGTATCGCGCCAAAAGATGATCAGTCGATCCGCTCGATCTCGCGAATGAATTCAGAGAAGTCTTTCCCATTGCGCGCGGCATGATTGAGCGCTTCCAGACGCTTATCCATCGCAGCTTCGGGCAGGGCGACGCGATGTGAAGATGTGCCGTGTGTAAAAACGATTTCGTCCCACTGAATGGAGGAAATCTGCTCGTTAAACCGCGCCACGGCGCGACCACGAAAAAATGCGCGTGTGGTTTCGGGCGGATTAAAAATCGCGCTTTTGATTTCCTCTTCGGTCGTCACCCGGCGCATCAAACCTTTCCGTAACAGCTCGTAATACAACCCGCGGTCCAGATCGAGATTGTGATATTCGAGGTCAATCGATTGCAGCCAGGAATCGTTCCAGGAGAGCTTTTCTTCCTGCTGCAATGCGTCCAACAAAAACTTTTTGGCCGCCCAATCCACGCGGTCGCGCGCTGACATCGGGTCGCGTTCAAGATCATCGAGGACGTTTTCCCACTCGCGCAATATCCATTGCTGTTCTTCGTTCGCGGCGCTTCCCAGTTTGCCGGCAGCGCGCAAATAAATTCGCTGTACATCAATGGCAGAAATTTTGCGGCCATCCTTCAGTTCGATGATCCAATCGCAAGTTTGATCGCGGCTGATGGATTTGTTCGCGTCCACCGGTTGGGCAATTTCCAGCTGTGGCGCTTCCCGGCGCTCGATCAGATCCAGAACGAACGAAGTCGTCCCAATCTTCATCGCCGTCGCCCATTCGCTCATGTTCGAATCGCCCAGGATTACGTGAAACCGGCGGTAGCGGCTGGCGTCCACATGCGGTTCGTCGCGGGTGTTCACCAGCGGGCGGCGATTCATCGTGTCGATACTCACCACCACACTGAAAAAGTCGGCGCGCTGTGAGATTTGATAAATCCCCGGATCGCCCTGGCTGCTTTCGCCTTCTACGCCCATCTTGCCAGCTCCGGCGAAAATCTGGCGAGTGATGAGAAATGGCAAAATCCCGGTGACGATCCGGTCCCACGGGATTTCGCGGCCCATCAAATAGTTATCATGGCACCCGTAGCTGTGACCGGCAAAATCGGTGTTGTTTTTGTAAAGCCGGACTTCATAGCCAGGCGGTAATTTCTGGTTTCTACGCCGGGCGCATTCCGCGAGAATTCGCTCACCGGCTTTGTCCTGCGCTACGATCTGCCGCAGTGCCGTACATTCAGGCGTGGAATATTCCGGATGCGCATGATCGTTGTAAAAGCGGGCGCCATTTGAAAGCACAAGATCGCTTTTTATTTCCTCAAAACTGAGCGGACGCCGTTTATCAATTTCGTAATAAGCCGATTCATCGGTGTCCTGGAGTAACTCGCGTGCTCGAAATCCGCGGGCGTCCAAATGTGGATCTTCGAGGTCGTAATCCCATTTCATTAACGCACCATGATCGGTGTAACGGCGTACCAACTCGATGGATTCTGCTACGACGTCGACGGTCTCCGCACCGCACAGGGTGATGCCGTACTCCGTCTCCAGCCCAAAGACGCGTTTCATTGGATCCCAGTTATTTTCGAATCTTGCCCAATTTTCGAACGCGTAAGATCACAAGTACATCCGGAGGAGGCGACGACGCGTTCGCAGTTCAAATTACGCCAAATGCTGCGCGCGCACGGGTATCGGAGAGCGGCTTCACGGGCGAGATCTTGACCACATTTTCCGGATCGTAATCGATCAGCTTGAGCCAGTCTTCGGTAATGTCTGTGGCCGGGAAAATATCGTTCTCCGCGTACTCGGCATTGAACGCAAGTTGCAGGTCCGTTTCCCGAATTCCTTCATCCTGTTGCGTTCCAATGGCGCGTTTGATCGCCATTGCTTTCGCGCGCTCCACAATCGAGGCAATAATCGCGCCACTGATGAGGTCGCTGCGGTAAAGGGTTTCTTTGCGACCGCTGCGCAGTGTTACTTCTAGAAATTTGTTTTCATCGCGGCGCGCGAACTGCCAGTCGACAAATCGTTCAATCAACTTCTCAATCGAAGCGCCTATCCCATCCGCTTCCTTGGCCAGCACGCCGTCGTATGGCAGATTGTCCGTCAAATAGATGCGGTAAATTTCGCGCGTCCCTTCTTTGTCCGGACGATTGACCTTAATTTTTCGATCGATCCGGCCCGGACGCAAAATTGCAGGATCGATCAGGTCCGCCCGATTGGAAGCGAGGATGATCACCACATCATTGAGCGAACTGATGCCGTCCATCTCAGAACAGAACATCGGCACGAGCGTGGAAAGAATGTTCGAGTGCCGCGATGCGCGCCGGGTGCCGAGGATCGATTCGGCTTCGTCGATGAAAAGGAACGGCATGAAACCTTCCTTCCGTTTTTCGCGAGCGGTGGCAAAAATTTCACGCACCATTCGCTCCGATTCTCCCACCCACATGTTGAGGATCTCGGGGCCCTTTACGTGCATGAAGTACTCACGCATCTCCGTCCCGGTCGTTTCGCGGAGCTGGTTCGTCAGATTGTACGCAGTCGCTTTGCCGATGAGCGTCTTTCCACAGCCCGGAGGCCCGTACAAGAGAAAACCTTTCGGCGTCGCGTGCTGAAATTTTTTGAAAAGGTCCGGATGCAAAAGCGGCAGCTCGATCGCGTCCTTGATTGCCTGGAGCGCGGTCTCCTGGCCGCCGACTTTTTCCCACGGCAAATCCGGAACCGTATCCAGATAATACTCGTCCGTTTTTTTGCTCGAGAGCATCTCGAGCGCCATGCGGTAATTAGAATCAACGCGGACTTCGTCGCCCGATTTCAATGTGGAATGGACAAGTTCAGAAGAACGTTGCAGCACCATGGACTGTAACCCGTGCTCCGAGCCCACCCGCAAACGGTCCTTACCAATTACCTCCGTAATCTTGGTGACGGGACCGGCTGTCTCGAAACCGAGATCGCCTACAATCACAAAGGCTTCGTTGACGAGCACCCGCGTACCTTTTTTTAATTTCGAAAGGGAAATACGTGGATCCGCGTTGCAGTAATAATCAGCGCCCCCGACCACGATATGCGCTGTCTCCTTCGAAATGGCGCCAAGAAACGTGCCGATCCGATTCGCGGGCGAAGTCACTTTTTTGACGACCTCCTCGAGCTTCTCAATCATTCGGCGCGCCTCGATCATTGTCTCCTGCTGGTCGAGAATGTGCGGCCGCATTCGCAAGAGCTCGTGTCGAACTGGATCGTCCGGCGGCAAAGAGGCGATCAGGTGATCGAATGAATCGAGGAGATTTTGCGGACCCAAGTCCCCTTCTCCTCCCTGGAACCCCTCGCTGCGCTCGTCGCTCATTATGGTTTGGGTCAATCCGCCGAACCAAGTTTCATTATACTGTGATCAGATGCGTTCGCAATGTTCACTCGCGTAACCTTTCGAAGTTCGACGCTTCGCATCTCTTAAATGTTCAACCGAACTATTGGTCTGCTGTCGCAAAAAATCTTTCTCTGGCCTTTATTTCGCCGGAAAAAAGATCGCAACGAGTGGATATGCCCGACTGAAAAGTTGCGACTTAATACGCGCGCCACTACACTTTATTTCCCTTCCCGGGAGCCTTAGCTCAATTGGTTAGAGCGCCGCCCTGTCACGGCGGAGGTTGCGGGTTCGAGCCCCGTAGGCTCCGGTGTTCCTTTCAGAGAAGATACAGTCGGGCGTCGAGTCCACAAGAACCGACACCCTGTCACTACAAAAGATTGCAGTGCTGTTGCTCAGCCTGCTTCTGTGTCGTCGAAATCGAGTACGATTGCCCGCCGGCGTTTGCGATCACAAAAGGTGACGCAGCCTGCGGGTTGAAGCCCTCGGGGTAAAACGGCTCACACCCGAAGCGAATGTCCAGGACTGCTGAATTAGTAGGCGTGTTTGGAACAGTCCAATAGAAGAACGTACCATTCGGATCCATCGACGGCGTAATCGGAATAGTGAACGTGCTGCCGCCATCCAACGACAACCAAAGCTCGATCTCACAATACGACGGCCATTTGGTCCGATTCGAAATCGATCTCTGCCATTCGACCCTGATTTTCTGTCCCGGGTAGAGAATCTGCCCGGCTTTCGGGGAAATGAGCGTCGGTATAAAAGCGGGCGGTGGCGGAGGCATCGCCAGCATCCGCGAGGGCGCGACGGCGACTGCCAGCAAAAGCAAAGTTCCAAGGAATCGAGCTAAAGTTTTCATGTTTTCTTGCTTCTTTTGATAAAAAGGAAAGTGGGAACCCAGACGATGCTTAGTCAAGGGATTTTCATCTTACATTATTCTAATAATCGAAGGTAGATTTAACAGTTTCCAGGCGAGACGATCTAATTCGCGCTGTGAATCCGAATCCGGTGGTTCGAGGCCGCAAGCTCCCGATAAAATTATCGATAATTTGATTCCTTTGTCTGACGCTCTTTTCGCATGTAGCCCCAAAGTCTTATAAGCAGCTCTTTTGGGGTCATGAGAGAGTTAAGCAATGCGACTCGCACCAAAAAAATGAAAACAACAAAACCGACAAGCCCACGCCTAACGAATTCCATCTCAGGAAACTGCCGAACCGACGCGCCGCTTAATCGTGGCCTGATCAAGAAACGTTTTCTCCTTGCGGGGGCCCTGATAGTGGCGTCTCTGACCCTTTTTCTCTGGGGGGCAGGAGAGATTTCATATGGTGATTCGGCGCGCTCGGCGCCGCTGAGGGTGACAGCGAGTGCGCAATTTTATCCCACTTTCGGAACCCCTAATGATGCGCTGGTTACTGATGATGGCGCTAATGTGCTTGTCTCGGTAACCGGAGAAACCACACCGTGCCCCGGGAAGCCCACTCCGCCACCGACCGGTTTCACTACGGGTGTTCAGATTTTCAGCACATCAGATTTGAGCGTTAACCCGTGTGGCGGCCAACAAGTTATTAATTTCCCATCATCCCACCGTTTGAAGCCCGTGGGACATATCGACGGGATGCAATTTTTTCCGGGTTCGCCGCAAGTCAGTGTTGGCGCTGCGATTGAGAGAGAGGGCGCTGAATTTTTTCGTCTGGCTAGTTTGAGTGAACCCTGTGGCGTGGACGGCGTTGTCCAAGTCCCGCAATATCCGATCTACAACTGCAGTTTTTGTCCTAATTGCGCCCCCGGTACTTTTGATGTGGCTGTCACACCTGATGGACACCATGCATTTGTTGCCAACGAATACGGGCAATTGCCCAGTCCTACACCGACGACTGAAACAGGGGGTGGGACGATAGGCGTTATTAAGGTAGAACGCGACGGGTCAGGTGGGTTTACGCGCGGGACAAAGCCAGTCGAGCCATACAGCACCATATACATACCCGGCGGCGACACGATCCCGGGAATAACGATGTCGCATGACGGCAGGTACCTGTATGCGACGTGTGAAGGATCTCATTCCGGTATCAATCCGGATACCGAGAACCTCTATCGAGATCCGACTAACGTCCGATGGACCCGGAACGCGATCGTTCTCTGCCCGGGTTGTCGCCATGAAATCAATGGGCGGAACCAACCTTTTGACGCCTGCGATAACATGTCAGACGGACCGCCATTTACGCAAAATGGCCTGCTAGCGGTTATCGATGTTGAAAAAGCAACAAAAGGAATGGGACAGGATTCGATCGTCACGATTATTGCCGCTGGGTGTTCGCCGGTTCGGGCAGTTGAAACCGAAGACGGTCAATATGTCTGGGTGGCAGCGCGTGGTCGAAACACGCAATTGCCGCTGCCACTGGATCCAGATGCTCGTGGCTCTCAGGTTTTAGGTTTCAATCGGTCAGCGCTGGTGTCGGCTTCCCCGAACAGCGCATTCGTTGGATATGCCGATACCCATGGCACAGCTCCTGTCGGCCTGGGATTATTCAACAATGACACCCTATTGGCCGTGGCAAATTCCAATCGGTTTTGGCAAACCGGCAGCGAGTGCACTAACTCCCCGCCACCAGGTGTACCGCCCTGCACCGCAAACGTGGCGATCATGGATGTCAGCAATCCCGCGGAGCCGACCGTAATACAAACTGTGCCGGCATATTCAAATCATGCCTTTCCACGCAACGTAACGGTCGGGCCAGACGACTCCACTCTGTATGTGCCAAACGCCGACCAAAACCAACTGGAAGTGATCACGACGACTGTGAAGTAATTTGGCGGTAACTTCCGGCGTAGCTTTGTTGCGCCGGATCGCCACTGCTGGAAATAACGCCGCTTTACGCTACACTGGGCCGCAGCGGCTTTTCCCCAGGTGCAACATAACGAAGACTATGTGCTCGGCGTTCTCCAGGAGGGAGGACTCCTCACGCACCACCAAATCGATAATGCGCGCTCACGCCTGAACGGCGAGCCGGGCGTGCTCGGCGTTTTAATCGACGACGGAGTTCTGTCCGACGTGGATGTTTCGCGCACGCTCGCGGCGAAAGCGCAGATGGATTGGATCGACATCTCCACGATGATCATTCCGCCGCAGGTTATCAATGAGATCCGGGGAGAAGACGCGCGGCGTTTCAAAGTGATCCCGGTAGCGTTCGGCGAGACCGGACTGGTTGTCGCAGTGGGCAACCCGCTCGACATCGACACGATCGACAGCCTGAGTTTCCTGCTGCAACGCGAATTGGAAATGGTTTGCACCAGTCCGAAGAAAATTCGCGAAGCGCTGATCAAATATTACGGCACAGCCGACGAAGCGGCCGACGTCCTGCAAAAGCAAATCGGCGAGGAGATCGATCTAGGTTTGGAGATTGGTGACGGTACGGAAGCCAGCCCGATCAACGAAGCGGAGGCTCCGATTGTCCGGCTCGTATCGCTGTTACTGATCGAGGCCCATCGTGCCGGCGCGAGTGACATTCACCTCGAACCAATGGACAAAAAATTTCGGGTTCGGTTCCGGATCGACGGTGTCCTGCAGGAAATGCAATCACCACCGAAACGTCTGCAATCGGCCATCATCAGCAGGCTCAAGATAATGAGCGGTTCGATCAGCATCGCAGAAAAGCGCTTGCCGCAGGACGGTCGGATTCACGTCAGGATCAAAAAGAAACCAATCGACCTCCGGGTATCGACCATGCCCACCAATCATGGAGAGAGCATGGTTTTGCGCATCCTCGATAAGTCGAGCTTAAAGCTCGGTTTGCCAGAGCTGGGATTTTTCTCCGACGACCAGGAAACCTTTGAGCGACTCATCCGGCTTGCGGACGGCATTGTACTGGTGACCGGTCCCACCGGTTCGGGCAAGACGACTACGCTTTACGCCTGTCTCAATTACATCAACAAGCCGGACCGCAAAATCATCACCGTCGAAGAACCGATTGAGTATCAGATGACGGGGATCAATCAGGTGCAGGTGAACACGGAAATCGGCATGACCTTTCCGGCGGCGCTGCGCTCCATCCTGCGCCAGGCGCCCAACATCATCATGATCGGGGAGATTCGCGATCTCGAGACTGCAAGTATCGCCACGAACGCAAGCCTCACAGGTCACCTTGTTTTCAGTACCTTGCACACCAATGATGCCCCCTCGGCTGTCGCGCGTTTGATCGATCTGGGCGTACAGCCGTTTCTGGTCGCGTCCTCTGTTCGCGCAGTATTGGCTCAAAGGCTCGTCCGACGGTTATGTAGCAACTGCAAACAACCGGGCGAACTCACGGACACCGAGCTGCGGGCGTTACAGATCGCGCCGGGCCAACTTTCAGACGCGCAAGTCATGAAGCCGGTCGGTTGCGAATTGTGCCGGCACATAGGCTACAAAGGACGAATGGGCATATTTGAAACTTTTGTGATCGACGACGAAGTGCGCCACATGATTAACAAACGTACTTCGACCTTTGTCCTGCGACAGAAGGCGCGCGAACTCGGCATGCGAACCCTGCGCGAGGACGGCGTGCGCAAGGTGCTCGCCGGACTCACTTCCGCCGACGAGGTTATCTCGATCACTGTCGGAGACGTGAGCTGATAAATTTTTGAACCTGGCGACCGGATAGATGACTGAAAAGCAACTGGCCGAATTTTTTGTGGAGCAGCGCGTACTGCAACCTTCACAGGTGGAAGACGTCTTGAGCGAAGTGGAGTTGAACGGGAAAACCGTCGCGCAGGCAATGATCGACGGTGGCTTTATTGATGAGCCGAGCTTTTATGAAACGATCGCAAATGGCCTGGGCACAGAATTCGTAAATCTGAGGGACCGCGAGATCGCGCCCGAAGTTTTACATTTCATTCCGGGCGGACTGGCCCGGTTGCACGGCGCGCTTCCGATAGAAGCCAGCAACACAGCATTACGGGTGGCATTGGTCGATCCGTTTGATTTGAACATCGCAGAGGATCTCCGTTTCGCCCTCGGCAAAGACATTCAGGTTGTCGTTTCGCCTCCCGAGCAAATCGAAGACCTGATCAAGCAGTACTACGGCACCGACACAACCAGCATGGAAGAGGTGCTAAAGCAGCTCGGTGAGGCGGGCGAAGCGCTGCAATTGCGCGAGACCGATGGCGACGCCGCTGTTGAAGCTGAGGCAAATGCCACGCCGATCATCCGCTTTGTCGATCTGATTCTTTATCAGGCGATCCAGGACCGCGCGAGTGACATCCACTTCGAGCCGTTCGAAGACGAGTTCAAAATCCGTTACCGTGTCGATGGCGCTCTTTACGAAATGTCGCCGCCACCGCGTCATCTCGCGCTGCCGGTGATTTCGCGCGTAAAGGTAATGGCGAACATGAACATCGCCGAAAGGCGACTACCGCAGGACGGCCGCATTCAGAAGCACATCGCCGGGCGCAGCGTCGATCTGCGAGTATCAACCTTGCCGACGCAATTCGGTGAGAGTCTGGTGCTGCGCGTTCTCGATCGGACCATTGTCAATCTGGATCTCGAAGCGCTTGGGATGCCTGATTACATCTACAATTTTTTGCTCGAAATGATCGAGCGTCCAAACGGGATTTTCATCGCCACCGGGCCGACCGGCTCGGGGAAGACTACGACGCTTTATTCCTGTTTACGCAAGATCAACACGATCGATTCGAAGCTGATCACAGCGGAGGAGCCGGTGGAATACGACCTGGAAGGGATCGTGCAGGTGCCGGTGAATGAAAATATCGGCCTGACCTTTGCGCGCGTGTTGCGGCATTTCCTGCGACAGGATCCTGACCGAATAATGGTTGGCGAGACCCGCGACCTTGAGACTGCCCAAATCGCTATTCAGGCGTCGCTCACTGGGCACCTGGTTTTTACGACGTTGCACACCAATGATGCGTCGGGAGCGATAACGCGATTGATCGACATGGGCGTCGAGCCATTCCTCATTTCATCCACGCTGGAAGCGGTGCTTGGCCAGCGTTTAATGCGAAGCATCTGTCACAATTGTCGCGGCCCTTACAGGCCACACGATTCTTTACTCGCGGAGCTTGGGATTTCGCGGCACGACACAGGCGACAAGCAGTTCTTTTACGGCAAAGGCTGCGACGCTTGTAACAACACCGGGTACAAGGGACGAAAAGGGATCTACGAACTCCTGAAGATTACGGATCCCATCCGCGAATTGATTAATGAACGCGCCCCGACCGTGTCGATAAAACAAAAGGCGGTCGAGCTTGGAATGATCACGCTGCGACAGGACGGTTTGCGCAGTATTTTCGCCGGCGATACCACGATTGAAGAAGTGCTCAGATACACGTGAAAGATCACCAGGCAGTCATGCTCGACATAAACCTCCGACGTAATTAGAATAGGCCGCGATGCCACGGTTTAACTACATAGCTCTTGATGCCCGGGGACAGGAAGCGAGCGGATTGCTGGAAGCCGCGTCAAGCAACGCAGCAATCAGTCAGTTGCGTCAGGCTGGCTACTTTCCCACCAGTGTTATAGAAGAGGCGCTTAGCGGCACCGATGGCAAGGAAGCGCGTCGGCGAGCAGGGACCGTCACCCAAATAAAGAAGGCGCGCACGAAAAAGGGTATCGTTCTTTTCGAGCGCAAAAAAGTTAAGTCAAAGATCCTGATGATCTTCACCCGGCAATTGGCAACGCTGATTGATTCCGGCTTGCCGTTGCTCAGAAGCTTAAATGTTCTGGCAAATCAGGAACGCGACAAGGTGTTGAAAAGGACGATTGATAAACTTGCTGACTCCGTGCAGGGCGGCAGCACGTTCTCCGACGCACTGGCCCTGCATCCCGCGAATCTTCAACAACCTTTTTGTCAACATGGTCAAAGCCGGCGAGGTCGGCGGCGTGCTCGAGTTAGTGCTTAACCGGCTCTCGGAGTTTCAAGAGAAAGCCGCGAAAATCAAAAATAAGGTGATCTCGGCAATGGTCTACCCGATCATCGTGATGACCATGGCCGTGGGAATCCTGTGTTTTCTCCTTGTGTTCATCGTCCCGCGGTTCGAAACAATTTTCCACGACTTGCTCGGCGACAAACCGCTGCCGCCCGTCACGCGGTTCGTTCTTGGTTTCAGCAGTTTCATGCAGGAACGACGGTCTGGTCTTGCTGGGAGCAGATAGTGGTTATTGTAGTTGTTTACAATTTTATCGGCCGCACTCGGTCAGTGGGCGCCTTGCTCATTGACGTCTTTCAAACTGCGCATGCCGCTCTTCGGGAATCTAAATCGCAAAACGGCAATCTCGCGATTCGCGCGTACACTCGGAACGCTGGTGACGAGCGGTGTTCCGATATTGCAGGCATTAAATATCACTCGTGAAACCGCGGGCAATGCCGCCATCGCCAGCGCGATCGCGCGTGTGCACGACAGCGTGAAAGAAGGCGAGTCGATTGTGCAACCGATGGAAGCAAGCAAAATATTTCCACCAATGGTGGTTAGCATGATCGACGTCGGCGAAGAGACCGGTAAACTGCCCGAAATGCTTCTAAAGGTTGCCGACGTCTTCGATGACGAAGTCGATAACGCGGTGGCCGCGCTCACCTCAATGCTGGAACCGATCATGATTGTGTTTTTGGCGGTGATTGTCGGGACGATTGTGCTCGCGCTTTTCACGCCGCTCATCAGTATCATCACTGGATTGCAGCAACAATGAGACGAAAGGCAACGTGATTCGGTACACCGCCACATTGTTACGTCGAAATCACGCTCCAACGCTTCAACGTTTTAACGGTTCAACCGCCGACTCCGGGTTCACTCTCATCGAGCTTCTCGTGGTCATCGGCATTATCGCCATTCTCGCGGGATTGGTTTTAACCACGGTCGGCTATGCGCGAAAGAAAGGCGCCCGCGCCCGTGCGGAAACCGAAATCGCCGCCATGTCCGCAGCATGCGAAAATTACAAGGCAGACAATGCTGTTTATCCATAGGCCACTACGACACCTAGATGCTACGGACAATGCTCGACGCGAAAACAATGATGCAACCCGGCGCCTACCAGACGGCGAACCTTGTGTTATATCGTGCTATCTCTGGCGACAGAAACCTTGATCGCGTTGTCACTGCTGCTGACGAGAACTTTGACATCGACGGCACCGGATTGAGCCCACCGTCGAGCCCAGCCGCCGCAGTCTTACTTCATATTTCAAGCCGAACATGCTCTTACCCGCCGCCACGCACTCGAAACGCTACCGTGATCGTACATTAAAGATCCGTTTGGAAACAGTTACGGATACTCGACAGCGAATCAGTCCGACCCTTGACAGCCAACGGCTACAATCCAACTTTTGATCTCTGGAGCACGAGGGCTACGGTGGCACGAACTGCTGACCGATCACTCCGCAAGTGGATCAAAAACTGGTAAGCTGTAGCGGCGCTCTCTGAGCGCCGAAATTTTCTCACCGGCGAAAACCGGCGGTCAGAGGCCGCCGCTACAGAAAATTCGCGACCCGCAATTCCGTCACCCTTCGCTGGTGCGCACCACAACTTCCACCCGGCGATTGGGGCTTTGTTCGTCGATTGAGCCATTCGGCGAGGAACGGAATTTCGTGGCACCGAAGCCGCGGGTCTGGATCTGCGCGGGATTGATGCCCATTGCCTCGACAAGGTAACGTTTCACGCTGTCGGCGCGGCGCTGACTTAGATTAAGATTGTATTCGAATGTGCCGAATGAATCCGTGTAGCCCTCAACAGAAAATGTCGCTTTCGGATTGCGCTGGATCAGCGTGCCTAGCTTTTGAAGCTGACCGATGGCGCTCGCTTGCAATACGTCGCTATCATACTCGAAAAGTTGATCGTCCGGCAGGCGCAATTTTGTTCCTGAACCGAGCGGACCTTTTTGCGCCAGCAACTGGTCCAGATCGCTGAAGCCAGGGGCGTGTCCCTTGTTCGGCCCGGCGCTATCGGCGGCTAGTTTGCTCGTGAAGGTATTTGGCCGCTTTATCGCGGTGCTCGTGGCCAACTCTGTTCCGCTGAGAGCAGGCTGCGGGCGGCCGGACACGGAGCTGTTGTTCAGCAGCGATTGCTCATGCGTTGCGTTTGGATCGCTGGAGAGAGTCTGCGCCGTTGAACGTTCAATCTCGTTCAGGACAGAATTAACGTCTGGCTGATCCACCTTCGGTTGGTCAGGCAAAACGTCCCGCATATCATCCGGCAGCGCGGTGCTTGCTTGAACCTCCTGCAACAACTTGTCGAACGACTTTTTCTCATCCGGCAATTGCACATCGGTGTTGTCAGGGTTCGGTTTCGCGGCCGGATTGATCTGATCGGAACTGCTCTTGTCCAGGTTCGAATCCAGGACGCGCTTTATTTTAAATGTGGCCGTCTGCTCAGGTGGGGCGAAGACCGCGTCGGAAGGCGCGAAGCGCGTCCGATAAAAATAAGTGCACAGCGCGAAATGTACGGCCAGCGAAACAACTATCCCGAGCCAGAGCCAGTTGCGCTCTTTGCTCCCCGCCAGCAGACCTTCGGTCTCAAAGCGATCGAGCTCATCGAAATCGGAAACCCTCATGTGGTTGGGAACATATCACATTTCAAATGGCCAGCCACGGCCCTTGGGCTCTCCGTAAGGCGGAAATTCATTTTGGGTGTGGCGAGTGGAGTTCGATCCTGCGCGACAAGCCGCGCAAGCTGTTGCTCAGCGCGGGCTTGCCGCTAAAGTTGCCGCCTATGCCTTACAAAAACGTTGTTCCGCCTGCAGGCGAAAAGATTACCAGAACCGACAGATTGAACGTTCCGGATAAACCGATTATCCCGTTTATCCGCGGAGACGGAACTGGACCGGATATCTGGGCGGCCAGTGTTCGCGTGTTCGATGCGGCGGTAGAAAAGGCATACGGCGGGAAAAAGAAGATTTCGTGGTTTGAAGTTTTTGCCGGGCAGGCAGCGAAAGACAAATTCGACGAATGGCTGCCGGACGATACGGTGGAAGCGTTCAGGGAGTATTTGGTCGGGATCAAAGGGCCGCTTACTACGCCTGTGGGCGGCGGTATTCGCTCGCTCAATGTTGCACTGCGGCAGCTACTCGATCTGTTCGTCTGTCTTCGACCGGTGCAGTACTTCAAAGGCGTCCCCTCGCCCGTCAAGCATCCGGAGAAAGTGAACATGGTGATCTTCCGCGAAAATACGGAAGACATCTATGCCGGCATTGAGTTCGCCGCCGGCACACCGGAAGCCCAAAAGATTCTTGGTTTTTTGCAAAAAGAATTTCCGAAGGAGTTCGACAAAGTCCGTTTCGGTACAAAGGAAAAAGCGCGGAACTTTTGGAAAATGGTTGGCGCATCGGAAAGCGACGAGGTTTGCGTGGGAATCGGGATCAAACCGGTCAGTTATTCGGGCAGTGTGCGCCTGATTCACAGCGCGATTTCCTACGCGATCCAAAATCGGCGGAGGAGTGTGACGCTGGTGCACAAGGGCAACATTATGAAGTTTACCGAAGGCGCATTTCGCGACTGGGGCTTTGATGTGGCGAAGAAATATTTCGGCGCGGAAGAGTTCGACGGCGGGCCGTGGTGCCGAATTCCAATGGGTAAACCGGGAGCGGGAATTGTGATCAAAGATGCGATTGCGGATATTACGCTTCAGCAAGTGCTAACACGGCCGGACGAATTCGATGTCATCGCAACGCTGAATTTGAATGGCGACTACCTGAGCGATGCGCTGGCCGCTCAAGTCGGCGGAATTGGAATCGCGCCCGGAGGGAACATCAATTACATCACCGGCCACGCGGTTTTCGAGGCGACTCACGGTACCGCGCCGAAATACGCGAATCAGGACAAGGTGAATCCTGGCTCGGTAATTCTTTCCGGTGAAATGATGTTCCGTTACATGGGGTGGAGCGAAGTTGCCGACCTGGTTCTGAAAGGATTAAGCGGCGCGATCGCGAGCAAACGCGTCACGTACGACTTCGCGCGTTTGATGGAAGGCGCGACCGAGATCAAGTGCTCGCAGTTTGGCGACAACGTGATCGAGCATATGTGAGCGCGACCGCTCTGCGGCCGCGAAATGACGAAATCCGAATGTCGAATCCCGAAACAATTCCGAATGATCAAATGACCAAACGCTGTCACCATCTGCTGTCGGGCTTCGTGCTTCGTCATTCCTTCGTCATTCGTCATTCGTGCTTCGTCATTGTCTTTGCTCTCGGCATTGGCACCGCGCTAGCCGAAAAGCGTCCCATCACCGAAAAAGATCTGTGGGATTTTGTCTGGATCGGTGATTCGCAGGTTTCGCCAGATGGGTCGCGCGTCGCATTCGTGCGCGTCACCGTCAACGAGAAGAAAGAAGGCTATAACACTTCCATTTGGTCCGTGCCCACAGCGGGCGGAGAAGCCCCGCGTCAACTGACAAAAGGCGATCACGACAGCACGCCCCGCTGGTCGCCGGACGGAAAATTTTTGCTCTTCCTGCGTTCAACCGAAAAGGATGGCAAACCTGAGCCGCCGCAACTCGCAATGCTGCCAATGGACGGTGGCGATTCCTTTGTGTTCACCGATCTGCCAAAAGGCGCCGGCAGCCCGGTCTGGGCGCCAGACGGAAAAAACATCGCATTCACGAGCGAGACGAATCCAGAAGACCTCGCGAAACAGGAAAAGAAAAAGCGCGAAGGAAAAACGGGGTCATCCGCCTCTGCTAAAGCTACGGCGGACAAGCCGCCTCCGGGTACAGATGAGCACGAAAGCGACGTGCGCGTTATCACCCACGCGGTTTACCGGCAGGACAATGAAGGTTACATCGACTTCAAGCATCCGACGCATCTCTGGACCATAACCGCGCCGCGCGCCGCTGAAGAAAAAGTGAAGCCGCGCCAGCTTACCATCGGCCGCTTCGACGAAGAGAATGCAGTCTGGTCGAAGGACGGTTCGCAAATTTATTTCACCTCGAGCAGGATCGACGAACCGTATTACGAGCTGCCGAGAACGGATCTTTATTCGGTCGCGTCAGGCGGTCCCGCTCAAGCGGGAGTAAAGATCACCACCATCGATCTCAACACGCAGTTCGGCGGAGGCACGCTATCGCTTAGCCCTGACGGCAAACAGGTTGCATTTGTCGCCGGGACCACGCAGCCGATCAATTCCTATACGGAACCTGACCTGTGGGTCCTCGATCTCTCGCCTAATGCAAAGCCACGAAATCTTACCGCCGACTTTGATTTCGATATCGACGGCTTCGTGATCGGGGACAGTGCGGCGCCGCGAGCCGGCGGAGCAAACAAACCGATCTGGACCGCTGACGGAAAAGGCTTGATCGAAGTTTACGTCAAGGAAGGCAAAAGAAATCTCGCGCTATTCGACGCAACTGTAGCCGGGGTCGACCTGTCCGCCGTAGCCTTGGCGAAGGCGGATGACCCCGGCAAAAGCAGCACAGTTCACGATCTCACCTCCGGAAACCAATGCGTACTGAGTTTTCGTGCTACGCCCGATGTCTCGAAACTAATCTACGTCATTTCAACACCGACTCGCGTGAACGATCTTTTCGCTCTCGATCGTGCGACAGCCGGCGCATCACCGAAACAGTTAACGAACATCAATGACGCGTTGTTCTCGAAACTGAATCTCACCGAGCCGGAAGAGATTTGGTACGACAGTTTCGATGGCAAACGGATTCAGGCGTGGTTGCAAAAGCCGCCCGGGTTCGATGCACATAAGAAATATCCGTTGATCCTGAACATCCATGGCGGACCTCACGTCGCCTACGGTTTCATTTTCGATCACGAATTTCAGTGGATGGCAGCAGAGGGATACGTCGTGCTTTACCCGAATCCGCGCGGCAGCATCAGTTACGGCCAGGAATTTGGAAACGTAATTCAGTATCATTATCCCGGGAACGATTTCAAAGATCTGATGGCCGGCGTGGATCAGACAATCAAACGCGGTTACGTCGACGATAAAAAGCTCGGCGTGACCGGCGGAAGCGGCGGCGGCTTGCTGACAAACTGGGTGGTGGGGCAGACGGGACGCTTTGCTGCAGCAGTGTCGCAGCGCGACATCGCCGACTGGGCAAATTGGTGGTACACGGCGGACTTTACACTTTTCCAACCCAATTGGTTCCGAGGGCCGCCGTTCGAAGATCCGGATGAATATCAAGCGCGGTCACCGATCAGTTACATCACCAACGTGAAGACGCCGTTGATGCTTATTCTCGGCGAAGCAGACTATCGCACACCGCCCGGCGCAGGAGGCGAGCAAATGTTTCGGGCGTTGAAGTTCCGCAAGATTCCGACGGTGATGGTGCGTTTTCCTAACGAGTCGCACGAGCTTTCCCGCTCTGGACAACCATGGCATCGTGTCGAGCGGTTGGAGCATATCGTCGGCTGGTTTGATCACTGGTTGATGGGAGTTCGGAAACCCGAATACGAAGTCGCACCGGAGGAAGAGGTGCCCGCGAAATCGAAGCAGGGTGCGAAACCTCCGAGATAACAAGGGAGTTAATGAAAATCGTGCGATTCACTCCCGACGAGTCCGCCCCAGGACGGGCTCGCCGTGGCGAGTTGGTCGTGAACGAGCGGTCTAATCTCGCGTGCCTTAATCAAGACAACGCCGTCTGAATTCTGTACCTCTCCTTCAATCAGAAGAAACGCTTCTTCGGTAATCACGAGCCTGAATCGTTCGAACAAGTCCGGATCGACGATTGCGTTGGAAACGCCGGTCTCGTCTTCCAGACTGATAAAAACAAATCCTTTCGCAGTTCCGGGACGCTGGCGGCAAATTACATTCCCGGCGATCTGAATGATCGAACCATGTATGGCGTGAATGAGATCAATCGCGCGCCAAATGCCGGGCAGATTTTTGCGCAACAGCTTCATGGGATGTGGGCCGGTGGTCAGATTCATCGTTTCGTAATCCGCTTTCACTCGCTCGGGTAACGTCATCGGATGCAGGGGAGCGCTTGGTTGCTGGGGAGCACAGGCTGCTAGCCTGTTGCGTCCGGCAGCTTGCCGGACGCTCTGAGTGTCTGCACACGCCGGGTCAACAAATGTTTGCGGCAAGCTGCCGCAAACTACAGGCTGGCAGCCTGTGCTCCCCAGAATTCCGCTCCCCAGAAGATCGTCATGCACCGTCTCTTCCACACGCCACATCGCTGCACGGCGATGTTCGGCAAAGCAATTGAGTGCGCCGAGTTCCGCTAATCTCCGCAGTTCGTCTTTGGAGAGCGGAATGCGCCGCTTGAAATCGTCCAATGATTCGAATGCTCGATCCTGCCGTTGCCTGACAAGTTCATCTGCGTGTTCCTGCCGCAATCCATTGACGACGCAAAATCCAAGTCGCACCGTGTTGTCATCGACGACGATGCAACGCCAATCGGAACGCGTAACGCATACCGGCTTGATCGTGAGCCCGTGCCGCTGCGCATCTTTCACAATCGTCGCCGGCGTGTAGAAGCCCATCGGCTGATTGTTCAGCAAACCGGCGTAAAATTCCGGTGCGCGATGCACTTTTAAATATGCGCTGCCGTAAGCCAGAATGGCGAAACTGATGGCGTGCGATTCTGGAAAACCGTACAGCGCAAACGAGGAGATGGATTGAATGATTTTGTCGATCTTATCGGGTGCGATGCCTTTGCGTTCCATGGCCACACGGAGTTTTACGCTCACTTTGCGCATTCGTTCTTCGGAACGATGAAAACTCAGGGCGCGGCGTAATTCCTCGGCTTCGTTACCGGAGAAATCGGCCATGATCATGGCGATCTTCAGCATTTGCTCCTGGAACAGCGGAACGCCGAGGGTGCGTTCGAGCACCGGCTTCAAGCGATCGTCGAAATAGGTCACGCGCTCTTTGCCAGCGCGGCGTGCCAGATACGGATGCACCATGTCGCCTTGAATCGGTCCGGGGCGAATGATCGCCACTTCGATGACCACGTCATAGAAACATTTGGGTTTCATCCGCGGCAACGTGGCCATTTGCGCGCGGCTCTCGATTTGAAACACGCCGATGGTGTCGGCGTGCTGCATGATGTCGAACGTCTTCTTGTCGTCTTTCGGAATGTGAGCAAGATCGAGTGGTCGCCCGCGTTCCCGGCACAATTCAAATGCGTCCTGCATCACCGACATCATCCCAAGGCCTAACAAATCCACCTTTACGATGCCGAGGTCCTCGCAATCGTCCTTGTCCCATTGGGCAACCACACGCCCTGGCATGGAAGCATTTTCCAGCGGCACAAAAGAACTGAGCTTGTTCTGGCAGATAATCATGCCGCCGGAATGCTGGCCCAGATGCCGCGGCAAACCGTAGATTGCCCGATATAACCGGATGAATGCCGGCATCCGCGGATGCGCCTTTGGCAAACCAGCCTGCTCGATTTGCGATTCGAGCTCGAGTGTGTGCGGAAAATCGCCGCTGGCAAACAAGTGTGAAAAACGATCGATGATGCTCGTGGGAAAATTTAGCGCTTTGCCGATCTCGCGCGCGGCGCTGCGTCCGCGATAAGTGATCACATTCGCAGTCATGGCTGCCCCGTGTTTGCCGTAACGGCGATAAATTTCCTGGATCACCGCTTCCCGGCGGTCTCCACTGGGAAGATCGAGATCTATGTCCGGCCAGCCTTTTCGGCTTTCATTGAGGAAACGCTCAAATACGAGGTGATTTTCCACCGGATCAACAGGCGTGATCCCGAGGCAATAACAAACTGCGCTGTTCGCGGCGCTGCCCCGGCCCTGGACCATGATGTTGTGTTCGCGACAGAAATTGATGATGTCCCACACGATCAGGAAATACCCGGGGAAGCCGAGTTTGATGATCAGCGCGAGTTCTCCTTCGATTTGACGTTTCACTTTCGGGCTGATTGCCGCGTAACGCTGTTGCGCGCCGAACCAGACGATGGTGCGCAAAAATGAATTCATGCTGTGTCCGCCCGGCACCGGATATTCGGGAAATTCGTAGCCGAGATTTTCGAGAGAAAATGTGAGCCGCTCTGCCAGGCGCGATGTATTTTCGATCGCTTCGGGTAAATCCCGGAACAGTTCCCGCATTTCGCGGTCGCTCTTCAGATGGCGCTCGGCATTTTGCGATAAAAGTTTTCCGGCGGCATCGAGATGGGTGTGTTCGCGAATGCATGTGAAAACATCCAGCACTTCACGGCCGTACGGCTTCGCGTATTGCACACCGTTTGTGGCAAGGAGCGATAATCGATTTGCACGCGCAAGCTCGATCAGTTCGCGGTTGATTCGTTCCTCACCGCGAATGAAGTGCCGCTGCAGTTCAACAAAAACATTTTCGCAGCCAAAGGCAGCGATCAGAAATTGAGCGCGATGTTCCGAGTTCTGGGGAGCACAGGCTGCTAGCCTGTCGCGTCCGGCAGCTTGCCGGACGCCCTGAGTGTCTGGATGCTCCAGATGGAAAGATGTTTGCGGCAAGCTGCCGCAAACTACAGGCTGGCAGCCTGTGCTCCCCAGATTCAGAAGCGCCACCAATCCTTTCGCAAAATGCGGAAGCTCATCCCAGCGCACGGCGCATTTGCCTTTTTCGCTGCGCAGATGCGTTTGGGTCAACAGTTCACATAAATTTTTGTAACCCGTGCGATTCTCGACCAACACCGGTACGATGCTTCCGTCTTCCATCGACAATTCGGCGCCAATTATTGGACGCACTTTGTGTTCGCGCGCAGCCACGGAAAACCGTTGCGCCCCGTAAACGCCGTTGCGATCGAGCAACGCGATCGCAGGCATTTCCAGCTCCGCCGCAACTTCAGCTAATTGCTCGGGAAAAGATCCGCCACGTAAAAAGCTGAACGCGCTGGATGCATGAAGTTCGATGTACGACATCGTCATTCCGAGCGAAGTCGAGGAATCCCGTCGCGAAACCTTAAGGCTATTCCGCGGGATTCCTTCGACTTCGCTGCGCTCCGCTCAGGATGACTCCGGTGGTCAATCATAAATCCCATCTACTTTCCAAGTTCCCCTTGCCACGCCGTAGCTTGATGGAGGCGGGTCGGATTCGTGACACCGAAGCAGTTCACCGCCTTCCAATTGGAAGTCCCGCTCGGCGCGCGCCCACGATTTTTCGTCCCACCAATTTCCGGAAAGAAAATACGGACCACGTTCATTGATGATTTTTCCGTGAATATCTGAGCTGCGAACGTGTGCCGGCTTATCTTGATCCAACAAGACGGTTGCAGAGACTGCCGGCCGAAAACGGCGCAGCGCTGCTGTAGCGTGCGCTGTCCTCAGCGCATGGGAAGATTCTCCGCTGGGGACAGCGGACTCTACAGCAGCCCATGAAAACGGCTCCATACGAAACGCATCTGGGCGATGCGTCTCTTCTAAAACTGGTGTGCCGACCCGGTCAGTGCCCAGCAGAGCAGTCAAACGGGCGAGCGTTTCCGAGAGTTGATGCGGATTGCGTAATGTCGTCTCAAATAATCCGAATTGTTCCCCGGCAGGTTTAATCGGCCGGGCGCTCAGCGCGACGGCAATGATTGGATGCTCGGATCGAAAATTCTCCAGATGCGTCTGGAGCATCCTGAAGAGAAGATCGACATCGTTTGTCGGTTGCGGAATTTTGAACACGCGTTCGTAACTCTGTTTGCCCGCCACAGCGGGTTCGTTTCGCCAGTCGGACGAATCCGTCCCGTAGCGACCTGGCGCGAATTTGCGAACGTGATGCGCAGAGTGAGTTCTTTTGCGACCAGATAAATCGCCGCTAATCGCACTGCCAGTTGTTCCAAAAAACGTCGGAGAATGAACAGCAGAGGCTCCGCGGTCTCAATTTCGTTTTCGAATTCGAAGTTCTCCTCGAACGACTCCGGCGGGCGAATCAGTTTGAGCACTCGATTGGATTGGCCGTTAGCGCGCTCCCACATTTGGATCGCTTGCGGGCCAAGACGGGCGGCAAGCTGCTCCTTATCAAGCGCAGCCAACTGGCCCAGGGTATGGATTCCCCACTTGTGCAGGATCGTGAGGATGTGCTGAACTGCTTTGTCTGCAGTTAAGCGTTGGGCGTTGGACGTTGGGCTGCCTGCTCGCGAAAGTTTTCGGAGTTGAGCGTTTTCCGCCTTAGCTTTTGGCAAATCAGAGCGCTCCATGCGCTCAATTTAAGGCAAAGATGATTATATGTTCAAGTGAACATTTAAACAAAAGCCGTAACACAGGCATCCCTGCCTGTTCAGTCGAGCGGGCATCTTGCCTGATCGGGGAAATGGCAGGCTGGGAAGCCTGCGGGACCCGTCAGGCTGGAAGCCTAAGTTACGATCTCTACCGGACATTTGGGCAATGCCTGCATGAACGCCCGACCGTAGGGTTTGGTCACAACGCGGTTATCGAGAATGACAATGATCCCCTGGTCGGTCTTGGTTCGAATCAAACGGCCAACGCCCTGCCGCAGTTTGAGGACCGCTTCCGGCAATGAATATTCAGTAAACGGGTCGCCGCCGCGTTCCTCGATCAATTCCAGTTTTGCTTCGACAAGCGGATGATCCGGCACCGCAAACGGCAGCCGCGTAATAATCACATTCGAGAGCGCTTCGCCCGGAACATCGACGCCGCCCCAGAAACTATCCGTTCCGAAGAGCACACTCCGCGGGGTTAATTTGAATTGCTCAAGCAGCTTGCTGCGCGGCGCGCCCCCACCCTGAACGAAAAGGTTCATGTCGTTCGTCACAAAAAATTTTTCCATCGCTCCGGCCACGTGCTGCATATCGCGATAACTAGTGAAAAGGACAAAGGCGCGCCCATTGGTTTTTTTGACAAAATAAGCGATCCAACGCTCCAGCTCTTTCTGATAAGCGCTGTCGCGCGGATCGGGCATTTTTTGCACCACGTAAATTTTCATTTGCCGTTGGAAATCGAACGGGCTGCCGAGTTGCAGAGGTTCGGCCTCCGTCGCGCCGATACGGGCGCGAAAATAGAGGAGATCGGGGCGACCCACTGCAAGGGTGGCGCTGGTCATCACGCAACAGCAGTTGTCGCGAAAGAGCATGCGCCGCAGCACCGGCGCCAGATCGATGGGAGCAGCATTCAGTGCGAGGAAGCGCTCCGTCTTGCCGGTGCGCTCGACCCAGTACACATGCTGGGGCGCGCTTTGCTCCAGGAAAATCGCGATACCATCTCGCGCATCCCGGATACGTCGACCGAACTCCTGGAGTTCCGCTTTCAAGATTTCGTCGTCGGCGCGTTTCACCACGTCGGCAACCCGCGCCTGAAGCGCGGTCAATCGGGCGGTGATCGTGTCTGGAACAAGATCAACGTCGCGGACGCGAAACTCCCGGCCCTTGCGAAAAATTGATTTCGATTCGACCGCGGCAAAGAACTTATCGACCTCATCAACCAATTCCGCCGCCAGTCGCACGCCGGCCGCATCGCGCATCACGGTAAAAAGTCCCTTGCGCGTGCGCGCATTGTAAAGCCGCTGAATGGTCGAACGGAGACCGTACTGCGAAATACCGATACCGATCTGCTTCGATGCGACTTGCTCGACGGTGTGCGCTTCATCGAAAACGATGAAATCATTCGGGACCAGAAATCCGCTCTCGCGCTCTTCCTGCATATCGGGCGACCCCAGCAGAATGAAGAGCAACGTGTGATTGAGCACGATGAGGTCTGCGGCCAGCAGACGTTTCCGGGCTTGCTGATAAAAACAGCGCGGGTCCTGCCCACAGGTTTTCTGGGTGCATATATGCGCTTCACTGCATACCTGTGTCCACACTTTCGGATCCGGCTCGACCGACAGATCGCTGAGCGATCCATCGCGGGTCGTGCGCGCCCATTCGGCGAGTCGCTGCAATTCGCTCTGCTCTGGACCGGTGAAAAGTTCCTGCGCATTTTGCAGCGCGCGGTCGAGCCGGCGTGGACAAAGATAATTTTGCCGACCCTTCATCAAGGCCGCCTCAAACTCAACCGGCAACACTTTTTTCAGGATCGGAATGTCTTTATGAAGCAGTTGTTCCTGGAGATTGATTGTATGCGTGGAAATGATGGCCTTCTTGTGTCGCTCAAGGGCGAACAGGACGGATGGAACCAGATAAGCCAGCGATTTGCCCACGCCGGTTCCGGCCTCAACTACCAGATGCTGTTCGTCTTCAAGCGCTTTCGCTATGCGGGCTGCCATCTCCTGCTGTTCCGCGCGGAACTCGAAATTCTTGGCCTTCGAGAGCGGGCCGTTTTTGGAAAAGAATTCACGAACCCTTTCGACGAATTCGCTGTCTAAACTGTTCTTCAACGCGATCATTGCAGGCAGCCAGTGTTTCAAAACGGGAAGATGCCCCGTTGCTGTCATGTTGAGCGATGCGAAACATCTCTGATATTTTCCTAATTGCGGTGCAAAACGATAACTTGAGATTCCTCGCTTCGCTCGGAATGACAAGCAGTTGGCTGGCGAAATGGTAATTGTAAATCGAGAAGCGCCAGCGGAAATTGCAAAAATCTAATGCGTCTTCTTGATCGGTACGTCATTCGAAATTTCGCGCAGGTTTACCTGTATTGCATTGCCGGCTTTATCTCGATCTGGCTGATTTTCGACGTTAGCGACAACATTTCAGCCTTCATCGATCAACACGTCAGTCTTTGGCTGGTCGCACGCTATTACGCAACGCAGATCCCTCAGGTGCTCATAATCCTGCTGCCTGTTTCGCTTTTGCTATCGCTACTTTTTGCGCTCGGTCGAATGTCGCGTGCAAATGAAATCGTTTCCATGCTCACGGCGGGTGTAAGTCTTCCCCGCGTTTTGATGCCATTGATCGGCATTGGCCTGCTGACGGTCGCAGCGAGCATGGCGCTTAACTATTCGCTGGCGCCGCACGCGGAACTGGCACGCAAAACCTTACTTTCCGAAGCGCAAGGGCATTCGGCACGGAACATTCAGGGCCAGGTCTTTCGCAATCGAACGGACTTGCGGACCTGGTTTATCCAGAGTTTTCACCCCGGGGACAACACTTTTAACAACGTGCAGGTGCTACAACAGGACGCGAAGGACAATATCGTCACAAGTTATGTGGCAGCTCGGGCCTATTTTCGCCCTGAAAGTAAAGCCTGGGATTTGCAGAATGTGCGCCTCACCAACTACGATGCCGCTGGAAACATCACCAAGGAAGAATTCCTTCCCAGTCTGAAGATCGAGCATTGGAGCGAAACGCCTTTCCGGCTGGGTAGCGCGAACGAGCAGGCCGAATTCCTGAGCGTGCCAGAATTGCGGGAATATCTGCATTTTAACGCGGATTTTCCGCCGACATTACTGGCACCGTTTCGCACCCATCTGCAATACCGGCTGGCCCTACCGTGGACATGCCTGGTGGTCGTTTGCATTGCCGCACCGCTTGGAATCGGGTATTCACGGCGCGGAGTCTTATCGAGCGTCGCCGCGGCGGTCATCCTCGTCTTTTCCATGAACTTCCTAGTTCATTTTTTTCTAGCGCTCGGCGAGGGCGATCGGGTTCCCGCCTGGATCGCGGCATGGACACCGAATATCCTTTTTGCGGCGATCGGCCTCTATTTACTCTACCTGCGGGCTGCCAATCGCGAAGCGCCCGGCTTTCATCTGTTCACTGCGCGGCGTATAGTTGCGCGATGAACCCACTCCCCAACGAATGGGCGATCAAACATCGAGCAGACTCGTGCGCGGTAACGCAACGCCCTTTCGAGGCGGGCGAATATTTTTACACGCTGCTGTATCATGACGCCGAGGGCTACCGGCGGCGAGGATTTGAGCGAAGAAGCGTGGCAAAGTAGGAATGAAAATATTCGCCCGTTTTCATTTTGGAAATCGCGTTACGAGCCGTTGCCGCCCAAGCCGGCCGAACCAGTGGCGAAGGAAAATGCAGAAGAACTGTTTCGCCGTTTAATGACATCGGATTCACCGCCGGAAAACGCCTGCTACGTCCTGGCCGCGATGCTCGAACGAAAACGCGTGTTAAAACAGGTGAAGAGCGAATCCCGGGAGGGCGGGCGGCGCGTCCTTATCTACGAACAGGGCTCCACGGGGGACGTGTTCGTTGTGCCGGACCCGCAATTGCGTCTGGATGAATTGGAAAGCGTGCAAAATGAAGTCGCTGAGTTGCTCCGCGAAGCGGTTAAAACGTGATAGATTAAAGAGAACCGCTGATGACCACCGAAACATCGACGATCAATTATAAAGTTGGAAATGAGCGCTTGATCAGCGTGACCGAAAGAGCTGCGCAGAAATTAGCTTCGCTGCTTGAAGAAAAAGGCCAGCCCGACGGAGCATTGCGCCTCAAAGTGGTCGGCGGCGGCTGTTCCGGACTGCAGTACGTGATGGACTTAGTCGAGGGACCGAAGGAACGCGACATTCTCGTTCCAACCCAAAACGTGCATCTCGTAGTCGACCCGAAGAGCGCGCTTTTTGTAAGCGGATCCGTGCTCGATTACAGTGAAGACCTGCAAAAGGGCGGATTCAAAGTCACCAATCCGAATGCCGTTGCGCACTGTTCCTGCGGCGAAAGTTTCGCTGTTTAGATTCCCGGTGAACAACGCACTGCGGAGCCGTTCGTCGGAAAACGGGAGCTACACCTTCATGACCTCGGCTTCTTTGTGCTTTAGATGATCGTCGATGGATTTGACGAACCGATCGGTGAGCTTTTGCACTTCATCCTCCAGGTCGCGCAATTGATCCTCCGTTAGTCCACCAGAGGCCTTGAGTTTCTTCGCTTCATCCATGGCTGTGCGTCGGTTTGCACGCACACGCACCCGCGCTTCCTCCGCCATTTTTCCAAGCGAACGGACCAGTTCCTTTCGACGCTCCTCTGAAAGCTCCGGGATCGGCAATCGGATGATTTTTCCATCAACCGACGGTGTAATCCCAATTTTTGATTCCTTGAGGGCTCTCTCGATGTCCTGCGTCGTGCCGGCGTCGAACGGTTGAACAACAAGCAGACGCGGTTCGGGTGTCGTGATCAAAGCAAGTTGCTTCAATTTCATGGCCGATCCGTAGGCATGGACATCGACGTTTTCCACCAGACCGGGAGAAGCTTTGCCAGTCCTCACTGCGGCAAATTCGTGCACCATATAATCGACGCTTTTGTCCATCGACATCTCGGCCTCGAGTAGGATGTCATCTGTGCTCATAACGTTGAATCTTTACTTTGGTGGAGGTTCATCGCAAACGAGAGTTCCCACGTTTCGCCCCAGTACGGCGTCACGGAGAATGCCGGGCTTGTACATGTTAAACACGACGATCGAGATCTTGTTGTCCATACAGAGGCTGAAGGCGGTCGAATCCATTATTTTGAGCCGCTTGGTAAGCGCCTCGGTAAAAGTGACCCGGTCATAGCGCTGCGCGTCCGGAAACTTGTTTGGATCACGATCGTAAACGCCATCGACCTTTGTTGCCTTCAGAATGACGTCGGCGCGAATCTCGCTTGCCCGCAGAGCAGCTGTTGTGTCCGTGGAAAAATAAGGATTTCCAGTGCCCGCGGCGAAAATAACGACTCTTCCCAACTCCAAATGCCGAACGGCGCGACCGAGGATAAATGGCTCGGCCACATTTTTCATTTCAATCGCCGTTTGGACACGTGCCTCGACACCGATTTGCTCAAGCGTGCTTCGCAACGCGAGAGCATTAATTACCGTGGCAAGCATTCCCATGTAATCCGCGGTGGTACGATCCATGCCGCGATCCGCCGCGGATAGACCGCGCCAGATGTTGCCCCCTCCGATCACCACCGCCACTTGCACGCCAAGATCGCGCACCTCCTTGATGCGCTCGGCAATCCCCCACACTACCCCGGGCGATATGTTGTCGCGCCCGCCGCGCTCCTGAACGGCTTCGCCGCTGAGCTTGAGCACGATCCGTTCATAGACTGGCGATTCTGTTTGCATGGCGGCGAACGATCATCAAACAGAAGCCAATGGTTATCTTGGAAAGCAAAATGCGCAACGGGATCGCGAGACGCCTCGCCCGCTGTGTCACGCGCCGCGCGCGACACATACACGCTTTGTAAGCTTTCCGGCGAGGGCGCCGAAAAGAGCGGGCGTGGCGCCGGCGCTCCCCGTAGTTAATCTGCCGCGCGAAGAATATCGGCATGCCCGCGCAAAAACTCAGCTGCGCTCATGCGGCGTTTTCCTTCCAATTGCACCTCTCCCAAAGAAACGGCGTCTTTGCCGGCAGCAATGACGAGCTCGTTTTCGTGGAGAACGGTTTGTCCAGGGTTGCCATTCGCGTCGACGACCCGCGCGGAAAAGATTTTGAGCTTTTGATTATCGAGCCTCATAAACGCGCCCGGCCAGGGATTGAACGCGCGAATCTTCCTCTCAATTGCTTCGGCTGATTCGGCCCAATCGATTAAGCCGTGTTCACGTTTGAGTTTCGGGGCGTAAGTGGCGAGCGCATTCTCCTGTGCAATGCGAGGTGCGTTTCCGCACGCAAGGAGGTGCAAAGATTCAAGCAACGCCTCGGGGGCGATCTGCCCCAGGCGATCATGCAATGACCCGCCAGTGTCGTCCGGCAAAACGTCAACGTCCCGCTTCAATAAAATATCGCCGGTGTCGAGGCCTTCATCCATGTACATCACGGTAATGCCGGTCTGACGATCGCCTGCCGCAATTGCCGCCTGAATCGGCGCCGCGCCGCGCCAGCGCGGCAGAAGCGACGCATGCAAATTCAAACACGTCAGGCGAGGAATTTTGAGCACTTCGCGCGGCAAAATCTGACCGTAAGCCATCACAACAATCACGTCAGGCTCGAGCGTGCGAATTTCTCCAATCGACGTTTGATCCTTGATTCGCGCCGGTTGCAGCATCGGAAATGGTAGGGCGCGACCGCCGGGCGCGCCGCTCAACAGCGCTTTTTTTACCGGCGGCGGTTCGATCTGTTGTTCGCGCCCGGCCGGTTTATCCGGCTGGGTAACGACGCCGACGACTTCGTGCTCCGAGTGGAGCAACGTCTTCAGCGTCGGAACGCCGATCTCACCCGTGCCAACGAAAACAATTCGCATGCCTTGAGAAGCCATTTCGTCAATGGTACGGAGGGAACGCGAGGTCGTCTATCCTTGTTGGCGCGCCGGGCGGTCGCGCCCTACCACCAAGTTGTCTTTGCGCTCTAACGAAGCCGAATCGGCATCGGTGCACGACGTGTTCGGCCGGTCGCTGCTTGCGCCATGAGTTTATCGCCAGCCGTGACTTCCCGCCGGCCTACCGACGATCCGCACCCCGTGCAGAGATAATCGAAGATCTCGCGATCAGGCAGGACTAAAAGCAGCCGCTCCCGCACAGGCATCGCGGTTTTACACTTTTCGCAGTAAAGACTGGAAGCAGTGAAATTTTCAAACTGCTGCTGGTTCATACACGCCGTCGTTCACGCTCTTTAGGATATCGAGCAAAACTTTGGCGGGCGGCTGCGTGGCGTCAACCACGCTGATTAGTTCCTGCGAATAATATTTTAGCACCGGTCTCGATTCTTTTTCGTAGATATCAAGACGTCGCTGGATCACCTGCTCGTTTGCGTCGTCCAGGCGGTTATCCTTCAGAGCACGCTTCTTCAGTCGGTAAAACAGCGTCTCGCGATCCGGGCACGCGAGATGAAACACTTTTTTTACGTCGATCATTTTGTCCATGATCCTGGCCTGACCGAGATTTCGTGGGATTCCGTCCAGCACGAGGGTGTCGATGTCCGGCTTGAATTTGTGCGCTTCCACGGCCGCATCGATTGCCTCCCGCCAAAGTTGCACGGTGATGTCGTCCGGAACGAGCTGGCCTTTACTTGAATATTCAAGAAAAGCTTTGCCGACTTTCGTCCGCGTGTCGATGGAGCGGAATACATCGCCGCAAGCGCAGTGATAGTAACGCGGAATCGTGCCGAGAGTTTTGCCTTGTGTGCCCTTGCCGCTGCCTGGCGCGCCAAAAAGGATAAAGGTGTTGTATCTCATCATCACCGAAATCCCTTATACCGCAGGTCGCCCCGAACGGGAAAGAAGAATCCGAGCAGCTATTTCCCGGTCACGAGCGGATCGACATTCACCCGTCGTCCGCCGCGATCGAACCGCACGTTACCGTCCAGCAGTGCAAAAATCGTGTAGTCCCGGCCAAGCCCGACGTTCCTTCCCGGCAAAAACTTGGTACCGCGCTGGCGCACAATGATGTTGCCGGCCACAACCATTTCGCTGCCGAATTTTTTCACACCCAGCCGTTTGCTGACGCTGTCGCGACCATTTTTAACGCTGCCTTGTCCTTTTTTGTGAGCCATTAGAAAATTGAATGTTTAAAGTTTCAGGTTCGATGTAGACTTACTCTTCTTTCTTCGAGGCCGCTTTCCTGGCCCCAACATCGATCGTTTTGATCTTTACCCGGGTCAATTTACGCCGGTGGCCGACTGTGCGGTGATATCCTTTGCGCCTCCTGTATTTGAACGCGATGACTTTCTTGTCTTTCCGCTGTTCGAGGACTTCAGCAGTCACCTTTGCTCCGGAAATGATGGGATCGCCTTGCGTCACGTTGTTGCCGTCGGCAAACATCAGCACATCGCCGAAACTTGTGTTCTTGCCGACCTCCACATCGAGAAGATCGACATCGATCGTGTCGCCTTCCGCGACGCGAAACTGTCTGCCACCGGTTCTGATGATTGCGTAAGCCATAGCTTTTCTGGGGAGAAAAAGCCGGCCAAACTTCCATAGATCGACGGGCTTGGCAAACGGAAAAGAGCGACTACAAGGGCCGTGCGGTAGAGTGCGCTGTTCTCAGCGCATCCTCATTGGGCAAAGCAGCATTTCGTCCATTCCTCCGCTGAGGGCAGCGGACACTACAGGCGCGCTTGTCAACACTAGGCCGCGGCTTCGTCTCTGTCGCCAAGAAGCTCTCGATAAAGAGCTTCATACTGTTGCGCCGAGAGGTCCCAGGAGAAATTACGCTCCATGGCCCGCTTCATCAGCCGGGTCCAGAGGCGACGCTCGGAGAAGATTTGGCGAGCACGCTTTACCGCGTCCCAAAAGGCGTCGCTTGAATATTCATAACACAGAAAGCCATAACCGCTGTCCGTTATCGGATCGTAGTCCTCGATGATTTCCTGAATTCCACCGGTGACGCGTGCAACTGGCAGGGAGCCGTATTTCAAGTTGTACATTGCCCCGAGCGCCGCCGGTTCAAAACGCGACGGAATCAGGCTGATGTCCATCCCCGCCTCGATTAAGTGCGCCAGTCTTTCGTCATAATTTTTCTGGTACGCAAATCGGGTCGGAAATTTTCTGGCCGCAAGAGCAAGCGCTGTTTCATAAGCGGGATCGCCTTCTCCGAGAATGATCAACCGGACATCGTCCCACAGTAAACGATCGAATAGCGGCACGAGGATTTCGAAGCCTTTCTCGTCAACAACACGAGTGATCATGCCGAACACTGGTCCTGTCGGGGCAGGAGCAAGGTTCAGTTGTTCGAGCAGCGCTTCCCGACAGACTTGCTTGCCCTGAAGCCGTCTTGGCTCGTAGCGCGCCGGGAGTAAACGGTCCGTCGCCGGATTCCAGCGCGAATAATCTGCGCCGTCCAAAATCGCGCTAAGCCGATGCGCATTTTCGCGCAATACTGCATCCAGGCCGCAGCCACCGGCGGGCGTGAGAATCTCCCGCCGGTAGTGTTCACTGACGGTAGTAATTCGCTCGGCATACAGGATGCCGCCCTTGAGAAAATTCAGTCGTCCGAAGAACTCCACGCCATTAAGCGTAAAGAATCGCTCCGGCAGGTTGGTAAGTTGAAAATCGAGTCCCCAAAAGCTGCCCTGGTCAGCAATGTGATGAATAGTCAGCACCGTGTTGAACGGTAGTCCCTGTGCATGCGCGAAAACCGGGACCAACGCCGCAGCCCAATCGTGTACGTGCAAGATTTCTAATTGCGGCGTCAACCGCCTCGCCAGCTCAAGCGCTGCTTTACAAAAGAAAATAAAGCGAGCCGCATTATCTTCGTACGGCTTGCCGCGCTCGCCGTAAATTCCCGGGCGATCGAAGAATTCGTCGCAGCCAATGAAGAACAACTGCACTCCGCTGGCGTTGCGAGCTTCGAAGTAACGCGCGGTGTAAATGGTATCGCCCAGCTGGACATCAACCGTTATTCCAGTGTCCCTTTTTTTAAATCCGCGGTTATCTTTTATCTCGCGATAGAACGGCAGCACGACGCTGACCTCATGCCCGCACGCGCGCAATGCCGCCGGCAACGCATCCATAACGTCGACCAGCGCGCCTGCACGCTGCAACGGCGGTCCCTCTGCGCTTACCATCAAAATTCTCATTCGATATAGGGGTTAAAAAGTTACAAGGTTACAAAAGTAAAATCGGCGCAGCCGCAACTTTTTTTGTAACACTGCAACTCCTGTTACGTTGTCACGCTCTTCGATCAGCCAGCACCTGGCGAGTACTCTCGTTTCACCCAGTCCAGCGCTTCATCTCGCGTCCGCAGGCTTCCCTCCAGTTGCCGCGTTTCAACGGCCTCGAGGATCTCGCTGAACCTGGGACCGGGTTTAAGACCGAGCGCGATCAAATCGTCACCTCGCACCAGCGGCGGCGGAATGATCGGTTCGTTGGCGAACTCTTCGCGTTTGCGTAGCAGAAATTCGTAATTGTCCAGCATTCGATGACTGCTCTCGCAATCGACGCGATGAAGTTCCAACTCCTCATTGAAGCTTGGTCGGGCCATGAACCGCTTCAATTTCGCAACTCGCATCCTCGGCGTGTCCTTGAAAACCATGTGTTGCCTGACCATTTCGACCGTTAATTCAATTTCCGCGCCCGAGAACCGTAATCGTCGCATTATCGCCTCGGTCATCTCCGCGCCGATCCGATCGTGTTCGTTAAAACGGATACGACCCGTTTCGTCCACACGCGCGGTGATCGGCTTGGCGACGTCGTGAAACAAGACTGCGAAAACGAGCGGAACGGAAACCTTTTCCGGGAGCAGCGACAACATCAAACGGGTGTGCACGAACACGTCGCCCTCCGGATGGAATTGTTCCGGCTGCAAAACACCCTTCATGTCCTCGAGCTCAGGGAGAACCGCGCGCATTAGTCCGCTGGCATCGAGCAGATCCCACCCGCGCACGCGATTCGATGACTGAAAAATCCGCACCAGCTCCTCCCGAATTCGTTCTGCGCTGATCTGATTGATTGAAGGCGCATTGGCCAGAAGCGCCTCCCAGGTTGCTTTATCGATCTCGTAATCCAGGACTGCGGCAAAGCGCACGGCGCGCAACATGCGCAAGCGATCTTCGGCAAACCTCTTTCCGGGGTCGCCAATTGCGCGCACCAGTTTCGCCGCGAGATCGGCCTGTCCATCGACGAAATCAATGACTTTGTCCGCGACCGGATCGAAAAACATTCCGTTAATCGTAAAATCGCGCCGTTCCGCGTCTTTTTCCGGAGAGGAAAAATGCACCGCGCTCGGGTGCCTGCCGTCAATGTAAGCGTCATCGGAACGAAACGTGGCTACCTCGAATTGAAAATCGTCCTCCAAAACTATGATCACGCCGAAATGCGCTCCGACGGCGTAGGTGCGCGGGAAACAGCGCCTGTACTGCTTCAGGGCGCGCGTCGGTGACGATGTCGTAATCCTTCGGAGCTAAACCGCGGACCATGTCGCGCACGCAGCCACCGGCAAAGTACGCGATGTGCCCCTGTTCACGCAAACGTGCCGCAACCTTTCTCGCGGCCTGTTCCATCGCAGACGGCTTCACTTGGTCACTGTAGCCACTTCACTGAGTGAAGCGCAACGCGACGTACCTATTCTGCGCTTCTCGGCCTCCAAAAGGAGTGAATGATAAACAGCACCACCGCAATTGAAATGCAGGAGTCGGCTACGTTAAAAGCGGGCCACGGATCGGCATATCTGACGTGCAGATTGAAAAGCAGAAAATCAATCACGTGCCCGTAAAGCAGCCGATCCGTAAGGTTGCCCAGGATTCCAGCGAGAAGAAGCGCCAAAGACGCGTCACGCCAAAGATCGGTTTGCGGGCGTCGCATGAGCAGAATCGTCACCACCACGAGTGCGATGATCGAAATTATCACGAAGAAAGTATTGTTGCCCTTAAACGACCCAAACGCGGCGCCGTTGTTCGTAACGTAAACCAGACTGAAGAAATTCCGTACCACAATGCGCGCATCGAAAGGGCTAATCGATCGCAACACCAACTGCTTCGTCAGTTGATCGAGAGCGTAGAGCGGGAGCGAGAGGAAAAGGATGAATCTCATCGTCGATCTTGCGAGGCAGTTGAATGACGAACCACGAATGACGAATTAATGACAAAAGCACGAATGACCAGGTTACGCCACGCTGTGACTTCGTCATTTGCGCATTCCTTTGTCATTCGTCATTTGGCCTTCGTCATTCCAACCACTACGCTCTCGCAGCGGTCGCACAAATCAGGATGCGCCTTGCTCGCGCCCACCGTTGGCCGGTGCCGCCAGCAGCGCGCACATTTTTTGAAGGACGTCTTCGTTACCGAAGCGCTTGCTTCCTTCGCCTGGTCAATCCTCAGGTCGCTAACAATGAAAAATTCCTCCAGCTCTTCCTTCGAAATTCTGGCCGTGACATCAGAGTCCGAATGCAAAACCACTGCCGCTTCCAGCGTGTTTCCGATGAGCTTATCCTGACGCGCGCCCTCAATACTCTGTCCGATTACGCCGCGTAATCTCAAAAGCTCGTCGACCTGATCGGTTGCTTCGCGGCCGCGGCCTTGCGGTTGCGGAAATTCCTGCACGTGAACCGAAATTGTAGCTGGGGGCGTTGACCCCGGCCGGCGGGCATCACCGGTGCCGGCTACAGCTGAATATCTCCACGCTTCCTCTGCGGTGAAAACGAGAATGGGCGCGAGCAACCGGCAGAGCGCGTCGAAAATCTCACGCATGACCGTTTGCGTGGCTTGGCGACGCGGCGAATCGGGCGCATCGCAGTACATCCGGTCTTTGGTGATGTCGATGTAGAGGCTGCTCAGGTCTACAGCGCAAAATTGGTTGATGGTGTGATAAACCTTGTGGAATTCGAAGTTTTCATAGGCCGATCGGCAGGTTTGGATGACTTCCTCCAGTCGTTCGAGAATCCAGCGATCGATTAAAGTCATTCCGAGCGAAGTCGAGGAATCCCGTTGCGTTACGTTTGTGCTGTCATCGCGGGCTCCCTCGACTCCGCTTCGCTGCGCTCGGGATGACAATCCAGTTGCGGGAAGGTCATACAAATTTCCCAGCAAAATCCGTAGCGTGTTGCGGATCCGGCGATAAGTGTCGCCGAGGCGCGTAAAGATTTCTTCCGAGAACGGCACGTCGGTGGTGTAATCGATGCTGCTGGCCCAAAGCCGCAGTAGATCGGCGCCATACTGGCCGACGAAATGATCGGCAGCCGTCGGTTTTTCGTAGGTGCCGGACTTGGAAATCTTTTTTCCGTCGACATCGACTACGAAACCATGCGTAACGCAAGTTCGATACGGGGCGCGATTATTGAGCGCGATGCTTGTCATTAGCGACGATTGAAACCAGCCTCGATGCTGGTCGGTTGCTTCGAGATACATGTCAGCCGGGTCCCGCAATTCGGGATGCAAAGCGCAGACGGCTTTATGCGAAACGCCGCTATCAATCCAGACGTCGATGGTGTCGTTGCCTTTCCTTGTGCCCGGCGGTAACCCGAGTTCTTTCGCCAGAGCGGCATCGTCCAATTCGAACCAAATATTTGAGCCGCGCTCAGCTACGAGATCAGCCAGCTTTCGAATAATTTTCGCGTCGAGAATTGCTTCTGAAGTAGCGCGACCGTCCCGGTTGCGATCTGCTGGTCGCAAGTCCGCCGCAGCGGATTCGTCCTGTGGCGAACCGGAGGCATGCACTACTTTATAGAAAACCGGCAACGGCACTCCCCAGCTTCGTTGCCGGGAAATGACCCAGTCGGGACGCGATTCAACGGTGCCTGCGATGCGGTTCTCGCCCCATGCGGGGATCCATTTCACGTCCTTGTGAATAGCGTTCAGCGCTTTGCCACGCAGTTCGTCGATTCGAATGAAGAATTGCTCGACATTGCGAAAGATGATCGGCGTTTTCGAGCGCCAGCAATACGGATACGAATGATGAAATTTTTCTTCGCCCAACAGCTTTCCGCGCTCGCGAAGCAATTCGACAATGTCGGGGTTGGCATCAAAAACGTATTTCCCGGTCAGATTCGGCAAATTTGCTTCGTCCGTAAATCGGCCGTGATCATCCACCGGCGAAAGAACCGGAAGATTGTGTTCGATCCCCAGAGAATAGTCGTCGGCACCATGACCGGGTGCGATGTGTACCGCGCCCGTGCCGCTATCCATTGTGACAAAGCCGGCGGTGAACACCTCGGCTTCGCGGTCCAGGAAGGGATGACGCGCTTTAATTCCTTTGAGCTGCGCGCCGGGGAATGACGAAAGAGGCTTGCCGACTGGCTCCCATCCTGTGGCGCGCAGAAATCGTGGAAGAAGTTTCTCTGCCAGAACTAAGGTAGCGCGACCGTCCCGGTTGCCAGAGGTGGGCAAGTCCGCCACGGCGGATTCGTCCTGTGGCGACCCGGAGGCATGCGCTACTTTAAATTCCTGGACGACATAATTCTCTTTTGCATCTACGGCGATGGCGAGATTGGCCGGTAAAGTCCAGGGAGTAGTGGTCCAGATGGCGATGCTGGTTCCATCCGGCGCGCCCGGCGGTCGCGCCCTACCAACAATCGGGAACTTGACGTAAACAGCAGTGTCGTCGCGCTCCTGGTATTCCACTTCGGCTTCGGCCAGTGCGGTCTGTGCGCCGGTGCTCCAGAAAACCGGCTTCTGCGCCTGGTAAACCAGCCCTTCCTCAACGAACACTGCGAACGCGCGAAGGATTTCCGCTTCGTACTTGGGATCCATTGTGAGATATGGGTGGTCCCAATCGCCGAATACGCCGAGCCGTTTGAATTGTTCGCGCTGGATGTCGATAAACTTTCGCGCGAATGCTTCGCATCTTTTTCGGACTTCCAACGGAGAAAGCTCCCGCGATTCCTTGACCACTTTGTATTCGATGGGAAGACCGTGGCAATCCCACCCGGGAACGTACGGCGCACGCTTGCCCAGCATGGTCTGCGATTTCACCACGAAATCCTTGAGGATCTTGTTGAGTGCGGTGCCCATGTGGACATCGCCATTGGCGAATGGTGGACCGTCATGAAGAACAAATAGCTCCCGGCCTGCTCGCGATTGCTGAATCTTTTGGTAAAGCTGCGCCTGCTCCCATGTCTTAAGCATTTCCGGCTCGCGCGCGGCAAGATTCGCCTTCATCGGAAAATCTGTGCGCGGCAGGTTCAGCGTTTCTTTGTAATTCTGACTCATGGCGAGCGGGCGACGCTAACATCCGTCGCCCAGCGAAGCAATGCGGTGACGGATTACGATCTCGGCGAGCGCAAGAAATCAATCAGCTCAGACCGAGAACGCGTCGGCTACAAGACGGGCTTGCTCACGTTTGTGGCGAGCGAGGGCGCCGACAGCGGGACTGGCGCTGGCTTCGCGACCGGCGTAGGCGATTTCGGTGCAGAAAAGCGTACGCAAACGCGGCTCGATGAAAGTCCATGCACCCATGTTTTCCGGTTCTTCCTGGCACCAGACGAACTTGGCGTTCTTTGGAAATGGCTTGAGCATTTCACGGAGTTTTTTCTCCGCGAGCGGATAGAGTTGTTCGATCCGGATTAGGGCAGCATCGACAATTTTCCGTTCGTTCCGGTACTTCAACAGATCGTAATACACTTTGCCGGAACAAAGGATGATTCGGTTTACATTGTCAGTGGATGGAACGCGTTCTCCGAACGCGTTGATCGTCTCCGGAGAAGCCGATCCACCTTCGCCAAGGATCTCTTCAAACCTGCCGTGGATGAATTCCTCCGCCGGCGAGGCTGCGTAGTTTGCGCGCAACAGACTTTTTGGCGTCGCGATGATGAGGGGCTTGATGAACTCGCGTTTCATTTGGCGCCGCAGCACGTGAAAATATTGCGCCGCCGTGGTCAGATTGCAGACCTGGATGTTATCTTCGGCGCAGGCCTGAAGGAACCGCTCAATCCGCGCGCTGGAATGTTCCGGCCCCTGCCCTTCATATCCGTGCGGCAGCAGGAGGACAATTCCGCTGGGCCGTTGCCACTTCGATTCAGCCGAAACGATGAATTGATCAATAATGGTCTGAGCACCGTTGGCAAAATCGCCGAATTGCGCCTCCCAAAGGCAAAGCATCTTTGGGTAATCGAGCGAATACCCGTAGTCGAATCCAAGGACGGCAGCCTCCGACAGAGGACTGTTGTAAATGCAGATGCGCGCCTGCTTTTCCGCCAAATGCATCAGCGGCACGTAGGGTTTGCCGGTTTTTGCGTCGTAGAGAACTGAGTGCCGCGAACTGAACGTACCGCGGGAACTATCCTGACCCGATAACCGAATGGGAATTCCGTCTAAAAGTAGGGAGCCGAACGCGAGAGCCTCTGCGTAATGCCATTCATAAGGGCCGCCGTCCTCGAAGACCTTGCGCTGGTGATCCAGCACGATGCGCTGGATTTTCGGTTGAACCTCGAAACCGTCCTGGAACGCGTGTCAGGCCATCGACAATCGTTTTGAGCGTTTTCTCGCTAATCGCGGTCGGCTCGGATTCGCTCGTGTATTCCGGTTGAAAAATGGCCGTGGATTCCTTGAATCTGGCTTTCTGACTGGCCTTGCGTTTTTCGATCGCCTTGACTTCATCTCGCGTCATTTCCAGTCGTAAGCTGAACTCTGTCTCCAACGAAGCGGCGTCGTCTTCGCTCAATGTCCCGGCTTCAAGCAACTCGCGCTTGTAAAACTGTGTGACCGACGGGCGTTTCTCAATCTTCGCGTAGAGATCGGGCTGGGTGAATGATGGTTCGTCGCCTTCGTTGTGCCCGTAGCGTCGATAGCAATAAAGATCGAGCACGACGTCGCGACTGAATTGCTGGCGAAAATCAAAAGCCAGATCGCTCACAAATTTAACCGCCAGCGGATCATCGCCGTTTACATGAAAAATCGGCGCTTCGATCATCTTGGCGATGTCGGTAGTATAGGTGGATGAACGGGCATCCTTCGGGAGCGTCGTGAATCCTATTTGATTGTTCACTATGACGTGGATCGTGCCGCCGGTGCTGTACCCGGGTAGTTGCGACAAATTTAGGGTCTCGGCCACGATCCCCTGCGCGATGAACGCCGCGTCACCGTGCACGAGCAGCGGTAAAACTTTGCGACGGTGTTGGGTATCGCCGCGAAGTCGCTGACGGGCGCGCGCTTTTCCTTCAACCACGGGATCGACCGCTTCCAGGTGGCTCGGATTTGAGGAGAGCCGGATCTCGATTTCAGCGCCGGAAGCGAGCCTGCGTACGGCATTATAACCAAGGTGATATTTCACGTCGCCATCGCCAGCCACCAAATCCGGCACGTAATTCTCGGTGAACTCGGTGAAGATGATCTTGAGCGATTTACGAAGGAAATTCGCCAAAACATTGAGCCGGCCGCGATGCGCCATGCCCATGCAAATCTCCTCAACTCCACCTTCCGGGCACTTGTGGAGAATGGTATCCAAAGTCACCATGAGCGACTCAGCGCCCTGGAGCGAAAACCGTTTCTGTCCGACGTAGCGGGTGTGCAGAAACGTTTCGAACGATTCGGCTTCGAGCAGCGCCCGTAACAGCGCCACCTGAACCACACGCGGCGTCGAATGTTTGTGTGGCCGCGTTTCCAGTCGCCGCCGGATCCACTCGCGGATGCGCGGGTCCTGGATGTGCATGAACTCGGAGCCGATCGAGTCGGCGTAAATTCTTTCGAGTCCCTGTGTCATCTCACGCAACGTCATGACGCGATTGTCGAGAAAGAATTTCGACGAGACTCGAAGATCGAGGTCCGATTCCTTGAAGCCGAACTCGCTCAATCTGAGTAATGGATTCTCCGGTCGCCTCTCTGCCAGCGGATCGACCCGTGCGATCGTATGACCGAGCGAGCAATAGGCGTACACGAGTCCATCGACGCGCGTCTGCAAAGCGGCTTCTCGAGCCTCAGCGTCCCCGAAAGCTTTCGGGGCCCCGTTACGCTCCGGCAGGTTGCCCAGCTCAAATCCTTCGAAAAATGCGGACCACCCCGAATCGACTGATTCAGGATTCTCCTGCCAGCGTTGATACTTCTCCTCGATCAGGTTGAGATTTGCGCGAGCGTCAATTGAGGTCCGCATGATTAAATTTAATGTCCAACGATTAAGCGATGCGGCAAGTTGACAGTGCCGTGGGACGCAGACAATCCTGTCTCCGAACAATTGGGAACGACGCAGACAACATTGTCCGGGTCACGAACCAATCGCACATGACCGCTGCTGAAATCTACGAATCGGTAACAAACGGTGGAACGAGCGATTTCGCCGAAGTGGTTGCTGTATTGAACCGGAACAAGCCGTGGTGTCTGATTGAGGGATTGGCAGTGAACTGTTATGTCGAACCGGTTTATACAGTGGATGTTGATCTCGTCGTGGTGGCGGCAAATCTTGAGCGGATCGGCCGCGAACTCGAACTCGCAGGGTTTGGTGTGAAAACATTCGAGCATTCGATGAACGCACAACGTCCATGTAGTAAACTCAATGTCCAATTTACGACGGATGACCGATACCAGGATTTCCTCGCTGGAGCGGCCGAACATGAAGTTCTCGGCGTCTCTGTTCCAGTGGCAAGTTTGGAAAATATTACTCGTGGCAAAGTGTGGGCATGGCAGGATAGGCAGCGCAGGTCCACAAAACGGAAAAAGGATGAACTCGATCTTATGCGTATTGCGGAAGCCCACGCCGAGTTGCGCGAGCTAATTCCTGCGGAAATTGTGAAGCAGTTATGATGCTGGCATCTAGAACTCTGGGGAGCGCACGCGTCTCGCGTGCTGGTTTCGGCGTCGCGCCGAAACAATCTTTGCTTCGGCTCTTGCCTGCAGTGAACGGAAGTAAATCAAAAGGAAGGTGCGCGATCGCGAGGACGCGCTCGCCAGCACGCGGGACGCGTGCGCTCCCCAGACCAGCGAATTGTGTGTTGAGCTTATTCATTGCCAGTCTATTTATTTGCGCTGGGTCGATAGGCTGTTTCGCCCAGGCTGATCCTGCCTCGGAACCGGCGGTGTTAGCTGTGGCCAAAGTGTTGCCTGCGGTGGTCAATATTAATACCGAGCGTGTTGTTCGGCGCACTGTCCGCGATCCATTCGACGATTTTTATGCGCAATTTTTCGGCACCAACCGGTTCCGGCCACGCGAAGTTCGCCAGACCTTACAGAGTCTCGGCTCTGGTTTCATCATCGATCCGGCTGGTTACATCGTGACCAACCAGCACGTGGTCGAGCGCGCTGCGGACTTGAAAATTCACGTGACCACCAACGACGGCAAAACCTATCGCGCTCAGTACATCGCCGGCGATGACAAGACCGATCTGGCATTCATCAAAATCGACGCGCAAACCGATTTCCCATTTGTGAATCTTGATAATATTTCTCCGAATTTGCTCGGGGAGACAGTGATCGTCGTGGGCAATGCGGTGGGCTACGGCAGTTCCATCAGCAGAGGGGTACTGAGCGCGGTCAAACGCAACATCACGGTGGATGAGACCGACTACAAGGACCTGGTGCAGACGGATGCAGCGATCAATCCTGGAAATAGCGGCGGTCCGGTAATTGATCTCTCCGGGCGTTTAGTCGGTATCGCGTCGGCAAAAATGGCGTTCACACCACAGGGAGTACCCTACGCAGGGACTCGGTTTCGCCATTCCTGCAGATGTGGTGCGTGACAGCGTCACTCGTTTCAAGCAGGTAGCGATGAAGCAGCGAAAGTTAAAGAGCCCGCTCGAGTCCACCGAATCGAGCGATGCCCGCGTCGAGAAGCTATTCGGAATGCAGCTGCAAGATTTAACCCCGGAATTGAGCGAAGCGCTTGGCTATCTGCGAGGCCGTGGCGTGCTGATTACCGCCGTGGAGCCGGATAGTCCGGCAGACGAAGCCGGAATCAAACGCGGAATGGTGATTTATCGCATGAACAAATCGATGGTCTCTTCCATAAAACAAGTTGAGGATGCCCTCAAAGCCGCCGAAAGCGGCACAAAAGTGGAATTCACCGTCGGCATAATCCGGGCCCGTGGAGAAAACCACGAGCTCGCCACAGCGATGCTGACGGCGCGATAAAAAAAATTGCCAACGCAATTGCGGTTCGGTTGTCTCATCGAATTATCGGATAATGATCAAAGTTGAGAACCTGACAAAACGTTACGCTGGTCAGACTGCCATCCAGGATTTGAATTTCGAAGTCGCCCAAGGCGAGATCATGGGATTCCTCGGCCCGAACGGCGCTGGCAAGACCACCACGATGCGGATCCTGGCCAGCTTTATGCCGCCCACTTCAGGGCGCGCCAGCGTCGCGGGATTCGATGTTTTCGAACAATCGCTTCAGGCGCGAGCACATCTCGGCTACATGCCGGAAAATGTTCCGCTTTATAGCGACATGCGTGTGAGGGAATACTTGAATTATCGCGCTGCGCTCAAGGGCGTTCAGCACCGTCGCGTTTCAGAGCGTGTTGGCGATGTGAAGGAACTTTGCGGCCTTAAGGATGTTGAAAGGAAGCTGATCGGTACTTTGTCGAAAGGATATCGCCAACGCGTCGGGTTGGCGGACGCACTGCTGGCCGAACCGGATCTTCTCATTCTCGACGAACCGACGATCGGTCTGGACCCAAATCAAATTCGGCAGGTCCGCGAGTTGATCAAAAATTTGGGGAAGCAGCATACCATCCTGCTTTCGACGCATATATTACCAGAGGTGGAGATGACCTGCAGCCGTGTCATCATCATTCACAAAGGGCGAATCGAGGCTTGCGATACACCGGAAAATTTACTCGGGAAAGTCAGACAAGCCGGCGGCGTCGAGCTGGAAGCAAAAGTCGGGAACGATGACGGCGCCGAAGAGCTGAAGAAGATTCAGGGCGTCCGGGAAGTAGTCATCGAGGGCGAACACGAATGGAAACGGTTCTCGTTACGGGTCGAATCGGGTGCCGATGTACGCGAAGAGGTCTTCCGGCTCGCCGTTGAACGGCATTGGGCGGTGCGCGAACTCACACAGCGGCGCGGCACGCTCGAGGATGTATTCGTTGAGCTGACCCACCCGGACCAAGTCTGATCGAGTAATGCAGCCCCATGAATAAATTCCGGACCCTGCTCGCGCGGGAAGTGCGCAGTTATTTCTACTCTCCGATCGCTTATATCGTGATGATCTTTTTTCTGATCATCAGCGGGATCGATTTTTATTTCCAAGTCTCGTTCATGAACCAGCGGCAGGTGCAATACACAATTCAGGAAGCGTTCTTTAATTCTGTGTTTTTCTGGTTCGCCTTCGTGCTCATTTTTCCTCTGATCACGATGCGGCTCTTCGCCGAGGAATTTAAGCTGGGCACCATCGAGCCGCTCACGACTGTGCCGGTGCGCGACTGGCAGGTGGTGCTGTCGAAATTCTTTGGGGCACTCGTTTTTTACATCATCCTCTGGATCCCAACACTGCTTTACTTCTGGGTCTTCCTAAGAGTAACAAACCAGCCGGCAGCTCATTCCGCCGGAGCATATTTTGGTTCCTATCTGATGCTTCTGCTGCTGGGGATGTTCTATCTCTCGATCGGTTGTCTGACCTCGGTGCTGACCCGGAACCAGATCGTCGCGGCGATCATTTCGTTCTGCGCAATTACGCTGCTGTTCTTTCTCGGTCTGGTGCAGTTCGTTCTGCTCGATGTCACTTCGACTACGCGCGAATTGCTGGGCTATTTTTCTGCAATCGAACACATGGGAACATTTTCCCGCGGCATCATCGATACGCGACCAATCGTTCTTTATGTAAGCATGACGATTGTGATGCTGATACTCACTTATCAGGCGTTCCAATCCCGGAAATGGAGGCTCTGATCCATGGCTAAGCAAACCAGGCCGCGTGCGCGCCGTGGAATGAAAATTGGCCGGATACGTATCGGTTTCAATGTTCTGGTGCAGATCGTTCTGATTCTGTTTCTCGCTGCGATGGTCAATTCGTTCGCCTTCAAACACTACAGGCGCTGGGATTTTTCACGCGACCAAAAATATTCGTTATCGGATAAAACGAAGCGTTTCCTGGAGACGCTCAAAGGCAAGATGCGGATCACGGAGTTCTTCTCACCGAGCACGCCGATCACGACGGACGTTCAGAATTTGCTAACCGAATATCAGTACGCCGGGAAAGGGAAAATCGATCTCGAACAAATCGATCCCGAGCGCAATCTTTCCCGGGCGAAGGAGTTGTTCGACAAATACAAAGTCGTCACGGACGAAAGCCTCCTGGTACTCGACTACGATGGTCGCAACAAGACTGTCAAGGCGTCCGAGATGGCTGATATCGACCAGAGCGGGGCGGCCTTTGGCGAAGGGCCACGGGTGGCGGCCTTTAAAGGCGAGCAGGCCATAACCAGTGCGATGATCGACCTTGTGGAAGGGAAAAAGAAAACGCTGGGTTATGTCACCGGCCACAAGGAACCAGCCCTTTCAGCACCCACCAGTCCGATCAGCCTGTTGAAGACGTTTATCGAAAACGAAAACATTCAGTTTAAAGAGCTGAACCTTCTCGACCAGCCTGCAATCCCCTCCGACGTGACCGCAGTAATGATCATCGGGCCGCAATACGATTTTTCGGATCGCGAAATGAAATTGCTGCGCGATTTCTGGGACAAACAGGGACGAATTCTGGTTCTGCTCGATCCCTCTGCCAATACCCCCAGGCTGCGGGCCTTCCTCGACGAGGTGGGCGTGAGGGTAAATAACGACAGGTTGATGGTTTTCCTGCGTACCGGCATCGAAGAACTGGCCCTAACGAGGGATGTCCAGGCGCGTTTCCTCGGAGACAGTCCAGTGACGAAGCGGCTCGCCGATGTGCGGGCAATTTTTGTCGGCGGCACGTCCTCCATCACGTTGGATCCCAACCGCGTCCGCGCCGCTAACATCCGGTTGGAGCCTCTCGTCCAGGCGGAGAAAGGCTATTTTGCCGAAACCGATTACAACACGGATAATCAGGTAAAGCTGCAGCAGGACGCCAAAAAGGCCGGTAGTGCGCCGCTGACGATTGCTGCCTCGGCCGAAAAAGGCGGCAGCGCAGACACCAGGGTACAGGTCAACTCTTCCCGCCTGGTCGCGGTCACCAACGCTACGTTCGTGCAGGATAACGCGATCATGCAGGACCAGGCAGCGCTCGATTTTGTCTCCGGCGCCGTGAACTGGCTTATGAGCCGTGAACAACTGATCGGAATCGCGCCGAAAATCCCGAAGCCTCTCACGTTCAGCCTCGATCCAGAAGCATTGCGCCGGCTGCGCTGGATCCTTCTGGTGCTTATGCCGCTGATTCCAGCCGCCATCGGCACCGTGGTCTGGTGGCAGCGGCGCGTCTGATATGAACTGGAGGACTACCGTCATACTGGCAGTTATTGCGATCGCCGGCGTGGCTTATTTCAGGTTCTTCGAGATGAAACGGCCAGGCACGGAAGAAGCCGGGCGACAAGTGAAGAACATGGTGAATTTCGATCGAAGCAAGATCGATGGAATCATTATCCAAAACGGTGATCAGAAGATTGAGATACGGCGCCGCGATAACAAATGGCGTCTCGAAACGCCTATCAAGGACCAGGCAGACAGCGCCTTGGTCGAGAGTTTGTTGTCGGACCTGGAGAACTGGCAAAAGGAGGGAACAATCCCAGCCAAAGAGATCGACGCCGATAAAAGCAAACTCGCCGAGTACCGGTCTGAATAATCCAAAGCTGAAACTCAAATTACTGGGTCGCGACCGGCCACCTGAAATTTTGTTCGGCAAAGACGCCGCAATGGAAAACAGGATGTACGTGCGATTCCAGAATTCGAAGGAGACGTTTGTCGCCGGTCAATCGGTCAAGAAGGATATCGATAAAAAGCCGGAAGAATTCCGGGACAAAAAACTGACTGGCATGAGTACGGCAGAGGTGCGCCGGGTAGTATTGAAAACACCTGCCGGCGAGATGGAGTTGGAGAAGAAAAATGCGCACTGGGAAATTCTAAAACCTCTTCGAGCGCGCGCCGACGACCAGAAAGTGAACGATCTCATTTCACAGGTCACGTCCGCACGCATTGGAGGATTTGTGGCAGAAGATCGCGGCGACCTGCGCCCTTACGGGTTGGCGGAGCCGCGGGGATCAATCACCTTGTTTGATCAGGAGCAGAAAAGCGATCAGAAGCCCGGGATCGGGGAATCGATCAAAGTCGCCGGCCGCGACGATAAAGGGCAGATGCTGCAAATCGGCAGTGTGCCCGAGAAAGAAAAAGATCAGGTGTATGTGCGATTCGCTCCTCGCGGATCGGTTTACACACTGCCGAAGAAAATTGAAGACATCCTGAACGCGAAGCCGGCAGACTTGCGCGATAACCATTTAGTTCGGATCGATACCAACATCCTCGATCGGATCACGATCAACGCACCCGGCCAGGCTAAAACCGTCCTCGCTCGCAAAGACAACGATTGGACGATGGTCAGTCCATACAATGCGCCTGTCGATTCAGGTGCCGTTAAGCGGATGATCGATACGCTGCAAAAAGAGCGGGTAACAAAATTCGTTGAAGACGTCGCTTCCAATCTCCCTGAATACGGCCTGGATAAACCGCAGCTGGAATTGACGTTCAGTTCATTCGCGTCGGAAAACACGGCTGAATCCAAAGCAGGCGAGGAGCCTTTTGCCACAGTCGCGTTTGGAAAAGAAGACGGCGACACAGTCTATGCACGGCTGACGGACGAGCCATTTGTGGTAGCAGTTCGTCGCGGATTTGTGGATCAGATTTCTGCCGATCCCCTGCGATGGCAGGATTTGTCGATCTTCAAGTTCAAACCGGAACAAATTCATCAGGTAAGCGTTACCACCGACAAGGAGCTGTCATTGGAGCGGGACCAAAACAAGCAGTGGCACTGGCTGAAAGGAGCCGGGGCGATCAATCAAGCCAATCTGCAATCACTGCTGAAAACATTGTCGAATTTGTATGCGGTGCGCTGGCTGGGAGCGACAACGCTCCAGCATGGCTTTGGTAAACCACAACTGATGGTCGCGTTCACGACATCTCCCGACAACAAAACAGCACACAACTTGATCATCGGCGCTCAAAACAACGATGGAACCGTGTGCGCACGCGTGGGCGGACGCGACGGCACATTTACGATCAGTAATGCTGATTTTAGCAATTTGAAGTTGCCGCTGGAGACTCAAGCCACGGCGTCGCCATCACCGACAGCCGCCGTCACTGCAAGTCCCACGCCATAAAATCCCATCCCGGTTTTAAAGCAGACGGGAAAGATTAATCGTCGATTCTGCTTGGTTTCGGCGAATTACCGCTTTGTTTTTCCCCGCGAATTTGGCGAAGGGAGAGGGGCGAGCAGCAGCGCCGCCTGTGCGACTGAGCAATTTGCCGGAGGCATCGAAGACGGAATACCCGGATTGTTTTCCGGATGAATCGTAGCTGTAGACGATCTTGTGCAACAGCGTTCCGTCTGCCGCGCTTTGAGCCTCTTCCAGGATTCGGCCCGCATCATCGGTACTTGTATCGGCTCTTAAGACGAACGCGCCCATCGGGCCCTGAAACTTCGCCGGTAGAGAAACGGCCGGCACTGTCCAATTCATAACGAATCGTTTGACGAACTTTGCCGTCGGGATCTGTGGTTGTAGCAACCGCTGTGTGCTTCTCATTGTCAAAATTGTAAACGGTGCGTGAGCCATCTGGATGCATCGACATCGTCACTCTCACAGCGTCAGTAGCCTGTTGGGCCTGACTCCATTCGACAGTGATGGCACAACTGAGAAAAGCGCAAGCGAGCAGCCGTAGGCGCCGGAAAGATTTCATCGCTCGAGGAGCTTACGGTCTGCGTAATGCGGCGCAAGAAATGTTCACCGGTGGCGACTGCATGTGAAATCGCGATTTAGCCTTCACGCCGGCTCTTCGGTTCTCCAACGAGAGCCGACCGGACACGCAGCGAATTGATCGACTTTAAAACACCGAAATGAATTGAAGATTTTTATTGACCGTCTCCTCCCGAGGTGGTTAAAGGTGGGGTCAAGTGGAGTAAAGTGGGCCACTGCTCCACCAGACCATGGATGCCGATTCTCAATCCGAACGCTTCTATGCCGGAGAGTTCCGGCATTCCATCGATGAGAAGAATCGTATCACTATCCCCTCGCGCTGGCGGCGCAATCGTCCGGAAGAATTCATCCTTTTGCCTGAGGCGACTCACCAATTTCTCCTCGTCATGTCGCCAATTGAGTTTGCGAAGATGAGCTCAGCCGCGGAAACCAACGACAAGGTTTCCGCACGTGATCGCCGTGTTTTCCTGCGGCAACTACATTCTCGTGCTCAACATGCAGGCGCAGACCGGCAGGGTCGTTTGGTATTGCCGGACGACCTTTGCCAAAGGGTCGGATTGAAAAGTGAAGTGGCCCTCGTCGGTAATCGCGGGCGTTTTGAAATTTGGAATTTGCAGCGGTGGAAACGAGCGCACGAAGAGGAAACGCCCACCTATCAACACGTGGCGAAGGAGCTTGGGTTGTAGAATGCTGCGCGAACACGTTTTAAATCCGCTTTGGAATGAACCCCCGGCCTGGCTCGCCATTGATCCGAGGGCGCCGGAAGAGGCCACGCAGCCCGCGGAGGATGTGGTCTATCATCGGCCGGTCTTACTGAAGGAAGCGCTTGAATTACTCAAGCCCAAAGCAAGCGCGCTCATTGTGGATGCAACATGCGGCGGAGGCGGCCACACTGAAGCGCTCCTGGAAAGTGGCGCCGACGTTCTGGCTTTAGACCAGGATCCTGATGCAGTCCGGCATGTGAGCGAGCGTCTCGCGCACTTAGGCCGGCGCATCATCGTGCGGCAGGCAAATTTCCGGTACGCGGATTGTGTTCTCGACGAACTTGGGATTCGCAGCATCAATGGCGCGCTTCTCGATCTGGGTGTTTCATCCCGTCAACTCGAGAATGCGGAGCGCGGCTTCAGTCTCATGCGAAACGGTCCGCTCGACATGCGCATGGACCCGCGAACGAGTCTCACGGCCGCCACCGTGGTGAACGAGTATGGCGAAGAAGAGTTGACCCGCCTTTTCCGTGAACTGGGGGAAGAACCGGCCGCGCGTCGGATCGCCGTCATGTTAGTAAAAATGCGGAAGACTTCGCCCTTTTGTGAGACGCTGCCGCTGGCGCGCACAATCGAAAAGTTGGTGGGCCGGCATGGACGACAGCATCCGGCCACGCAGGTGTTTCAAGCATTGCGCATGGAAGTAAACGATGAGCTTGGCGCGCTCGAACAAGGTCTTCGCGTCTTGACCAGGCGATTGGAACGGGGCGGGCGGATCGCCGTCATCACTTTTCACTCGCTGGAAGATCGAATAGTGAAAAACTTTTTTCGAGATCACAGCCGCGAATGGAACGACAGACCGGAATGGCCTGAGCGGCGGCGCAATCCTGATTTCGACCTCATGTTGGTGACGGCGAAACCCCTCAGGCCAACCGAAGAGGAACAACGAGCCAATCCGCGCTCAAGAAGCGCGAAGTTGCGCGTAGCGGAGAAGATCAAATGAACCGTTCGCGACGAAGAAATTGCAACACCGTCAACGCGGCTTCGCTGGCGCGATGGATTGTGATGACTGCATTCCTGGCGATGGCCGGATTGGCATACGTCTATCTGACACTGCAACTCTACCATCTTGGCGAGCGGAGAAAGGCAGTGGAAAACGAACTTGTGTTGCTGCGCACTCAAAACGATGTCGCCGCCGCGCAAATTGCGACACTTACCTCGCGCTCGGCATTGCAACGCCGGGTGAAAGACGGCTATTTGAAAATGATTCCCGTTTCGGAGTCCAAAATCGTGCGACTCACCATGCCCACGCGATCGGGCGACGAGGAGACGATTCGACCCGTAGCCAATCCTCTGCCGCCACATGAATCCAAATAGCCGAACTCGTTGCGCGTTGGTGTGTGCCGGTTTCATCGGGCTTTTCAGCATTTTTTCATTCCGCCTGATCTTTCTCCAGGCGATCAAGCACGACGAATACGCCGGGCTAGCTGCGGAAAAGCACGTTTACAAACAGATCATTCACGCAGAGCGCGGCATGATCTTTGACGCAAACAACGAAGTTCTGGCGCACAACATTCCTGTGGAAACGGTCGTTGCCGACGCCACGCATCTTAACGATGTGCAGGCTACAGTTAACGTTCTCAATGCCGAGCTGGAAATTCCCTCTGATGAAGTTGCGGAGAAACTCAATAGCGGGCGGCGCTACATCGTGATTAAGCGCGAAGTACCCGCCGCGCAGGCTAATTCCCTTCGTGAAAAGCTGCACGCCGGCAAATTGCGGGGAATCTATTTCGAGCATGACGCAACGCGCATTTATCCGAATGGATCGATGCTTTGCCATGTGATCGGCTTTACGGACTTCGATCACCATGGCGTCCAGGGCGTGGAAGCTTCAATGGAGGAATATTTGCACGGACAGGATGGCTATCGTTTCATCGAGCATAACCGCGCCGGTCAGGAAATCGTGCCTTATCGTGGCCAGGAACGTGCGCCGCGGGACGGTTACCAGGTGCATCTGACCGTCGATCTTGGTCTCCAGAGCATCGTCGAGGATGAAATCGACGCAGCGATGAAGGAGTATACGCCGCAGAAAGCCACAATAATTCTGATGCGACCGCAGACGGGCGAAATCCTGGCCATGGCCAACCGCCCGAACTTTGATCTAAACAACCGCTCAGAAGCGAAGCCCGAAGAGATGAAAAACCGCGCCATCATCGACATGATGGAGCCGGGTTCAACTTTCAAGATTGTGGCCGCCGCCGCCGCCCTCAACGAGCACAAGATGCGACCTGATTCGGAAGTCTTCTGCGAGAATGGCCTCTGGAATTTCGGCGGCACCCCTCTGCACGATCACCGCGCGTTTGGCTATCTGAGCGTGCGCGACGTTCTCATTAAATCCAGCAATATCGGCGCAGCCAAACTTGCCCTTAGCGTTGGCGACCAAAAATTCTACGAATACATTCGTCGCTTCGGGTTTGGTGAGCGCACGGGAATTGAGCTGCCGGGCGAAATCAATGGGGTGATTCGGCCGCCCCAAACGTGGAGCAAAATTTCCATCACTCGCATACCGATGGGTCACGAAGTCGGCGTAACGCCATTGCAGATGACGTCGGCGATGGCAACAATCGCCAATGGAGGCAAACTGGTAACACCACGGATCATCAAATCGGTAACGACCTCGGATGGGAAGATCATCAGTTCGCTTTCGCCGGTTATACAACGCACGGTCGTTTCTCCCGAAACCGCCAAACAAATTGGTGAGGCGCTGCGAGGCGTGGTGAGCGATCAAGGAACTGCCGCGGCCGCGGCGGTGCCAGGCTTTATTATCGCCGGAAAAACCGGAACCGCGCAGAAGGTGAATCCGCACGGCGGGTATGACCACGGCAAGTACGTTGTGTCGTTTCTCGGTTATCTACCGGCCGATCATCCTGAGTTTGTCGGCCTGGTGGTGCTCGACGATGCTCACACAAGCGATCCGCATTTGAATTACGGCGGTCTGGTCGCAGGACCGATTTTCTCCCACGTTGCGGAGAAGGCCGCTCGTTATCTAGATCTTGAGCCGCATGAGGAGATTCGCAAAGCGATTCCCGTTCAGCGAGTCGAAAAAACGAAGCCGGCGCGGCGATTACGCAAGACGCCGGCAGAACGAATCGCCTTAACTGATGGTCCGCGACGTTGATTCCGAAGTATATTCGCGAATTAAGTGCCTCGCCCCGGTTCGCCGTAGCAAATCCGTCTCCGGGCGGAGACGTTAAACCCTCATGCAGCTCAAAACTCTTCTCGCAGCAACTCCGGTTCGCCAAATCTTCGGGTCAGTTGATCGCCCGGTGGAAAATATCGCGTATGACTCGCGGCGAGTGCAAAGGCACACCATGTTCGTGGCGCTGCGGGGCGAGAAAGCCGATGGCCACCAATTCATCGGTCACGCCATCGACAAAGGGGCGTCGGTGATCGTTGCCGAGCGCGAACAAAAGGATCCACGCGTCACCTCTCTCCTGGTCGAAAACAGTCGCTCCGCGCTTGCGGATTTTTCGGCAGCTTTTTACGGGCAACCAGCCCGCAGATTAAAACTGGCAGCCGTCACAGGAACCAATGGCAAGACCACGACGACCTTTCTTATCAAACACATCTGCGAAAACGCCGGCTTGCCCAGCGGTTTAATAGGAACTGTGCGTTACGAAATCGGCGAGCGGATTTTGCCGGCCATTCGCACAACGCCCGAATCGCTCGATTTACAAGAGCTGCTGGCTCAGATGGCAAACGCAGGTTGCAAAGCGGCGGCAATGGAAGTCTCTTCGCATGCGCTGGCACAGGAACGCACGCGCGGTCTCGAGTGGAACGTGGCCGTGTTCACTAATCTCACACAGGACCACCTCGATTTTCACGGCACGATGCAGAACTACTTTGAAGCGAAGGCGAAACTCTTCGCCGGACTTGCCGACCAGAAACAAAAGAAAAAACCGGTGGCGATTGTGAACATTGACGACCGTTATGGCCAACTGCTGCTCGGCAAAATCGACAAGAGCGTTGCGGTCGTGACTTATGGGATGGGAATGCGCGCGGATTTCCGCGCCTCGAATTATCGCGCCGAATTCACCGGCACGTCGTACCAACTGGACGCGCGAGGCAAGAGTTACCTGGTTCGACTTCCATTGATTGGTCGCTTTAACGTCACAAACTCGATAGCGGCGCTGGCTGCTGCCGACGCGTTGGGAATCAATCTGCGCAATGCGGTGCTGAGTATTGCGAAGGCTCCGCAAGTCCCCGGCCGTCTGGAGCTCGTTCCGGCGAAGCGGCAATTCCAAGTGTTCGTGGATTACGCCCACACTCCTGACGCCCTCGGGAATGTGCTGAAAACGCTGCGAGAACTTCAGCCGAATCGCTTGATCGCCGTTTTTGGATGCGGCGGAGATCGCGACCGGCAAAAGCGTCCGTTGATGGCGGAGATGGTGGATCGGCTCGCCGATTATTCCATCATCACGTCTGATAATCCGCGTAAAGAAGCCCCGGACGCGATCATCGACGAGATCGAAAAAGGCTTTCGCTCGAATCGGTACGAAAAAGTCGTCGATCGTACGGAAGCGATTAATCGCGCCGTTGCGCTCGCAGGTCCGCGGGACATTGTGTTGATCGCTGGCAAGGGGCACGAAAACTATCAGGAGTTCGCTGATTACACCATTCCGTTCGATGACATCCAGGTCGCGCGCCGCGCGATCGAAGATCATCCCGTGGAGCTCTAGCAATGAATCCGCTTACCTTATCTCAAATCGCACAGTTTGCCGGAGCACCGCTCTCATCCGGCGACGGCGGTGTTGTGATCGATAGAATCGTTACCGATTCTCGCACCATCAGACCCGGTGAATTATTCGTGGCGCTTCGCGGCGAAAATTTTGATGGACACGATTTCGTCGAATCCGTCGCAACATCCGGCGCTGCGGGCGCGCTTGTTGATCACAGACTGGAACGGGAATGTTCCAAATAATTTTGCGCTGATCCGGGCGACCGACACGCTGCTGGCCTATCAGAAAATTGCCGCGAATTACCGGAGATCGCTCACGCTGAAAGTCCTGGCGATCACAGGAAGCAACGGAAAGACGAGCACAAAGGATTTCGCGGCGTCGGTTCTCGCCCGAAAATTTCGCGTTACAAAGACGGAAGGCAATTTCAACAATCACGTCGGTTTGCCACGCACAATTCTCGAGGCGTCTTCCGGGGATGAAGTGGCTGTTTGGGAAATCGGAATGAATCATCCCGGCGAAATTGCCGCGCTGTCCGATATCGCCGCTCCCGACGTGGCGATTATCACAAACATCGGCGTGGCCCACATCGAGTTCATGGGTTCGCGCGAAGCAATCGCCAGAGAAAAAGCTGCGCTAGCCGAAGCGGTGGGCCCACAAGGAACCGTAATCCTGAATGCTGATGATCCGTTCAGTAAAGAAATCGCCGCGCGTTGCAGAGCAAAAGTAATGTTCGCCGGAACCGCGAATGGAACAGTGCGCGCAACTGAAATTCGCCAGACCGCCGACGGGTCGGAATTCACAATTCTCGAAGGAGCACACCGTTGCCGGGCGCAGCTTCCCGTTCCCGGGTTGCACATGGTGCAGAACGCGTTGCTCGCTGTCGCCGCCGGTCGGGCGTTTGGATTATCGATCGAAGAATGCGCCGCCGGTCTGGCCGTGGCGCCACTTACAAAAGCGCGTTTGCAAATCAAGCAAATCGGCGGCCTGGATTTTCTCGACGACAGCTACAACGCCAATCCCGACTCGATGAAAGCGGCGTTACGCACATTGGTTGAGCTCGACACCGAAGGGAAACGAGTTGCGATTCTCGGGGAAATGCGGGAGTTGGGCGCCGAATCAGAGCGGGGGCACCGCGAAGTCGGGGAAACAGCAGCCACGCTCGAAGTGGATCACCTGATCACCATCGGCGCCGCAGCGGAAACAATTGCAAAGGGCGCTCGCGCTGCGGGCCTGAGAAACGTCTCCTCTGTATCGTCAACGCGCGAAGCTGCTGACTTGTTAGGCGATATTGCCGCGCCGGGCGATCTCGTTCTGATCAAGGGCAGTCGCGCCGCAAAGACGGAGGAAGTAATCGAACAATTCGGTAGTCGAAATTCCAAACTCGCAACTTCCCCATGATGTACTATCTCCATCAGCTGAGCGGGCAGTTCATAGGGTTCAACGTTTTCCTTTACGTCACCTTTCGGGCAATTGCCGCGGCGGTCACCGCTTTTTTAACCACTCTGCTTTTTGGAAACTTCATCATCGCAAAGCTGCGTGCCTTAAAGGTCGGGCAGCCGATTCGCGGAGCGGACGAAGTTCACCGCCTCGCCGAATTGCACGGGGTAAAGCAGGGCACACCCACCATGGGTGGCGTGCTGGTTATCGGCGCCGTATTTGTATCGAGTATCCTCTGGGCACGTCTCGACAACAAGTTTGTCTGGCTCACGCTGTTCAGCATGGTTTATCTCGGCGGACTCGGGTTTGCCGACGATTACCTCAAGGTCACGAAGAAAAAATCCGAAGGGATTAGCGGGCGGATCAAACTTCTTTTTCAAATCGCTCTCGCGGCGCTTATCACTGGACTGTTTCTCACCGATCCCCTGCTGGAAGTGCAGGCGCGTGCGCTCTACGTGCCTTTTGTAAAGGCACCAGCGATCGCCAACATGAGCTGGTTTACGTTTTTCTTTTTCGCTCTTGTAATTGTCGGCACGTCAAACGCGGTGAATCTCACTGACGGGCTGGATGGTTTGGCGACTGGTTGCACGATCACCGTGGCATTCGCGTACGCGTTGCTTTGTTATGCGGCCGGCAATTTCCGTGTAGCGGAATATCTGCAGGTGCCGTTTTATCCGTTTGCCGGGGAACTGACAGTTGTGTGTTCTGCGCTGATCGGCGCCGGCCTGGGCTTTCTATGGTTTAACTGCTATCCGGCCAAAGTTTTCATGGGCGACACTGGATCGCTGGCCATCGGCGGCATGCTCGGCGTTGTGGCGATCTGTTGTAAACAGGAACTGCTGTTGGTCGTAGTCGGTGGCGTTTTCGTGATCGAGGCCGTCTCGGTGATTTTCCAAGTGCTGAGTTTCAAACTCACGGGCAAGCGCTTTTTCGCCATGTCCCCGCTTCATCATCATTTCGAGCTGACCGGCTGGAAAGAGACGACCGTGATCGTTCGCTTTTGGATCCTTTCGATCATCTTCGCCCTGCTCGGACTGGCAACGCTGAAACTGCGATGAAGGACGGACGCTACAAAGATCAAAGGGTCGCAGTGCTTGGTGCCGGGCTAAGCGGAAGTGCGGCGGCAATGTTGCTGGCATCAGAAGGTGCAAAAGTGACAGTGCTCGACAGCGCCGAGGAGACAGACTTTACTGAAATCTACCCTGGAAAATCTTCGGGCACACGGGATTGCAGTAATTTGCGGCCCCGAAGCGCACAAACATTCGCAGGAGTATCAGTGGGCGGTCCTAAGTCCCGGCATCGATCCGGCTTCTCCGTTAGCGCGAAATTTTTCATCACGCGAAATCGAAATGATCGGTGAACTCGAGTTGGGATGGCGTTCCTGCGGAATTCCGGTGATCGCCGTTACAGGCACGAACGGCAAAACCACAACCACAGAATTGCTGGCTCAAATGCTGAATGCCTGCGGGCAACGGACCATCGCTTGCGGAAACATCGGCAAACCGCTTTCCGAAGTCGCCCGGGAACATGAGCCGCTCGACGTCCTCACTGTTGAAGTAAGCTCGTTCCAACTCGAAGCGATCCGCACCTTTCGTCCATCGATCAGCCTCTGGCTCAATTTCGCTCCTGACCATCTCGATCGCTATCGCTCGGTATCGGAATATCGCGCGGCCAAGCTACGTATCTTCGAAAATCAAACCGAGCAGGATGTTGCCGTCATCAACATCGTAGAAGCACTGCCGAAGATTCGACCACGCCGAATCACTTTTAGCGCTTACTCCGATCGAGCCGATTTCCGGCTGTCAGATGGCGCGATTGTTTACCAAAACCAGCCGGTCCTGCGTTTGTCTGACACGAAACTGCGCGGGCTGCACAACATCGAAAATCTCATGGCGGCACTCGCTGCCGGTGTTGCCCGCGGATTGCCGTTCAGGCAAATGGTGCCGGCGCTTCGTGAGTACGAGCCGCGACCGCATCGGTGCGAGTTTATTCGCGAGATCCAGGGCGTCGAATACGTGAACGATTCGAAAGCGACCAACCTGGATGCGCTCGAAAAGGCGCTGGCCGCCCAAACAAAACCGGTGGTGCTGATAGCCGGCGGCAAAGACAAAGGGTTCAACTTCGATCCGTTGCGCTCCGTGGCGGAAGACAAAGTGAAATCGGCCGTCCTGATCGGCGAAATGGCAGAGAACATCAAGCAGTCGTGGGATGGCGCCGTAACCTGTGAGATCGCTGCTTCGCTCGCTGACGCGGTCGAACGCGCCTGCGGTCTCGCTACGCCGGGAGACGTTGTACTCTTTTCTCCGGGCACATCATCTTTCGACATGTTCAAGAGCTACGTCGATCGCGGCGACCAATTCCGTGCGCTGGTGCAAACACTGCCGTCATGAAACCAATGAAAGTCCCGCGCCTTTTCAAGCCAAAGAAAATGCGAGCCGCGACCGCGCGTCGTGCGTCGGCGGCATCTGCCGGAATGGAGTTCGAAGGCATTCCAGAGCCAAACATGAAATTGTCCCGGGCGTTGCTCATTGTTTTGCTTTTGCACGTCGTTGCCGTGTCGGGAATCATTGCTTTCAACGCAATCAAAACGCGGGACAACGCATTCGTGCCGGCGGACTCTTCGCAAACTGACAGCACGCCGGCCAATACAACGGAAACCCCAAACCGCGCAGACACTGACAACGTACCAGTCGTTGCGGCGCCAAAGGAAAAAGCGCGGCAGGAGGAGCCGAAACCTTCACATTCACCGGCCGCTGAAAAACTCGCGAAGACGCCTTCTTCTTCGGGAAAAACTTACGTTGTGAAGAAGGGCGATAATCCCGTTACGATCGCAAAGAAGTTAAATGTCTCCTGCAACGATCTGATGGCGCTGAATCATATCGAAGATGCCCGCAAATTGCAGATCGGGCAGAAACTGCTGGTTCCTGAAACAGCGAATTCGAAAAGCGCTACCGCAAAAGCTACGAACAAGAGGAAGAAAACGAAATGAATGGCGTAATCAGGAAAGCGATCCGCACCACCCGCAACTATTCATGGCTTAACATCCTCGGTTAGCGATCGGATGTGGTCTCAAAAACTGCTCCAACCGCCACACATCGCTCCTCGGCACACAATCACGGTTTGTCACCTTATGCGTCGTAAAAGCGCCTACATTCTGTTTTTGGCAGTGTTGGGGCTGCTCGTCATCGGCATCGTGATGCTTTTCAGCACGAGCGCATACGCACGTGACAGCCATGGCGACGTTTACTTTTTCATCAAACGCCAGGCGATCTGGGTCGGGATCGGGCTTGCGGGATGCATTTTTGCAGCGCTGATGAACTACCATTTCTGGCAGAAAACCTGGTGGATTTGGTTTGGCCTGGCGCTGAGTGTTCTGGCGCTTTGTTACGTTCCGCACATCGGAATGCGCATCAACGGTTCGCGGCGCTGGGTGGGATACGGTCCACTTACTTTTCAGCCCTCCGAGCTCGCAAAGATAGCTACGATCCTTTTCCTTGCCGCCTGGTTTGCGCGACGCGAAAAGACAGAGGGCAATCTGCTACAGGAATTCATTATTCCGCTGGCGATCGTTAGTCTTCCCGCCGCGCTCGTCCTGGGCGAGGTCGATCTTGGGACAACCGCCCTGATCGGAGCAACAGCGTTCGTTGTCATGTTCGTCGCCGGCACGAATCCGCTGTGGCTTGGCGGGCTGGCATTCGCGGGCCTGGGTGGGCTGCTTGTTGTTGCGACGCAGATTTCAGAGCGTATGGGCCGGCTCTCAGCTTTTCTTCATCCCCAAAACTATAAGGACGACGCCGGGTTGCAGCAGATGCAGGCGCTAATCGCATGGGGAAGCGGTGGAATGGACGGGCTCGGATTGGGTAATGGCCGGCAAAAGATGCTTTACCTGCCGTACGCGCATACTGATTTTATTTTCCCGATCATTGGCGAAGAACTTGGTCTACGGTTCAGTCTGCTGGTGGTCTTCCTTTTTATTGTGATAATTGTTTGCGGCATCATGATCGCCCTGCACGCTCGCGATCGTTTTGGACTGCTGCTCGGTTGCGGGATCATTTCGCTCCTCGCTCTCCAGGCGGCGGTGAACATCGGCGTCACCACTTCGCTTTTGCCTAACAAAGGATTGCCGCTGCCGTTTATCAGTTATGGTGGTTCCAATTTGGCAGCATGTATGTTCGGAATAGGTCTGTTATTGAACATCTATCGCCAGGGCATCCTTGACCCGGAGCCGGTGAAACGCGCCACAATGCACTCCAGAGTAACGCGACGCATCTGATGAAGCCCAAAACTCGCTCTAGCCCAATATGAACGCTGTAATCGCATGCGGAGGAACTGGCGGACACCTTTTTCCGGGCATTGCCGTAGCGGAAGTACTGCAAGATCGCGGACATGAAGTGATGCTATTGATTTCCGAAAAAGACATCGATGCCTTGGCGCTTTCGGGCCGTACGAATTTCCTGGTGGAAAAACTGCCGACGGTGGGGCTGCCTTCGCCATTTTCGCCGGCGTTTTTTGGTTTTACTCGCCGGTTTGTAGAAAGCCTGTCCCTATGCCGATCGTTTTATCGCAAGTTCAAACCGCATGCAGTACTCGGGATGGGCGGGTTCACTTCCACTGCGCCAGTGTTGGCCGGACGGATGCGCGGCATAGCGACTTTTATTCACGAATCAAACGCCGTGCCGGGAAAAGCGAACCGTTGGACGGCGCGCATGGTGAATGCGGTCATGCTGGGGTTCAAGGAATGCGCCCCATTTTTTCCAAAAATCCGCACCGAAATCACCGGGACGCCGGTTCGCACCGAGTTGGTCCACTTGGATCGCGCAAACGCGCGGCGTAACCTGGGATTACAAGAAGATCTTCCCACCCTGCTAGTGATGGGCGGCAGCCAGGGCGCCAGCGGAATTAATCAGGCGTTGATCAAAGCGCTGCCGTTCCTGCAAGGTGTGCCGCTGCAGGTGATTCATCTCTCCGGCACGCGGGATGAACGCCTTGTCGCAGATAACTATCGTCGCGAAAATGTCCCCGCCTACATCGGCGCCTTTCATCATCGTATGGAAGAGGTTTACAGCGCCTCCGATCTTGTGGTCGCTCGAGCGGGTGCAGCAAGTCTGGCCGAGTTCGCTTCCTTTTCGTTGCCCGGCATCCTGATTCCCTTTCCCTATGCCGCGGATGATCACCAGACCCGCAACGCGGAAATTTACGCTCACGCTGATGCGGCGATTCTTCTCAAGCAGTCAGAGATCTCCGGCGAATCGCTCGCGCGGAAAATCCGTGAGCTGATGCAAAGCCCTGAAAGGCTGGAGCAAATGGCGGCGAATTGCACGCGCCTCGCGCCAAAAGATGCAGCTGGCCGTGTGGCGACCACGATGGAAAAATACACGCCTCATGAAGCTCGCGTCTAAACCAACTGCCGCGCGTAACGATTCTCGACGCGAAAAACTTCGCAATTGCGAACCGCTGTCCAACCTGGCGCAATTTCTGACCAGCGAACAGCATCGGATTCACCTGGTCGGGGTGGCGGGAAGTGGTATGAGCGGTCTCGCGGGGCTTCTCATTGAGCTCGGCCACACAGTCAGCGGCTCCGACAAGGCCAGCACCACAGAGACCGATCGACTACAACGCCTCGGCCTTCATTTTAACGATCAGCATCTGCCAGAGCACGCAGACGGGGCGGAGATGGTGGTTTTCTCCTCGGCAATCAAAGAGGACAATCCAATTCTCCTCGCCGCACGAGATTCCGGGAAGCCCCTAATCCGACGGGCCGAAGCCGTCGCTGCAATCATGTGCGCCAAGCGCGGCATTGTGATTGCAGGAATGCATGGCAAAACAACTACCTCCGCAATGATGGCACACGTGCTTCGCGAAGGCGGACTGCACCCGTCGCACTATGTCGGCGCGGAAATTCCAATCCTCGGCACCAACGCACACTGGGATTCGCGCGGTGAATATTTCGTTTCCGAGGGTGATGAAAGCGATGGCACACTGCGCTTCTTTCATCCCGAGCACGCATTGATTCTAAACATTGAGGAGGAACACCTCGATTTCTATGTCGATCTTGCAGCGATCGAAAAAGTGTTCGCCCAGTTGATCGATCAAACCAGTGGAACGGTTTTTTATAACGTGGATGACCCCAACACCGCGCGATTGTGCTCAAAACACAAAAGCACGGTGTCGTACGGATTTTCCGAGCAGGCGGATTATCGCGGAGTCGACGTCGAGCTCCGGCATTTTGGTTCGTCGTTTTCGGTTCGCCGGCGCGCAGAAAAACTAGGCCGAGCCAGTCTGAATGTTCCAGGGGAACACAACGTGCATAATGCCCTTGGGGTAATCGCTCTGGCGTCCGAACTTTCGATTCCCTTCGACAAAATTACGGCATCGCTTCGGAAGTTCGAACACGCGCGACGCCGGTTTGAAATCAAATACGCGAGCGACCGGTTCTTACTCGTGGACGATTACGCGCATCATCCGACCGAAATCCGTGCCACTCTCAGCACCGCGAAATCGATTGGCCGGCGACGACTGGTGACAATGTTTCAGCCGCATCGTTTCTCGCGAACCAAAGCCTTATCTCGCGAATTCGGCAGCGCCTTTGACGATGCAGAACGCCTGGTGATCACGGATGTTTATCCTGCCAGTGAAACGCCGATCCCCGGAATCAGCGGCGGAACGATTGCCGATGAAGTCGGGCGACGCGGACATCGGGGCATCAGCTATCAACCGCGTCTGGAGTGGGTGCATCGGGATGTGGGAAATATGCTGGAGTCTGGCGATCTGGTTCTCAGTTTGGGTGCCGGCAATATCCACGAACAATTGGAGATTCTTGCCGCCGACCTTGTCATTGCCGAGAAGCTAAAAGCGATCGTCGGCGAAGAAGGTGATGTTCGCCTCTACGAGCCGCTGTCGAAGCATACGACTCTGCGGGTTGGTGGACCGGCACAATTCTGGGTTGAGCCGCGAAGCGAGCAGAGTTTTGCAGAATTGATTCGCTTTTGCCGTGCCGAACATCTGCCACTGTTTGTAATCGGCCGCGGGTCAAACCTTCTAGTTCGCGAAGGCGGCATTCACGGAGTGGTGGTTCATCCCCACGGCGGCGACTTCGAGAAAATCGACGTCGAAGGCTGCGAAATCACTGCAGGCGCAGGTGTAAAACTGCGCCAAGTTGCCTACGCGGCCCGAGCGGCTGGTCTCGGCGGACTGGAATGGATGGAGGGAATCCCGGGTGAAGTGGGAGGGGCATTGCGCATGAACGCCGGCGCCATGGGCGCGCAAACTTTCGAGAATGTGACGCGCATTCGTTATCTTGACGCCAATGGAAACCCGCATGTGAAAACTCGGGATGAGCTGGAAGTATTTTACCGCCGATTTCCATTGCTCGAAAAGAATTTTGCGCTTTCAGCAACATTCCGCGGGCAACCCGCCGACCGCGCACGATATTGATGAGCGTTTGCGCGAATCACAGGAAAAACGGCGCACCACGCAGCCGATCGCCAAAAGCGCTGGCTGCATTTTCAAAAACCCCGCCACTGTTCCGGCGGGAAAATTGGTGGATGAATTGGGACTGAAGAACTCGCGCGTCGGAAATGCGCGCGTCTCGCAAGTGCACGGCAATTTCATCGTGAACGATGGCGATGCGACGGCGACGGAAGTACTTGAGTTGATTGACAAAATTAAAAGCGTCGCGCGCAAAGAGCGTGGAATCGAATTGGAGACCGAAGTCGAAATCGTGGGAGAACCCGGATGACAAAACGACAGGAATTACCGGAGAAAATTGCGGTGCTAATGGGCGGTCCGGGTTCGGAGCGCGATGTTTCACTCGCCACCGGGCGCGGTGTATCGAAAGCGCTTCGCTCGTTAGGCGTTGAGGTGACGGAGGTCGATGTTCGCGATGAAAATTTCGAACTGCCCAAAGATATTGATTTTGCTTTCATTACAGTCCACGGAACCTTCGGCGAAGATGGCCAGATTCAGAGAATTCTGGAGCGTCGGGGAATTGCCTACACCGGCGATGGCGTCACCGCGAGTGAGATCGCTTTCGACAAAATTCGCACAAAACAAAAATTCCAGAAATTCGGGATAGCCACTCCGCCTTGGGAAATCATCCAACCAGGGCAGCGACCGACGATTCCGTTGCCGATCGTGGTCAAGCCGTCACGACAAGGCTCCACGGTTGGCGTGGTCATCGTGAAGAACGAAAGCGAAATCGAACCGGCCATTGGCGAAGCCGCAAAATATGATCGCGAATTGCTAATAGAAAAATTTGTGTCCGGCCGGGAATTGACGATAGGTATCCTCGGTGAACAAGCCTTGCCCATTCTCGAAATAATTCCAAAGGGCGGCTTTTACGATTTCAACAACAAGTACCCCTTTCTCAATCCACAAGCTGGCGGCGGAGCGGAGCATGTCTGTCCCGCAAAGATCGACGGGGAAAAAACAAAGCAGATCCAGACACTGTCGCTGCGCGCGTTCCATGCCGCAGGTCTTCAGGTGTACGCGCGCGTGGACGTGATTCTATCGGAGGACGGAGAGCCTTTTGTTTTAGAAATCAACACGATTCCGGGAATGACCGAGGCCAGTCTGCTGCCCGAGGCGGCAGCGGCAGCGGGTATCGGATACGCCGATCTTTGCGCCCGGATTATTGCGCTTTCCCGCCTTCGCCAAGGCTACGGCGGGCAGGCAGGGGCTGGAATGGAAGGCAAGAGATGAGTTTCAACCAAAGCCGTTCCCGAGCTCGTAATCGGCGACTGTCCAACACGCGGCAGCGGCGGCAGCAACATCTCCTCGACGTGAAAGTCCGCTCCCGCAGAGCGACGCAGAACCGGATTCGCAGCACTATGGGCCTGCTGTGGAAAGTGGTTGTCCTCGGAGCGTTGTGCGCCGGCGTTTACATCGGGGTGCGTCAAGGTGCAAGACGCCTTTTCTTTGAGAATCCAGATTATCAGGTCAAAAGGATTGAATTACAGACCGACGGCACCCTGCAGCGTGAGCAGGTGTTAAAAGAAGCCGATCTGAATGAAGGTGAAAATATTTTCAGTGTGAACCTGGCGCAGGTGCGCGACCGCATACAACAGCTTCCCCAGGCCGAAGAAGTTGAGGTCGTGCGCAAATTACCGGGCGAAATCGACATTCGTATTGTGGAACGTAGACCGGTCGCCTGGATTACGAGCGAAACGGAAATTACCGACCCATTTACGTCGAACCATGCATTTCTGGTGGGCCACCGGGGCGTTTTGATGAAGCAAAAGAAACTGTTGCCTGAATATCTGGGACTGCCGCTGATACTGGGATGCACAAGCGAATCCCTCGAATCTGGAAAGACGATCGAGTCGGCCGAAGCAAAAAAAGCGCTGGAGTTGCTAAGCCTCACAGAACGTAGCGTCTTACAGACACGATTTCAGATTCGCGAAATCGACATTTCCAAAAGCTATTGTCTCGTGGTGACAGAAAAAAACCACGGCCGCATCATGTTTGGGTTGAACGATCTCGAAGACCAACTGCGGCAGCTGCAAGTGTTCCTTGATTATTGCGATAGAACGAAGCAGGACCTGGAGACTTTGAACCTGGTAGCTCAACGAAACATTCCCGTAACGTTCACCAGTCCGGCGGCGGAAGTAATCAACGATACAATCGAGCCCGCCGTGGAGCCGCGGATCATGAAGGCAATCCCGGTGCACGCCAACGAGACACGGAGTCACGCGGATTCCGCGACACAGCAACCTGCATCCTCATCGCAGAAAGCACGCGCCGGTTCTACACCTGCCCCCAAGCCAATTCACAACCAACTGAAGAAGGCCGCGCAAAAAAATGGCTAACAACAATCTGATGATCGGTCTTGAGATCGGTACCTCGAAAATCTGTGTCGTGGTCGGGGAGAGCCGACCCGACGGTACGCTCAAAATCCTCGGAGTAGGCCAGGCGCCATCTCGCGGCGTGCGCAAGGGAGAGATCGTCGATTTCGAAACGGCCATGAAATGCGTGCACGAAGCAGTTGTCGATGCCGAACAGAAAAGCGACGTCATGATTAAGAGCGTTTACGTCGCCATCGCCGGATCACATCTGCATAGCTTTAACAATCGCGGATGCGTGATGCTGCCTGAGGACCGCGACGAAATTGATGAACAGGATGTGGAGGACGTAAAAATCAACGCGCGCGAGGTAAGCATCCCCGCTCAAAACGCGTTCCTCCATTCCGTGATTCAACACTATCAGGTGGATGGCCAGCAGGGCATTCTGAACCCCGTCGGGATGCTCGGCCAGAAATTGGAGGCCGATTTTCACATCATCCATGGCGTGCGCACCCGGATTCAAAACACAATTCGATGCGTAAAAGAGTTGCCGCTGGATGTGGAGGACGTTGTCTTTAGCGGGCTCGCTTCCGCGCAGGTGGTGCTCACCCAGCATGAAAAGGACCTCGGCGCGCTGGTGATTGATATGGGCGGCGGAACGACTGATTACGTGTTGTACTCAGAGGGCGCTGTGAGACAAAGCGGATGTCTTGCGGTGGGCGGCGACCACGTCACCAATGATATTTCCATGGGTCTGCGCATCCCAATGGCGCGCGCGGAGAAATTAAAGACCGAAGAAGGCAGTTGCACCCTCGGGAATTGTCTTCCGGGAGAAATGATTTTACTCAAGGACGATTCCGGTTTTGCAGGCAAAGAGATCGAGCGCGAAACGCTGAACACAATCATCCATCTGCGACTGCGAGAAGCGTTTGAGTTGCTCAAACGCAGACTGGAAGAAGAACCGTATCTCGGTTATCTGGGCGCGGGAATCTTTATTACCGGCGGTTGCAGCCTTCTTAGCGGAATCGACCATCTGGCCGCGGAAATCTTCGAAATTCCGGCGAACCTGACGCACGCGCAAACAGCTTGGGGCATCACGTCTGCGGTGGAAAACCCGCAGTTCTCCACGGCAATTGGCCTGGTCAAGTTCGCGCAAATTATGCATACGGACCGGCCCGCCCGGGGGTTTGGCCGAATTTTTGGAAAACTTTTCAGCGGAAAGCGATGAATACAAAACCAAATTCGGGTGAGGCGCGATCGCCGGGCGCGCCGCAAAGGCTTAACCCCGGACGGCCCGGCGGGTCCGTCCCTATCATATGATTCAGCTTAACAAGAACTACAGTCTCCAGGAACGATTAGCGGACTTCATTCCGATCAAAATCGTCAGTGTCGGTGGTGCCGGTCTAAATGCGCTCGATCGAATCGTGCTTGACGGGTTGGAGAGAGCCGATGTCGTGGCGATCAATACCGATGTGCAATCCCTGACAAGTTCGGTCGCGACACGCAAAGTGCAGCTCGGCCGCAGTGTATCGCGCGGCTTGGGCGCAGGGGGCGATCCTGAGGTTGGCTATCAGGCAGCCTTGGAGTCCGCGGATGAAATTCGCGAGGCGTTGGCGGATTCGCGGGTCATTTTCATCTGTGCAGGCCTTGGTGGCGGCACCGGCTCAGGTGCGGCGCCTTACATTGCAGAAGCGGCTCGCGAATCAGGCGCCCTGGTCATTGCCTTTGTAACTCTTCCATTCGGGTTCGAAGGCAAACGGAGGAACGCCCAGGCACGAGAAGCGCTGGCGCGGCTCAGCGAATTTGCCCACGCAGTGGTCTGCTTTGAGAACGATCGGATGGGCGATCTGACTCCGCCGCAGGCTGGAATCCATCAGGCGTTCGCGATGGCGGATATGACCATCAGCCAAAGCGTTCGGTCGATCGTCAATGTTATCCAGCGGCCAGGACTCATTCGCATCGGCTTCGACGATATACTCGCGGCTTTGCGCAACCGGAACAGCCGATGCTTGTTTGGCTACGGCGAAGCCGATTCGGATAATCGCTCGCATGATGCCCTCACTCAGGCGCTGAAGAACCCACTGATGGATCGTGGAAGAATGTTGGCGGATGCGACACACGTGTTGGTCCAAGTAGCGGGCGGCCCGCAGATGACGCTGTCGGAAATTGAAATCCTCATGCAGGAGCTCGGCCGCCACGTCAGCGATCAGACACATATTCTCTTCGGCGCCGTGGTGGACGGACGCCTGGGGGACCGGTTGAGCGTAACCATCATCAGTTCGCTTTCTTCAGAAGAAGAAGCCGGTTTGCTCCAGACACCTCCGGCACCAACCAGCGCGTCCGTACCCGCACCGGTTCGAGAGCCGTATCATGCCCCGGAACCTGAACTGGAAATTCAAACAGAACAACCGGCGATAGAACCCACGCCTGTTGAGGAAACAATTCTGTCCGAAGAACCGGTTGCTGCTGAAGCGTTGCCTGTCGCAATACCCCTCTCTATCGAAGTGCCGGTTGTCCCGACTCACAACGGCGAGCCCGAGCGCACCATTGTTAAGCCGCACGACACATCGATTTCATCGAAGGAGGAGAAAGCGTCGCCCGAAAAAGCCACTGCACCGGCAAAACAGGAAGTTCTGCAATTTGAGCCGGTCACGCGCGGTCGTTTCGAAAAAAGTGAACCGACAATCGTCGAAGGCGAAGACCTCGACGTTCCGACTTACCTGCGGAAACACATCAAGATGAAGTGACATCGTCCGTTGGGCGATGTCATCCCGAGCGCAGCGACGCGCAGTCGAGGGATTTCGCAGAATTAACACGACGCTTTTCCAAGTTATTCCGAATGCGCTCGGAGTGACGCAAGGCTACTTCTTCATCAACTCCAGCACGGCTGCCGTCATTGCGACAATCCCGGTGCGAATGGTCGGTTCGGGGATTGGCGCAAATTTATTGGAATGCAGACTGGGCAGCGTTTTTCCGGTCTTTTTGCTCTCTGCAATTTTTTCCGGCGCCACCGCACCGACATGAAAATCAACCGCCGGAATTGAATGATCCGGCAAACTGAATTCGGAAAAGTCTTCACCGCCCATGGTCGGACTCACGATTTCCACATTTCCTTCGCCTAACGACTTTTTCCAGACACCGACGAGGCGCTTGGTGAGTTCCGGGTTGTTATAAGTCGAGGGCGTAAATTCGTTTTTCAAGACGGTCACGATGGGCGCATGATCGGGCGGCACACCGCCAGCGGAAGCGACCCCTTTGGCGATCCGATCGATCGCAGCAAGCACCTGCTCACGGACGTCGGGCTTATACGTGCGCACCGTTAGCTGCATCTTCACTTCGTCAGGAATGATATTGTGCTTTGTACCGCCGTGAATGGAGCCCACGGTGATGACAATCGGATTGAGCGGATTGTTTTCGCGGCTCGCAATGGTCTGCCACATGTTGATCATCTCCGCTGCAAGCACGATCGGGTCCTTGGTCGTGTACGGGTACGCACCATGACCGCCGATTCCGCGCACGGTCACATCCACTGAATCGACATTTGCGTACGTGTAACCCTCTGTGACTCCGATGTGGCCGGTCTGCATATCGGCCTTGTCGTGAAATCCAAGCGCGAAATCAGGTTTCCCGAATTTTTGATAGAGACCGTCGTTGAGCAATGCGCGCGCGCCACTTCCTAATTCCTCCGATGGTTGAGCCACAAAGATAATTGTGCCGTGCCATTGGTCCTTCAATTTCGCCAGCGCACGAGCAACCCCGATGAACATCGCGACATGCGCGTCGTGTCCGCAGGCATGCATCACGTGCACATCTTTACCTTCATTGTTTTTGGCTACGACTTTGCTGGCATAAGGCAGGCCTGTTTCCTCTTCAACCGGCAGGGCGTCCATGTCGGTCCGCACCAGAACCTTCGGACCATCGCCATTTTTCATGATCCCGATCACGCCATAGCTTTTTAATTTTGGATTATCATATTTCCCAAAATCCTCAGTGACTTCGCAACCGACCGCCCGCAATTCCTTCGCGATCAAGGCGGACGTCCGCTGTTCCTGCGTGGATAATTCGGGATGACTATGAACGTCTTTGTAAATTGTGAGGAGCGACGGCAGCTCCGCGTCAGCAAGCGATTGAGGCGTTTGCTCCGCCATAACCAAAGGCGCAATCCAGAGTGACAGTAGCGAAAGCAATAACGAACGGATCTTCATTCCTGACTTATATCCACAGATTTCACACATTACATTTTTTTGTCATGTCGAGCGAAATCGAGACATCTCTGGCCGTTAGTCAGTTAAGAGATTCCTCGACTTCGCTCGGAATGACAGAAACTTTATTTAAGAATGGAATTCCAGAAAAACACACTGCTGTTCGGCGCGGATTCGACCCCGCGGATTGTGGCCGTTGAGCTAGGCGAAAGCGGTACCGTTCGGGTGCACCGCCGGGAAGCAGATGGGTCGACAGTCACCGACGTCGAGCCGTTCCGCCCGTTCGTGTGGGCGGACTCGGACGTTGTCGATCTTGGTATCGAGACGGAAAAACTCCACGGCGATCTGAAGTACGCCTGGCTGATCACAGTCGATAGCTGGAAGGAATTAATCGCCCTTCGCAACGGACTCAAAAAAGCCGGGCGCGATTTCTTCGCGTTTACGGATCCGATCCAGCATTACCTCACTGCAACTGGACGCACGTTGTTCAAGGATCTTGCATTCGAAGACCTCAAACGAATGCAGGTCGAAGTGCTCACTGTCGCCGGGGGCGGTGACCCCGGCAATCAGGACCAAATCATGAGTATCACGCTCTCGGACGACACCGGCTGGGAAGAATTGATCCGTGTCGATGCAAACAACGTTGAGGAATCCGAGCGTGAAGCCATCAAACGGCTGACCGCTCTGATCAAGGAACGTGATCCGGACGTGATCGAAGGGCACGATTTGTTTCGGTTACATCTGCCGGTGCTCGTTAGTCGCGCCAGGAAATTGAAAACGAAACTTGATTGGGGGCGCAGCGGCAGTTTTCTACGGTCGCGTCCTTCCCGACTGCAAATTGCGGAGAAAACCATCGATTATCCGAAGTTCACAGTCGATGGTCGGCATTTTGTCGATACGTTTTTGCTGGCGCAATTCTATGACGTCGGAATGCGTTCTCTCGCGGGCTTCGAACGAACGGATGTCGCCCGGCATTTTGACCTTTGTGATAGCTCGCAAATTTCCGGACTCACGGGAAAGGAATTGCATCGCGCGTACTCGGGCAATTCGGAAATGTTCCAGCGCCGCGCTTTGTGCGGTGTTCGGGAAACACGCGCCTTATCGGACCTGCTGAGCCAGAGTTACTTTATCCAGGCGCAAATTTTCCCTTACAATTACCAGGACGTAATCGTCCGAGGCAACGCCACGCGCATCAATGCCCTCTTCCTGCGCGAGTATCTTCGGCAGAGACATTCCATTCCCGAACTGCCAATGCCCCGCGCCTTCGAAGGCGGTTACACCGACATCTTCTTTCACCGGCGTAGCCCGCAACGTCTGGCACTGCGACGTCGCTTCACTTTATCCGTCCATCATGCTGCAGTTCGACTGCTTTCCCGCATCTGACGAACTCCAAATCTTTCGACATTTGCTTACCGACCTGCGCAGCTTCCGGCTTGAGGCCAAAGCCAGGATGCGAGCGGAACAGGATCCAGCCAGACAACATCATCTCCAGGCATTGCACAACACCTTCAAAATTCTGCTCAACAGCTTTTACGGTTATCTTGGGTTCGCGCAGGGACATTTCGCCGACTTCGATGCCGCCGCGCGTGTGACGCAGATCGGGCGCGACCTGCTCAAGAAAATGATCGATTGGCTCAATGCGCACGGAGCACACGTCATCGAGGTCGATACCGACGGAATTTATTTCGTGCCGCCGGTTTCTGTAGCCGGCGGCGCTGACGCCGGCCGCAGCAACACCCAACCCAAACGCGGGGTCAACGCCGCCGGCTACAGCTGATCGAACGAGTTGCAACATGGTCTGGCGGAGGAGTTGCCAGCCGGGATTGATGTCGAAATCGACGAGCAGTTTGACGCGATGTTCAGTTACAAGGCGAAGAATTACGCGTTGCTTACGAAGGATGGGGACGTAATCATCAAAGGCGGTGCGCTTAAGTCGCGTGGCATGGAAAAATTCCAGCGCGTTTTTCTGGAGGAAATGATCAAGCTCATCATGCAGGGAGAATCGGAAGCGATTACCAACCTTCGAAACGATTTTGAGCGGAAAATTCGCAACCGCGAATGGAAGATCGACATGCTGATGAAGACCGACACGCTTCAGGATTCACTCGATAAATATCGCGCCAAGATCGCCGGTTCCGCGCGCAATCGCGGCGCCGCCTATGAGTTGGCCCTTGCCAGTGGTCGCAACTACAGACCCGGCGATCAGATCAGTTACTATATTAAAGCCACGCCGAAAAAGCTTCCTGCCTACGAAGCAGCAAAACCGGCAAGCGATTTCGATCCCGAAAACCGCGATGAAAATATCGATTACTATGTGGCCAAGCTCGACGACTTGGTGAAGAAGTTCGGCTCCCTGACAACAGCCGCTTCCGCGCCGAAACAGGAAAGCTTGGATCTTTAAGGCGTCAATAGTGATAGCGAAGCTGCACAATTAAGAGTTCACCCCTCGAAACCTGATACACCATTCTGTGCTCGGCGGTTATGCGTCGCGACCAGCATCCTTGCAGAGCCTGTTTGAGCGGCTCGGGTTTGCCGATCCCCCGGTGTGGATCGCGCATAGTGTCTTTGATGAGTTGCCGGATTCGCGCACTGTTCTTTGGATCAGTCTCTTGCCAGTACGAGTAGTCGGCCCACGCCTGTGGCGTAAACGCTAATTTCACTCGTCGAGATTTATTTTCTTCCGAAGCAGCCTGCCGCGCTTGATTGCGTCCAAGGAATCAAGCAGTCGCTTGGCATTTGCCGGGGAGCGCAGCAGATGCGCAGTCTCGTGGAGCGATTCATATTCCGCGAGCGACAGCATTACAACCGATTGATCGCGGTTGCGGGTAATGACAACTGGCGCGTTATCTTCACACACGCGGTTGATCGTAGAGGCAAGATTCTCTCGCGCCGCAGTGTAAGTGATCGACTTCATGATATGGACAGGATACTGTCCAGTATGTCGTCTCGTCAAACACATTGACTACTAACCCGCAAGAGCGGATGAGACACTTTATGAATTGCAATGTTCGTATCGCGGCTTTGCTCTCGGCATTCGCAATAATCACGCCAGGTTCAGGTTCTCGCGCAGCTGGAGATGACCACGCCGACATCAAAGCCGAAATCACTAAGCGCCACGATGAAGCAGTGAAGCGGTTGCAGGATTGGATTGGGCAGGTGTCCATCGCAGCGGAAGACCGTGGGTATCCGGAGGGCGCGGAGTACATGGCGAAGCTGGCGCGCGATGCGGGATTTCAACAGGCGACGGTAATCAACACCGACGGTAAGCCGGGCGTGTTTGCGACGCTTGATGCAGGTGCGCCGAAAACGGTCGGGCTGTATTTCATGTACGATGTGAAGCAGTTCGATCCGTCGGAGTGGTCGTCGCCGCCGACCGAAGCGCGGATCGTGGAAAAACCGCCGCTGGGCAAAGTGATGATTGGTCGTGGCGCGGTGAACCAGAAAGGGCCCGAAGCAGCGTTCCTCGCGGCACTGCACGCAATTCGCGGTGCGGGAAAGAAGATGCCGGTGAACCTGGTGTTGGTGGCCGAAGGCGAAGAGGAGATCGGTTCGCCGCACATCCCGCAACTCGTTAGGCGACCCGAGGTCCTTGCGGCGCTCAAGAAGTGTGTCGGCGTATTTATGCCCTCTGCGGCGCAGGGCCTCGATGGAATCGTCACGGTGAACCTGGGCTCGAAAGGCGTAATCGAGCTGGAGCTTGTATCCAGCGGCGAAAAATGGGGACGCGGACCGGCCAAAGACATTCACTCGTCGCTCAAGGCGATGGTGGACAGTCCTGTCTGGCATTTGGTCAAAGCGCTCAACACCCTCGTGTCCGAAGACGGCAACGTGGTTACGATCGACAATTATCCGAAGCCGCTTCCGCTGACCGCCGAGCAGAAAGCGATGATCGAAAAAGTATCGAAGGTGCGCAGCGAAGCGCGAGTTCGAAGAAGCTATTCAGCGTGCAGCATTGGATCAACGATTTGCCGTGGGAGCAAGCGAACGAACGGCTCGAATCGGAGCCGACCGTAAACATCGAAGGACTGGTAGGCGGCTACACAGGACCGGGCGGCAAAACCATTCTGCCGCATCGGGCCGTAGCGAAGATCGATATGCGACTCGTGCCCGACATGAAAGCCGCCGATGCGCTCGCTGCGTTGAAAGCCCATTTGGCAAAGCGCGGCTTCGGCGATATCGAAGTGAATATGACCGGCGGATATGATCCGACGGCAACGTCGAAAGATTCCGCGCTCATCCAGGCGCAGCTCGCAACGTACAAAAAATTTGGAATCGACGCGTGGCTCTGGCCGCGCAATGCCGGTTCGTATCCCGGTTACGTGTTCACCGGCGAACCGCTTAATCTAGCCGCAGGCCATTTCGGACTGGGCCACGGCAGCGGCGCGCACGCGCCTGACGAGTATTACGTCATCGAATCGGCGAACCCGAAGGTCCAGGGCTTCGATGGCGCGACGCAGTCGTTCGTCGAGTATTTGTACGAATTGGCGAAGTAACGATTTCGCCAGGAATTCAGCGAAATAATCGTTCATTTTGTAGCGGCAGCCGTGTCGGCTGCCCCAATCTAATCTTTGCCGGCCACACGCGCGCCTCTAGAGAAGCTTCGCCTCGAGATTGATCTGTGTGCCAGCCAGAGCGACGGAAACCGGGCAGTTTTTTTTGGTGAGCTCGGCTTGCTCGCTAAATTTTGCTTCGTCGATTCCGGGAACCTCGGCTTCGGTCTTCAAGTCAATGGTCGTGATTTTTGGACCACCACCGATCATTTCGAGTTTCACGGTTGCAGTCGTGCTGATGCGTTTGGCCGGATGGCCAGCCTTTTCGAGATTCGCCGAGAGTGCCATCGAATAGCAACCTGCCTCAGCGGCGCCGATGAGTTCCTCGGGGTTTGTCCCCTTTCCTTCTTCAAAGCGGGATGAAAATGAGTAAGGCCCATCGAATGCGCCGCTGCCGAGTTTCATTGTTCCCCTGCCCTCTTTGAGAGTGCCTTCCCATACTGCCGATCCAGTTCGTGTTGCCATTATTTTGTCTCCTTTAGTTGTTGTTCATTATGATTCGCGTCAGATATGGACGAGCGCAATCCGCTTTTCGATTAAGCAACCCAGTGGTGCGGTGCTTGTGGAAGCGCCGAACCAAGACGAAAAAGGCGCCTGATACAGGCGCCTCTACAACTACGCTGCTTCAGGCGCGGCAGCGCCGGGCAACGGCCCGGTCTGATCGTTCTTTGCTTCAGCGAGTTGGCGTTGTTTGCGCCCGAGCCAGATGCCAAGAACGCACCAGATTGCTCCAATCGGAACTGCCAACCATGAAATGCCGACCAGTCCCAGGCCAAACCACCGCATCAACGGATAGGACCACGCACCGATTTGATCGCCAAAGCGGTAGCCGAATGTGTCGATCAGGCTCTTGGCTTTGTATTTGTCCTCTCGCCGCAAGACAGTGAACAGAACTTCGCGCGCTGGTCGAAGTAAAGCGAAGCCTGCGGCCCGTCGCATAATCTGGAACGTCGCAAGAACGGTGAGAACCGGTGCGAAACCGATCGCAGCAAACCCAACCGCGCTCAAAAGCGGCATGAGCACAAGTGTGATTCCGACGCCAAACCATTTCATCAGACGGCCGGTCAGAAAAATCTGAATCAGCACGGTAATCGTGTTCACCGCGATATCGATGTTCGCCAGGAATGACGTGCGCGCGGCACGGTCATGCAGGTGATGCTGAGTAAGGTCGGCTTGCTGAAAATACGCCCACGTGTTGGTGAGCGTGTAGATCATGAGAAACGCGGCGAGACCAAGTAAATAGGGAGATCGAGCAATGTGCGTCGCGCCTTCCCACAATTTGCCGCCGATCGGTTGTTCACTTCGCTTCTCGTGGGTCCGAAAATCGTCGGGAAATCTGCGCACACATTGCGCAGCAACCTCCAACATGACGGCTGTGATGAGGAGGAAAAGTCCGGTGCTCAGCTTTCCGGCGAGCGAACTCGTGACCAAACCACCCACGATTCCGCCCATCGATCCGCCGACAGCAATAAATCCGAAAAGACGTTTGCCTTGTTCTGATGTGAAAACGTCAGCCATGAACGACCAAAACATTGTTGTGGCGAAAAGATTGAAGACGCTGACCCAGATGAAAAAAATTGGTGCAAGAACCGCGCGCTCCTGCGCGGGTGGCATCCAGCGCATAAGGAGGAAAAAAGCAAAAAGGTTCGCGATGGCGAAACGGTATGCGATCGGGATAAACCGACGCCGGGACATGCGCGTAACGATTGCGGCGTAAAGTGCATTCGCGATGAGCATGCCGATCAGCGTGCCGGTGTACATCCACGGCAGATTTTCAACGCCGCGGTCGGCGCCGATCTCGTCGCGGATTGGACGGATGACGTAATAACCGCCGAGGACGACAAAGTTGAAAACGAACGCCAGCAGCAGCGCGTGAAGCTCGTTCGGTTTTACGTCAACGATCTTCGAGAAAAGTGACTTCACAATGACGAAGCACGAATGTCGAATGACGAAGGAATGACGAAGCACGAACAGGTTTTCGTCATTAAAACATTCGAATTTGTTTCGACATTCGTCATTCGGATTTTGTCATTTCCGCGCATGCCAGGCGCGGAGCACCTCCTCTTCACGCTCTGGCGAGAGGCCAGCTTTTGGATGGGATTGGCGCTCCTGCGGAAGCGATTTAAACCACGCTAGCGTGTCGCGTGCCGTGACCTCGAGGGGTCGAAACGTCAACCCCTTACTTAACGCGCGATTGATGTTCGTCCGCAAAAATCCCCCCTCTTTCCCGGTCCACACCGGCATGTCGGACCACGGCTGCACTTTTTGCTCGGTCAAAAATTCTTCGTTCACCCATGTAAATTTCGCGTCCGATTTCAACGCGCTTTTAATTCCGTCTAGCATTCCACCTATCCCCAGCGGTTTGGCCGGGCCGGTGGCATTGTAAATTCCGGTCTGTCGACCCTCGACCATGCGAATGATCCACTCGGCAAGATCACGTGCATCGATGAACTGAACCGGATCCTCCGGCGTCCCAGGCGCAAGCACCTCGCCTCCGCGATCGATCCGCACAGGCCAGTACGTGAAGCGGTCCGTCTCGTCTCGCGGGCCAACGATGAGGCCCGGCCGAATCACCAGCGTTTTGCCGGGAAACCATTTCTCAGCCTCGCGTTCCGATAGCGCCTTTAATGCCCCGTACGTTTTGAAACCGGATGCGCGCACCGCCTCGATCGTTTCTTTGTACGGATCCGGCCCCTCGTATTTTTCCGTGGGCGCGTTTTCATCAGGCCCCTGTTTCGGCTCGCCATAAACGGAGATCGTCGAAATGAAAACGTAGCGATCAACGTTTCCTTTGAGGACCTGTGCCGCGTCGCGCACCCACGCGGGCAGCATGGTCGGATTATCAATCACCACGTCCCATTGCCGATTCTTCAGCGCAGCGAGATTTCCGTTACGATCGCCGATGAGCTGTTCGACTTCGGCAGGCAACTCGCCGGGATGCGTTTTACCCCGATTGAATGTGGTTACCTTGTGTCCACGACTGAGCGCATATCGCACTTCGTATGGACCGATGAATCCGGTTCCGCCGAGAATCAGAATGCGCATCGGCGGTGCTGTCTTCTCCGCAAACAAAGATGTCGGAACTGCTCGGGACGCAAGCGCGCCCGCAGCGGATAGTTTGATGAAACGACGGCGATTCATCGGGGTATATACCTGTTGTAGGGCGTCTGTGCCAGACGCCATTGGCGTTTCGCAGAAACGCCCTACAATGCGAAAATGACGAGACGTGAAGCTGCGAAACTGATCGGTGGAACAACCGCCGGATTAATTTTGCCAATCAACGCGCGGGCCACGAGCGAATCATCAGCAATGCTCACGCGCACCATTCCCTCCTCTAACGAGAAACTCCCTGTGATCGGGCTCGGAACATGGCAGGCATTCGATGTTAGTCTTACGGCGGACATTCGGAAACAGCTCGAAGAAGTTCTGTCGCTTTTTATAAAACTCGGCGGACGTGTCATCGATTCCTCCCCGATGTACGGTCGCGCGGAGGAAGTGATCGGCGAGCTCACTTCTGCGCTCGAGATTCGTGAAAAACTGTTTCTCGCAACCAAAGTTTGGACTCGCGGTAAGCAGAGCGGAGTTCAGTCGATCGAACGTTCGATGGCTCTTTTGCGTACGAAGCGAATCGACCTGATGCAGGTGCACAACCTGGTCGATGTGAATACACAGCTCGCGACGCTGCGTGAATGGAAACAACAGGGGCGCGTTCGCTACATCGGGATCACACATTATGAATCGGGAGCTTTCACCGAAATTGAGAAGCTGATGCGGAGCGAGAAGTTCGACTTCCTCCAGATCAATTATTCGCTGATGGAACCCGAAGCCGAGGAGCGCGTTCTGCCGCTGGCGCAGGAGCGCGGGATTGCGGTAATCGCCAATCGCCCCTTTGGAGCCGGAGATCTCTTCGACAAAGTGCGTTCGAAACCGCTGCCCGATTGGGCAGCCGACTTTGATTGTCGCTCGTGGGCGCAATTTTTCTTGAAATGGATCGTGGCAAACCCGGCAATCACATGCGTTATCCCGGCAACAAATAAGCCGCACCATCTGGAGGACAATATGCAGGGCGGAGTCGGCCGACTGCCCGATGCACCAATGCGCCGGCGCATGATGGAATTAGTGTCGTCCTTTTAGCTTCGCCGGGTCCTGCGACGCCCTGGGGCAAGGCAAAAAGTTTGCATTTGCCGAAAAAATCGCTTGCGAGCATGGCCGTCATGCCGGATAGGAGGCGGCTTCATGCGAAAACTTCTCACGCTCACGCTTGTACTTTTCGGATGCGCGACACTTTGTCCCCGTCCGGCTCTTGCGCTGAACTTTTCGGCGCCAAAACCAAAATTCAATTACACAGATGCTTCCGGCAAAAAGCAGTCCGTCGAAGTGGTAGACAAGTATTATCCGAAGAAGATCGTCCATCCTCTCGCCAAAGTGGATCCTCAGATTGATCCAAAATTGCGCCGGGCAGCTACCATTGCCGAGGAACGAGCACGCGCGCACTCGCTGTCCAAGTGCTGGCGTTTCGTCAAGGAAGCGCTGGTCGCTGCAGGTGTAGTGAAGTCGCGGCCGCAAACAACTCTCGCGAAACAAGCCGGCCAGGAACTGGTAAATAATTACGGATTCAAAAAGCTGCCCGTCTCGAATCCATACGAAGCCCCCGTGGGAGCTGTCTTGGTCTATGGTGCCAAACGCGCGCCTGGGCACGTGGAGATTCGGACCGAGACCGGCTTCGTAAGCGATTTTCGCTCGAAGACGCCATCGCGGCGTCCGTTGCTTGGCGTTTTCGCCAAGAGTTAGCTGGCACTCAGCGGCGGTCGACATCGTCTTCGGAGAAAACTGATCCACCTGAAGATGGTGGAACGTGTTGTTCTCAACGGCGTTGCGTACGCGGGCTTGCCGCCTGATTATTCGGGCCATGAGCATCCGCATCGCCATGTGGTCCGGGCCTCGAAACATCTCGACAGCAATGATGCGTGCCTGGGGCAACCGGGACGATACGGTCGTCGTGGATGAACCTTTTTACGCTCATTATTTGCGCGCCACGAACAAGCCGCACCCAGGGGCGGACGAAGTAATCGCCACCGGCGAAACCGATTGGCGGAAGGTTGTTGCGTACCTAACCGGACCGGTTCCGGACAGTAAACGGATTTTTTTTCAAAAGCAGATGACCCACCATCTTCTGCCCGAAGTCGATCGCCAATGGTTAGGCTCAGTGACAAATTGCTTTCTCATTCGCGATCCACTCGAAGTAATTGGTTCCTATGTCAAAAAGCGCGATGAACCGGACCTCGAAGACCTTGGCTTCGTGCAGCAGTTACAGATTTTTGATTTCGTGCGCGCACAGACGGACAAAGTCCCACCCGTTGTCGATGCCAAAGACGTGCTGCAGAATCCGGAGCGGATGCTACAACAGCTCTGCGATGTGCTCGGGGTAGAATTTAACCAGTCGATGCTTTCCTGGTCCCCAGGTTTGCGCGACACGGACGGGATATGGGCCAGGCATTGGTACGGCGAGGTGGCCAAAACAAAGTCTTTTCAGCCGTACCGTGCAGCTCACAGCGAAGTCCCTGAGCGATTGCGTGATATTTACCACCGCTGCCGCGAGTGTTATGAGCAGCTTTATGAATACCGGCTGCATTAAAATGATATTTTCTTTGTGTTCGTAGCGGACGCTGCGGGAGTTAATTCAGATGCTTCAAAAATTTGACGAACGAAACCGGAACCTGATCGTAAACATTGATGGAGAATTGATGCACCGTGACGCGGCCGGTGTAAGCCCGTTCGACTCGGCGGTGCAGGGAGGTGACGCTGTTTGGGAAGGGCTGCGCCTCTACGACGGTCGAATTTTCAAACTTCACGAACATCTCGACCGGCTGGAACGTTCCGCTCGCGCCTTGTCCTTCTCCGAAATTCCGCCACGGGAAAAAATCATCGATGAAATAAAGCGCACGATCGCGGCAAACAAGATGCGCGACGGCGTGCATATTCGACTCACGCTCACGCGGGGCGTAAAGATCACTTCGGGAATGGACCCGCGGCTCAACCAGAGCGCGCCGACCTTAATCGTGCTCGCCGAACACAAGCCGCCCGTTTATGCAAAGACGGGATTGAGCTTGATCACCAGTAAAATCCGCCGCCCGCCGCCGGACGTCCTGGATGCGCGAATTCACCATGCGAACCTGCTGAACTCGATTTTGGCAAAGATCGAAGCAAACAATGCCGGCGCGGACGATGCGCTCATGCTAGACACGCGCGGTTTCGTCGCGGAGACCAATGCGACCCACGTGTTCATCGTGCGGGAGCATGACGTGGCGACAAGCCGCGTCGTAGCATGTCCGGAAGGAATAACTCGTGCGACAGTGATCGAGATTTGCGCTGCGGAGAAGATTCGTTGCATCGAAACGGATCTGTCAGTGGTGGACGTCTATGGCGCACGTGAAATGTTTTGCACGGGCACGATGGGTGAATTAGCCGGCATCATTCGAATCGATAATCGCCAGATCGGAGATGGCAAAACCGGCCCGATGACGAAACGACTGAGCGACCTCTACGTCCAACGGACAGCGACCGAAGGAGTGCAGATCGTGGATGTTTAACAAGGCTCGCCGACTTCTGTCACAGCTGTTGCGCCGGCTTGATCAAGCCCAGCAAGATCGCAACAGGAATAGACGTGTAGCCGATAAACAGAAGCCATGCCAGGACCCGGCCGCCGAACGCAAGACGCGGTGTGAGCTTTTTGTCATTCCATCCTAGCGATTGAAAAAAGCTCGACGAGCCGTGGCTCAAATGAAGGGCGAGCAGAAAGAGGCCGAGCACATAAAAAGCGGACACATAATAGTTTTGAAATCCGTACACCATCATCGAGTAAACGTCGTAATGTCCGAGAGGATCCGCTTTGAGCAGACCAAAACGGGGATCGGTGACTCGCACCGTAAAATGCGCCAGATGATAGACGATAAAGGCAAATACGATCAAACCGCTCATCACCATATGTCGCGAGGCGAAGTCTGCTTTGACGTAATGCCGGTCGAGGTAAGCCGCGGGCCTCGCGCGGCGGTTTTCAATCGCCAATCGAATCGTGACGTAGATGTGAATGATGACCGTCGCGAGCAGAAAAAAGCGGACTGCCCAAAGCAATGGCCCGAGATCGCGCAGATGTTGTGAATAACCGTTGATCCACTCAGGACCGAGAAAAATCTGTAAATTGCCGAGAAGATGTCCGACGACGAAAAGAATCAAAATGATGCCGGTGATGGCAACGATCATCTTCTTGCCAACGGACGAGCGATAAAAGGCGGCGAAAATGTTCACTAGAAATTTGGCGCGGCGAAGCACGCGCACGCCTCTGAGATTATGAACGCTTGTCAGAGCGTCAAGGCTGTAGCCGTGGACAGACGCTCCACAGTTTGAATATCATCCGATTAGTTGGGCTCGAATAAGTAATGTTTTACTTCGGTTTACGTAGGATATAATGGGCGACCTGATGCCGAACAGCCAAGAGCCTCAGACGGTTTTCCGGGATTTTCCCGCGCTTCCAGAGGAGGGTCCGACGGTGCGGAGCGAGCCTGTGGTTACGAGTAGGCTCCGCACCGGTTTTTGGTCGAACTTTTTCCACCACGAATGGTCATCGGCTGCACTGTATCTGTTTTTAGATGTAGGGATCTGGGTCGCTATTTATCGAATAGTTGGCTGGTTCCGACATGACGCATTTTATGCCACCCCGTTTCAGTTCTTTATCATTAATCTTATTCAGCTCGGTGTCATTGTAGCGGCGCTGTACTTTGTGGGCGGTTATGATCGGACAGTCGAGAAACTCACCCTCAGCTATGCCGCCGAGCACATCCTTGCGATCATAGCGGCGGCTGTGGTCAGCACCATGCTGATTTATTCCGCAGCGACCTTCGATCAGACGATGAAACCCAGTCGGGGGGTGCTGCTTTTGAGCTTCGCGATTTTTCTACCGCTATCGCTAGCCTATCGCCGATGGATTCGGCAATATGTGGTCGCCAGCAGTGCAAACCGGTCATTTCTAGTCATCGGCGGCGGCAGTGCAGCGGCGCGCTTTTATGAGGCCTATAAGAAGTCTTCGAACGGTCAACAACTGGAATTCGTAGATACAAATGAAGAGCGCGTAGGCAAGCCGGTGGCGGGTGAAGGATCGCCGATCGTGCAGGGAAATCTTGCGGCGAAGTTACAGAGTCTTAGCATCCGGTACAGCGGAATCATTCTCACCGAGCGCGCCAGCTCCCTCGACACCCAATTGCTGGAGCGTCTTGTGCATGCACAATTCCAGGAAACGCGTGTTTACACTTTGGAATCCTTCTATGAAACTCAGTGGCGTTATCTTCCGCTGGGAATTGTCGATCCTTTCTGGCCACTCCAGACCGGGTTTCAACTGGCCCGGACCTCTCCATATCATTACCTCAAACGGCTTTTCGACGTTGTCGCGTCGGCCATCGCGCTGGTCATCTGTTCGCCGCTCTTCATCCTTATCGCCCTTTTCATCTGGTTGGAGGACGGCGCTCCGGCCTTATTCAAACAGGAACGAGTGGGACGGGATGGGAAACAGTTTCGTTCTTTTCAAATTCCGGACAATGCGCTGGCGCGCGGATGAAACGGAAGATGACATCTATACTCGCGAAGGCGATCGGCGAGTGACGCGCGCGGGACGGTGGCTGCGAAAGCTTCGCCTCGATGAGTTACCGCAGCTTTTCAATGCGCTGAAAGGCGATATCAGCCTGATTGGCCCGCGGGCTGAGTGGAGCAAGTGCGCCGAACGGTATGAGCAAAGCATCCCGTTTTATCATTTTCGGCACTTAGTGAAACCGGGGATCACCGGATGGGCGCAAGTCAATTATCCCTATGGCGAGAGCGACGAGGACGCGGTCGAGAAGCTAAAATACGATCTTTATTATATCCGCCATTACTCGTTGAAGCTGGATGCCATGATTGTTCTGAAGACACTGTATACAATGCTTTTTGGGAAAGGACGCTAAGGTAGAGGGTGAGCGGTTAACCGAACTTTTAGGTCCGACGTGTGATTCCTTATATTTTCCGCAGCGCTTCTCGCTGGATTTTTTTTGCTGCGCTTGCTTACGCGCCGTGGGCGTACGGCGCTACGACGTCAACGAGTATCGCAGTAACCAACTGGATTCTGCTTGACTGCACTCGTGCTTTGGGCTGCCGAGTTACTCACCCGTGGACGGCGACCGCAATTTCCTCCGCTCCTTCTCTTACTGGCCGGGACATTGATGTTTGTTGGCGGATGGATGGCTCTAAACGCGAAATTCGATCTACGACTCTGAATTCTCTTTCTTCGTGCCTCTGCGCAGCTTCGTGCCGCCTTTGACCTGGCTCCGTCGATTATGCCATCAGCGGTGCCTGGATCGTCCGGGGCGGGTTGCTATTGGCGACCATGCTGTTCGTCGCGGACTTATCTCAGAGTAGCCGGTGGTTGCTCCGACTGTGGTATGTCATTGGGCTAATCGGCGGTTCGATTGCGTTTTTGGGTTTGCTTCAGAAAGCAACCGGAGCGCAGATGATCTTCTGGCAACCGCCGCCCCCGCCGGAATTCGGCGTTACTACATTTTTCGCAACCTATTTTTACCACGGTAACGCTGGTGCGTTTTTGAATCTCGTGTGGCCGCTAAGCGCCGGTCTTGTTATACGGGCATTTATGAGCCGATCTCAGCCGGCCCTGCGTGCCCTGTGGGTCATTGTTTTTATTTTAACGATAGCCGCAGTGCTGGCGAACACTTCACGGATGGCGCAGCTGGTGGCGGTTTTATTGCTGATTGTCATTTGCCTACATTTTGGACCGGCGCTTCTGCGAAAGTTTTCCGGTGCGCAGAAGAATGTCGCCATAGCCGGTGCGTTTGCGATTGTTTTGGCGCTTATTGCGCTCGCTCAAGCGACGCATCTGGAGCAGCCGCTTAACCGCTGGCAATCGGTAGGCCAACGAATTCCTGACCGACGCGCGCTGGCAAGCTTCGCGCGTGGCACTCGGTGCACTGCCCAGCGCAGGATTCTTCGGGTCCGGTCCGGGAACATTTCGAGTTGTGTTCCCAGGCTATAACATTGGATCGAGCCACCCGGTCCCGGGCACCTGGAGGTTTTTACACCAGGATTACCTGCAGACTGTTCTGGAATGGGGATGGCTGGGAAGCATTCTCTGGGCCTTGCTTTTCTTCGGCGGAATAGCGATCGGAATTCGCAGTTACAACAGGTACGCCGCGCGAGACTGGTTACCGCGGCGACGTGTGATGCAACCCCTGGCTATCATGGCGCTCGCCGGAGTCGCGCTACATGCGGTTGTTGATTTTCCATTTCAGATCGAGTCGATCCAACTTTATATCGCGACTTATCTGGGGCTGTGCTGGGGCAGCAGCTTATGGTATCAGCCGTCGAAATCGAGGCATTCCAGTTCGGAGGCTGCGGTTATTACTGAGTACCGCTAAACCTAGGCTCCGTTGCCTTCGTGGTCGGAACCGTGCGGGCGATTGTAACTCCTGGAATACGCACCTTCTTCCTTACCGTAACCATGCGACGAATAATGATAATAGTAGCCAACACCGCCGCTGCGTCGCAATCGATTCAAGACCAGGCCCGCTGGCCGAATCCCTGATTTTGACAGCAACGAAATAGCCCGGCGAACCGCCTGGCGAGGTGTTTTTGCGGCTCGAACGACAATGCACAACGTTTGGACATGGGGGGTCATCAGAAGAGTATCGCTTACTGCCAGGATCGGAGCGCTATCAATAACCACGCGATCAAAAAGCGCAGAAGCTTCAGCAATCAGGCGTCCGAAAAAGGGCCCGGCAAGAATTTCAGCCGGATTGGGAGAGCGTCGCCCACCCGCCAGGACTGAAAGCTGACCTCCGGTCGCTGTGAGAATGTTGCCAGTAATTGCAATGTTTTCGTCGACGATCTGGATTTCACCCGCGGGAATCTGGCGCGCGGCTGACGCCACCTCCGCCTCACCCAGAAGGCAATCTATGACTCCAGGCTCGCTATCCTCGTCCGAATTATTTCTGACGGTGGGGAAACGGAATATTTTGTGCATGGTCGGCCGCCGCAGATCGCCATCAATGAGAAGCACGCGATAACCCTGTTGAGCCAATGCGAGCGAATAATTCGCGCTGGTGAAGCTTTTTCCCTCGTTCGGCACGGCGCTCGTAAAAAGGGACACCTTGCGCTCCGCTTCCGGTCCTAATAGCGCAAGGGCAGCGCGGAGGTTACGAAAGGCTTCGGCCGCTGGACTTTCAGGAGTTTCTACCACCACCCGGTAGTTTGAGCTGCCAAACGCTTTTTTGCTTCGCCGTTTCAAACGGCTCACGGGTCCCTCGTCAGTGGTCTCGGGAACAGCTGCGAACACCGGCAACCCAATTGTGCTTTCTGCCTGATCAACCGTTTTAATCGAACGATCCAGGGCATCCGCGCCGAAGACGAATCCCAAGCCGACAACCAGACCTCCCAGCAGCCCCAGAAAGATTGTTCTCGTCGGGCGCGGGCTAACAGGTGACTGCGGAAGCGGCGAATGCTCAATTACGCTGACCGCATTCGCTTTTACATCTTTGGTCAAGCTCGTCTCCTTTATTTGACGAATGACGCTCTCGTATAGCGCACGATCGGTTTCGGCTTGCCGCGCCAATTCCTGCCATCCGATGGCTGTGCGATTGAGTGCGACGGCGACACCTTGCTGATCGTGCAACGCTTTTTGCAGGCTGTTTTCTGTGGTTTTGGTCTGTTCGATGGCGTTACGCAGCATCGCAGGCTGCGCTAGCACGGCTTGCGCGAAGTTTCTCCTTCGCGTCGGCAAGCGAAGCCTTGGCAGCAATCATTTTGGGATGTTTATCCTTGTATCGCAGGGCATAAGTGGTAATCGCAGCTTCGATCTGCGTAACGGTGCGGCGCGCTTCCGTCACCATCGGCGCAGAGGAGATACTCGGAACTTCGAGCAGCGCGTCGATGTTATCCCCGTCGTGTTGAATTTGCTCTAGCTCGCCTTCGAGGCGAATCCGGTCGGACTTTGCTGCCGTTAATTTGTTGTTCAGGTCTTGCAGCTTGTCTTCCACGAGACCACCACGCGGTCCGCCGCCACCCGCGCCCGATCCCTGCTGCGAACCTGTGGCCGCCGTGCCGCCGCCGAGCTGCAATGCGTCCGGATGACTCGCCTTATAGTCTGCTACAGCAGCTTCGCTTTTTTGCAGGTTCGTTTTCAACCGCTCTTCTTCTTCGAGCAAATACCGCAAGGCCTCTTCGCTAAGAGAGGCGCGCCGCTCGATTGAGTTACGGATGTATTCCCGACCGACTGCTTCGGCGAGACGCTGTGCCATCACCGGATCGGGATGCGTCACATACAAATCGATCAGGCGGGTTCCGCGGCGAATCGCTGGTCGTACCATTCCGGACATCGCCCGGCCCAATGCTTCCTCCAGCGGAGTGAACGTTGTACCGCCGCCGGCGCTCTGAGCTTTCGCTCCAGATTGCGCCGTTTCGCGCAGGAGGCGTCGGACTGGATTTTTTGTCTGGCACGACACTCTGACCCAAAAGCGCGCGTCCACCGTCTGCCGCCAGCCCTTCCGAGCGAACGACTCTGGAAAGCAAAGTTTGGTTTGTGAGATTCTGTTCGATGGTCCGCAGGGCCTCCTGACTTGCCAGAAACATCGATCGCATCCGCGTGGTGGAATCGTCTGTAGGAAGGAACGAGGGCTCCTGAAATTCGACTTCCAGTACGGTGTGCCCCTGGTAAAGCTTCGGCGTCCGTGCGAGATAACCGAGCGCGAGGAAAAGGCCGGCGAGAACGCAGATCGCCACGATCCAAATGCGTTCCACGAAAGAATGCCAGAACCGGCGGAAATCAAATTTCTGCAGTCCCTCGGCGTAGTGTCCGGTCAAATCAGACAAAACGGGTTTGTCCGAATTTGTAGAAACGGTGGTGCCGACGGAAGATTGTGCTGAATCAATCACAGCGGAATACCGGCTGCAATCATACACCAAGAAGCGCGCCGGAAAAGGCGCACGGAATGAAAAGTTTTGCGGTTAAAAAATGCTTTCCCCTACGGTGATGGTATCGCCTGGCTCGACGCGAAACCCTCCACCATTACCCTTGTTAAATTTCTTGGCATTTACCTTGAAAATTCGGTCCCCGTTTGCACTTTGCCGTCGCACCGTTATTCGTTCCGGCGCGGCGATACGCGTATATCCGCCGGCCAACGCGATCGCTTCCAGCAGATCGATGCCGCCTGGACTGGACTCAGGCATTTCATAACTTCCCGGCCGACCTACCTGTCCAAAGATCGAGAATCTTCGCTTGGCGTAACCCATGCAGCATGACATTTACTTTGGGGTTTACCAAATAATCGCGGCCGTACAGCTCGGTAAGTTTCGAAGCCGCCTGCGTCAGAGTTAAACCCGCCAGATGCACCGAACCCAGCAGTGGTACGCTCAGGTTGCCTTCCGGATTCAATCGTCCGTTCGTACGCAGATCGTCTTCGCCAAACACCTCGACCCCCACGTAGTCGTTTGAACTCAACACATAACCAGCTGGCGCACTCGCTCCTCCACCGGCTGGAAACGCCGATCTCGTGGCCGATCCGAACGCCTGTGGTCCGCTGGTGCCCGGCGCGACTTGCCCCTGCAGAGAGCCCTGCAGCAACGATAGTGCGAGCGCTATTATTAACCACCGTCCCCGCATCCCTATTTGCAAATGGCTTGAACCCTCGTTAGAACCTGACCGTCGCCCGAACGCCCACCTGATTGTCATAGAAACTGAAGAAACCGACTGAGCTGTCGTCATCGCGATGCAGGTAGTATACCCCGGCGCTCAGCCACCTGGTAATCAGCACGTCAACGGACGGTTCGATAAACCAGTAATTATCATCCCGCGACGTATTGAGGTTGCTGACAGCAGCGAAATAATTCGAGTTTTCATAGCCGACGCCCAAGCCAAGGTAAACGCGTCGGAATAAACGCTGCTGAAACCGACCCACAACGTACGTGTTCGCAAAATCCTGATTAGGCAAGAAACCCGGAATTGTAAATCCGCCGGCCGGCAGCCAATGTGAGCTTGGTGCCTTCGAATGGATGATGTTCGACGCCCACTTCAAAAACCGGCGTGGTATACGTGTTCCGGTTGCCATCAAACTGGCGAAACTCGACGCCCGCTGAAGCATAGACCCCTAATTTCGCCGTCGCCTGATAATTGAGTCGCGCGTTCACCTGCTCGAAAGCCTGATTGGGACTTGGATCGTCCACCCAATCGTAACCGAAGGTGCCGCCAACGCCGACCGAAAGCTTTGGCAGCCAATCGTAATAAAGGTAGAGGCCGGCCGAAACAGTGTAATCGCTGATGTTATTGGGGTAAAAGTAGATCGAGGAACCCAATTCCCCTTGCAGAGATATTTTCCCCGTCAGGTCATAATTCGCCGTCAGGCGCGTGTTGAAGATGTTGACCCGCGTGGGCGCGCTCGCATCGAGGTTCGCCCACAACCCGGTCGTGTCGATGATACTGTTGAGGTTTGCCGATTCGAGGAGGGCTATATCCTCGAAGAGGCTTAGCCTTTAAGCGGCCAGTGTCGTACCCGCCTTCGAGGTGAATCAACTGGTTAAACGCGTCTTGGGTGGAGTGATCGACGAACAAAATGCCGCTCGGCATGTAATCCAACCGAAGATAGCTTCTGCTGCGCCCCTGAATATCACCGACACCAAGCGTAATTTGTGGCTCAATCGCGAAATAATAATCTGAAACCCGATTTGTATGACTGATGAAGATGTTGTCGTCCCAAACCCCTCGCACGGTGAACTGAAACCCGTAATAAAAACGACGCGGTTGGCTTGAGGGCGGTCCTTCACCTACCGCTATATCCTTCGTGCTAAAGCCGCCGTATGGCGACCCAACCGCTGGAGATGCAATGGCGTTTGTCTGCGCCGTGGTGTAGTTTGTCGAAGAAGACCACGGATCCGGCGTCGACGGAAAAGCTTCCTCCGAGGAAGGTAAAGCTGTTGACGAAGAGGGCAACGGCTCTTCTGGGACAGAGGGCAAAGCTTCCGGTGCAGACGGAGTCTCGACCTGTGCTGATTGTGCTGACGAAGCCGGTTCCGTAGACGGAAGCGTTGGCTCCGACCAAGGCGGCAAAGCAACCTCTTGAACCGATTCCTGGGCTTGCGCAGCAAGAACAACTCCAAAGGAGATTGCTGCAACTAGAACCAGGCTCGGGCCGGTAATCAGGTGGAGGATCGCGGCAGCTTTTTCTGTTGCAAGGCGGGCTGAAAATGATGCGAAGCGGCGATTGAACAGAGCATAACCGTGGCGCATGGCGGCGAGACTAGAGTGCCAGTACATAGGCGTCAACCAGAAAATCGCGATAAAATTCGACACATTTTAAAGCCCGTTGTGCTTCGCATATGCCATGTTTGCACACTTGTGAACACGTCATTTTAAGGGGAACGAAACTTGCGTTGTAATTTCTCGCAGAAGAGGTTTTACAGTCCTCTAGCAAGAATGGATACCAGCATGTTGAACGGCGAGAGAATACTTAAGATCCACGAAATTTATCACTCCATCCAAGGCGAGAGTACCTGGGTCGGTTGGCCGTGTGTTTTTGTGCGTCTCACGTTCTGCAATTTGCGCTGCAACTATTGCGACACTGAATATGCCTTTTACGAGGGGAAAAATCAGACCTTGCGTGAAATCGTGGATGCTGTGGCGGCATTTGGGTGTGATTTGGTCGAGATTACGGGCGGCGAACCATTGCTCCAGAAAAACGTATTGCCGCTGATGTCGATGCTGTGTGAATCGGGCTATACGGTCCTGCTCGAGACCAGTGGCGCGCATGACATAACCAAGGTCGATCCGCGCGTTCACCGGATTATGGATTTAAAGACTCCGGGAAGTGGCGAAGTGCATAAGAATCTTTGGTCGAACATCGCGCATCTGACCCTACGCGATGAAGTGAAATTCGTGATGGGTTCGCGCGAGGATTACGAGTGGTCGAGGGATAAAATCCAGGAGCACGATCTTACTTCTCGTTGCCGCGCGGTGCTCTTCTCCCCAATTTTCGGCAGAATCGATCCGCGTCAGATCGTGGAATGGATTCTGGCCGACAAACTAAACGTTCGTTTTCAGCTTCAAATGCACAAATTCATCTGGAGCCCGACGCAGCGGGGTGTTTGAACAGTGACGACGTGCGTGCTCGAATGTTAATCTCCTCATCATGAGAGCGCGCTTAACCAAGGACTTTACGTTCGAAGCGGCACAGACTTTACCAGAGGCGCCGGAGGGTCACAAATGCCGCCGGGTCCATGGACACAGTTTTATGATTGAGGTTTCGGTCGAAGGCGAAGTGAATCCAAAAACCGGCTGGATTTATGACCACGCGAACATTAGCGATGCTATGAAACCTCTCTTACAGATGTTGGACCACGAATACGTCAACGACGTCGAAGGATTGGAGAACCCGACCATCGAAAATATGGCGCATTGGTTCTGGGAAAGGCTGGAATCTAAATGTCCTGGCCTTTGCGAGATAGTCGTGCACGAAACACCCACCGCGCGCTGCATCTATCGCGGCCAGTAAAAGCCAAGGCGCAAGCGTTGCCTTTTCGCAGCCTACAGCTCAATCGCGTATCGCTTCAGCTTGTTATAGAGGGTAGGCCGCTGGATACCGAGCAGTTCGGCCGCTTTTTTCTTATTGCCGCGACATTCGGCTAGCGCCTGCAGAATAGCCGTTCGCTCCATGTCATCGAGTGTCTGCACGCCCTTGTGCGGCAATCCGCCAACCTCGGCTTGTTGCAGCGCCGCAGGCAGCTGTATTTCTGCCGGTAACTCTTTTACCCCGATCACGCCATGCCGCGCCAGTACCACTGCGTATTCGATCGCGTTTTGCAGTTCGCGAACATTCCCAGGCCAGCCGTAATCAAGCAATTTTTGAAACGCGTCCGGCGAAACTTCCGGCTCCGGCTTTCCGAGTTGCTGAGAAAATTGTCTGAGAAATTGCGTAATCAAAGGAGGGATGTCCTCTTTTCGTTTCCGGAGAGGAGGCACCTCAATTTGGAAAGTATTTAGCCGGTAATACAAATCGGAGCGCAGCCGATTTTCGGCGAGCGCCCCGGTAATTGGCATGTTAGTCGCAGCAATCGCCCTGAAGTCCGCTTTCATTGTTTGCGTGCTACCGAGAGGCCGAAACTCGCGTTCCTGCAGAACGCGCAAAAACCGCGTCTGCAAATCAGCCGGCATATCGGAAATCTCGTCGAGGAACAATGTTCCGCGATCGGCCGCGGCGATTACTCCCGGAAAGTCGTGCATCGCTCCGGTAAAGGCGCCTTTGACGTAGCCAAAAAGTTCTCCCTCGATCATCGTTTGCGGGAAACGCAGCGCAATTGAGCTTGACCATCGGTTGTCCGGCGCGGCGGCTGCGGGCGTGAATAGTATTGGCGATGACTTCCTTGCCCACGCCGCTTTCGCCTGTGATCAGGACGTTAGCGTCCGAAGGCGCCATCGCCTCGATCAGTTCGGCGATCTCCTGCATCGGTTTGCTGTTAAACACCGGGGCGGGCCGCGCCTCTGCGATCTCCAGGCGCTTTTCGAGTTGCTCTGTCTTCTCCCGCAGTTTTTCGGCCTGCCGAAGAAGGAACTGTTTCTCCAACGCCTTCTCAACCAGGCTGAGCAGTTCCTCAGGGGCATAAGGTTTGCTGATAAAATGATAGGCGCCGCGTTTGATCGACTCGATGGCGTTATGCAGGGAGTCATGCGCAGTCAGAATGATCACCTGCACATCGGTCAACTCCGCCTTGATCTGTTCGAGCATTTCCAACCCGTGAGCGTCTGGCAATTGCAAATCCAGAAGCACGAGAGAGGGTGAATTTTGCTTCAGCAGCTTGAGCCCCTGCGACGCTGTCGCCGCCGTGTCCACGTCGTAACCATGCCGCTTGAGCAATGCTTCGAGCGTCATCAGAACGGGACGCTCGTCGTCGATGATTAAAACGCGATGGTTCTCGGTCTTCATCACATTTCCATGCTGGTACTACGCACGGGCGGCGGCCTGCAGCTGTTTAAACCAATACCTGCCATGAGGTTCAAACATATTCGGAATGCCCGTTTGAGACGGGCAGTGTTATGGTCGAAACGAGCGTGGAAGCTTTCGTATCGTGTTGCATCTGCAGCTCGCCGCCATGCGCTTCTACGATGGAGCGCACGCGATTCAAGCCAAGCCCATAGTGACGCTGGCTGATATTCCGGAGCGGTTCGCGTCCCCAATTTTGCGTCGGCGAATCAAAACCGGATTTTGGTTCATGGAGGCGAAATAGAAGGCGGTCATTCTCTATCCGGGCGCTCGCGGACAGCGGTCCGTTGCCGCGATCGTGCCGGAAAGCGTTGGTAAAAAGTTCGATGAATACTTCCTGCAAGAGTTGCGGATCAACATTCAGCATCCCGTCAGCCTGCAGGTCCCACGTAATCTGGTCCGCTTTATCTGCAAAATCGCGGTCGACTTCTGTGCGCATGTCCGCCAAAAAATCAGCTGCCTGGTATGGAATCATGGTCGGCGTCACCTCTCCGACTGCTCTGGAAAGCTTTTGTAGAGTCGAGTTCAGGCCTGAGACGATCTCACGCAAACGTTTAACCTCACCTAGCAGCTCCTGATCCTGGGTCAGTTCACTGATGTAAGCCGATTGCAGCTCGATGGCATTCAAATCATTGCGCAAATCATGACTCAATTGCCGGACAAAACGAACCACGTCGTGCCACGGCACACTCAAGGAATCGGTTCGATTTTCGGAGTGGTCCATCATGCGAAATTACGGCGATTGTCCGAACGAAAAACGGTTCTCCGCGGCTTCGTCTCCCGAGACAACATTGATTCGGGGATCGTTGCTCGCCAGATGCCGCAGTAAGTGAAACACCTCTTCCGGATCGGCGTCGATTGAGCGCGCAATTTCTTCGGCAGTTTTTCCCTCCCTGGAAAGTGTCTCACGCACCCGTTTCTGAAGCTCCAATAGTTTGCTTGCCGCCTTTTTGCCCGCTTCGACACCAGGTTGATCATAGGCATTGATGTTAACCAGCGAACCGTAATAGCCGACTGCCCGCTCAAAGAGCGCGATCAACAGTCCGATATTAAACGCATCGACCTCGGGGAATGCTCATGGTGATCGATTCCCGCCCTTTCTCGTACAGTGCGCTGCGCGTCCCGCGCAGAAATCCCTGAAGATAATCGCCGCTGGTAAAACCATCCTCGACTTCAAACCGCGCGCCATGCCGATCGTTGCGCACTTCCACAAACGTCACAAAAAAATTCAATACCCCATCGCGCAATTGTTGGACGTACGAATGCTGGTCGGTCGAGCCTTTGTTCCCGTAAACGGCGATCCCCTGATGCACAACTTCGCCGGCGAGATTCTTTTCTTTGCCTAACGATTCCATTACCAGCTGCTGAAGGTATTTTGTGAACAAAGCCAGTCGATCCTTATAGGGAAGAACCACCATGTCCTTTTCGCCTTTCCCGTTGCCGATGTAATACCACATCAGGGCAAGAAGCATCGCGGCATTTTGTGTGACATCAGGGACGCGGGTTCGCGCGTCCATGGCTGCAGCCCCGGCGAGGAACGCATCAATATCAAATCCTTTCAGAGCCATCGGCACCAGTCCGACCGCGCTCATCACCGATGTGCGTCCGCCAATCCAATCGGGCATGGGAAACCGCGCCAGCCAGCCGTTTGCTTCGGCATGTTTGTCCAACTCGCTCCCTACGCCCGTAACCGCGACAGCATGCCTTGGAAACTGAAGTCCCTTCGCAGCGAATTTCGCTTCCGCCTCCAGCATTCCGTTGCGTGTTTCTTTTGTGCCACCGGATTTTGAGACCACCACAACGAGAGTTTGCGAAAGCCGGTCTCCCATCTTGTCGAACACGCGATCAAAACCTTCCGGATCGGTATTGTCGAAAAAGGAAATGTCCACTGGGTCGTTTGGCGAACCGAGAGCGTCCGCTACGAATTCGGGACCAAGCGCTGAACCGCCGATTCCAATGTGCAACACGTGTTCGAATCGTTTTCCATTTTCAGCCGTGATTTTTCCAGTATGAACGTCCTCGGCGAATTTCTTAATACGCACGATCGTTTCTTCGATTTCCGCCCGAATTTCCGGTGTTGGCGCAAGCTCTGAATCTCTAAGCCAGTAATGACCAACCAATCGCTTTTCTGTCGGGTTTGCGATCGCTCCCCCTTCCAATTTCTGCATTGCAACAAACGCGTTCTCAATTTGCGGCCGCATTTTTTCGAAAAGGTCATCCGGAAATCTCATCCGACTGATGTCCAAGGAGAAATCGAGTTCACGGTATTCCAGGAAATACCGTTGAAACCGCTGCCAAAGTGATGACGAGGCCATTGAATAGAATAGCAGTGAAATTCGATTGCGGCGTCAAGTCGCGATCATAGGTTCGTTTCTTCCTGTCGCCAGCGGACACGCAGCATTTTAGCCGTCCGGATTTATCGGGAAATGTTTGTTCTTCAGACGCTCCGGCACAGCCTTCGTTCGCTCCTCCTCAATCGTTTCAGTTGCGGCATTCAATGAATCATAAGCTTCGCGGCTTTTGGGAGCGCGACACATGTATGCGGTAGCATGTGCGAGCGGGATGCGTGCCTCGGGCATTCCGACAAATTCCACCGCCTGCTGGGTAGCGATCGCCAACTGCAACGCTTCCGGGTCGGCAAGCCCAATGTCCTCGCTCGCGAAAATTACGATGCGCCGCGCGATAAACCGAAAATCCTCCCCGGCATGCAGCATTTTTGCGAGCCAGTACATCGCGCCTTTTTCATCCGACGCCCGCATGCTTTTAATGAACGCGCTGATGGTGTCGTAGTGCGCGTCCCCGACGCGATCGTAAACGACGGCTTTCTGCTGAATGCTTTCCTCAGCCACTGCGAGCGTGAAATGGATTACGCCCCTGCTGTAGCCGGGGGCGTCCGCCTTCGCCGAGGCTACGGCGGACAATTGACCCCGGCATTTTGAAGATCCGCGTCACGCTGCGTTTGGCCGGCCTCAGCGCGCCCGGCTGCAGTGGGCGTAGTCAGCACGCCAATCTCGAGTGCATTTAAACATTTCCGCGCATCACCGTCACTGAGCTTTGCCAAATGCCGGCGCGCGTCCTTGTCGATCTTTACATTGTAATTACCGAGGCCGCGTTCTTTATCCGCTAACGCGCGATCGATCAATTGCTCCAATTGCTCGACGCTGAGCGGTTCGAGTCGAAAGACCTGCGAACGCGACACCAGCGCGCTGTTTACATAGAAAAATGGATTGTATGTGGTCGCGCCGATCAGGCGCAGGTTTCCGGCTTCGACATCGGGCAACAGAATATCCTGTTGCGCCTTGTTGAAGTGATGGATCTCATCGACGAACAGAATGGTCTTTTGGCCCGATGTGCGGAGGCGGTTCGTGGCCGCGGCGAGCACGCGCCGCATTTCCGCGACGTTGCTTTCTACCCCGCTGATTCGAATAAATTTCGCATGCGTCATCTCCGCGATAACGCGCGACAGCGTTGTCTTGCCGCTGCCCGGTGGCCCATAAAAAATCACGGATGGCAGACGATCGGCTTCGATGGCACGGCGCAAAAGTTTGCCCGGACCAAGAATGTGTTCCTGGCCGACAAATTCCTCGAGTGAGCGCGGCCGCATGCGCGTAGCGAGCGGCGCCGCGGTGTCGGCGGTTTCAATCCCCTGCTCTTCCTCAAATAGATCCTGCACTAAGGAAATTACGGCGCGCTCGTTAGCGAAGCAATTTCCTCTGGATCGCATCTGACACGACTAACCGCGACAACCGGTGCGAGAGCATGACTGGCGTAACACGACGTTTGCGGCTTGCGTTACCGATAACAACTAAGCGAAAACTGCAAGCGGATGAAACTGCTCGGCACGGTGCGGCAGCCTTTTGTCGGGCTCGCACTGATGGCTGTGACTGGGATTATCGCCGGCGAGATCTTTCCGTTACCATCTTCTGCACTGGTTGCAGCAGCGATCATTCTCTTAATCGGCATCCTTATCGTCGGGTGCTGGCCCAGATTAGCTGCGACGTACGTCTCTTGTCGCTGCTGGTTTTTTCCTACTTCACAATCTAGCCACGACGAACACGCCAGGACAACAGCTCGCGCATGAACTCGGCGAACGTCCGCGCGTGGTCACGGCAATCGGGTGCGTGATCACCGAGCCAAAGATTGGGCCAAGCGGATTCGCAACGTTCCTGTTAAAGCTCCGGTCAGTTGAATTCGAAGGCAAAAAAGAATTCACCAGCGCGGTCTGGCAGGCGCGTTGGAAAAGCGTGCCCGAATTTGGTGACGAACTGAAGCTTTTTGGAACCGCCGAGCCGATCGCGCCGCCGCGAAACCCCGGCGAATTCAACGCGCACGCTTATTTTGCGCGGCATGATATCCGCCGGATGCTTTTCGTACGATACGCCGAGGACGGCACGCTAATTCGCCACGGCGGCGGCAATTCCATCCTGCGCGCTGCACAAACGTCCCGCAACTGGATGCACGCCGCGCTATGCCGCGGCCTGGAGAACGCGCCCGAAGTACAGACCTTTATTAGTGGGATCGTCCTCGGATTAAGGCATCAAGCGCCTGAAGACATCGAAGAACCATTTCAGCAAACCGGCACGCTGCACCTGTTCGCGGTCGCCGGTCTGCACATCGGAATCGTCGCGACCCTGCTTTGGATGCTGGCGACGCTTGCTCAGGCTGTCGCGCAAGACAGCGGCCGCCATCATTATTCCACTGCTTTTCTTTTACGCCGCAGTGACCGGGTTGCACGTCTCCAGCGTTCGCGCGGCCACAATGGCTTCGATCCTGGTTGGCGGTTTGTTCTTTGAGAGAAAGGTTTTTCTGGCAAACAGTCTCGCGGCGGCGGCTTTTTTCATTCTCTGCTGGAACACCAACGAGCTGTTTTCCATTGGTTTTCAGCTTTCGTTCGCAGTCGTTGGCGCAATCGTGCTGTTCGCGGATCCATTCTTCAGATTTTTACAGCGCCAAGGCGCGGGCGATCCATTCCTGCCGAAAAGTCTGCTGCGCGGTCCGCGTCGATGGATGCACACCGGTTACGAATGGATTTCCGGTGGAGCATCCGTTTCGCTCGCGGCCTGGCTTGGTTCGTTGCCGTTAGTCCTATGGTATTTCCATCTTGTCACACCGATTTCTCTGCTGGCAAATCTCGTGGTTGTCCCAATCGCGTTCTTTGTCCTGGCGATTGCGCTTCTTTCGCTGTTGGCCACGCCTCTGCTCCCCTGGGTGGCTCTTGTTTTCAATAATGCCAACTGGGCTCTGGCCACCTTGGTGATCGGAATTGTCAATTTGTTTGCCCAAATTCCTGGCGGACATTTTTACGTTGATCCGTCTGAATGGGGTCAGCGCAACCCAGCGAAGATCACGGTGCTGGATCTCGGTGCAGGCGCGGCGGTTCACGTCCGCGCGAATGGCAACAACTGGCTGTTCGATTGCGGAAGCGAACGCACATACGCGCGGATCGTGCGCGAGTATTTGCACTGGGCTGGTGTAAATCGGCTTACAGGTTTGATCCTGACCCACGGCGATTCACAGCACATCGGGGGCGCCACCCAATTATTGAGCGACTTCTCACCCATCCATGTGATTGACAATCCCGCACCCGACCGCTCCCTTGTTCACCGGCGTTTGTCCCGAATGCTTTCGGGATTGAACGGCCATGGGCTCAGAGCTGCTGCACTGGTTGCCGGAGACAACTTCGATTTATCCCGCAACATCACTGCACACGTATTATTTCCGCCGCGTGGCTTTTCAGGAGCAACTGCGGATGATCAAGCGTTTGTTCTCCGATTATCGATTGCGCCGGACACGTCCGTTTTGTTCATGTCAGATAGTGGCGCGGAGACCGAGCGCGCCTTGTTGAACAGCGGTCAGGACCTGCAGAGTCAGATTCTTATAAAGGGCCAACATCACACCGGTGTTTCAGGTTCCAGTGAGTTTCTCGATGCGGTTCAGCCGCGCTTAATCATTGCGACATCGACGCAGTTTCCAGAGCGCGAACGTATCAGCGATGAATGGGCTGAGCAGCTTCGCGCTCGTGGAATCAAATTGTTTCGCCAGGACGAAACCGGCGCAGTGGAGTTGGAATTTCTTGGAAACGAATGGTGCGCACGAGCTTATTTGACCGGCGAAGTTTTTCGAAGTGTGAGCCGGTAAATTGGTACTCCCTGTCCACGGAATTGTCTTTCGAATTTCGTCGATGGGAGAACGACGTCATCCGGCGATTGCGGGACTGCTTCGAATCGCGAATCGAGCGCGGCTTAGCCCTTCGATATGCTGAAAATAATCGAACTGATCGGTCGCGACGTGCAAAATGCCGTTTTGCCTTAATGCCCTTGCGATTGCATCCAGAAAATCGTGAGTGAAAATCCGGCGCTGCTGATGCCGCCGCTTTGGCCAGGGGTCTGGGAATAAAAGATAAAAGGCTTCTGCTGAATTTTCCGGCAATAGATACTGCACGGCAAACAACGTGTCCGTGCTCAACACCCGGAGGTTATCGATCATCTGCGCCTTACGACGAATCTTTTCCACGCGCTTGGTCAAGCGTTCGATGCCGAGGAAGTTTTTGTGCGGAAACTGACGCGCCAGGTCACACAGAAACGACCCATCGCCGCAGCCAAGATCCACCTGCAACGGCGCACTGCGGCCGAAAAGTTGCGCGACATCCAAAGACAACACATCCGGTTTCGGCAGTGGTTCGATCACGCGCAAAAATGTCGTCTCCCCATCAACGCCGCAACCTGCTCTGTGCACGGAAACATCTTGAACGGCGCCGCGTCTGGAGCGAGATGAAAGGAACAATATGAGTCATCTTTTCATTCGCACGCTTGGTTGGGCGGTGCTTACCACGTTCCTTTTTACTGCGGTCTATGGACAAAGTCCGTCTCCGGCGACGACGAAGACTGCCATTTTCGCCGGCGGCTGCTTTTGGTGCATTCAACCCGCATTCGATAAAGCGCCGGGCGTCATCAAGACCGTTGTTGGTTATTGCGGCGGAAGTGAGCCGAACCCCACTTACAAGCTCGTTACGTCGGAAAAAACAAACTATCGCGAATCGATCGAGATCACCTACGACCCTTCAAAAATTTCATACGATCAGCTTCTCGACATTTACTGGCGTCAAATCGATCCCACACAAGCCGACGGCCAGTTCACCGACATCGGACCAAGTTATCGGGCTGCGATTTTCTATGGCAACCCCGAGGAAAAGAAAATCGCTGAGGCTTCGAAAGCGAAGCTTGCAACCTCAGGAACCTTTAAGAAACCAATTGTGACCGAAATCCTGCCGGCAATGAAGTTTTGGCCGGCCGAAGATTATCACCAAAGATATTACAAGCAGAACCCGGAGCATTTTGAAGCCTTCGAGGCAGGATCAGGCCGCGTATCATTCAAAAAACAAAAGTGGGGCGACAAACAATAGTTTGGGCTGGCTGCGCCGGAACGTCGTCATTCTGAAGCATGATTGGAACTCTTGATCCGAAAATTCCATCGGGCCCGCTGGATCGAAAGTGGCGCGGTCATCTGGATCATTCACGACTGGTAAGTCCAAACAACCGGCGAAAATTTGAGATCATTGTCGTCGGCACGGGGTTGGCCGGCGGATCGGCCGCGGCGACCCTTGGTGAACTTGGGTACCGGGTGAAATGTTTTTGTTTTCAGGATTCGCCAAGACGCGCGCATTCGATTGCAGCGCAGGGCGGCATTAATGCGGCGAAAAATTACCAGAATGACGGCGACAGCGTTTACCGGTTATTCTACGACACGATCAAGGGGGGCGATTTTCGTTCCCGCGAAGCGAACGTTTATCGGCTAGCTGAAATCGCCAACAACATCATCGACCAATGTGTGGCGCAGGGCGTGCCGTTTGCCCGCGAATACAGCGGTTACCTGGCCAATCGCTCCTTCGGAGGCGCACAGGTTTCACGAACCTTCTACGCGCGCGGCCAGACCGGTCAGCAACTCTTGTTAGGCTGTTATCAGGCACTCTGCCGTCAGATCGCTGCGGGCACGGTACACATGTTGCCGTACACAGAGATGCTCGACCTGGTGATCGTGAATGGACAGGCCAAGGGAATCATCACTCGAAACCTGCGCTCAGGAAAAATGGAGCGGCACGCAGCGGACGCGGTCGTGCTGGCGAGCGGAGGATACGGTAACGTGTTCTATCTCTCGACCAATGCTCGCGGCAGCAATGTTACTGCAACTTATCGCGCTTACAAAAGAGGCGCGCTTTTTGCCAATCCCTCCTTCACACAAATTCATCCCACCTGCATTCCTGTCAGCGGCGACTATCAATCCAAGCTCACGCTGATGTCTGAGTCGCTGCGGAACGATGGACGGGTCTGGGTGCCGAAACGAAAGGAAGATTGCTTCAGACCACCGAGCGAAATTCCTGATGCCGAGCGCGATTATTACCTGGAGCGAAAATATCCCAGCTACGGCAATCTTGCTCCGCGTGACATTTCGTCGCGAGCAGCGAAGGAAGTTTGCGACGAAGGCCGAGGCGTCGGTCCGGGAGGACGCGGCGTTTATCTCGATTTCGCCGATGCCATCAAACGGCTCGGGCTGGAAACGATTCGTGAGCGCTACGGTAACTTGTTCGAAGTTTATAAAAAAATCACCGGCGAGGACGCCTACAAAGCCCCGATGCGCATTTACCCTGCGGTGCATTACACAATGGGAGGGCTTTGGGTTGATTACGATTTGATGAGCAATGTTCCGGGGTTGTTCGTGATCGGCGAGGCGAATTTTTCAGATCACGGCGCCAATCGGCTCGGGGCCAGCGCGCTGATGCAGGGTTTGGCCGATGGCTATTTTATTCTCCCGAACACGCTGCCGAATTATCTCGCTGGTCAGTTGGGAAAACGGCCTTCGTCCGAGTCGCCGGAATTTCAGCAAACAGAGGAGAGTGTCCGCGCCAGGCTTGAAAGACTGCTGAACGTCAATGGCACGCGATCGCTTGATTCCTTCCATCGCGAGCTTGGTCTTCTTCTTTGGGACAAATGCGGAATGTTGCGGAGCGAACAAGGATTGCGCGAAGCGCTCAGAAAAATCCCTGAACTACGGGAAGAATTCTGGCACGACGTGCGCGTTCCGGGAGAAGAAGAAGACTACAACCAATCGCTCGAACGCGCCGGTCGGGTTGCCGACTTTCTGGAGTTCGCCGAACTGATGTGCCTGGATGCGCTACAGAGGGATGAATCCGCGGGCGCGCATTTCCGCGAGGAACATCAAACGCCCGATGGCGAAGCGCTTCGCGATGATGAGAACCATGCTGCTGTGTTCGCGTGGGAATTTCAGGGCGACGGTCCTCCGAAACTACATCGTGAACCCTTGCATTTCGAAACAGTGCATCTAGCACAAAGGAGCTACAAATGAGCACTCGTCTGTCATTCCGAGCGAACGTCGAGGAATCTCGTTGCAGAATCCTCGATAATTGCCGCGGGATCCTTCGACTTTACGCGCTCATGCTCCGCTCAGGATGACCCTCAACGTTATGAACTTTCGGTTGAGAATCTGGCGACAGACGCGATGCAAAATCGCGCGGCAAACTGGTGAATTACGACGTTCGCGACATTTCGCCGGACACATCGTTCCTCGAGATGCTCGATATTCTCAATGAAAGTCTGGTTCGAGTCCGGCAAGGAACCTGTGGCGTTCGACTCTGATTGCCGCGAAGGGATTTGCGGCACCTGCTCGCTCACGGTGAACGGCGAAGCTCATGGCCCGGATCATCCAGGCGCAGTGTGCGAGCTTTACATGCGAAAATTTCGCGATGGCGCGAAGATCACCATTGAGCCCTTTCGCGTCGGCGCGTTCCCGATCGTGAAAGATCTCGCCATCGATCGCAGTGCGTTGGATCGGATCGTGCAAGCCGGCGGATTCATCTCCGCGCGCGCGGGCTCCGCGCCGGAAGCCAATTCAATTCCAGTTCCCAAACACGACGCCGATATCGCAATGGAAGCAGCAGCCTGCATCGGCTGCGGCGCGTGCGCGGCAGCGTGCCCGAACGGATCGGCAATGCTTTTCACCGCTGCAAAAGTTTCGCACTTATCATTCCTGCCGCAGGGCCGACCGGAACGTGAGCGTCGAGTGTCAAAAATGGTGCAGGTAATGGATGCCCAGGGATTCGGCAATTGCACCAACACTTACGAATGCGAAGCCGTGTGTCCTGCCAAGATTAGCGCCAGTTTCATCGCGAAACTGAATCGCGAGTACGCGCGCGCGCAGTTCCGGCAACGTCTGGGCGAATGATTGGCGCGTGATCGCGTACGTTCTGGGGGAGCACAGGCTGCCCAGCCTGTCGTTGCCGGCCCGCCGGCAATACTTTTCACGAAAGCGAATCCACATAGTGCATGGCATCTCGGCACGCTGCCGAGATGAACAGACTGGCAGCCGTGGCTCCTTCAGAATTTGCTACCCCGTCGTGTTACACACGCACGTCCACAGCTCCGGATCCAGCTCCGTTTTGCGCGTTTTGCCAGGCGAACCGCATCTGAATGGCCGCGTAGTACCGCAAAAACGGTCGAACCGGAACCGGACATGAGCGCAGCGCCCACTTCCGGTTGCCTGAGCAACCACATTTTCATTTGCGCGAGAAAAATAAACTTTTCGAAAACGGGGCGCTCGAGATCGTTCACGAAGATCTGTCCAGCGAATTTCTGGACCCCATAGGAGACACCCGGAATTTCGCGCGAGTCTTTCCAGCGAGAATACGCCCAAGGCGTAGGCACGCAGAACTCAGGCTTCAGCAACAGCACGGACAACTGTTCACGCAATCTGGTCGGGGTGACCAGTTCCCCGCGCCCTTTGCAAACCGCTGCGGATTGAAAAATGAAAAACGGAACGTCAGAGCCGATTGCCTCTGCCATCTCGGCCAGCGCTTCACGGGGCAATTTCGTCCCGAATAATTCGTTGAGTGCCAGCAGGGTCGACGCTGCGTCGCTGCTTCCCCCGCCCAGACCAGCCGCGTGCGGAATCTTTTTTTTGAGCGTCGATTGAAACACCGCTTTTAATCTTCGGTTTCTTCAAAAAATACTTTGGCCGCACGCACGACGAGATTGTCGTCTCCGTTCGGTATCGACGCGATCATCGCAATGGAACTCGATTCGCTTCCTGCCCTCGAGCGGCTCGATCCTGATCTCATCGCAAAGCGAAATCGGCGCGATCAGAGTTTCGATTTCGTGAAAGCCATCGTTTCGTTTACCAAGAATTTTTAGGGAAAGATTGATCTTCCCTGGAGCGAGGACTTGCATCATCTGCAATTTCTTCTGTCATTCCGAGCGAAGTCGAGGAATCTCTTGCTATTGATCAGAAAAAATCAAGAGATGTCTTGAGTTCGCTCGACATGACAGATGACTGCGGGAATGACAAACACCGCCGATAAAATCATTGTGGCGCTGGATGTCCCTACTAAGGAAAGGGCCCTTCGAGCTCGTGGAGCAGCTCCGTAGCGACATTTCGTTTTTCAAAATCGGCCTCCAACTTTACACGGCCGAAGGCCCGGAAATTGTGCGGGCAGTTTTGTCCACTGGCGCCAGGGTCTGGCTCGATCTTAAGCTCTACGACATCCCGAATACCGTCGCCCGAGCCGTCGAATCCGCCAACACCCTCGGCGTGCAGATGCTCACGATTCATTTAAGCGGCGGCAGCGAAATGATTCGCAGCTGCAACTGCCGCTCGAGGCAACGACATGCTTTTCCTGGGAGTGACTGTGCTAACAAGTGCAACGGAACGAACGCTGCGCGAAATTGGAATCGTTGAGAATGTAGAAGATCAAGTCCTGCGGCTTACAAGGTTGGGCGTCGAATCAGGAATCGATGGAGTCGTCGCCAGCCCGCATGAAATCGAACGCTTGCGTGCCGAGTTTGGAAACAGAATCAAAATCGCTGTTCAGGGAATTCGTCCGACATGGGCAGAACCAGGCGATCAGAAACGCTTCATGACTCCGCGCCAGGCTCTTGAAGCAGGCGCTGACTACATCGGCATCGGCAGACCAATTACTGCGCATCAGAACCCGCGAGAGGCAGTAGCAAAAATTTTGGGCGAACTCGGTTAATGGCTGTCATTGCGCGCGAAGATCTGTCATGTCGAACGAAGGTCGACGGATCTCAAACTATCCTCTCTTTAATAACTGAGATTCCTCCACTTCGGTCGGAATGACAAAATGGTGACGCGCCATGACGAACGGTCTATTTGCTGCGCTTCACGTTCATTTTGACGACAGGCGGACACTCAGCTGCGTTGAATATGGCGTCGATGAAGCATTGCTTGAATGCGGCAGCCGTTCCGTCCATCCGCTTCTATCGCTGGCGATCCCCTGCTCTCTCCTTTGGTTATTTTGGGAAATTTTCCGATGTCGCCATTTACGGCGGCGAAGCGCGATTTAGTTCGGCGTTGGACCGGCGGTGGAATTGTTTTTCACGGAGAGGATCTGACCTACGCGATCGTCATTCCGGCAAGCGATCCGGCATTTCACGACTCATCGACAGCCATCTACACAAAAATTCATCGCGCTTTAGCGCGATGTTGTTGAACCGAAACGGCAAACAAGCTGTTGTAGCCGGGGGCGCTGACCCCGGCGGAATTGCGACCGCGAAAGGAGTCAATGCCAGCGGCGGCAATTGTTTCGCGAATCCCGTCCGCGCCGACGTGATGATCGATGGTCGCAAGATCGCAGGCGCGGCACAACGCCGGACCCGTCGTGGATTGCTGCAGCAAGGCAGCATTCAAGGAATCGATCTGGACATTGCCCTGGCGGATCGTTTTGCGAACGCTTTGTCACCGAATTGCACTCCATTGAAAATCGAGGAAGAAATTTTTCAACGAGCTCGAGAAATAGCTGAACAAAAATACGGAACCGATAACTGGCTGCGCAAAAGATAGCGCTCGTTTCGCCCACCACGCGTTTTGTTCCCAACAGCTAATTCGCAAAATTATCCAGAAAAGAAGCTGCGAGCTTGCTCAACTGAGACCGCCCCGTTATTCTCGCCTCGTGGAACTCTTTGCCCGCCCGCAGACAGAGCACGACTCACCGCGCAATCCCAAGGGCGAGCGGCTCTGCGGCGCTTTGTCTGGCTGAAGTGGCAAAATTAGTTCAACCGCATCTTGAGCAAGTCGAGACGCGCATCGCGGAACAAGCAGCGGCATTCGATCCCGCGATCGAGGGTTACGTGGTTTACGCGGTCGGCAGCCGCGGAAAACGTCTTCGGCCACTACTGGCTCTGCTTGCAGGCGGGGCGACGGGCACCATCAACTCCGGACACGTGGATCTCGCCGTCATTGTAGAGCTAATCCACATCGCCACACTGGTGCACGACGACGTCATGGACGAAGCAGAACAGCGACGGGCACAGCCGACCGCAAACGCGCGCTGGGGAAATTCGCTGAGTGTTCTGCTCGGTGACTGCCTTTTTGCGCACGCTCTAACGTTATCGACAAATTTCGAGAACTCCGATATCAGTCGCGCCATCGCGCGCACCGCCGCGACGGTTTGCTCCGGCGAAATGATTCAGACGCAGCGCCGGTTCGATCTCAACCTGACTGTTGAAGATTATTTGCGGATCGTGGAAATGAAAACCGGATCGCTTTTCTCCGCCGCAGCGGAATTGGCCGCCGATGATCAGCGGAGCCGATCCCAAAGTGATCGAAACCTTCAAGAACTTTGGCTTTCAAATCGGAACGGCGTATCAGATTTATGATGATTGCGTCGATCTTGCCGGGACCGAAAGCGTAACCGGCAAAACGCTCGGCACCGATTTGCGCAAGGGCAAATTTACACTGCCGGTTTTGATTTTCCTCCGGTCCGCTTCCGAGTTTGAACGCGAACGTTGTTGCCAGCTTGTGCTGGACGAAAAAATCGAAGAAATGATTGAGCTGTTAAAGAACGGCGCAAACAATGGCGCATTAAACGAGTCAATCGCGGCGGGCAGCGATCTGATTCGCAAAGCGCAATGCGCGTTGGACGGGGTCGCTGTCGAATCCTTACGCCGACGCGTTGTTCTCCCTCGGTGACGCGTTGTGTGACATGTTCGATCAACTTCGCGTGTGAGACACAGTCAAATGCAGGGTGCGACTCCGCGAGACCGTGGACCCGGAGTTGCAGGAGCTTCACCCTCCGGATTCTGATATGGCGCAGCTCAAAATCCGCGAAATGCCCCAGGACGAGCGCCCGCGGGAAAGGTTGCTCGCACGAGGGGCTGACGCTCTCAGCAACGCAGAACTGATCGCGATTCTGCTGCGCACAGGCCGGCGCGGCATGAACGTGATAGACGTCGCTCGTGAGTTGCTCGACAAATACAAATCGTTTGGGGAGCTAAGTCGTTGCTCGGTAAAGGAACTGAGCGAAGTGAAGGGGATCGGCCCCGCTAAAGCGTTAGAACTCGTGGCGGCGTTCAATCTTGGCAAACGTTTCGCTCAGGAACGTCTCTCCCAGCAGAAGCTCGATTCACCGGAATTGATTTACAAATTGCTGGGGGATGAGATGCGGATGTTGCGCACTGAATCACTGCGAGTGGTCCTTCTCGACACGCGTTACCGTTTATTGCGCGTCGAATCGGTATCTCTCGGAAGTATGAACGAGAGCATCGCCCATCCGCGCGAGATTTTTCGGCCCGCCATCACTTACTCAGCGTACGCAGTAATTGTCGTACACAATCATCCGTCCGGCGACGCGTCTCCCAGCCAGACCGACCATAGCCTAACCCGACGCCTTGCCGAAGCCGCTGACCTTTTACAGATCAAATTGCTCGACCACATCATCATTGGCGCGCCACTGGACACGAGTCCGGGTTATTTCAGTTTCAAGGAAGCTGGCGTGTTATGAAATCGAGATTTGCGAGCCGCAACCTTCTCTGAGCAAACATGAGCGACACGAAGATTCATCCCACGGCAATCGTCGATCCAGACGCAAAAATCGCCGCGAGTGTGGAGATCGGTCCGTTCTCGATCATCGGACCGCATGCGACAATCGGAGAGAATACGATCGTGCAATCCCACGTCGTGATCGAAGGCACTGTTACAATCGGCCGCAGAAATTTTGTTGGACACGGCTGCCCTCATCGGCGCCCCGCCGCAGGATCTTTCCTTTTCGCCAGAACGAAAAACGAAAGTCGAAATCGGGGACGACAACGTCATCCGCGAGTACTGCACGATCCACCGCGGCAGCCCGGATGGCAGCTCCACGAACAATCGGCGACAAGAATTTTCTGATGGCCGGAGCGCATATCGGTCACAATTGCGTCATTGGAAACAATGTCATCATCGCGAACAATTGTTTGCTCGCCGGACATGTGCGCGTGGACGACGGCGCATTTCTCGGCGGCGGTTCAACTTTTCACCAGTTCATGCACATCGGGCGCCTGGTGATGGTGCAGGGCAGCTCCGCATTCGGGAAAGATCTGCCACCGTTCGTGATCGCAGCGGAGCGCAATTACGTTTTCGGACTGAATATCGTCGGACTGCGCCGGGCTGGATTCAGCGTAAACGATCGGGACGAAATCAAGGAAGCATTCAAGCTTGTCTATCAGAGCGGACTAAATACGTCACAGGCGCTCGAAAAAGCAGCGAAGATGAATTTTAGCGAGCCTGCGCGCGAATTCCTGGATTTCGTCGCGAATGCCAGGAAGCGCGGGATTTGTCCTCTCAAACGCGACAATCCCGGCGGCTCGACGATCTGAAACGCCGCTTTGCTGAACCTTATCCGCCCTGCACCGGCGGCATGATGGCGATCTCCTCACCCGGTTTCAGCTCGTAGTTGCGATCAACAAATTCCAGTCCTGCGCCGATCAAAATGCTTTTGTCATGCGCACGAAGCGCAGGTCGTTGCGCATACACTTGGTCGAGCAAATCGCGAACCGTCGCCCCTTGAGGAAGCTCAACTTCCAACTCGCGAATTCCAACGAGATCGCGCAATTGCGCATAAAATTGCACTCGCACTTTCATTATTCCGGCAGATCGGCACGCCATCTTACAAATGTCATTCTGAGCGAAGCGAAGAATCTCAGATCATTCATCAACCGGTTCCGAATAGTCAGAGATGTTTCGCTTCGCTCAACATGACAATGTCATGACGTGCGCTTCGAGCAATTCCTTTCTTAACACGCCGATGTAAGGAAGATTGCGATAACGCTCCATGAAATCGAGCCCGTAACCGACAACAAATTCATCCTCGATTTCGAAACCGACGTAATCCGACGTCCACTTCACGGGGCCGCTGTTTCTTTTTGCTTAGGAGCACGGCCACTCGCATGCTCCGCGGCCCGGCCTGTTCCAGTTTCTCGCGAACAGCCGCAAGTGTGTGGCCGGTATCGAGAATATCGTCGATGATTAAAACGTCGCGATCTGCCACGTCTGGAAGCGGCGGCTGTTTGAAAATCACCTCTCCGCTCGTCTGCGTTTTTCCGTGATAACTGGCCACGCTCAGGCAATCCAAATTTAAAGGAAGCGGAATTCGCCGCAGCAAATCCGACATCAACATAAGGCTTCCGGTTAAGCACTCGCGATTACGGTGAGCTCCCGGTCGCGATAATCGGCGGTAATCTGCGCAGCCATTTCTTCCAGGCGCTTGTGAATTGCCGCCTCGTCAAACAGCACGCGCTCGATATCGCTTTGCATAGGAGGTAGCGCATGCGTCTGGCTTGCGCATTCCACAGAGTACCGCAAGCGAGACGCATGCGCTACTCTTTACCCGACTGCCCAAGCCACTGCTCCTTGCTTTGCCCTGGCCTCCACGCTCAGTAACATGCCAAAAATGCATATCCACCACGATCAGGTCGACGTGCGCACCACCGGCAAAGGTCTCTACGAAATCACCGATGAGCTTGCAGTCGAAAATCGATAAATGCGGAGTGCGGAATGGGACCGTCACCGTTTTTGTTCAGCACACCAGTTGCAGCATTGTCATCATGGAAAATGCCGATCCCAGCGCGCGACGCGATTGGAAGAGTTTTTCGATCGCCTCGTGCCGGAAGACGCCGATTACTTCACGCACGATTCCGAAGGGAGCGACGACATGCCGTCACACATCCGCATGGTCCTGACGCGCACCAGCGAGACCGTTCCACTTGTCGATGGAAAAATGCAGCTGGGAACTTGGCAGGGCATTTTTCTGTTCGAACACCGGCGCGCACCTCATCGTCGAAAAATTCTCCTCACGATTGTGGGCGAATAAGATTAGTTCGTTCCAAACCGGCCATTCCAGAGACTCAGCGTCTGAAGTGCGCCGTTATAAAGCGCGATAAATCGCGTCAACCAAGCGCAAGGATTTTTCGGTGGGCAAAAGCGATTGCTCCATTTGGTTCATCACGTAAGCGAACGCTGATGCCGTTTGCAGGATCGGCAAAAAGCGTGGCTGCCGCCCGCTCCGGGATGCCCAAAAGCTGTTGCGCCTGGTCCGAACATTTTTCGTGCAGCATGCCGTGAATCCTTCATGAACCCAGCCGAGAATGCAGTCGGTATCTGGAAAACTCGGTCGATGCCGTCCGTTAGGGTCGTAGTCATCCATGCGATTGTTTTCTCTGAGAAAAACTTTTTGTCATCGAGCGTTCCGCCATTGGCAAGCATCGAATAAAATTTTGCCAGCGACGAGGCGCTGCCGATACCGCCGAAGGAGACGATTGACTGTGCGCGAATCGCCGGATCATTCATCTTGCTGATAACATGCAGGCCGTACGGCGACGTGAACGTCTTACGCGCCAAAGTGCCCGGTGTGACTAAATCGGTGTAGAATTGTTTCGGCTCCGGCGGTCTTCCCCCTTTTGCAGCATAAACTGTGGCAACGCGCGCATTTTCTCGCTCTGGCAAACCGATCCAGAAATCGAGACCGAGCGGCTGGGCAAAATTTTCCTGCCAGTAGTCGGATAGAGTTTTTCCAGTGATCCGTCGCACCAGTTCGTCGAGAAGAAATCCGAACGTGCGCGCGTGATAACCGTGCGCGGTTCCAGGTGGCCATAGCGGTTTCTGCATCTCCAACGCGCGGATGACTTCATCGTAATTTAGGATGTCGACTCGCTGATCCAATGCGCAAAGCCCAGCCTGATGTGAAAGCAATTGTGCCAGCGTGATTTTGTCCTTGCCGGCCTGACCGAACTGCAGGCCAGAACTCCGCGACACGTTGGTCGAGGTCGATCTTGTGTTCCTGCAACGCATGCAAGACACATGCGCTGCCGATTCCTTTCGTCGCCGACCAGACGAGCACAAGCGTGTCGGCTGTCCACGGCTGTTCACGACGGGCATCGCGAAATCCACCGTAAAGGTCGACAATCGTCCTGCCGTTTTGCCAAACCGATAGCGCAGCGCCTAATTCGCCGAACCTCTCAAAGTTTTCCTGAAACAGCGGTTCCAACCGTTCAAGAAGCTGGTCAGCATGCAGTCGCATCGCTTCATGCTACCAAGGAGCGGCGTCTTTCCAAAGCGCCGTGTCTTTTTTATGCTCGGCGGTTAAGAAACCGCCGCTCCCTGGAAATGAGCGAGTTCCAATTCTTCAATCCGTACGACGACATCCGTTTTACGGTCAATCGTATTCCACACTGGCAGCAGAAAGGGGCAGTTTACTTCGTTACGTTTCGGCTTGCCGACGCCGTCCCTCAACACCTGCGCGAGCAATGGGAGTCTGATCGCGAGGTGTGGCTGCGATTCCATCCGTCACCATGGGATGCCGAGACCGATCATGCGTATCACGAGCGTTTTTCTGGCGCGATTGAGCGCCGGCTTGATGCGGGTCACGGTTCGTGTGTTCTGCGACGTCCCCATTTCGCTGCACTTGTTGCAGAAGCATTGGTCACTTTGACGGCGACCGAGTTTCGCAAATCGCGTGGGTGGTGATGCCTAATCATGTGCACGCCGTTTTCGCGCTGAACCCAACGCGGTCATTGGAGGAAATTATTCTGAGTTGGAAGGGATTTACGGCGCGCAAAATCAATTCGTTGCTTGGACGCAAAGGCAATTTTTGGCAGCGCGACTATTTCGATCGGCTGATTCGCCACCCGAAACACCTGGCGAATTCCATTCGTTACATCAGACGCAATCCCCAAAAAGCACGTCTTCGCGAAGAGGAGTTTGTTTTGTACGAAAGCGAGTTCGCCAGGAGCATCAAGTGAAACGGCGCTTTGGAAAGACGCCGTTCCCTGGTTCACAGCAATAGCTCTTCGAATTCGCCAAGACGGCGTTCGAACAACTGCAGTGTGCTCTCGATAGGCGCAGGCGTGGTCATGTCTACGCCGGCGGCCTTCAGGGTTTCCAGTGGAAACTTGGAGCCACCCGAACGCAGGAAATTCATGTAGGCGTCGACGCTTCGCTGCTCGCCGGAAAGCACGCGCTGCGAAAGCGCGACTGCTGCGGAAATCCCAGTCGCGTATTTGTAAACATAGAACGCGTGATAGAAATGCGGGATGCGCAGGCATTCGAGATCAAGCTCAGCATCAATAACGAAGTTTTCCGCAAAATACGTTTCGAGCAGCTTGTGATATTCCGATTTGAAAACGTCGAGCGTCAGCGCGTCGCCGCTTTCCTCAATGGCGTGGATAATTTTTTCGAACTCTGCAAACATGGTCTGACGGAAGAGCGTGCCGCGCAGATCGTCGATTTCGCGGTTGATAATATAAGCCCGCATCTTGGGATCGCTGGTGGTCCGGAGCAGATGATCGGTGAGCAATTCTTCGTTGAAGGTAGACGCGACCTCCGCGAGGAAAATCGGATACTCATAATCCTGAAACAGCTGTGAACTTTGTGAGAACCAACTGTGCATCGAATGACCGGCCTCGTGCGCGAGCGTATATACGTCGGAAAACACGTCCTCCTTGTAGTTCATCAGGATATAAGGCGGGGCACCATAGCTTCCGGACGAAAAAGCGCCGCTGCGTTTGCCTTTGTTTTCGTACCGGTCGCACCAGCGGCTGGAGCGCAAACCTTCAGCCAGCACATCCACATATTTTTTTCCCAGCGGAGCCAGCGCATTGAGAACCGCTTCAACCGCCTGATCAAAAGTGAACCGCGTCTCTATTTCCGGAACCAGCGGTACGTAGGTGTCGTAATGATGCAGCTCGTCCAGACCAAGAACGCGCCGGCGCAAATCGAAATAACGAAACAGCGATTTCAAGTTCGCGTGGACGGTTTGAATCAAACCGTCATACACGGCGAGCGGCATATCGTCCGGGAACAGCGCGGCCTCGAGCGCAGAGGGATAGTGACGGGCTCTGGCGTGGAAAACATCCGCTTTCACCGAATATGCCAGCGACGCGGCCAGAGTGTACTGATGATCGCGGAATTCTGCGTAGAACTGATGAAAGGCACGTTTGCGCAACTCAGGATCGCGCTTCACCAAAAACGAGCTAAACGAGCTTTGAGTCAGCGGTCGCTCGCGCCCGGTCTCGTCGATCACGACACCGAACTTCATGTCCACATCGGTCAGCTGCGAAAACGTGTCATCATAACCGCTGAGCGCGACATTGCTTAGTGCAAGGAGACGTTCCTCGGGCACGGAAAGCACATGCGGTTTCATACGCCGGATTTTGTGCAGCTTGATCCGCCAATCCTTCAGCGACGGGTCGGCAACGAATTTGCCAAAACGTTCCTCATCGATCGCCAGAATTTCAGGAACAACAAAAGCCGCCGCTTCGCTGATCCGCGTATGTAGATTCTGGACCTGCCCGATCCGTGCGAGGTGTTCGTTGTTGGTGCTGTCCTGGGCCGCTTGCAGCGACGCGTAGTGATAGATACGCTCCATTTTCAGCTCGAGCGATTTTTCGAACTCCAGAATCTCGGACAACGTCTGCGCGGATTCCCCCACTCTGCCTTTCCACTGCTGAAGTTTCGGATACTCCTGCTGCAGCCAGGCAAAATCCTCCTGCCACTTGCTCGCGTTAGCGAACAAATGCGTCAGGTCCCATTTGTCCGATTCGGGAACATCAGCGCGCCTTGGAATACTCGAAGACATTAACAAAACGTCCAAAGTCCAACGCCGAACGTCCAATGCCCAATTTCATGACTGTAGCGGCGGTCTATGACCGCCGTCGGCGCTCGCAGAGCGCCGCTACAGCAGAATGGCGCGCGATCATTTTGAGCGCGCGCTCGGTGAGTGCGCGGCCCGGCGGAATCTTGTGCCACGGCGATGCGCCGGAGGGATGCGGTAACGGAATCAGATCGCAGCGATGTCCTGCAAGTGTAACGCGAAATTTGCGGCCAATTATATCCTGCAGTCTCACGCAGTCGATGAATTGCGTGATCGCCAGTCGCCCGACGGGAATAATCAAACGCGGCTGCAAAATTCGAATCTCATCTTCCATCCATGATGAGCAATTGCGGATCTCATCCGGCGCCGGGACGCGGTCGGTGCCGCTGGAGTTTTTACCGGGAAAGCATCGGCAAACCGCCGCGAAATAAATTCTCGATCGAACGGCAGCTTCGTCCATTCCACAAAATTGTTCGAACCAGCGGAAAAGCGTTTTCCCGGCCGTGTGCGCAAACGGCCGTTTCAACGTCGGTTCCCGCGGACCGGGCGCCTGCCCAATGATCATCACGTTGCTTATGGCCGCTCCGCCGGACACCGGCGTCGATTTCATGCGCGGGCAGCGCCGGCATTTCAGCAATTCATCGACGTGTCGACCTAGCAATTCCCGCCGATTTGATCTGGCCATCACGCCAACCATACTGCGCCTTCGGCGAATCTTTGCCATCGTCTTTCGCCACCGCGAATCGTCGATCGGAGAAGCCGATCCACCTAGCGACGGAAGATCGAGAATAGCGAGAGAAGCAGGCTGAGCACGATGCTGATGATGATGCACGTAACGATGGGAAAATAAAAAGCAGAATGTCCGCGCTCGATTCGAATGTCGCCGGGAGTCGGCCCAAGCCATTTTGGCGCGAAACCGCTCCACATGACCAAACCGACTAGCGTAGTGATCACGCCAATGATCACGATGAACTTTCCCAGTTCGCGCACGATTCAAAAAGTTGCGCGAAGCAAGGGGAGGCACAAGCTTGATAATCAATGCCCGTCCAATTTCGAGATTATTACGAGACGCTCGGTGTGCCGAAAACGGCGAGCGATGACGAGATTCGCAGCGCGTTTCGCAAGCTGGCGCGCAAATATCATCCCGACGTCGCGAAAGACAAAAAAGCCGCCGAAGAAAAATTTAAGGAGATCAACGAAGCGTACGAAGTTCTGAGCGATCCTGAAAAGCGGAAAAAATACGATCAGCTCGGCGCTGATTGGAATCGGCCAGGCGGTTTTCAACCGCCACCCCAATGGCAAGGGCAGCAACCCGGCGGGGGATTCTATCAATGGGGTGGTGATGGCGGCGATGTGCAGTTTGAATTCGGCGGAACGGGGTTCAGCGATTTCTTCGAAGCGTTTTTTGGCGGTGGGCGGGGTCGTTCCGCTTTCGGCGGATTCGGTGGGCGCGCTGCGACTGCCGAACGTGGCGCTGATGTGGAAGCAGACATCATGGTCACACTCGAGGAAGCGCTCCACGGATCTACGAGGACTGTGTCCCTGCGGCGAGCTGGTTCAGATAAGATCGAACAGTATCAGGTCAAGATTCCCCGCGGCGTACGCGAAGGTCAGCGGATTCGTTTGCGCGGCCAGGGCGAAGCGGGCGTTGGCGGAGGAAAAAGCGGCGATCTCTTTCTTCGCGTGCGTTTGGCCAAGCATCCGGATTTTTCAGTCGAGGGCAGCGACTTGATTCATGAGGAGAGGATCGAGCCATGGCAGGCCGTCCTCGGTACGGATTTGCTCGTCCCCACGCTCGAAGGAAAGGTGCGCCTGAAAGTTCCGCCAGGCACGCAAGGCGGCCAACGGTTTCGGTTGCGCGAACGCGGGCTCCCGGGCGTTTCGGGAAAACGCGGCGATCTCTACGTCGTTGTACAAATGAACGTGCCGAAAAAGCTAACCGAACGCGAACGCGAAATCTGGAGTGAACTGGCGAAACTGCACGGCGGCTGAAAGTAGCGCATCCGTCCTCGCTTGCGCACATCGGCAAGGTAATGCAAGCGGGACGCATGCGCTACCTTGACGTCGGTGAAATCCGCCCGAGCCCTGTGGAATTCGTGCGAATTCGTGTAATTCGTTTCGCATGAAGATTTCAGTTGGCTCAGATCACGCCGGTTTTCGTTACAAAGAAAAAGTAAAAGAACTGCTCCAGTCGTTGGGACACGAGGTAAAAGACTGCGGTACGTTCAGCGAAGACCCTGTGGATTATCCGCTGTTCATTCGTCCGGCAGCAGAGGCAGTGGCGAGTGGCGAGTGCGAACGCGGCATCGTGTTCGGCGGCTCCGGTAACGGCGAAGCAATGGTGGCAAACAAAGTGCACGGCGTGCGTTGCGCGCTTTGCTGGAACGAAGACTCCGCCCGCCTGTCCCGGCAGCACAATGACGCCAATGTGCTTTCGATGGGAGAGCGGCTTATCCCGGAAGATCTCGCGCTAAAGATTGTCCGGATCTGGCTGGAGACAGGTTTCGACGGCGGCAGACATGTGCGACGTGTCGAAATGTTAAACGCGATGTGATTTTCAGTAACGCCTCGCTTTAGCGAGGTGATTTCCGGTGATCGCACCCGAACCGCTTTAGCGGTTTTCTGACACATTTAGAAACTGCTAAAGCAGTTCCCCAGATTTTTCACCGCGTCCGCACCCCGCTGAAGCAGTGTGTTAATGAAAACGCTGCTCCGGACGATCGGTTTAAGTGAGCCGATCAAAACAAACTGCGACCAAGAACACCGCGCTAACAAACGCGTTACTCTGAAAAAACGCGCGATTGATTCCGGCCAGATCGCGCTTTTCGGTTTTGTGTTCGTAAAGAAGCGCTGCGGCAATCAACAGCAGCGACCAAAAGTAGGCCGCACCGAGCTTTGCGGTGACGCCAAAACCAATCAGCGCCACGAAAGCGAGCAGATGTAGCAACTGCGCCATCTGGAGACTTCGCGCGATCCCGAGCCTCACCACCAGCGACCGAATGCCTTCGCGCCGATCGAAATCGTAATCCTGCGTGGCATAAATGAGATCGAATCCCGCGACCCAGCAGATTACGCCTGCCGCAAGCACGACCGGCGCGATGTCGATGCGTCCAGTCTGCGCGATCCACGCACCGATCGGTGAAATAGCCAGGGCAAGGCCAAGAAAAAAATGCGTTGCGCTGGTGAACCGCTTTGTCACCGAGTAGAAAAAAATCACCGCCAAGGCGACCGGCGCGAGGATCAACGTCAATCGATTGATTGCAGCCGCCGCCAATAGAAAACAGCCGGAACTGAGTGCAAGCAAGACGATGGCGCCTGACTTGGAGAAGAGCAGGTGGCGCGAGGCTGTGCGCGGATTGCGTTGATCAAGCGACCAATCAACGAGCCTGTTGAAAAGCATTGCGGCCGTCCGCGCGAACACCATGCAGGCAATGACCAGCAGCAAAATTCTTAACGACGGCCAGCCGTTCGCAGCGACGAAAAGAGCGCCAAGAGCAAACGGCAACGCAAAAATCGTGTGCGAAAATCGAATCAGCCGCAAGAAGCGCGCGATCGGTCTCAGGTCAGCCTGCGTCATATTACTCGACCAAGTTTACTGTAGGCTGCGCCATCATCAGCGCATTGGCTGATTGTGCGCCAGGGACAGCGGACTCTGCAGATGGGATAAACGTTTATGAACCCGTCAGTCACAAATTGCTGTCGAGCAAATCTCGCAATCGCTCATTTGCTCCGCTCAAAATCGGCATGCCATGCGCGAAAAACATTCGTTCCGCTTTGTAATCCAGGAGCTTCCGAAGCGAATGCCGCATTTCCTTATGGTTCAAGCAATACTTCGCCGGCAGAAACGCGAATCCATACGGCTCAAAATTGATCAGCGCATCGCCGACAATGAATATTCCGCCCCCGTCCATGTAACGAAGCACAATTTCTCCCAACGGCGCACCGTCGATGGCAATCACCTTTAACCCCTCACAGATTTCCTCGCCATCAGAAAGGGTCGTCAGCCGCGCGGGCTGCTCCTCTCCAAACGTGCCACGATGTGCGAAGATCGGAACCGCTAACTGTTGCGCAAATTGCACAGCGGCGCGCTGGTGATTTGAATTCGTTACGATAATCCCTGCGACTCGAGACGAACCGATTAGCCTTTCCAACGCTTGCCTTTCCAAAAGAATCGGATCGATCAGATACAATCCGCCAACAGTCGTTAGACAGGTCGCATAAAGTTCCGTTTTGACAGCCCGGTCATCAACAGACCAGATCGCTATATCAGGAGTGATTCGGTCGAAATCGGACGCCCGTTGCATGCGCACATGATCGGCGCGCATTCCAGACCACTCAAGTTCAGCGAAACACGAACCCTCTGGCAAGCGAAGCGCTCATGATGTCGCTGTAACGCTTCCTTTACTCAATCCGTTCCGTCAACGGCCCAGGAGACGGTCGCTCGAACATTTGAAGTCTACAAAACTTCTCTATCTGGTTGCGAAGGCTACCCGTTTCAATCCGTAGAACTGGTTGTTAGGCTGACCCCTGGCGTGATCTCACAGTGGCGCGAGGAACCGGGCACCCAAAGGCCGCCCGGTTCCATCGGCATACCACAATAGAGACAGTCTCCCCTCAGGCCGTTCCAAAAGGCTGTAAGGCTTTAATCTTGCAACGTCTTAAAAGTCGAACGTGTGGAAACGGCACACATCTCCTTATGGATTCGCTACCACTTTTGGCGCTGGCCGGCTCATCTGGACTTGTGCGCTCACCTTCTCAATTTGTACGGCCTGTTTTTCTACTGTTGCCGCCAGACGTGCCACTGTGGCTTCCAATTCCGCAATTCGCTTTTGCTGTTTCTGGAATTGCTTGATGTTCGCTTGAGGCTGAGCGCCTTGAGAACCGCGTATTCTCACCTTCTTGCCACTTGCATTAACAAGGCTCGTGCCTAAATGGCCATCGGTATCGACGTAGACCGGGAGGGCAGTGGCCTGACTAACGCTTGCCCCGTAAATGCCACCGATATACGTGGCTTCGTAATCGGTTCCGCTGGCGGCAATCCCGCCGATGGAGATTGTGTTGGTATCGCCGGGGAAACCGGGATCGCCAATGTAAACATTATTGCTGCCGATGCCGGGATCGATACCGGCCTCAGCGCCCAACGCAATGTTGTTATCGCCGGTGCTATTTTGAAGCGCATCAAAACCAACGGCGGTGTTTGAAGCGCCATCGACATTACCCATGAGGGCCGAATCGCCAACCGCTGTGTTGGAGATCGCAGTGCCGTTTCCGCTCGAGTCATTATTCAGGAGCGAGAAAGCCCCCGTGGCAGTATTCCCAAAGCCATGAATATTCATAAGAAGCGAGCAACGGCCCAAAGCACTGTTCGCGTATCCGTCTACGTTGTTAGTAAGCGAAAAGGCGCCGACGGAAGTGTTGCGATAGCCGCTGTCGTTAAAGACAAGCGCGTTAGTTCCAACGGCCACGTTCTCATAGCCGGTAGTGTTGAGCAACATCGCTCCAGCGCCAACTGCGGTATTGGAATCAGCGTTGTTAAGAACCAGCGCTCCGCCGCCTACACCGGTATTGAAGGCGCCGGTGGTATCGCTAAAGAGCGCATACCAACCAAGGCCTGTATTTCCAGCACCGGTTGTTAGGGAATTAAGCGCGCTGCACCCTTCCGCTGTTGTGAAATTGGGATAGCACCCGTCTGGGGGCGGACTCACCGCTTGCACTCGTGGCGAAAGCCCAAAGCAGACAAGCATGGACACAATGGCTCCTAGGATTGTTACGATATGCCGATTTTTCATAATTTAATCTCCTTTTTTTGTTTTACCCTTTCGTGAACTCTCTTCTGGCCCACCGCCTGCTCACGAGAATTATTCTCGGATTTGCCCACTGCACCCGCAGGGACGGGCGGCGCCGTCAGAATTTACTTCGAGTGGTTATACTTGTTTAAACGCAACGCTCTTGTGCAACGGTCGTAAGAAATGCCCTCTTAGATCCGATGTTCGAGCAACTACGCAATAATGTACCTCCATCAATCGATGTTGAGTGTTCTCTTGTTCGAACTGTTGTTTGCCTCCAATATCGGGCTCGCCCGTGAGGAAACTTCAGTCGCGTTCAAAACATATGAGCGTTCAACGACGGGGTTTATTCCCTGCAAACTCACCCGCGACCCCGCGAATCTGCATTCCATTTTAGCCACAGGTCCTTAAGTCACCAAATCCCATGCTCGGCTGCGTACGCCGCTTGGGATAAGCGCGCGTTATTGCCTCAGTGCCTTGCATAAGCACCGGAACACGACACCGAATATGGAGCGCGGTTACCGCGCCTCGGATCTATTACTCCCCCGCGTGATGCGGCTCGGGCGTTTTTGGTTCTGCCGGTTTTTCCGGTGGCGCTTGATCCGCTTCGGTCCAATCGGTGTGAAACACGCCGGGCTTATCAATGCGCTCGTAAGTGTGCGCACCAAAGAAATCGCGTTGCGCCTGCAAGAGATTCGCCGGCAGCCAGGCAGAGCGGTAACTGTCGAAATAAGCCAACGAGGCGGAAAGCGCGGGGACAGCCACGCCGTGCTTAACGGCTGTCGAAACTACAAGCCGCCATTTCGGCTGCGCTCTTTTGATGATTCTGGTGAAATAGCGGTCCAGCAAAAGATTGTGCAAGTTGGCGTCGCGCTTATAGGCTTGAACGATGCGGTTCAAAAATTTGGCGCGAATGATACAACCGCCTCGCCAGATGGTAGCAATGTCGCTGAGGTTCAAGTTCCATTTGTAATCCGTGCTGCCGGAGCGAAGGAGTTCCATTCCCTGCGCGTACGAAATAATCTTGGAGGCATAAAGAGCATCGCGCACCGCTTTGATGAAACGATCGCGATTGCCTTTGAACTGTCGCACTTTGGGTTGCGGCAGAATCTTGGAGGCAGCAACGCGGTCTTCTTTCTCCGCGGAAATCACGCGCGCTTCGACAGCAGCGTTAATCGTGGAAATGACGACGTATTGTCGAATGGCGGCTTGAAGCGTCCAGATCCCGGTTCCCTTTTGACCGGCTTTGTCGAGGATCATGTCCACCAGCGGCTTGCCGGTGTCGGGGTCAATTCTGCGAAAAATCTGGGACGTGATCTCGATGAGATAACTCTCGAGTTCGCCTTTGTTCCATTCCGCGAAAACATCGGCAAGTTGAGCGGCATCCATTTCGAGGATGTCCTTCAAAATAGCGTAGGCTTCGCAGATTAATTGGATATCGCCGTATTCAATGCCGTTATGGACCATTTTCACGTAGTGCCCGGCGCCGTCCGGCCCCAGGTATCGGCAGCATGGTTCGCCGTCCACTTGCGCAGCGATCTTGCGGAAAATCGGCGCGATGATATCCCATGCCTCCCGCGGGCCACCGGGCATAAGCGAAGGGCCCTTAAGCGCGCCCTCCTCACCCCCGGAAACACCCATACCGATGAAATAAATGCCTTTGCTTTCCAACGCCTGGCCGCGACGCTGGGTGTCGGTGAAGAGAGAATTTCCGCCGTCGATGATCACATCACCTTTCTCCAGCAGCGGTTCCAACTGGCCAATAACAGAATCCACGGGAGCGCCCGCCTTTACCATCAGCATCGCAATGCGTGGTTTTTTTAGCGCCCCAACAAATTCCTCCAGCGTACGAGTCGGCTGGATGTTTTTTCCTTTGGCGCGACCTGCCGCGAATTCGTCCGTAATTTCTGTCGTCCGATTGAACACGGCGACCGAAAATCCCTTCGAGTCCAAATTCAGGGCGAGACTTTCGCCCATGACACCGAGGCCAATCAGGCCAATATCACATTGATTCATGTTCATTTTGGTATCTCCTTTTGTAGCTGCTCAACACAGAATAGTCACTGTAACGAGTAGTTGAAGCGCATGGCAAATGTCGTTTGTGAAATTCTGGTAAAGGAAGATCCACTGGAGGAACCGTCGAAAAACCACAGAAGCGATGCCGGAGCGATGGTCGAGTTTTGGGGAGTGGTGCGCAAACTTGAAGCTGGCCGTGAAATCGACGGGATCGAGTACGAGGCGCATCGTGAAATGGCCACGTACCAGTTGAAACAAATCGCAGAACACGCCTGTGAGAAATTTGAGCTTAAACAAGTGATCATTCACCACCGAATCGGATTTATCGCGGTTGGAGAACCATCCCTGTTCCTGCGAGTGGCAAGTCCGCATCGCAGCGACGGGTTTCGAGCAAGTCAATGGATCGTGGATGAATTGAAGAAGAGAGTGCCGATTTGGAAACGGCCACGGTTTAAGAACGAAACGCTCTCCCGTGCCTCTCACGGCGAGGCCGCTACAGTATGAATTGGGCGAACCGAATTACTCTCAGTCGGCTTGCGTTGACTGTGCTTTTTGTCGTGGCGCTAAGTTCGTCGTGGCATTATGCGCGCACCTCCGCACTCGTGATTTTTCTTATCGCCGGGCTGAGCGATTTTGTCGACGGCGAGATTGCCCGCCGATACGGAGTCATCACCAATTTTGGTAAATTGATGGATCCACTCGTGGATAAGATCATGGTAGCAGCAGCCTTTATTTCACTGGTTCCTCTGAAAGCCGTACCGGCATGGGCAGCGACAACAATTGTGGCGCGGGATTTTCTTATCACCGGTTTACGGCTCATGGCCAGTGCCAAAGGGCGAATTCTTCCGGCGGAGTCGCTGGGCAAACAAAAAACATCATGGCAAATCGTCACGATCATTTTCTTCCTGACGCTTCTTTCGATTGCAGAGCTGGATTATGCCGATGAAAAAGCCGTATGGTGGATGCGTGCCTGGGGCGATGGCGGACCGGTGCTTGTGTGGATTACCGTGGCGCTGACGATTTACTCCGGCGTCGGCTATGCCTGGCGAAATCGCGATTTGATTGCCCCAAATCAATAGCGGAGAACGGGAATCGTGCCGCAGCCCCCCGACGCAAGTTTCAGCACCACGCTTCTATGAACGATTCTAAAGGGCGATGACGGCTTTTCGTCCAACAGTAAGGCCGCCGGTTCGAGCCGGGTGGAAAAGGCAATGGGGCGAATTTGGCGGTGGGATCAAATGTCCCAATCGAATTCACTCTTAATTTCTTTGCCGTTAATAGAAACGACAGCACTGGTCTTTCTGACAGAAAGAGAAAACGACGCCGGCAAATCCGGGTTGTTTTTATTTGAGAAGTGCATGGTCAAGATGCTCTTTTTCATGTCGAATTTTTCAATTTGAAGAAGGTTACGTGGAAGGCTAACCCACTCTTTGGCTCCAGGAGGTGTAAAGAGAACCTGGGCGATGATTGGATCGTCCTCGTACCCGATCAGGATCTGGATGTTGTAGCCACCACCATTAAATAATAGCGCTTCGGTGGCATGTACATTTGAAGATGCAGCAACAAGGATCAGAAACCCGGAAAAAAAGAAAGTCTCATCAACAGCGGCCAACGGAAATTTGACTTAATTATTACCTCATTTAGAAGCGATTTCTTCGGCTTTAGCGGGAAGTTGCGACGGAAGGCAAGGCAAAAGCCATTTTTTGAGCTGTAAAAACAGCGGGCAACGGGAATCGAACCCGCATGGCCAGCTTGGAAGGCTGGAACTTTACCATTAAGCTATGCCCGCGTTACCGGTGTAAATAGTGACCGGTGAACCGTGAATAGTCAAAGCGTCGGACCCAGGATCTCGAAGGCGGCTCGCCGCAGTCAGCATTAGCCTTCGAATGCGGTGGCAACGAGCGTGGCGTTGTGGCCGCCGAAACCGAACGAATTATTGAGCGCGACGCGAACCTTCTTTTCGCGGGCAACCTTCGGGGTGTAATCGAGGTCGCATTCTTCGTCTGGATTTTCCAGATTGATCGTCGGCGGAACGACGGAATCGCGGATGGCCAGCGCACAAGCAGCCATCTCCACTCCGCCGGCGCCGCCTAACAAGTGGCCGGTCATCGATTTGGTGGAACTGATCGGGACGTTGTACGCCTCTGCGCCAAAAATCTGCTTAATGGCACGTGTTTCGCAAAGATCGCCGATATCGGTGGAGGTAGCATGCGCGTTGATGTAGTCGACCTGCCCGGGTGAAATGCGGGCGTGTTCGAGCGCGAGCTTCATGGCCCGCGCCGCGCCCTCGCCATCCGGCGGCGGCGCAGTCATGTGGTAGGCATCGGCAGAAACCCCATAGCCGGTAATCTCACAATAAATTTTGGCGCCGCGCGCCCTGGCATGTTCCAGTTCCTCCACCACGACGATTCCTGCGCCTTCGCTCATCACAAATCCATCCCGATCACGATCGAATGGCCGGGAAGCGCGCTCCGGGTCATCGTTGCGTTTGCTCAGTGCCTTCATGGCCGAAAATCCTGCAACGCCGATTTCGACAATGGATGCTTCTGCCCCGCCTGCGAGGAAAATATCGGCGTCGCCGAATTTAATAATTCTCCAGGATTCGCCGATGGCGTTGTTGGACGTGGCGCAAGCCGTGACGATGCAAAGATTGGGACCGCGGAGGCCGAACTCCATGGAAATCACGCCGCCCGCCATGTTGCTGATCAACATTGGAATGGTGAACGGCGAGTTTCGTCCGGGTCCCTTCGTCAACAGGATCTGCAACTGGTCCTGTAAGGTTTTGAGTCCCCCGATTCCGGTGCTAACAATCACGCCGAACCGGTCCCGTTGCTTTAGATTCGCAATGTCGATCCCGCTGTCCGCAACGGCCATTTTTGCCGCCGCCATGGCAAGTTGAGTGAATCGATCGGTGCGTCGCACATCCTTGGGATTTTTGAAGAACGGCTTTGGATCGAAATCGCGGACTTGCCCCCCGATCTTGCAATCGTATCCGGTAGTATCGAACGCGTCGATGGTGCCAATTCCGCTTACGCCGTTCTTCAGATTCGACCAAAACGTTTCGAGATCGTTGCCAATTGGTGTGACAACACCCATACCCGTGATAACCACTCTGCGCTCGGCCATGACGTATAGCGTTTAAGCGTGGAAGCGGGGAACCGTCAACTGGTTCCCATTCCGACATTTTGCACAGTCTGAAAAAGCTTTCCTTCGGTCCGGATCGAAGGCGCGATGATGATTTCGGTTTGCTGGAACTCGGGAATATTGCGCGCGCCTACGTTGCCCATGCAGGTAGTAATTGCGCCGACAAGATTTTGGCTGCCGTCGTCCACCTCGGCCGGGCCGAAGAGGATTTGTTTTAGTGAACCGGTGGTGCCCACTTTTATGCGTGTGCCGCGTGGAAGATTGGCGTGCGGAGTGGCCATGCCCCAATGGTAGCCGCGGCCGGGCGCTTCCTGCGCCTTGGCAAAAGCGCTGCCGACCATCACCGCGTCTGCGCCGCAAGCCAGCGCCTTGCAAACATCGCCGCCGCGGTTCATTCCACCATCCGTGATGATCGGCACGTAGCGGGAGGTTTTTTTGAAGTAAGCATCGCGCGCAGCCGCGCAATCAACCGTGGCAGTAACCTGCGGCACGCCGAGGCCGAGCACGCCGCGCGAGGTGCAGGCGGCTCCGGGCCCGACACCAACCAGCACCGCAGCCGGCCCGCACTCCATGATCTCTAGCGTCACATCGTAGCCAACTGTGTTTCCCACGATCACAGGTATGCGCATTTCGCGGCAAAATTTTTCCAGATCGAGCGACCTATACTCCGACGAAATATGCCGGACCGTAGAAACGGTGCTCTGCACCACGAAAACGTCCGCACCGGCTTCTTGCGCGATCTTTCCGAATTCCGCCGCGCGCTGAGGAATCGAACTGACAGCTGCTATAACCCCGGCGTCTTTAATCTGGCGCACACGCGCGGCAATCAGATCCTCTTGGATCGGTTCCTGGTAAATTCGCTGCAGCAGTGCAGTGATTTCGGATTTATTCGCTTCGACGATTTTTTGCAGGACTTCCTGCGGGTTCTTGTAGCGCGTCTGCACTCCTTCCAAATTCAAAACGGCAAGCCCACCAAGCTTATTCATCGCGATGGAGAAGCCCACGTCGACGACTCCATCCATGGCGCTGGCGAGTATGGGGATGGTCATCTCCAGCGGTCGGCGCCTCCTTACGAGGCAAACGAAACATGATATCGACTTCGTTCGGGATTGATGGTCACGCGCCCGGGCACCAGCGCGATCTCGTCGAAACCATAGGTGACGCGCGCTTTGCGGTTTCGGCCTATCCACATTCCCATGTCTAAATGTTCTCCATTCTGAATCGTTCGTTTAAACTTCCGCAGTGCGGGCACCGGGGAAGCAGCGCATCAGTTCGATCTTCAAATTCGAACGCGCAAATCACGCAACGCAACCGGTGCTCTAGAGCCTGTCGCTCGCGGCGCCGGCGGTTCCATTCTCCAACTATCCAAAATAGAAAGACTGCCGCAAGAAAAAGCAGCAGATAAATCGTGACCAGAGTAGCAAGACTGACGCGAATCACGGCGTAACGCTGGCTGACGGGCTGCTTGCTGCTGTGCGCGCGACATCATTGCCCCATTGAATTGTGGCGATGCCCCAGACCAGAGACGCGCCGGAATTTTGTCCGGTTCCTCTGTTCGGCGAGAAACGGCTACGGATAACCTGCAAGCGCGCTTGTTCGTCCAACGCTGGATCACCTGATGAATCGATCGGAAAGCAATATCGAATTTCTCCCATTTCGTTGACGGCCACACGAAACCGAAGTGTTTCAGGAGTTTCTTTATTGGACGCGACGAAACGCGAAGGAGGCAGACTCGGAGCCCCGAACTGATCGAGGTTCCCAGGAAAAAGTAATAGACGTTCTGCCGCTGGCCTCTGCAGGGGCTGTTTTCCGTCGCGAGAGAGCTGACACGGCTCCCGGTGGCCGGGAACTCGGAATGCGCAGATCCGGCTTTAACGCCGGAAGGTCCTTCAGAATCGGCTCTAACGCAGAATAGGATGGCACATGCTCCGCCGTTGGGAGAGCGCGAAGTCTTGCTCCCGGTGGCGGAAGGGTCGTAAAAGCTAATGCAGGATCTTCTGCATCGATCCAGTGAAGAAGTGTCCGACCTTCATCGGAGTCCAGGGCGATGAATGTAACGCGGGCTGGCGGCGGCAGCACCGCTACCGGCGTCGGATAAACAATTTGGAAAACGTAAAAGCAGAGGGCGTGGGCCACCAGCGACAGCACCAAAAACGATGCAAGCATCGTCCTTCCGGCCCCGAGGCGAATCCCAACTAAATAAGAAGTGGTTCGGCGGCAATCTCAGCAGCAGCGCCATTCATCGTGGCGGAGTCGCAGCAAGAGCGACAGAACGTAATGCCATGTTCAAGCGCAGCGTTCGTTACTTCGGCGACTATTTCGTATGACGCAGAACGGTCAGCCTTGATAATGATCGATTGGTCCTTACGTTTGGCTGAATCAAGCAGGTGGCCAAGCTGCTCCATCGTAACTCGCTGGTCCTGGAAATAAATCGCGGGAACTGCGCCGCCGGTAATACTAATGATTTGCTGGTTACTCTTTGGACCAAGCGTAAAACGCGAAAACGGCATCGAAATCGAGATGCCTTGTTGCAGGATAAAATTCGAACTTAGCAACAGAAAAAAAGCGAGCAGGAAAGCGAGATCGACAAGCCCGATGAGTAAAAGCCATCCGAAGTTATAAGTTGTTGTCCGGCTGAGTCTCATCTGACGCTTTAACGTTCCACCTTGAACGATTCCACGCGACGAAGCGCTTCGTCATCAAAGGTCCTGCCGTGCTTCAATCTCGCTCGAACATTTCATCAGGTTGCTGGAAACTGATGATGCCGCTGATGGGACGGCTTTCAGTCAACATGTGGACGATCTCAATGCCCGCGCGTTCCATGTCATGCATCATGGTGTTTATGCGGGAAGAGAGGTAGCTGTAAGCGACAAACGTGGGTGTTGCCACAACCAGCCCGGCGGCAGTCGTCAGCAGACTCTTGTAAACGCCACCGGAAAGTTCCGTGACCGTGGCATAACCGCCGCTTGAAGCAATCGTCCCGAACGCATCGATCATCCCTGCGACGGTCCCAAGCAGCCCCAGCAATGGCGTAAGGAAAGCAATGGTAGCAAGCACCGGAAGAAACCGCTCCAGTTTGGGTACCTCGAGCTGTGCGGCTTCCTGCACGATGTCGCGTAACTCCGCTCGGGGCGCATCGTGCCGGATCAGTGCAGCATGAATCACTCGCGCCACCGGACCAGGCGTGCCGGCAGACTCATGCAAGTGCCTCGGCGAAATTGCGACGACGAATCAAATTTGACAATCCCTTCAAGAACTCGCCGACATGAATTGTCGCGCGATGAAAATAAAAAAGGCGCTCCGCAAACACAGCAATGGAAATAATGCTGCAGGCCAGAATCGGCCACATCAATAATCCGCCTTTTTGAATGTAATCAATCACGCCGAGTTTTTTGTAACTCTCTTTCTGTGTCGTGGCAAGGGAGTTTCCCTGTTCCTACGGTTTTGTACAGGTGTAGATTGTGACGATTCCTCCCGTCAAAGGTTCGAACGTCGGGAGGATGTAGCCATTCGCCCGCATCAACTCGCACATCGCATTGCCGCTTGGAAATTCCTCGATTGAATCACCGAGGTAATCATAGGCGCTTTTCTTTTGTGTTAGAAACGAGCCGAGCAAGGGCAGGCACCGATGCAAATAGAAGCGATACATCGCGCGCAAGATCGGCGTTTTCGGCAATGAAAATTCGAGCACCAATAGCTGACCATTGCTGCTAAGGACGCGCGCTATTTCACCAAGCGCGGCTGAGTAATTTTCCAAGTTTCGCAAGCCGAACGCGATCGTAATGCACTCGAATGACCCATCGAGGAACGGGAGCTTCATCGCATCCGCCAGTAACACGTTTCGCAGACCCTTTTTTCGCGCAAGTTCCAGCATATCCGGCACAAAATCGACACCGGTGATTTCGGCGTCCGGCAACTTGTTTTGGAGAGCAAGTGCCAGATCTCCGGTGCCAGTTGCTAGATCAGCGATGTTACGTGGGCGCCAGCCGGCCACGATGTTAGCCGCCCGGGCACGCCAGTAGAAATCCATCCCGCAGCTCAGCACATGATTTGCGAGATCGTAGCGTCTCGCAATCGAGCCGAACATTTCCCGGACGTACGCAGGTTTGGCAATCATGTCATGATCCGATCGAACACCAACTGACATCTTTTACAAGGTTCCGCCTTATGACTTGTCGCATAGCTAACGAGCTAGTAACGAGGAACAAGGCTGAAACTCGTTACAAAATTACTGATTGCCAGACTTGGCAACTACGGCTATCTAGCGGCATGGACATATCTGTTAAAGATCTACAGGAAGCGATTTCAATTCGCCAGCAAATCGATAATCTGCAACAACGACTTTCCTCACTTTTGCGAGGTGCACCTCAAAGGGAAGCCGCTCCTACCGCCGCCTCCGGACGCTACTTCTCGCCTGCGACCAGGGCAAAGCTTTCGGCAGCCGCCAGAGCTCGTTGGGCAAAGAAGCGTGGCACCGGAGCAGGGGCAGCTCCCGCGGCCCGAAAAGGCCAACTCACGCCGGCCGGCCGAAGGCGGCTTTCTCAACTAATGAAAGCGCGCTGGGCGGCAAGAAGGAAAACAGGAGGAACAAAAGCCTCTACTCGAAAGAAAGGCGCGCTTACTCCTGCCGGCCGAAGACGGCTTTCGGAGCTGATGAAGGCCCGCTGGGCAGCGAGAAGAAAATCGGGTGGAAAGTAACAACCACCGGCGACTAGCATCGAGCAGCTCCTGATCGATCGCGCAAGATCGCTCGGGTGGCAAGATTGACTGCTCGCGAGAGGACTCGAACCTCCAAGGGTTTCCCCATACGGTCCTGAGCCGTACGCGTCTGCCAGTTCCGCCACGCGAGCAAGAAAAGCGCTTTATAATGCGCGCGTGCGAGAGGCCTGCAAGATGAAATCGGGGGGAACCGTTGGCTAACTCAATCCGACCGTTTCTTGCGGGCGCGTACCTCCAATTGGTGAGCCTTGCGCACCTGACCAAGGGAACGCAAGAGATCGGCATAATTGGATACGACAATATCGTAGTCCTTTGAAGGCTTCTCCTGCACTTGGTCCCAGCTCTTGATTGAGGATTGATAGAGCTCCGCCGCCTTGGTATAATCGCCGCGTGAATGATAGACGACTGCCAGGTTGCATTTCGACTGCGCGATATCCGCGATCGGAAGTGGCTGCAACTTCTCTCTGATGGCCAACGCACGGAGGTGCAGTTTCTCGGCCTCGGTATATCGGCGTTCGTTGGTATAAAACACTGCCAGATTATTTAGTACGGATGCCACGTCGGCGTGGTCGGGTCCCAGCTGCTTCTCGTAGATCTCCAAGGCGCGCAAATAACACGGCTCTGCCGCTTTTTGCCGACCCGATTTGCGCATGATGAGTGCGACGTTATTTAACATCGTACCAATATCCGAGTAAGGGACATCTTCGATTTCGGTCCCGGAAGCTATTGCCTTCTGGTAGTAATCGATTGCTTCTTCGGATCGACCAAGATTATCAAAAAGCAACGCCAGCCGTCGTGCCGAGCGGTAGATGGCGCGCTGATCTGGCGGGTTCCCCTTCTCGAGGATGACGTGCGCCTTCAGTAAGTATGCCTCGGCGCCGGCGTGGTCGCCTTTTTGTTCCAGCAGTTGCCCTAGTTTTTCGAAACTTGAGGCAAGCGCAGTCTGGTTGCCCTTGAAGGCACGCCTGGCAACTTCCAGCGCCGTTTCGGCGACCCGAATTGCCTCGGGCAGACGATTCGTGGCACGAAGATTATCAAGCTTCTCGTTGAGAATCGCCCATAGCTTCTCTTCACCTTTCATCTCATCACCATCCCTCGCTTAGTTGAGCAACTAATCGGGTGGCGAGATCCTCAGTGGCGAGCGGCAGCGCTTGTCTTTCGTCAGTGGTCACGTCGCCGGTGACGAAGAAGCTAGTGGTTCCAGTTACTTCCCCTGGCCCGGCCAACGGTTTGCCGTCTCGCGTAGTCAGCGAGTACTTGATACTCATTAGCAGACTAAACTCGGTTGTGGCCAGCACGTTGCCACGGACGGAGCGCGCCGGCGCCCGGACAATACGAGATATCTCCCCGCTTAAGGTAGCGTCTGCCTTGTCGTCGCTCGCAATCTGATACGTACCATCCTGCTGGAATTGTTTGATCACCGTATCCGTGACCAAAACCTCTATACGAGGTACGAGGGTGCGATTTTTAAACGTCGGAACCGCAATCGTGTGGACGTCACGGAGATAGTATGGCTTTACGGGCCCGACGTGATAGCCAAGGCAACCAGAGACCGCGAAGCAAAAAATTGCCGCAAATAAGGCTTTCAAGGCGCCGGTGAGGCGGACGCTTCGGGCGCAGCCGACGCTCCGGGAGGATTGGAAGGATCGGTGCTCGTGCTCGTGCCCGGCAGGGGTAACGCAGGTTCAGGCGCAGTCGTCGTATCTGGCGCAAGCGAAGCCGGCGGCGGAAGCGAATTGTCCGACTCCGATGAAGGCAAAGGAGCTTCGTTATTCGGTGCGCCCGGTTTGGCTGATCCATTACCCGCAGCTCGCCGAACCGTGCGCATCGGTTTTTTTCTTGGCGTTTTGCGACACGGATATAGCGGGCTGAAGCACAGCATCGCCAAATTTTTTGCGCAACTGATCGATCCGCTTCTTCGCTTCGGTACTTTCCTCGGAGCCTGGCTGCTGTCGAATCACTTCGTTGTAGTAGATGACGGCAGCGCGATAAAATTTTTGTTTGTCGTAAAACTTCGCGACCTTGTAAGAATTACTTGTCTGTTTGTGATCAAGAATATCGAGGTTCTTGCGCGCCTGCGCTGCCTTTTCGCTCTTGGGATAGTGGAAGAGAAAATCCTGGAACGCTGTTTTCGCGTTGGTTGCCGCGGCGGCGTCATTTGTTCCTAACTTGGCAGCCGTAAACCAGATGTAACCAATTTGATATTGCGCATCGACGGCAATCGGTTCGTCTGGAAACTTGTCCACCACTGCCTGGTACGCCTGGATAGCCGCGTCGTTCGCTCCCTGCTTTTCACGCGCAAGGCCAATATCGAACTGTGCCCGGGCGGTGTATTTCCCATAGGGCGCCGTGCGGACAACGTTTGCGAAGATCGTGACTGCACGATCCAGTGCTGATGCCACCGGAATCCCCAATATCCTCAGTTTCTTTCCGTTTAGATAAATTTCGCCAACGCGGAACTGCCCCTCGATCGCATCGTCAAAATGCGGGCTGCCCGCGTATTTTTCAACCAACTGAAGATAGGATTCGGCCGCCGGAGTGTAGTCACGGATCTGTTCCTGCAATTGAGCAGCGCGATAAAGCGCCGTCGGAGCCAGAGCGTCTTTTGGGTGACGTTTGGCTATAGTTTTGTACGCTCGGATCGCGCGCTTCTTGTTCCCTTCTTTTTCTGCGGTCTGCCCGGTCTGATATAGTTCTGCCGCGTCCCCGCTCATCTCTTCCTCGCCGGGCACAACGAACTTCGCCTTTTTACCGGGCTTAAAGATGATGGCATCGCCCTGTTCAGGTAAAAGGAACAGGGTGACAACGAGAACCAGAAAGCTGCGAATAAGCAGTTGCATCCAGAGGTGCCAGCGTAGTTAACTTATCCAGCCCGTCAAGTTTTCCGCGCACTCTTCTCCTTCAATGTGACATCTTCTCCGACGGGCAAAACCGAATACTTTTTCGATTCCACTTGAATCTCTTCGATCAACAAAAAATACGCATCGGCTCATGCGCATGGAGCTTTGAAGACTGGCGCGGCGTGTTTTATCCACACAATTTGCCAGAGTCTCACTGGCTTGAGTTCTATTCCAACTATTTTCCGGCGGTTGAAGTCGACTCGACTTTTCACGCAGTGCCCGCGGAAAACACGGTCCGCCGATGGGCGGAAATGACTCCTGCCAGTTTTCGGTTCGCATGTAAGCTTCCCCGGCAGATCACGCACATCTGCCGTCTACGGGACTGCGCAGCGGAGCTTAATTCGTTTCTACACGCCATCGAACATCTCGAATCAAAGCTGCAGGTGATTCTCATTCAGCTCCCGCCCTCGCTGACCCCTGCCGACGGCAAGCAGGCACTGCGGAAATTTCTGGTGCAACTGCCGCGCGAGTTCCGATTTGCCATTGAATTTCGTCACGCCGGCTGGCATCGGCCGCAATTTATCCGCCTGATTGAAAAGTATCGCATCTGCTGGGTCTGGGCCGATACCACTCCGCTTAACGAACGAAACCTCGCGCCTTTCGAATTTCTGCCATGCACCACCGATTTTCTGTATCTGCGTTTGCTTGGTGACTACGCAACAAAATACGACGTAGATGGCGGCCACATCCATCGTTACGGGAAATTGCTTTGGAAACGCGAAGCTGCGTTGGAAAGCTGGTCGCTGAAAATTAAACGGCATCTTCCCGAGGTGCGCAGTGTCTCGGCATTTTCCGGCAATCATTTCGAAGGTTTTGCGCCCGAGACCTGCCAGCGTCTGGCCCAGCGTCTGGGTTTTGGTTTGCCCCTGCCGCCGGACACCGAACAGGCGTTTTCCACAGAGAAAGGGCCGCAGCTCGATCTAAAGCTGTAATGGTTGCGGAACACGCCTGTGCTTCTCGAAGATACAGATCTCCCGAATGCTCAGATCGGAGATTTTCTCAGAGAGACTGGAAAAATTCTCACCTAGTTGCACGTGGGAGTGCGCGTCCGAAGCGGTGGTGAAAGGAATCTCCTTTTCCATTGCCAGCTCGATGATTGAATTGCTGGGATAAAGTTCATTCACAGGCTTGCGCCAGCCGGCCGTGGAAAGCTCAATCGCCAAGTCACGCGCCTCGAATAAATTCAAGCGTTTCATTGACCAAACTGGCGACCTCTGCAGAAGACCGATGACCATGGATTTTGATCAGGTCCAGATGGGCGAGGCAATCGACCAGTCCAGTGGCGGCCATGTCGCGGACACGGCGAAAATAATCGACATAAATCGCGTCGATGTTCCGGCCTTCGAATTGCACTGCGCCATCCGGGACGCTGTCGAACATCTGATCGGCGCGATCCAGGAAATGCACCGAGCCCAGGACAAAATCCAGCCTGTCCCAATTTTGCTCCACCCACTTCCTGCCGGCCGCTGAGTGAACCGGATCGTTATCAAGTTCGATACCACGCACGGATTCGCAAGTCAGGATTTCGCTCTCGCAACCGGTCGATTTCATCAAAATCGATTCCTGCGTGGTAACGATCATGATCGGTAAAAGCGATATCCTTCAACCCTGCCTTGCGCGCTGAATCCGCCCAGGGTTGGAGAAGTGCCTGCGTGTACCTCTGCACCCGATGCCCCTGTGGATGAGTATGATAATCAGAAAAGAGGTGTAATGGACCACTGGAGGGTTGGAGCATTGCAGATGCTTCAGAAGACATCACTCTACTACAGTTTTAGTGCATCACTTCATTCTCCGCTCACGGCACCGCGAGGAACTTCTGCCGAATGCGCAACTCCAGATATTGAGGAAAGAAAACTTCGGCGATAAACACCTTGTTCGGCGTAAGCTCACGCGTCGAGATCGTCTCGTTGTACTCGATCCGCTCGGAGGGGTTAATCAGGATTGTGGCAGGTTTTTCGACGAACGCGTGATTCTCAGACCACTTTGTCAGAACATCGCCGGCAGAATTTTTCAGATAAATTTCGATCCGCTGACTCGTGGGAAAATCGAGCGCGACCGGACGCTTCGAGAGATTTGCCAGCGTCACTTTTACTGTAAGCTGGCGGACCTCGGAAAGCTTAACAGTCTGTGGCGAAATTTGCAGATCCAGAGCGAGTCCACGCAGACGCGCGTCTTTATATTGCGGGACGATGTTGGGAGAAAACGGGTGTAGAATGCGGCTCAACCAGCCTCGTTTCCGCGCAGGTGTAGGCGCGGGCGTGACGTCCTGGCCCAATACAGACCCCGCCATAAAAATTACCATAACGGTCAATACAACGCGGCAATTCATGAGGACCCCAAAGAGCGCCGAAACTTTTCTGAGTTGCAAAATTGCTGTCAAACCTTTTATGAAGTCGCAAATGCTTTCGGAGTCAACGGGCATAAAGGTTGTGTGTGTGGTGGCACTAGGCCTGGTTTTTGCGCTGAGCGATGGATTCGGGAAACCACGACACTGTACGTTTCGCGTGCACGTCCAGGCGAACCCTCATGATTCAGACACGTTCTCAATGTCCGCTCCGGCGACATCGCGCGGCAAAGATATTGCAATCGAGAAGACGCCCTGGATCACAGAACACAACGTCGTCGGGTTTGCGCCGTATCAGTCTCCGGACGGAACATATGGCGCCTTATTTCAACTGGACGATCACGGGCGCGTGGTGCTTGATACTTTGAGCATTGAGCACCGGGGGAGCCTCCTTTTCATATTCGTCAATGGCCGGCTAATCACTGCACTGCAGATCGACAAACGGGTGTCAGATGGCAAAATTTATGTTCCTTCCGGACTCTCAACCGCCGACATCGAGGTCATGAAGAAGGACTGGCGGCCGATCGGACACGGAAAACACTAACACTTCAATTGTTCATGCGATTGTTGTTCGCCGCAGTTATTTTTGTCGGTGCTTTGTCAACTTCAGTGACCACGCAAGCGGAGGCTCTCGATCTTGTTCTTCCCACGGACAATGACGCACTCTTTTCCGGGGACGGCGCTGCGTTTTACCAACACATCGATCGGGACTTCAATGGCGTGAAATCGACGCCATGGGAGGGCGGGCAATACGGGTTTGTGCGCGACCCGAAAGAAACTGGTGGCGGCGTCGTTTACACCCGCTTTCACGAAGGAATCGATATCCGCCCGGTCCACCGCGATGCAAACGGTGAACCGCTCGATGAAGTGCGCGCCATTGCCGATGGCAAAGTCGTGCACGTCAACCCCGTAGCCGGCTATTCAAATTATGGGAAATATATCGTGATCGAGCATCATTGGGACGGCTCAAATTACTACAGTCTCTACGGACATCTCAGCTCGATCGCTGTGCAGCCCGGTGAGACAGTGAAAGGTGGCCAGCGTATCGCCGTAATGGGTTATACGGGAAGAGGAATCAACCGCGAGCGGGCGCATCTGCATTTGGAGCTGGACCTGATGTTTAGCCCGCAATTCCAAGCGTGGTACGACACATTCTTTAGGAACGATCCGAATCGTCATGGTATTTACAACGGCATGAATCTCGCCGGTCTGGATATCGCGCGTCTCTATTTGGCGCTTCGAAAAAATCCGGCGCTCACAATTTCCGAGTTCCTCAATGGCGAGGAGACGTTCTACAAGGTCCTCCTGCCGAAGGCGCGCCACTTTGATTTGCCACAGCTTTATCCATGGATGGTTGCAGGTGGGAAGCGAAACAATCCATCATCGTGGGAAGTTTCATTCGCGCGTTCCGGTGTTCCCTTGAAAATTGAACCGAGCGAACAACATGTGACGCAGCCCGAGCTGAGCTACGTAAAGAAAAGCTCGACTGAATATTCTTATCTCACTCGCGACATCGTCTCCGGCCACCAGGCAAACGCGCATCTCACAAATTATGGCGCGCAGTTGATGCGATTGCTGGTTTGGCCCGACTGACGCGCGCAAAAAGCTTCAGCAGGAGGTCGGTGTACCTTGCACAACTGCAACTGCGTGCGGAATTGCGCCCTGCACGAAACTCAGACATTCCACGGCTCCGCTCGGCTTGCCCGGAAGCCCGATCACCAGAGCATGATCCACAACCGCAGCGAGGTTACGTGAGAGAATTGCGTTAGGCGTGATCTTCATCGACTCGGCACGCATCACTTCACCGAAACCCGGCAATTCTGCTCGCATGATCGCGCGAATCGCTTCAGGCGTGACGTCCCGCGGCCCGATGCCTGTGCCCCCGGTCGTGAGGATCAAACCGCATCCTTGTTTAGAAAACGATCGGATTGTCTCTTGAATTCGGACTGCATCATCGGGCACAATCGCTTCTGCCAGCACCTGCCATCCAGCTTTCTGCGCCGCACATTTTAACGCCGGCCCGCCAAGATCGTCGTAGTCGCCCGCGCTGGCACGATCCGAGATTGTGATGAGACCAACTGTTATCCTGTTGGAGTGCTGTTGTGCTCGGGGGCTGCTGCGTTCGGGTGCTTTCATGAGTTTATTACTCCATCACGCCACTACTCCGGTGCACCCGCGGGCTGTTTCGTCTTTTCGATCAATCGCACCGCGGAAATTTCCATGCTCTTGTCCACGGCTTTGCACATGTCGTAAATCGTCAACAACGCGACGGTAACGCCCACCAGCGCTTCCATCTCGACCCCGGTCTGGGCGATTGTCTGCGCGGTGCATTTTACCTCAACGCAGTCGTTGGAGGTGACAATGTCGATGCTTACTTCACTGAGCGGAAGAGTGTGGCAAAGGGGAATCAAATGCGCGGTATTCTTGGCGGCTTGAATCCCGGCGATGCGCGCGGTCGCGAACACGTTGCCTTTGGCGATTTGATCTTTTGCGATCAAGTCAACTGTCTCGCGGTGAAGTCGAATGTTTCCACTGGCAACAGCTTTTCGTCTGCTCAGTGGCTTCCCCGAAACGTCCACCATCTGGGCGCGACCATCAGAACTGATGTGAGTGAGGCGTTTCATTTTTGCTTACCTGTCATTCCGAGCGGAGTCGAGGAATCCCGTGGCGCCACCAATGTAATGCATCGGGATGTCTCGACTTCGCTCGGAATGACAAGCCTCAACCGCCAATGGCAACCATTTTGCGATTTGGCTGGTAACTATTTCTGAAATCGTGCTCGCGCGGCTTCCGCTCTACGACATCGAGAAAAAACTGTTTGAGCTGTTCATCACTCGCACCCGCACGCAACGGCTCCATGATATCGAACTCCAGGTAACTCCCCAGACATGGACGCAATTTTCCGTCGCACGTAAGGCGCAGCTTGTTGCAGTTCTCGCAAAAATGCAGGTTCGTCATCGCGCCGATGAAACCGATGCGCTGAGCTCGTCCCGGAATTTGATAGTAGGTAGCCGGACCATTTGTTCGAAATTCGGCTTCCGGAATTAAAGGTCCGTAAGCTGACTCGATTAACCGTTTCGCCTTCAAAACCGACATGAAATTGCGCTCGTTTAAAACGTCGGCGGTGCTCACCGGCATCATTTCGATAAATCGAAGGATAAGGCCCCGAGCTCCGGCAAATTCGATCAGCGGCACCAGTTGATCTTCGTTCCGGCTCCGCATGAGGACAGTGTTCAATTTGATCTGGTCGAACCCGGCGGCAATCGCTGCGTCGATTCCTGCCAGCACCTGTGCATGGAAATCGCGGCCGGTAATCTGCGAATAAACGGCTGGATCGAGCGTATCGAGTGAAACATTAATCGATTGCATGCCGGACTCGCGAAGCACCTCCGCCATGCTGCGGCCTGGCGTGATTTCGCGCGCGAGCAATGTCCCGTTGGTCGAAAGACCGATGCTCCGGATTCCGTCGACCTCTGGAAGTTGCCTAACGAAATGAATCACGTCGCGACGCGTCAACGGTTCGCCACCAGTAATTCGCACCTTAGACACACCGAGTTCGGCTGCAATGCGAATGAGGCGCAACGTTTCTTCATACGTCAAAATTTCCTCGCGGGGCAACCATTCCTGTAGCTCCTGTGGCATGCAATACGTGCAGCGCTCGTTGCAACGATCGGTGATCGAAACGCGCAGATAGGAAATCCGGTGGCCGTGACGGTCCTGCATCCGCCGACATGTTACGGAGAATGCGGTGGTGAATCAACAAGGCGCTTAATTGACTCGATTTAACAGAGGTACGATCGTCGCGTCATGCAGCGTCTACTTCCGGCCGTCGCGTTTATATTCGCGATAACAGCTGTGACGTTGGTTTTCAGCGGTTGTGCGACCACTGAGACGCGTATTTCGCAACATCCCGAAATCTACCAGCGCCTCTCGGCGAGAGACCAGGCGCTGGTAAGTCAGGGACAGATTCGCAAAGGGATGACCATGGATGCGGTATGGCTGGCCTGGGGCACGCCAGATGAAAAAATCCCCGACAACATTGGTGATCGCCCCAGCGAAACGTGGCTCTATTTACGTTACCAAACACCTCCCAGCTACGGCGGCCCCTATTATTATGGGCCATTCGATTGGTCGTATATCCCACCTAAGTTTCCTTATGCCTCCAGAGGAGCTACTTTTTCAAACGGTAAAGTAGTATTCTTCCAGTACGTGCCGCCGCCGCCGCCCCTATAACGCCATTCCCCCTCGTTTGTTTGACCAGCGTTGCCACGACGTTGGGGTTCAATGTACGGTTTAGCTTGCCAAATTGGTGCCCGACATGATTTCCTCGCGGCGTGGACGGTTGGTTTTTTGTTCGCGCATCGACACTCAGCCTTGCCGCCGCCACGATCGTTCTTACCGGTTGTTCGACACCGCAAACGCGCATTTCCGATCATCCAGGCCTTTACCAGACTCTTTCACACAGAGACCAAGCGCTCGTAACTCAGGGACAAATTCGCATCGGGATGTCACGAACGGCTGTGTGGCTGGCATGGGGGACCACGGATCAAAAAATTATCGGCAACATGGGCGGTGGTCCGACGGAAACGTGGATTTACACTTATTACGCTAATTTCCCATATTATCCGTATTATAGCCCGTTAGACTACTATTTCGGGGCGCCATTGTACGATCCGTTTTGTTATGCCTGGTTTCCGCAAAGTATTCCTTATCCCGGCAAAGTGGTCACGTTCGCCAACGGCAGGGTTGTGTCCTTTCGATACCTGGCATCTCAGTAAAAAGCTGATCGAAAATTCTGTCGCATTCTGCGGCGCAACGGGCGAGCATTCCGGCGGGTTTGATCCATGGCTTACCATTCATTTCAAGAGTTCCTGCGGGCTCTGGACAAAGCGGGCGAACTGAAACGCGTCTCGGTCCCGGTCGACACCGATCTGCTCATCGCGGAATGGGCGGACCGCGAGATGAAATCGTCCGGGGGCGGAAAAGCCTTGTTGTTCGAGCAACCGATGGTCGATGGAAAAAAATCGGAATTTCCTGTCGCCATCAATACCATGGGATCGCGCCGCCGAATGGCCATGGCGTTACAGGTTTCCGATGTTGAAGATGTCGCGCGCGAAATCCAGCTCATCCTGAAGGCAAAACCGCCTACCGATCTCCGAGAAGGCTGGAATTTACTGAAGCAGGGAATCCATCTTCTCCATGCGCGACCAAAATTGGTGCGTGACGCCCCATGTCACGAGGCGGTGTACAAGATTGAAAATGGGGGCGGTTTTTCTCTATGCGATCTTCCTATTCTGAAATGTTGGCCGAAAGACGGCGGGCGTTTTATCACGCTACCAAACGTGCACACGCGGGATCCGGAAACCGGCGCGCGCAATGTGGGCATTTACCGGCTGCAGGTTTATGACAACCACACCACCGGAATGCACTGGCAAGTTCACAAGGTCGGAGCGCGCCACGGAAGGCGCTACTACCAACGCGGTGAACGCATGCCCGTCGCCGTTACGCTAGGCGGCGATCCGGTTTACACATTTGCCGCTACTGCGCCTTTGCCGGACGGTTTGGACGAACTGCTTTTTGCCGGATTCTTGCGAAGAAAATCTATCGAACTGGTTCGATGCAAAACGATCGACCTGGAGGTGCCGGCAGATGTTGATTTTGTTCTGGAAGGATATGTGCAGCCAGGAGAGATGCACCCGGAAGGGCCCTTTGGTGATCACACCGGATTTTATACCGCCGTGGAAGATTACCCTGTTTTCCATTTGACTGCGGTCACGCACCGACGCGACGCGATTTACCCCACAACCATTGTCGGCAAACCTCCGATGGAAGACTTTTATATCGGCGATGCCTCTGTTCGAATTCTTCTGCCGGTATTCAAAATGAATTTCCCGGAAATCGTGGACATGACGTTGCCGGCCGAAGGCGTATTTCACAATTTGGTGTTCGTGAGCATCCGCAAGCAATATCCTTATCAGGCTTTCAAAGTGATGCACGGCCTCTGGGGCATGGGCCAGATGATGTTCAGCAAATACATCATCGCAGTGGACGAAGATTGCGACGTGCACAACACGAGCGACGTCCTTTTCCGATTGTGTGCGAACACCGACCCTGCACGGGATACAACGGTCATCAAAAATCCAAGTGACTCGCTCGATCACGCGCCAAGCGAACAGAACATCGGCTCCCACATGGGCTTTGACGCCACGCGCAAATTACCTGGCGAAAATTATCACCGATCGTGGCCGGAACTGATTAAGATGACAGACGAAGCGCGAGCGATGGTGGATGCGCTGCAAGCCAAAGCGCGCTGAAACGCGATCCGGCCACGGAGCGGTCGCTATGGAATTGTTGTCAATTCAGGGTCTTCGGAAAAGTCGACCCGTATCAATATCGCGGGTAAGTCCACCTGGCGGCACGCCGCGCAGATTGTAGACGCGACCAGTGTAGGGGCTGTAGTAGAAGCCCGGTGTTCCCGCCCACCGCGCATAAGGATAACCGCCCCGGGGCACCGGGCCGTATTGGGCGGCTTGATTCTCCTGGATAATTTTGCCGGTTAAAGCGCCAGCTGCCGCCCCCGCGGCTGCGCCGATTGATGCGGCCCGCGCATTCCCAGTCGCAGCGCCGCCGATGATCGCTCCTGTGGCAGCACCCCATGCTGCCCCTTGACCAACCGGAGTGTCACAGGATGTCAGAATGCAGCAGGTCGATGCAATTACCAAGATCGCTGTGAAAATCGTTATTCTCATAATGCGCTTCTAATTTCGACACGTTGGCTGTTGAGCCACAGCAGAGGCGGTGCGGACCAGCCTCAATACAGCCTCTGTTCGGAAGAACCGATATCAGGGATACACAAATACGTGCTTCGCGCGCACGTCGAGCACTAACCCGCCATGGTTAACTTTCGAACAGTTATACTGTTGATATGGCGGATATGGGCTGGTAACAACTCCGGACGCATCATGTGGATTCCGGTCTGCTTTCGGATATGTCGACCCATTCGGTGGCGGATATTTTTTCTCAGCGTCTGCTTTCGTGATTGCCGTTGCTTCGATGACGCGGTGACCCTGACCTATCCGCGAGTCGACGCCTTGGGCATAAAGAGTTGTGCCAATTGCAAAAAGCCCGGCCATAACTGCAACGATAAGTTTCTTGGATTGTTGTTTTCATATTTTATCCTCGGTAAAGATTTCGCAGCCGGGAATTCAGACGGATGCTCGACGCGGCAAATTCAAAAAAGATTTGAACCAGTGCGCCGTGACCCGGCCTGCCTTTTCCAAGTTGCTCAATCGGTATTCTTTTTCGAAAACTCGGAACTTGTCCAGTTCAATTCGTCGCAGCAGGGCGCGATAAATCGACCCCATGAGCTCCGCAGGTGCCATAGCACGGCGGTCTTCGTCCGGAAGCGCAGCCGCCGCGCGATTGAAAAATTCACGCGCTCGGGACCGCTTCGAACTGCATCAACTCGATGAAGCGCCCGTTGTACTGTCGTTTCGCCAGCTCCGCCTCGGAGTAGTTGAACCGCACCATATCTTCCTGGGGAAGGTAAACGCGCCCGGCCTGGAAGTCCTTCCAGACGTCGCGGATGATGTTTGTCGTTTGCAGCGCCAGTCCGAGATCGATTGCGTACTCCCGGCAGAGTGGATTTCGATATCCAAAAATCTCGATACTGACCAATCCAACCGCACTGGCGACACGGTAACAATAGACGCGAAGCTCTTCGAAGGTCGGATATCGCAGAATGCTCAAATCCATCTCCACTCCGGCCACAATCTCCTCCAGCATCTCGGGTGGCAGCGAATATTTTTGCATTAACTGCCTCACATCGATAGCAAGCGGAGGTTCATCCGAAACGGCAGCGCGAAGCATTTGACGCCATTTTCCCAGACGCACGCGTTTCTCCGGTGCGCTCAACTCCGGTGAGTCTGCGATGTCATCGACCACACGGCAGAACGCATAAAAAATGGTGATGTCCCGCTTGCGCTCGCGGTCTAGAGAAATAAATGCCAGGGCCAGATTCGATTTGCTCTGGCGCGTGATAGTGGCCGCGTTCACATCTTTCTTTCCGCAGGCCGCCTGATCAATACTGAATCCATCTCTCCTGCTGAATGCGGCCGGTTTCGCATTGCCGAAACAGACAGACCCATGAAGCCAGGAGCCAGCCAGTAACCAGTCCCCGGAGGCAGGCAAAAGCGAATTTCCACAGGAAGAGCGCCCCTAGTCGATTGGCAATCGCACCACGCAAAAAGCCGTCGCAAAGGATGAGGCCGTAGAAGTGCACCCCGCAAATCATTAGAAACCATGCCAGCCGAACGGCATTTTTTCGGACAAAACGGACGTGCGCTCGGATTGCCTCGATCAAGGTTTCGTTGTGCAGCGTCAGTGAGATTTGGACCGAACAAAACGCAATAATCAACCCGCTCATGAGGACTCGCGCAATCGGCAGGTAATCGAGCACTCCGGGAATGTTGGTGAAGTACGCCAGAACGAGCGGCAGACGGACGATCAACGTGCTGACGGCAACCACAATGCCAGCCCATTCCAAAACATAACTGAACCGGCGCATGGCGAACCGGAACAGCTCACCTTCTTCGAAGCTGACCCCCTTTATCCACGCCAGGCAAACGGTAATGAGATAAACCTGAATATAAACCCCGAGCAGGTACTCGAAGATGAATGCAGTCGCATCCACCGTAGCGGAGATCCGCAGCAGACCAGCAGCGGGGAAAAGCCCGCTCCATTCCGGCAACCTCCAGAACACGATCGGTTTCAGAAGCGATGCCACCGCGCTCAGCAATAGAATCACGTAAGCGAGATAGCCCCAAAAGCCATACCGTTTCCGCAGAGCGCGCACCAAAGCACGGTGTAGTCCGCGCCAGTTCACTATCATCAGCACCGCGGCAACCACGGAGAGCGGATAGGTCGTCGTGGCGTTGTCGAAAATTCCTGCCACGCCTTCTAACGCAGGCAACAGGGTTTCCTGCCATATGTCACTTACTCGAGGCCAGGACCACTGCGGAAATGAGGTGATCTGGCTCAACTCCAAATCCGCCCAGGTCCGGATTGGCGTGAATGTGACAAACTGAAAAACGAAATAACCAAACCCCAGGACGGCGAAAGTGATCCAGATGCGTTGGTACCGTCGAAGACAGTGAAGACCGTCACCGAGCGCCTGCCGAACGGGGGCAAAAAACATCACCAGCGCGTACCCGCCGCAAAGCCCCAGCCAGCCGTAAACGCCCGGCGCAGGTGGCCACACTTCACCAAGAATGTAAGCGGGAATGAAGGAGTATCGGCCCGATAGAGTAATGGGGGTCAGAACATCACTCCAATATTCCATGACTCGATCACTGCATCATTGGCCTAATGAATGCGTCCCCAGTGCGGGTAAAATGGCCAATAAACGAACAAGCCGCGGCCCACTAAATTTTCCACCGGAACTATTCCCCAATAACGACTGTCAAAGCTGTTGTAACTGTTGTCGCCGAGGGCAAAATAGCCGTTGAGCGGTACATTGAAGGTCTGGTTAGGGTTCGATAAAAAGTCACGACCCTGTGCATAACCACGATAAGGCGGCTTCGCCGACATCACCCGCTCAAAGCCGTATCCCTGTGCTTTCCTGCCGTTGATGAAAAGAAATGGCGGATCAATGCGCAGTTGATCGCCAGGAAGACCGGCCAACCGCTTAATGTAAAAAGGAGCGCCTGCCACCGGATCCTCACGAATCGCTGGAATATGATTTGTCCTGAAGACAAAAACATTCCCGTTATACGGTTTAACAAAGTTGTAGCTGCATTTATCCACGAATACCTGGTCGCCTGTGTCGATGGCCCCCCTGGCGATAACTTCGCCGCGATGAACAAGTCGACCGGGGAAGACGTTGAAATCCTGACGAAGCGTATCGGGCGAGGCGTATACAAGAAGGCTTTGCCGCTGACAGACCAATCGCGAAAACGTAAAAAAGAAGCCGATTTTCCGCGGCACGATTTCGAGAATCTGGTCGTCCTCGTGGGAGACCACATTGATATAATTGCGCCCCAGAACAACGAACTCCACTATTTGCCGCAAAATATTTGGCGGCGGATCGGGGCTGGGATGACCGATGATCCCGTTTAACGTCGGCTGCATCGAACCTGTGGGAATCTTAAAGGGCTGCAGAAAATAAGAACGAATCCCAACTGCGATCACAATCGCCACCAGAATCACCTCGCAGTTCTCCCGCCAATGCGATTCCCACGTTACGGGTGTTAATTTGTGCAGCGTCTTATCAAGTGTCTCCGCTGCGGTGTGGATTTTCTGGCGATCTCTTCCACGTAATGCGGTGCGGAGCACCTGCATTTCAGCGACAATTTGTTCCCGGTCTGCGTCGGTGAGCAGATCGTGCTTATAACGCAGATATTTCCGGGCGTGCCGCAGAAGCAGCCGACTGTGCTTAACGTAACGCGATGTGAACATGAGTTGAATTATTCATCGTTCTGTCATTCCGATCGAAATCGAGAAATCTCTGGTTTTCTTGAGTGGAGTCCAAAGATGTCTCCACTTTGCTCGACAGGACAAAAAGGTTCATTGCGCCTTTAGCACTTCGATAAATGCCTCCTGCGGAATGTTGATCTTCCCGATGCTTTTCATTCTTTTTTTTCCTTCCTTTTGTTTCTCCAGCAATTTCCGTTTACGGGTGATATCGCCGCCGTAGCATTTCGCGGTCACATTTTTTCGTAAAGCGGAAACCGACTCGCGGGCAATAATTTTCCCTCCGATGGCTGCCTGGATCGCCACCGCGTAAAGTTGCCTGGGGATTACTTCCTTCAATTTGGCCGCAAGTTGCCGTCCGCGGGCTTCTGCGCGGTCTTTGTGCACGATTGTCGAAAACGCATCGACCGGTTCACCGTTCACGAGCAAATCGAGTTTTACCAGTTTCGCTGCCCGATAGCCGGCGTGGTCGTAATCCATCGACCCATATCCTCGTGTACTGCTTTTAATCTTATCGTTAAAATCGACCAGGATTTCGTTGAGCGGCAATTCGCAGTGCAACATCACCCGGCGGGTATCCAGCGATTCGGTCCGGTCCATCTGACCGCGTTTCTCCAAAATCAGTTGCAGGATGTCACCGATATTCTCATTCGGGCAAAGGACGTACGCCTTTACGATCGGCTCGCGGATTTCCTGAATCAGGCTCGGGTTCGGCAGATGCGCTGGATTATCGATGGACAGTTTTTCCCCGCGCGTGGTCAGCACTTCATAGATCACGCTTGGACTGGTGGCGATGATGTCCATGTTGTACTCGCGCCGCAGGCGTTCCTGGATGATTTCCATGTGAAGCAACCCGAGAAACCCGCAGCGAAAACCGAATCCGAGTGCGACCGAGCTTTCGGGCTGGTAGACAAATGCCGGATCGTTCAAACGCAGCTTCCCGATTGCGGTTTTTAAATGTTCGAAGTCGCCGGTGTTAATCGGATAGATCCCGCTGAACACCATTGGATGAATTTCCTGAAAACCAGGAAGCGCTTCTCGCGCCGGATGACGCTGATCGGTGATGGTGTCGCCGATCTTCATATCGGCCGTTGATTTAATGTTCGCGATGAAATAACCGACGTCACCGGGATTCAGCCCTTCCTGGACACGCATCTTGGGCGTAAAGACGCCCACCTCCTTGATCTCGTAGCGCGTTCTGTTGCTCATGAACATGATCGCGTGATTCGCTTCCACTGTTCCGGAAACAACGCGCACGTAGCCGATAACACCGCGATAAATGTCAAACACCGAATCAAATACCAGTGCGCGCAGCGTTTCGTCCGCCGGTCGTTGCGGCGGCGGAATACGCGCGACGATTGCCTCAAGAATCTCTTCAATACCAGTCCCGAGCTTCGCGCTTGCTTGAACGGCTTCCTCCGCAGGAATGGCGAGGATCTCTTCCAGTTGACGCAGCACCGAAGGGACGTCGGCATTCGGAAGATCGATCTTGTTGATAATCGGAATGATGGTGAGGCCTTGTTTATGGGCGAGATGAACGTTGGCCACCGTTTGCGCTTCCACGCCTTGGGCCGCATCGATCACCAGCAGTGCCCCCTCGCAGGCTGCGAGGCTTCGCGAAACTTCGTACGCAAAATCGACGTGCCCCGGCGTGTCCAGCAGGTTCAGTCGATAGGTTTCCCCCGACTTGCTTTTGAAACGCATCGCCACCGGATGCGCTTTGATGGTGATTCCGCGCTCCCGCTCCAAATCCATTGAATCAAGAAGCTGATCCTGCCTCTCGCGCTCCTGGATTGTACCAGTGCGCTCGAGCAACCGATCCGAGAGAGTCGTCTTGCCGTGATCGATGTGCGCGATGATGCAAAAATTGCGCGTCAGCTCAATGGCCATGAAAGCGCCACTATCCGAGTGCGCCCCTATTCGGTCAATTCTCGCGCCTTGCCATTCCGAGCGAAGTCGATAGCCTCGCGACAGCTTGAAAGTCTCCGGCTGTTGACAATCGGAGGCGTCTCCTTGGTCGACTTGGGTCTCGACACTACATTTGAGGTTTGAGGTATGCCAAAGCTGATCATTTCGGGCGTTACACACGAGTTAATGGATGAAGCGGTCACGATCGGTCGCGGACCGGACAACACGATCGTGGTCAACGATCCCTCGATCTCGACGCATCACGCGCAGTTGCTGATGGAAGGCGAGACCTATCGATTAAAGGATCTCGATTCGACAAATGGCACCCGGGTCAATGGGAAACCGGTCACGGAAACGGTGCTTCGCTTCGACGATCGGATTCGATTTGGCGCCGCTGAAGCGCGGTATGAAGCGGACGTCAGCGGATCAAAGCCGTTGCCGAAGCCTGAAGAAATCAAGGCTCAATTCGCGGCAGACAGTGCGGCACCGTCTCATCTTTCCGGTGCGTCGCCCTTCCGCCGTCAGGAAGAGCAGAAAGACCCGATGCGTACTGGAATTCTTATCGGGCTGGCGATCGTGCTGCTGGTGTTTCTGGCGAGCATGGTCGCGGTGCTGATGATGCATGCCCCAAGCCTTTGAGTCCGACTAATCCCGTGGCACAATCGGGGATGATTCAACGGGATCCCTCGACAACGCTCGGGATGACAGCGCCAGCAAAACGCCTGCTTCTCTTCGACATCGACGGCACCTTGATTCACTCCGGTGGCGCGGGCATTCAGGCGCTCATACGCGCCTTTCAGGAGCGCTTTGGCGTTGATGATGACCTGCACGATATCGAGGTCGCCGGCATGACAGATTCGGGCATCGTCCTCAGTATCTTCGACAAACACAAAATCCCTGCGACTCACGAAAATGTAAGCGCGCTTCTCGACAGCTATGTGCATTTTCTTTCCCTGGAATTGCCCCGCCGGAAAGGCAACCTGTTACCCGGCGTACTGAAGTTGCTTGAGCAGCTAAAATCGCGGCCACATGTGGTGCTGGCGTTACTTACGGGAAATGTTTCGCGCGGCGCGCGGTTGAAGCTGGAGCATTATGGTGTCTGGCATTTTTTTGAATTTGGTGCGTTTGCCGACGATCATCGCGACCGGAACGAGCTTGGGCGGTTCGCTCGCGCCCGCGCGAAAGAGAAGCACGGCCGCGAATTTGCGTCATCGGAGATCGACGTGATTGGCGACACGCCGCGCGACATCGCCTGCGGTAAAGCGCTCGGAGCCCGTACGGTCGCAGTGGCCACCGGCAGATGGAGCCGGGACGAGCTTGCAAAACATGAGCCGGATTTTTTGATTGATGACCTCTCTGATGTGGAAACAATCATTGACACGCTCGGATGGTGATCCATTAACGAATTGCACCCTGACATGAACAAAGAACCCGTCTCACCAAATACAACGCCAAATCAAAGCCGCGCAGACGTTCTACCGCTAAAAGGCGAAGTTGATCTGCACGTCTCCCCTACAGTCGCAGCGTTGCTTAATGAAATGATCGAGAAAAAACCGAAGCGTCTGGTGGTCGATCTTTCCGATGTGAGTTACATCGACAGCGCCGGATTAGCGGCACTCATCGAAGCGATGCAAAAGGTGGATGGGTACGGAGGTAAATTCATGCTGGCCGGACTACAGGAAACGGTGCGATCGATCTTCGAAATCTCACGGCTCGACCAGGTTTTTCAGATTTTCCCGGACGCGGACACCGCGCTGGCTAACTGATCTAATTAGGGAATTCCGCTGCGGACAGCGGACACTACAGCGAACTTGAAGCGGAATTGTCGGGCGTTTCTGTGAACCCCGAAAGCATTCGGGGCTGACACAGACGCCCTACAGCGCGATGCGCATTAAAATCTCAAGCGTTTGCTGGACGTTTTTCGAGATGTCGAACTGCGATGCAAGCTTACTGTTCGCCACACGAGTTGCGTCGCGTCGCAAGGGATCAGACCAAAAACGGATGGCATTACGCAGTGCGATCAGGTTCGAAGAATTATCGATAATCGATCCGTGGACGCTGTCTTCGATAATTTCAGCAAACCCGTTGGAACGCGTTGTGATCATCGGTAAACCGCACGACAGCGCTTCGAGGCATGCGTTGGAAAATGGATCGTATATCGTCGGCAAGATAAAAACGTCGGCGGCAGCATAAACAGGAATAAGATTTGCAACTTCGCCGAGAAATTGCACCGGATCTTCGCGCCAAAAACGAAGTCGGCTCGCCTTGTAGGGAGTTGCGTCTCCGCGACCTGCCACCAGCAGACGCAATCTCCGATCCTTGCAAAGTGCCATCGCTTCGATTGCGAACAGTAAACCTTTGCGTTCCCAGCCGGACCCGGCGAACAAGAGCGCAATCTGGTCAGGCTTCAGCGCTAAATGGGCGCGACATTTTTGGCGAACCTCGGGGTCGAAGCGAAATTTATCGAGCGGAATGCCGTTACGGACCAGGTCGATCTTGTTAGCGGGATAGCCGTAAACATCGACGATCTCATTTTTGACCATTCGCGAAGCCGCGATCACTCGCCCCGCGTTGCGCTTTTGAAAAAGCGATTCCTCAAGCTGCGTCAAATCTCGATGTTTTCGACTGGCCGCGCGGATAAACTGCTTCAGGGGAACCTCGAATTTGCTCCTGCGCGCGAGCCACGCGCGATGCACCCCATCGCCGGCACGGTATACATCGCAGCTCCATACCCGCTCGAGACTGAATAGCGAGTCACAATGGAGCTGCGGTCGCATTTGTTCCAATTCATCAGCAAAGCCAATTGGCGTTTTTCCACGCAGGCGTTCGACCGATCCAAATGCCCATTGGTCGTCCGGCCAATCTTTGCCGGTTATAAGTTGCACTTCATGTCCGGCCTTCGCTACGCCACCCGCAAGTCGCTGCAAGTAAGCCTCCGCGCCGCCGCTTGGTGAATAGCCACGGCGAACGAAGACGATCCTCAATTTCTTCACCGTCCTTTAATCTATCTATTCGTTTCCATCCGTCTGTAGGGCCTTTCTGTGAACCCCGAAAGCATTCGGGGCTGACACAGACGCCCTACAAATTGCCGCTTCTTTACCAAAAACTTTGGGGGAATGACATGGGATCCTACTCCTCTGAGGATCACTCTGTGCGTGTCTTGTTCCCCTCCTCATCGAGCAGGGTGTCTTCCCGGTCGAATCGGTACCACATACAACGTCACTTTACACGCTCAACGTTCGCCAGAATATTTGTAACCCGATGCCGGGTAAAACCCTAAATGCTCCAGCGCCAGTGGTCTGTCCCGCGCCTGCGGTGCGTATGCTGCCAAAGCGTTTGCTCTATTCAATCTTCGCTCGCATCGGTGGGTCCGGCCTGGATACCGATGCGTTTGAAACGTTGCGCGCGTCGTATCATGGAGGCTTTCTCGGCCAGGCAGTCGCGTACGATAACCGACAAAAGGAAATCCCATCCTCATTGATCCACTCCCTGCGGTGGCATCCCGTGCGCCTGATTTCATTCCTTGATCGGCCCTACTATTACGGCGCAAAAAAGAAATACCTCGACTGGATTGCTTCCCGGCAGCTGGAGACTGGGCGCTACGATCTCTTTCACAGCTGGTCGGGCGATTGTTTGCGCTCGTTGAAAGTTGCAAAACAACGTGGCATTCCGTCCATCGTCGAGATCCCAACCTGGCACCGGGACGGCGGCAAAGAGAAGGTAGTGCGGCCGAAGGCGGCGCCGCCAGAGCATGGCTCGACCTTTGAGAGGTGGAAAAACCGTCTGCTGCTCGAGCGGAAACGTTACATAAGGGAGTACGAGCTTGCAGATCTTTTGCTGGTGTTATCCGACAAGGCAGCGCGGACTTTTCGCGTGCGTGGTTTTCCAGAGGAGAAACTGTTTTATCTCCCGCGCGGAGTGGACGTAGAACGTTTCAAGCCCGGTCCGCGGCCAGAGAAATTTCGCGCCATATTTGCGGGCGCATTGATCAAACGGAAAGGGATTCAACACGTTCTTGAAGCCTGGCACCGCCTGAATCTGCCCGATGCCGAGCTATGGCTGGTAGGCTTCGTACATGAAGAAGCGAAGCCATTTTTGAATCAATTCTGGAGGGATACCATTCGGGTTGTCGGATTCGCGCGTGATCCCGAGAATTATCTCAACCAGGGAACGATCCATGTTTTTCCATCGCAATGGGAAGGCAGCGCCAAGGTCACGTACGAAGCAGCAGCGTGCGCCTTGCCACAAATCACCACCCATGAGGCCGGCGACGTGGTCCGCGATGGGCTCGAAGGTATCATCGTGAAACCGGGAGACGTGAATTCGATCGCAGCGGCGCTGGAGCATCTATATCAGCACCCGGAAATCGTGGAACAAATGGGTGCCGCGGCGCGCCGTCGTGTGGTCGAGAACTTCACCTGGGACCACTTCCGAACACGATTGCTGGACGCGTACGAAACCGCGATGCGAATGGCGCGATGATTTCATTGTAGCGGCGGTAGTCAGAGATCGCCGTGACAATAAAAGGCCTGTGAAAATTCTTCTTTTACAACTCAAGCGAATCGGCGACCTGGTTTTGACGACGCCAGCAATTGCCGCGCTGCGTGAGCGCTTTCCGGAGGCATATCTCACGCTCGTTGTCTCGAACGAATGCGCCGAGTTGTTGCCGGCGATCTCCGGAGTCGATCGGATTTTGGTCGCACGGCGCAATCTGCGCGATATGGCACCGTTTTCGTCTGTGGCCGCGACGAGATTCGACTACTGCATCGACTTTACGCGAAATGATCGATCTGCTCTGCTTACGCTCGTATCGCAGGCGCGCAGACGCATTACCTCTTACCGCGTACGTGACAAGTCTAAAACGCGCGCCCGCATTTACACCGATCTTCTCGGCATCCGTGTGCGGGACATGCACACAATTGACTACAATCTGGCGTTACTTGAGCCCCTCGAAATACGGGCTGCTTCCTTCGGTCCGTGTCTTAACCTACCGCAAACGGCATACGAAAAAGCCGCCAAGCTTCGCGATGATTGGAAAATTACGAAGCCTTACGTCATTTTGCAGCCCGGCTCGGCCCGCCCGGAAAAAATGTGGGACCCAGCACGCTGGGCGGAGGTTATTGACCACTTCGGTGTGGATAACGATGTCGATCTTGTTTTGACGGGCGGACCATCCAGCAACGAGCGAGCGCACATCGAGGCCATTACGAGCCGTGTTCGGCAAAAGATCGTCAATCTCACTGGAAAAACCGATTTGCTTACGCTGGCAGCGTTAATCGCCAAGGCGCAACTGCTTTTGACCGTCGATTCAGCTCCCGTACATCTGTCTGCGGCAATGCACACGCCGCAGGTGATCCTGTTCGGCCCAACCAACCCGTTTCATTGGAGGCCCAGGGAGAGTCCCGCGCTGATTTTGCAGGGCAAATCAGGCGTACCGATCACCGATTTCGTTCCGGTTCAGCCACGCTTTGCAATGAGCGAAATCTCGACGGAAGCAGTGATCGGTGCTATGGATTCGCTGTTGCCGTGTCGTGCGGCAGTGCAAACTTCATGAACGGCGCAAAACCGGGTAGGAAAAAGCAGTCCCTCTGGCAAACGTTACGTGCGGCGTCCAGTGCGTACCGGCGCCTGTATGGTTACGTCAAGCCTTACAGAGGACGATTCATCGTGGGACTGGCGCTGGGGCTTGCTTACGGCGGAGTGAATTCACTTTTCCCCTTGGCGATTTCCCGAGTCACCAGCACGATTTTCCAGGGAGGCGCGCCTAAAACGATGGGTATAGCCTCCGATCTTCACGCGCTGGATACGGGGCCGAAAATAAATTCCATCGTTCTGATCTGTCTGGCCATCCCGGCGATCATGACCGTGCGCAGCCTTTGTTCCTACGGCAGCACCTACTGCATGCAGTGGGTAAGCAACAAGGTGGTTTCCGATATTCGCGTACAGCTCTTTAGCAAGATGGTGCGGAATTCCATGGATTTCTTTAACAAGATGCGATCGGGATTTTTAATGTCACGCATCACGAACGACACACGCATCATGCAAATGGCTCTGACCACGGTCAGCAGCGATGTTTTCAAACAGCCCATAACCATAGTCGGCGCGATCAGCGTGTTGCTTTTGATGGACTGGAAGTTCACCCTCGTGACGTTGGTTCTTTTCCCCACCTGTTTGTTACCTCTCCGCATTTATGGGCGACGGGCTAAGAAAGCGGTCCAAAACGAACAGGAAGGCATGGCGCAAATGGTGGTAACGATGCAGGAAACGTTTGCCGGCATTCGCGTTATCAAGTCGTTTGGGCGCGAAGGATATCAGGAAAAGGAGTTTAAGCGCAGCAATCAAATGCAGTTTTCGCAGATGATGCGCATGATCCGGTCAATGGAGGCTGTCGGCCCGCTGGTCGAGATCATCGCCGCCGTAGGCGTTGGAATGGCTTTGGTTTACGTTTATGCCGCAAACCTGAGTGTCGGTCGATTCTTTGGCCTGATCTCAGGAATTTTCATCCTCTACGATCCCATCAAAACATTGAGCCGTATCCATATTGTGATGCAGCGATCCATCGCCGCAACTGGCGCAATTTTCGCGATCCTCGATTCAAAGCCAACCGTGCAGGACGCGCCTGATGCTGGCGTACTGAAATCCTCTGCGGGCCAGATTGAGTTTGAAAATGTCACGTTCCGCTATGCGAACACGAACAGAGACGCGATCCAGAACGTAACCCTGCATATCGAGCCTGGAAAAACGTTCGCGTTGGTCGGGGCCAGTGGGGCTGGCAAAAGCACAATTTTGTCATTAATCCTGCGCTTATACGATCCGACTTCCGGCGTAGTGAAAATCGACGGGCACGACATCCGTTCGATTACGCAGAAATCCTTGCGCGACCAGATAGGTCTTGTTACCCAGGAAACATTCCTTTTTCACGACACGATCTTTAATAACATTCTGTTTGGCCAACTGCATGCCACGAAGGAGCAAATATACGAAGCGGCGCACGCCGCGTATGCGCACGAGTTCATCACGGCACAGCCAAAGGGCTATGAGACTGTAATTGGCGACAAGGGGTGCATGCTCTCAGGCGGCCAGCAACAGCGGCTCGCGATCGCACGGGCTATCCTGAAGGACGCGCCAATTCTGTTGCTTGACGAAGCCACGTCGTCGCTTGATTCGGAATCCGAACTTCAAATTCAAAAGGCCCTCGCTAAACTTGCCGCCGGGCGCACAGTGATCGCCATCGCTCACCGGCTCTCAACTGTGTTGTCTGCCGATCAAATCATTGTGATGGACTCCGGCCGGATCAAGGAGATCGGAACACATGCCGAGTTACTGGAAAAATCCGGATATTATCGCCGTCTCTACGATCACCAGTTCAACCGTGTCCACGCGGATACCCAACCGGAAGCAGGCATTCTCGTTGAAGAGCTCGTCTAACGACAGGTGATTGGCTAAAAAGTCAAAACAGTCACATGCTTACAAATCAAAAGTGTGATTCCCATCCCTGTTTTAGCCTTGTAACCTTTTAAGTATTTAACCCTGCCGGTGCGCCATGGCGCTTAACATCGATCTCCACACGCATTCGTTTTTCTCCGGCGACGGAGTTTCCAGCCCGGAAGATTTGATCGCAGCGGCGCGTGCGAAGGGCTTGAGCGGCCTCGCCATCACCGATCATAATACGTGTGACGCGATTACCTATCTGCTGGAAAAAGGGTTGATGCGGCTCGATGGATTGCCGGTTAACGATTTCCTGATTCTTCCAGGAGTCGAAGTGACCACCGCCGATGGCCACCTGCTTTGTATCGGCGCCGAGCTGCCTTATCTGAAAGGAAAACCCGCGCGCGAAGTCTGCGACATTATTCACGAGCGTGGCGGTCTGGCTATCCCTCCGCATCCCTATGATTTGTTCCGCGCTGGAATCCGTTTTGCAGTTTTGGAAACATTGCCGGTGGACGCCATCGAAGTTTTTAACGCCGCAACCACCCTCCGTCGCTACAACCGCTACGCTTTTAAGTATGCGCAAATTAGGGGCCTGCCCATGACGGCCGCCAGCGACGCGCATCATGCCGCCGCTGTTGGGACAGCGTACACCATCGTCAATACCGACGATTTTTCGGTGAAAGGAGTTCTCGCGCAAATCGTCAAGAGCAACGAACTGAATCAGAAATATCAGACCCCGCGGGATAGCTTGCGCAAAACCTGGAACAACTGGCTGCGGCTTCGCCGCCGAAGAAAAATTCCTGAGCTGGCCGCAAAGGACCGCGACCACAACGGTGGCCAAGCTTAATTTTTCGACCTCTTACTCCGCCGTGCCCGCTTATATCATTGTTGAAATCGAAGTAAACGACCCTGTTGGGTACGAGGAATACAAACAGCTTGCAGGTTCAACCGTAGAGAAATACGGCGGAAAATACATCGTGCGCGGCGGCAAAACCGAGGTACTCGAAGGCGAGTGGCAACCAAAGCGTATCGTAGTGCTGGAATTTGAATCGGCGCACCGAGCCAAAGAGTGGCTCAATTCAGAAGAATACCGCGAGCCGCGCAAGATGCGGCATCGCACTGCCAGGACAAATATGATCCTTGTGGAAGGCATGTAGGCTCAACCCGTCGTCAGACAAAGCGCGGGAATGAAATTGCAGGCGTTTCTGTGAACCCCCAAAAGCATTCTGGGCTGACACAGACGCCCTACAGCGGGTCGGTGGACCTAACAGGTTGTTTTTTCAGCTCGCGTTCCTTGATCACGATCATTCTCTCGTAACGGGCGAGAAGACGGCAGAGCAACCATCCGCGGTAACCGTCACGAAAACCCTGCTTCCACAGATAGTGATAAAGAAACCGCAGGCCCGGACGGAATGGAACTTTCGTTCCAAGTCTTCTTAGCCAACGCTTGCGCTCCAGTGTTGTTCCAAAGGGCGTAGGTCGCAATGATTCTCCATTTATCTTTTTCAGTTTTTCGGAGGCGGCCGCTTCCCACGAGGAATAACGATCATGCTTCTCGACAAAGGTTGCGATATCTGGAAACGCGTAATGCTCCATCGGTGCGGACAAATATTCAGCGCGTCCCTTGAGCAATATGTGCTCATGCACTTCGTTATCTCCGGACGGAATCTTGTCACCGACTTCAATTTGTTCGTATCGACCTAGCCGATGCCGGAACAGGCGCAGGTTCCAGCTCGGAAAATAACCGCAATGGTTTATCCAGCCGTCCAGAAACCAAAACCGCCGGTTGAGATAAAAGCCATCAACATCGACATGGCGAATCGCTTCGCGGATTTCGGATTCCAGTTCGCGCGTGATGCGTTCGTCTGCATCGATGATCAGGACCCATTCGTGCTGCCACGGAATATTTTCCAATGCCCAATTCTTTTTGCGCGGGAGTTTTCCGTCCCAAACGAACTGCACCACTTGCGCTCCGGCCGCGGCGGCAATTGCCTGGGTGGAATCTGTACTGCCCGAATCGACAACCACGATTTCGCGAGCGAACGAAACACTGGCCAGACAGCCGGTCAGATTTGCCGCTTCGTTTTTGACCGGGACAAGCACCGACAACGGCGCTCGCGCGTCGGACCGCCCACTCATTGAGTAATCTCGCGTTTCCTGCTTTCGCGCGCGGGGTTTCCGACAACAATGCTCCAAGGGTTAACATCTTTTATCGCCACTGCTCTTGCTCCAACGATTGCCCCCTCACCGATTGTCACACCCGGTCCCACGAACGCATCCGCACAAATCCACGCTTCGGAGCCGACAACAATCGGCGGACGCAACAGCGGAAAATCCGGCTTGGTATGATCGTGTGTTCCTGCACACAGATGCGCGCGATGCGAAATCGTCACGCGCGAACCAAGTGTGACCAGTCCTAGATTGTAAATAAACGCCTGCTCGCCGATCGTGCTTTCATCTCCGGCCTCAAGGTTCCATGGAAAATAAATTGTCGCTGATGGATATACATGAACGCTTCGACCAATTTTTGCCCCGAAGCAGCGAAGCAGAAATCGTCTCCAACCAAAACACGGCCTCGGACTAAACCGGAAAAGCGGCTGCGCCATTTTCCAAAGCACGCGACGAGTCATCTCTCCAGATGAGTACTTTGTTGCGCGGCGATTTTGTTCAACGTCCAGCATCGGGAAACCGCTGGGTTGTTCCTCAACTTGGTCGTCGCTGCACCGAGGGCTTGGAGAATCTCTCCTTGCCTTCGCGCTCAAGCCGCCACCACATTTTTGAAAACGCACACTTCAGCCGTAAGTCGCTTCTCTTTACGCAATGCACATCGAAAATCGTATTCGGTCTGCAGATTAAGCCAGAACCGCGGCGATTGACCGAAGAATTTGCCAAGTCGAATCGACATCTCTGGGGAAATGCCGCGCTTTGCGAGAACAATCTCCGAAATAGTCTTGGGTGTAATTCGCAATGACCGCGCGAGTTTGTTCTGCGAGACGCCGAGCGGTTTCAAATATTCCTCCAACAGGATCTCACCAGGATGGATTGGATTGGGCATACGGCCTATTGCGTGATCCACAATAATCGTCAGATCGCGGTGATCAAGCCAGGCTTTTTTAGTGATAATCGCAGATCGTGACTTTCTCCGGGCCATTCGCGGTCCAAACGAAGCAGATTCGCCACTGATCATTGACACGGATTGAATGTTGTCCTTTGCGCTTGCCAGAAAGCGCTTCGAGCCGATTTCCTGGCGGCACCGAGAGATCGCCCAGCTTCTCTGCAGCGTGCAGTTGCAACAGCTTGCGAAGCGCAACTCGAGCAATGTTCCCGTACCGCCTGGATTTTTCGGCTATCCAAAGTTCCTCCGTTTCCTTGTCATCGAACGAAAGAATCATCGTTCACTTTGTAATCTCACAGACTCCGGTGGCGGGCCGCCGCCGAGCACCCATTCATAAACGGACCGCATCTGTTCGCCGATTCGGAGCCACGAAAAATTCCTTGTGACCAGATCACGTCCACGTGCACCCATTTCGCTTCGCCGCTTCTCACTCATTTCGGTGAGTTGTTTCAAGCCGATGGAAATTTCCTGCGGACTCGATCCGATTCGCAAGGCTGCTTCGGCCGAAAAACCCTCCGGAAGATGGCACTCCGGTGTCATGAGCACAGGCTTCGCGTGCGCCCACGCTTCCAGCACAGTCATCGGCAGCCCTTCACTCAGTGACGGCAAAATGAATGCATCGCACGCGCGATAGCATTCGCTCTTTTCAGCACCGAATTGCGGGCCGAGAAAGACGACCGAAGGGGAAGCTGCGATACGCTTGAGTTCGCTTTCGTACCCTCCTTGATCCCAGCCAGCGATTGCAAGAACCCAGGAGTCGCTCCTCGAACGCTGAGCGTTGAACGTGTCGTTCCACGCGCGAATCAAGTTCGCCACATTCTTCTTCGGATGCAGTCTGCCGAGGTAAAGCAGGATTTTTCGGCCCTGGCCAAATGTTCGAAGCCCAGTGGCTGTAGCGTGCGCTGTCCCCAGCGCATCAATTTGTTGGGTATGTCCGGGCAATCCGCTGACGATAGCGGACGCTACGGCGCCAGGAGCGTTGAGCATTGAACTATCACCCAGTTCCGGTAAATCAACGCCATTGGGAATCACACAAATCGGATTACGCAGTCCGCAGGCACGAATGGATTCCGCTTCCGCTTCGGACAAGGCGCTGAGGCAGGCCGCTCCCCGCAGATGGTCATTTTCGTACAGAAGCGCGGCGATTCGTTTCTTCCATTGCGCATTCCGCAATGCCCATGGTTCCAGCATCCCATGCGGATGAACAACGTAAGGCCGGCCCGTTCGCCGGTGCCACCGTCGCGCACCAACCGAGCAATATTTCCACAAACCGTGGACGGACAGCACGTCGAGATCCGCAGCAACCATCGCAGGCACAAGCTCGTTCGAATAACCCCACTCGGATAGCTGCGGGCGAAACGTTTGAACCGAAAGCGGTCGCCACTCCTGCAAATCGACAGCACTCTGTTCGTCGCTTATACCAAACACCTGCACGCCTGAATTTGTGGACGCCACAGCTTTGGCCAGTCCGCGCACGCTTTGAAAAAGTCCTCCCGCCTGCGCGGGAAACGCTGCTGACCAGGAAACCGACTCTCATTCGGGTGTGACCAGGTAAATCGCGTCCGCGCCGTGTCTGCTCGTCCAGTGTTGCAAGCGCTGTTCAAGTTGAAAATTCGCCCATGACCACAGGCGATCTCCGAACGGAATGCCGAGGCTATGCCGCCGCACATCGAGAACACGCAAACCCGCATCATGAAATGCGTCAGTGACGTCCCGCTGTGAGAACCAAAAAATTGAATATCCACGCCCCGCTAGTTCGCGTCGCGGAGTGAGGGCTCGGACAATACGGGTCCCGATGTGGTCAAGGAGTGTGGTTTGCAAAAGGATTCGCCCGCCAGGCGTCAACATCGATTTCAAATGCGGAAGTAAAATGTCCAGCCGTCCGGTGTGCGCAATCAGGCCCAGGCAGAGAATGAGATCGAAACCGTTCTCAGACGGCTTGAAGTTGAACACATCCGACTGCACGAATTCCAATTCTGCGTTCGCGATCTCCGAACAGAGAAGTTCCTTCGCGCTCCGTAACATCGCCGGCGAGATATCGACCACGGTCGCATGATTAAACCTTCCGGATTTCAGCAACGCGCAGGTTATTTGGCCCGTGCCCGCCGCGCAATCGAGCAACCGCCCCGATGATGCTTCAGCCAATTCACACGCCAATAGCAGGCGCGTTCGAAAATAGAAACTCGCCCCGGAGGCATTTTGGGCAAATTGCCCCTTATGAATCTGCGGAAGTTTCTCGAAGTACGCGGCAACCGCGTCGTTCGTCTTCGGACCCGGACTGTCGTTAGGCTCAGCGCTCATATTTTTTCGCCGCGAGCAACAATCCTCGATCAACTATTCCATATCTGCTTTGCGGAAGGCTTATCGCGGCGCTTACTGCACGCTGCATGCCTTCGCCGAAACGTTCCGGAGCAAAATTCTCCGCGATTCCGTAGCTGACCTCACCGAGCGGCTTTCGCTCTTCCTGCGATAAGGTTGCCATCTCTAACAGCCGTGCCGCCAATTCGTGCTCGTTCGCGGGGTCAAAAGTAAAGCCGTTGCCCTGCACCAGCTCGGGAGCGCAACCGCAACGCTCCGACACAATCACAGGCAAACCGGACGCGATTGCTTCGTTCACTACGAGCCCCCATTGTTCGGTCGTGCTCGCATGAACGAACGCGTTCGCCAGTCCGTAGTAAAGCGGCAATGCATCGTAGGGTTTAAAGCCAGGAAGATGCACGTGGCGGTGCAAGTTGAGAGTTGAGAGTTGAGAGTTGAGAGTTTCTCGCAGCGGCCCATCACCCAAAAGCACAAGATCCCACGGCGCTCCCTCGTTGTAGCCGGGGTCGGTGACCCCGGTCTCTTGCGCTCCCTCTCGGTATTCCTTGTAAGCTCTGATGAGCTCCGCGCAGGTTTTTCTTTTCGATGAATCTCGCTGAGGCGAGAAAATAATTCTCTGGAAGCTGATGCTTCCGTCTGATCTCCGATTTTTGACTTCTGATCTCGTCTGTTCTTTCGCGAAAGTATTCGTTATCGACTACATCATAGCCGGTAAAGATTCGTTCACGCGGCATCCCAAGCTCAACGAGATACTCGACGTGTCGCCGACCGCCCACCAGAGCGGCGGAAAAAAAGGAGACGATCCGCCGCTTGATCATTTCCTTCCACTTTGTGCGCGGTTCATCCTGTCTGGCACTCTCGGACATGACAATCATTGGGATCCCGCGACGCAGACAACAGTTCACGGCGATCAGTGATCCGAAATTGTTCCAACCGTTGACCGCCACGGCGTCGGGTCGTGCCTGATCCAACGTCGACGACAACGCTCGCTCAAGCTCGGCCTTTCCTGGGTGATTCCGGGTCGCTTCCGGAAACAGCGAAACTTTGCGGTACCGCGCGGTAGAACCCGCTGCGCCCCAGGCGTCATATGCCTTGGCCGACCACTCGATGCCGGTAACTGTTAGCCTATCAGCCGCAGCGTTCAGCCGCGTGTGGTGATAAGGACCAATATGATGAAAAACAACCGCGACAGCAGCCTTGCGCTCCATTCCTTGGCTAGTTCCCAGCGTTGCAACGCGCCGACCTGCGCTTACGGAGTCGTTCGAACCGCCGGTTCTCCCATATAGATTTAGCTTTCATGCCCCGGCGTAAATAACCAAAAAGCCATTTATAATCGTCTTCGCCGATGGTCATAGCTGAATAGGTTGAAGCGTTCCAGACGAGCGAATGGCGATTCCAGATTTCGTGCGCTAGCGCAATGAGTGCTTTGACCTCGTCGTGGCCGGACAGAAATTTATGTTGTTTTCCAAGTACCGTTTCGAGGTCTTTATGAGCGTACCACTTGTGCCGCAAGTTGATGAGCTTCCCTCGAATCCTCTCGATCTTATCAAGATCTGCAGCGATTTGCTCCCGATTGGGGCAATGGTAAGCGAGATAGTTTGGGTTTGCTTGCCGGTAGGCTTTAGTTAATCGAGATGTGATCGCCGCATCGGTGAAAAATTGTGGGTTGTCACGGAGCGCACAAAGGCATCGCCCAAGAGTGCAAGACTCACGCCCACCGCTTTCAGGATCATAGATCCGAGCAAGTCTGATGATGAAATCTGTCTGCATGGCTGCATAGAATGCGCCGAAGAATCCTCGGAAATTGGAACCTAAACTTGGGTACCGCGTCAGATTCTCCATAACGCCGCCGAAAACTTTATCGTTCAGTTGCAGCTTATTGATGTCTTCTCGCACCTCGCGAAAGACCCGTTGAAACTCGACTTCGCTCAACACTCTCCGGTTTTTTGGTTCTGCCATTTTCTCAAACCGACGACGCTAGAGTGCAACCTTCACTGGCAAACATCATTGACTCTATCACATTAGTCGCTTCACTCTTTCATCTTCGCGCAATGATTGCGCGAAGCGCACAAACTCACTGAGAGCGCTCTTCAAGTCTTGCGCCACGGTGATATGGTCACGAAAACCTCGGCAGCAGACAAGCGCCTTTGTTCGCCGCGCCAACCTCCCCCGCGCACAATGTGGCGCACGCCTTCATCCTCATCTCGTTAGCTCTTCGCTCAAAAGCCCTGAGACGGCTACGATTTAGCACTTGGACGCCCTTCGCGGCATCTGTATAGGAGACTAATGGCGCGGGTATTCGGCGAATCAGGGCGCAACGCGGCAGAGGAGTCTCACAAGCAGACCAAAAAATTGCTCATTGTCGCTTTCGCTGGAATTGCAGCGCTCGGATTTCTGGCCGGTTACGCGGTGGGTGCAGCATTTCCTATTCGCGGGTTTCGACTCGGTTGGGTATTCATGATAAACGGGCTGCTCTGGATTGTTGTTTGGTTAATTGGCAAATGGGGAACCCATAAAATCGACGCGATAGATCGCCAACGGATGTCGTGGCGCAAAGGTGCGGTGGGTGAAGCAATCGTTGCAGCGAGTCTGCGTGACCTTCCTAACGATTTTGTTGTGATTAACGATGTTTCCAAACGATTCGGAAATATTGACCACGTAGTCATTGGGCCAACTGGCATCTACGTCGTGGACGCAAAGAACTGGAAGGGATCGGTGAAGGCTGACGGCTCGGGTGAACTTCTCTTGAACGGCCAGCCGCTCCAGAAGCCGGCGATTAAAAATTTGCTCGGCGCAGTGATGGATTTTCAAGCAAAGCTCAAAGCGTTAACCGAAACCGACTACTTTGTTCGTGGATTGATGGTCTTTCCGAACGCTTATGTAGAAGCTAACTTCGGCTCGACAAGACATATTCATTGCCTCCGAGACGAGCGACTAATCGATTATCTAAACGACCAGACGTTTGCGCGTAAACTGTCGGCGGTTGACGTGGATCGGATCAAACGGGCCACGCTACAACTCGCAGGGATGGATGCCCGGTTCGAACCTCTGAGCATGAAGAGAAAACGTGGCAGCACACAAACCCCAGCGGATCGGCGCGATCGATCATCAAAATTTCGCAGTCCACTCCGTAATCTTTCTCCACGCAATTAGTGAAATAGATCCTCTTGCCGTCAGGCGACCAGTGCGGCGCGGTCCCGCGCCCCTCGGTATTCGCGAGCATGCACGTTCATGACGATTAGGACCGAAGACGAAATTCCACTGGAATATAACCGGTCTGCCGTTTTCGCGCCACCCGTGCCACCAGAAATCCGGCGGTCGCGCCCTACCCCATGACGATTAGTACGAAAGACGGAAGTCCGCTGGAATCGAACCCGCCGTCACTGTGGCGCCAGCCGTGCCACCAGTGGTGCCGTTCGAACCGGCTTTCGCTGGCGGAGTCGAGAGCGGCTGCTGGCCTTTGGATTTGAGCGAATCGTTTAATGCAGGCAGGTCGTGCGAGAGAAGTTGATCGAATTGTTTCGTCACGTCATTGAGTTCGCGTCGGAGAGTGTCGATGTAAGCGATCTGGTACGTGGCGGGCTTACCTTCGTAGCTCAGGATTGCTCCGTAAAGCTGGTCGGTGTGCTCACGCAAACGTTCCTCACCCGTGATTGCGCCACCCTCGGTCGTAGCGACGATTTTCTTCCGCACGCCGTCTACTCTTCCGTCGAAATCCGAGATTTGCTTGCGAAGCGAATCGCCTTCAGGCAACGCAGCGCCAGTCTGGGCGAGCTCTTTGCGCAAGGCGATAATGCGATCCATCAGCGCGCTTTCATCGCTGAATAGCGCAACGACACGCATCGCCGCGTCGAACTGCGCCTTACGGTCTGCGATATTAAATTTCGCCCGGTGATCCAGGCCCACCTTCAACTTTGTCTCGTAAACCTTGCCTGCCTTCGTCAGACGCACAGTGTAGTCGCCCGGCACCAGACGCGGGCCTTTGATCCCCGCGAAGGCAATTTGTGCAGCTGGCGGAACTCGCGGCGGCTTCGCACGCATCGTCCACATCACCCGATTCAAGCCCGGTCGTTTGCTGGCCGGCAATTCATCGACCACACGCCCGGATGAATCCAAAACTTCGAGCTTCATTTTCCCAAATAAATGCCGCTCGCGCTGGTAGTAATTAATGACCGCCGCGTCCGGCGGATTCTCTCCGACAAAAACCGCGTCGCCATTAGGCCAACCACCCTGGCCTTCGATGCGCTGCTGCACCGGACGCGCTGAAACAAACGCAACCTCTTGCTTCAACAAATCGGGAGTCAACGCGCGCAGCGGGGTGATGTCGTCGATGATCCAAATGCCGCGACCGTGAGTGGCAAGAACCAGATCATTGTCCCGCGGTTGAATTGCCATGTCGCGAACAGCGACGGCAGGAAAATGGTTACCTTTGAATTGCGCCCAGTTTTTTCCGCCATCGATCGACACCCAGAGTCCGAATTCGGTGCCCAGAAAAAGAAGATCGGGCTTAACCAAATCTTCTTTGATCACGTGCGCGTATCCACGAACGCTTTTCGAGTCTTGAGGTGTGACGAGCGGCGTCCACGTCTTACCGTAATCGGTCGTCTTGAAAACGTACGGCTCCATGTCGCCAAACGTGTGTCGGTCAAAGGCTGCGTAGGCGGTGCCGGCGTTGAAGTTGCTGGCCTGCACCCAATTCACCCACGAGTTCTTCGGCAACCCCGGGACATTGCCGACGACATTGGTCCAGGTTTTTCCACCGTCACGAGTGAGCTGAAGATTGCCGTCGTCTGTGCCCACCCAGATCAAGCCCTTCTGCTTCGGCGATTCGCTGATGGAATAAATCGTGGTGTGCATCTCCGCTGACGAATTGTCCACGGTGACGCCCCCGGATTTTTCCTGCTTCTGCTTCTGCGGATCGTTCGTAGTCAGGTCCGGCGAAATACGGTCCCATGTCTGGCCATGATCGCGTGAGCGGAACAGGAATTGCGCGCCGATGTAAATTGTTCCCTTCTCGTTAGGTGAAAGCGCGATCGGCGTGTTCCAATTGAACCGGAGTTTCTCGTTGTAATTCGGCCGCGGCTTGATGTTGCGAGCCTCATGCGTGTTCCGATTTACGCGTCCAATCTCCCCTCCCTGATACTCAGCATAGATGTAATTTGGATCAGCCGGATCTTCGAACATCCAAAATCCGTCTCCGTTGTACATGTTTTCCCAACGGGAGTTGGTGATGCCGCCGGGATACTGCGAGTCGCCCACCCACGAACTATTGTCCTGTAAACCACCGTAAACGTGGTACGGATCGTTATTATCCAGGCTGACATGGTAGAATTGGGATATCGGGAGGTTGTCCGCCTTCCACCATTTGCTGCCACCATTGTACGAATACCACATCCCGCCGTCGTCTCCCACGAACACGACCTGCGGGTTCGTCGCATCGATCCACACATCGTGCGCGTCGCCGTGTGCACCTTGAAAACCGCCAACTTCGGCAAAGCTTTTTCCGCCGTCATCGCTCACAATCAGTGTGCCGTCCGGTTTAAACAGGCGGTCTGGATTTTTAGGATCGACGACCAGGTTCGCAAAGTAGAACGGTCGCCAGACCATCCACTGGCTTTTGTCGCGTTTCTCCCATGTGGCCCCGCCGTCATCGGAAACAAATAACGCGCTTTCCGGCGATTCGACGAAAGCATAAACCCGCTTGGAGTTGGAAGGCGCAATCGCAATCGCCAACCGGCCATACGGTTTCTTCGGGAAACCTTTGTTGGCGTCCGGTGTAATCTCTGTCCAGGTGTTCCCGCCGTCGGTGGAACGGAACAGCCCACTGGCGGAAGGCGCAGTGGGAGTGTCGCCGCCAGAGCGGTATTCCCAGCCTTTACGCCGGAAATCCCACATCGCGGCGAACATGATATCGGGATTGTTCGGATCGATTTTTACATCGGTGCAGCCGGTGGAAAGATTCGCGCCCTTGAGAACCTGCTGCCAGGTCTTACCGCCATCGGTCGTTTTGTAGAGCCCGCGATCAGGCGAATCGCTCCACAACGCGCCGGGGGCAGCCACGAAAACCGTGTCGCTGTTTCGCGGGTCAACCACGATCCGCGAAATACGCTCCGATTTGTCCAAGCCGGCATGCGACCACGTTTCGCCGCCGTCTGTCGATTTGTAGATGCCGTTACCTATCGACACCGTGTTGCGCGTCCACGATTCACCGGTGCCGACCCAAACGTTCTTCGAACTTTTCGGGTCGAGCGCGATGGCGCCGATCGATTGCACCGGTTGCTCATCAAAGACGGGCCGATATCGGGTGCCGTTATCGTCCGACTTCCAAACACCGCCGCTGGCAGAGCCGACAAAGAGCGTGATTTTGCCCGATGGTTCGCGCACGCCAGCGATGGATGTGATGCGGCCGCTCATGGTCGCCGAACCGATGTTGCGCACGCCTAGCCCTGAAATGCTGGCCGAACTAAATGGAGCGTCAGCTCCTTGCAAGACGATCGCATTCGAAAATAACGCGGCGATAAAAATAAGTTTCGGCCAGCCCATGGGTAGTTGATTCATACGAGTAAAAATTTTATGCCGCGTTTTTATTAACACCGGGCTTCAGTCCAGTGCCGTCGCAACAAACGCGAAGAACCGTTTCAACGGTTTTCCATCCGGACAAAAGCCGTTGAAACGGCTGGTGCACCTCATTGCTATTCGCACCTGGCTGAAGCCAGGTGCTAATGAAATTAGGGATGTATGGCAATGCACAAGCCTCCTCCCTTCGTTTGTGGTGATTAAATGTCCTCATGTATAATCACCGCTGTGGTTGGCCGACGTTTATTTGGCCCGGGAAATGGAATATCGAGTCGTCGACGGGCACGTTTGCTTCGACCTTATCAATAACAATCTTTTGCTTGTCCGCGCTGCCCTTAGGCCCGGTTTCGATTGATGTTGGAATAAATATCCCATCGGCCTTTTCGTAATCGCCAAGGTCGGTCTCTATTTCTTCGTGCGCGCCGTGTCGCATTCGTTGCGTCACGATTCGGATCTCAAGAAAATGGTCGGGATCCAAATAAACGAAACTGACGTCGCCATTCTTTCGGACCACTTTCAATTTGTGGGCCGGCGTTCCATCGACGTCTTCAGTTCCGAGGTACTCAACGGTACTCCCTTTCGCCTTCCAATCGGCCAACGGACCACCTAACTCCGTATCCTCAACGAGCGCCTTAACATCATCAGCAGACATGCGCTCCGGATCCTTGCGTCCGAAAAATGGCGAAACCTTCCAGCCCTCCTTACCGTCATACGCCTGGATCTGCGTCATTCCCTGCAGGGACGCCTCTACACGCACTTCGTCGGGACGCTTTTTCGTTTCAAGATATCCGAGTTCGATCTGCCCCTGGACCGGCACCAGCAACTTACCGGTTGCCTTCAGCGTCTGCAGATTATTTAACGCGGTCCCGCCGCCTTTCGCCTCGATATTCTTGGCGACCAATTCGTCCACCGTCGGTTGGTTCTTGTTCTGCGCGAATAGTGTCGACGCGAAAAGCGCAACAGAAATGAAAGGGACTAACAAGCGTAGAGACATATCAATTTTTTAGATTCATGTGAGACATCGCAACACCATAAATATTCAAAGAAACGACCATGCACATGTTCTCAACAACGTCCTTGGAAGAATAGATGCACTTATCATTGCATTTGGATTCAGAAATCATTGGATAATCATTCGGCGCGCAGTGCTTGAATCGGATCAACCTGCGTGGCGCGTCGCGCAGGAAGCAAACAGGCAATCATTGCCACTAGCGCCAGCACAATTGCCGTTGTGAAAAGCAGCGTTGGATTGTGTGGTGAAACCTGGTAGAGCTGCGTTCTCAGCAGGCGGCCGAGCGCAAGTGCAGCAGCAATGCCACTGGCTAATCCGATCGCCACCGGCATCATACCCTGCCCAAAAACGAGCTTCAGGACATCCGCAGCCTGAGCGCCGAGCGCGATGCGCACACCAATTTCGCCGGTGCGTTGAGCAACGCTGTAAGCGACAGCGCCGTAAATCCCCACGGCCGCTAAAAGCAGCGCAACTCCGGCAAACATACCCAACAGCATCATCATCAAACGCGCCTGGCCGAGTGCCTGCGCCACGATCGCATCCATGCTCTGCGGAACGGCAATCGCCAGACCAGGATTGACCTTGCTTAATACTGACTGCACGAGTGTCGTCACCGCATCGGTGTTCAATGTGCTGCGCACTGTCACGTTAACGAATGGAAAGTTTTCCTGTGACCATGGCCGGTAAAACTCCATTCCCGGCTCTTCTTTAACCCGGGTCGAACGAATGTCGCCAACCACCCCGACGATCTCGCATGGCGTCCCGGCACTCGTCACCAGCAATGTTTTGCCGATTGGGTTTTCGTTCGGAAAAACTTTTTTGGCGCCGGTCTGACTGATCAACACCACATCTTGTTTCCCGGCCGTGTCGTGCTCATTGAATTCGCGCCCGGCGAGAAGCGGGATACCCCAAGTCTTCAGGAAATCCGGCGCCACATCATGGCTCGGTGCACTCGGGCGTTGCTCCACAGCTGGAAGATCGCGATCGCTGCGCGCGTACAATGTACGGTTGCCGCCATTCAACGGAATGTCGCCGCTCACTGTTGCGTTTTGGACACCAGGCACGTCGTGCAGCGCGCTGAGGAGCTGCTCCACGAAACGCTGGCGCGACGCGGTATCGGGATACTGAGCGCCCGGAAGCGTGATCGCCCCGGTCCAAAGATGTTGTGAGCGGAACCCGAGATTCTGCTGACTCAACCGCATAAAGCTGGTAATCAACAGACTGGCGCCCGCCAGCAGCGTCACGGAAAGCGCCACCTGCGCGCCAACCAGAATTTTGCGCAAACGTTGCTGCCGCACACTGCCGCTGCTTCCTCGGCCGCCCTCTTTCAATCCATCAACGAGGTCTGCGCGTGAGGCCTGCATCGCTGGATAAACGCCCATTACTAATCCTGTCAGGATCGACAATCCTATGGTGAAGAAGAGCACCGGCAGGGACAAACTGGAGGCTGTGTTCCCTTCCAGCGGAAGAAAATTCGACGCCATTCTTGGCACAAGCGGTACCAAGCGCCACGCAACGAACGCACCTACGACGCCCGCGATAATGCTGACAAGCACGCTTTCAAAAACGAAGAGCCGAATAATGCCGCCCCGGGAAGCACCAATCGCCATTCGCAACGCGATTTCTCGACGGCGTCCGCTGAAGCGAACCAACAGCAAATTAGCGACGTTGCTGCACGCGATAAGCAAAACGAAAATCACGGCAGCGAACAGCGTGATGAAACCTGCACGGAAATTTTCGGTCACATCTTCCGGCAGCGTTTTCACCGTGGTCGTGAAGCCGCTGTCAATCTTGGTTGGATATTGTGTTCGATAACTTTGGTCCAGCGACGGGAGCGCTGCTTTCACCTGATTGAGCGTGACGTTTGGCTTCATTCGGCCGACCACGCGTAGAAAGCTCGTGCCGCGCATCATTCGTTCATAGGTGAAACCGGGAAGCTGGAACGGCTTCGTGGTCCATACCTCCGCCACGGGATTCGCGCCGAACCAGGTTGCCGGCATGTTCGGCAGAACTCCTACGATTGTGTGTGCTGTGCCGTCGAGCGTAATGCTGCGTCCGATCACGTTCAGATCGCCGCCGAGGCGCTTTTGCCAAAAATTCTTCGTTACCAGCGCAACATCGGCGCCTTCTTCCTCCTGCGGCAAAAAGTTGCGTCCGAGAATCGGGCGAACGCCCAGCATGTCGAAATAGTTCGAAGTCAAACGGCCGCCGAAAACCTGGACCGGATCGCCGAGACCGGTGAGTGTAAAGAGAAAGAAATTTTCTGCGGCTAACCCGTCGAACACGGTCTGACCGTCGCGAAAATGCTGGTACCGCGGCGTTGACACGCCGATGTCTTCCAAATCGCGCGACTTATCGCCGCCAAAAAGATGAACCATACGCGATGGCTCTTTAAACGGCAGTCCCCGCAGGAACAGATCATTGATCAAACTAAAAATGGCAGTGTTAAGCCCGATTCCAATCGCAAGCGTGATGATTGCGAGAGCGGAAAACCCCGGCGATTTCCAAATCTGGCGAAGAGCAAATTTTAGATCATTCATATTATTCGGCTCGAAGAGCAATAACAGGGTCAACACGGCCGGCGCGGCGCGCCGGTAGCCAACAGGCGATCATCACCGCGATGCCGAGCACAATTGCGGCGCAAATGCACGCGATCAGATTTGGCGCCGGCATTTCGGCCCATTGGTTTCGCAACAGGCGCACGATTCCGTAAGTCACGAGCGCGCCGGCGGTGAAGCCTATAAGAAGCAACGCTGCGCCTTGGCGGGCGACGAGTTGCATGATCTGGCGGGCGCTGGCGCCGAGTGCGCTGCGGATGCCGAACTCGCGTTCGCGTCGCGCAACCTGCAGCGCGAGCAAACCGTACAAACCGACCGCAGCAAGCAGCAGCCCGACGAATCCGAACGACGAGACGAGGATGAAGATGAAGCGCTCAGTGGTGCGAGAAAGCGCGGCGGCATCTTCGAGCGAGAGAAAATTGTACGCCGCAAGATTAGGATTTACGCGGGCCAACGCGGCCCGGATCGCTGCCTCGTTTACGGAGCGGCCGTCGGTGTGCAGAACGAACGTGATGTCGTCGAGTTGTGTGGTTGCATGCACCAGCCTTTGCGCGAGCGGGCGCGCGATCATGCCGAGCACTTCACCGTCGCGCGGATCGATGACCGCCTTCATATCGCCCACGACACCGACAACCGTAGACCAAGGCCCGGTTCCATCCAGTCGTCCCCCGCGGATGCGTTTGCCGATCGGAGAATCGTTAGGCCAAAAACGTTTTGCAATGCTCTGGCTGATAATGCACACAAGCGGCGCGTCGGCAGAGTCGCTCGCATTGAAGTCGCGCCCCTGCAGGATGGGTTGGCCCATGCTTTGGAAGTAGCCGGGCGCAGGTACCCGCGAGTAAGCCGTGTACACGCCGCGCGGCTCGGGCGCCGGCGCTCCTTCGGCGTTGAAAAGCATCAACGTCCAGGAGGCTTCCATCGGCGAAGGCGAAACGACGGTTGCGGATTTCACTCCGGGCAATGTGCTGCAATTGCGCCAGCGAGTTTTCGAGCGCGTTCTGTTTCGCCGCAGCGGTTGGGAAAGAATCGATCGGGAACAGTGACGTTGAAAGCGAGACGCTCCTTCGTCTCGAAACCCCATGGCTCGTCGATCAGCTTCCGAAAATATTGCGTCGCAGTGACGCTCGCGGTCAGAAGTGCAGCGGCAATCGCGAGCTCGATCACGACGAATGAGCCGAGCCATCTGCGCGCGCTGCGATCGAGTGTTGCGCCGCGTGAGGTGACGCTCATCGCACCGCGCAAATCTGTGCGTGATGCGCGCACGGCGGGAAGCAAGCCAAAACCCAATCCGACGAGCGTCATCACGCCCGCAGCGAAAGCGAACACTGGCAGGTCAAGTCGCGCAGTGTAATCGAATTCCCGCATCGCACTGCCGGTTGCGTCCGCGCCCTCAGGGCTGAGCGCGAAAAGCATCGGCGTGATCCAGAATGCGATGAGCAGACCGAGCGCCGTGCCAACAAACGCGAGCAAAAGCGCCTGAATGAGTTGTTGCCTGATCAACCGTCGCCTGCTCGCTCCGAGCGCAGCTCGCAACGCAAACTCCCCTTCCCGCTCGATCACGCCGGCGAGCAGCAGTCCGGCAAAGTTCGTGGCCGCAATCAGCAGAGCGCAGACTGCAGCCCCGACAATGACCAGAATTTTTGGCCGCAAATCCATAACGAAACTTTCCCGCAGCGGCGGCATATAGGCAGAACGCGCATTTGTAGGATTCGGATCGTCACGATTGATTATGGCGCACATGCGTTTGACGGCCTCCTCCGCTTTCACCGGGCGTGACGCCGGGACGGAGTCGTGCGACCCCGTACAAATAGTGATCGTTAAGAGTCCTGAGATTGTCAGGTTCAAGCGCGAACGGCAGCCAGAGATTCGCACGATACGGATGCCGGAATGCTTTCGGCATTACACCGACGATCGTGCGTGGTGTTCCATCGACCACGATCGTGCTACCGAGCACGTCACGGCGGGAGTTGAGGGTGTTTCGCCAGAAGTCGTCGCTAATGATGACGACGTTCGCAGCCTGACCGAGTCCCTCTTCCTTGGTGAAGCCGCGGCCCTGTGACGGCGATAATCCGAGAACATCAAAAAAGTTCGAAGTGATCCGGGCTGCGGGAACCGTCTGCGCAGGGGAGCCAGTGGTTCTGCCAACGATCGCGGCACCTCCGCTTCCACCGGCCACATCTTCGAAAATGTCGCGCCCGAACTCGCGGAAGCGCGCCAAGGTGCGGTCGCTCAGATTCAACGACGCCGAACGCGCACCATTTTCATCGAGTCCTTCATAGACCCTGACCAGTCGTTCGGGATGTGAAAAAGGTAATGGCCGAAGCAGCGCGCCTTCCACGACGGAAAAAATTGCAGTGTTCGCACCAATGCCGATCGCAAGTGTCAGGACCGCGACAATGGTGAAGCCCGGTGTTTTCGCCAGCGTCCGGACCGTATATTTGAAGTCGGAGATCATAAGGATTCGTTATAATTCGTTAGGCGAATTTTGATGCGGAATTTGTGGCATCGTTTTCATTCAGCACGCAGGGCGACAACAGGATCAACTCGCGCAGCCCGGCGCGCCGGGAGCCAGCAAGCGAGGAACGCAACGACGGCAATAAGCGTCGTAATTGCCGCGAAAGTGATCGGATCCCAAGCGGCGACGCCGTAAAGCAGGCTGCTCAGGAAACGCGTTGCCGCGAACGCACCGAACAACCCGATCGCGATGCTGATTGCGACCAGCAGCATCGCTTCCCCGACGACCAACCGGAAAATGTTCGATTGCGCGGCGCCGAGTGCGATCCGGATTCCGATTTCGTTTGTGCGTTGCGAGACGGAATAAGCAAGCACCCCGTAAATTCCAATCGCGGTGAGAAGCAGCGCTGTTCCGGCGAAGATCGATAAGAGCAAGGCGTTAAAGCGCGGCTTGGCCAGCGTTCGCGAGATGTATTCGTCAAACACACGAACGTGAGTGAGCGGAACATCGCGATCGAGCGAGGCGAGCTGATCACGCACTGCGGTGGTAACGGCCGCGGCATCAGACAGGCTCGTGCGCGCTACGATCGACATCAGGTTGATCGGGATTTGTGTGGCCGGCACGTACATTTCCGGCGTGAAATCTTTCTGAAGCGAAAGGTACCGAACATTCCCAACCACGCCGACGATTTCACGCATCCTGGGCTTTTCGTCACCGACGCTCCAGCCGGGCTGAATGCGTTTGCCGACCACATTTTGTCCTGGAAAAAATTTCTGCGCGAAGCACTCATTCACTATGACGACAGGAAGCGAGTCAAATTTGTCCGTTTCCTTGAACACTCTTCCCTGCAAGAGCGGGATACCCATCGTCTGGAAATAATCCAACCCGGTGATGCGCATGGGAGCATCGTTCCGTTGGCCTTCCGGCAGCGGATGCTCTTCCATATCGAAATCAGTCGTTATATGGCTCCCAGTCAGCGGCAGAGGCAGAATGATGCTGGCAGAATTGACGCCCGGGATGTCCCGGAGTTTCGCTAGTAATTGATCGAAAAATGCGTTCACGTTTGTTGGTCGCGGATAGGATGCTTCCGGCAAATTGACGCGCGCAGTGAAAAGATTTTCGGTGCGCAGACCAGTCTGGACGCGACCAAGCCGGGCGAATGTTTGAATCAGTAAACCGGCACAAACCAGCAGAATCAGTGCTAGCGCGATCTGCCCCATGACGAGTCCGTTACGGAAACGATGCCTGTGTTCGCCTCCGGTGCCGATTCGCGCACCTGTCTTCAGTGCGCTGTTCAGATCGACACGTGATGCGTGCCAGGCCGGAACTAGTCCGAAAACAACACCGGTGGCGATGGAAACGAGCAGGGTGAAGCCGAGAACGGCGCCATCGAGTTGGATGGCGCCGATGCGCGGAATATTTTGAGGCACGGCCATGATGAGGGAATCCGTTCCCCACTTCGCGACGAAAAGACCGAGCAAGCCGCCGGTCCCCGCAATCAACAAGCTCTCCGTGAGTAATTGGCGAATGATCCGCGTGCGCGTCGCGCCCAGCGCTGCCCGCAAAGCGATCTCCTTTCCGCGCACAGTGGCGCGCGCCAGCATCAGATTCGCGACGTTGGCATTTGCGATAAGCAATACGCAAACGACCGCACCGAAGAGCACGTAAAGCGCGGTGCGCACGTCCCCAACCATTTCATTGCGAAGCGGCGCGACAGCGGCACCAAATTGGGTGTTCGTGTCCGGATATTTTTTTTCCAACGCAGCCGCGATCGTTCGCAGATCGGCATCAGCCTGCGCCACGGTCACGCCCGGCTTAAGTCGGCCAAGACCCAAAAGCATGTGATTGCCGCGCTGTTCCGTATTCGGCTTGGTTCCGTCTGCGGTCGCTGCATCCTCCGCAGACGTGACGTACATTTCGGTGGCCGGCGCTTCGAACGGAAATTGAAATCCGCGCGGCATGATTCCAATGACGGTGTAGGAATGGCCCTGGATGCGCAGCGTGCGACCGATCGCCGCTTTATCTCCGTTGAATAGCCGCATCCATAGATCGTGGGTAAGAATAACCTTGAGTCCTCCCGGTCCGCCTCCGGCTTGTTCGTCGTCGCGAACAAACGCGCGGCCGATCGCTGGTTTCACACCGAGAACGTCGAAGAATTCCGCACTGACTCTTAATCCCTGGACGTTTTGCGCACCTTTTTCGTTAACGAGCGCATAACTGCCACCTCGATAGCTCGACATGCAGTCGAAGGTCCGGTTTTGAGTCCGGTAATCGAAGAAGTCCGGATAAGACATCGAATTGAATTGATGAGATCTGATTTTGATTTCGGAAATCGAAGAAGTCCGGATAAGAAAGCGAGTTGAACTGGTGGGATCTGTCCGGGTCCCTCAGATTGGTGCTGCCAACAGCAACGAGCCGATCCGGCGACGGAAATGGCAGCGGCTTTAACAATACCGCGTTGACCACGCTGAAGATTGCGGTGTTCGCGCCAATACCGAGCGCGAGCGTCAGGACAGCGACCAGGGTGAACCCGGGCGATTTGCGGAGCTGTCGAAAAGCGAGTCTTAAATCATTCATGTCACTCGGTGCGCAGAGCCTGGATTGGATCGACATTCATGGCGCGCCGCGCTGGCAACCAGCAGGCAAGGGTCGCAATCGCCGCCAAAAGAGTTGCGACACCGATGATCATGGCAGGATCATGAGGTGTTACGCCATAAACAAAGTGCCGAACTAATGGGCCGCAGGCGATGGATATTGCCACCCCGGCCAAAATCCCCAGCGCGACCATGATCATTCCCTGTCGAACAATCAGTCCGCAGATCTTTACCCGCGGCGAACCTAGTGCAATTCGGATGCCTATTTCGCGGGTGCGGCGCGTGACGGAATACGCCAAGACTCCGTACAGACCAAGGGCGGCGAGAAACAACGCAAGAATGGAAAATCCGCCGATTAGCGTTGCGGAAGAGCGCTGCGTTACGATGCTGGCGGCGATCGCTTCGTTCATGGTGCGTACGGCGAACACGGGTAACTCTGGGTCGATCGCGTGAACAGCGGATCGAACTGAAGGCAATAGGGCTGTTGGATCACCAGCAGTTCGCACAAGCAGAGTCTCTTGCAGGCTGGGAAATTGAGCTGCTGGCCAATAAATCTGCGGAATCTTCGGCGCAATTCCTGGTTCTCCGTGTCTCACGCTCGGAACAATTCCTACGATCGAGTATTGCACCTTCCTCTTGTCCGACTGCTCTTCGCTGAGCTGTTGACCAATCGGATCTTGATTTAGGAAAAATGTGCGAGCGAGATACTCATCAATTACAATCACATGCGGTCTGCCTGAGATATCGTCACGCCCAAAAACGCGCCCTCGAAGTATGGGCATTCCCATGGTCTTGAAATAATCCGGCGAGACACAATGCATTTCTGCGATTGGTTCTTCACCAAGTCGTGGCTCGGGCTGACCGGTTACCGTAAAATTTCCCGTAGCACGAAACCCGCTAAAGGGTACATCGTCGTCGATTGCTGCAGTCGTTACCCCCGGAAGCGCCTCAACTTTCTCAAGGAGCTGTTGATAGAATACCGTCTGCCGAGCTGGGTCGTGGTACTTCAGCGCAGGAAGTTTGAGTCCAACCGTCAAAAGATGATCTGGATTGAACCCAAGCGGTTCGTTCTCCAGAGCTTGAAACGTTTTGGTTAGAAGGCCTGCAGTGATCAATAAGACGGAGACGAAAGCAACCTGCCCAACGATCAGTAAGCTAAGACTTCGCTCTGGATGTGAGCCGCCGGCCGACTTCGACATGATTGTAAACTCTGTGTTCGAAAGTCTCCAAGCAGGGCCAAATCCGAACAGGAAGCTCGTCGCCAGAGTAATAATTGCGCTGAACGCGAGCACTGAGAAGTCCACTCGGACTTCCTGCAATCTCGGGAAATCATGAGGAGAAAAAAACATGATCAGGTCTTTGCTCCAGAAAGCGAGCAAGCAACCCAACGCGCCGCCGAAGAATGCGAGCACGACGCTCTCACTAAGCAATTGCCGAATAAGCCTTCCCCTGCTCGCTCCTAATGCTGCGCATATCGCGATTTCGTTCTCTCTCGCCGTGGTGCGAACGAGCAGCAAATTGGCGATGTTTGCGCAAGTTATCAAAAGCACCAGAGCAACCGTGGCCTCAAGCAACCACAGCATTGGCCGATAGTTTCCAACGATACTGTCCTGAAGCGGACTAACAGCAACACTTACGCCCGTATTCGAATCGGGATATTTTATTTCCAAATTTCTAGCAATGACCTTCAGGTCGGCTCTCGCTTGATCGATCGAGACGGCCTGCTTCAGTCGCGCGATTCCGTAAAATCCAACGTGGTTCCTGCGGTCATGATAAGCTGGGCGATCAGCATAGAAGCCGAATGGAGCGTAAAGATCAGCATTGCGGACGCCCTGCGAATTGCGAGCGGTTTCAGGATTACGAATGATCGACAGGCTTTCAGCCGCAACGCCGACAACCTCATAGCTAATCGTATTTAAGATCAACTTGCGCCCGACGATAGTTGGATCCGCGGCGAAGCGGGAGCGCCAGAGATGCTCGCTTAATACCACCGGATTTACACCGGCCACAGAATCTTCCTCATCGAAAAATGTGCGACCTACCTTTGGAGGAACTTTCAAAACCCTAAAGTAACTCGCGGTGACGAAGAGACCGGAGAAGCGCTCAGGTTCGCCGTTGCCGGTTAAGTTGAAGTCATCGCGACGTGAAACCGCGATCTCATCGAACGAATGCTGCGCAGCCTTCCAGTCCAAGTAATCTGGATACGACATCGGCGAAATGCCATCTGCCCACGTTTCCGAAATTGCGACAAGACGATCAGCTTCAGGAAAAGGAAGCTCCGACAGCAAGACGGCGTGAATAATACTGTACATCGCGACGTTGATCCCGATCCCAACTCCCAAGGTGAGAACAACCGCGACCGTGAATCCCGGCGATTTACGTAGCTGGCGAATGGCGAACTTGAGATCGTTCATATCATTCTGTTCGCAGAGCGACGATCGGATCGACGCGTGACGCGCGGCGGGCCGGGATCCACGAAGCGAAAAAAGTCGCGGCGAAGAGAAGCGCGCCGACGCCCAGATAAATTCGCGGATCTATCCCTCTCACTTCGAAAAGCACGCTTTGCAATGCGCGCGACACGGCAACAGCGGCAACCAAACCAAACACCGAACCGATCAACAGCAATTTCAGACCGTGCGAAAGAACGAGCGCGCGAATCTGAGCCGGACGCGCGCCAACTGCCAGTCGAATGCCGATTTCACGGACGCGTTTGTGCGTCGTGTAAGCGAGAAGCCCGTAGAGGCCGATGGTCGCGAGCGTAAGCGCGAGTCCAGCGAAGACAGAGAAAAGAAAACTGAGCAGGCGTTGGCTTCCCCAAGTTTCGCGCACGCGATCGGTCATCGGACGCGCATTGTACACCGGTAGCGAGGAATCGATCGAGGTGACGGCGTCGTGAATCGCGCGCTCGAGTGAGGCGGAGGCCATTCTCGATCTTATGAAGAGCGTGAGGCTCGTTCGCTGGGCCTGCCCTAACGAACAGTAGATCACCGGCAGCGGAGCCATTTCGTCAACCGGGTGAAAACGCATTTTCGCGACGACGCCGACAATCTCGCTCATGACCCAGCCCTCATTGTCGTTACCGGCGTCAACTCCGAGACGCTTGCCGATTGGATCTTCGCCGGGAAAATATTGTTGGGCCATCGCTTGATCGATAACAATGACCCGCGGCGAATCTTTTGTGTCGCGCTCGTTGAAGGTGCGGCCGCGAAGCAGCGGCACTTTGAGCGTCTGAAAATAATCGCCGGCGACCACTTCAAGATCGCTGTTCAACATATCCGAAGGTTGCGGGCGCGGGTTCTCTTCGCGCCAAAAGCCAGTTTGCCAGCCGCCCATGAGCGGCCCGTTCGAACTGATCGCCGCGTTTTGCACACCGGGAATCGCGCGCACTTTATCGAGAAGTGCTTTGCCGAATGTGTCGATCTTTTCGCGATTGTTGTAGATACGCCAGGGCAACTCGAAACGTGCGGTCAAAAGAGCGCGCGGCTCGTAACCCAGCGAGAGCGATTGCAGCCGCGAAAAACTTTTGAGAACCAAGCCTGCGGCGACCAGCAAAGTGAGGGTGAGTGCAATTTCGCTAATCACCAGCCAATCCCGAGCACGTTTGGCCGATGGCGGATCGCCACTCCCTGAAGACCCTTCTTTCAACGCAACCTGGACGTCCGCGTGCGAGGCTTGCCATGCCGGCCATAATCCGAAAAGCACTGTGGTGACCGATGCGACCAGAAAGGTGAATCCCAGCACACGCAGATCAAAGGAAACTTCTTGAAACCGGGAAACGTCTCCCGGACTCAGCGCGACCAATCCGTTGCGAACCCAAACCGCAAAGAAAAAGCCAAGGACTCCGCCAAGAAACGCTACTAAAAAACTTTCGACCAACAGCTTTTTGATGATTTGGCCGCGGGTCGCTCCGACTGCGGCATGGATCGCGAATTCTCTGGCTCGCGCCGCACCTCGCGCGGCGAACAGGTTAGCTAGATTGGCGCAAGCGATTAACAGAACGAGACCGACAGCTCCGAGCAGGAGTCCGAGATTTGTCCGGTACTTGCCGACCAGATTATTGAGCAACGGCGTAACGACGGCTGTTTCTCCGCGGTTTGTATCCGGATACGTCTTCTCCAGCCGCGCCGCGATCCCTTTCATTTCCGTCCGTGCTCGCTCAACCGTCACGCCGGGCTTGAGCTTGCCCCAAACGTAAATCATTGGATGGACCATTCGAGACATCCACACCCCGTTGTTGCTGCGTCGCATCATCGACAGCCAGACATCCGTATCCTGCGGTGACGTCATTTGCCGCGGCATGACGCCGATCACGGTGTAACTCTGATCGTGAAGCGTGATTGCCTGGCCGAGAATTTTTGCATCGCGATTGAACGCGCGCTGCCAAAGCCGATCGCTGATGACGACCACGGGCGACGCCCCAACTTTATCTTCCTCTTCGCTAAACGTTCGCCCGATCTGCGGCGACAGCCCGATGATGTTGAAAAAGTTTCGCGTGACCGCCGCGCATGAAACGCGCTCTGGATCGCGTCCCGGAATTCCGCTGAGATTGCGCGATTCCTTATGAGTCGCGGCGAGATGTTCAAAAACGGTGTTGTCTTTTTGCCAATCAAAATAATCCGGGAGCGCGACCGAATAATCCTGTCCCGGCCCGGATGATTCGTTCAGGACCATGATCCGGTCGGCATCAGGATAAGGCAGCGGCCGGAGCAAGACTGCGTTGACAATGCTGAAGATCGCGGTGTTCGCACCGATCCCGAGCGCGAGTGTCAGGATCGCAACGGCCGAGAACGCCGGATTTTTGATCAGCTGTCGAACCGCGAAGCGAAGATCTTGCACAATTATTCCGTTCGTAGCGCGATAATCGGATCAACACGCGTTGCGCGACGAGCTGGCACGCAGCACGCGATGAGCGCGACTGCCAAAAGCGAAAAAACGGCGGTCATCACGGCCCCGGCATCGAGAGCGCCCACGTTGTAAAGCAAAGACGTCAAAGCGCGACCGGCGGCAATCGCTCCGATGAGGCCAATTCCGATGCCGATTGCCATTAGCGTCATGCCCTGGCCGAGCACGAGCTTGAAAATGTTTGTGCGTTCCGCACCAAGTGCCATGCGGATACCGAGCTCGCGGGTGCGTTGTGTAACCGTCAGCGCCATTACGCCGTAAAGACCGACGCTCGCGAGCACGAGGGCGAGCAGGGCAAACGCGCCTAACAACACCATGGTTAAACGGCGTGTCGCCAAACTCGACGCGATCGCTTCGTCCATGGTGGTGATGTGACCGATCGGCTGGTCCGGATCGAGGGCTTCCACTTCGCGTTTCACCGCAGCCACGATGGGCGCGATGTCGCTCAGGCTTGTACGGATGTGCAACTGACTTTCTGACTGCGGGTCCTGCGATGCCACCACATACTGCTCCACGAGATGCAGCGACTCCACATTCAATTCGCCCGGAGCTTCATTGCGCGTTCGAGGGACAACTCCAACAATCGTCATCGGCGGCGCGTGTTCGTCCAATGTGTCGTTATCATCGATGTGCTGCCCGATGGGCCCCTTTTGTGCGAAATATTTTTGCGCGAAGGATTCGTCGATGATGATGGAACGCGAGTGCCCCTTTTCGCCCGGTAAATCTTGAGAACCAAATCCGCGACCGCGAAGAATCGGCATTCGCATAACGCGGAAGTAATCGGGCGAAACCGAGGTGATTTCCGCCGTAGGCCTTTGATCGGCCGGCACCGGCGGGGTGCCGGTTACGTGGAAATAATTGTCATTCTCAGTGTCGTCGAATGGGCTGTTCGAACTGATGGCCGCGGCCTCGACTCCCGGGATACCTTGCGCGCGTTGCAATAATTGCGTCCAAAACGCGTTTCTTTGCTCGCCTGTTTTTGTACTTCCCAATTGGCAATGCAATTTCGAAATTTACTACGCCATGCGGGTCGAAACCGAGCGGCGCGTTCTGCGCGTTCCAGAAGCTTTTCAATGTTAATCCTGCGCCTGCCAGCAGCACAATCGCCAGCGCCGCCTGCATGATTACCAAACCGGACCGCATGCGTTGTCGGTTCAACCCGTCACTTGAACCGCGACCGCCTGATTCGTGCAGCGCGAGTGAGATCGAATCAGAGTGAGAGATTCGCCAGGCCGGCCAGACGCCAACGAGAACTCCGGCCAATACAGCAGCGAGTGTGGTAAAGGCGAGCACGCGCAAATCAATCGTCGCCTCGTGAAATCTCAGCACGTTTGGCGGTGTGAGCGCAAGAATCGCATCCATGGACCACACCGTCAGCAGAACTCCGGCAATTGCGCCGATCACCGCGAGCAACGTACTTTCAACGAGTAGTTGCCGCGCGATGCTCCAACGGCTGGCGCCGAGCGCCGAGCGCACTGCGATTTCTCGAGAGCGAGCCAACGCGCGAGCAAATTGCAGGTTCGCTACGTTCGCGCACGCGATCAACAGCACGCACGCCACCGCGGCAACCAGCAGGTTCAGGCTGGCGCGATAATCGCCGACTGTCGCTTCAAAAAGCGACCTGCAATCTTACCCGCCGCCCCGCGTTGCTTTGCGGATATTTTTTCTCCAAATCGATCGCGATCGCGTTGAGATCGCTGGCCGCCTGCGACATCGTCACGCCGGGTTTGAGTCGGCCGAGTCCCGACCAGCCCTGGTGATAATCGCGCTTCAGCATCCATGGTTCCTTCGCAATCTCGCTAAGCGGCAGAAGCACTTCAGGCTTCCGGCCGAACTGAAGTTCATCTGAAAAGACGCCGATGACCTCGCGTTGCAAACCGTCAATGAGCACGCGCCGGCCCAGGATCGATGGCGAAGCGCCGAAATCATGGCGCCAAAGATTCTCGCTGATCAGCGCAACGTTCGGCGCACCTGCTACATCGTCTGCCGCGCCTAGATCGCGGCCGAGCTTCGGTTTTAACCCAAGCACGGAAAGAAATCCGGAACTGGCGCGGACACCGCGGAGACGCTCCGGCGAGCCGAGCCCTGCGCCGAATGAAAAATTAACCGATTCTCGTCTGACGAGTGCGATGTCGGTAAAACTTCGCTGACCCGCCTGCCAATCGAGCCAGTTCATGTAGCCAACCGAGCCGTTGGTAAAAATAGGAGAGGTCTCTCGGAGCAGAATCAGTTTGTCAGGCTCGGGGTATGGCAGCGGTCGCAATAACACTGCATTAACCACGCTGAAGATCGCGGTGTTCGCGCCAATGCCGAGCGCGAGCGCGAATACCGCGATCAACGTAAAGCTCGGATTTTTTATGAGCTGCCGGACTGCGTAGCGAAAGTCGTCTAACATTTCATTGCCCTTCGCGAGTTGTTCAAACCGAAGCGCAGTCACCGGATCGACGCGTGTAGCCCGGCGCGCGGGAACGAAACAGGAAACCGCACCGACAATTGTAAGCAGACCTGCCACCGCAAAATAAATGCCCGGATCCAGCGCGTTTACTTTGAAGAGAATGTTTCGCAAAGCAGCCGTGGGCCGGCTCAAACCGGACGTCAATGAATCCAGGATCATGGCAGACGTATTTTGCTGTTGATTAACGATCCAGCCGTCGCGCAATTGAATGACGCGTGACCCGTACGATGCGTTCTTCTCCGAATGCGTGACCTGCACGATGGTCATGCCGTCACCATTCAGTTTTCGAAACAGCTCCATGATTTCTTCGCCCTGACTGGAGTGCAGGTTTCCCGTGGGTTCGTCGGCGAGCAGAAGCTTCGGCTCGGCGATAATCGCACGCGCAACACCGACGAGCTGCTGTTGTCCGCCGGATAGCTGACGCGGATACAAATCTTTTTTGCCGACGATTTGAAAGCGGTCGAGCGTGTCGGCCACCAGCGCGGCCCGCTCGCTTTTGCTGTAATGACGATAGGACAGCGGGATCTCGAGGTTCTCGTAAACGGTGAGATCGTCCAGCAAATGATATTGCTGAAACACAAAACCGATTTGTTCGTTTCGAAGTGTGCTCCGCTCCTTCGGTTTCAAATGATGTACTGCGGCTTCGCCTAACGAGTATTCGCCTTCCCATCCGTGGTCGTGCATCCCCAGGATGTGCAACAGTGTCGATTTCCCGGCGCCTGATGGTCCCATCACCGAGACGAATTCCCCTTCGGCGATGTCCAGGTTGATGTCGCGCAATACGTAGAAAAATTTCTCCTTTCCCAGGGGATATCTGCGTTCGAGATGACGAAGCTTGATCATAATAGGTAATGCGCCGATGCCCGCGACGCGCGGATCTCTATCGCTCGCGACGCAAACGCGGTGGGCCTATTCGTCATATCATTCCGCACTTAGAACCACCATTGGATCGGCCCTGGTTGCGCGCATTGCCGGCAGGTAACTCGCGGCTAATGCGACAACGCCGAGTAAAACCGTCACCAGCGCAAACGTAGTCGGATCGAACGCGCTTACGCTGTAGAGCAATGCTTGCAACGTATGCGTGCTTAGCACGGCGAAGACCAGACCGATGATGGTGCCGGCGGAAATCAGTTTGATGGAGCGGACCAGAATCAGTTTCAGCACATCACTACGTTGTGCGCCGAGTGCCATGCGAACACCGATCTCGTGGGTGCGTTGAACAACCAGGAACGACATCACGCCGTAAATGCCGACACTGGCAAGCAACACCGCGACACCGGCAAAGACTCCCAGCAAAACGACCGACAGCCGTCGCGGCGCAACCGAATCGGCAATGACGTTCTCGAAGGTGCGAATATTTGCGAGAGGCACCGCAGGATCCATGGCTTGGATTTCGCGGTGGATCGCTGGAAGCAAGGTCCGTGGGTCCTGATTGCTCCGCACCACGTAGATCGTCGTAAAATAGGACTGCTGAGCGAAGGGAACATACATTTCAGGTTTCGGATCGACATCCAGCCCGAAATGGCGGATGTCACCGACAATTCCCACAATGGTGATCCAGTTCGGATGATCCGACATTCCTCCCATGACGATGCGTTTGCCCAGCGCATTTTCGTTAGGCCAGAATTTCTTTGCGAAGGCTTGATTGACGATGATCACCGGTGGCGCGTCTGCTTTGTCCGCATCGGTGAAGAACCGTCCTCTGATCAAGGGCGTCTCAAGCGCGCGAAAGTAATCTGGAGAAACCTGACGAATTTCTTCGTCAGGCGTAGGACTGTTGTCGTTCCGGGCACGGCCTTCGATCGCGAACGAAGAATCGCTATTGGTGCCGGCCAGCGGGAGGATTGTACTGAATCCTACAGCCTGCACTCCAGGCAACGCAGCTATCCGGCGTTGGGCCTCGCTGTTGAAACGGACGATCGATGCATCTTCAGGATACTGTTTCTTTGGCAGTGAAATTTCGAACGTCACCGCGCCTCGCGGATTGAAACCCGGGTTCACGTTTTGCAAGCGCGCAAAACTTTTGATAAGAAGACCGGCGCCGCTAAGAAGAACCAGCGCGAGCGCGACCTCCGCGATGACGAGTCCATTGCGCAGACGATTTCGCCGTGCCCCCTGGGTGGAACCTCGGCCGCCTTCCTTCAGCGCTTCAGTGAGTTCCGGACGGGCGCTGGCCAGACCGGGAGCGAGACCGAAGATGATTCCGGTGCCGACACAAATTGCCGCCGTCACACCCAGCACGACAAGATCGACATTCACTTCGCGCAGCCGCGGCACAGTTTGCGCACCGATTGTTTTCAATAGCTCAACGCCCCACAGCGCGAGAACAACGCCCGCAGCGCCGCCGATCAACGCCAGCAACACGCTCTCAGTAAAAACTTGCTTTAACAGACGCAGCCGGCCCGCACCAAGCGCAGCGCGAATTGCAATCTCCCGTTCGCGTGCAGCCGCACGCGCAAGCAACATCGTGGTGAGATTCGCACAGGCGATCAGCAGAACGACAACGACAGCGCCAACCAGGATGAGCAATGCCGGCCGCATGCCGGTCACTGCCAAATCCTGCAGCGGCAAAACGTCCCCGCCGAAACTATCGTCCTGGGTGCCGCCGAGGCTGCCGGAAGCCATGTAATTGTCGGGATGCTCCCGTCGCATCTGCGCGTTAATGGTTTCGATTTCAGCTTGCGCTTGCGCCACGGAAGTCCGTGGCGCCAATCGTCCGATAATCGTGAAACCGCGCGAGTAACGCGCTTTCATCTGCTCATCGGTGAATGCCAGTGGCTTCCAAATTTCGGCGCGTCCGCCAAATTGGCCACCGTTGCCAAGATTGAAAAGCTGCAGCGGAAAATCAAAGCTCGCCGGCATCACACCGACGACGGTAAAATTCTTGCCGTCGAGAAGAAGTTTCGTCCCGATGATCTGCGGATCGCTGTTGAATCGGCGTTGCCATAATCGCGCGCTGATGATGACAACGTCGTCCCGGCCAAGTGCGCACTCTTGCGGTTCAAAGAAGCGGCCCTTAATCGGTGAAACACCGAGCAACGGAAACACGTCTGCGGTAACGGCCGCACCTGCAATCCGCTCGGGTCGATCTTCGTTCGCCAGGTTGAAGCTGGTGAAACCGAACGCGCCGAGCTTTTCAAAACTGCGCGCGCGCGTTTGGTAATCTTTGAACTCAGGCGGCGAGACCGGAATTCGCTCCAGGTTTTGCGATTTGAAATGCTGAAGAAGCAGGACGAGCTGCTGCGGTGCTCGATATGGCAACGGCCGAATTAGCAGTCCATTGACCAGGCTCAAAACAGCCGTGGTCGCGCCAATGGCGAGCGCGACGGTGAGGATCGCGATGATAGTGAATGCAGGGCTTTTCGCTAGCCGGCGCAACGCAACTTTTATTTCCCTGTGCATGAGCGCTGAATCCGGGTTTACATTTCGTCAGGCAGCCATGCGGTCCTCGACGATCCGGCCGTCAAACAAGTGCACGGTGCGATCAGCGTGTTGGGCGAAACGTTCATCGTGCGTGACCATGCAAATCGTAGCGCCGCCCTGATGCAGTTCGCGAAGCAAGTGCATCACCGCTTCGCCGTTGTGTGAATCGAGGTTACCGGTCGGTTCGTCCGCGAGCAGAATCGCCGGTCTGCCCGCGAGCGCGCGAGCGACCGCGACGCGTTGCTGCTGGCCACCTGAGAGCTGGCTCGGCAAATGTTTTGCCCGGTGCGCCATTCCCACACGCTCCAGCGCCTCGGTGACGAACGCTTTACGATCAGCGGCACTTGTGCCGCGATAGGTCAGCGGCAATTCGACGTTTTCGAAAACGGTGAGATCGCCGATTAAATTGAAGCTTTGAAAAATGAAACCAATTTCTCGATTGCGAACGCGTGCGCGCTCGGCAAACGAAAGGTTTGCTACCTCGTGGCCTTTCAACGAGTAACTGCCGTCCGAAGGAGTATCGAGCAGGCCGAGAATCGAGAGCAGCGTTGTCTTACCGCAACCGGACGGTCCGGCGATGGAAACATATTCGCCCTCGCGAATATCGAGATGAATTCCTGCGAGCGCGTGCGTCTCTACTTCGTCGGTAAGAAACACTTTGGTCACCCCGGTGAGGTGAATCAACGGAGTGACACCGTTCCCGTTGAACATTTCCGTTGAGTCTTCTGCGATTAGTTCGGTCGATTTCATTGTTCGTATTGCTTTGATTGCTTCAAATCAGAAATCGGATTCAAAAATAACGACTTAATTCAGTCGTATTCGATCATGCGCATCCCACGCGCTCGTATCGGAAAGGATGACCTGATCCCCTGGTTGGAGACCGTCCAAAATTTGAATAGTGTTCACTGAGCTTTTGCCCAGCTTCACGGGGGTACGCACGGCTTCAGAACTGCCGCTGACGAGCTTGAACATGCCGACGGTGTTGTTTTCCTGTCCGAACGCTGGACGTCCCACGTAAATCACGTCGTCGAGATGTTCGAGTTCGATGGTTCCATCGACGCTAAGATCGGGTCGTGCTCCCTTCGGCATTGCCTCGTCGAAGGCCACGTCCACCGTGACCGTCCCCTGCTCCACTGCAGGATCGACGCGCGTCACGTGGCCCTTTGCGACGCCGTTGCGAGTGTCGATAGTGGCTTTTTGACCAACCTGAATGTCCTTTGCCTGCGTCTCGGCAATCTTGATCTGTGCTTTCAACTTCTTCGGGTCCGCTACGCGCGCGAGGTTATCGCCGATTTTCACTCTCTGTCCGATTTGCACAGGCAGTTGTTGCAGCACACCCGACATGCCGGCACGGACATGTAACGCTTCGACCTGATCAGTCTTTAACTTGGCGAGTTGTTTGGCTTGATCGACCGCGGCCTGCTTGGACGCTAACTGCGGATCAATTGATTCGTGCGCAAATTGCAGCCGCTTTTTTTCGATCTCATTCCGATTCGCCAGCTCGGCCTCTTTTACCTTTGAGGTCTTGTACTGCAGCTCGGCGATCAAACCGTTCTTTGCCAACTGATCGTTGGTTTCACGCTCCATCTTCGCCTGCTCGTAATCCGATTTCGCTTTTGCTGTGACTGCTTCCTGGTCGAGCAACCCGCGCTGAAGTGTCGCGCGTAAAGTTGTGAGCTCCGCTTCTGCGGCAGTCGCCTGCAGTTCGGCGTCGTGCGCGGTTTGTTGCAGTTCAGGACTGGTTAATTCCAAAATCACCGAGTCCGGTTCCACGTGTGTGCCAGGCCAGATATTTATTTTCTCAACCCGACCTTCGGTGTTTGCTGGAATCCAGCGAATATCCTCCGGCACCAGCGTACCGAGACCTCGCACCTGACGTACCATCGGGCCGCGCTTAACTGTATCGATCCATACCGTCGAGCGATCGACGCTCGGCACGGCCGGTTTCAGCCGCGAAATTGCAATGGTCGCCAGAATTAAGCCGACAACAGACGCCGCGATGATCAGGATGCGGCGCTTGCGTTTTTTCGCCGCAACGCCTTTGCGCGGCACGTCCATCGAGGAAAGATTTGGCGCAAAGCCGGCCGGACGCACAATCCTTTGGTCTGTATCTTTTCGCTCTGGAATCACGGTTTCGTTTCGTTCAAAAGACCGGAAGATCGCGAAGGAGGTGGACCACCGCGAACACACCGGTCAGGATCGGCACCAACGCCATGACGATGAGCGTGCCGAACACAGCCGCTTCGGTCGAAAACTCACGGTTCGCTTCAGCGTCAAAATAATCCAGGCTAATGTCGCGCAACGACTTGGATTTCTTGACGCACGGCGCGCTGGAAGCACGGAGCATCGGCGCGTGGTAACAGTAATCGACGACGGGAAACTTCCGCCCGCTCGTTGATATGATTTGGAATGGTTTCATGGTTTCGGTTATTACCTCCTAAAGTGAGAAGCAGTTGACGTGTTTTCTGGATTCAAAAATTTCCTTTGTGAAATTGGTCGAAACATAAATGCGATTTCCATGTGCCTGTTGCAACGGCCGTGCCAGGAGAGGAAGCAAATTCATAAGTCGCTGATGTTCAGCATCTAAAGTTTTGTCGATCCTTTCTGGAGGGTTCCCGAAGGTGGTCCGCTTCCGGGACTGCGATGTCCCAAGTTCGGGACGAATGTAGCGCGTGCCTCCGGGCCCGCCGCGGCGGGCGAGAGGCATGCGCTACTTGTTTACTTCGGCAGACGTAGTAAAGCTCGCGCGCCCTGCCGCTCTCTTCGGTTCATCAGCACCAGCGTTCCGTCATGTGCCTCGGCGATTTGTTGGCTCAATGGCAGACCGATTCCCGAGCCATCGGGTTTTGTGGTAAAAAACGGAACGAAAAGATTTGTCGGGTTCATAATGCCCGGCCCTTCGTCTTCGACAAAAATCTCAACAGAACCTGCTTTTTCATGCCACCCGAGCGTGACCGTGCCATTTGTTTCAAGTGCGGCGTCAACCGCGTTATGCACCAGATTGATCAATGCTTGTTCAATCTGCGCGGCGTCGGCGCGGATCACCGCCTTGGAACCCGGCAGGATTTGCACTTTGAGCCGCGGTTCCAAATCGGCGACACGCTGCATGAGCTGAGCCAGATCGACATCTTGCTTTTGTGGCGGCGGAAGTTTCGTGAGCCGGGTGTAAGCTTGCAGGAAACGGCTCAACGAATCGGCGCGCGACGCGATGGAATTTAACCCCGAACTTGCGTCATCTTTCCAGTCCGATGGCAGCGGATTGCGCCGCAGCAGCGATTCCAGACTGGCGGCCAGAGATTTGATCGGAGCCAGCGAATTGTTCATTTCATGACCGAGCACGCGCACCAGCCGCTGCCATGCGCGACGTTCTTCTTCGCGCAGCGTCCGGCTCAGGTCCGTTAAAACGAGTAATTCATGTGGCAAACCCTGTTCGCGAAAAGTGCTCCGGCGAATGCCCCAACGCCCCGACGCGCCGGGAAAATTCAACGTGAGCGGTTCGTCATCGTCCGCGCTGAAACATGCGTGAAGTCCAAGCTCCTGCGCGGTTCTGCCTAACAACTTGTCCATCGGTTTACCCAGCAACGTTTCACCGGCGCGATTGATCAAACGCAGGCGTCGTTCCGGATCGAAGGTAAAGATCGCCACATCGATTTCGCTCATGATCGTGCGCAAGAGCGCGGTGGCTTCAAACGCGCCGAGTCGCTGTTGACGCAACGTTTCGCCGAGCGAATTCACTTCGAGGAGCACTTCGCCCAATGCGCTGTCTCCGCGAGCGCCCCGTGCACGAATCGAATAATCTCCCTCGCGTAATGCCGAGAGCAGGTTCGACAGTGTTTGCAATGGACGAACCGCATGCTCGCGCGTGCTCCAGATGAAGGCTCCAAAGCAGCCGACAATCAGGAGGGTAAGCGTCCATTGCACTTTCGGTGTGTGATCGCCGAACCAAAGCAGCGCAAGCGCGATAATGATTGCTGGTGCGACCGCAACAAACGTGAGCCAGGTGATTTTCCCTTCGTAGGAAAGCCGGGCTCGACGCGTTGTTTGAACGATTCATTGCGCGGTCGCGATCCGCGATTCCGGGGAGCGCACGCGTCTCGCGTGCTGGCGAACGCTGTCCTCGCATGTTCGCGATACGTTTCTCCGAAACCTCCGACCATTTCGCCGAAGCAGCGCAAATGAAAGATTGCTTCAGGCTGGCACGCCGAACTCCCCAGCACGCGAGACGCGTGCGCTCACCGGATCACAAACCATATTGCTGCAGGCGCCGGTAAAACGCGCTTCTGCTCAAGCCCAGTGCCTCCGCCGCCTTGCGCGCGTTGCCATCATTTCTGGCCAGCGCTTTTTTGATCAAAAACGCTTCCACCTCTTCGAGACTCATCTCTTCGAGGTCGCGCGATTCGCCCCCGACGGTCGTTAGGCCGAGATCGACCGCGCGAACCTGCCGATCCTGCGTCATGAGCACAGCCCGCTCGACGATGTGATCGAGTTCCCGAATGTTTCCTGGAAACCGATGCTGCAGCAAACGTTCCCGGGCGGTCTCATCGAAACCTCCGACCTGTTTGCGATAGCGCTCTGCGTGTTGGCGAAGAAAACTGTTTGCCAGCGGCATGATGTCCTCCCGTCGATCGCGCAGTGGCGGCAATTCGATCTGGATCGTATTCAGACGAAAAAGCAGGTCCTGCCGAAAACGGCCTGCCCCGATCTCGTTCTCCAGGTTTGCATTTGTAGCAGAGATGATGCGCACGTTTGCGTGAAGCGTTTTGGATGAACCGACCCGCTCGAAATCGCCGGTCTCGATCACCCGCAAGAGTTTCGCTTGTTGAGCAAGCGGGATGTTTGCGATTTCGTCCATAAACAACGTGCTTTCATCGGCGAGCTCAAAGCGTCCGGCCCGATCCGTTTTTGCGTCGGTAAAAGCACCTTTGACGTGCCCGAATAATTCGCTCTCAAACAGGGTCTCGGATAAGCCGCCCATATTGACGGTGATCATCGTTCGCGCCGATCGCGGTGAAAGCGCGTGAATCGCGCTGGCGATCAAACTTTTTCCCGTACCGTTTTCACCGGTAATCAGAATGTTTGCGTCGGACGGCGCGACGCGTGAAACCATTTCGATCACCGGCCGCATCGCGGGCGATTGGGCGATCAAATCCGGCATGGTGCCGCGGAGTATTTCGTTTTCTGCTTCGAGTTTGCGTTCGCGGCGAAGCGCCGCAGCGAGTTCGATCTGCGTCCGCGCAATCGCCAGCAACCGCTGGTTGTCCCACGGTTTGGTTACGAAATCGCGCGCACCGCATTTCATCGCTTCCACCGCCAATTCAATCGTCGCCCACGCGGTCATCACGACGATTGGCAGGGTGTGGTCGAGCTCCTGAATTTTTGAAATCGCTGACAAACCTTCCTGCCCTGAAGTGGTGTCGCGCGTGTAATTCAGATCCATCAGCAGCAGCGAATACTCCTTCTTTTCCAGAGCGTGAAAGACGCTGGCCAGCGAGGTGACACCCTCCGTCTGGTACCCTTCGCTCTTGAGCAGGATGCGCAGCGCTTCGAGCACATCCCGTTGATCATCCGCAAGAAGAATCCGAGCCATGTAAAAGTCGTTGCTACCCCAGGGCGCCAAAGGCGAGACCAAGGCCATACGTCACTACAGCAACGATGATGCCAATCCAAGTCATCTCCAGACCGGAGGCCCACCACGAACGGATCGTGATGAGCGATTTTAGCGCGCCGATGGCGAAATGGGCAACCAGGCTTATCCCAAAGGAAGCGATTACCGCATCGAGTCCGCCCGAGAAAAAGAATGGAATAATCGGAATGAATGCGCCGATAGCGGTGGAAATGCCGGCCGAGAACGCGGCGGTCCAGTGGTTTGGAAACCGGTGCTCGGAAAGGCCGAGCTCGCTCTGGGCCATCGCCTGCACGAATTGCTCAGGCTGCTCTGCCAGGCGCTCCGCCATTCTTTGTGACTCTTCCGGAGTGAATCCCTGCAGTTGATAGAAGAGCGACATTTCCTCGATCTCTTCCTCTGGATTTTCCTCAACCTCCGCGCGTTCGCGCGAGATTTCGGCTTCATACACCTCCGCTTCACTTTTTGCGGCAAGATATGCACCGGCGCCCATGGAAAGCGTTGAAGCGAGCATGCCCGCGAGGCCGGAGATCAAAATGTAATGCTGCTGATTGTTCGTCGCACCGGCTACGCCGGAAACAATTCCAAAAACCGCACCGAGGCCATCGTTCGCGCCATAGATTGCATCGGCTACCCAGCTGCCGCCCCGTCCGTGCCACCGTTCGCGTTTAAGAATCTTATCGAGCGCGGTTCGCGGACTCACCGGTGGCGCCATGGCGCTCAGAGCGCGCGCATGAGCTTTTTCTTCGATTGCGCTTTTTCGCAGAAATTCCTGAACATCCTTTTCGCCAACAAAAGCGCGCTCGGCTTGATTATGAAATTCGGCTTCCTGTTTTTCTTCCGTCGCTTCCATTCGACGGATCGCGATTTCCGCTCCTGCGATTTTGTTCCACCAACGATTTAGCCGGCGGGCAAGAGTGTCTTTGTAGACAGGCTGTTCCGCGCCAAGCTCGACAAGCTTTTTCTCCCAACGTTGCGCATGACGTTCTTCCGCTTCGGCCATCCGCAAAAGAACGCTTTTACGTTTGGCATCCTGTTCGCGTCCGGCCAGATCGCGATAAGTTTGTGCAGTCTCGACTTCTGCCTGCCAGTTGCGTCTGGCGATTTCAATCGTTTGCCGGCGATCTTTCGGGGTATTGGCCACAGCTGGATTAAAGCGCAAGGAACGACGGCTTCCAAGCCGCCGTAAAAATTCATGCCTCCGTGAATCAATCCGCGGGCTCGAGCGCAGCGCTCAAAGCCGGCTCCACTCGCGCTCGTAGTTGCTGGGCGGTAATGATCAGCGCTACCGAGCCGATAATAAGCGCAGCGGCAACAAATGTGCGCGCGGTCAAGGTTTCGCCGGCAAAAAGGGTGCCCAGCAAGACGGCGACGATCGGATTCACGTACGCATACGTGGCAACCTTTGCGGGCTCACAATGGCGCAGCAGCCAAATATATGCGGTGTACCCGACCACAGCTCCGATGATCACCAGATAGATAAATGAAACGAACGACAAAATCGAAATAGAGCCGGGATGAAGCTGCGGCAGTTCGCCGGTCACGATGCCTGCCAGCAAAAGCAGGATTCCGCCACAGATCATTTGTTGAGCAGCAGTGAGAAAGGGCGAGGGCGCGTGCTTTGATCCGCGTGAGTACAGAGACCCTGCCGACCATATGAAGCTTGTGACGAGCAGGATCGATATTCCAATCGCAGGATTTCGTCCTCCTACAGAGTGAAGGTGTAAACCCGGTCCGAATAAAACTCCCACGCCAACAAATCCACCGGCAAGCCCCATCCACATGACTGGCGTCGGTCGCCGTGCCGTGCCAGTCATCCAGCCCAGCAGCACGATGTAAATGGGCACAATCGCCACGACCAGTGCCGCCACCCCCGAGTCGATATACTGTTCTGAAATTGTGACACCCCCATTGCCACCGAGCAGCAGACAAGCGCCGATAATCAGTGAGGTGCGCCAGTTGGCCCAGGTCGATTTGCCGATACCCTGCGACCAGGCGATCGCATACATGATCGCGCCCGCCAAAACGAACCGCGCACCAGCCATGAGAAATGGCGGGATCGTTTCGATGGCGAACCGGATGCCGAGATAAGTGGAGCCCCAGATGAGATACAACGCGGCGAAAGCGACGATCACCAAACTTCTTTTCGACGCGGCCATGAGGAAGGACAATGTCGCGTTCGCTAAACAGAGCAACCACGCAACTCTGAAATGTTCGGGGAGCGCGGGCATGGTGCCGGACAGCTTCCGCTCTGAGGCATTCGACTCACGCGACAAAAGAGATTCGCTGGCAACATGCCAGCGGCAGCGAGCAGGATGCCCGCGCTCCCTACGGTCCGCGTTTGAAAAGCAATCGGTACAGAAGCAATAACACCATGGCGCCAACGACCGACATGATCCAGCCCGCAATGTAATTCTCGCCCGCAAAGACGCGGCCGATCCAGGTGCCAACGAACGCGCCGGCGATGCCGAGCAGGATCGTAATGATGCAACCGCCAGGGTCTCGGCCCGGCATCAGCAGTTTCGCGATTGCGCCGATGACCAGACCAACAAGAATGATCCAGATAAAGGAGTGAGCGCCGAAGTCCATAATGAACGGAGGCTATGAATTTGATTCGCGCTCTGCAAGAAAATTGCGTGGACTGAAAACAATCGATTCTGTAGCCATGCGGTTGGGGCGCGTATTGCTAGCGCAGCGCCGCGGGGCAAGCTCCAAGGAGTGACGGCTGCCTAGCCCCGAAAGCTTTCGGGGCTGCCCAAGCCGTCGCTCCTAGTCAAAGTTGGATCACTTGTGCGGAGCGAATGTCTTCGCTCGCACGAATTTCATTCAGCAACGCTTCGCTCGGAGCGGTGTCGAGATTCAACACGGTGAGCGCGGTGCCGCCAGCCTGATTTCGGCTCAACGACATGGTGGCAATGTTGACGCCATGCTCGCCGAGCAGGGTGCCGATCCGGCCGACCATTCCGGGACGATCGGTGTTTTCCAGCACGAGCACCACACCATGTGTTCGCGCTTCAACCGAACGGCTGTTGATACTCACGATGCGCGGCGTCGCGCCAAAAAATGCGCCGCCAACCGAAACGGTTTTTCCTTCCCCCACTGCGGAGAGCTCGAGCATGTCGGTGTAATCGCCGGGCGCGCTTAGTCGCGATTCGCTTACTTTTAACCCGAGAGCTTCGGCAAATGCGGGCGCGTTCACTTCGTTCACCTCACTGCCACCCGCAGTCTGGAGGAACCCTTTGAGTACTGCGCGCGTGATTGCGGTGGTATCCACCTCATTAACTTTGCCGCTGTAGTTGATGTTGAGCGACTCGGCGCGTTTCGGTGCGATCTGCGATAAAAATTTGCCGAGCTTTTCGCCGAAACGCAGGTGCGGTCCGATGATCGCGAGGGTTTTTGCGTCAAGATTGGGCATGTTCACCGCGTTTCTGATCGTGCCTTCCAGCAGCACCGCGCGGATCGATTGCGCAATCTCGATACCGACGCTCTCCTGCGCTTCCGCGGTAGACGCGCCGAGATGCGGCGTAAGAATAAGATTAGGCGCGTCTCGCAGCGGTGAATCGAGTGGTAACGGTTCAGTTTCGAAAACATCCAGTGCTGCGCTGGCCACCTGTCCATCTCGTAATGCCTGTCCCAGCGCGGTTTCATCAATCAAACCACCGCGCGCGCAATTGATGACGCGCACGCCGCGTTTTGTTTTCGCCAACCGGTTGGCATCGAGAATGTGGCGGGTTTCGGCAGTGAGCGGGGTGTGCAGCGAAATGAAATCGGCGACCGTGAGCAAATCATCGATTTCGTCCACGAGTTCTACCTGCAGACTGCGAGCGCGCGTTGCCGAGAGATACGGGTCATAAGCTACGACTCGCATGCCAAAGGCGATGGCACGGCGACTCAGTTCGCTACCTATGCGGCCCATACCGATCACGCCGAGCGTTTTGTCGTAAAGCTCGACGCCCTCAAAATTCTTTTTGTCCCATCTCTTGATTCGAACATTTGCGTCCGCCTGCGGAATCTTCCGCGCCGCGCAAAGCAAGAGTGAAAACGCATGTTCTGCAGTGGAGATGGTGTTCCCGCCTGGCGCGTTCAATACGACGACGCCGCGACGGGTCGCGGTCTCCACATCGACGTTATCGACACCGACTCCGGCGCGACCGACAACGCGCAGTTGAGCACCCGCTTTCAAGACGTCAGCCGTTACTTTGGTCTGGCTGCGAACGACAAGAGCACTGAACGGCGAAATGGCCTCGATAAGTTCGTGCTCGGTTAATCCAGTTTTAACCGTCACCTCTACTGCATTTTCGCGGGAGAGTTCGTCCACTCCGCGTTGCGAAATGGAATCGGCTACGAGGACTTTTGGGCGCGTCATTTTCCTTGCGCCCTCAATAAACGTCATTCCGAGCGAAGTCGAGGAATCCCGTGGAATAACTCAAGGGTAACTTCGCGGGATGTCTCGACTTCGCTCGACATGACAGTGTTTCAAAGCCGGCGCACTTAAATCTTAAAACTTAAAACTGTTCTGCTTAAGATGTGGACGCATGCAAGAGCGAAGAGCGTTCTATGTCGTATTCGCCATCGCGGCCGTGCTCGTCGTTCCGGCTGGGATCGCATTGCGCACCGTCATTCACCCCGCCGTTCTGCAAGCCACGTCGGAAAATCCGACGCCGCTCGGATATACATGGAGCCTGCTCCTTTTTGTTATTCCAATTGTCGCGCTCGGTTGCTGGTTTGCCCGCCGCCCAGACCTAAAGTTTCCGCGAAAAGCCTTTTGGAGAACCATCGGGGTGCTCACGCCACTTGGTTTTCTGCTCGACCTGCTTTTTGGCAACGTTTTTTTCGTTTTCCCGAATAAGCTGGCAACGCTTGGTTGGGAAATACCGGCGGCAGGCGGAAAGATTCCCATCGAAGAATTCGTCTTTTACCTCGCCGGGTTCGCGCTGGTGCTGCTGAGTTATATCTGGTGCGACGAATATTGGATGGCGGCTTACAACGTGCCCGACTACGCAATGACCGCCAAAGGCATACCTCGGATCGTTCATTTTCATTTTGCATCGGTAGTACTTGGGGTGGTACTGATCGCAGGCGCGCTCGTGTATCGGAAATTTTGGTCCGGCGAGCCTGAGGGATTTCCGTGGTATTTCGTCTATCTCGCCTGCGCTTCACTGATTCCGTCAGCGGGCTTTTTCCATACGGCGAAAGCATTCATTAACTGGCGCGCATTCAGTTTTACGTTCTTTCTGCTTCTGCTGATCAGCTTGCTTTGGGAAGCGACACTCGCTTTGCCTTATGGATGGTGGGAATACCGGCCGGATATCCTGATGGGGTTGCATATCGGAGCGTGGTCCGGCCTGCCGATCGAAGCAGTTTGTGTTTGGTTGGCTGTGACTTTCACCACGGTCATCACCTATGAAGTGATCAAGATTTGGAAAGCGTTAGGCACTCGCGCTCTCGAAGCATTTTTCGGCATTCGAAAATAGATCGTTGCCAATCTGCAGGTCCAATCTTGTCACTAAGACCCGCCCGAATCGGCCATAAAGCCGGTGGCTACAGGTTACCCGTAAATGATCAGATGGATCGATTCGGGCAGATGCTGGGCAACGTTGCTGGCAACGCTGCCGCGGAGCAGTTTTGTCATCGGTGTGCGTTGAGATGCGCCGATGATAAGATAATCCACACCCAGCGTAGCTGTAAGATCAAGGATAGTCGTCGCCGCGTCCTCGCTCACCGCATACACTGGTAGCACACAGACATTCCGTTCAGCCCCCAGCTTCAGCATTGTGGACATGATTGCGGCAGCCTCAGGGTTATCCTGCCACCGACCACGCACAGGCGGCAGCGGACCGCCGCCGTAAAAAATGGCGATCTCTCTCACGTAAAGAACGCATAAGGTTGCCTTGCGCAGTTGTGCTTCATCTAGGGCGAAGGTGAGCACGGGCGTCATACCGCGCGCGGCAACCATGATCTTTTGCCCTTCCTCCAAGCGCGGTCGCATACTGGTCATGAGGTCAGGGGTGACCATTTTTGCTACTTCGCGCGTAACTGTGAGAGTGGTGAGGCCCTGACGCTTCAGTGTGTACGCGCGCAACGCAAGGCCACCGATCAAAACCGCAAGGACAAATTGGAGCGCATCGAGCTTTGTATGGGCGAGCGTAAGCTCGACCAAAGCCAGAATCACGAACGTAACGCCAAAGAGCACGCGATCGTACCACGTGAAATCTATCGTCCGGTTGAATGTGCAGGAGCCGAGGTTCACGGTAATGGCACCCACTACGCCAATGGCATAAAGGCCGGCGAGGGCGGTGAAGTTTCCTGCAAAAAGCAGCACGACCACCGGGAGACCAACGGCAATCACCAGTGGCCACATGGGAACACCATGCCGATTGAGACGCCTAAATTGGAGCGGCATCTCGCGATCGCGCGACATCATGTAAAGCAAACCGATCATCGCTACGATCGCGGTGTTGGCCGCGCTCAAGAGCAGCAGACAGAAAACGATTCCAACCATCCAGCCAAAAACCTGTCCGACGGCGGGCGAAAAGGTTGCGGTGGCAAATTGCTCCCCGACAAAGCGCAACATGTCTTCACTCCTCTGCCCGAGAAGTGCAGCAATGGCGCCCTTGTCAGTTAAATGCAGGGTTTTGCCAAGCACGGAGGGCAGCGAAAGCATTGCCCAGCCAAGGAACGCTGTGCCTCCAACAACTTCGATGGCCACGGGCAAAATCGCCTTGAGCGACTCACGAGCGACGCGCGGGTGTTCCATGGTCGATCCTGGATCGAGCTTCATCACGCCAGTGAGGTTCGCGATCGACTCCGCGCCCGACAATGCCAAGATCACGCCCACAAATTGCACCCACACCGTGGTCAGGCTCTGATGTGGCGGCTCGAGAAATCGCGTGGTTAAATGCGGCGCACCGAGCGCGATCAGGAGGACCACTACCACTGCGGTCGGAAGCGCCAGCGCTACAGCGAAACTGCCCGAATGTTTTGGCCCGAGGTAGTTTATTAAGCCCATGACCAAAAGCACGCCAATCGTTGTGAGCGCGATGTGTTCGCGCAGGAACTTGATCCAGACGATCTGTTCTGCGCCTGAAGTGACATAAGTTAGCGCTGACCAGCCACTGAGGGCTGCCGTTACCGTCAAATCAGCGACGAGCAACAAGGCTCCGACAACCGCCAGCAAACGACCTTGCGAACGAGCGGAGGAGTAAACTCCGCCGCCATCGGGGAAGTGACGACAGATGACAATATAATTGATGCCTACGAGGGCTGTTACCGCGCAAACCGCAAGAATGATCGGCAGCGATGAAAATCCGGCGGCGACAAATGCCAGACCAATCACATACGCTTTGCTGGTTCCCCAATCGCCATAGAGCAAAGCCGCGGCGCGCTTCCAATCCAGATTGCGCGGCCGGTGCACCCCCGCACTCGCGTCGAGAACAACATCCTCTATTAACTCCGCCATTGCTTATTGGCGGAGACTCTCCATTGCGCGCTTGTTCACTGGCAAGTGATTCTCCCAGCACAGTCAACCAGCCTCAGCGATGGAAATCGCTATGCGGCAAATCGATAACCGATTCCCGGTTGCAGTTTTAATTAACGATGGTTTTGCTGGATCCGACTCGATCTTTTGGCGCAGATGGGTGACGTAAACGCGCAGGTATTGCCGATGCTCCTCGGATTTCGGGCCCCAGATTTCGCGCAGGATATAGTCGATGCGTAAGAACGCGTCCCGGATGTTTCACGAATAACCGAAGCAAAGCGTACTCGGTGGCGGTTAGTTTTATTTCATGGCCGCTGCGCGTGACGACTTGCGCCGTAAGATCAACGACCAGTCGCCATTCTGAAAAACGGATAATTTCTTCGGACGGCCGCGTTTTACGTTGCGCGGCCCGGAGGCGCGCAAGCAATTCCGGGGTGCTAAATGGCTTGGTGATGTAATCGTCTGCACCGGCGTCGAGCGCGGCCACTTTTTCCTGCACATCATCGCGCACGGTCAAGACGATGACCGGCACTTCGCTCCACTCCCGCAAGCGCTTCAACACTTGCAGTCCTTCCATGTCCGGCAGACCGAGATCGAGAAGGACTACATCGGGTTTGCGTGTGGCGATTTCCATCAAACCCTGTTGGCCCGTCTCCGCTTCATGCACTTTGTAATTCTCCGCTTCGAGAACGAGACGCAACAGCCGCCGAATCTGAACTTCATCGTCAATGATCAGCGCGACTGATTTCATGCGGTCGCTTCGGAAGGAAGCCGCATCGGTTCGCCGATTGGAATGCGAATGGAAAAGCGCGAACCGCTCGTGTCTTCCCGATTCTGCGCGACGATCTCGCCGCCATGTGCTTCGATCAGTTGACGCGCAATCGACAGTCCGAGGCCCAAACCGCCGGGCGCTGTGCCTGGACCGCGATAGAATTTTTCAAACACTTTGCTTTCTTCGCCGGGCGCGAGACCGGGGCCATGATCAGCCACGGAAAACATGATCATGTTATCGTCTCGAGCTGCAGTGACTTCGATTGGCTCGGTCCCCGGGCTGTGAGCCGCAGCGTTAGATAGCAACGTGACCAAAGCCTGTTCGATCAGACGCGCATCAACCGAGATCGTTGGCAAGTCTTTGACTATGCTGATTTTTGCGGTGCCATCGCTCAATCGCGCCTGCGCGACGGCTTCGTGGACGATGTCGGCCGGTTCGCACCATTCCCGCACGGGTTGCAGAAGGCCTGATTCCAAACGCGTCGCATCGAGTAAATGATCGACGGTGCGCGTCAGACGCTGCACGGCCTGCTGCAATTCCGCGCGATCCGGTCCTGGCTGTTGCAGCGCCACTGACATTGCTGCGAGCGGCGTTTTTAATTCGTGAGAAACAGAATCAAACAGCGCTTTCTGCAACTTCTGTGATTGCTGCGAAACCTGAGCAACGCGACTTTCTTCCAGCGCCCGTTCCTTGTTCAAAAAAAGGGCAAGCTGCGCGGCGAATGCGTCGAGCAATTCGCGCTGCTCCAGCGTAGGCAGCGTCTTCAGCCGCACGCTCAACACGCCCTCAGCACGGTCGCCGGTGACCAACGGAACGTGCAGGCATTCTGAATCAGGAAGCGTGTCTGTCGATTTCCCGGCGGCTTGCTTCTTTTGAAAGGCCCACATCGCAACGCTCTCGTCCTTTTTCGATGGCACGAAGGTGCTGGCGGGATGTTGCGTCAGGCCATTTTCATCGCGCAACCAGACTGCCGCATCCGCGTGAAAGAAATCTCTGATCAACTGCAAAACTTTCGGGAGCGCTTGACTGAGATCGCGGCTGGCGGCCAGCTCACGCGTCAAACGATACAATGCTGTGGCACGTTCTTCCCGACGGCGCTCGGCTTGTTCGCGTTCGTGCAATTGCGTTGCCAGATGTCCGATGACAAGCGCGACGACGAAATACGCGCCGAACATCATGAAGTCCTGGAATTTGCTGATGTAAAATGTGAAGCGCGGCGGAATGAAAGAAAATTCCAGAGCATGCGCGCTGAGCGCGGCGAGAAAAAGCGTTGGCCATCGCCGCAAACGCATCCCGGCGAGCACGACTGCGAGCAAATAAAACAGCGCGACAGCCCAATAGCCGGTATAAGCTGAAGATCGACAAGCGAGAACGCCGTGACGGCTGCAGCGATGCCGAGCGCGATTCCGAACTCGCTCCATGGCGTACGCGCCAGACGTTCCTCGAGCGATTCACGTTTCGGCTGTGCCGCCTTCTTCGGACGGAATCATGTGAATATCGATGTTGCCGCTGTTGCGCATGAGCCAGCGCAACAGATCAGCGCTTCAGAAAACTGAACCAGCGCGTCCCGAGTGGTTTCCCGATGACAATTTGCGTGACATTGTTCTCGCGGGCGACGCGGAGCAGCGCTTCGGCAACATCCCGGCCCGGGGTAGAAATGACTTCCGCTCCAAGTTGACGCGCCAGCGCGAGATAGCGAGTCAGCCGCGTCTGTTCCTCCTGCGAAAGTGGACGTGGACCTTCGATGTTCGCCACGATCCATGATGCTTCCATCGATGAAGCAAGGCGGCGCGTATAACGAATCAATCGCTCAGAGTACGGACTGGCGCTGACCGCGACCAGCAATCGGTCGGCGCTTTTCCAAGGACCCGGTATTCGTTGCTCCGACATGATGTCGCGCAGGTCGCGATCGACATGCTCGGCGACAAGACGGAGCGCCATTTCGCGCAACGCAGTCAGATTGCTCTCCCGGAAAAAATTCTTTGCCGCCCACTCTGCGCGTTCGCCGAGATAAACTTTTCCTTCCGCCAGTCGCGCGCGCAGCATTGTTCCGGCGTGAGATCGACAAGAACGATTTCGTCCGCCAGATCGAGGACGGAATCGGGAACGGTTTCACTGACCGGCGCGCCTGTGATTTGGCGAACCGTGTCGCTGCGACTGCCGACGTGCTGTACGTTGAGCGTGGTATAAACATTGATGCCGGCATCCAGCAGCTCGAGCACGTCCTGATAACGTTTTGGATGACGCGAGCCCGGCGCGTTGGTGTGCGCCAGTTCATCCACGACCGCGAGCCCGGGATGCCAGGTGAGAATCGCATCCAGATCCATTTCGGTCGAGCGTGGTGCCGCGATATTCGATCTGCAGACGCGGCATGATCGGCATTCCTTCCAGCAACGCCTCCGTCTCTTTGCGGCCGTGGGTTTCGACAATTCCAACGACGACCTCACATCCCTCGGCCTGCTTCTGCGCGCCGCCTGCAGCATGCGCGTACGTCTTCCCCACCCCTGGCGACATCCCGAAGAAAATCTTCAGTTTGCCGCGAGTGGACTTGGCTTCTTCGCGCTTCATCTGCGCGAGCAATGCATCCGGGTCAGGCCGCTCGGCCTCGCTCATATAATGAATGTAACGCGTTAACGTGCTCGACGCATGTTAGAAGCGGTGGCCGAAGCCGACGAAGACGTTGTAATCAGGGGCGCTCTCGGTCAGTCCAAAGAATGAGTCTACGTCCACCGAGAAGTTTGGCGTGACCTGATAAATCAAACCCGTGTCGAGAGTGCCAACCCAGGGTCCTGACCCCACCGCATCGTAGAATTCAAGGTAACCACTCAAATTTCCGACAATCGTGCGAGAGAGGCCGATTGGATTTTGCCACTGCACATGCATCTTGCTGCTGCGAGGTTTGTCGAGAATATCGATCCTCGTCTGGGCGAAGAGCGTGAAACCCCAGGGCAGCGAATAATTCACTGGTAAGCCAAAACCGGGTTCCCAAACGTGGTTTGCGGTATCGCCTGTGTTCGTCGGCATTTTCAACGACGAGAGAAGCCCGATAACCAACTTTCCGCCATCGTTGCCGAGCAAATTAATTTTTAAGCGCACAGTTGTGTCGCCGAACCCGTCGTGGTTTACCGGTCTTCCAAACGCGGGACCACTCGTGCGGGTATTGACGTAAAATTGTGGGAAAACCTGCAGATCCATCCAATTCGTTAGACCGAGCTTGAAATTCGTGTTGCCGATGATCCACGTGCGAGTACGAACGCCTTTTTCGTAATCGAGTGTCCAGTTCCAGACATCGCTTTCAATTTGAAAGACGCCGGCGTCGATCGTGAATGGACTGTCTGTCTTGCTCGGTCGATCTGTATTGTAGGCACGCCGCAGATCAACCGGCGTTGGATTAAAGAGCGTGTATTGCGATTTATCCGGCGCGGGTGTCGGACTCGAGTCGGCGGATACCCCGTGCTCGGCCGCCACCGCGAAAGCCAAGAACGCTATCGCTGCTCGTATCATGACGGCTTGGAACGAGGACGCTGATTATCGACGAACCAAGTCCAAAACAAATAACTGGGTAGCGACTGCGTGTCGGATTCCTGGCGCGGACGTTCTCCCCATCGCGACCTATCATTACGTTTGCCATTTGTTGGAGAACTTGCGTTCCGTCCGTAGCTGAAATTAGGCGCGACCGGCGCGTGCCCTATCCATTCCGATGGAATCGGAACAAACATGAAAACGTAATTTGGAGTCGCTTTCATTAGTGCTGCTCGTCAAGTGCGAGATTCAATTGGAGAACATTGACTCCGGGGTCGCCGAACACCCCGAGATCACGCCCGCCAGTGTTTGGCTGGACGAGTTCGCGGACTCTTTCTCCGCTTAATCCCCTAGCTTTGGCGACGCGCCTGGTTTGGAGCTCGGCGTTGCGCAAACTGATGTGCGGATCGAGGCCGCTGCCGGACGCGGTGACTGCATCCGCTGGCACAGGCTCAGTTTCGCTCAGGCCATTTTCCGCGCGATATGCCGCAACACGTTCTTTGATCGCATCGTTTAGCTTTTGCGACGTCGGTCCCAGATTGCTTCCGCCGGAACTCGCCGCGTCGTAACCGTTGCCTGCAGCCGAAGGTCTTGGATGAAAATATTTCGGATCTGAGAACGCCTGGCCTAACAACTTAGAGCCGCGGACGCTCCCGCCTGCACCGGTAATCAAGCTGCCATTGGCCTTATGGTAAAAAAGCGCCTGCGAGATGCCGAATACGATCAGCGGATACAGGCCGCAGCAGACTACTGCCAGCACGAGCGTCGATGCGACTGCGCCGCGAATATGAGAGAAGAATTCTTTCATGTCGTTAGGCCAGATGAAACGCAGTGATAATAACATCGATCAGTTTGATTCCGATAAAGGGCACGATGAGGCCGCCGAAGCCGTAGATGAGCAGATTGCGCTGCAAAACGGCGAGCGCGCCCATCGGTTTGTATGCGACGCCGCGCAACGCCAGCGGGATCAGCGCGATGATGATTAGCGCGTTGAAAATGACGGCGCTCAAAATCGCGCTGGTGGGACTGTGCAGTGCATGATGTTCAGCGGCGCAACCTCGCGGAAATGTAGCCATCAGCATTGCCGGGATAATTGCGAAGTATTTCGCGACGTCGTTCGCGATGCTGAACGTGGTGAGCGAGCCGCGCGTGATCAGCATCTGCTTTCCGATCTCGACGATGTCGAGCAGCTTTGTCGGATTGGAATCGAGATCGACCATGTTGCCGGCTTCGCGCGCGGCTTGCGTGCCGGTGTTCATGGCAACACCCACGTCGGCCTGCGCAAGCGCCGGTGCATCGTTCGTGCCATCGCCGGTCATGGCAACCAGGTGGCCCTCGCGCTTGCTCCTCCCTGATGCGTTTTAGTTTTTGTTCCGGCGTTGCTTGCGCCATGAAATCGTCCACGCCTGCCTCGGCTGCAATCGCGGCAGCGGTCAGCGGATTATCGCCGGTAATCATCACTGTTTTAATTCCCATTTTGCGTAATTGCGCGAAGCGCTCCTTGATTCCGCCTTTGACCACGTCTTTGAGTTCGATTGTGCCGAGCGTCAGCATGTCGGACGCGACGACGAGCGGCGTGCCTCCCCGGTGCGAAATTTCGTCCACTGTTTTCGTCACCGGCTGCGGAAATATCCCGCCTGCCGATTCGATAAACCCGCGTACCGCGTCGGCTGCGCCTTTGCGAATGCGCATTTTCGGTTCCGCGCCGTTCGCGTGAAGATCGACACCGCTCATCCGCGTCTGCGCGGTGAAAGGCACAAAGGTGGCCTCCAGTTCGTGCATTTCACGCGCGCGCAATCCGAATTTCTCTTTCGCCAGCACGACAATCGAGCGTCCTTCGGGGGTTTCATCAGCCAGCGAGCTTAACTGCGCAGAGGCAGCGAGATCATTCGGTCGAAACGCCCGGCGCGGGATGAAATCCGACGGCCATGCGATTGCCGAGTGTGATCGTGCCGGTTTTGTCGAGTAACAGAACGTCGACGTCGCCCGCTGCTTCGACTGCGCGTCCGCTCATCGCCAGCACATTGCGCTGAAGCACGCGATCCATTCCAGCGATGCCGATGGCGCTGAGCAAACCGCCGATCGTTGTGGGAATGAGACAAACCAGCAGCGCGACCAATCACCGGGACTGAAAAGTTCGTTGGCCGAATAAATGCCAAACGGCTTCAGCGTTACGCAGACCAGAAGAAAGATGAATGTTAGCGCGGCAAGCAGGATCGTAAGCGCAATCTCGTTAGGCGTTTTCTGTCGGCGCGCGCCTTCGACCAGCGCAATCATTTTGTCCAGAAATCCGGCGCCTTTGTCAGCTGTGACGCGGATCACGATGCGATCGCTCAGCACGCGTGTGCCGCCGGTCACCGCGCTGCGGTCGCCGCCGCTCTCGCGAATCACGGGCGCGGATTCGCCGGTGATCGCCGCCTCATCTACGCTGGCGATTCCTTCGACGACGTCTCCGTCCGCCGGAATGATGTCGCCCGCTTCGCACACAACGAGATCGCCTTTCTGCAACGCCGGGGCGGGAACTTTCTCTTCGCGGCCATTCCGCAGGCGGCGCGCGATCGTATCTTTGCGCGCCCGGCGCAGGCTGGCGGCCTGCGCTTTGCCGCGGCCTTCCGCGACCGCTTCAGCAAAATTGGCAAAGAGCACCGTGAACCAGAGCCAGATCGCCAGTTGCGTCACGAAGCCGCGCAGTCCCGATTCCGCCGTGAAAATTCCGACGGTCGTCAGAGCAGCGCCGACCATGGTCACGAACATGACCGGGTTCTTCACCATCAGCCGCGGGTTCAGTTTCTTGAACGCGTCGCCGATAGCCGGACCGACAATTTCCAGTCGAAAAGCGATGCGGGTTTTTGCGTCATAACGAGTGACTCGTGAGAAAGATTGCGATGTCATTAACACCTGGCTTTAGCCAGGTGCGTCCCGGACCCAAAGAGGTGAAAGCTGTTTCAACAGCTTTTGCCGACTCGCCAGGAAACCGTTGAACCGGTTTCGGCGGCCTTGCAGAGGTCGGCACCCGACTGAAGCCGAGTGTCAATGATACGATGGAGATTGAGCTCATGGGTTCATCTCGAGCTCAGAAGAGCTTTCCGCCTTGCATGAGAAAGTGCTCGACGATCGGACCGAGAGTCAGCGCGGGAAGAAAGTTCAGCGCGCCGATTAAGAGCACGGTTCCGAGAAGCAGAATTAGAAATGTGCCTCCGGAGACTGGAAACGTGCCGACGCTTGGCGGGGCGACTTTTTTTTGCACCAGCGATCCCGCCAGCGCCATGATCGGCACGATCATCAGGAATCGGCCGAACAACATGTCGAGGCCGAGCGTTGTGTTGTAAGGTGGTGTGTTGCCCGAGAGACCGGCGAATGCGCTGCCGTTATTCCCCGCACCGAGCTGAATGCGTAGAGAATTTCGCTCAATCCATGCGGCCCATTGTTATTCAGTCCCGCCAGGCCCCATTTGGCCACTACAGCCCATGCAGCGAAACCGAGAATGGAAATGGCGAGGATGAGCAACGAGAGCATCGCCATCTTCACGTCGTAAGCTTCGATTTTTTTTCCAAGGTATTCCGGCGTGCGACCGACCATCAGACCCGCGATAAAAACCGCGAGCACAACGAAAACCAGCATCCCGTAGAGCCCTGCGCCGACTCCGCCGAAAATCACTTCGCCGAGTTGAATGTTGAACAACGGAACGAAGCCGCCGAGCGCGGTGAATGAATCGTGCATCGAATTGACCGCGCCACAGGAGGCATCGGTTGTGATCGTGGCGAACAGCGCGGAATTGAAAATACCGAACCGGACTTCCTTCCCCTCCATGTTGCCACCGGCAACGCCGAGACGATGATGAATGGGATTACCATTGGCTTCCGCCCACCAGCACAACAGCACGCCGCCAATAAAAAGGATCAACATCGCGGCCCAGACGGTCCAGCCGTGTTTCTGATTTTTACCATCCGGCCGAGGTAGTAGGTAAGTCCGTGCCGATGGAGAAAATCGAAACATCTGAAAGAAATTCGAGAGCGGCGTTGGATTCTCGAATGGATGCGACGCGTTGGCGTTCACGTATCCGCCGCCGTTCGTGCCAAACATTTTGATGGCGACCTGGGAGGCCATCGGGCCTTGCACGATGTTCTGGTCGGTCACCGTTTGTTCTTCTGTGACCGCTTTGCCATCTGGTCCTTTAATCGTCTCGCCTTTGTCATTCTTCTTCTCCACCTGGATCTTCATCGGCTCGACCAGCGTGGCCCTGGTGTAAGGCTTGAAATTTTGAATCATTCCTTGCGAGACGAGGAACACTGCGAACACCAGGCAAATCGGCAGCAGCAAGTAGTAAGTAACCCGAACCAAATCGACCCAGAAATTGCCGAGTGTTGTTGCCGAATGCCGCGCAATTGCCCTAACGAGCGCAGCCGCGATGGCGATCCCGGTGGCGGACGAGACAAAATTGTGAAATGTCAACCCGACCATCTGCGAAAAATATGAGAGCGTGATTCGCCACCGTAGTTCTGCCAATTGGTGTTGGTGGTGAAACTGACGGCGGTATTGAATGCCAGATCGGGGTTGACACCCGCGAGTTGTTGCGGATTCAGCGGCAGAAAATATTGCAAACGCAGGATCGCGTAGGTGAACAAGCAGCCCACCAGGCTAAAGAGCAGCATCGCCAGCGTGTATTGTTTCCAGTTCTGCTCTCTGTCGGGATCGACTCCCATGACGCGATACGTCAACCGCTCGACCGGCCGCAGCACCTGGTCGAACCACGTTCTGCCGTTTGCATCGAGAACGCGCAGCAGATACAGGCCCATTGGCTTCGTCACTAACGCAAGCGCAATCAGATAAATCGCGAATTGGATCCAACCAGACGTTTCCATTGGGACGTTAAAACTTTTCAGGCCGGATCATGGCCGCGAGCAGATAAATAAACAGAACCAGCGCGATAACGCCGACGATGACAGTTTCCATTTATCTCCTACAATTTCTCGCAAAGCAGCGTGTACAGCGCGCTCACAAGAAAAAACGCGATGATTACTCCGATAAAGACGAGATCGCTCATAAAACTAGCTCAATTATGAGCGAGACCTGACGAGACGGTTAATTAAACCGCGTGCGAAATGCGTTAAAAAAACATTAATGCACGACCACGAATATCACTTCTGCGCTTCAAGATGGGCCAGCACTTCGATCTCGGCAGTCTGCGGAAACATGTCGAGAGGTGTTACCGAATTGATCGCGAATTTTTGCTGCAAATCTTTTAAGTCGCGCGCCAGCGTCGTAGGATTGCAGGAAACGTAAATCAGCGTTTGCGGCGCGAGATCGCTTATCGCGCTTGCGAACTCCCTCGGTGAGGCCTGTTGCCGGAGGATCGACGATCAGTGTTGTCACGGACGAGACTCTTCGCGCAGTTGGTTGTCGCTTGACGCCCAAAGGCAGTCAAGTTCCTCCTGTGAGTTCGTTTCCACATCGCCCGCGATGTAGGTCTCTTTCTCGGTAGCGTTCTCTTTCGCGGCGGCGATAGCGAACTCGGTCCCAATCAATTCCAATCACCCGATTGAATTTGTCGAGCAAGGCTTTTGCAAGGAACCCGGCTCCGCAATAAGCGTCGATCAGCAGTTCCTGGTTCGGAGGCGTTAGATCGACAACCAAATCTCGAGGGCGTTTGCGACCTCATCATTTGTTTGAGAAAACACACGCGGCTCGGACCGCTGCGCGCAAGGTGTAATGTCCATCTCGTGCGTGTGATTGTGCTCGTAACCCGGCCAATGCGCGGTTGACTTCCTCGCGCGCAATCGGGCAACGCTCGATATCGACCAGCCGGTGGGAATCGCGCCGGAAGAATCCGATCACCCCTTCCAATGCGTGCACAGTAATGCGATTCCGATATTCGGTACTGGTTTGAACGAGGGAACGATCGGCCGCATGGGAATCTCTGTGAGTTTGCCGATTCGCTTGAGCGCGTCGCGTACCTGTCGCCATTTGATCGCCAGCTGATGTTCGTAACTGATATGCTGATAGGCACAACCACCGCACCGGCCGAAATAGGGGCACTGTGGGGTGACACGCTCCGGCGAACTCTCCCTGACTTCCACCAACTCCGCTTCGGCAAACTGCTTCTTTTCGCGCATGATTTCGGCCGAAACCAGCTCACCTTCAATCGTGTAAGGAACAAAAACGGCTTTCCCCTGCTCGCGCCCGACTCCTTTTCCACCGAAAGCAACGTCTTCGATTTTCAGATCGACAACGCGCATTTTATTAAAGGTGCTTTAACCGAAGATACCTTCCAACGAAACGTTCCTGAAGCTCGCGAACAGATTCGAAGGAGACCAATATGTTTGGTTGGTGGCGAGAACCGCAGGCCTGTAGCGCGAACGCGAATTTCCGCGCGAGGTTTCAAAAACCTCCCCGCACAAGCGACTGCTAATTGAAATCCTGGTGCGTATCGCGCACGTAAGGATATTTCGACTCGTTACCGACCTCAGGCGGAAATTCGGCGTAACCGGCATGAATGTAAGGAATATCTGATGGCAGTAACGGTCGATAGCTGTCGTGCCAGATAGGAAACGGAAAAGTAAGGATCTCAACAAGACCCGCCACGTGACGTGCACCCGAGCGTCCCAGTCCGCGCACAACGCCATAGCCAGCCCCAGCGGAATTGCCTTCCGTTTGATTGATTTGGTTAACAGTCACAAAAAATTCGGTCGGCGCGAAAACAAGATTCGAAAAACCACGACCGAGCTTGCGAGTTGGACCATAATCGTTCCCGGGCGGATCTTGAATATCGGCGAAGGCTGCGATCGCAAAGCCCGCGATTATAACGAAAGCAAAAAGAGTTTTCATAGGCGCTCCCGGTCAGTTAAACCGATTTGGACCGGCAAAGGCAATATTTATTTTCCGTCTTCTGTGGGAATCCCATCCTTGGTCTTCAGCATCGAAAGCGCGATCGTCACCCCAAGAATGAGCGCAATGATTGCCAGGGAGAGCACGCGAGGCAGGGGAAGATAATGCGCGATCATCATCTTGATGCCGACAAATCCAAGCACCAACGCCAGCCCTGTTCTCAAGTAAATGAAACGATTCATTAAACCGGCCAGCAGAAAGTAGAGAGACCTTAGGCCGAGAATCGCACAAATGTTCGAGGTGTAAGCAACGAACTGATCTCGCGTGATCGCCAAAACGGCGGGAATCGAATCGACTGCGAAGATCAGATCCGTGGTTTCGATCACGATCATGGTTAGAGCGAGTGGGGTGAACATCCAGCGGCCGTCCACGCGCACGTGGAAATGTTCGGCATCATATTCGCGCGTAATCGGAAGAATCCGACGGCATGTTCGCAACAACCATCCCTCCGCAAAATCGCTTGCCTGGGGCTTTTTGAAAAGCATTCGAGCTGCGGTGATGAGAAGGAAGAAGCCGAATATGTACAGGATGAACTCAAAGCGACGCACCAGGGCGATACCGGCCAGGATCATCGTGCCCCGCATGACGAGTGCCCCGATAATTCCCCAGACCAGGACCCGCCGCTGTGCGAGAGGAGGAACGCGAAAATGCGTAAAGATCAGAACAAAAACAAAAATGTTATCCATGCTCAGCGAATACTCGATGAGATATGCGGTTAGAAAATCGACGCCATGATGTGGTCCCTTGATCCGCCAGATGAGAACATTGAATGCCAGCGACACGAGGACCCAGATCACCGTCCGATGAAGCGCAGCACGCATGCTCAATTCGCGACCGCGACGCTTGGAGGCGAAAAGGTCTATCCCCAGCGCGACGAAGACACCGACGTGAAATAGGATCCACACCCACAAAGGCGCTCCCGCGACGGTCTTGCGCGCAAGAATATCGAAGTGAAAAGAAAGCAAGAACCAGCTACCCGTATTCACCGCGCTGAGGTTTTCACGGGGTGAGCCGCGCGGCAATCGCAAATTGCGCGGTTAACCCATTGGACTTATAGGTCCCATCTGAGCTATGAATGACATCGATGGATGCGGAACTGCAAAAACTCGTTGAAGCAGGAAAGATCACTTCAAAAGCAGCTGAGCAACTGCAAAGACTTCAGCCGGGCACATTTTGTTTGCATAAGAGTTGGGGATTCGGCCGGATTCGCGAATGGAACCTGCTCTTGAATCAGATTGTCATCGATTTCGCCATCAAAAAGGCTCATCCGATGCAGGCGCAATACGCAGCGGAAAACCTGGTGCCGCTCGCACCAGAGCACTTTCTGGTAAAAAAGGCGACCAATATCGAGTCGATCAAAACTCTGGCGCGGGAAAATCCGACCGCACTGGTGCAAAACATTCTGGAAAGTTTGGATGGCAAAGCCAGCGCCCAGCAGATCAGTGAATGGCTAATTGGCGATATCTTCACTGAAGCGGAGTGGAAACGCTGGTGGGAATCGACCCGCAAAGCGCTCAAAGCCAGCGGAGCATTTTCGATCCCTGCAAAAAAGAGCGACCCGATCCAAATCCGCGGCGAAGGCGTATCACAAGCGGATGAGCTGCTTTCAGCGTTCAACAAAGCGCGGCAGCCGAAGCAGCAAATCGCGGCGCTGGAGCAGATCATAAAATCTTACGAACAATTCAAGGAACCTGAAAAACAGCTTCAACCGATCGTTGTGGCGATTGAGAACGCGGCAGCGCGCAACCAGAAAATGCATCCTGAGCTGGCGTTCGAACTGATCCTGGCGCGAGACGATCTGCTCGCACTCGTTCCGTCACTGCACACTACTCATATTGGCCTGACTCTTTCGAAGCTAATTTTGGATGAGGAAAAGCGTCTGACATCGTTCCTGCCAAATCTGCCGTCGGCAAAAGAGAAGCGAGTCCTGCAGGCATTGCCGTCCGCTCTCGGCTCCGGTTGGACAGAGCGCGCCCTGCGCCTGATGGAATCGAGTCACAGTCGCATGGTGGCGCAAATCCCGCGTATCTTGAACGAAACCGGACAGCGCGACGCGCTTCGGGCAATGCTTGAGCGAAGTATTCGCGAACATTCGGCCACGAGCGAGATGCTCACCTGGTTGTGCGGCGAAAAGGAAAACTGGGAGGAGTTCGTGAACCCCGATTTACTCTGGGCAATTCTGGCCGCGCTGGAGCGTGAGCAACACAAATCTCCAGGGCGCGCCAGCAAACTGCAGCGGGCCCTCGTGGATGACAGGCAATTGCTCGGAGAAATATTCCAAAAGACGGATGTCGGAGTGGCGCGTGATGCGATGCGGCGACTCCAATTGACACCCTTGTTCGACGAACTGACCAAACGCTCGCTTTTGGCGCGGATGGTTAAGGTTTATCCGGAGCTGGAAAATATGATCGCGGGCGCGCAATCGCAGGAAAAGTCGGCCCTGCTCATCGTGTCATGGAGTAGCCTGGAAAAACGCAGGGCCGAACATGAAGAGATTGTGAAAGTAAAAATTCCTGAGAACACCAAAGAGATCGCCATTGCCAGGTCCTATGGCGATCTCAGCGAGAACTTCGAATTTAAGGCGGCTAAACAGATGCAAAGCGTCTTGATGCGACGTAAAACCGAGCTGGAACAGATGCTGCACGATGCGCGTGGCACCTCCTTTGAAAACCCGGACACATCACGAGTGTCCATTGGAACAATCGTGCGTCTTCGCAACGCCACGACGAACGAAGAAGAAACTTACACCATTCTTGGCGCATGGGACGGCGACCCCGATCGCCACATTATCTCGTACCAAACCGCCATCGGCCAGGCACTCCTCGGTCACGAAGTGGGTGAGACTATTCAGCTGAACACTGAGCACGACGCCGTCGGGTTTACGATCATTTCCGTCGAGCCAGCACCGCCGGACCAAACGACCCCCGTCCGGGATCCTGCGAGCGAAGCTCCTGTCGAAACGGCAGTGGCCGAATAGGTTTTCCCACACCGAGGCGGAACCCTAACGCACGCGCATCCGATCGCTATGGAATACTAACCAGCTGTGCGGCTCGGGCGGATTCGATCTGCGCGCTTACCCTTTGAATTTTTGAATCCTGCTCGTTGGCGTGCGCAACGAGAGCTTCCACTTCTTTCTTTAACCGCGCAATCGTAGCATCTTGTTCCAGAATCTTGCACCCCTGTTCCTTCACCGTTTGTTGCTCTTTCACGAATGCCTTGTGTTCTTTCAGGAACTCGTTGAGTAACATGGCATTGATGTACCCGTAGCGGACGGATTCAGGCTGTCCCTCTGGATTGTGCGCTACCAGCTCGGGGTTTATCTTTTCCACTTCCTCGGCAACCAGACCAAAAGCCGGCATTTGCATGGGATCAACTTTCTTGTTGTAGCGGAAGGTGACCGGATGGAGCGCGAAGAGTGCTTCGCTGGCGTTGTCCATGGACCTGATGTCCTCCTTGTATCGGCGCGAGGACGGAACGTAACCCAGCTTCGTGCCGCCCACAGATTCCACGGTGACAGTCAGACCGCCGCCCTGCGGCGTCGAGCCGATGTTTTTGATGCGAGTGGTATTGTTCTCGGAACCCTCTCCAACTCCGGTCCCAATGCAGACATTGCCGTCGCCGCTACCGATAAAAAAGCCGGCTCCGTGGCCTACGCACACGTTTCCGCTGCCGGTGGTGAGCTGAGCGAGCGCCAAACCACCGACAGCCACGTTGTAATCCCCACTGGCCTTCGTCAAAAGCGATAAATTACCTATTGCTGTATTCTCGTCGCCGCTGATGTTGTTCGACAGGGCTCGAGCGCCAACAGCCACATTGCCGGTGCCATCGATGTTGTCCGCGAGCGCGAGGTACCCAAACGCGTCGTTTGCGATGCCAGTCGCATTGGCAAGGGCTTGAAAACCGACAGCTGTGCTGGCGCCAACTTCTTCTTCGCCGGGCGGCCCGGAAACAAGACTGCCAAGTGCTTGATAGCCCATGGCAGTGTTCGCGCCGCTGACCGTGTTGCTCTGGAGAGCCTGATTGCCTACTGCGGTGTTAGGGCCGAACGGCAAGTTGTCTGGCGGCGGGAACGGAAGCGTACCAAGGGTGCCGCCAGTGGTGTTACTCAGAAGTGCATTAGAACCAACTGCCGTATTTGCGTCCGCAGTGTTATTCCGAAGCGCCAGGAAACCAATGGCTGTGCTGCCGCCGCCGGCGGTAATGGCGAAGCCGGCTGCATAGCCCAAAGCTGTATTGCCGAAGCCCGTGGTATTGTCATGCAGGGCACTGTCACCGACGGCGGTATTAAAGCTGCCTTCGAGAATACCACCCGTGTTCGATTCCAGCGAACTAGCCCCCATGGCGGTGTTGTGAGAACCGGCGACATTGCTGAAAAGGGCAAATGCTCCGTTGGCCGTGTTCTCTTCTCCTTCGGTGTTGCTCAAAAGCGCTCCGGCGCCAGTGGCCGTATTATTGTCGCCAGTATTGAGCGCAAGCGTCCCAGCGCCAACACCGGTGTTGGTGCTACCCGTCGTGACGCTCTCCAGCGAAAACCAGCCAACCGCTGTGTTACCTGCGCCCGTTGTTAGTTGTAAAAGGGCATTTTGCCCTTCCGCCGTGGTGAAATTGGGATAGGCTCCATCGGGCGGTGGACTGACCGCATGGGCTTTTGCTAAAAACGCAAGCCACAGGAGCAGAATTGCGATGAGAAACGGCGAAGTTGCGGGTTTGCATTGAATCATCTGCTTCATGGCGGTTCCCTTTCTGTCGCCCGTCGGGTTTGATTCCGTGATCGCGGAACCGAAAAGGCGAAGAACTGACGGGCTAGATGTCCTCCGGATCATTCGGATCCGAGTTGGAGCCGGTGCCGATACATAGAGTTTGGAAGAGGATCTGGCCGTTTGGCAAGATAAAACTGCCGCTGGCCACCATTTGAAAGCCGTGTCTTCGGAATAGATGCTAACAGCACTTGCTGTCAGCACCTTACGCGTACGCAATGATCATAAGCACGGAATTGACGCTTCGAAGAGCTTTTCGCCATCCTGCCGAAACCAACAATCCGCAACGTTGTGCCTTTCAAGTACGAAGCGCCTATCTAAATCAGCAATTCGTAAGAAAGAATGCTCAGACAATAGATTGCCGCAGTTTCCACTCGAAGAATAATCGGGCCGAGTGTAATTGGCTGGCAGCCGTGACGGCGCGCCAGCGCTAATTCGGCGGGCGTGAAGTCGCCTTCCGGACCGACCAGCATGAGTACGCTTCGAGGACGATCACCGTGCTCGCTGGAATATGTTTCCAAAATCGTTCTCAGGTGCTGCGCATCGGGCTGGAGCGATCCGATCAATCGCAGATCGAAAGATTGCTCCGACATCGCAGAAAAGAATTCTGCTGATTTTTTCGGTGCCTGTACGCGTGGCAGCCAGTTTTGCCCGCACTGTTTGGCCGCCTCGATCGCCGTCTGCTGCCATTTCGTTTGTTTTTGAGCAACCGATTCGGAATTGAGCTGCACTATCGTGCGGTCGGAAATGATCGGTGCAATTTCCGCTGCGCCGACTTCGACTGCTTTCTGCACGATCAGCTCCATGTTTTTTCTCTTTGGGATCGCCTGTCCCAGGACGATCCGGCAGCGTAGCGGTGGTGTTTGCGCTTCGTGTACTTTTCGCAACCGAATTTCGTCCTGGTCGAGACTCGCGATTTCGGCGGTGATTTCGCGGCCTCGTCCATTAAAGAGAACGAGCTTTTCTCCGGCTTTCATACGGAGAACATCCCGCGCGTGGTGGGCTTCTGAACCGCGCAAGCGCGACCGCTTGGGGGTCCCAGCTGTCCGGCGAAACGTAGAAGCGATGCATGTGAGCTATGGGACTGGTAAGACTTCTTTACGCGTAACCTGCTTTGATCTCGGAATTCAATGCCAGCACGTCTGTCAGCGATTTGCTGAGAGGCAGTTTAATACCGCGCTGTTCCAAGGCGGCGATTACGATTTCCGTGGGAATGTTTCCAACGAGCGCGTTTTGAGCGAAAGGACATCCGCCCAGACCGCCAATGGCCGAATCAAACCGGCGGCAGCCTGCGTCGTACGCGGCGAGTACTTTTTCTGCGGCCCCGCCCGGTGCGCTGTGAAGGTGAACGCCGATGTCGTATTCGGGGTACTGGTTAACCACTGATTCGACCACCCGGTGAATCAAATCAGGACCAGCGACACCGACGGTGTCGGCGAGCGAAATGGACTGAATTCCAAAAGCGACCAGTCTATTGATTGCGCGGCGAAGTGCTGTCTCGTCCCACGGATCGCCATACGGATTGCCAAACGCCATCGAAATGTAAGCCACCATGCCGAGCCCTGCTGCGTCGCCCTTTGCTTTGATGGATCGGAGCACCTCGTAACACTCCTCGATTGTCTGATTCTGGTTCTTCCGCAGGAAGCTTTCCGAGACAGAACAAGGGAACCCCAGCGTGCCAACTTTTTGGGAAGCAATGGCGCGCGCTGCACCTTTTTCATTCACCACGATCCCGATGATTTCCACATCGTCAGGCGCTTCGATTTGATCGAGCACCTTCTCGCTGTCGGCCATCTGTGGAACCGCTTTGGGAGAAACAAAGCTGACGGCATCGATATGTTTGAACCCCGCGCCGATGAGTGCGCGCAGGTAACGCGCTTTTAGTTCGGTGGGAATCTGTCGGCCAAGTCCCTGCCACGCATCTCGCGGGCATTCGATCAGTTTGACGGCATCGCCAGACACAGAAATCGCAGCAGTTTACGTAAAGAATTCCTTCGCGCGATCGAAGAAACTTTTGCGCATTGGCGTGTTTTCCTCGCCGCAAAGCGCTGCGAATTCCTCGAGTTTGCGGCGTTGCTCTGAATTCAGGCGCGAGGGCACCTCGACAATAAGTTGCGCGAATAAATCACCGTGACTGCGTCCGTTAACGTTCGTTATCCCTTTGCTCCGCAGTTTGAACGTTTGCCCGCTTTGTGTACCTGCGGGAACTTTGAGATGCGCTTTGCCTTCCAGGGTCGGCACATCGATTTCGCCGCCCAACGCAGCGACCCAAAACGGAATCGGCAGCTCGCAATAGAGGTCGTCGGCTTCCCGATGAAAAATTTTGTGCTCCTTGACATGAATTACAACATAGAGATCGCCTGCCAGACCGCCACCGATGCCAGCTTCGCCGTTTCCCGGAGAACGCAATCGTGTACCCTCCCTGATTCCGGCGGGAATTTTCAGCTTGATCCGGGTTAGCTTTTCCACGCGTCCCTCGCCTCCGCATTTTTGGCATGGCTTTTCGATGATTTCACCGGCGCCGTGGCAGCGGGGACAAGTTTGTGAGATATGAAAAAATCCGCGGGAACTGATCACCTGACCGCGGCCCGCACACGTAGGACAGCTCACTTTGCGCGAGCCGGGTTCAGCACCGCTGCCGTGGCATTTATCGCAGGTATCAAGCTTCTCAATCTCAATCGTCTTGTCGGCACCAAAAGCTGCCTCTTCCAGTTTGATCTCGATGTCGTATCGCAGATCCGATCCGCGACGACGATCGTCTGCGCGTTGACCGGGACCACCACCGAAGAACGTCTCGAAAATTCCGCCGCCAAATCCGCCGCCGCCGAACACCTCTCGAAAAATTTCAAATGGATCATGAAACCCGCCGCCGCCGAAACCGGCGCCACCGTGCGCGAAGGCAGCATGGCCAAAGCGATCGTATGCGGCGCGTTTTTCCGGATCCATCAAAACGTCGTACGCTTCACCTAACTCTTTGAACTTTTCCTCGGCGTGCGGGTCGTCCGGGTTTTTGTCGGGATGAAACTTTACAGCGAGCTTGCGATAAGCGCGTTTGATTTCCTCAGCAGCGACAGTTCGCTCAACGCCCAGCACCTCGTAATAATCACGTTTGTCCGTGGCCATGAAGCGATAAGACCTTTTTGAGGTATGTAACTAAAACGGGAAGCAAGCAAGAACGCTCACTTCTTTGCAGGACCACTGGAGACAACCACTCGCGCAGGCCGCAGCAAACGATCCTTCAAACGATATCCCCGCCTGGCCTGCCGGATGACCGTCCCTTCGCGAGACTCGCTTGGCTCGTGGCCGATCGCTTCGTGCAGGTTCGGATCAAACTTTTTGCCTTCAGCCTCAATCGGTTCCAGGCCGTTTTCGGCTAACAAATCGTTCAACTGCTTTTGAACGAGGACCATTCCGGAATAGATCGGTGATTCCTGAGCTTGCGTTTTTGCAGCGGCCAATCCGAGCTCAAAATTATCGAGAATCGACACCAACTGCTGGAGTAATGCGCTGTTGGCATACTTGACCGCCTCCTCTTTTTCGCGCGCAGCACGCTTCTTGTAATTTTCGAAATCAGCCTGGCTGCGGAGTGCGAGATCGCGGAACCGGTCGAGATCGGCTTGCAAACCAGCCATTGGATCGTCGGAATCTGTCGTTCCGGGATCTGATGAGGACGCCGTCTTCTGTGGTGATGAATTCATTTCCTGGTCTTCTTCAGCGGAAGAAATCTTTTTCATGTTTTGCGGATGGCGATCAATGTCATGTCGTCGTTTTGTGGGATTGAACCGGTAAAGTCGCGCACGTCCTCGATAATCCTTTTTACAATCGCGTGCGCGCCATCGCTTGCGCTGGCGCGGACCGACTCCCTCATACGGTCGACGCCGAACTCGTCTCCTTCGGAGTCAAGCGTTTCGGTGAGGCCGTCGGTGTAGAGAACGAGGCAATCGTCGCGCTCGAGCGGTATCGCGAAATCGACCGTAAGCCTATCAAACACGCTTCCACTGTCAATTCCCACTACCATTCCCGGCGATTTTACGGGTGTCACGGTTTGCGACTGCCGCTGGTACCATAACGGGGCGTCGTGTCCGGCGCGAGCTAGCGTGACGGCGCTCTGATGCTGATCCAAAATGAGATAGGCCATGCTGATAAACATATCTTCTTTGATATCCGGATAGAGTTGGCGATTTACTTTTCGCAGGACATCCGCAGGAGAGGGGTTCCGGGCCGCTTCTGCTCGCAGCACACTTCGGCAAATCGCCATGATCAGCGATGCAGGAACGCCCTTGCCGGAGACGTCCGCGATCGCTACGCCAAGCCGGTCTTGATCGACCTGAATGTAATCGAAGTAATCGCCGCTTACCTGCCGGGCTGGCACATTCATTCCGGCGATTTGAAATCCGTTGATGGCGGGCGATTCGGACGGCAGCAGGATACGCTGAATGTCTCGCGCGATCTCAAGGTCGTGATCCAGGCGCTTTTTTTCGTTCGCCATCGAATAGATGATGGCGTTGTAGAGGGCAAAAGCGGATTGTTCTGCAATCGATTTGAAAACGACAAAATCAGCCTGCGAAAACGGCGTGCCCGTTGGTCCATTGGCCAGTGCCAGCACACCCATATCCTGGTTTCCATAACCGAGCGCCGCAGCCATCACGGATGTGCTACCGAAGGCGCTTGTGCGTAATTTCGCCAGCTCCGGCGATTCGGAAATCTCATTCAGACAGACGGCCTGCCCTGTTTGCCAAACGCGCCCAATCAGTCCTTCCCGCGGGCCGATGGTGTGCAGTCGCAGGAAACTTTCCAGAGCCTCAGGATTCGCCGCTGCTTGTTGAAGGATGTCTTCCGGAATCTCCACCAATGGCGGACAGCCCTTCGAGATGAAGGCGGGCGTAAGCTTTTCGCCGGTGCGATCACTCACATAAAGGGTGCCACCTTGGGCATCCAGAACGCGCGTGGCCCCCTCGACGATAAGCCGATGCAGTTCCTGAGGTCGAATCGTTTCCCGGAAAGCCTCGCCCAAACCGTGCAGGAAATCGAAGACAAGCGTTTCCTCGACCTGGATTTCCTCATGCGACCGCTCCAACTTGCGAATTCGTCGCATCTGAAGCCAGGCCGTAGTAAACCAGCCGGCCAGAGACGCGACAAGCAGTCCAATGAAGAGAGTCGGCCACATTGCTCAGGGCCACTTTACTTCGAAGAGGTCTCGTGATGAAGATCCTGTCTTAGAAAATCGAGAACGTCTTTGAAGCGAAAAATATTTTCCGGCGCGGCCTCGCAAAGCGCTTCGTGCGCTTCCAGCATTGTTTCGGTCCGCTCCTTTTTCTGGGAATCGTGTGCCGGCTCCCTGGTGGCTTGTTCGAGTGCTTCACATTCAGGGGCGCGGGCGCCATCATTGTGAATGTCAAATATCTGGTCCAATCCGAGCCCGGAAAGCAGTTGTTGGCTGCGGTTCCCGCAATGAACGATATGAAGGTGGCCTTGGCCAATCTCCCTTAGCCGCAACGCTACGCTGGCCATTGTTCCCATGAATGTGGAATCCATCATGGCGCATCCCGCAAGGTCCACCACAAATTCGCGATAGCCGCGGTCTAACATTTCGCGCGCGAACTCCTTGAGGTTGCCGCTGTTGAGGAAGCTACCTTTTCCCTCCACTTTCACCCATACGGTCGGCCCCCTTACCCCAACTTGAATAGATGAGTCCACAGTTACTCTTTCAAACGATACCAGCCTCGAAGCCATGCTGTCAAACCTGCCGGACCATCGGAAGATCGCCATCAGCCGATTCGGAAGGCAGAAGTTTAAAGCGCAGCTGCCAGGCAAGGCGAGGTCATACTGGAAGAACCCCGGGTGCACCCGCCGTGGCTTTTACTCCCATAAAAACGATCTGTTTTCCGCAACGATACGGCCATTCGCGATCAGCAGGCATCGCCATGCAATCACTCGCCCGTCGTCAAAGTAGTCGTCTCCTATCACTTTGAACTCGGTCTTATGAGTGCCGTGCACGTTTCTGTAGGTGATCTCCTGAGCCTGGACGTGTTCGTGCAATTTCTCCTGCCGATACTCCAAGCGCACCGTGACGTCGGACGGGCGTTTGCACCGCCAAAAGAAATCGAAGTAATCGCCGAAACGCTGGCGCTGATCAAGCGCGGTGACAGCACCGTAAAGTCTGTATTGTCTCTCAAAAGTGATGGGAGCGTCCTGCAGCGTCGCCGTTTTCTGGTTCGGCGCATTTGACTTCCCTCCGATTTTGCTCGTAGTTCCGTGTGCCTTTTCGCTGGCCTTTGGTCCTTTCTCGCTCAAGAAGAAAAGCTTCGTCTTTCGAAATTCGAAATCGTTGTCCAGTGCCACCGGCAGGGAAGTTACTTTTTCCAGGACTTTCGGTTCTTCCCGAGCGCCCTTGCCGGAAACGGAAAGAGCCAAGAAAGTCAAAGCAAAGGCTGCCACGGCAAATCTCATTTCATTAATAAAGCGGCTCCCTCACGCCGCTGTCAACGTGCAACCCATGGATCTCATTAATGTCCTTGCCCAGATGGAATGCGCCGTGATTCGGAACTATTTTTTTCCATGATTGAAGTTCGCTACGAGCGCGGCGTTTATTTGCCTGAACAGGATGTCTGGCTCGATCCGTGGGATCCAAAACGTTTTGCGTTCGTTTCCCACGCGCACGGCGACCACATCGCGCCACACCAGGAGATTATCGTTTCCCGGGGCACAGCGCACTTAATGCAGGTTCGTATGCCCGGATCGCGGCTCGAGCATGTACTGCCATTTGGCGAAAAACGGTGCATTCGAGGCATTGATCTGATGTTGATACCAGCCGGCCACATCTTTGGTTCAGCACAATGTCTGGTTTTTGTCGATAACGAGACACTTTTGTATACGGGCGATTTCAAGCTGCGTCCCGGGAAATCCGCCGAACCCGCGGAGTGGTGTCGCGCCGATACGCTGGTAATGGAGACCACTTTCGGACTCCCGCGCTATCGTTTCCCGCCAACCAAAACGGTAATCGATCAAATCGTGGCGTTCTGCAGCCAGACGCTTGAAGCCGGTGAGGTGCCGGTGCTGCTCGGCTATTCGTTAGGCAAAGCGCAAGAAATCCTTTGTTCGCTTGAAGGCGCCGGTTTAACGCCCATGCTGCATGGCTCGGTTTATCGAATGACTCGTATCTACGAACAGCTGGGTCGGTCGTTTTGTAAGTATGTGCGATACAATCCGAATGAGATCGCCGGGAAAGTGTTGATTTGTCCGCCGAGTGCAAGCCGCTCGCAGATGCTGGAGAGAATCCCACACCGACGTGTCGCAGTAGTCAGCGGCTGGGCCGTTGACCCCGAAGCCGTTTATCGGTACCAGGTCGATGCCGCTTTTCCTCTATCCGATCATGCAGACTATGACGATTTGCTTCGATACGTCGAATTGGTGCAGCCGCGGCGAGTATTCACGCTCCATGGGTTCGCCGCAGCATTCGCCTGCGATCTTCGCCATCGCGGGGTCGAGGCTTGGGCTTTGAGCGAGGAAAATCAACTGGAGCTGCAGATAGGAGCCACGCATCACGTGGCGCGGTCCGGTCCGAAACCGGGTGCAAAACCACGGAGTCCGCGCCAGTCGGCATCGGAATCTGAATTTCTGCGATTGGCCGATGTGGGGGAAGCCATTGCGGCGACTCCGGCAAAACTGGAGAAAGTTCGTTTGCTATCTCACTATCTGGGAAACCTAACAAGTGAGCAGCTTCCGATCGCCACCACTTATCTCACCGGAAGAGCATTTGCTCAAAGCGACCCGCGGACATTGCAGGTCGGATGGGCGGTCATCTTCCGCGCTTTGCGGGACGCGACAAAAATCGGCGACGCCGAATTTCATCGTATCGCCAGCCGACACGGCGACGCCGGGAAAACTGCATTTGAAGTCCTGGATGGGCGAACCATCCCCCGTCCATTCAGTATTCTTGAGTCGGCCGAGTTGTTCCAAAATCTTCAGCGTGCGCGCGGCCCGATCGCGAAGGCAAAGCTTTTGAAAGAGCGGATTTCGACTTTGTCCCCGCGCGAAGGCCAATACGTAGTGAAGATTTTGACAGGCGATCTCCGCATCGGCTTGCAGGAGGGCCTGGTAGAGGAAGCCATTGCCAGCGCGTTTCATTTTTCGCTCGAAGAGGTCAAACAGGCCAATATGTTGTTGGGCGACATCGGCCACACGGCGTTGTTGGCATCACGACGGGAGCTGCATCATGCCGAGCTATCAATGTTTCGGCCGATCAAGTGCATGCTCGCCACACCCGAATCCAGCGCAGATGCGGTGTGGGGCCGGTTTATCGAAGCGAACACATCTGGACCGCGCACGCTCAAATCGCCTGAGACTGCTGTTTATGTTGAGGACAAATTCGACGGCATCCGCGCGCAGCTTCATCGCAGCAAAGACAGAGTCGAGATTTTCTCACGCGATTTGAGGCGCATCACTGATCAGTTCCCGGAACTCGTCGAACAAGCCGGGAAGTTAGACCACGAACTCATTGCTGATGGCGAGATCATAGCTTTTGGCGAAAAGCGGCGACTGACATTCTTTGACTTACAAAAACGCCTCGGGCGTAGGGACGAACAAGCAGACCTTTTTGCAGAGGCGGCAGGCGATGTGCCGGTCGCTTTTGTGGTTTTCGATCTTCTCTGGATCAACGGGCGTTCGCTGTTAAAAACTCCACTGCGCGAACGGCGCGAACAACTCGGAACAGTTGTGCTACCCCCTCAATTTCAGCGGGCGAAAGTAACTCCGGCGCATTCTGTCAACGAGATCGAGCAAATTTTTCATGATGCGCGCCAGCGCTTGAATGAAGGTTTGATGATCAAAGACCCCGCCAGCTTCTATCTGCCGGGTACGCGCGGAATGTATTGGTTTAAACTGAAGCGCGAGCTGGCCACGCTGGATGTCGTCGTTGTGGCGGCAGAACTCGGCCACGGCAAACGCAATAATGTACTCAGCGATTATACGTTCGCAGTGCGCGATGAAACCTCGGGGGACCTTCTGCCTATTGGCAAAGCCTACAGCGGATTGACCGATGCGGAGATCGCGGAGCTAACGGAACACTTCAAACAGAACACAATCGCAGATCACGGACGGTATCGAAGAGTCAAACCCGATGTAGTACTTGAAGTGGCTTTCAATTCAATCCAGCCCAGCACGCGTCACGCCAGTGGACTGGCGCTTCGTTTTCCGAGGATAAAGGCAATTCGACGCGACAAAAACGTCGATTCCATCGACACCCTCCAATACGCGCGCGAGCTTGCAAAACAGTCGGGAAATTTACCAGACGCGCTTTCGAGGAGAGCGCCTAACTAGCATCCGTACCTACTCTGGCGTTGGCGAGGGAATCGGCGAAGTAGCTTCGGTGTTGGAAGTCGTTGCCTGCGGACGCGATAGCGCGCGAGCCGCCCGCATTTTCTGGAGCTCTTCCATCCTTCGCTGCCTCTCAGCAAGTCGCTCCTGCATTCGTTGTGTTCGGTCGGCTCTTGCATGCGAGGGATCTGCAATGAGGCCTTTAAACTCAGGTGGAACGCTTCGCTGAGGTTCAGCAGGGCGTATACGGGGAACGCGGGGAGCCTGGGACGTCACCACCGATTTCTCACGCTCCGCCAGTGCCTTCTCCCTTTCATCCAATGCTTTTTCACGAGCGTCCAACTCCGATTTACGTTGAGCCAGTTGTTGCTCAGTCGCGGAATCTTGCTTTTGGCACGACCAAAACAGAGTAAAGGGAATCAGCAAAGAAAGGACGAAAACTTTTTTCATATCAGCGGTGGGATTGAGTTTTGTTCGGTGGACGAACAAAACGGAGAGCACCTCGATGTCAAACAAAACTTAGCGTTGTTGCGCTGCCGGCGTTGGCGAAGTTGCCGGTTTAACTACGACTCTTTCCGCATCGCCGCGCCTAAAATGCTGAAAATTGGCAAAAACAGCCAGCATCGCCAGGCCAACGACAATGATCAGCATCAATAGAAAAAGCGTTTTTGGGACTCGCGACGCTTGAGACTTTTCATCCTTTGTTTCTGGCAGGTTCACCTTCTCCAGTATCAAAGTGAACGCTGCGAGTGCAACTGACCGAGTATACAGCTCAGCTAAGACGCAGCGCCGCGATTGCGTTCATTACGCGCTCGCTCAAGCGCGTATAAAGGGATTTTCCTGCCGGTTCAAGGTCAGCTTCAGTAAAAAAAATAGGTTCTCCAACAACAACTGTAATCGGGGCAAGGCGAAGGCCGCCGCCGCGCGGCAGCGCTTCATGGGCGCCAAATATTCGCATCGGTACGACTGGCGCGAGCGTTTTGGCGATGACCAGGCCCAACCCCGGCTCGGCAGGTTGCAGACTTCCGTCGAGCGTCCGCGAGCCTTCCGGAAAAACCAGGATACCGTTCCCGGCCTGCAAGACGCGGATCATCGCTTTGATGGCACTGCGATCGACGCCTTCCTGGTTTACAGGGATCACGTTCACCTTTGGTAAAACCCAGCCCAGGAGCGGCACATTCAAAAGGGTGCGCCGGGCCAAAAAGTAGATCGCCCGATCGCAAGTAATCCCTGCCAGCGGGGGGTCGAGGTAGCTCTGATGATTCATGGCAAGAATGACCGGACCGCTCTGGATCATGCGCTCCCGATGAATCACCCGAAAACGAAAAAGCAATCGCCCACCCAGCCGCGAAAGATGATATCCAACCCAATAATAGAAATTCATTCACCGAGCGCGCGATTGCGTGATCGGAAGATCGCTAATCGGCAAATGCTGTTGTTGAAGTCGTGTGATGATCTCGTTCACAACTTGCTCGATCGTCACGTTCGAAGTGTCAATCTCGTGCGCGTCTGTCGATTTCACCAACGGCGAAACGGCTCGTGAAACGTCATCATGGTCGCGCATGGCGATCTTGTCGCGCTCGCCTTGTGCCGCTCGACGCTGGAAGCGCACCTCAGGCGAAGCATCGATGTAAAACTTGTACGGCGTGCCTGGAAAAACGACCGAGCCGATGTCTCGCCCTTCGACCACAACGTCCTGCCCCTGGGCACAAGCCCGAAGTTTCCGGGAAACGACGTCACGGACCAGCGGCAACCTGCTGACACGAGAAACGCATTCGTTCACATGGTCATCTCGCAAATATTCGGCAGGATCGATGTTATCCACCATGATGCGCGATTCACCATCCTTCACAGTGCAGCTGAGCACGGTTGATTCCAGCGTATCGGCGACGCGGTCGTTTTCTTCCGGTTGGATTTTTTTTTGCAAGAGATGCCAGGTGATCGCCCGATAGATCGCGCCCGAGTTGACATAGACAAAACCGAGCCGCCGGGCGAGCTCCCGTGCAACGCTGCTCTTTCCAGATGCGGCGGGACCATCAATGGCGATCACATGGTCCGAGCGTCGGTGGGAAGCATGTGATCCCATGTGTACTTCTGGCCTAACGAAACTTTCTAGCTCTCCTGCGCGGGCACTGGAGCGAGCGAACCGATCACGGGCGTGCTCACCTGCATCCGCTTGGCATTGGTAAATTCTTCAAGTACTTCTTCAAATCCCGGGTAGGACTCACGAATGCATTCGGCATCCTGAATGACCGTCTCGCCTTCCGCAAAAAGGCCCGCAATGGCAAAAGCCATCGCAATACGATGATCGCCAAAGCTCGGCAGGCGGGCGCCATGCAGCGGCGCTGGTCCATAGATTTCCAGCCCGTCAGTCAATTCAGTAACTTGCGCCCCCATGGTACGCAGATTATGAGCGATCGCTGCAATGCGATCGGTTTCTTTGACGCGCAGTTCCTCTGCGTGCCGGATCGTTGTTTTCCCGCTCGCCAGCGCCCCGGCGACGGAAAGAATCGGCAGTTCATCAATCAAGTGCGGGACTTCTTTACCTTGAATGACGGTTGCCTTGAGCGGGATACCGGTGACTTCGACAACGCCGCGAGGCTCAACCTGCTCGACTTCCTCGACCGCCTCTCGGACCTGGGCGCCCATACGGAGCAGCACGCCCAGCATCGCCGTCCGTGTATCATTCAAACCAACGTTGCGAATCAGTAGATGCCCGCGGCGTTGTGCCGCAGCAGCGACCAGCCAAAAAGCTGCCGAAGAGATATCCCCGGGAATGTCGAAGTCCCGGGACTCAGGGACCTGGTCGCCGAAAACCGTTACGCTGCCCTCATCTTCGGTGCTCGTGCGCACCAGGAAGTAATTCAGCATTTTCTCCATGTGATTGCGCGTGGGTATTGGCTCCTCGACGGTGGTCTTGCCTTTGGCAAAGAGACCCGCCAGTAGTAATGCGCCTTTCACTTGGGCGCTTGCCACAGACGGACGGTAGTGAATTCCCCGAAGCGACCCGCCAACGATGCGCAAAGGCGGTGTTTGGTCAGGACCTTCGGCGACAATGCTCGCGCCCATCTCAGAGAGCGGTGCGATCACCCGGTCCATCGGACGTTTCAACAAACCCGGATCTCCTACAAGGCGGGATTCGAACTTTTGACCCGCCAACAAACCCGCGACAAGGCGCATGGTCGTGCCTGAGTTACCGCAGTTGATCTCTGCGGTGGGTGCGGCCAGGACGCGCCTTTTTCCATGAACGATCAGCTTTGTCGCTTCAGGCTGTTCGATCTTGATTCCCAACGCGCGCATTGCGTTCACCGTGTGCATGCAATCCTCGCTGGGAAGAAATCCATTCAAGGTACACACACCGTTGGACAGGGCGGCAACGATCACCGCGCGATGGGAAATGCTCTTATCGCCCGGTACAGTAATTTCGAGATCGATTCGAGCCGCCCGCTTTACCCGCAACTCCATAATCAAACAAACTTCCTCATGTTCATGCCGGATATCCGCATAAAAAGAGCCTTGGTGCGCAAACCTGGCATTCAGTATCCCGCATTGGCGGAATTCCGTGCCGCGACGGCGTTACGGCACAAGAAAGATTTTGTCGGTGTAAGGGTCCTTCACCTCGGTGCCGGGAGGGAATCCTTCCACATCGATATATTTGCCGGGCGAATACGGGCTCTCCACCAGGTGCGGTTTGCCAGGGACGGGGATTCCGTAGGGATAATCTCCCTTGGCCACCTTTGTCTGAGGTGCAGCTGTAGGGGGAGGTGAAGACGGTGGTGGCGACCTGCGGCGGGGGCGTAGCCATCGGCTGGACCGGCCCATTCGGGTTGAACGGTTGCTGCTGCGGTGGGTATTCCTGCGGCTGAGTAGAAGCATAAGTTGCCGGCCTGTGATGTTGAGTGATTGGAGGTGGTGGCTCCTCAGCGCATGAAGCGAGGAAGAAAGCAGCGGGAAGAGCAAGCAGGAGTGAAAATTTCATCATAAATGAAAATTTTTTATTATCGTATCCAGAGTCGGAGCCATTGCCAATCATTAAATCACGCATTGTTCAAGCTGTCGCGATTTGTTCACAAATACCACCCCAAATACAGTGCTTGAGTGCCTGTCATCCGAATCCGAAGTAATGATGCCCGGGAATTCGCATGCAGAGATACTAGTTGTGGACGATGACGCAATGAGTCGTCGGGTGTTGACTCAGCTACTGCGGAGCAGCTGGTTACAATTGCACAGTATCCAAGGATGGTGCCGAAGCCCTGGAGATCATTCACGCCAAACCGCCTGCGCTTTTGCTGCTCGACTTCGACATGCCAGGCTTAAACGGCGCCGAGGTGCTCCAGCGTCTTCGTTCGGATGAGGATGCCGCCGTCGCCCAGGTTCCTGCCATCATGCTTACAGCCCACGGCAGCGAACAAAGCGAGGTTTCCTGTCTTCAGGCCGGTGCGGATGATTTTGTGGCAAAACCCGTAAATGCCGCCGTGTTACGCGCGCGAATCGAGACGCAACTTCGGCTCCGCACCATGCGTCGACAATTGGAGCGGCAAAATGATGAGCTGGAGAAATGGCGGCGCGATTTGGAGCGCGATCTGGCAGCCGCGCGTTTGACCCAGCAATCATTGATTCCCCAGAAGCCGCTGGTGCTGCCGGGTTGGGAGGTTGCTACCTGCTACCGCCCAGTCATCCAGGTGGGCGGCGATATCTATGGATGGCTCCAAATGAAGAACGGTCGGGTTCTGTTTTGGATTGCAGATGGCACCGGCCACGGTGCGGCTGCCGCATTGCTTACCACGCTGGCAAAACTTCTTTTCCAGCACGGCCTGGAACACGATACACCAGTCAGCCTGATGGAGGCTGTGGATCATGATTTTCGCAGTATCTTCGGCTCGCGCTCATTCATGACCGCGATGTGTGTCGCCCTGGATCCGGTTACTGGACAGGCGGAGGTTATCGGCGCCGGACACCCGCCACTTCTGATCGCTCGCCAGGACGGAACCACGCAATCAATTCCCTCGGTGGCGCCTCCGCTGGGGTTGATCAAACGCACAGCGTTCACCGAAACGCCGATCGATTTGAATCCCGGGGATGCTTTCCTGCTTTATACCGACGGCTTGTTGCGCGGGAGCAAAGATGAGCGCGGGCGGCTGAGTCCCGGGCAGCTGGAACAAATGCTGAATCATCGCGCCGCGAACGCCGAGGCATTGCTACAAACCATCCTGCTGCAAACAGCAACCGGAAGTTCCACAAAGACTGCTCCAGACGACCTGGCGGCGGTCGCGGTGCGCCGGTTGGTCAGCCCAATAATTTTTCATTTGCCCAAATTTAGTTCTTGCCCTTCAGCAGGCAAAACGTTAGTCAGCCTCCATGCCGAAAACCAAAAAAACTTCCAAGCGCAAACCGAATCCCGCCTTCATGAGACCGGTCCAGCCGGATGATAAGCTTGCTGCTGTCGTCGGATCGCAGCCGCTATCACGTCCGGAGCTTACAAAAAAGCTTTGGGGCTACATCAAGAGGCGCGGTCTGCAGGACAAAAAGAAAAGAATCATGATCAACGCCGACGACGCGCTCAGGCCGGTATTTAATGGCAAGAGCCAGGTGAGCATGTTCGAGATGACCAAGCTCGTCTCGAAGCATCTTCGCTAGATCAGGATTTCCCCCTATAGCCCGGCGTTGTCGCGCCGGGCTATTGCCGGGCTTGAAAAATAATCGCCGCACCGGGCGGTGCGTTGTACCGCTCTTGCGCCCATTTATAATTGCATCGAATATAACGGAGTGAAAACCCCTCGATTATTTCTCCTGGCAATCATCGCGTCCGCTCTCTTTGCGTCATTTGCGCGAGCGGAATCCGAGTCCGGGTGGCTAAACGATTATAAGAAAGCGCAGGAAGAGGCCAAGGCGAACGATAAGCTTCTGCTACTAAACTTTACCGGGTCCGACTGGTGCGGGTGGTGCATAAAAATCGACAAGGACATTTTTTCGCAGCCACAGTTCAAGGATTACGCCCGCAACAACCTGGTGCTTGTCGAGTTGGATTTTCCTCGCAGAAAAGTCCAGCCTGCGGAACTGAAAAAGCAGAACCTGCAACTCGCGCAGCAGTACGAGGTTCTCGGGTTTCCGACGATCGTCGTGCTGAATAGCAACGGCCAGAAGATTTGGCAGTTTGACGGTTATTTCCCCGGAGGTCCGGACGCGTTCATCGCGCAACTGCAAAAATTGCGCCACGGATAACCGGCTCCTGATCCGGAACGGTTTTGCGCCAACGCAGTGCGCAACTGAACCAGAATATCAGGCGGACTCCTTTGATTTCTTCTCAGGAGCCTTGGCCTGGCCAGCTGAAGGAGCTTTCGCCGATTCCTTTGAGCCGGGAGATTTTTCGCCTCCGGACGGGGTGGCAGGAGATTCTTTTTTGGCCGCTTCCTTGTAGGAATCGCTTCGGTAGTCAGTGGTGTAAAATCCCGAACCTTTGAAGATCAAACCCGCGCCCGTTCCCAACAATCGCTTCACTTTCCCATGCCCCCACTTGGGCAGCCGGCAAAGCTCTTTCGGGCATTCCCGAAACGGTTCGTCACGCATCGACTGGAATGCGTCAAAGTGCTGACCGCACTTTTGACATGAATACTCGTAGGTTGGCATGAAGATCGATGCTTCGTCTCAAAGGGAACGCTGGGAAGTCTGCATTAAACAACTTACAATTCAACCGGCGCAATGGTGAATTGACGACACTCTGGTCAAAGGCATGCTTGTGGGTCCAGCGAGATCAACCCGAATTTAAAGAGCGAATATTCCTGCGAAGGAGGACCGATGACCGAGGAGAAAATCCTGACTAAACATCCGCTGGGTAAAAGCGGAAAAAATATCAGCAGACAAAAGTACGATACACTAAAGAGCGCGATCCTGTCGGTTTTGCAAAAGCGGGAACTCACCCATACACAATTGTTTAATCGACTTACCAAACACCTAACGAGCAAGTTCGCCGGAAATGTAAGCTGGTACGGAGAAACCGTTAAGCTGGATTTGGAAGCTAGAAAAATAATAGAAAGAACGTCTTCAAAACCACAAAAATATCGGCTGAAAAAGAAATGATCATTATGGCAACGACATCAACCGAACAAACCAATTACGGGGTAAAAGAAATAGCGGAGCTCTTTCCACCTTTGATGGAAATCAAAGACCAATCACTGCGCGAAAAAGTGGCGGCCGTATGGAACGAAGCAATCACCACAGGCTGCGGAGGAAAAGGCTGGACCTTTGCCGAGCTGCGCGCGGTCAAGTTCACCCTGCTGGCTGGCGATATCGACATGACTTTTGTCGAGCATCTCAATTCCTGTGCCCGGCAATGCATCGCAATCACGGATGTGCTGGAGGGCTCGTTTAAATGCGGCATTCCGATCCAGCGCGATTATCTGATCGCCGGCTCGCTTCTGGCCGATGTCGGCAAACCGCTCGAGTACGACAAGGATCCGTCAGGCAAAATTGTCCAGGGTACGTTTGGCCAGCAACTGCGGCATCCATTCAGCGGCGTCGCATTAGCTTACAAGCACGGCATTCCCGGCGAAGTCCTCCATATCATCGCAACGCACAGTCACGAAGGCGATAAGGTGGAGCGCTCAATCGAATCGATTATTTTTCATCATGCCGATTTCGTGGATTTCGATATCGCAAAGCTTCTCGGAAAACGCGCGGCGAAGAAGTAAAAATGACTGTAAGCCTGGGGTTAAATTCGATCGGTCTTCAATCGTTTCTCGCGCTCAAACCTTTCAATCGCGAGTTGGATTAGCCGGTCGATCAATTCGCTGTAAGAGATGCCGGTCGCTTCCCAGAGTTTCGGGTACATGCTTATTCGCGTGAATCCAGGGATGGTATTGATTTCGTTAACGATGACTTCTCCGTCCTCCCTGAGGAAGAAATCGACGCGCGCCATTCCCTCGCAGCAGAGCACGGAAAACGTCTTGATCGCTAACTGTCGGATACGCTCCGAGCTTTCCGGCGAAAGTTTGGCCGGTATTTCCAGCGCCGCACCATTTTCATCCAGATACTTCGCTTCGTACGAGTAAAACTCGTCGCGAGGCAGGATTTCGCCGGGAACGGATGCGATTGGCTGGTCATTTCCAAGCACGGAACATTCTATCTCGCGTCCCTTGATGCACTCCTCGATCAAAATCTTGTTGTCATAATTCAGCGCATCGCGGACCGCGGCATCGAATGCTTCACGGTCTTTGACCTTATGTATACCGACGGATGAGCCGAGATTTGCAGGCTTAATGAAAAGCGGTTGACCGAGCTGGGCTTTCGCCTCGTCGAAACTGATTTTCTTCGACGAATATCTGCTGGCTACGATAAATCGAGCAATGGGGATGCCGGAATCCCTTAGCAGCCGCTTCATTACATCCTTATCCATGCCAACTGCTGACCCAAGCACCCCGGCGCCCACGAACGCGACATTGGCAAGCTTTAGCAATCCCTGGACAGTGCCGTCTTCGCCAAATGGCCCGTGCAGCACAGGGAAAATCACATCCAGCGGACCAAGTCTCTGTCGCCCGGAAAGCGCCACGAGCTGCTCGGCCCGTTTTCCTGGAATTAACGCGAGATTCTCCCCTTCTTCACTCAGCGCGGGCAATTCGGATTCAGATGTGGGAAGCAAAAGTCGAGATGCTTCGTTGAGATGCCACTGCCCTTTTTTGTCGATGCCGATCAGAACGACTTCGTATTTATTCGAATCGATAGCGTCGATGATATTCTTTGCGGACTGCAGTGAGACTTCATGCTCCGCAGATCGACCACCAAACAATATTCCAATACGAAGTTTTCTGGCCACGGCGCTTTGGCGTAATGTGGCCGACTCGTATGATCGATTCAATCGCGAGGTGACGGCCGCCGTCCGGATTTTCTTTGAGCGCGTTTCTTCGCAGGACTCGGCCAAGAGGTACAACCCGTAGCCGGGACCGTTGATCCCGGGCGCCCGACATCACCGACCTCCGCTACAACGACGAGCACTGGACGTGCAACCCCAGGACTGAATATTTTATCGCACAGCCATTATGGGATTAACACTTGTTGAAAAAATTGCGGCGCGTCACGCGGATGGGCTCGCGCCCGGCACGGTGGTGCGCAGCGGCGATTTCATTTCGATTCGTCCGCGCCATGTAATGACGCACGACAATACGGGCGCGGTGATCCCGAAGTTCAAGCAAATCGGAGCAACCAAAATTGCCGATCCGGCGCAACCGGTCTTCGCGATCGATCACGACATCCAGAACACTTCGCCCGAAAACCTGGCGAAGTACGCGAAGATCGAGGCGTTCGCTCGCGAACACGATATCGATTTTTATCCGGCGGGCACCGGCATTTCGCATCAGGTCATGGTGGAACAAGGCTATGTCGTTCCCGGGTCGATGGTCGTCGCCAGCGATTCGCACTCAAATTTGTATGGCGCAATGGCCGCCCTGGGTACGCCCGTGGTACGCACAGACGCGGCGAGCATCTGGGCCACGGGAGTCACCTGGTGGCAGGTTCCACCGATAGCCAAGGTCGTGCTCAAGGGAAAACTTTCGTCACGGCGTGGTCGGTAAGGATGTGATCATTGCGTTGTGCGGTCTCTTTAACAAAGACGAGGTGCTCAATCACGCCGTTGAATTCGTTGGCGATGGCGTAGCCCATCTTCCCATGTCTGCACGCATGACCATCGCCAATATGACGACTGAATGGGGCGCGCTCGCCGGCGTGTTTCCCTTCGATGAAGTGACGGTCAACTATCTGCGCTCGCGCGTGCCGGAGTTCACGAATCCAAATCGCCCTGGAAAACGCGGGCAAAAGAGTCGCTCAGGTTACTCAAATGCGGACATCGATGCGTGGTCGAAAAATTCCGCGGACCTTCGCGCCGATGACGACGCGGAGTACGCGATCGAGCTTGAGCTCGATCTCGCGACTGTCGTCCCGCACGTATCGGGCCCGAACGAAGTAAAAACGATGGTCTCGCTACCGGAAATGGAACGGAAACGCGTGGCGATTCAAAAAGCCTATTTGCTTTCGTGCGTAAACGCGCGTTTCGAAGATTTGCATGATGCCGCTGAAGTCGTGCGAGCCAGAGGCGGGCGTGTCGCGGACAGTGTGGAATTTTATCTCGCACCGGCCAGCGCCGAAGTGCAGGCGAGATCGGAGTCAAACGGTGACTGGGAAACACTGATCGGAGCGGGCGCAATTGCGCTGCCGCCCGGCTGCGGCGCTTGCATCGGACTGGGCCGTGGTCTGGTGCAAAAGGGCGAAACTGCTATCAGCGCGACGAATCGCAATTTCAAAGGACGCATGGGCGATCGCGAGGCGTTGGTTTATCTCGCCTCGCCTGCAGTGGTCGCCGCCAGCGCGCTGGCGGGATTCATTTGCGCGCCGAAAACATTTGGCGAAAACCCGGCGGGGACCGCTACTCGCCGCCCCAAAAAGAAATCCAAAACCGGCGGATCGGTACAGATCATGGAGGGTTTCCCGTCCAGCGTACGCGGTCGCGTTCTTTTCATCGATAAAGACAACTTGAATACCGATGGCATTTACGCCGGGAAGCACACCTATCGCGACGACATGACCCCTGAGCAAATGGCGTCAGTCACCTTCGAAAATTATGATCCAAAGTTCAACGAGCTATATCAGGCTGGCGATGTCGTTGTTGCCGGACTTAATTTCGGAACCGGCTCGAGTCGCGAGCAAGCCGCGACGGCTCTGAAGTTCAAGGGTATTCCGTGCGTCATTGCGGGAAGTTTCTCCGAGACCTACAAGCGAAACGCGTTCAACAACGGCTTCGTTGTGTTTGAATGCCCCGAATTGGTGCTCCACTTGCGCGCGACTCTGACCGAATCGCGAACCGACAACGGTTGGATCGGAAATCACGATCGATTACGCCAAGTCCATATTGAATGTCGACGGAAAATCGTTCCCTTTCCCACCGCTCAGCCCCGCCGCACAGGAACTAATCGTCGCCGGCGGCGCAGAGAAATTGGTGGCTAGCCGTCTCAAAAAATAGGTGGATCGGCCTCTCCGAGGACGATGCCAAACGTTAATGCCGCGCAGCGACCAAATTTAGATCGCTTCGCGCTTTTTCCTGCCAACGCGCTCGCAGATCTCGTTCCACCTGACGTTGCGATCCTCGGCGCCAGAGTATTCCCCTTCCCGCCGCTCAGTCCGGCCGCGCTGAAAAGTTGGTCACTAGCCGTATCAAAAAATAGGTGGATCGGCCTCTCCGGGGACGATGCCAGACCTTAATGCCGCGCAGCGGCCCAATTTAGATCGCTTCGCGATTTTCCTGGCAACGCGCTCGGAGATCGCGTTCCACCTTGCCGTTGCGATAGTGCCCGCTAGAGTCCTCGGCCTATGGCTAAATACAGAATTGCGTGGATGCCCGGAGATGGCGTGGGCAACGATGTAATGGAAGCAACGCGCATCGTTCTCGATCGGATGAACTTTGATGCGGAATACGTCCCCTGCGACATCGGTTGGGAATTTTGGTGCAAGGAAGGTAACGCCCTTCCAGAGCGGACAGTGAAGGCGCTTAAGGACACGACCTGCGCGCTGTTCGGAGCGATCACCAGCAAGCCGCAGGACAAAGCGAAAGAAGAACTGAGTCCAGAGCTCAAAGGTAAAGGTCTAAGTCTATTTCTCGCCGATCGTCGGTCTGCGGCAGTTATTCAATCTCCATACCAACATGCGGCCGTGCAAAAGTTACCCGGGCAATCCGCTAAATTATCGCGGCAATAAAATCACAAACCCCGGCGGCGACGACGTGCCGATCGATCAAGTCGTGTTCCGGGAAAACACCGAGGGCATGTATGGCGGCGTGGAATTTTTCCCGTTGCCGGAACCCGTTTACACGGCGCTCTGCGCGAATCCGAAAATGAAGAAATGGAAGGACAAAGCGGGATTGGAAAACATCGCGCTCTCCACGCGCATCATGAGCATGCAAGGTTGCACCAACATCTGCAAACAAGCGTTCGAGTACGCCAAAAAAACCGGACGCAAACGCGTGACGGTGATCGAGAAACCGAATGTGCTGCGCGAGACTGGCGGTTTGATGATGCATTGCTTCCGCGATGTGGCCAAAAATTATCCGGATATCTGGGCCGACGAAGTGAACATCGACGCCATCTGCATGTGGATGTTCAAGAACCCGCAGGATTACTCGGTGCTCGTCGCCGAAAACATGTTCGGCGACATCGTCAGCGACTTGTGCGCAGGACTGGTCGGCGGACTCGGCTTCGCGCCCAGCGCAAATCTCGGCGACAACTACGCCGTGTTCGAACCGACACATGGTTCCGCGCCGAAGTATGCCGGCCAACACAAGGTCAACCCGATCGCCATGTTGTTAACGACGAAGTTAATGTTCGACTGGCTCAGAGAAACGGAAATGGCTAATCGTCTGGAATCCGCCATCGCGCGCGTGATCGCCGAAGGCAAAGTCCGCACCTATGACATGGGAGGCAACGCTTCCACGCTCGATGTAGCCAAGGCCATTGCCGATTACGCTGCGTGATTGACGCTTGAGTCGGAAATTACGCTTAGTCAAAGTTTACAGGCCCGTGTTAGCGCATTTGCGTGACGAGGTGACGCGCAACGGTGTAATTTCTTTTGGTGATGTGGGAAGCTGTCAGCGCGATTGCGCAAATCCTGGGGACTGTTGCGATAGTGATCACGCTCATCTATCTCGCGGTCCAGATTCGTCAGGCGAATCGCGCCACGTTGATCGCAGGGTTACTACCAGATCACTGAGCAATGGCACCGGTGGAGCGAACTCGTCGTCACAACACCCGATCTGCCCGCCGTGATCTTGCGGGGGAATACTTCGTTAAGAGATCTCACGGCGGAAGAGGCGCTTCAATATGGCAGCTATACCCAAATGTTTTTTGACATCGTGGAGAACTATCTGCGGCTCATCCGACAGCTTGGTCTCGCATCCGAGGAAAAGGTTCTGCGCTCAATCGTCAGCCGTCGACTCGCTGCCGCAGGTACCATGCAATGGTGGCAGGAAAATCAAGCCGACTATTCCAGCGAAACAGTTAATTGGATTCGAAGGGTGACGGAGCAACGGGTTCTTGCGAAGTCAATGTCAGTTAGGGGTGAGCAAATAACCCCTTCCAGAAGTCAGTACCATATCTTGGTTGTCGAAGGGCCGCGAGAGCGGCAAAGATCTCTCGCGGGACGCCGCCGCCGAGTACGCAGGTTACTTATCGTTATGCCGAGTGAAAAGCCCATCGGTTTCGCGTCGGGGGGCTGGGTTCTTTTCATCAGGTTGTTTTCAACATGGCCGCGGAAGTCTTTGCCGAAGAGATAAGCGCGACATAGATCAGTGAAACCACGACGGCAATCGCGTCAATAATCTGTCCGAGATTCGCGAGATCGTTGAGATTCATGCGCAAGTCGCTTCGTTAAATCGTTAATTCGGCACTGCGCTCTGGCGTCAAGTTGTTGTAGGGCAAGCGTCCCGCTTGCCAAAGCCAAAATGTCGGCAGGCGAAGCGCCTGCCCTACAATCGTTAGCCATGCAGCTGGCGCTTGGTACCCGAGCGCTGTCGAAATGGCCTCTCGATTCGGCGATCAGGCCGTCGTTATCGATCTTCCACAGCTCATAGCCGCTCCGAACGCGTCGAAAATGTTGCTTTCTTGATCTTGCCCCGAATGCGCGCCTCTTTTAGGTCCAGAACGGCCGCCACGTCATCACATTCTTCTCGAATTTCGATTAACAAGCAAACTTGCTTAGCAGCCTAACGGTTCCGTTCTCTTATGCGACGTCACGCCGCGGCCGGCGTGCGAAAGCGACATACCAAACCAACCGGTTAGCATAAAAGTGACAACAGCTGAGGGACCAGCCGTGGCGAGTTCTTTGATGCCAGCCAGCATCGCAACCGCTTGTAGCGCCGACAGCGAAGCGACTCCGGCGCTCGCAAATGCGACCCATCTCGGGATGACCTTGGTCGCCATTGACGTCTCCCCAAGGAAAGCTGCCCCCAGTCCAAAGAAGCTGATTGCGCAACCGGTGTAAAAAAGAACTGCTGCCCGCCCCGCAGAGACGCAAAGACGGTGGGATTCTGCTGAAATGCCGCCAACGCTGGCGGATAGCTCCCGAGAATGAACCCATACATCGTGGCGAGGAGCATGGCCCCAATGCCGACGGCAAGCCACGCAACCCTCGGGGGGATCAGGGAACGACTCGTCTCGCGGCGATTTGGAAGGGTAAAGGCTGCGACGGCGATCATCAAGACGGCCGTCATCTCCGTTAACCACAATCCTTTCACGAGACGCCAATGGGCGAGCAAGTGTGCGGCGGAATCTCCAACGGTCACCTCTCCGGCGGGGCCGGTCCCCTTGGGCTGACCATAAACGATCACGTAGAGAATGATGGCCAGCGTATATAGGAAAGCACCAATCGACAGGATCGCGCCGCCCCATCGCGCCAGCGCCTCGGCGGAAGTCTCAGGCGTGCGTGCGGGTGAGGGAAATAGGTCACTCATCTCGAACTGCTGCGTTCCTCATGCAATGTAACCATCAATTGCACTCTGAACTGCCGAAAAGAAAATGCATCTTTCAGCCTATTTTTGCGGCCAGACTAACGATCGATTCCGTGCTTGAGTTGACGTTCGGACCGCGCGCTGTCGAAGCGGCCTTTCGATTCGGCGATCAGTCCGTTGTTGTCGATCTTCCAAAGGTTCGTAGCCGCTGAAACGGACGGGATTTCCCGTTCCGCCAGGTCCTGTGTTCATTCCGATCAATGTCCAATGAAACGCTAGCCACGTCTCCTTGCAATTCTATTTTGTCGAATGTGACGATCATATCCGGAAAATCGCGCATGAAACCGCGGGCAACTTCCGCGATTGCAACCCGTCCAACTGCCGGCGCCTCGCTTATTCACCTTGAGTGTGAACTGTTCTCGGCGAAGAACTCCGCTACGATTTCCGGATTCTGACTGCACCCGCCTTTCGCGTAGCGCTTCGCAAATTCGCTTAAGTGGTCACTTGTCACTACTTGAATAATTACCGATCTGATGTGACATAGAATTCTGAAATGCGTCGAGTGCCGCGTTGATCTGTCCCGCGTCGAGGTCGACGAGACGCAAATTTTGGGAGGGGAAACGAAGTTTTCCGCCGCGCGCGACTCGATGAGCGCTGGAAGTTCAGCTGCGAGATGATCGGATACACCGATGATCTCCGCTTCTTTGTTGATCAATTCAAGTACGGAAAGATCGACATCGACTCGGCGGTTAATCCGACGAGCGCGGCGCGACCGAGAGGGCCCAAGCAGTGCACGGCCTGGTGCATCGTTTTCGCAGACCCGATCAACTCGAGCGGGACATCGACGCCTTTTCCATTGGTTGCCTCCGCGATTTGTTCAACCGGATTTGCGTACCTGGCATCGATCGCTACAGCCCCATGCTGGCCTGAAACGAGTTTCGCAGGATTGATTTCAACGACGTAGATGTCTCTGCAATCGAAACGCTCGCGCCAATTGGAACGCCGAAAATCCGAAGCCGCCCAAACCGAAAATCGCAATCGACTCGCCGGCTTTAAAGCGCGCCTTGTTCAGTGCATGAAACGCAGTTGATGACGAGCACATCATGATTGCGCCGACTTCGAAGGAATTTCGTCGGGGAGCGCGAAGGCATTCGTGCCGGGAACCTTTACGAATTCCGCGTATCCTCCGTCGCGATGTTTGCCGATCATTTGTCCGCTGCGGCAAAACTGTTCAAACCCGCGAATACAAAATTCACAGCTCCCGCAATGCGCCAGATAATGCACGCAGACGCGATCGCCAGGTGTGACATGTGTAACGTCTGTACCGAACTTTCTCGATCCGACCCGCTACTTCGTGTCCGAGCGTCACCGGGAGATTGTCGATTTGGGAAATGCCTGCCCGATAATGAGCATCCGAGTGCAGATTGCGGCAGCTGCGACGCGAATCAAAACGTCCGACGGGCCGATCTCGGGAATTGGCACGTCCGCTTTTCAGAGGTTTTCCGACCTTGAGAGCCGTACCGCTCGCATTTTCAGAACTCGCCACTCGTCACTTTTGCGATAACGCTCGAATGCACGAGCGTCATGTGTTTTCAACGAATGAGTGTGTCCAGGTTTCGTTACATCCAGGCCGGCGTCGCGATGGTCCTTGCGAGTTAGTTCGAGAAGACTGAATCCGTCCTGGTACGCGGCAAAGCCACCATCTTTTGCCTTGTCCAGATAGATGAGCCCCGCCTCAACGACGAACATAGTGATCATCGGTTCCGGTGAATCGTCCATGATCACCAGTGTATGCGCCTCGCCTGCGGGTTCGTAGATATATGTTCCGGCTTCGCAATCCAGTCGTGCTCCAGGTACCGCCAATGACCACGCATTGTATAGCCATGCACGTTGCCAACGTGGTAATGAGTTCCCACCATGGAGCCGGGGAGACCTTTCAGAACGACGCTGAATCCTCCAGAGGTGACGTTAAAGCAGCAGGGCTGGAACCAGACGCCACTTGCATAAGGAACCCAGAGACGGTCATCGTCGAGGTTGGTGTTAGTGATGAAATGTTCGCGGTTCCTTCGGTTCGGCTCCAGACCGTCGGTGAAACTGTTAAACGTAGTGATCGGCATAGGTCTCCTTTTTTGTGAGTGAAACCATCGAGCCCGGAATTGAACTCGGCGTCAACGTTTTTCGAGAAGCGGACGCCAGTTCGCGCAGCTATTTTTCTGTCGCTTCCCGAGTGACAGTGAGGCCTGGCGAACCCGCGCCCCGAGCAAGCTGGCAGCCTGACCTCCAACAGCCCGCGCTCGACACGTTTGAGCAGCCAGAACTGGAACTGTATGGAATCCCACCTGTGTTCATTAGCAGCGAAGCGCTGCAACGAAATGCGAAGCATAAAGCCTGGCTTTCAAACATCTCTGACTTATCCACGGGGTCGGTCCAGAAATGATCAGAAATTCTTCTCCCGCGGCTGCCGGAGCAGGATGACATTCGAGAATGGTTTCTAACGTTTCTGACTGATGTAGGCTAACATCTTCTCGTTGTACCGGCGCGCGTATTCCTGCTGCCGTTCGCGAAGCGGGATGTCGTTAGTGACGCAACCATTTCCAGCGTCAGCCTTCGGGTACTTCTTAGCCAGGTCGAATGGCACACCAACCGGAAATGATGCAATACTCCCAGACCAATAAAACCTGATGTTCCCGGACCGAATGTCCTGTTCGGCTTCCTTAGCAGCATTGTTCGGGTTCCAAGTCGGATCCGCTCCGATGCAAAGCCCGGCAGCGACCGCTAATCCGAGGATGCGTAAGATTTTCATTTACCCGGACAATTGTCACGCATCTGCAGCAAAAGCGAGATCTTTCAACACGCCCATTGTTATTCCACAGTGATTATTACTTTCCCGCGAGCGTGCCCTTTTTCCAGATATGTCATAGCCTGGCGGATCTGATCTAACGGATAAGTCCGGTCGATAACCGGTTTTATCTTTCCGGACTGCATGAGGTCGGCCATGGTCGCCAGATCCTCCTGGCGAATCTCTGCCAGCATCATGCCCATTTTCTGGCTAACGAATGGTGACATCAGCTTCGCTTTGACCGGCCGCGCCATGGCACCGACCCATTTCCCATCGTTTGGTCCGCCGCCACCAATAATGACCAAAATTCCGTTTGGTTTGAGGACGCGTCTAAATCCGGACAACGGCTGCGTGCCAACGTTGTCGAGAATCACGTCGTAACGCTCGCTGCTCTTGGTAAAGTCTTCTTTGGTGTAATCAATGACATGATCTGCGCCTAGCGATTGAACCAGCTCCAGGTTCCTCGTGCTGCAGACACCGGTGACTTCAGCGCCAAAAGTCTTGGCAATCTGTACGGCAAAGGTTCCGACTCCTCCCGACGCACCATTAATTAAGACTTTCTGCCCTGGCTGAACCTTCCCGTAATCGCGAAGACCCTGCAAGGCAGTCAAAGCTGCAATAGGCACAGCGGCACCTTCTGCGAAGCTTACATTGGCAGGTTTGAGCACCACTTTGGTCTTGTTAGCGCATACGTATTCTGCGAAGGCGGCGCCATGCCCGGTGCCGAAGACTTCATCGCCTGGTTTAAATTCCGTCACGTTTTTGCCGACCGCTTCGACTTGCCCAGCAAGATCGACCCCCAGTTGTGGTGATTTCGGTTTGCGCATCCCGCCTATCATCGCACGCATGATGTAGGGCGTGCCCTCCATGAAATGCCAGTCGAGTGGATTGACAGCTGCTGCCCGAACCTTCACCAGCACCTGATCATCCTTAGGTGCCGGTTTCTTGATCTCTCTGATTTCAAGAACGTCGGGTGATCCATAGTTTGTGTAGACTACCGCTTTCATGTGTGGCTCTCCGGTTTCGATCGGATCCTGTTTCTCAGTCGCCAACGCGTAGACAAACAGTCCTCCGATTAACAAAATGATAATACCGAAGAGCCAAAGAAGAATGCGGCGCATTCTCCCCTTGCGGCGTGGCGGTTTTTTTGCAGTCGATTCAGTCATTAGGTTGGTATTCATTTTTGTTCCTCCCGTTATTCTACAGAGATTACTATTTTTCCTCGCGCGTGGCCTTGTTCGAAATACCGCATCGCCTCCACGATCTCCGCTCAACTTGTAAGTCCAGCTCGATGACGGGTGTCACCTTCCGCGCTTGCATGAAGTCGCCCAACAACTTCGGATCCTCTTTGTTCAGTGTCGTAACATACCTGACAAACTTCTGACGGACGAACCGAGACAACAGATCTGCTTTAAAAGTCCCAACGAACGCCCCCACGTTTCCGGGTGTAGTCCTGCTCCTCCGATTCCGGCAAGGACGCAGATGCCGTAGGAGTTAAGAGTGCCGGCGATCTGAGAAGGAGTGATTGCAAACGTTATCAAAAATCACGTCGTAACGCTGGTCACCTTTGGTGAAATCCTCCTGGGTGTAGTCAATGACGTGATCCGCGCCAATTGATCGGACAAGCTCCACTTTCCCCGTACTGCATACGCCCGTTACCTCCGCGCCGAGCGCCTTCGCTATCTGCCCACAGCGAAGGTCCCACGCCTCCCGTTGCGCCGTTGATCAGAACCTTTTGCCCCGGCTAAATGTAAGCTTGGCGAAGACCCTGCAAGGCGGTGAATCCCGCCCAACTACAGAGCCCGCTTGTTCAAACGTCACATTAGCTGGCTTAATAACCAATGCTCGCTCGCGAGCACACGTATACTCCGCAAGAAAGGACGGGCCACGCAAAAGATTGGTCACCCCACTTTGAACTATCCCGCGGTCACGGCATTTTTGCCAACCGCTTCAACCTGGCCGGCCACATCCGTGCCTAGCCGTGTCTTCTCTGGTTTGCGCAGCCCGGACATCAGGCGAAGCGGCCACGGCCCTCGCATCACGCCCGGATCAATAAAATTGAGGGAAGCCGCGCGAACTTTGATCAAGACTTGATCGTCATTCGGAACAGGCTTTTCAACGTCTTCAAACTTGAGAACGTCCGGTGAACCATATTCGCAAAAACGAATGGCTTTCATCGGATTGACCAAAGCAGATCTCTGCGATCGCAGTCGTTAGTCGATCTCCAGTAAGCGATAAAGAACCACAAGCACAGACCGAGTAAGATCGCGCCGACCCCCCACTTTAGAATGCGTCTTAGCCTCATAAAGCTAAAGAAACATCGGTAATCGCAGCGAAACTGATGTGGGCGAGGGTGCGGCGATATGCTCTGCTCGCCCGGATTTGGTGTTCGCATCCCCTTGAACAAAAGCCAGACGCTTAAGATCAGTTCGAAGAGAGCCATCGGCGAATCGAACCAATAAGCGTTAACTGTTTTTTCGAAGGTTGGAAAAATTAGAAAAACAAAGGCACAAATCACACACCATGCCGAAGCAATGAGACCGAAGAGCGCGATCGGCTTGGGAATGTATCGCGACCTAAGCCACAAGTAACTGCAAACCGTTGCGGCCAATCCAAAGAATGGCAGGCCCACGTAATAATCATCGAAACTTGCCGCGATCTGCAGCCGTGCCAGGACTTGCAAGCGAGCCGGTTCGAATATTTGCAAGTAGGTTGCGCTCCCGAGCAGGCGCAGCGCGCTTAGCAGATTCAGTGTGGTTAGGAGCCACAGTAAGACAAAAACCAGGCGGAACAGCGCTCCGAGGATAGCGAGGAAGCCATTCACGGGCTTTAAGACCACATACAATGCGGATAGAAGAACGACAACGATTGCTCCGTAGGCCAGAAAACATGTGAGCGCGAGACGAACCTGAGTCTGATGCGCCACGATATTACGAGCGGTGTTCATGGCATCGCCGGGAATCACGAGCGGGCTGAGCAACGCGTAATTTCCGAAGATGACGATTACCACTGCAAGCAAGCCGCTGGCGCCTGCAATCTTTGCAGCTATCCGTTGTGTATTCTCGATCCTATCCATCGCATCATCCTCATCTAAGCTGCTGCAGCGACGGGCTCCGGTGATGCTTTCACCTTTGCGCCTCTGATTAGGAGCCAGAGCATGATTGCGAGCTCTCCAAACAAGACCGGTTGCGACCAGTTGAAAGCGGCTCCGTAGTACGCCGGAAAAAATAATGCGATTACGCTTAGAATCACATAGCCGAAACAGTTAATCATTAGCCAAACGCCAATGAACCGCGGCAGAAAACCTGAGCGAAAAACCAGCAGCCCAAAAGGGAAAAGCCATAAACCCCAGAACATCTCGTCGATGAAGATCCCTTGAGTGTGCAAACGAATGAACAGCATCCCGAGCGCATCCCGCTGAGGTTTGTCGAAGACCGCAAGGAAATCGCTACCGCGAAACAGGAGAAGAGCAGCGATGTTATTTAGCGTGTTCAGAAAGCCAACCGCAGCAGAGACCAGCACAAAGCTGACCATAAGCCACGCCCACGGTCTGTTTACCTCGCAAAGCAACCGATAGAGCGCGATGCCAAGACAAATGAAAATGACTTGTCCAACAAGTTCGCCCATGATCGAAAGACGGAACATCGTCTCGTGAGCCAAAATGTTTTCAGCGGTCGCGCCGGCGTTCCCGCGAACGATCAGTTTGCCGGGGACATACAAAAGACTGAAAGGCGCTGTTAAAACCATTGACAGGTACACAGCGCCTGCGATACGAGCGGCTTTGTCAGTTGGATGCATGGGTTTCTTCCGGTGTTTTGGTGCTACTTGTTAGTCGGAAGCAGCCCGAGTTGTTGCATCATTGAAAGCTGATCAAAGGCAGACCACTCTTCCTTGATTTTGCCGTCCACGATGCGCCAGATGGTGATGCCGGACATTTCCGCTTTCTTTCCTGTCGCCGGCAGCCCGTTGCCTGTGCCGGTGTTGGTGCCGCGAGCAATCCAGTAAACCGTGACCAGGTCGCCCTCGGCCATGAGCTTCTCAGCTGTGACAACGACGTCAGGAAAAGCCTCGTGCCACCCTCTCAGCGCCGTCTGGTCTTCTTCAAGACTAACATCGCGATGGATGCCGTGATTGACGAAATCTTTGGCATAAAGCTCCTCTGCGAGTTCGAAGCGTCCGTGACTGAGGATCTCTTCAAACGCTCGCCTCGCGATCGCCTTGTTTTGTTCCTGCAAAGAGGAGGCAAAAAGCGAACCCGCAAAGAAGAGTAAACAAACGCTGGCAGTGCTGAATATTTTCATAAGGCTCGTGTGTGTGGTGCAATTGAAGTGTTCGAATCAAAGCGGCCCGCGATAACGGCGCAGCCGGATCGCCGCCAAGACACAGACAGCTGCAAACAGCAATCCGAGCCAGAGACCTGGAGTAATCAAGTACCGGCCCGGGGTGAGTTGTACTAGCGAATCAATTCCCACATCATGGTGTAGATGGAAGGCGAAGGCCTTCGGCGCGAATCCCAGTACGCGATCTTTCACCAGCGTGGCAAAGTGCGAAGTATTAAAGGTGATCTTTTCGAAAATGCCGATTGCAAGGATTGGCAAAACTGCCCACAGAAACGTCGCGCGCCGTACCCAGCCCGAAACCAAAAGTGCCCAGCCGTAAATCGGCGCATGCCAAATCGCGATCGCGCCTAGTCCGTAAAGCAGGATCAGGGACTGCTGCAACAACGGCACATATGTCCAGGTCGAGGCGGGGCTCATGCCATGAGTCATAAGCAGGACGCTGGTCCACAAGAGCATTAGAAGCTGCGTCCCAATGATGATCACGAACGTAACCAGCGGCAAAACGAGCAAAGGAACACTTGTTTTGGAAAGCACCGTTGTTAAATCCGAAACCGGCAGCGATTTCCAAAACAGAATGCTGCGCTCGCGGCGTTCGCCATACAGCGCGTCGAGGCAATAGAAAAGACCAACCACAAACGCCGTCAGGATCAGCATGATTGCCGCTACGTCGTACGGCACCCCGATTGCAGCTCGCGCCTTTTCAGGACCGAGCAATAAAACGGCGCGTCGCCGGTCTGGCAGCCCAACCGAGCTGACTAGGAATCCAAATAGCTCGACAACGGCAACGATCAGCGGCGCGATATATATCGAACGATTCTCCCAAATTTCCCGCCGCACCGACCAGTAGAACGGCCGCGTCGGCGCGCTGTAGCCGGGGGCGTCGACCCCGGCAGATTCATGAACCGTGTCCGATGGATTATTCATTTAGCTGCTCCAATTTGATCTGCTCGCAAAGCCGGAGTCCCGCGACTGCGGGATGAAGGTGGGCTCATCATCGCGACGAACACATCGGCAATGCTCGGCCGGCGCACCTCGCCAAGAGCTGCGAGTTGTTCGCGATTTACGTGATCAAACATCAGCACGCTTCGACCGAAAACGGGGCGTTCGTGGATCGGATTGAGTGCGCGAGCGGCAGCGAGTTTCTCGGGATTCACCATTACTTCGATGTATCGCGAGTCGAATTCCTCCATGCTGCATTCGAGCACAATGCGGCCGCGGTCGATGAACATCAGGTCGGTCAGAACGTCCTGGACCTCCTCCACCTGATGAGTGGTCACAACGATCGTGCGACTGTGATCGAAATAATCGTTCAGCAGCGAATCGTAGAATTGTTTGCGATACAAAATGTCCAGCCCAAGCGTCGGCTCATCCAGCACCAGTAATCGCGCGTCGATCGCCATCACCATCGCGAGATGCAGCTGCGCTATCATTCCCTTCGATAACTCCCTTACTTTGCTCGTCCGTTTGATCGTCGTCTTCGCCAGAAATCTTTCTGCCCTGGCGCGATCGAATCGCGGGTGCACGCCAGCCATGTACTCGAGCAAATGTGAAACCCGAATCCAGCGCGGCAGCACGGCGACATCAGCAATGAAAGAGACATTGCGCATCAGTGCGTCCCGGCTGGCCCACGGATCGCATCCCAGAACTTTCAATTCGCCCTCGTAAGAGGTGAGCCCGAGGATGGCATTGAGCGCGGTCGTTTTCCCCGCGCCGTTCGGCCCGATGATCCCGAGAATGCGACCTTCTTCGACACGAAGATCGATACCCTCCAGCGCGACAGTCGTGCCATACGTTTTGCGAAGACCGTGTGCTTCAATCGTTGCCATGGGCTCAGCGCTTCTCCTTTCTGGCTTTTGATTTCGCGGTGACGGCGTCGAGTTCCTTCTGGGTCAGACCTAACCGTTGAATTTTTTCCGCGACCCTTGGCCATTCGTCGGCAAGAAATTTCTCGCGTTCACCCTTGAGCAGTTGATCGCGAGCACCGGCTTTAACGAACATCCCAAGCCCGCGCTTCGTCTCGACCAAATCCTCGTCGACCATTTGCTGATAGGCCTTCAGAACCGTGAGCGGATTGACCCGGTATTCGGCCGCAACGTTGCGCACAGACGGCAACGGATCCCCTTCCTTGAGCACGCCGTCGAGAATCATATGGACGCCACGATCGCGAAGCTGGCGATAAATCGGCTGAGCATCATTCCATTCACGATTCATCCGATGTTTCAGACCCGCCTTTAGCGATGGATTCGCTTCCGCAGTTTGGGTTACGCTTCACTGTCATGGTGTTATACTAAACTATAACACCAATTCACTGCAAACACTTTTTTAAAAAAAATCTCTGCCGACTAATTGACGCCTTTTTGCTCGGCCAACTTCACCAGGGTGAACAACGCCTGATTGACCGGCACCGGGACGCCAAGCTCGTTACCCCGACGGGCAATGTAGCCGTTCAGTGCATCGATCTCGGTCGACCGACCACGACTCAAATCCTGCGCAGTTGAAGAAAGCGCGCCTGCCATTTGCGTGGCAAGCTCCATTGCCGCCGCCATTCCTGATTCACGGTCGTCGATACCTGGCAAAACGACGCGCGCCGCCCGGGCCACGGCCAGCACTTCATCAACTATCTGCGCCATCAACTGTTTCGCATCGGCGTTTCGCGCGATTTCGCCATAACGGGCATGGCCCAATGCAGAGATCGCGTTCAGCGCGCAATTGCGCAGGAGCTTCAGCCAAAGCTCGCCTTCGATGTTGTCCGAGATACGGCACGGAATTCCAGCGCGAATGAAAAGATTTGCTACTTCCGTCGTCTCGCTCGCGGGACCAATGATCAAATCACCGCGCGCCAGATGCTTCACTCGGCCGGATTCCGGGACCGACACGGCTACGTAAACTGCGGCTGGCAAGGCAACCACATTCGCAGCAGCGCGGACTTGTCCTGCATTCTCGACGCCGTTCTGCAAGCAAATTACTGTCGCATCCGGTCTAACAAATGGAGCCATTTGTGCCGCGGTAGCCGGTGTATCGTTCGCTTTAACGCAAAAAAGAATCAGCGCGCAATCCCGAAGGGCGCTCATCTCGATTGTCGCCTCGGCCTTGATTCGCTCCTCTCCCAGCGATTTATCAAGAACAAGTCCTTTCGAACTCACCGCGTCTGCGAAATGTTTTCGCCCGATGAAAACGGTGGGCGCTCCTGCACGAGCGAACATTCCGCCGAAATACCCGCCCACCGCACCGGCGCCGACCACTGCAATTCGCGGCCATTCTTGAGTTTCGTTCATTACCTCTCTTTAGGCAGGGCAATCTGCTTCAAGTCATAGGTTGAATAGGCCGTAGGCTTCTCGACCCTGCTGATAATCGAGTCTACGACACTAACAAACGCTTCGGTGTGCCAGTGTTTTCGTGTCTCCCACCACTGGCGCACGCCATCATACGCGAGAAAATCGCTCATGGTTCGCTCAATCTCGCTCCATAACTCTGAAGTAAGAATTCCTTCGCGCCGGGAATAATACATGCCTTCAAAGTTCTTGAAAAAACGATTTTGGAACGCGCTAAAGCGGAGCTTGGACACAGCATCGAGATCGTGAAACGACTGCACACCGCGCAGAAAAAGCGCGGTAAACTCCGCATCTTCATGCAACGCTTTGGTGAGATCGCCCCATTGCACGGTGAGCGCATTCACCGCTGCCTGGCGGCGTTCCCTGGTTTGCTCGCGAAGTTGGATCGCGAAGTAAATGATCGAAGGAACTCCGATAAAGACCGTCGCGAGCTGGCCAATCGCTGTGAGCATTTCCCAGTTCATCTTAATTTGTTCGTTTTAATCGAAACTGGCCCGCTACACGGCGCACGCATTCACACGAATGCGCTGAGGACAGCGCACGCTACAGCCATAGGAAAGAATTTCACGACGCGCGACCCGCTATTTTTTCTCAGCAGACGCTGGCTCCGATACAGGCAGGTCGGTATTCCACATGTCCGCGCGACATTTCCATTTCCCGTCAGCCTGTTTTTCCCAGACCTCGAGATATTTGCCATGATCTTCGACTGGTTTCCCACTGGGATCGTTCATGGTCAGTTTATATGTTCCGTTCACCCAGGCCGTCTCCCCCGACTTGGCAAGTTGCACTCTGGCCGGTTCCCACCTGATCACCAGGCCCGGCGTCGCGAGCAGATCTTTCCAGACGTTCCGGATCGTTTCCTTCGTCTCCGCGCTCGCAGCATTTGGAGGCAGCACGATGGCATCATCAGAGTAAAATGCGATCGTCAGGTCGACATCTTTAGTTGCAGCAGCTTTCGACCAGTGCTCATCAAGTTCGCGAAGCATTCGCTCAGTCGATGAAACATTGCCGGTGTCTTCGGCCGACGCAGCAGCGTTGGATTGTTGCTGAAGCGAATTCGCCCCGGTATTTGAAAGGGTGGCTATCGACCTGGGTACCAATAGTTGGTAGGCAGAGAGCCCAAAGGCAATGACTGCCGTCCCGATGATGAATGTCGCGAACTTCCGCCGGCTCCAATATGGCAGGACTTCGTCAGGCGAAAGATCCTGCGTTCGTTTCAGGCCTTCGGGAGTCATCTCAAAAGCCCATGAAATGAATAGCGCGACGGCAAAACCGATTGCCAGCAACACAACGAACGTCGTGATCAGCCACTCGGGCGCGCCAAGCGTCGGCAAAATAACCGCTGCGATCTCGATCAGCAGCCACGCCACAACGGCATAAGTCAGGGCAACTCTGAAAACGTTGCGGCGCCTTAGCTCTGAGATTAAAGAAGGCTTTGCGTTCATAAGGATTCGGGTAGTCCCAGTTTGGCGAGGAAGTTCTTGTAGCGTGGATCATCGTGCAAACCGCGCAACAACGGATCGACTAAAAGAGTTAGTGTTCCGGTATCATGATTGTCGAACGAGTTTTGCAACCACTCGAAAGCCTTGTCTTTCTCACCTCGCGCCGCGTAAACCTCAGCGATTTGATAGGCCAGGTTCTCCCGCCCGTTGCTAATGAGGTCGGCTAAAGCCGCGTCTGCCGCGACGCGGTCACCGCGCACATATTGAGCGAGCGCGAGCTCGAAACGGCGATAACCTTCATCAGGCTCCAGTTGCGCTTCTCGCAAAGCAGTCTCGCCATTGCCGCGCTGCGCAGCGATCAGCGTCTGCCATCGATGAGTGGCAGCAGCAGCCGGCTGCAACTCCGCCGACTTTCGTGCAATCGCGTCTGCCTCATCCAGTTTTCCAGCGTAGAAGAGAACTCGAGCCAGATTGTTTTGCGTAAAGACGGAAAGTGGGTCGAGATCCACTGCCTGGCGAGCCTGCCGCTCAGCCTCATTGATTCGCCCCAGATAAACAATCAGGCGGGCGAGTACATCGTTGGCGGTGGGATTGCTTGGAGAGAGTTCTTTCGCACGCTTTAGTTCATTCAGGCCTTCGGTGAATTTCCAATCCACAATAAAGCGCACAAAGCCGAGTGCGGCATGGGCCTCAGCCAGATCAGGTGCGATGGCGACGGCCTTTTCCGCGTCGCTCCGCGCGTTTGACCATGCTGGCTCATGTTGGCCGGTAAGGTCTCCGATAAAGGTCAACGCTTCGGAACGCTCTGCGTAAGCCAAAGCATAATTCGGGTCGAGCCGGATCGCCTGATCGAAGTAATCGACAGCTTTGCGATAATCTTCCAGATTCCGACGCTGAAAATGGAAATGACCTTGCAAGTAAGCGTTGTGAGCTTCCATGTTCTTCGGAGCACTTTTTTGGGTCGAATCCGATCCAAGCAACGTCACTTTCAACGACTCAGCGACAGCCCGAGCGATTTCTTCCTGAACCTTAAAGATATCTTTCAGCTCGCGATCGAACGTTTGCGTCCAGAGCTGAATTCCATCCGCAGCGTTCACTAGTTCGGCCACGATGCGCACCCTATCGCCTTGCTTGCGCACTGTTCCATCCAAAAGCGTGCTCACACCCAGCTTCTTCCCGATCGTTTTCGGGTCTTCTTTCCTGTCTTTAAAGCGGAACGAAGAGCTCCGACCAATAACCTTAAGTCCGCTGATTTGGGCCAGAGCAGCAATCAGTTCCTCCGACAAGCCATCCGAAAAATATTCGTCTTTCGGATCACCGCTTTCGTTAACTAACGGAAGCACGGCGATCGATTTTTCCGGGCTCTCCGCCGCGACCTCGCGGACTTGAAGCGGTCCATGGCCAGCCGTGTAGCGGCCGACAAAGAACAACGCGACGGAGAGTGACGCAGCGACAAGCATAACATAAATCCAGGCGACGCCGCGAGATCGTTGGCCCGCGGCATCGGCAGATTCTGTGCGCTTAATGCCTTCGGGCGTGACTTCAAATGCCCACGCGATAATTATCGCGACCGGAAAACCAAGCGCAGTCACCAAAATGACAATCCGAATAGCCCAGTTTGAAATTTCAAGAAACGGAAAAACCTGCGTAGCGACTTGGATCAATAGCCAGCCAACGACCGCGTACGCGACGGCGACCTTGTAAACGTTGCGCCGCTTCAGCTCGGTAAACAAGTCGCGCGGATTCATCAGCTAAGTGTTCCGCAAAAGGCGATCGTGTATCCAAGTATCATGGCCAGATAGCAGAGGCCAGCTGCCCATTGGACCCATCGCTTGCGAGAAACTAGTCCGGCCAGAGTCGGAATGAGCATTGGTAAAACGGTCAGATTTTCCTTGAAAAAAAGCGCGGCATTCGCTGTCTTCAGGTAATCGAGGTTGGCGAACAACGACAAAACGGCGCAGGTCACGAGAGCGCCATAGAAATACGGACGCTGGCGCCAGAAGAAATCTTCCAGATCAATCGGCCCCTCATCGTGAGCTTTCGGTCCGACTAATACGCAAATCAGAAAAACGTCGATCGCGAAGAGGAACTGAACGGTAATGGAAGCAAGGTTCCAGGAGGTGATCACATGAAGATCCCAAAGCGTCAACCAGTTGGCGAAGACCAGAAGAATGGCGTTGACCATCCCCAGCGCGAGCAATCCGGAAAATTTTACGCGATCGCGTGCGACGATCAGTTCAGCGATGCGCGCAAGCAGATGCGTCAGCGCTAATGCGTAAACGAACGAGAAAAGGGCTGTGACGTGTTCAAATGCGGTCATGGCATGCCTACTTGTTAGGCCCAACCAGTTCCTTGCCCACAAGCAATTGTTGGAACCCGGGATCGTTGCGGATCGGGTCCCAGACTGGATCGATCTTCAGGCGTGCAATGGAGACTGTTTCACCGGCTGGGATGGAGAGAAGTTTTCTCAAATTCTCCACCGCTTCTTTGACGTGGCCGGTCTGTGCCTGCACCTCGGCCAAGGCCGCCAGGTTGCCAGAACCGAGCACCGCATCTTTTTCCAGTGGCAACAGCTCAACTGATTTTCGGGCGGCATTGAGCGCATCAGCGCTGCGATTGAGAGCGAGATAAACCCAGCTTAAGTCTTTTAGCGCACGAATATCTTGCGGGTCCTCACGCAGTCTCGCCTCCAATAGCTTCCTGGCTTTCTCAGCAGCGGGCTCGGCGCCGCTGACATTGCCGGCCAGGACACGAATCGTAGCTTTGGCGGCAAGAGGCTGCCTTTCGTTGGTCATCGCGGCCGCGCCCGACTCCCATGCGTTTAGCGCCGCCTTGAAGTCCCGGCCCAGGACAAAGGTCTCGCCGCGTGTACCGATGACCATGTCATAACTGCCGGTGTTCGGAAGCAGCAGATCGTCAGGTGGGAAAGTAGCAAGTAATCGCAACGGCTCCTGCGCGTTCCCGGTCTGGTTCAGAGAACTTAGCAGCAACATTCGCATCGAGGTCGCCTCGTGCGGGTCGATCGTGAGCGCAGGCAAGGCCTTATCTTCGGCCTCTTTCCACATACGCAGAAAGACGTAGGTCTCCGCGACACCGGCCAGCATGTATGGATCTCGCGGGTTCAGATCAATAGATTTTTTCAGCTCTTCTACAGCGCGATCCCACTTGCCCTGCCGGCGATGCACGAACGCGACAAACCCGATCGCCAGCGCATTGTTAGGCTGAAGCTCGATCGCGCGCTGAAACTCCGTCAACGCCTCTTCGTACTCACGATGGCCGTAATAATGAAATAGACCGAGCGCGATATGTGCTTCGGCGAGATCCGGCGCGAGCGTCACCGCCTGTTTTGCCATTGCGCCTGCCTGCGCTAACTCGGCTTCGGTTAGCGGATCGGTCAGCCAATGACTCCGCAGTTGGCATATTGCTAGTTGCGCGATAGCCAGGGCGAAATTTGGGTCCCGTGCAATCGCTTCCTTGTACCAGCGCGCGGCTTGCTCAAATGATTCCCGGCGCAGATTGCTGTTGGCGACACGGTGCTCAAACTCTCCTTTGAGAAAAAGATCGTAAGCCTGCGCGTCATTGGTCGGCACGCGTGCGAGTGTGTTGGCCTCGGCTGGAGAAAGCTTTGCTTGAAGAGAGTCGGCAATTTCCTGTGCCACCTCGGTCTGGATCGCAAAGACATCTTTCATGTCGCGATCATAAGTCTTCGCCCAGAGATGCGAGTCGGCACGCGCATCGATCAGCTGCACGTTGACGCGCACCTTGTCGGCCGCCTTTTGCACGCTGCCCTCGAGGACGTTGGCGACGCCGAGCTGTTGCGAAACTGTCTTTAAATCTTCCGGCTTGCTCTTGTATTTTGCCGTCGAAGTGCGCGAAATTACTTTCAAATCGGCGATGCTCGCCAGCTTCGTCAGGATTTCATCCTGAATGCCGTCAGCGAAATAAGCCGCGTTCCTGTCGTCACTCAGATTTTCGAATGGCAAAACCGCGATGGACTTTTGCGGGATCGACGAAACTGTAGCCGCCTCGCTTTACCGTGGAGGCGTCGTCTTGTTGGCCACCGTGTAGCGACCGATAAAAAACAAACCGATCGAGAGCAACGCGCCAGCAACCACGACAAAAATCCAAGTATGCCTTCGCGGTTGTCGCGCTGACGCCGTCAGATCGACATCTTCCGTCCGCTTCAACCCTTGCGGTGTTAATTCGAATGCCCACGCAATCACGAGCGCGATCGGAAATCCCACCACGATTGCCAGCACGACCAGGCGCACGGCCCAATTTGGAATTTCGAAAAACGGAAATACCTGTGTAGCGACTTGCACCAGCAGCCAACCAACGACCGCGTAAGCGACCGCAACCTTATAAACATTACGCCGCTTCAATTCGGCGAAGAAGTTACCGGTCTTCATGGTTTTGGTTTTGATTTGGCGCGACGAATTTTTGCGCCAGTGCTTCCGCCTTCGCCGAGGCTACGGCGTGACATGTCGAAACGCGGGTCGGTGTCATTGCTGATTTTTCGGTGCAATTACCTTTTCAACGAGTGCCTCAAAGCGTGGATCGCCGTGCAACGAATCGAGTAGTGGATCTACCTTGATGACGCCGATATCGTCGCCGTCGCGTTCGGCATAGCTTTGCTCGAGGGCCGTAAGAGCCTGATCCTTCTGTCCGAGGCTCAGGTAGAGAAGCGCGCGGTAGTAGGCTTCGACATACTGGCGTTTGCCGAGTTCTTCCAGCGCAGCCAGGGCACTCACCGCTTCCTCACGCCGACTCATGATTGCAGCGAGCTGCGCTCGAAGTGCGATCGCTTGCGCATCATTTTCTCTCGCCCGCGCGGTCGCGTACTGCATCCGCGCACCTTCGAGATCGCCGCTGACTTGGAGCAAGATACCGTAGATCCAGTGCGCATAAGCAAAACTTGGATCGATCTCGAGTGCTTTCTTCATCACCGCATCGGCTTCTTTGAAACGTCGCGCATACAAATAGGTGTCAGCGAGGTCGACAAGGTTTATAGCGGAAAGCGGATCAAGTTCGATCGAGCGCTCCCCCTCGGTGATGGCTTCATCGAGACGGCCGAGACCCGAGAGTGGTCCGTTGCTTATCCAGTGATGCGCGCTGGCCAGGTTTGGACTCAACTCGATCGCGCGTTGGTGCTCACGAATGGCCCGTTGCAGGTCGATGTCGACGGTGTACGCGATCTTTCCCATCGCGTTGTGCGCCTCCGCCAGGTTCGGGTTCAACTCCAGCGCTTTGAGAGTCGCCGCCTTGGCTTTCGGACGGGCCTCTTTCGGATCGGCGCCCGTATAATATGGAAGCAAAATATAGGTTTCGCCCAAGCCCGCATAAGCGAGGGCGTAATTTGGGTCGCGCGCAATCGCCTGATTGTAGAAATCGATCGCGCGCAACAAATTCTCACCGCGCAATCCCCAAAAGTGGCGTCCTTTCAAATATAATTCGTGTGCGACGGGGTCTTCTGTTGGCGCATGCAACATTGCGCTTCTCTCGCTCCCGGTGAGCTTCGCCTGCAATGTGTCGGCGATGGTTTTTGCGATGTCGCTTTCGACTGCGAATATGTCGGTGAGCTTGCGATCGTAAATCTCTGCCCAAAGATGCGCGTTCGTCATCGCGTTGACCAACTGCACATTGACGCGAACCTGATCGTTCGCTTTCTGCACGCTCCCCTCGAGAATGTTGAGAACGCCGAGTTGCTTCGCGATGTCCGACAAATTTCCAGGCGCACTTTTGAACTTTTGCGTTGAAGTACGGGCGATGACTTTCAAATCGGCCACTTTGGCGAGTCGCGTGAGGATTTCGTCCTGCACTCCTTCAGCAAAAAACGCGTTGTCCGGATCGCGGCTCAGATTGTCGAACGGCAACACCGCGATCGATTTCTCTGGTAGGGATCCCGCCATTGCGGGACTGGGCGGTCCGCTCTGCGCTGTGTACCGCCCAACAAAAAACAGCCCGATCGAAATCGCTGCGCCAATCGCGACTACATAAATCCAGGCGTGTTTCTTCGGAGCGCGTGCGATGGCAACAGGATCGACATCTTCCGTTCGCTTGATTCCTTCCGGCGTTAGCTCAAAGGCCCAGGCGATGATCAGCGCAATTGGGAACCCGAGGATTAGCCCAAGCACCACCAGCCGCACCGCCCAGTTTGGAATGTTGAAGAAAGGAAAAATCTGGCTGGCGATCTGCATGAGCAGCCACGCCACGACGCCGTATGCGATCGCAACCTTGTAAACGTTGCGCCGTTTCAGCTCAGCAAAGAAATTGTTCATCGGTCGCTATGTAAATCAGCTACCGCTTCAAAGCACGGCGAGTCTTATACGGTAAGGCCCGTTGCCTTAGACCCAGCACCGACTCAAACTCCGGATCCTTGTGCACCAACTCCGCGCCTGCCGCCATTGCCTGGGCCGCGATTATCGCGTCGCCAGTCGAGAGACGATGGCGGCTGCGTAACCAACCTGCCTCCACGCATTGCGAGAGGGAGGCAGATTCAATCTGCGCCGGCAGGCTTAGCACTACTTGTAACTCGTCACGCGCCACGTTTTCGCCGTGCGTCCTGCTCAAACTGGAAACGACTTCGCTTAACGTCACCGCGGAGAGATAGACCGCGCCGCGACCGCGCTCCGATTCCTCCAGAAGCTCACGTACGATATCCATTCCCGCTTCTCCGTAGAGCAGGGTGAGGACGGCGCTGCTATCGAGCCAGCTTGCGGTCTTCTTTTTCACGGTCATCACGCCGTTGCTCGAGCAAAGCAGCCACCAAATCGGGCCCGCCCTTGTATTTGCCGATGAGGGAACGCCAGCCTTCTTTCGGCAGGGGACGACCCACCAGTTTGCTATCCTGCACTTCCCACGCGATCTGCGCTCCAGGCCCGAGTTCCAGTTGGTCGCAGAGTTGTTTTGGTATCGAGACTTGTCGCTTTGCTGACAAGGTTGTCTTCATACATTTATCTTCTGGTAAAACAAAAGACATGTCAATCTTACCGAATCGGATAGGGTAAAGAAACCTCGCCGTTTCAGCTCGGCGAAGAAAGTTACGCGGATTCATTTCGAGGCGGGCGATGCTTTGGCGAACTCGCACGCCGGGACAATCTTTTCGCGCGGCGATGTAGGCCAGCGCCCACTGCACCAGCTTCCGTTGCTTGAGGCGTTGCCAGAGATCGCTCATGGCTTGGCTTGTGCCTTCCGGCGGCTTCCCCGTCTTCGATGAGTTTCTGGAAGCGCGGGTCCTTGCGCAGCGGGTCGAACACCGGGTCGAGCTTGAGGCGCTGCGTGAGATGACTTTCAGATCGCCGATGCCGGCCAGCTTGGTCAGGATCATGCCCTACATGCCGTCGGCGAAGTAGGCGTTGCCCTTATCTTCGCTCAGGTTCTCGAAGGGCAAGACCGCGATCGATTTCTTTGAAATTGTCGAAGCTTCAGACTCCTCACTCTGCTTGCCGCGTCGCAGATCATTGGAAGCAGGTCGAAGCATTTGAGCGGTATAGCGCCCCAGAAAAAACAGCGTCCCCGAGATCGCGCCGCAGATAACCACGACGTAAATCCAAACGTGCTTTTTCGATCGCGCCGCTGCTGGCAAGGCATCGGCTGTCTCGGTTCGCTTGATTCCTTGCGGCGTTAGCTCAAAGGCCCAGGCGATGATCAACGCAATTGGAAAACCGAGGATTAGCCCAAGCACCACCAGTCGCACGACCCAGTTTGGAATGTCGAAGAAAGGAAAAATCTGGCTTGCGATCTGCATGAGCAGCCACGCCACGACGCCGTATGCGATCGCAACCTTGTAAACGTTGCGCCGTTTCAACTCGGCGAAAAAATTGTCGGCCTTCACGGACGCTTGTTCGACGAAATCATCTGCTCGCCAATGCTTCGGCGAGTGATTGCGTCAGTCTCGGCGCGGCGGCACGCAGCTTTGCGTCTTCTGTAACAAGCCGGCTATCGAGTTGCAGCGCCAGCGCGAGAAAGCGCGCCTCGTACGCCGTAACGCGATAATGGAGCGCGGCCTCCAAAGCGGCTTGGTGGCTCACTCGAAAGAAGTGCGGCTGAAGAAACGCAGCGGCGCGATTAAGGCAATCGCGCGCGATCGTGGCGGTCATGTATCGCGACCGCTGATACGTAATCAGCATATTGCTTAGCTCGATCAGCGCGAGAGGTTCAGTGCGCCAGACATCGTCGCGCGCGAACAATTCCTCGACCGTGTCGGTGCGCGCGCTTCGGACATACAGCTGGCGCAATGATGTTAGTATCGACAACGACCATTGTAGCGTCGGAATCAGTCGCGACCCCACGCGATGGCCGCTTCGATCTCTTCGGTCGTCGGCTTGAATCCCCCGCGCAGTTTCACTGGCTTCGGCCGTTTCGGCCGCCGGGAGTTCGACGCGGCAATCCCTTTGCGAATCAATTCCGCAATCGCGTCTTTCAGTTTTTTATGTTCGTGCACAGCACGAATCTTCACCTCGCGCATCAATTCGTCTGGCAGATCAAGCGTGGTTTTCATTTGAGCCAGATTCCCAGAAAGCTGGTTTTCTGTCAATCGCGTTAAGGCTTTATCCGATGCCGTCTCCTTAGGACGGAAGGTTGAAATAATGAGTTGAATGAGCAGCCTTTAGCTCGTGCAAGAAACACCCGGCTTCACTTCTGGCGTGCTCTGAATTCTTTCGCCGAAACAATCTTTCCGGCCAGCCCTTCGAATCGTGCATCTTTGCGCAGCTCGTCGAGCTGAATTTCAAAGATTGGAAAAACCGTGTCACGACCCGGACCAGCAACCAGCCGACGACCGCATACGCCCGCGACCTTGTAAAGATGGCGCCGCTTCATCTCGGTGAAAAAATTTTGGGGTTCACTACTTAACCAAAGAGACCCAAGCTGGGTATTTCACTCACGATTGACAATTCAAATTGGAAGTTTGACAGCAAGAACGACGCGATAGTAAGGATTTAAGATGAGCCAAACAACAAATGACGGTGAAACGATGGAAAAACAGATATGGGAAGACATTAAGGCGAAGAATTGGAACGCTGTGGAAAGCAAAATCGCCGATGGATTTCAATCTGTTCACCCGGACGGAGCGCGCGATCGAGCGGGGGAAATAGCGTTGATCAAAAACCTGAACGTGGGCGAGATAGTGCTGAGCGATCTCAAATCGACGGAGTCCGGCGATAACATCGTGGTTACCTACCTGATTTCGGCCCAGGAAACCATCGATTTGGAGCAATTGCCGACGAAACCCATGCCCCGCATGAGCGTATGGAAAAAGGGTGCAAATGGCTGGCAATGGATTTGCCACGCCAATCTTACCCCAATTCCATAAGCGTAAATATCCCCCATAGCTGCTGCTTTGCAGCTGAGAGTTGCAGCCAGGCTTGCATACGCGACGGCCATGTTGCAAAGATTGCGGCGCAATTCACCGAAGAATTCGTTGGGATTCATTTCGGCCGAGCCTGCCTGTTCCCTCCCTGGGCGCCACTGAGGCGACGATCTTCTCAAATGCGGTCAAAGGCGATGAACCCTATAAAAGCTGGTGGCAATGCACAGTGCCAGAAGGGGTCAGCCACAATGTCGGCGCTGGCGAGCCGCAGAATCAGTTGCGCTCGCGCTCAGAGCTCATGAATTTTCATTTCCTTGAACTGTCCTTGGGCGCTAGCGAAGCGACGATTTGTTCGAAGCGTGGATCTCCGCGCAGACTTTTCCAATCCGGACTTTGTTTAAGCTCGCCATACGAGATGCCGACCGGAAATTCAGCTGAAACTTTGAGTTGTTGCAGAGCCGCTTCTTTGTCTCCGCATGTGGCATAGATCGCGGCCAGGTAAGTAACGAACGTTGGCCCGATCCACGAGTCCTTCGTATAAGGCAGGATCTCACAGGCGCGTTTTCCTTCCTGAATTGCTTCACTGCACCGGCCAAGCATGGCATCGGTCAGGCCGAGGTATGCCCACGCCTGGGGATAACCCGGCTGCTCTCGGGTCGTGCGCTCAAAAATCTCGCGCGCTGATCTGAGCGACGTCTGCGCCAAATCTTTGTTGCCGAAGATCCATGCCGTGCGTCCGACACAAAACTCACGAGGAATGTAAGCTTCATCGAAGCTGCTAACGATACCTTCCGGCGGAATCAGTGCGACGGCCTTTTCAGCGGCGGCCCGATCGCGCTGGAGCCAACTGCAAAAAACAAGTGGATAGGCAACGGCACGTTCGGCATCTGCCCCCTGCTGCGCGACCAGGTCCAATTGCTTTCGCAGCCCGGCAATTTCCCCGGTCTCGGCAAAGTAATTAAACCCGAGAAGAAAACTGACGAACGGATCGTTTGGTATGATGTTTAGCGCTCGTTCAAACAAATGTCTTGCTTCGCTGTAGTGTCGCATTCCTTGAAAGGTCGAGCCGGCTTCCATAAGAACAATGAAATTGCGGGGATCTAATTCAACAGCGCGCTTAAAGTTCGTTTGGGCTTGCTGCCAGCGGGCTGTGCGGCGATCCACCGCGCCTATGGTTACGTAAATCCGAGCTTCGTTAGGCAGAAGTTGTTTGGCCAGCTCAAGCTCCTGCAGAGCGCGATCGTAATCACGGAAACCGTGATAGGCATAAAGACCTTTCTGCGCATGGACTTCTCCCGCATCTGGCTGAATCTCCTCCGCTTTCTGCAGCGCTATTCGGGCCAGTTCGCGGCGTCGGTCGGTATGGTCCGCCCCTCCCCAATACAAGTCGAGATGGGTTTCACACATGAGGCAGTAGGCGCGCAGGAACTTCGGATCGCGCCGGACCGCTTCTTCAAGCAAGCTGATCGCCTGAAGCAGGTGTGTTTTGGCATCAGGATCATTTGCCAGGTCATCCAGTTGCCTCGCTCGAAGGTAAAGATCGTAGGCAACGGGATCCGAGGTGGATGACCTGGCCATGCGTGCTTTTTCGTCAGCAGACAAGTGCGCTTGCAACTGTTCAGCTATCGCTTCAGCGATTTCGCTTTGAATTCCGAACACGTCTGCGAGATCGCGAGTGTATGTTTGGGCCCAGACGTGCGCGTCGTTACGAGCATCGATCAGCTGCGCATTTACCCGTACTTTGTTGGCGATGCGCTGGACGCTCCCCTCGAGGACATGGGCCACGCCCAACGCCTTGCCAATCTCCCGAAGGTTGCGCGATTCGGACGCCTTGTACTGCATCACGCTTGTGCGACTGATCACTTTCAAGTCTGCGATCTTGGCCAGATCCGTGAGAATTTCATCCTGAACTCCCTCCGCAAAAAACGCGTTCTGCTTGTCATCGCTCAAATTTTCAAACGGGAGGACTGCGATGCTTTTCTCCGGGATCGTGGAATTTACAGAGGCCGACTCGGCTCGAGGCTTTTTCTCCGCAGACAACGCGTCATTTAACTCATCTGTAATTTTTTTTGCGACAGAACTCTTAATGGTATCGGCCAGGGAAGGGGCGGCGGTGGCGGTGGGATGAGGGAGCCTTGCTGATCTGCGTTTATCAAGCGTGCGCATTATCGCCGGCGCAAAGATCACTGCGACGATGGCAAGCACAAAGGTAAGCGCGATAAGTAGCCCAGTGAGAATGAAGATCGCTCGCACAACCGGAGAAAGTCCTTTGCGCGTCCCTTTCCTGGAACCGGGAATGCTGACGTGCGCTTTATCGAGTCGCGACGGCGGCGTGGGATTGCCGATCGTTTCGGCATAAAGATTAACTAACGAGACAACAACTCCATGTTTCACTTCCACGTCGCCCAGTTCGTGCAGGTACGGCTGCCATCGGCGTTGTTGGGCGAGATCGTCGGCGACGCGTTTGCTAACGAGAATGTGGCCGGCATCCCCGCAATCCATCACTCGCTGTGCGATATTGATGCCCACACCGGCAATGTTTTCGCGCCCGTTTGCATCCTTCACGTGATGAACCGGGCCGCTATGGATTCCCATTCTCACCGGCAGGCTTGGTTGCGCGCGTAAAGCGTGGCTGATCTCCAGGGCGCATTCGACCGGCTCTTCCACTGATCCGGCAAAAACCAGCGCCATACCGTCGCCGGTCGGCAAAATCGTAAGCTGGCCTGCATCGTCGGCCGCACGCGCTGCTTCGGTGTTGCGGACGATTTGATTCAGCTCCTGAAGCGCTTCCGATTGTTCGTCGGTCAACAGCCTGGAATAGCCAACGATGTCCATAAACAGGACGTGGGCGATCTCCAGGCGCTGCTTCGGTTTCTGCTCGTCAGCCATTGCGGCCAATTCTAGGCGCTTTTCTCGCGCGGCTCTATGTCATAGTTCGGCCGCTTTCGTATCCAGGGCAAACCGTTCAGAGTCATTGCTCTGCCTTTTGCCATACCACCGACTTATTTCAAGGACGAGTCGTGCAAGAGTGGCGGGCGAAAGACAACCGAAAAGGACCTTCGATTGGGAGGAACTTGAAAAGATGCTGGCTCCCGCGAAAATCCACCATCTCTATGGCAAACCAATCAACTGACTCCAAGCGTCTTCTTTCGTACGATATCGCCGACTGGGCTTGCGCGCTGAAGTACGAGCACCTTTCACCCGAAGCGATCCAAGCTGCGAAATTATTCTGGTTCGATTCGATCGGTTGCGCTCTAGGCGGCAGCCAGCAGGAGGACGCCAGGATTTTACTGAAGCATTACCGCTCGATGAGCGGTGAGGCTGTAGCCGGGGGCGCTGACCCCGGCCCGGCATCACCGATGCTGGCTACAACAGGCGGCGAACACGGCAAAGCCACGGCATTCGTTTCGGGGTTCAAAACGAACCCGGTCGATGCGGCATTTCTCAACGGTCACATGATCCGGGCCATGGATTACAACGATATCTATTGGAAAGCCGACCCGTGTCATCCGAGTGATCTGATCGCTGCCGCCGCTGGCCCTTTGTGAAAGCGAAGGCCTTGGCGGGAAAGATTTGATTCTCGCGACAATCATTGCGTACGAAGTCGAAATGCGCCTCTGCGAGATCGGCCGGCCGGGCGTGCGTGAATACGGCTGGCATCACGCGACGCTGAGTGCATTCGCCGCGCCGATTGCGGCAGGACGCGTGCTCAATCTCACGCCCGATCAAATGGTATCGGCCATGGGTATCAGTGCTGCCCGCACCTTTTGCCCGGGCGCGGTGACGGCGGGTAAACTAACCAACATGAAGAACACGGTTGATCCGTGGGCCGGACGCATGGGCGCTGAAAGCGCATTGCTTGCACGCGAAGGATTTTCCGGGCCGGAGCATATTATCGATGGAAAGGAAGGTTTGTTTGCCGTGTTCGGTCACGTTCAATACAAGGGACAACCTGCAAGTTTCGATGCCGCAGGACTAATCAAGGATTTGCCGACATCACCAAAGTCTCACTACCGCATCCTGGATTGCGGGATGAAAAGTTTCCCGATTGAAGCGCTGAGCCACGCGCCGCTCACAGCCATGATGAAGACGATTAAGGAAAACAAAATCCAGGCCGCGGATGTTAAGGAAATCAAAGTTGAAGTCATCGCGCGCGCCGCGGACATTTTGGGCGATCCGCACAAGTATCGACCCGACTCGAAAGAAACAGCAGACCATTCGCTGCCCTATTGTATGGCGGTCGGTCTCGTCGATGGAATGGTCACGCCGCTGCAATTCAAAGAGGAACGGGTGCTCGATAAATCGCTGATTCCAATCATGGACAAGATAAAAGTCGTGGCGAACGAAGAGTTCGAAGCGCTTTTTCCCAAGTTCCAGCCGAGCCGGGTGACCATCACGATGAATGACGGGAAGGAGCATTCCACTCGGGTCGATGTGCCCAAGGGCGATCCACGAGATCCGATGACCGAGGAGGAAATTGCGGTGAAATTCACTGCTCTCGGTGGCGATGTTATCGGCAAGGATCAATGCAAGAAATTGCAGAAGGCCATCATGAATTTGGAGAACGCAGTGAAGCTTGACGAGCTTCTCGCGCTGACAATCGCGCGTTAGTTCCTTCTGTCATCCCGAGCGAAGTCGAGGGAGCCCGTTGCATCAGTTAAAGCTACCGCCCCGAGATCCTTCGACTTCGCTACGCTCCGCTCAGGACGACAACGACTTTGTCAGGCGGTCCCGCTCCCCTCGCCTGCGCCGAATTGAATTCCCTGCGCCAGTGGAAGTTCGGTGGAGAAATTGATCGTGTTGGTCTGACGTCGCATATAGTACTTCCAGCAATCGCTCCCGCTCTCGCGCCCGCCGCCGGTTTGTTTTTCGCCGCCGAATGCGCCGCCGATCTCCGCGCCGCTGGTTCCAGTGTTCACATTGGCAATGCCGCAATCGCTCCCAACGGCGCTGACGAATTTCTCAGCCTCGCGCACGTCATTGGTGAAAATCGATGAGGTCAATCCCTGAGGCACGTCGTTATGAATCGCTATGGCTTCATCAAAATCGCGATACGTCAGTAGATAAAGGAGCGGGCCAAATGTTTCGTGCTTCACAATCTCAAAATCCGGCCGGGCAGTTGCCAGGCACGGCTTCATGTACGCACCGCCGGGAACGGTGAGTCGCTCGCCGCCATAAAGCACCTCGCCGCCTTCATCTTTCAACCGCTGAATGGATTGCTGGACCATCTCGACGGCGCCCTTTATCGATGAGCGGACCCATGACGGTTTTGCGATCCAGCGGATTTCCAATGGGCAAACTCTTGTAGGCGCTCAGAAGCCGATCACGGACCTTCGATGCAACGGACTCATGCATGATCACGCGTCGGGTGGAAGTGCAACGCTGTCCGGCTGTGCCTACCGCGCCGAAGAAAATGGATTGCACCGCCATATCGAGATCGGCGCTTGGCGTGACGATGAGGGCGTTGTTGCCGCCAAGTTCCAGAATCGTTCGACCCAGCCTGCCGTTAACAGCTTTGGCGACATTAAATCCCATGCTGGTCGAGCCGGTAGCCGAGACCAACGGAATTCGCGGATCATCGGCCAATTTTTGTCCGACCGTTTTACGATCGCCGACCAACAACGTGAAAATCGCCGGATCAGCTCCGGTTTCGCGACATACGCGCTCGGCAATTTTTGTGACCGCGAGTGCCGTAAGCGGGGTCTTCTCCGATGGCTTCCAAATCGTGGCGTCACCGCATACCGCCGCAAGAGCCGCGTTCCACGACCAGACTGCAACTGGAAAATTGAATGCCGTGATCACGGCCACAACGCCAAGTGGGTGCCATTGCTCCATCAACCGATGGCTCGGGCGTTCCGACTGAATCGTTAGGCCGTAAAGCATCCGCGATTGCCCAACGGCGAAGTCGCAGATGTCGATCATCTCCTGCACTTCGCCTTCGCCTTCCGCGATAATCTTTCCGGTCTCCAGGGTAACGAGTTGCCCAAGCTCATTTTTCGACTCGCGTAACGCATTACCGAGGCGCCGAACCGTCTCCCCGCGAACCGGCCCGGGTGTTACCCGCCACTTCAAGAATGCTTCATGGGCGCGGGTGGCGGCTTCTTTGTAATCGTCATCGGATGCGGTATGAACGCTCGCAAGTCGCCGGCCATCAACGGGTGAAATTTTTTCGAGCTTCGCGCCGCCGCCGCGCCATTCCCCATCGAATACACCGGGGTTGTCATCGCTGAGACCCAGTTTCTCTAATACGTCTTGCATTCTCAAATGTAGCGCGAGCCTCTGGCTTGCGAAATTGTAAGACGCAAGCGGGACGCATGCGCTACCTCCTCCGACTCCGGCAGAATTTCCTCATCAACTCCATCGCTTCGTCAATCACATCGGCAGTGATATCGAGCGCGGGTCGGAAACGGATCGAATTCTCACCGGAGCGAAGCGCGAGAACGCCGAGGTCGAATAAGCCATGCCAGAATTCTTCGCGCGTTTTCGCGTCGGGCAGATCAAACGCAAGGAACAACCCACGGCCGCGGGCAGCGGAAATCAGCGGCTCGTCCCTTTCCAAATCCTGAAGTTGATCGAGGAAATAAGCGCCTACTTTGCCGGCGTTCTGGACCAGATGTTCCTCCTCGATAATGCGCAGATAGTGCGTCGAGCGCACCATGTCGGTGAAGTTTCCGCCCCAGGTGGAATTTAAACGGCTTGGCAGCCGAAACGCATTGTCTTTAACTTCGTCGAGACGCGGGCCGCCCATCACGCCACAGACCTGCGCTTTTTTGCCAAACGCCATCAGATCCGGCACAACATCGAAATGTTCGCAGCACCAGTTCCGTCCAGTGGCACCCATCCCGCATTGCACTTCGTCGAAGATTAAGAGGATATCATTCTCATCGGAAATTTTTCGCAGTGTTTGCAGCCATTCGCCGCGAAAATGATTGTCGCCCCCCTCGCCCTGGATCGGCTCGATGATGATTCCGCAAATGTCGATACCACGCTGCGCAATGACATCGCTGATCTCGCGCTCCGCCTTCTGTTCACGCGCGATCACGTCGGCTTCACGTTCCGATTCCGGCAACGAAAAATCGATATGCGGACTTGAAACGCGAGGCCAATCGAATTTTGCGAACAAATCCGTTTTGCGCGGATCGGTGTTTGTCAGACTCATGGTGTAACCGCTGCGTCCGTGAAATGCTCGCCGGAAATGCAGTATCTGCGTGCCGCGTTCGCCGCGACCCGCAGACATGTTCTTGCGCACCTTCCAATCCATCGCCGCTTTCAAACAGTTCTCCACCGCCAGCGCGCCACCCTCGATAAAAAGATACCGTTCCAACGGAGGGAAGCCCACCACCCGATCGAAGGTTTCCACAAACTCCGCGTAGCCTTGCGAGTAAACATCCGAGTTCGCGATCTTGACTTTCGCCGCTTGCCACAAATCGCGGCGCACCTCCGGTTGGTCGAAGTGCGGATGGTTAAAACCGACCGTCATCGATCCAAAAAATCCGTAGAGATCGATGAGGCGACGGTTATCGACTGAATTCTGCAGATATGACCCGCTGCTTTTGTCGAGGTCGACGACAATCTTGAAGCCATCGAGCAAAACGTGTTCCTCGATCGTTTCGAGAACCTTCGAGGGAGCGATTTGTTTTTTTCTCTCGCTCCTTGTCGTGCGATTTCGGGTCGAAGGTGTCTCCGCGAGGACGGGTGCGATACTCATCCAAGATCGTAATCTGTGGCGTTGATGCGGTCAACGGGGAGCGCGGGCATCGTGCCCGCCCTGTCCGGCATTCCGCCGGACACTCTTTAATCGACCGAGCAACCTCATGCCGCTTGGAACGTTTAAAGAGCCGTCGGCAACATGCCGGCGGCAGCGAGCAAAATGCTCGCGCTCCCCAAGAGCGACTTACACAATGCCCTGACGCAGCATTGCGTGTTTACCAGCCAGCAAATCCTGCACGAGATCGTAGCCACGTTTGTCCGCGTTACGCGCCGTGCCGGCAAAGTGATGATCGATTTTCATCCGCGCGGAGCGGCAGAAGTAATCCGCGACGGAAAGAACTTCGTCGGCGGGTTTACCCTGACCGAGCAGCCATTGCGCATAGGAACAGGTCGCGCTAATCGCGAACAATTCTGTAGCGATCCCAACAAACCTCGAAAGGAGGAGTTGTTCCCGGTCAAGTTTCGGACCGAACCGCGCCATGGCATGAAACAAACCGCGCGCCAGCCGCTTGCTGGTGCGCGCTGCGTAATTGACGTGGCCTTGCAATGTCTCGTGCAGATTGTCGATCTTGCCTGCGCCGCTGGAGAACCACTGACGTGGGTACCAGCCGGCGTAAAATTTTCCGGAACTGAACACCGCTTTCATCCGCTCTGACATCGGCAATGTGGTGTTGAAAATCGCGCCGCCGACTTTCAAATGTGGATCCAGCGCCTCGCGCGCGATGAACAAACGCATGATCTCGCTCGAGCCCTCGAAAATCGTGTTGATCCGGCAGTCGCGCAGAAAACGCTCCACTGGAATTCCCGGTTCGCCGCGGCCTTCCAACGATTGCGCAGTTTCGTAGCCGCGACCGCCGCGCACCTGCATTGCGTCGTCCGCAATTTTCCAGGTTGTTTCAGTCGACCACATCTTGCACATCGCGGTCTCAATTCGCAGATCGCCGGCCTTTCGGTCGACCAGCCCCGACGTCAGAAACGTGATCGCCTCCATCGCGAACACGTTCCCCGCCATTTCTGAAATTTTCCCGGCGATGGCTGAATGTTTTCCTATTGGTCCACCCCACTGAATTCGTTCGCTCGCCCATTTACGTGAAATTTCGAGCAACCGCTTCGACAAGCCGACGCAGGCAGCGGGAATTGTAAGCCGGCCTGTGTTCAACGTCGTGAGCGCGACTTTTAATCCCTGGCCTTCTTTGGCAATCATGTTTTCGCGCGGTACACGCACGTTCGTGAATTTCACGATGCCGTTGTAAAGCGCGCGTAATCCCATGAATCGGCACCGATAAGTAATCTCCACGCCCGGCCAGTCCACGTCGACGATGAACGCAGTGATTTGCTTGCGTTCCCTGCCCTTGACGATTTTGGGCGGCGTGACGGCCATGACCACAAGCACACCGGCTTTGATCAGGTTGGTGCACCAAAGTTTTTCGCCGTTCAGAATGAACGCAGACCCGTCTTCCGTCGGCTCGGCTTTGCAACTCATGTTCGCAGGATCCGAACCGGCATTCCATTCGGTCAACGCGAAGGCGGAAATTTCCTTTCGCGCAACGCGCGGCAGATACTTTTTCTTTTGCTCTTCGGTACCGAATAACAGCAAGGGTTGCGGAACCCCGATTGATTGGTGGGCCGAAACGAGCGCGGTCAAATTTTCGTCCCAGCTTCCCAGCAACATCGCAGCCCGGCCATAATTGACCTGAGACAAGCCAAGCCCTTCGTATTGTTTCGGAATTTTGACGCCGAACGCGCCCATCGCGAAGAGCTCCTCAATGTTCTTCTGTGGAATTTCGCCGGTGCGATCGACCTCGTCGGCATCCACGTTCTCGCGTAGATACTTTTCCAGATTGGCGAGAAATTCCCTGCCCGCCTCGCGATCCTCGGCGCTCTGCTCCGGCCAGGGATAAATCCGATCAAAATCGTAACGCCCAATAAAAAGATTGCTCGCAAAACTGCCGCGCTCATCCAGCGGGTCGCGCGAGGCCTCTGCCAGCTCGAGCGCTTCGCGCTTGCCTTTGGACATTTTCGACGTGTCGATGACCTCAGAGGGGCTCGGCTTTTCCGGCCGGGCGCTCGTTTCCTCGGTCCCGCCACTGCGGGATTTTTCCGGCGCTTCCATTGGCGATTTCATACGGGGAGGGCGGGCATTCTGCCCGCACTAGTCGGCATCCTGCCGACGTGATTACACGTGGACAACTCAGGGAGTGTTTCGGCAGAATGCCGAAACGAGCGGGCAACATGCCCGCGCTCCCCATGCAAATTACTTCTCATAAAATGTCGTTCCAGCACGCGCGTACTTCGTCAATATCTCGCAGGGCGAAAATTTTTCTTCAGTTCGAGCGAGTCGTTCCAATTCGTTAACGGTCTTCTTTAATCCAAAGTGCTCTGCGAATCGCAGCGGGCCGCCACGAAACGGCGCAAAACCGGTTCCCAAAATCATTCCGTAATCCGCGTCCTCCGGAGATTCTACCACTTTTTCTTCTACGCAACGAGCGGCCTCATTCACCATCAACAAGATTAAGCGCAGAGCGAGGTCGCTGTTTGTTGTAGCCGGGGGCGTCGACCCCGGCCGCCCTGCTGTGTCACCTCGTCCAGAGCCGGGGTCAACGCCCCCAGCTACAATTTCGCTGCGCCACTGCACCAGCGCATCGTTAGGCGACTGCATTTTGCCTTCGTATTTATAAAAACCTGCGCCCGTTTTGCGACCAAGCATATGCTGGTCACGCAACCAAAGCAGAACATTTGGGACATGATCGCGCAGCCCGTACGCTTTCTCGAGCGTATTGGCAATATCGACGGTGATATCCACACCGATTTCATCGATTAATCGCAACGGTCCCATCGGCATCCCCCATTCTAGTAGCGCTTCATCGATCTGCTTCGCATCCAGACTGCTTTCGAAAAGCGCGGCGGCATCGAGCAAATAAGGAAACAAAACGCGGTTCACCAGGAATCCCGGGCTGTCGCGTACGATTACTGGCAGCTTGCCGATTTGCCGCACGAAACCGAGACTCCGCTCGCGGGTTTCCTCAGACGTCTCTCTGGCAATCACAACTTCCACCAGTTTCATCCGGCTGACCGGATTAAAAAAGTGAAGACCGATGACGCGCTCGGGCGCAACCGTCACATCCGCCAATTCGCTGACCGGCAGTGCGGAAGTATTCGTGGCGACGATCGTTTTGGGGCCGGCTTCCATCGCCAGTTCACGGAAAATCTCCTTCTTGACGCTCAGCTTTTCCGAAGCGGCTTCGATGATAAATTCCACGTCGCGCAATTCCATCGGTGCAGTCGAGCCACAAATGCGGGCGCGACCTTGTTTCGCTTTTTCTTCCGTCATCAAACCGCGCTTCACTGCGTCGGCATAGGTTTTTTCGATGTTCGCCAGGCCGCGATCGATCTGTTCGCGTGCGACGTCGCGCAGAATTACGGTCACACCCCGCGAACTGAGCCATTGCGCGATACCCGAACCCATGACACCGGCACCGATGACGGCGGCATGGACGATCTTTTCAGTCGCCGCTCGCGAGGTCCCTTTCTTGTATTTTTCTGCGAGAAAGAAATTGCGAATGAGATTTTGCGTCGCCTCAGTTTTGCCAAGCTCCACGATCGTCTCCAACTCCAGTTTTAACGATTCGTTAGGCGAAAATGCTCAATGTTCGATTGATAATTTCCAGCGCACGCGAGGGAGCCACATTACCAGTTGTTCTACCCTCACCGCCGGCTGCGCCGCGCGCCTCTCCCTGGCCAGGGAGAGGCGGATCCGCAGCGCCAGGTGAGGGTCGTTTCCCAGCACTCAATTTTTTCCGAGCTAAATCAAGAAGCTGATCGCGTGGCGCGATTTCGTCCACCAGCCCGATCTTCAAAGCTTCCTGAGCAGAATAAAGTTTGCCTTTCAGAATCACCTCGGCGGCCTTTTGCAGCGCCAATCAATCGCGGCAGTCGGGTGCATCCGCCCCAGGCGGGAATTAACCCGAGCGTAGTTTCGGGGAGGCCGATGCGTGTGGCCGGATCATCGGATGCGACGCGATAATCGCAAGCCAGCGCAACCTCGTAACCGCCGCCGGCCGATGCACCATGGATGATGGCGACCGTCGGGATCTTAAGGTCCGCCAGACGATTGAAAACCTGCTGCCCCTGCGCGATCAATCCGCGCATTTCCCCGCTCTTTGCTCCTTTCAGCAGCGTTTTCAAATCAGCGCCTGCAACAAAGATCGATTTTTTTGCAGACGTGATGATCAGACCACGCAGCGAAGGGTCTTTCTCGACGAAATCGAGATGCGAACTCAACTCACCGAGAGTCGCAGCATCGAAGATGTTGGCGCCAGACTCGGGTCGATCGAACGTGAGCACGCAAATATGGTCGCCGCCGATCTCGCGCCGAATCAGTGGAGCTTTAGCAACCTGAGACATTCTTTTCATTTTGGAGCGTTTCCGGCAAATTCCAAGTGCAGAGGTAGAGGTAAGGACGCGGCGCAGCGCGCGACCGGACATAAGGGGGCCGTGTCCCTGTCATTGCGCGTGCCAATCGCGAGTGGTAGAAACGCGACGTGGTCGGCAAGATCCTAGAGCCTGAAATCAGGAGCATGATCGAGGCCCGTAACTTCGGGGCCCTGCGTGAAGTGTTTCGTGAATGGGCGCCGGCCGATGTCGCCGAAGTTATCCTCGATCTGCCCGAGGACCAGCAGGTGATCATCTTTCGGGTCCTGCCGCACGCACTGGCAGCGGATGTCTTTGAATATCTCGACTTCGACGCGCAACAGCAGTTGCTGCGCGCCATGGCCCACGAGCAAGTGGTGGCGATTCTGAATGAAATGTCGCCGGACGATCGCACGGCGCTGCTCGAGGAGATGCCGAGCGCGGCGGCGCGGCAGCTGATCCGGCTGCTTACGCCAGGAGAGCGCCGCGTGGCCACGGCGCTGCTCGGTTACCCGGAAGATAGCGTGGGTCGTTTAATGACACCGGACTTCATCGCGGTGAAAGAAGATTGGACCGTGCAACAGGTCTTGGATTATATCCGCGAACACGGCCAGGATAGCGAAACGCTCAACGTCATTTATGTGGTCGATGACCACGGCAAACTGATCGATGACATCCGGATGCGGGAGTTTTTGCTGAAGCCGCTCATCTCGCCCGTCCGCGACTTGATGCAAAAAACTTTTGTGGCGTTGAATGTGACTGATTCGCAGCAGGATGCCCTGAATATCTTTCGTAAATACGACCGCACCGCGTTGCCCGTAGTGGATTCCAGCAACGTGCTCGTTGGGATCGTGACCATCGATGACATGCTCGACGTCGCCGAAAAGGAAGCGACCGAGGACATTCAAAAGTTCGGTGGTATGGAAGCGCTGGAGGAGCCCTACATGCGGATTCCGCTCTGGCGCATGGTGCGCAAACGCGCCGGCTGGCTCATAATTCTCTTCCTTGGAGAAATGTTGACGGCGACGGCAATGGCAAGTTATCAGGAGGAACTGGCAAAGGCGCTGGTGCTGGCGCTGTTCCTGCCGCTCATTGTTTCCAGTGGCGGCAATTCCGGCTCACAAGCGTCCACTTTAATGATTCGCGCCATGGCCCTGGGCGAGGTGACCTTGCGTGATTGGTGGCGTGTGATGAGTCGAGAAGTGCAGGCTGGGATTTCGTTAGGCGTGATTCTGGGAGCCATCGGCGTTTTGCGGGTAGGGGCATGGGCTATCATCGGTGAACAATATTTCCATCGACAACCGTACGGTCCGCACTGGCCGCTCGTGGCGATTACGGTCGGAATTGCGTTGGTGGGCGTCGGTACTTTGGGGAACACTTTCCGGATCCATGCTCCCGTTTCTCCTGCGCAGAGTCGGAGCCGACCCGGCGACTTCGTCCGCGCCCTTTCGTTGCGACGCTTGTCGATGTGACAGGCCTGATCATCTATTTCAGCATTGCCCTGGTCATCATGCGCGGCGTGATGTTGTAGCTGCGGGCGCTGACCCCGGCGGGTGCGTGTCGCAATTCATGGATTGCCGACGCCAATGCTATCGGATAAAACCGAACCGACGTTATGTTCTCGATTCAAAAGCTCCTCGGGCGTGATGGAAAGTTCTACGATTTGCTCGAAGCGAGCGCACAACAGGCCGACAGCAGCGTGCATCATTTGATTGGCCTCCTGGAAAAACTCCAACAAAACGAGACGCCCGCGAATTTGGAGGAATTCGCGCACAGCCGGCGCGAAGACAAGCGGATCACTCAGGAACTGACCGAGCAGCTTTCAAAAACATTTATCACTCCTCTGGAACGCGAGGATATTCAGGAACTGGCTGCTGCTCTTTATAAAATACCAAAGACAGTGGAGAAAATCGGTGAACGCATTTTGATCTGTCCGGAAGACTTGCGCGGCCACAGTTTTCAAAAACAGATGGTGCTGCTAGATCAGGCGGCCGAAACCGTGCTGGCCATGGTGAAACAGTTGCGCAAAGGGATCGATTCCCGCACTGCGAAAGAGATGAACGCAAAACTCCAGGCGATCGAAGGCGATGCGGACCAGCTTGAACTGGACCGGCTTCGCGATCTTTTCCAAGGCAATTACGAACCGAAGCAGATCATTTTTTTGCACGATCTTTACGGCCTCCTGGAAAAGGTGATCGACCGCTGCCGGGATGCCGGCAACATCATCCTGCAGGTGGCGCTAAAGTATTCGTAGCAAGCTCATCGCGTGCTCACGCTCATTTTCGTCGTCCTCGCTGCGATCGTTTTCGAATACAGCAACGGCTTTCACGACGCCGCAAATGCAATCGCCACGGTTGTGTCAACGCGGGTGCTCACGCCGCGAAAAGCGATCGCCATGGCCGCCTTTTTCAATCTCACCGGCGCGCTCTTCGGTGGCGCGGTTGCTACCACCATTGGCAAGGGACTGGTGGATACAGATATCGTTACAATGACCACTGTGCTTTGCGCGGTTATCGCCGCGTTCGCATGGAACATGATTACGTGGTGGTTCGGATTGCCCTCCAGCTCCAGTCATTCGCTGATTGGCGGTCTTTGCGGAGCTGCCCTCGCTGCTGCAGGTGGTGATTGGTCAGTGATCAAATGGAATGCCGGTATGTGGCCAAAAGTGATTGTGCCGATGATCACCTCGCCTTTTGCCGGATTTATCTTCGGCGCGTTACTGATGTTCCTGCTTTTCGTCGTGCTCCACCGATTCACGCCGCAATTTGTTCATTCGCTGTTCGGGAAGCTCCAAATCTTCAGCGCGGCATGGATGGCTCACAGCCATGGGTCGAATGACGCGCAAAAGACCATGGGCATCATTGCGCTTGCACTTTTTACCGGCACAAAGGCGGGCAGCTTCGACCATTTGCCCGGCTCGCTGGCTTTCCTGAAGACCCCAACATTCGTCCTGCCGGTTTGGGTCATTGTGCTTTGTGCGCTAACGATGGCCGTGGGAACAGCGGCCGGCGGTTGGCGAATCATTCGCACACTCGGCCATCAAATGGTGAAACTGCAGCCGGTAAACGGATTCGCCGCGGAAACCACGGCCGCAGTGATTATCCAGGCAGCGAGCTATTACGGCATTCCGCTTTCAACTACCCACGTGATCACAACTTCAATCATGGGCGTCGGCGCAGTGAAACGTTTCAGCGGATTGCGATGGACGGTCGTGGAGCGAATCGTTTGGGCCTGGCTTTTTACATTGCCGGCCAGCGGACTGATTGGTTATGCCCTCGAACGGGTTGCGCGGGCGTGGCTCTGATTGCAAGCCAATGTCTTCGTAATTCGCTCGCTGTATCTCCACTGCCGCAGCAGGTGAGATTACAATTTATCCAGACCTTCGATTACTTTTTCCATGCCGCTAACGACGAGTGTGAACCGATCGTAATCAAGCTTGTCGGGTGTGTCGTTAGACGAATGATAGTACGGATAACGAAAAGGCGCGGTGTCGGTAACCATGATGCCAGGATAACCGTACCGCCAAAACGACCGTTGATCCGACCAGCTCACACCCGGAATGAAAGCGGGAAGCGCCGCGCCTTCAGATGGAACTTTGGCGTGTTTGCGAAACAGTGCGATTACCCGACGAAGCAGCGCGCGTGAGTGAACGTTGCTGACAAATCCGATGAAGTTGCCAACTCTCGGATAAAAGAGGCCTAGCCCGGGCGATGGATAAGTTTGTGAGCCTGGCGCATCAGAAAAATAGCCGATGGTTTCCAAACTGATCATGGCTGAGATCTTGTCGCCGCGCGTTTTGCAGCGGCCTGCGTAAATCGTCGCTTCCCATTTCACCCGACAAAAAATAAGGCGGCTCCTCATTCACAAATGCGACAAACCGCACGGTGTGTTGCGTCGTTTTCCCGGCAAAACGTCGAGCTAATGCCAGAAGCGCCGCCACGCCGCTCCCATTGTCGTTTGCACCGGGCGAACCAAATACTGAATCGTAATGTGCACCGATTAAGATAATTTCGGGACGAGCACCGCGAATTTCCGTCTCGATATTGTGGCAGGCTTGCCCATGGACTTCGTAACTATCTCGCCGTGGACGAAAGCCGGCGCGCGAAAAGGAATCTTCGATGAAATCGACGGCAGCATTTAGTTCTGGATAGTGCCACATATTTCGCTCGCCGATTTCGCCGGCGAGTTTTTGCACATCGGCGCGAAGCTCTTCCCGTAACATCACTTCATCGGGCGACAAGGGCGCTGTTTTCGAAATGTTTTTGCCGGGCATCCTCACTCCAAACCACCAAAGTAACGCAAGAAGCGCAAAGACCGCGATAAGAACGCGCAGGGCGCTGAGGAGGATTTTTGAAAGGGTTGCTGCGCGCACAAGCGGTATTCCTTATGGTAGGGACGGATCGCCGACCCGGCCGTTGATCGGCGCGCCCGGCGGTCGCGCCCTACCAAAATTATCAGCAGCTTATGCGATCTTTTTTCGAAAGCGCAAAGCGCAAAGCCCAAATAGCAGGTTCGACATCAGGATCAAAACGACAAGGTTGCTGCCAGTATTCGAAGAGATTCGCGCCCCGCAAAATGATGGCGCGCATGAGTGCAATGAAATATGTCGTGGGAAAGAGGGTGCCGAGCGCATAAAAAATCCAGGGCATGGTTTCACGCGGAAAAATGAAACCGGAAAAGAAGACGCTCGGTAACAGGAACACCATCGACATCTGGAGCGCCTGCATTTGGTTTTCGGCAAAGGTGCCGATAAGCAAACCGAGACTGAGCAACGCAAACACATAAACCAGCGTTGAAAACAGCATCGCGACGATATTTCCTTCGATGGGAACGAAAAACAGAAACCGCATGACCAGAAAGAGAACTACGGCCATCGCCATTCCGATACACAAATACGGAACCAGCTTGCCGAGCATCAGACCCGCGGGACTGAGGGGACTGACCAGCAGTTGCTCCAGCGTGCCGCGTTCTTGTTCGCGTACCAGGGCCATGGCAGAAGCCACCGTCGTCCCGATTTGCAAGACGATGCCGATCACACCCGGTACATAAAAATTCGGAGCGCGCATTGCCGGGTTGTAAAGCATTTGTGGCCGGATATCGATCGGCACACCTTGCCGGCCGGTCTCGCGAAGAAGCGACTCCAGCGACTGAGTCAACGTCACGCCGAGCCCGGTATTGAGAGCTTGCAGCGCTGTGGTGGAATTGGATCCATCGACGAGCAGTTGCACCTGCGCAGAGTGGCCCGCATTAAGATCGCGAGTAAAATTCGGCGGAATATCCAACGCGGCATAAGCGCGGCCTTTGCGCATTTCGCTCTTCAGCTCATCCATGCTCTGCACTTCGCCTACCACGCGAAACGTCTCCGTGTTCACGAACCGATCGATCAACTGACGGCTCTCAACCGTGCGGTCTTCGTTCAAAATAAGCATCGCCATGTGTTTCACGTCGTTGTCGAGCGCGTAACCGAACGCAACCATCTCGATCAACGGCGGAAAAAACATGAAGAACAGGGTCATCGGATCGCGCCAGACGACGATGAATTCCTTAAAGAGAATGGCTCCCAGCCCGCGAAAAAATTTGTGTTTCATGTTGTTTGTAGCGGCGGTCTGTGATCGCCGACCGTATTCCTGCGTGAAAGGTGCGGCGGTCAGAGACCGCGCTACAGGACACGCTTCGCTCAGGATGACATTCATCATCACGCCGCCTTTCGTTGTTCGGCAGCGTGCTTGGCCGAAAGCTCGACGAACACGTCCTCCAGTGAGGGACCTATCTCGTGAATCTCGGCATGAGTAACGCCGACTTTGCGCAGTTGCTCGTCGATCTGGGCGCGCTTTACATTTTCATCGACCAGCAAATGCATCGATTGCCCAAAGACCGTGGCGGTGCGGACGCCGCTCATCTGTCGCATGGCTTGCAGCGCTGTGGTCACGTGATCGCAAGTCACATCCAGGCGGCGCGTTCCGGGCGGATTTACTTCGGGAAGTTTTTTTAACTCGTCCGGCTCGCCGCACACGATCAATTTCGACATGTAAATGTAGCCAACGTGATCGCAGCGCTCCGCTTCATCCATGTAATGCGTGGTCACAAAAAGCGTCATGCCTTTACCGGCGAATTCGAACAGCAAATCCCAGAGCTCGCGACGCGCGACGGGATCAATGCCGGCTGTCGGTTCGTCGAGAAAAAGGACCGTCGGCTCTGTGCATGAGCGAGCAAGCCATGGCCAGACGTTGTCGCCAGCCGCCGGAAAGCTGGGACGCGCGTCTGTTGAGGTACGGTTCGAGATGCGTCGTTGCGATCATTTCATCGCGACGCTGGTTCAATTCGTGATTGCGTAAGCCGTAAAGTTTCCCCGCAAAGATGAGATTTTCGTTGACCGTCAGTTCGTCGTACAGCGAAAATTTTTGCGACATGTAGCCGATCATCTCTTTGATCGGTTCGATATCCCGCACAACGTCGTGCCCGCCGATGCGAGCAGTGCCATCGCTCGGCTCCAGGATTCCGCACAACATCCGGATCATGGTTGTTTTCCCGGAACCGTTCGGGCCGAGAAACCCGAAGATCGATCCTTTTCCCACGGAAAACGAAACGTGATCTACAGCGGTGAATGTGCCGAAGCGTTTCGTCAGCCCGTCCACTTCAATCATCGGCTCGTCCATAAATCAAAGTGGAATCAGGAAAACAGGAAGAGAGTCGGGTGGATCGGCTTGTCCCTAAGCCGATGCTTCGAGGCCATGACAACGCGTTGGGGACAACGCGTTCCACCTTTTCCTTTTTTTTGATTCATTCGTTAAGTCCTCATTTCACATTCGGAAAATAAACATCTGCCGCCATCCCGGCGCGCAGACGGTCGTCGTCGCTGGGCAAACGAATCTTTATTCCAAACACTTGTTTGATCCGGTCGGCGACGGTTTGCACGTTGCGCGGCGTAAACTCGGCCTGCCGATTTATCTGCTCCACGACGCCGTCGAAATCTTTGCCCGGAAACGAATCGACCCGGACGCGAACATGCTCGCCCAGCTTGATCAGGCCCAGCCAGGATTCCGGGACATAAACGCGCACCCAAAGATGGCCGGTCAAGATCAGCGTGGCGGCTTCGCGATTTGCCGGCAGCACGTCGCCCACTTTCACACTGAGCACTTCAAGAATGGAATCGGCCGGAGCGGTGACTTGCATTTCCGCCAACTGCGCGTCGATGTCGGCAAGTTGCGCGCGCGCCTCGCGACACGCATTTTCGCCGCGGCGACATTTTTCTCCTGAGTTTTCGCCGAGCTGGCAGCCCGCTCAGCGTCACTTGAAGAAACGACTTTTCGTTTAAGCAAATCCTGCTGGCGGCGTGCTTCATCTTGCAGGAACACTAATTGTGCTTCCTGCGCGTCCGCGTCGTGAATCGACGTATCGATTTGCGCCTGAGCAAGATCGCGACGCGCTCGCAGCTCCGAAGCGTCCAGCTGAAGGATCAGTTGTCCCTGGTGCAAATGGTCCCCTTCCCATGCAACAATTTTTTCCACGCGTCCGCCCGAGCGCGGACCCACATGCGCTTCGTCCACTTCGATAGTGCCCGAAACCGCTTTCTCGCGATTACCACAACCGGCCAGCAAAAAAAGCAAAGTTAATGCTCCGGCCATGGCGCATGTCAGGCTATCGATTTGACCTAACGAATGAAGTATTCACGCTTTGCGCCCCTTTGATGTCAGCGCGCCTTCGAGAATGATTTTAAGGATCCCGGTGTACCCTTCCCTGGGCATCATCCCGAGCTCCTCCATCTTCGACGGGTTCATGATCGATTGAACCATCGCCAGCAAAATTTCGATCATCAGCTTGACCGGGACATCCTTGCGCAGCATTCCCGCCCGTTGTCCGTCGGCAAAAAATTTTCCAAAGTAGCGCTGGATGAGCGCAGCCCGACGGCGTTCGACGACTTTGAAAACGTCCGGTGCTTTCTGGCGCATATCCCGCACGAACGGCGGCTTGATCTCATTCAATTCCCGTTGAGTGCCCGCCATCAACTCCCGCAAAGTCGCCGGAAAATCGCGCGGTCGACCCCGGGTGATTCCCTTCAGCGCCGCTTCAACGCTTGCGAATTTATCGGCCAGAACGGCCTCCAGCAGATCGAACTTGCCCGGAAAATGCGCGTAGAGCGTTTTCTTGCTAATCCCCAGCTCCTCCGCCAGATCATCCATGGTCACACTGCGAAATCCGTGGCTAAAGAAGTGGACCCGCGCGGCATCAACGATTCGTTGCCGGTTCAGATCACGCTTTCGGCTGCGCGTTCGAGTTTTATGTGCCTCCTTCATCTCAGGAATAGTGTTAGCACATTCAGGAAACTAATCCAGTATATTTAGTTTCCGACTTGGATTCGAACTATTCAACTGCCCTATTCAGACTGCGCTAGCCACAGAGAATCTTTTCAAGAACCACACCAGTTACCTAAAGTGCCCACAATGGCCGGTTACTCCGGAACGCCACTAGCCCAAAAACTGGGAATCAAACCGGGGCTGACTGTCGTCATGATCAACGCGCCGATAAATTACCGTCGATTGCTCGACTCAATTCCCGAAGGCGTGACGTTTTCAACTCGGTTGAAACCGGATTCAAATTTTGTCCACGTATTCGTTAGGAAATACGGCGATCTGAGGAAGAGATTACCGGTCCTGCGCGAGAAAGTTGCCGACACTGGAACTCGTTTGGATTTCCTGGCCCAAGAAATCGGCCGGTGTGCCCACTGATGTGACCGAAGACGTGGTCCGCGCCGTCGCACTGCCGCTCGGATTCGTGGATGTAAAAGTCTGTGCGATCGATGAGACCTGGTCCGGACTAAAATTGATGGTTCGCCGCGAGAATCGAAAAGCAGCCGCCAGATGAATGGCGATGGCAAACTCGAAGTGATCGTCCACTCGTTTTACTACGAGGGCGGCCGGAATACCATCTACCGCTGCGAACCGGACGCGATCGAATCTGCATTGTTTGTCGAATGTGGAGTGTGAAGCGGCGGGATGATTCGCCTGCGCGCAAGTCTCCGACAGGTTGGCAAATTCGCTGTGCGAAATACGAGGCCTCCCTTATAAAAATGCTGTGGATTTGCCCGGCACGCTGAAAAAACATTTCGGTTACGATCAGTTCCGGCCATTGCAGCAGGAGATCATCCGGGATGCGCTCGCGGGGCGAGATGTGTTTGTGCTGATGCCGACCGGCGGTGGCAAATCACTTTGTTTTCAACTGCCGGCTTTGATACGCGACGGGCTCACCATTGTCGTATCGCCTCTTATCTCGCTGATGAAAGATCAAGTGGACGCACTGCAGACCAGTGGAATTGCGGCCACATACTTGAATTCAACCTTGAATCGGGAAGAGGCAAAGGCGCGTTGGCGCGGTCTGCATCGCGGCGAATACCGGATGCTTTACGTAGCTCCGGAGCGATTGATGCTGGAGACGTTTCTGGAACGCGCGCTTAACTGGAATATTGCCCAGCTCGCGATCGACGAGGCGCATTGCATCAGCGAATGGGGCCACGATTTCCGCCCGGAATATCGCGAGCTGAAAAAGCTGCGGAAACATTTGCCCGATGTGCCGCTCATGGCGCTGACCGCCACGGCAACAGAACGCGTTCGGGTCGACATCATCAAAGAACTGCAATTGCGGGATCCTTGCTGTTACGTGGCCAGTTTTAACCGGCCGAATCTGACATATCGGGTCGTTCCCAAATCGGCGCCTTACGAACAACTGCTGGCGTTCATCCGGAGTCGGCCTAACGATAGTGGCATCGTTTATTGCGCAAGCCGCAAGAGCACCGAGTCGCTGGCGCGAAATTTGAATGAGGACGGCGTCAGCGCGAAACCATATCACGCGGGCCTAACGGCGTGCGGAACGCACGAAACACCAGGACTCATTCCTGCGCGACGATGTGCGCGTGGTCACCGCGACAATCGCGTTCGGGATGGGGATCAACAAACCAAACGTGCGTTTCGTTGTGCATTACGATCTGCCGAAAAATATTGAGAGCTACTATCAGGAAACGGGACGCGCCGGACGCGACGGATTGCCCAGCGAATGCGTGTTGCTGTTCAGCCCCAACGACGTCGCCAAGCAACTTCATTTCATCGATGAGAAGAGTGAGAGCGAGGCGCGCATTGCGCGGACGCAACTTCGACAAATGGTCAACTACGCTGAGACGCGCGAATGCCGTCGCATTGTGCTTCTGGAATATTTCGGCGAAACATTCCCCGCCGGGGACGACGGCGTAGATCGCCAGAACCCGCCGTTACATCGATCATGCGATGGTTGCGACAATTGTTTGCATCCGCCGGAAACATTCGACGGAACCGTGCAGGCTCAAAAATTTCTGTCCTGTGTCTATCGCGTCCACGCCAGACATGGATTCGGATTCGGGTTGGGACATATCGTCGATGTTCTGCGGGGCGCAGATACGGAAGCCATCCGGCAACGAGGTCACAACGAGTTGTCCACCTACGGGATTGGCACCGAATTGAAGCGCGGCGAATGGCAGGCAATCGGTCGTGAACTGCTGCGTTTGGGGCTTGTCGAATGCGCGCCGGGCAAGTTCGCCACGTTGTCGCTGACTGCCGCCGGCCTCGAGGCGTTGCGGAAGCGGACACCGATCATCTTGACCAAACAAATCGATATTGCGGAGAAATCTGCAGCGATCCGGAAGGGCGCGATCGAATGTGACGAAGCTCTGTTTGAGCGTCTGCGCGACCTTCGTCGAAGACTGGCCGACGAACGCAACGTGCCGGCTTACATTATTTTTTCCGACGTATCGCTTCGCGAGATGGCGCGGAGTTATCCCACAAGCACAGACGAGTTCCGCCGCATCCCTGGCGTCGGCGAACAAAAGCTACACAACTTTGCAGAACCTTTCCTCAGCGAGATCAGGAGCCACCTGGATGCAAACCCGCGCCGAACATTCTCGGAAGATTCTAATCGTGTAGCCACGAAACGGCGCACTCGATCTCATCGCGTCGCCCCGCGCAGAGGCCGACAGCAGCCCGCTGGGGATCTTCCAAGCTCGCGTTGAAGGTGCCGAGTCGGCCGCCAAAGCCACCGCTCAAATTTTATTGTTGATAGCCGAGTGGCGATCATAAACTGCACACGACTCGCAGGGTCGGCATGAAAATATTTTTAATGCTTGTCGCTGTAGCATTCGCGTTAAATCGACCGTCGTTATCCGCCGCGGATGAGCAGGTCAGGGATACATCGCCGGATGGAAAATTTGCAATGTTGTTGGCTCCTGATCCGAACGAAGAAGGTCGCGTGAAGATTCAACTCATCGAGGTCAGTCCTCGCAAAGTTGTGCTGGATCTGGCTTTGAGCGGGCATCCGCATGATGAGGATTGCAAAATCCTGTGGGCGCAGGATTCGCAGCGGTTCGCTTTCTACGAGGCCAATCGAAGAGGCGGCAACACGAGAGCCTATTTCCGGAACGATTCTGGTTTTACAGAATCATGGCTACCGGAATTGCCTGGGTGCGCGACAACGACGCAGAGAAAGGAGCTCCAAAAGTACGGAGTGAACAAATTCATCGAAGGGAACATCGCGCCAAAACAATGGCTCAAGTCCGGCGCGCTCGTCGTGTCGGACGCTCAGGGATGGGAAACAAATAACGGATACCTGCGGGGATGCACTCAGACTGTCACCATTGCGTTTGATGCGAAGCACAAAGGGTCGCTGCAACGCGTGACGGATAAGAAAGCGAAGGATTACTAGGGGTATCAATAAATACGATGAAACGTCTCAACCTTCTTCCCATCTTCAGTTTTGTGCTATGCACTGCTGCAACCGCAGGCGATTTGCATCCGATCGTTGAGGTACAGAGCGGGTATCTATTCGGCGCAAATGCTGGGGGAAAATGGATCAAGGCCGATGAAACAGCGAAGTTGATCGGCGATGAGATAAGATACCGAGTCTATGGTTTGACAGAAGACCTCGGCGAAGCACGAGGGGGCAAACCAGAACCCGCGGACGGCCCATGTGAAGAGACCCGGGTTGTTTCCCTTTCGCCTAAACCAGAAAAGGGCGTCATCGCAATCGACGCGCCGTGGAATGCGCTGCCGCGAAAACCACAGGTGAGCGATCCAACGCAGGAAGTTTATTTGAATGCAGTGCGCGATTTCCTAACAACAAAAGGAATCGAGCAACCGAAAGCGAAGATCGACTCCATTCTACGCGTTGATTTGGATGGCGACGGCGAAGAAGAAGTTTTAATCAGCGCGACGAATTACTTCAGCAAACGCGTTCCCATGCGATCGCGGGCTGGCAGCTATTCGATGGTATTGTTGCGTCGAGTGATCGCTGGAAAAGTCGAAACTCAGTTGATTGAGGGGGAATTTTACCCGAAGGCTTATTCGAAGGCCGCACAAGACGAGGGGCGCTTCGACGCGCCGAATGCTTACAAAGTTATCGCCGTTCTGGACTTGGATGGCGATGGCAAGATGGAAGTGGTCGTGGCTTCGGACTACTACGAGGGAGAAGCGACAACAATCTATCGCTGCGATCCGAAAAAGATTGAGGCTTTGCTTTCTGTTGCTTGCGGAGTCTGATAGTGTCGCACTTGCGGCAGTAACGCGGAGGCTCGGTTCCAATCAATCGATGCGAACGGTGATTGAGCATTCGCCAGCCTCCTGGGGTGATATCTCCAAAAAACTGAACACGGCGCCGCTCTGTCTCCGCAGCAGGAAAGATCGAGTGCACAATTTCGCGCCTTTCGCGATGTTAGATCAAACAGTTGGTCCTCGCTCGATCTCCGGCAAACAACTTCGCTAATCACTCATTCGGTAGTCGTCGCATCTTCAGTATTGCGATACGCGGTCCCTTAGGCCCATCGCTTAGCCGCAGACGTTCGCTCACGGCAAAAATCGTTTCGCCCCTGCAGTCGCCAAAGCGGCAGAGCTCCGACGCCGTCAGATCGATCGTGCCGTCATTGCTTATTTTGTTGATGTAGAGCGAAAGCTCGCCGGTGCCGTCATTCTCCGAATCGGAACGTTTTTTAACAAAGGCGTAGGTTTTCTTTCCGATCGCTTCAGAGAGGTCCACCGCTCCGGCAAACTTCGGCCCGGGGTTGATCTTTCCCGCCACGCAAGCAGTGGAGCTCCATTTATCGTCCCACAGCTGCACAAACTTCAGCGAGTCAGGCGACCACCTGAGAATACATTGCCGATGATTATAACGGCGGTTCGTTCCGAAATAATTGCAATGGGTTTCACCCAGAACCTTTCGCTCCGTGAGATCGACAACGTAATTGGGCACGTCGTAATCGTATATCCCGGACTCGTAAAAGTAGCCAATCCCTTCATTAGCTAGCGCTTCCCAATCGGATTGCCCAGGCGGCAAGCCCATCGCGATGGCAAACCGGCCATCTGGCGATACGCTTCCATGGATGACGCGAAACTTATCTGAGTCGCCTTGAACGTTGGCGAACGGGTCGAAAAATTGAGGCGGACCAGCTTTCCTTAGCGCGGGGGCAAGCTTGTGCGCTTCTGGAGCTAGAAGTTCTTCTGCGAGGCTATCGGCTTTGGTCTGCTTGGAAAGATCGACAACCGCATTGCGCACATGGACGGTGTCGGTCGGTTCGCCGGATTTGAAATGGGCGCTCTTTCTCAACTCGCGAATCACTTGGTGCTTGTCGTCGTCCGTTTCGCCGAAATATTTCCGCGATTCCTCCACTTGCATGCCGCCGTCGGGTGATGACGTTTCTTTGCGCGTAAGCATGAACAGGCCTCTCCAGCCAAAGTCACTATCCAAATCGTGCGGGATGTATTCCGTTAGCTCGCGTCCAGAGGTATCGGTGCGTTCGACCGCGATCTTGATCAGGTCCTCCGCGCCGTTGTACCATTCCCGCCTAACTATTGTCGCGCCGCCAGACTCTTCCTTGCTGGTATAACGAATCGAGCGTGCGAGCTGGTCTTCGACTTGACGGTAGCGTTCCGCCAACATTCTCATCTGCTCCTCCACTGAGAGCGTGCCTGATGCGCTGGATGCGACCATGAGAATTTCAATGACGACAAACAGCCGAGTCAGGCCAGAACGCGCCCTGCTAATGGAGAATCCCGCTGGGAGCTCGACTTGGGTGACTACTTCTTTTTCAGTTTTCGTAACGCTTCCTTCGCTGTTTGGGCGTATTTGCCATTCGGCTCCAGTTTTAGTGCGTCCTCGAAGTACTTTCGCGCGCCCGTAAAGTCCTTCATTTCGATGCTGATGTTTCCAAGATTGAGCAACGCCCCAACTGATTTGGGATTGATTTGGTGCGCTTTTTCGACCATCTCTCGTGCCTTTTGCCATTCGCCAATATCAGCCCAATAACCGGCCGCATCGTTGAAGCCTTCCGGGTGATTTGGATATTGTTCGATCGCTAGCGTCGCGATCTGAAACCAGCGTTTATCGTCCTCGGGATTCTCTTTCTTCTCGTAGTACCGACCGTATTCGTGCAGCTTTTCCGGAACGAATTTGTCAGCAGACTCGCTTAGTGGCTCTCCTTTTAGCCATTTCAGTTGCGCCGGATGCTCGCGGGCATACGCGACCATCTTCTTTAACGTTGACAACTCATTGTCGAAATCGCCGGACTCTTGATACATGAACGCGAGCCCGCACCAGATATCCAAGTGATCGGGAAATTTCGTGGTCGCTTCCTGAAGAAGATCGGCAGCGCGCTTCATGTTTTCGCTGGTTTGCTCGAACGAAATGCTCCCCGCTAACTTTCCCTTCCTATCAGTCAACGTGATGTCGCCTGGGCCGGGTTTCTTGGTCGAGATGTTCGTCTGGCGTTGGTTAAAATAATAATTCGCGCTCGTGATCCAGGCGTCGGGATCGTCAGGCGCTTTCTCCCGCCATTCGGTGAGCAGCGGTTCGATCTGACCGTCGGCATGCTGATCCAGCAGTTGTCTGTAACGACGAGCGTATTCCTGGCCACTCGCCGTTTCCGACTTCGGCTCGAGGTATACCAAGGTTTTCAGAACTTTCTCGAGTTGACCAGAATCTTTTTGGTAGCTCGCTTTATCGCGGGATGTGAGGACGATGTAAGCGACTCCCTGCGGAAGTTGGACGTAGCCCACCCTTTCCCACTGCGAATAATCCTTTGTGGCAGGGTATTCGTTAATGAAGTAGTCGTGGCCATCCTTAGTTTTACCGGACGCAATCTTCTCCCTCGGGATGCCGTGCTTTGCCTTCATTTCCTTGATAGCCATTTCCACGAACGCGTTTACGCCTTCCCATTGCGGACTGGCTACCTTCGCGTACATCACGGTCTTTGCGTCCGACCACGACGAACCTTTTGGGTAAAGAACGCACGGCAAGTCCTGTCCCTTGCCCGATTCAGTGTCGACGACCCAGCCTTCGGGCGCAGTGATGTTAAACCCAGCCTTCGGCCCGGAAACACTTCCAGCAGTTTCTTGAGCGGGCATAGACGGGCAGATGGCAGCGAACGTGAGAAGTGCGATGGCATACCCTTTCGTTTTCATTTCAGCGGGTGGTCTTTTTGGCAGAAATATCATTCTGCTTCAAGCGTTGTTGTAGCTCAGCGACGCGCTTCTCGGCAATGATCGAAGCGCCCTCCGATTGGCTAGCATTAGGAAAAAGGCTCCAGCTTTGAATGGCATAAACGACGCTGAATGTGTCGCGCTCTGTCAACCAACTACGCTGCTCTTGCTGGAGCCTCGTCTTCTCGTCAGACGAAAGCTGCTTAAGAAGGAGTTGATACGTCTGATTCAGCGCAGCGTCTGCCTTTCTGAGGCGGTCTTTAACGGGAACTTCTGGTCCTTCCTGACCGAGTGACTCCGCCGAGAGCACTGCCCCGCTTTCCACTTCCTTTTCGCTTTCAGCTGACTGTGCCTTCTCGCGGAGCGCATTTGAACTGCGGAGCCGATCCGTCTGTTCGAACTTTCCAGTGCGCGTGTTGAAATAGAGCAACCAGGTTGACGCGCTTGATTGATACTTTGCAGGCCCTCCCTCCTCAGGTTCCTTTGGCTTGCCAATGGCTCCACTCAATGCCAGCAGTAAACGCGCCGAATCACCGCTCCAGCCGCCAAATTCTACATCCTGGTAACGGTTGCCGTACTGGTCGGGAACGCCGATTGCGTCTTCGGGCACTTTGCGCTCCCTGGCAAAGAATTGCCACGCAGATTTCTCGAAAGGCTCCGGCATTGCCAGTTGATAGTTGAAAGTTTGGTTACCGGAATGCGGATTTTGGCGCCGGTAAAGAATTCCGGTCGAACAATTGTTATCAGTGGGCATTTGCACAAAGATCCAGTTTTCATCCGGGGAAATGAAACATTGCCGCTGCGATTCAAGCGAATCGGAGGAAACCAGTTTGGTTTTTTTCGGTCTGCCTGACTCATCACTGATTTGGACTTGAGCTGGCGGTAACAAGGTGTGCGCGTCGGGATTTTTCGCCGGGACAAGCGAGATCACAGCAGATCGATCTGCACCTGTGAGTTGAAAATCACCACTCGGCGCAGTGACAAGCACGGAGCGTTTGGGCTCCGCCGCTCGAAGGCATGGGAGCGCCGAAAGCCAGACGCATATCAACATTGCGCAACAGAAATTCTTTCCACCCATTGCTCAATCCTCTCGCTTAAGCCGCGTCACCTTCTGCTGCGTGAACTTGCCATTGGCGATGTCCCACGTCGCCCGCAGACGAGCCCGCCAAATGTCCTCTTCGAAACCTTTCGGGTCACTTGTCGCGTATGCATCGATTCGAACCAATCTCGAGCCCTCAAGCTCACAAAACTCAGCTTCCGACTCCTGATACTCAAAAGTGATGTTGTCCAGATTGTGGCGCGCTGTTCTTTCGTAATCGCGCTTGAATAACTGCCGAATTTTCGTGGCAAGATCTGTCATCCGTTTGACTTGTCCGTTCTGAAGTTCGACCAGAATGAAATCACCGGGTCCCCATTTGCTCTCCAAGGTCAGCAGCGCTACCGAACTGTCGCTCGACCATTCGATGGAATGGCCGCCGTGGCTTTTGTTCTCGAATTCGGGTGATTCAATATCCAACAGGGCAAGAACTTGCGGCGGATCGAGCGCCACGATGAAATTGCGAGCCAGCCTGTCATCCATCTCGTATAGGACCGCATCGGGATAGATGAACCCAAATTTCCCGTTAGGCGACAGAGTGTCCTTTTCCAGGATGTAATCGAGACTGAAAGCGTCTGGGTAACCTGGCCTCAGGTTTGGTCCGTGGAATTCTGCGACGGGGCGTTCTTTCGCACCGTATGAGTTCTCGCGGCCCTGCACGTTATCTGAGTTCTCAGCCTTCCGCTCATCTTCACCAAGAATGGAAAAACTACAGCTAATCGCCCACGCGATAACTGCGACAAGCGTGAAGAACGATCTCATTGTTTTGCGGGTTAACCCGCCTCATTCATTGATGTTGTCGAGTCCGGTAAATTTCCAGCCGCTTTTAGTCAATTCAAAAATGAAGCGAATAGGTGCGTTTTCCCAGTCGTTTGGAGTTCCCTTAAACGGACAGTAGATGTTATATTGCCGGTCGGATTCTTTGTGCGGTTCCGCCTTTCCAAAACATTGCGCTGCATTGGCCTCGCCTTTGAAAATTTCGTTGTAACGACGCAAGAACTCCTCCTTGTTCTTTACCCCCTTTACCTCATAGGGCATCGACAATGGGAATTTCGTCATCTCCGCTACGAGCGCCTTATCGCCAGCGATGACTGCGGATTTAAACTTTTTCCAGAAGGCCGAAAAGTCGGACTCCGCAAACGCGTTTGGAAATGACAACAGAAGCAAAATTGTGGTTAGCCAAATCGGGCCGCGAATCCCGTGAAAAGGCGCGAACAATTTCAGTCCAGATGGTCTCATTGTCCCTTTTCTCTCTTTTGTACTTCCTTGTCCGACATCCGATGGCTCTTGGTTAGTTTCCAGTTGCCAGCCTCATCGAACTTCAAGGTGAACAGGAAAGCTGAGTCGACTTCTCCCGAGCAGGCTGCGTAAAGGATCGCAGTGTTCGGATCAGACCAATTGCGCAACTGCCACTCGCCCTGGTACGGATCGCACTGCCGTGGGTAAACTTGGTCGGCCAATCCGTCCGCCAGCGAGACCAATGCCTCCCATTTGTCGCCACGCAGCTGATAAAACGCAATGTTTCTGTAGCTATGGTGTGTCAACTGGGTGCCATAATTGAAGGCAAACCGCTTTGAATCCGGCGCCCAGACAATCTCAGCGTCTATACCGTTCACACCATCCGGCACCTCCTTATTGAGATCTACGACACGTTCCGTCGTGCCGGTTTTTACAATTTGCGGCCGCGGAAGCACCGTGCCGCACTCCTCGCATTTGTATTCCCATTTCTTATCCGGAGAAACAGAATTGGACGACGGCGAAAGCTCTTGGGGCAGCGGGGATTTCTGCGCATTCGCAGAACCCCGGCTAATCGCACACGCGACGATTGCGACGAAGATAGTGATGGCACGAGTTGTCATGATTGCATGGGCTCAAGTCAGGTGTTGGACTATTCGGTATGAATTGGTGAATGGAGAGGATCGGCCACATAAAAGCTAAAGTCGCGACGGGGAGCGGTAAGCGCGCCGGGAAGCGAACGAGTTTCAAATTCGTGGATAAAAGACGATCTCATTGTTCTACCAACGAATCGTCGAGATTCGGATGTCGACCTGAGCAGGAGCTGAAGCGTTTATAACGAGACAGATGAAGGCAGATGAAGAGCGATACAGCTACGAATAGGCCAGGCGAGCGAGACGTTTTGTCCATGACTCTCATTCGCTCGCACCTCGCGACCTATTCTTTAAGCTGCGCTGCTTCGTCAACAATCGCGGTAAGCACTGCCTTAAGTGAGCCCTTATTGTCGGTATAAATAATGTCGTCGATGCGCCATCCGTTTTTTAATTGAAGAAGTTGGAAAACGAGGACTTGTTCTTGCTCTGCTTTTTCCTCGTTAAATAATTTGAAGCGTGCTTCGAATCGGCCAGTTTGCGGCGGCATTGATCGGGCGATGCGAAGCTTAAAGTTGAGATTGTCGTCGAAGTCCTGAGATCCCAGAATTGGATCGAATTCGATTCCACAAAGATCGCCCTTGGGACAGTCCCGCTCCAGCTGCGCATTTTTCAGGAACAGTTTGGTTAGCTCGGGGCTGAAATATTTCAACAGCACACCCCGATTCGTGAGGTCAATTTCTTTGTGCTCCCACGGACGGTGAGCCTTGTAAAGTGCGCGAATAACCTCCTCTGGGCCATCCTCCGCAGCTGCAGCAGATGACGCAACAACGGTGAGCAATGCGAGAACAAGTGCCTTATGTTTCAGGGCATCAGTATTACTGATTATTTAGTGCCACGTCCGTGATTGTGAATGGAGCTGAGGGGATCAGCGACATAGAAGGCAAAACCGCGACGGGTAGCGGCGAGCGAGCGGGGAAGCAAGCGAGTTTCAAATTAGCGTCCTCTTATTCCTCCAGGTGCACCGAACCCATGATGTGGTCAATCTCTGCCTTTAGCCCGGGTGAGGTGTTCAGGTTTGAGGTGAAGTTGATCTCTAACAGCTGTCCCTTATAGGAAGTAGTTAGGAAACGGGTGTAAACCGGACTGTGCGAATAATCCTTCGTTCCTTTGAGCATTGGAACAAACCGCCAGTCAGCCCATTTCCGGCCGTCTATGGTCACGATGTCTTTCTTCAGCCACTGCAAATGAGAATCTTTCGGCAGCCAGTTAAATCCCTTGCTGTATTCTGCCACGCGCATTTTTAAATAACCCTCCAGCTTGTCCGGCATCAGTCCGTGCGTGCCACGCAACACTGCTCCCCATGCTCCATCCGGACCCGAGAACTTGGCAAGCGTCTTTGCATTTTTAGGATCGGCAGGGTCACGAGAGAAATCGCTGGGAATGTCGAGCTCAAGTTTGCCGTCGAGGAGAGTAACCGTAGTTCCGGCAGCTTTGTTATTCGCAGAGCCGCCAGCGCTGTTTGAATCGGTAGCAGGCTCTTCGCCTGCGAGGTTCGGATCCAGTTGCTGCGCCCGCTTGAAATCTGCAGCAGCCCCTTTCGCGTCGCCTTTGCCCTTCCTGGCGACAGCGCGGTTGTAGTAGGCGCGTGCGTAATCGGGTTTGAGTTCAATGGCGCGCGTGTAATCCGCGATGGCGCCATTTCGGTCGTTAGTCTCCGCCCTGGCGTTGCCGCGGTTGTTATAAGCGGCCGGATTTGTGGAGCCGAGTTCAATTGCCCGGGTGTAGTCGGCGATAGCGCCAGCCGTGTCATTCTTCAACCGTTTGGCTTGAGCGCGGTTATAATAAGGCGCGTCATTTTTTGGATCGAGTTCGGCTGCGCGATCAAAATCAGCTATCGCGCCATCCAAATCACCGTTCTTCGCTTTTTCGATCCCACGTTTGACAAGATCGCCGTCGGAGGTGTTCGGCGCTACAGGAGCCGGAGATGGTTCCGCCGTCTGCTTGCCATCGGATTCCCAGGTGTAACTAACGCTCCCGTCGGCATCGCGGACGAGTCTCGCGCCAACAGCAACAGCTCTCGCGGCAGGCTTCTCGCCGATTGGAATCACCTCCACGTAGAACGAAACCGGTTTGCCCTCAGCGCGACCTAACGCGCCCATCTTCGCCAGATCCTCTGAGGCGTGTGCACCGCTCACGACCTTTTTGAGAAATCCCAGCTTCACCAATGCATCATGGGGAAATTCAACCACGCCGTAGTGATTAGGCGTTGCAGTGTCCTTGAGGAAGGCGCGGTAAGTGTCCTCGCCAATTTGTTTCGACTCCAAAATTTTTGGAGTCACCTCCAAGCGAATGATTTTTCCCTTCCAGTCGAACTTGTGTTGTTCGATGTCATTAAATCCATACGCCTTCTCATCAATTGGGGCTCCGAGCGGGGGCGGCGCGATCGTTTCTTTGGCGGGCGCATAATCCAATGAGCAGTACATGACCTCATTACGCGCTTGCGAAAACATCGGCATTTCTGTGTGCCCGATATATTGGGCCTTTCCCTGCGGATCGATTACGATCCAATATTGCGGCAACTCTTTCGGGTTAACCTTCTTCTCAGGAACTTTCAGCCGAACGTGCAACCAGGTCTGTCCGTTGCGCTGCTCGGAATCCACTCTCTCAAATGGCGGCAACCTCCGGTCAGCCATGATTGGCACATGCGCCCAATTGTAGAGCAATCGGTCGTCCGGTCTGCCGGCATGCCAGGTCTCGCCATCGGAGCAAACCCATGCCTTGTCCTTAATCACGATGCCGCGCATCGGCACACCCGGTTTCGCGCCGGGTTCCATCGTTAAATCAAAATCTTCACCGGAGAGAAGTCCGTGTAGCTTAATCGTCTTCTTGGCCGTGACCGTGCCTTTTACCGACCACACACCGGTGTCCATGTTTTTCATCGCGGCATTGACGAGCGGATCGACGTTTTCCCTGGCCACTCCAGCCGATTTCTTTTGCGGCCTGGCAAAACCGGCAGGCCCGCTCGCCAGCAGGATCAACGCGGCAATTGGCGACAACCAACTCGCACTACCAGTTATAACCGTTCTCATAGATTGCTTGAAACCTAACGACTCCTTCCCTGGTAAAGTTTTTTGACGCGCGTTCTCGTTACTGCTCTCCTTCGACAAGGTCATTGCGCGTTTGTTTTTGTAGTGAGCAGAGCTTTGATTTTTTCCATATCAGGATGAGTAATGCCTGCGTCCTGAAACTCCTTGAAATCGTCCAGCACGGCCTGGCTAAACGGCTGGCCATCGCGAAGCGTCGCGTCTTTGTTCTCCAGATAGATCGCTTTGGCCTTCTCGAATTTGTTTCCGAAGAGGTAAGCATGCGCGAGGTTGCCATTGATCATCACCGCCTCATCAGGCGCGAGTTCCAGAGCCTTGAGCGAAGCTGCGATCGACTCACGAGGTTTTCGATTGAAGAGCTGATACCAAC